>CAWGQT010000004.1:0-274195 GCA_963824755.1 uncultured Solirubrobacterales bacterium | reverse complement strand
TTCGGCTCTCTCGGCATCGATGTAGGTGAACTGCGGTCACCTGTGTAGTTCGTGGGGGAGCGTGAGGGTGGTCGGTCCGCAGGTGAGCATCACGAGCGCGAGCGCGGCTTTGGCGGTGTGGAACCCGTAGGCGCGGCGGGTGATCAAGCGGACCTTGTTGTTCAGCGCTTCGGTGCGGCCCTGGTTGATCGCGAGCCGGATCGCGTGCAGGATGCCGTCGCGGTGCTTGCGGATCGTCTTGGCGAGCCGGACGAACGGTCTGAGGCGGCTGCGTGCGGCCTTGCTGATGAACCGGTCGATCAGGATCTCCACGTCCTCGACGGTGAGGCCGGGCTTGAAGATCGCCCGCAGCGCTTCCTTGAGCGTGTAGGCGCGCCACACCTCGCCGCCGGCTGCCCGCAGCCGTCTCAGCGTTCGCGATTGGTGATCGTTGAGCTTGTCGGGCGCCTTGAGCAGAGACCAGCGGGCGTCCTTGAACCGGCGGGCGGCGTCGGGGTCGTCGAGCTCCCGGAGCTTGTTCCAGTAGGCGCGGCGGATGTCATCCAGCGCCCGGTTCGCGAGGGCCACGACATGAAATGGGTCGATCGCGATGGTCGCCTGGGGCGCGTGCTCCCGCGCCGACTTCGCGTACCCGGGGCCCATGTCGAGCGAGATCACCTCGATCGCGTGCGAGCGGGATTTGCCGAGCTGGCGAAAGAACCGGTTCGCCGCCTGGCTGTCGTTGCCCTCGGTCCCCCACACGATCTGGCCGCGGATGTGGTCGGCCACGAGCGTGAGGTAGTTGTGCTGGCGCTTCCAGCTGACCTCATCGATCCCGATCTCAAACAGGTTCTCGAGACGGTCCGGGTCCAGCTCATCGGCGCAGACCCGGCTGATGATCCGCCCAACGGTGTCCCAGTCGATTCGCACCAGCCTGGTGATCGTCGTCTTGTCAACTTTGGTGGCCAGCCAGGCGACGAGCGCCTCGAAGTCGCGCGTGAACCCGGAGCGGTGCCGAGCGAACGGCACGCCCTCGACCCGAACCCCGTGCTCGGGGCACTCCAGTCGCCGCAGCTGCGCGCGGATCTCCAGGCGCCAGATCCCGAGATCGAGATGCCGCCAGACCGACTCGACCTGCTGACGGTTGTGACGATGGCGAGTCGAGAACGAGCACAGCGGGCAGTGCAGCCGACGGCGTCTGAGCGCCACCGAGACGACCACCCGATCGGCGAAGAACTGCACCCGCCGCACCCAGATCCCGTCCAGGCGCAACAGGCGCGAGAATGCCGCGCAGACGCGCATCGTCGCCCTCCTTGTGAGCTGACTGACCTTGGAAAGCCGCCAGCTTGCCTGATGAGGGCGGCGGCGCGTCACCCCGACGGCCGCGGCACTCCCGGCCCCTTCCATGCCCATTCCGCCGGCCATCCATGGCCGCCGGGCGACCCCCTCACGCAGGCAGCCTCCATCCCGCAGAAGCAGAGCACGACTCCCACCGCGCCAGCCGGGCCGCGAACCCCCCGCTCAAACGCCGAAACCGACGCCGCGCCGACCTACATCGATGCCGGGAGCCCCAGAATTTCTGGAGGAGGAGTTATGGAGGCTGCGACACACAGACCGGACGCAGACGCCGCCGAGTTCATCGAGCGGTGTCATGACGCCCTCCGGCAGCACACCGGGGGTAACCCGCGGCCGTTCCTTGAACTGTGGTCGCGTGCTGCAGACGTCTCCCTGATGGGAGGGGTTGGCGGCCACCAAGTCGGTATTGACAAGGTGACCGAAGCTCCTCACCGCGGCGGCGAAGACGCTCAACTACGAGACATGGAGCGCGGAGAACGTAGCCGTTCACGTGGTGTCGGTGGGTGGGCGCGGGTTCCTTCTGTAACTCGTTATGCCCGGTTCGGATGACGGTGCTGCGTCAGCCGGGAACGAGGGTGGGGATCGGCCGGGAGTGGAGGCTGGCGTCGATCGCGTCGTGTAGATACTTGGATGCGGAGCGGCGTTGGCGGCGGCAGGTCTCGATGATCGAGAGGATCCGTTCGATCCAGCGATTGCCGCGCTCGGATTGGGTGCCGCCGGAGATCCGGCGCAGGATCACCGGGCCGCGCATCGCCCTTTCCGCGTCATTGTTCGTCGGGGTGATGCCGGGCACTTCGCAGAACGTCCAGAGCGCCGCTTGCTCCTCGAGCAGCCCGGCGCAGAAGCGGGCGGTCTTCGGGTGGCGGCTGCGGGCGCCCTGCTCGAGCAGGTCTTGGAAGGTTTTGCGCAGCGGTTGGAGTTGCTCGCGCAGCGCGAGCAGCGCCGGGTGCTCGGGAGCGTCGGCGCTGGCGAGCGCGCCGACGTGCTCGCGATGGACGGTGAAGACTTGGCCGGCGATCTCGAGCAGTCGCGCGCCGAGCTTGCCGGGCGCGCCCGGACGCTCGGAGATCTCGGTCAGCTGGCGGACCAAATGAGCCCAGCACAGCTGCTGTTGCAGGACATCGAGCCAGTGGTAGCCGACGTAGCGGTCCGAGGTGACGAACCCGCCGAAGTTCTCGCCCAACAGCTTCTTCGCGGCCTCCTGGGTGCGCCTGGGGTCGATCCGGTAGCACACCAGGACCGCGGTGGTCGCCGTCCACAGCCAGCACGGGTCGGCCTTGCACAGCCACGTCGTCTCATCCGCGTGCACCGCCTGCGCGAGCTTGATCGCCTCGTGCAACTCGCGCCACGGGTCGTGCAGCACGCGGCTGACGCGCCGCAGCATCATGTCCACCGCGCCAGTGCTGAGCTCGATCCCGTAGCACTCGCCGAGCAGCTCGACGATCTTCTCGCGCGAGAGCCGGCACACGCCGGCCAGCACCGCAACATGTGCGTGCAACCTCGGCCCGAACGCGCTCAGCGATACGCCCTGCGGCAGCTCGGCCAACGTCGGCTTGCCGCACCCCGGACACACAAGCCGCAGCCGCCGCCACTCGCGCACATCGGGCACGATCCGAGGCAGTTCCCACTGCTGATGGCAGACCGGCTCACCGACCTGCTCCTCGCCGCCGGTGAACCAGTGCCCGCACCCGCACCGCTCAGGCAGGCACTCCACCGGGGCGCCAGTCAGCTGCTCAGGCTCAGCCGGCGGCCGGCTGGAACCCTCATGACCAGGCTGCCCGCCCTGCTCGCGCGCCTCGCGGCGCTCACGCTCCAACTGCTTCTTCGCACGCTCGCGCGCGAGCTGACGACGCTGCTGACGTGTCAGCGGCGGATCCGAGGACGGCGCCACCGAACTGTTGCGCGAGGTCCGGTTCAGCTGCCGCTCGAGCTCCTCGATCCGCTCCTGCAACCCGGCCACCGCCTCCACCGCCTCGGCCGCCCGGTCCAACGCATCAAGCAGCCGCAGCACCAACTCGCGGGCGGGCTCCCCGCCAGCCAGCGCGATCACTTCCGCCTCGCCTCGATCCACGACCGCAAGATTCCATCCATCCAGAAGGATTCCTGCTCACGACCACGACCCCACGTGAACGCCTACCGGAGAACCTCGTCACCGGCTTCGACGATACGCTCGGCTTCACGGTCGAGCTTGAGCGGCTCACTCGGCACGTCGACGGTGAGATGGAGGAGATGAGGCTCAGAGCGACGTCCATCTACCGTCGAGAGGAAGGTGCCTGGAGGGGGTCATCCACCGTCACGGCGACAGTCTCATCACGGTCGAAATTGACCCAGAGGGCAGACGCTGAAGCCCACCTTCCGAGCAGCGGCGGATGGCCTGTCGAGGACGGGACTCCGCAGGAGCTGCATAGACGGCTGCGAGGGCGCGGACGCAGACCTGCGTTCGTCGTAGCGCGAGCATCCGAGCGTCTCAGGCTTCAGCCCTCGATTGCGCGGTCAGCATGGGTACGGATCCCCCGGGGGAGAGTGTCGGAAATCGATGTGGCTGTCGCGTAAACCCCAAGAGCTCGCGATTTGTTGTGATGAGGTCATAACGCGGCGATCCGGGTCAGCGGTCACCGCCGAAACTTTGGCGATTTACCCCCCAAAACAGAGGGGTGAATCGCCAAAGATCGCGCTGGCAGCCCGTGAAGTCAGCCCGACGAATCGCTCCATTGTCGGCGGATCACAACACCCGCGGTTTACGCGACAGCCTGCGATCGATCCACCACTCTCCGCCATCGCGTCACAGTGTTCCTTTCGCAGCTCCTATGTCAAGTGGTGTTCGCTATTTGCGGGCTTTCACCCGGGTGCATGGCATCAGTGCTGGGGCGCTGACTCTGACCCGCGGTGCCGGTTCCACGCTCGGTGGTGGGCTGGCTGGTTGGGCGTTGTAGAGGAGGTGGAAGATCTGCCGGGCGATGTGGCGTTTGAGGCAGCGGATCGCTTCGCGTTTGGTCTTGCCGTCTGAGACGCGACGTTGGATGTAGGCGCGGGTCTCGGGGTCCCACGCGACCCGGCCGAGCGCGATGATGTGAATCGCCCGGTTCAGTTGCCGGTCACCGCCGCGGTGCAGGCGGTGACGGGTCGTTTTGCCGGAGCTGGCCGGGATCGGTGCGGTGCCGGCGTGCCGGGCAAAGCACGCTTCGCTGCGGAACCGCTGGGCGCCGGCGGTTCGTCCGATGATCACGGCGGCGGTCACGGTCCCGATGCTGCGCTGCTCAAGCAGTTGCGGGGCGTGCGCCTGGATCAGGGCGGTGAGCTCGGCGAACAGGTCCTTCTGTTCTTTGGTGATCTCGTTGATCCGCCGCAGCTGCGCTTTGGCGACCCGCAGCTGCGGGCTGGCCGGCAGCTGCCCGAGCTGCCGGGCGAGCCGTGCTCGGATGCGGGGGCCTTTCAGCGCCTGAGGGCCGAGCTGCGCCTCGAGCTGCGGCGCGATCCGGACCAGATGCCAGCGCAACCGGTTGATCAGACGGGTGCGCTCGCTCATGAGCTGATCGCGGTAATCGCAGAGGACGCGGATCTCGTGCGCCTGCTCGTCTAGGAACGCGACCGGCAGATTCTCAACCCCCTCGCGGATCGCGGCGAGCGCGACCGCCCGGGCGTCGATCGGGTCAGACTTCCCCGCCGTCCGGGTCGCTTTCCGCGACGCGCCGGTCAGCGATGGGGGGACCCGGATCACCCGCTCACCAGCACCCAGCAGAGCACGCTCAAGCCGGCTCGTGACATGCCGGCAGTCCTCCACCGCCCACACCCGCTCGTTCTCAACGCCCGCGGCGAACCGCAGCGCGGCAAGGACGCCATCATCGCTGGCCTGAACCGTTGTCTCGCCCCGGCTGACGCCGGTCCCCGCATCAAGCGCGACAAGCGTGTGCGTCCGCTTGTGTGCGTCCACCCCGATCACGATCATGTACCCGTCCCTTCGTGAGATATGGCTGACGAAGCGGATCGCCGGCGGACAGCACTCAGTTGGGCTCTGGCAAGCTCCTATCAAGTCACGCCGGCGGTCCTCGGTCGGCGACGGGCGACACAGCGAAAGCCGGTCAGACCCCCAGGGGTCGACAGTGGCAAAGAGAGTCAGCCCGCCGCCGCCCGAGAACCCAAGCTCACCGGCCGGACATCACCGATCCGGACAACAGCCTTCCACTGAGTGGCCAAGCAATCACGCGACGCCGGCGCCCGCCGACCACTCCTACGTCGCCGATGCGCTCGTCCGCACCGGCCCACGGCAGACGACTGGTCTCCGTTGGAAGCGCAACCCCGAGCGTCGATGCGAGGTTTTCAATGGGTACCAATTGAAGCGCGGCGTCGAATACAGCTTCCGGATCACGGTCTGGAATCACGTCTACGTTGATGCTTATGGCCGCCAGCAGAGCCCCACGCTCACGGTCCGCGCCGGTGACAACTTCAGGCACGAGGTCTTCGCACAAACCTCGCACTGAACGCCGCGCGGGGCGGGCTCAGGCGCGTCGAGCGAGGATCTAACGAAACAGAAGTCCTTCGCGTCCGTGGCCGCACCCGGGCCTCCGGTTTTTCAGATCCGAAACCGGCGTGGTATCCTTGCGCGCGGCGACCGAGCGTGGGGCCGACGCGAGCGGTTAGGAGCCACCTGTAGATTCAGACTTTGTGTCGATCGGAGGCAAGAGGTGAGACGACCCCTCGCAATTGGCTGCGCACTGGCGGTGGCGGCTCTGGTGGCGTTGACGGCGGGTGTTGCCGTCGGCGCTGAGACGCCCTACCACTTTTCGGGAAAGACCAGCAAGAACGGGAACGGAGCAGTCACACACGAGGTTAGCTGCGCCAATGGGTACTACGTCAGGAATTCAGGCGACCCCTCTCTGTCAACGTCCGGCGAGACGCTCACCATCGAGGAATCAATGACCTTGAGGGCGAGAACGGAGAACGCCGGACATGTTGGAGTCGAGCACGAATGGAGCTGGAGCTGCGCCTGAGGCTGCTGCCGCCGGCCGCGAAGACCAGCGCGGCGTAGCCGGGCTGGGATTCGGGGCCGGCGGGCGCGCCGCGCCGGAGGGGGTTCCTGACCCGGAGCTGGTCGAGCAGGCCAAGCGCCGGAAGTTCACGGCGAGGTACAAGGCCGAGATCCTGGCCAAGGCGGACGCGTGCACCAGGCCGGGCGAGGTCGGCGAGCTGCTGCGCCGGGAGGGCCTGTACACGTCGCACTTGACGTACTGGCGCAAGCAGCGCGAGGCAGGCGCGTTGAAGGAGCTCGGCAAGCAGCGCGGGCGCAAGCCGGTCGACCGCCGCGACGAGGAGATCGCGAAGCTCACGCGCAAGCTCGAGCGCTCGGAGGCCGAGCTGGCGAAGATGAAGCGGGTCGTGGAGATCCAGGGAAACGTCTCAGCGCTGCTGGAACAGATGCTCGGCACCGACAGCGCGACCAGGAGCACCGAGCGATGATCGCCGCCACCGTCGAGGAGCTCACGCCGTTGATCGGTACCCGGCCGGCGTGCCGGGCGCTCGGCGCGTCGCCGGCGACGATCTACCGCCGCCGCAGGCCGCCCGAGCCGAGACCGCACCGGCCGCGGCCGACGCCCGTCCGGGCGCTGTCCGAGGCCGAGTGCGGGCGGGTGCTCGAAGTGCTCCACTCGGACCGGTTCGTCGACATCTCGCCGGAGGAGACCTGGGCGACGCTGCTGGACGAGGGCACCTACCTGTGCTCGACGCGGACGATGTACCGGATCCTCGCTTCCCATCACGGCGGGGTCCGGGAGCGGCGCGATCAGCTCACCCACCCGCCGTATGCGAAGCCGGAGCTGCTCGCTGAGCGGCCGAACGAGCTGTGGTCCTGGGACGTGTCGAAGCTCAGGGGCCCCGCCAAGTGGACCTACTACTACCTGTACGTGATCCTCGACGTGTTCAGCCGCTACGTCGTCGGTTGGGCGGTCCAGTACCGGGAGAACGGGCGGCTCGCCAAGGCGCTGATCGAGCAGGCGACCGAGCAGCAGCAGATCACCCCCAAGGTGCTGACGCTGCACGCCGACCGCGGCGCGCCGCAGCGCGCCAAGCCGGTGGCTTTCTTGCTCGCCGACCTTGGTGTCACGAAGACGCATAGCCGCCCGTACACCTCCAGCGACAACCCGTACTCGGAGTCGAACTTCAAGACCCTGAAATACAGGCCCGAGTTCCCCGAGCGGTTCGATGACATCGAGCACGCCCGCGCTCACTGCCGGCAGTTCTTCCGCTGGTACAACCACGAGCACCGGCACTCCGGGATCGGGCTGATGACCCCAGCCGCCTTCCACCACGGCCAGGCGACCGCGCTGCACACCGCCCGAGGGCACGTGCTCGACGCCGCCTACGCCCGCAACCCCGAGCGGTTCGTCCGCAAGCCGCCCGTCCCGCCGGAGCTACCGACTGCCGCGTGGATCAACAAGCCAAAGGAGGTCACTGCCGCTCACTAATTTCGAACGCGAGCCGTCTCACCGGGCTTGACAGGCTCCGGACGGGTCAGGGACTATCTTCGACGCGCCCTATGTCTATATAGACCCCCGAACCGCTCAGGGGGTCGTGGTCGGAAGCTTTGCCACGTCGAGCGTGGCGTCGGGACATGCAGGTTCGAGGCTCGCGACGGGCATCGCGATAGGGGTCAGGAACGACCGCAGCCACAGCGGTCAATCGCTCGCCTACGGCATCAGCTTGAAGTGCACCAACAACGAACACGACGCATGGGTGATCTTGGGGTCCGATCGCGGCGCTCCCACATCGACGACCGAAACGTCCTAC
Source organism: uncultured Solirubrobacterales bacterium (assembly GCA_963824755.1). Lineage (GTDB taxonomy): Bacteria > Actinomycetota > Thermoleophilia > Solirubrobacterales > Solirubrobacteraceae > Palsa-465. Next base: position 266,080 of record CAWGQT010000004.1, on the reverse strand, counting down.
ACCTTTCACGGAATGACCAAGAAGAATGGCGGCGGCACCCCCCACAACGTGGAGTGTGCCTCGGGTCACTACGTCAAGAGCAACGGCGTTTATCCCGGGACGATCTTCGACGACCCTTTCATCGACAAATCCGGCAGCGCGGATGGTGTAGAGGTCGAGGACCGTGCCACGTCGAGCGTGGCCTCCGGACACCCAGGTTCGAGGCTGGCGACGGGCATCGAGATATGGGTCCAGAACGAGCCCACCCGCGCCCGCCGGTCACTGGCATACAGCGTCACCGTGAAGTGCACCGACAACCGGGACGACGCATGGGTCATATTTGGCTGACACGCGGCGGGGGAGCACCGATCGGGCTTGAGAGAAGGGTAAGCGTCTTCGCTCACCGCGCGTGAGCTGATCGGCCCTCCAAATCGCGTTCGTGCTGCGAGCCCCCGACGGCTCGGCATCGCTGTCCCGAGAGCAGCAGCACGAACCTGAACGCCTGTTGGCCGGCGAGATCCGTCGCCGGGTTGACAAGTACCTCGCGCGTCCTGCGATCTAGGACGGCATGGACCTTGCGCGATACGCGAGCAAGAACGGCGCGCAGATGCGCGGCGCCTGCGGATCGAGCCGGCAGTGAGGAACGTGTCGACGCTTTCGGTGAGACTCGACCTCGGCTACCGCGTCGTGATCGCCCGGCGCTGACCCGAGTCGGTCGGACAGATACCCCTCGACCCGGACTTCTGCTTCCGCGCGGCGAGAACTCTCACTCTTTAGCGCTTACTTCGCCACGATCGCGATCGCGCTGGCCGCCGTCGATCACGTAACCGTTCGACGAGCGAAGCAGTCATCACGCGCATGCTGAAACGGCCGACGCGCGTTGTCTGTCCCGGACAAAGGGCAGCCGCGGCGAACGCCGGCTTACCGAAACCCCTCGACCCAGCTTGGAGTGTCTCCCAGCGCGTCTGCTTGGTCGTGTTCGCTGGGTCGGGCGGGTGCAGCGCGCCTCGCCCTCTCGTGAGCGAATTCAAGACGCTCCTCGGGTGCCAACATCCGTAGTGCTTCTTCGCCGATGCGCGGCCTGGCCGCCCGCGGCGATCGACGAGGGCTTGCTTTCGAACGTCCGCACAGAGTAGGTTCGCAAAGGTATTCAACTCTGCGGTTACCCCAGCTACACGAGGAGGACGTCGTGAAATACATGATCGAATACGAGGTTCGCACCGGCGGCCTCAGCCACGAGCAGAACCTCGCTAATCAGGATGCGCTGCTGAAGGCGTTTGGCAAGTGGGCACCCGAGGATGGCCTCACGGTTCACGCATTCGTGTCCAACCTGAACAACGGCGGCTACGTGCTGGTAGAAGCTGCGGATGCCGACGTCGTGTACTCGTTCGTCTCGAAGTTCTTCTATTGGAACGATGTCACGGTCGTTCCCGTGGTTGAGGTTGGAGACACCGTCAGGATTGGAACTGAGTCGCTCGCGTGGGCTCGGGCTGCGCTAAGCGGCTAAGAAGCTCGCCCTATCTGTCCGATCACGGCCGCCGGATCGGCGGAAGGTCTACCAGCGCCTGGCGTAACGACCCCACGGACACCGTGCTCCCCGGACGCAGCCGACGTCAGCAGCGCGCTGCCGCCATCGCGCCGCCGGCAAGTCTCCTACAGGCCGGCGCGCGCTTGCTTTCGTATGGGAGGTTGGAGTCGGCCGCGCGGCTGCTATGCCACGAATGGGCTATCTATTTGAGTCAGGTAGTCTTGGGCCGTGCCGGCGGCCGGACAGGACTATCCCGGCTCCTACGCGGAGCTGCTCTCCTGGTTCCCGGACGATGAAGCATGCCTGGACTACCTGGAGTGGCTGCGCTGGCCGGACGGGTTCCGCTGTCCCCGCTGCGCGGGGCGGGATGGCTGGCGGCTGGGCAGCGGCCGCTGGGAGTGCGCGGTCTGCGGCCGCCAGGCGTCGGTGACCGCGGGGACGATCTTTCACCGCACGCGCACGCCGCTGCAGTTGTGGTTCGCCGCCGCTTGGCAGATGACCAGTCAGAAGCACGGCGTGTCCGCGCTGGGGGTACAGCGGTCGCTTGGACTGGGCTCCTACCAGACGGCGTGGGCGATGCTGCACCGCTACCGGGCGGCGATGGTCCGCCCTGGCCGGGAGCGGCTGTCCGGGCACGTCGAGGTCGATGAGGCCTACATCGGCGGTGTCGAGGACAAGGTCCACGGACGCGAGACGGAGACCAAGGCGATCGTTGCGATCGCCGTGGAGATCGAGAATCCCAGGGGGTTCGGGCGGATCCGGCTCGGACACGTGCCCGACGTCACCAAGGACAGCATGCTGCCGTTCATCGACGGCGCGGTGCAGCCCGCCAGCACCATCCATACCGACGGATGGCAGGCGTACCTGACATTGGTCGACCGCGGCTACGAGCACGAGCGAACCATGATGCGTCAACAGAGCAGATCCCGCCCATGTCGTGATGCCCGGCGTGCATCGCGTCGCCAGCCTGCTGCAGCGCTGGCTGCTGGGCACCCACCAGGGCGCGGTCACTCCCGAGCACCTCGACGCCTACCTCAACGAGTTCACCTTCCGCTTCAACCGCCGCCGCTCCAGGCGCCGCGGCCTGCTCTTCTACCGACTGCTCGAACAGGCGATCCTCGCGGAGCCGATCACCTACCGCAGCCTGATCGCCAACCCCAGCCCCACCGGACGCAGGCCAACCCTTGCGACCCAGCCCGGCCGCGTCGCCACCGTGGCGACCGTGCACCGTCCTTGGCGGCAATCGCCCGCAAATACTGGTCTCCCTGAGTCAAATAGATAGCCCATTGCCACGAAAGGAGCACTCTGCTCAGACGCCTCCTTCGGGCTACCTTCGACACTCTGCGTTGCGACGTGAGCGCTCCGCGTCGGCGATCCCTGGGACCTCCTTTCGCTCTCCGACGAGGATCTGGCCGCGGGTGATGAGCGACCCGCCTTGCGCGGGATCCGCTACTCAGCGGTCGGGACCGGCGTCCCGGCTGGCTCCGGCGCCGCGAGCGCCCCGCTGGCCGCGCTTAGCCTCGATCCACCGTTCCGAGCGCGCGGCTGGTGTAGCTGGCGCCTGATCGGTCGTCGGGACTCGGTCGGCGGGTGTTGAGCTGGGGTTCGTGGCGTCGGGTTGGGTCTCGTTGGTGCGGGTGGGGCCAGTTGAGGCCGTCGCGGCGGCGCGGTCGGCGTGTTCTGGGCAGGCCGAGGCCGGGGTCCGGCGTCGATCGTCGTTCGTGGCCGCGGTCGTGTGTCAGGTGAGCGGCGGCACGGCGCGGAGGCGTTCGAGCGCGGTGAGGAACTGTGTCTCCCATGGCCACCGGGCCGGCATCCGGAGTGTCACTGTGCGGGCGGTGCGGGTGATCCGGCCGGGAACGGTCAGCAGCCGGCGGCGGAGGGTCCGGGCGGTCGGGATGACCGTGTCGGGCAGCCCGATCAGGGTGGTCCATCGCAGCAGGTTGTGCGCGAGCGCGGCGATCACGGTCCAGGCGGCGTTGGCGAGGAACTTGCCGGAGGGGAAGTGCGCGAGTGCTTGGTCTTTGAGGTCACGGATCGCGAGTTCCACCACGGCGTGCTGGCGGTGCTCTGCTTCGACGAGCTCGATCGCGTCGGTGCGGTTGGTCAAGAACGCGTGAGTGGCGCCAGTCGGGCCACAGCTCGGCCTGGGCGCCGACCAGGCGGGTGCGGCGCACGATCAGCCGCTGGCGGCCGAGCATCGTCTGCGCGATCTGCGCCTCCCCGCCCTCGGGGTAGTCCTGCGAGCGTCTGCCAGTCCTGCTCGGGGATCGCAGCGATCGCGGCCTTGACGTGCGGTTGCTGGCGGACCCCGATCGAGTACGTCCAGCCGGCGGTCTGCAGCCGGGCCATGATCTTCGTGTTCCAGAACCCCGAGTCGGCGCGCAACAGCTTCGGGCCGGTCGCGCCCGCGCGCGCGACTCGCGGGATCAGTTCTTCGACGAACCGCAGCGCGCCGCGGGAGGTGTTCGCCGACCCCTTCCGCGCGCGGATGTGCAACACCTCCCCGGTCCCTGAGCGGGTCGCGATGATCGGGTGATACCCGCGCTTGTGGGTGTACCCATAGCCGGCGCCCTGCTTGTCATAGCCATAGACCTCGCCGACGAACGAATCCACATCCACAACGAGCCGATCCTCGCCCGGGCCGGCACCCGCCGCCCACGCACGACGACAGGCTCTCGGCGAGCACCCGGTCGAGCTGGCGGACATGCCCGAAGGTGAACGCCCGCAGGAACGTCCCCAACGTCGACGGCGCCGCCACCGCATGCCCCAGCACCGCCCGGGTCTGGCCCGAGCGCAGCACGTCACAGTCATCGATGCAGTCCGCCCCGAGCGCCATCGCGGACACCAAGCTCATCACCTTGCGCCCCGGGTTCGCCGCCCCGTCCCGATCGCCGAGATCGACCGTCCGGTCGACCAGACGCCTCGATCCCCAGCCGATCGGCGAGCATCGCCGGGAGCAACACGCCCGCGTTCGCGACCGCCCGCTCGTCATCGAAGACGCACCCTCGTCGCGTCCGGCAGACCCTTCACCATGCGGGTGACCTCCTGTTGCAGGCCCGCCGTCGCCCGACACGACAGCTTTCTGCCTGCTCAGGAGGTCATTTAAATCTCGGCCCGGACGACTCCCCACCGAACAACGGTTGCGGTAGGGACGGCCGTTGCTGGCCGCCCCCCGCGCAGAATCGGGTAGAGGCCAGGCTCACCCTGGCCCCTCCCACACCACCCGGCATGCGGGTCCGCACCGGGCGGTTCGCTCAGCATTCCCGGAAACGTCGGTAAGGGTCGGTGAACCCTTTCAGGCCCATGGTCTGGTGCCAGTAGGCGTTCGGCAGTGCTCGTTGGAGTGGCCAGGACCCGGCGACGCGCCAGTATCCCTTTTGCGAGGCCGCCCAGCTGCGGGCGTCCCGGCCGGAGATACCGAGCGCGAGGAGGTTCCGGTAGCGCGTTTGTGGGCGCTTCCACTCCTTCCAGCGCACCTGCCTGAGCCTGCGGCGCAGCCACTTCTCGAGCTTCTCGAACGGCAGGATGGTGTCGGCCAGCGCGAAGTAGGCCGTCCATCCGACCGTGAAGCGGTTGATCTCCTTGACCCGCCGCTCCATCGAGACGCCCCAGTTGCGCGTGGTCAGCTCTCGCAATCGATCCTCGGCTCGTTTGAGAGCCTTCGGAGCGACCGTAACCCTGACCTTGCCCTCCTTGTCACGGAAGAAACGAAACCCCAGCAGGGGCCGCTCGACCGCGGGGGCGACCGCCGACTTCTGTCGGTTGACGCGCAGCTTCAGGCGCTGCTCGATGTATTGCGTGATGCTCTCCATGACCCGCTGCCCCGCGCGCTCGGTGCGGACGTAAATACGTCCGTCGTCGGCGTAGCGCACGAACCGATGCCCACGGCGATCGAGCTCCCAGTCGAGGTCGTCGAGCATGACGTTGCTGAGCAGCGGCGAGAGCGGAGACCCCTGCGGGGTTCCCTCCTCGCTCGTGTGCACCAGCCCGCCATCCATGACGCCCGCTTCCAGGTAGGCCCGGATCAGCCTGAGCACCTGCTTGTCGTGGACCCGTCTGGCGACCCTGGCCATCAGAGCGTCGTGCTGAACGCGATCGAAAAACGAGTCGAGATCAAAATCAACGCACCACGCCGCGTCATCAGCGATGAACTGGCGTGCCCGCTCGACAGCGTGATGCTGCGAGCGCCCCGGGCGAAACCCGAAGCTATGGGGATGGAAATACGGGTCGAAGACAGGCGTGAGCACCTGCGCGATGGCCTGGCAGATCAACCGATCCACCGCAGCCGGCACCCCCAGCGTTCGAAGGCCGCCCGAGGGCTTGGGGATCATCACCCTGCGGACAGGCTGCGGCCGGTAGGTGCCCGCGTCAAGCTGCGAGCGGAACTCCGGCCAATGATCCTTCAACCACGGCCGCAGCTCCTTAGTGCTCATCCCGTCGATGCCAGGGGCACCGGCGTTCTGCTCGACGCGTCTGAGCGCCTCGGCGAGATTCCCACGGGCCAGGAACTGCTCCCACAAGCTCGCCTCGGCGGGGTGAGGTGCGGTATCGCCAGGCGCCGGGGATGGACTGCGCTCTGAGCGGGGATCTTCGGGCTTCACCCTCTGACTCTCCCGCGCAGGCCCCTTGCGGGGTTGGCTGCGGTCAACGTCCGTCCCACGAGCACGAGCGTCCTGCGCCTCGGCTTCACGTTCGGCCCTTCCCGGCGACCATCGACCCCGCCGGTACTTTGGCCTCTGCTGACTTCTCCACGGCGAGCGACGCCCTCACGAACGCCGCCGTCCCGCACCACCCCGCGAACCAAACGGACGGGGCATCTGGGACACCCGTGGAGATCTCCGAGGGTAAGACCAACAACCTTCATCGCACACCCACCGCGTTTACGGAACGGCCCCTTGATGGCATCGGGCTTCGCCTCGTGGGAGCAGACTCGCCCGGACCGCCCCGCCTTATACGCGCAGCCCACCAAACCCGTCCGGGTCCGGTGCGCCATGTGTTCCTAGGGTCGCGATTTTGCACTCCGGCTTCCTCCCCACCCAGCCTCACGACTGAGCAGTTGCCATCGGCTTGTGGTTGGTGCCATCAACCTCCACAGGGGACTCGCACCCCCGAGCTGTTGGTCATGCCTCGCACACTCCCGGCGTCGGCGCAGACGCCGACCCGCTGTTCCAAGGGCCCCACCAGACTCGACTGACCCGCTGGGCCGTCACCAAACTCCTTGCCAAACACGTCCAATCCCTCCGCCGCCGCGACCCCGGCTACGCGCCCGGACTGGACGTCACTCCGCACGTGATCAGACGGACCCGGGCGATGCACCTGCTGAAAGCCGGAGTGAACGTGATCTACATCCGCGACCTGCTCGGCCATGCCGACGTCTCAACCACCGAGATCTACGCCCGCGCCGACCCAGAGACCAAACGCAAAGCCATCGAGAACGCCTACGCGTCGCTCACCCCCGAGCCCCTGCCCAGCTGGACAGCCGACCAAGATCTCCTCGAAAGGCTCGACCAGATCTGCCGATAACCGCCCGGATTATGTGGCCGGAACGGAAGCCCGCGACACGCCCAGCAAGGGAAACACGCCAGCCGGCCACATAACCCAGCCGTCCACGTAATGGCGCAGCGTGTGCGGGGTGATGTTCTTCGTTGTCAGGGATCGGCAGCGTTCCCGCGCGGTGGCGGTGTGCTTGGCAACGAGGCGCCAGATCGCGTTGCGCGTCAGGTGCCCGCTGTTGCGGCTTGGGAATAGCGGGCCGGTGGGGTCGCCGTCGAGTTCGCTCAGCCAGACGCGCAGCACCTGCCTGGCGATGCGGCTGAGGGGGGTGCACCTTTCCTTTCTGCCTTTGCCGTGGCATCTGACCCAGCCGGCGTCGAGATTGAGATTCTCGCGGCGCAGGCTCGCGAGCTCTGAGGCTCGCAGCCCGGTCTGCACGGCGACCAGCAGCAGCGCGTGGTCGCGTCGGCCGGTCGGGGTGGAGCGGTCTGGTGCGGCGAGGAGCGCATCGATCTCGGGGTCGGTGAGGTAGCTGATGAGCGTCGACTCGTAGCGTTTCTCGGGGATCGAGAGCACGCGTGCGATCAGCTCGGCGCAGTCTGGGGCTTTCAAGGCGGCGTAGTGGAAGAACGAGTGGACCGCGGTCAGCCGCGCGTTGCGGGTGCGGACGCTGTTGCCACGCTCGCTTTCGAGGTAGGCGAGGAACGCGGTGATCGTGGCGGCGTCGAGGTCCTCGAGTTGCAGCCGCGATGGTGCTGTCCCGGTGTGTTGGTGCATGAACGTCAACAGCAGACGGAAGCTGGTGAGATAGGGGCGTCGGCGAGGTGCTCGCGTGAGTCCTTTTCCGACACCCCCTCTCCCGAACCCGGCGTGACCGTTTCCGATCACCGGGCTCTCCAGTGACTATGCCGTCATCGCGGTTGGTTGCCTGTTGTGAATGTTGGCGTGGCACGAGGCGCAGACCACGAGGGTCTTGCGTCTGCGTTTCGCCATGATTCGCATCCACTCGGGCTGCGGCTTTCCGGGCTTGTTGAGGTCGGCGAGCTTGCGGATCTGGTGCACCTGCACCTGGTCCGCTCCTCCGCAGAGCTCACACCGTCCGAGCAGGAGTCGATGGATCAGCTCCTTGCGGCGGACGGTGCCCGGAAGTGACGCGCGGTCACGGAGGACCGCGTTCGGCTGCCGTTTGAGCGGAATGCCACCGAACGTCACGACCAGTGGTTTCCTGCCCTCGCCGCGGTCGATGCTGACCTGCATGCATCTGTACGGCCCGTGGGGCGTTTGGATGGTGGCCGCGTACTTGCGGGCCATCTTCGACACCGTGGAGTCGTACTTGCCGGCCAGTGTCTTCAGTAGCGAGGTCACCATGACCCAGTGCAGCCGGTCCAGTCTTCCGACGTCGCCGGCCAGCAGGTAGTACTGGACGATGCCCCGGTACTCGGCCCCGTAGCGGCTGATGATCGCGTGGTCCTGCTCGTTCATCAGCTCGGGTTGCTCGGCGGGTATCCCGCGTTGCATGTATCGGGAGCATTTGGCCTTGATCACCTCCTGGGGCACGCGTAGCCAGATTCCACCGTTGGTCGCTCGGCGACCGGCGGTGAGCTTCTGGTCTGTGTGCTGGGTGGTGATCTCGTAGCCGAGGAACCGCGCCGCATCGGTGCGGGCGTGGGTGATCAGCGTCTTTGTCTCGGACAGCTCTAGCTTGAGGTCATCTTGCAGGAACTGGGCGAGGCGACGTTTGATCTCCTCGGCTTCGGCCTTCGGTCCGGTGAACCCGAGCAGGAGGTGAGTCGCCGGAGGGAATCTCACCCTCCGGCGCTCGCAGAACCGGACGTGAACCTCTCGGCTCATCCGGCTCCCATCGTCCAGCCGTCAGGACGCAGCCCCCAGCGCCAGTGCGCGAACAGGCCCGGCTGGCGTCTGGCGACGTCAGCGATGAACCTGCGCGCCCTGGTCTTGTGGCGGCGCAGTCGTTTGTATTTCCGCATTGCCCACCTCACGAGCGTGTCGTTGAAGTGGCGGAAGACCGGATACAACATGGACTTGTAGAAGCGCCCGTAGTAGTTGATCCAGCCCTGGAGCTGGCGGTTGAACATCCGCGCCAGGTCCGTGAGGGACTTGTCCGACCGACAAGCGACACGCCAGCGACGCATCACGCGCCGCATCCGCGTCTTCGCCTCACCCGAAACCGCCGGGGTGAAGTTCAGGAAGTGCTTCCCGAACCGGTTCCTCGACAGCCGCGGACGGAACGTGTAGGCGAGAAAGTCGAACGACGTGTGCTCGTGCGAGCCGCGCCGGTCGTCGTCCTTGCAGTACACGATGCGGGTCTTCTGCTCGTTGAGCTCAAGCCCGCACTCCGCCAGCCGCGCAGCGATCATGGCCCGCAGCTGCAGGGCCTGCCGCTCGCTCCGGGCGTGGACAATGATGTCGTCGCAGTAGCGCTCGAACGGGACCGCCGGGAACTCCCGGGCGATCCACGCATCGAACGCGTAGTGCAACATCATGTTGGCGAGCAAGGGTGAAATCGCAGACCCTTGAGGGGTTCCGCGATCCCGCTCGACCAGGCTGCCATCCTCTCTCTGGAGCGGCGCTTTGAGCCACCGCTCCACATACAAAAGGATCCAACGCTGGTCGGTGTGGTGGGCGACCGCCTTCAGCGTGAGGTCCCACGAAACGGTGTCGAAGAACGACTTGATGTCCATGTCTAGAACCCAGTCGTTGCGCCAACACCGCTCGCGACAGACCCCGATCGCGTCGTGCGCGGAGCGCCCCGGCCGATACCCGTAGGAGTCCTCGTGGAACACCGGCTCCACCGACGGCTCCAGATACGAGCGCACGACCACTTGGGCGATCCGATCCGCGACGGTCGGCACCCCGAGCACTCTCGAGCTGCCGTCTCGCTTCGGTATCTCCACCGCACGCACCGGCGGCGGGAAATAGCTCCCCGACGAGAGCCGGTTCCAGAGCTTGTACAGGTTCCCGTGAAGGTCCTGCTCGAACTCCTCGATCGACTGCTCATCCACGCCGGCGCCACCCTTATTCGCCTTGACCCTCCGATAGGCCTCCCAAACGGCCCACTTGGAGATCTCAAACGACTTCGGCTTCGGCTCGCTCACCCGACTCCTCCCACCAAACGGCGGTTGATCGCCAAGCCAGCCAGGACGACCCGTCCCCTTCGCTCCAGCCCGATTACCGAGCCTTCACCGCTAATACGAGACGGTCCGCCCCTGTGCCCCGCACAGCTACTCTCCCCCTCGCAGTTCCCGCTGCTTGGGGTTCTCGCCCTGGACAGCCGGCCGCAGGCCACAATTGCTCCACTGGCCAACCATCCGGTCGGGGCGACAGGTTCCCGAGTTCCACACGAGAGCCCAGACCACGCTCGCGCCACCTTCACGCCGGACACCGCCTGGCCAATCAACAGGCACCCGCCAGACTCATCCCAGAGCAACGACTCGACCCTGGTTTCGATGTCGCCGATACGCTTTCGACACTTCATCGGTGGTTCGCTTTCGCTCGCCTTCGTGATCCACACCTGACGCGCTCAACGGCGCGCCGTCTCCGCAAGCTCAGCACCCCGGCTCTTGACCGGCGCACCTCGCGGTGGTTTGCGGCCTCCCCCTGCAGGGCGACCGCGAAGGGCCACCAGACCAGCCTGGCTCCTTCATCTCTCGCGCAGCACCACATCCGTCGGACTCTGCTTCTACTCAGTTCCTCCTTCCGCGTTCTCGGCGCACCATCGTCGGCGTACCTGACGTAACGCAGCCGCCGATAACCGGGATCCAGAGGATCCACGGAGGGGAGGCTGTGTTGCTGCTTGCGCAGCGCCCGTGCCGCGGCATAATCTCCGCGCCTGCGGGCCCGAAAGGCCGCACCCTTTGCCCTGTCGTACTCAGGATTGGGTTTCCTGAGCACACCTCGGGTGTATTCCGGCAACAGCACTGTCTCGACGAACTTGTCCAGCCGGTCCAGGTAGATGTTGGACAGGCACGGGGAGAGAACCCCGCCCTGCGGCGCGCCGCTGAGCGTGGCGTTCCACACCCAGTCCTCCAGGTACCCGGCTTGCAGCATTTGGCCGATCAGCCGAAGCAACCGGTTATCGTGGATCTTCTCGCCCAGTGTCTGGAGCATGACCTGATGGTCAAGCCGGTCAAAGCACTGGGAGATGTCGCCCTCGATAAACCAGGTCGTTCCCGTCCACGTGCGTGCCACCTCGCGCAATGCGGTGTGACAGCCGCGACGGGGACGGTAACCGTGGGAGTGCTCGGAGAACTGCGGCTCGTAGTACGCCTCCAACAGCAGGCGTACGACTTCGCCGAGCAGCTTGTCCGACCACGATGGCAGACCAAGCGGCCGCTGCTTCCCGTCCTTCTTTGGGATGTAGAGGCGCCTGACGGGCTTGAACCGGTAGCGCTCGTGACGCAGCGCGTCGATGATGCGCTCGATCTTGCCCAGCGTCATGCCGTCCGCGGTTTCCGCGTCGGCTCCGGGGGTCATCGCTCCCTTGTTGGAGTAGATGCGCCCGTAGGCCAGCAAGTACAGCTGCGGGTTGAACAACTGTCGATACAGCTCACTGCACGGCAGGCCGCGCCTGCCGCGTTCACGGAGGACATCCAGGACCGTTTCGGCGTTCTGCATTACGCATACCTCCCGGCTCGTTGATGTCCAGTCACCTGTGCCCCTTCGCCCTGTGGACGGCTTTCCCGTCCTCCTTGGTGGGTCGTTGCTCTCACGACTACTATGGGCACTCCGTCACCCTGGGGCTCCCGCCCCGAGGGTTGATCCCGCGTTCGTCCCCGTTGTACGTCCGAGCGTGACGTAGGCGTCCCACTCATCTCCTTGATTGCCCTCACTGGGCAACGCTCCACGCTCCGAAGGTTGCGACGACTCCGCGACCACGTCGTCGCAGAGCGTGGCGCCGGTAACAAGTGTCTTTCCGGCGGACGGGCCTTTGCATCGTCTGGAGATTGGGCTTCAGGCAATCCAGCTTTCGCCATATCACGCGGGTCCCGCGACACCCCAGCCCTGACACCTGGGCATGACCGCCGCTTTGCTGGCATGCTGCTGTCCCTTTCACTTTTCAGATCCGGGTTAGCCATTGGACCCATGAACATCCCTTCGAGTTCATCCCGGCTGCGCCGGGGATACAACAGGGCGCCTCGCGGCGCATTCGCGGTAGGCGGCGATCGTGTGCGGGCTGGCGTCGCGCTGGTCAGCGAGACGTTCGATGAAGAACGCCTGCAGCAGCGGCGCGAGCGCGCTCACCGGTCATCCTTTCGCGCACGCGGCCCGTCCCAGGTCCGTTCCAGTCGCTCGGCGGCGAGTGCCAGCAGCTCTGGCGTCGCCTCGAAATACCAGAACGTGTGCTTCGGCTCGACGTGGCCGAGGAACGTGGAGAGCAGCGGCAGCTGCGGCTCGATGTCGCGCTCCTCGCGATACCAGCGCAGCAGCGTCCGCAGCACGAAGGTGTGGCGGATGTCGTGAATGCGGGCGTGGCGCCCGAGCGTGTCGCGATCCAGCCCGGTCGCGCGGCGTAGCTGATCGAACGATTGCCGGGCTCGCTGCGGGCTCAGTCGCGCTCCAGTCTTGGAGAGAAAGAACGCGCTGTCGACGGGATCAGGACATAGTTCGTCGCGCGCGTGGGCGTAGCGCTCGAGCGCGGTGACGGTGCTCGAGTGAAGCGGGATCTCGCGTGATCTTCCGTTCTTCGCGCGCCGGATCGTCAGCCGCCGCGCAGCCAGTTCCACATCGCTGCGGTCAAGCCCGCACGCCTCCGAGATGCGGATGCCGGTGACCGATAAGAGCCCGATCAGCGTCTCGCACGTCGCGGCGCGCAGCGCTGGGCGAAGCTCACGCGCCGCCCGCATCAGCGCATAAATCTCCGCTTCGGAGTACAGGTAGGGGATCGCCCGGCGATACGTCGCGGGCAGCAGGTTCGCCGGCGGCACCTCGTGACGGGGGTCGAACGCGCGCAGATAGATCGCGAAGCCACGCACGATCGCCAGCCGCGTATGGCGCCACACGACGCTCGCGTGCGTCGGCTGCGTCGCGAACTCGAGCGCCAGCGCGGTGGTGATCAGCGGCGCTTCGCGCTGCTCGAGAAACGCGACGAACTGCGGCAACACGCGGCCGTGCTCGACGAGCTTATAGCCCAGCGCACGGCGCATCACCAGGTAATCCTCGACGGTTTGGGAGAGCGCGCTCATCGCTCGCTCCCCGGCCACGGCAGCGCCAAGCGTGAGAGCGCCGCCTCGTCGACCTTGGCATAGATCGCCGTCGTGCCGAGGTCCTGGTGACGCAGCAGCTGGCCAATCTCTCGAAGGCCCGCGCCGGCTGACAACAACTCGCTGGCGACGGTGTGCCGCAGGCGATGCGCTCCGACCCGCGGCATCCCCGCCCGCTTGCACGCCCGCACCAGCAGATCGTTGATCGTCGCGCGCGAGATCGCGGTGACCGGCGCGCACACGGTCAGGAACACGGTCCGGCCGAACCCGCGCGGGCGCCCGTGACGCAAGTAGTCCACCAGCGCCTGGCCAACATCGCCAGGCAGCGGCAGCCGGTCGATCCGCGAGCCCTTGCCGCGGATCACCACCTCCCCGGCCCGCCAATCGACATCGTCGAGTTCCAGCGCGGCGACCTCGCCGCAGCGCAACCCCAGCCGGGAGAGCAGCACCAAGACCGCATAGTCGCGACGGCCCACCGGCGTTGAGCGATCACAGCTATCAAGCAGCCGCCTCACCTGCCCCTGCGGCAGCCCCCGCGGGAGGTCCTCCCGCCGTCGAGCGACCGCCGGCACCGCCGCCGCCAACGGCTCCGCGATCAACCCCCGCGCGTGCAAGAACCGCAACAGCGCCCGCAGCCCGCACACCACGCTCCCGGCCGACCGCGGCCGCCGCCGCGACTCGCGCAACACAAACGCGTTCACCGCGGCGCCCGACAAACGAGCCAGATCATCGGCCAGCGGCTCTAAACGCTCCGCCAAGAACAGACGCGCGACGCCCTCATACTGCTGCACCGTCAAGGCCGCCAGCCCGCGCTCCTGCAGCAGATAGCAACCGAACCTGTCAACCAGCCCGTCCACCGCCGTGCGGACCGCGTCATCGCGCGCCAACACGCCGAGCCCATCCAGATAGCCAACCAGCCCGCGCAGACTCATCGGCGAGAGCCAACTGCGATACCCCTGCTCCCGCCGCCACACGAGGCACCGCCCCAGCACCGTCGCCGATGCCAACGCCTCCAGATCCAGCCCCTCAGCCTCCAACCACCGGCTCACCTGAGCAAGCAGATACAACCGATCCCGCGCCCCCGAAAGCGAATAGCCCCGCTTGGCGAGATGCGCTCGATAACCGTCGGCGAACCCCGCCAACGGCCCGATCACCCGCACACGATCCAGCGTCGACCGCGTCATGAGAACTGCCTCCTTCTCGACGATTGACAAGAAGGCGAGCCTCGATCAGCCCCACCAAAATATGTTGCGTTCCCGCGAAGCCCAACGGCCTCGACGACCCACACAACCGCCGTCAGCGAGCCCGATCCGCCCTGCACAACTGTCGCGGACGATCGCTTAGACCCTCGGGACGACTCACATCGCGCGATCGGATTGGCGACGACGCGATCATCCGGGTGGGGCCCGCTGCACCGCGGGACAGTGGGTCAGCTGCGGACCGAGGCGCCTCGGGAAACTGGCCACGCATCGTCGGTCGCATCGATGATGCACGTGGTGTGTCTGCTCTTCTGGCGGTGGTAGCTCAAGGGCCGATGTGACTGCTTGATGCCCCTGCCAGCGATGGAGAACGGGCGTACCCGTGTCGGTGGAACACCGCCGACGGTTCTCGTCGTCCGGCTCAGCGAGTGAGCTTTCGCGTCCGCGAGCTGGTGCGGCTGGATGCGCGCCTGGCTGGCTCAATCGGACGCTCGAGCGTAACCCCGCGGCTGGCCTCCAGTTCCATGATCGTACGCAGCTGCCGGAGTCGATCGAGGTCTTGGTCCCGGTGTAGGGCAGCGACCATCCTGGCGAGGTCACCGCTCGAGGCGACGAGCGGCTGGAGGCCTTCACCGAGGTGCTCCTTCGTCGCGGCACGTTGGAGATCGACGAACCCTCCGGGCACGCCAGTGGGCGCGCCTACGATCTTCAAATCGCCAGCGCTGGTGCGGAGCCGGATGACCGGCTCGATCGCGAGCGCTGACTCTGTGACCTGAGCGGCTCGTTTCCGTCCGTCTCGGCCATCGAGCTCGGCGACAGCTTGGTCCAGCCGATCGAGGTTGCTGCTGGCGAAGGATGGACAGATGTCGGCCCCATGGGTCACCTCGTCGGTGCCCCGCAGCACGCGCGCGAGACCACCGATCAGCACGTAGTCAACGTAGTTGCGCTCGAGCGCCGCAAGCACCGCCCTTGGATCGGCCGGGGCACGGCGGGTCATGGTCGCGATGACTCCGCCGAGTCGCTTCCGAGCGCAAGCATGCGGTCGAGGCGGCGCTCAGGTGAGCGCTGTTGAAGGTCGGCGAGCCGGTCGTTTGCGCCCGGCTCGAGGGGAATCAGCTCGAGCGGAAGATCGAATCCGCATGCACGGACCAGCTCGCTCAGCGTGTCGACGCTCGGTGCAACGCCGCCGGACTCGTAGCGCGCGATCTGTACGCGGTCCTTGCCGCTGCGCTCTGCGAGCGTGACCTGGCTGAGACCCGCCCTTAGCCGCGCTTCTCTCAGCACCGCCGCGCTCCTGACCGTGTCGGCCCTCATGCCCACATGCTATCGGCTGAGCCTGATCGCTGGCATGTAGCAGATCTGTTACTCTCTATCGCACGGCAGGAACCGCTCTAATGGACGCTACGCACCCGACCTTCGAGCTCGACGAACATGCGATCGACCTGATCACCCAGCGGGTCATCGTTGCGCTCCGCGACGAGCTCGAATTGGTGCTTGCGAGGCTGGCCGGACCGTCGCAGGTCGGAGGGCCGCAGCTGACCGTCGAGCAGGTCGCGGAACGACTCGGTGTAGCTCGCTCCACCGTTTTCGCCCATTGGCGCGAGTGGGGCGGATACAAGCTCGGTGACCTGGACAGGTCGCCGATCCGGTTCGACGGCGATGCCCTCCCGTTCGCCGAGCGGGGTCGTTCGGCAGTCTCGACACCGCGATCGACCAGCAAACCGCACCCGACCGAGCGGCGACCTCGCCGGCGCGACCTTCTGACCGACGCGCCGCGGCTGATCCACACCGTCAGCGACCTTGCTTAGGGATGGCCCGCCCAACGTCGATCCAGATCATCCGCCGCGGTCGCGCCGACGGCAGTGTGACCTTCGCGCTGCGAGCCCGATCGGGCGGTGCCGACGCGCGAGTGCCGCTCGGCAACAGCAGCGAGGGCTGGGACGAAGCGCGGGTCGAGACGGCTCGGAAGCAGTTGCTCGCGAAGATCGAGCTTGGCCTGTGGACGCCACCACCGCGCGGCGCGGCGCGCACGGGGACCGAGGAGCCGACCTTCCGCGAGCTGGCCACCGACTGGCTGCAGGAGCGCCGGCACAACCCGGCGATCCGGCCCCGGACGATCGAGCACAACGTGTGGCAGCTGCGGCGCTACCTGGCCCCATTCTTCGGAGAGCTCAAGCCGTCTCAAATCAGCCGCGAGAGGGTGAAGGAGTATCGCCAGCGCATCCACGCCGAGAACGAGCAGATCCGTGCGGCAGAGCAGCTCGGCACACCACTGCGCGATGCGCACACCGGACTCCGGCTAGGCACACTCGGTAACGAGTCGATGAACAAGACGCTGCGCACCCTCGCGTTGATCCTCGACGAGGCCGAGGACGCCGGATGGATCGACCGCAACGCCGCACGCGGCCGACGAATGCGTGAGCCACTCGAGCGGAAACGAACCGCGGGCGCCCTCGACGTCGATGAATTCCTCGCACTACTCGATGCCGCGAGCGAACTCGATGCCACCAACCACAAACCGGCGACGCTCGAGAAGGCCGCCAAGGTCCGAGGCCTGCGGGACGAGGCGGGGCTTCAATGGCGCGAGATCGCCGCGCGCCTCGGGGTCGGATACGGCACCGCGATCTATCTGTATGGCTGCGACATCGATCAGACGACCGGCGACGCGAGCGTGCGCCGGGCGATCGTCGCGACCCTTGGCTTGGCCGGGCTACGGGTTAGCGAGCTGTGTGCCCTCGACAACGCGGACGTCGTCCTCGTCAAGGCAAAGCTCCACATCTGTGACGCCAAGACCGAAGCCGGCGTCCGCACGGTCGACATCCAGCCGCGGCTCGCTGAAGAGCTGAACAGTTACCACCAGGCCCGGCTCGGCGGCACCAACATGGACGCGCCGGCATTCCCGAGTCGAACAGGCAGCCGCCGAGACAAAGACAACGTAGCCAAACGTGTGATCCGCCCCGTCGTCGCCCGCGCAAACGAACTTCGTGCCCAGCGGCAAGAGCCGCCCATCCGAACCCACGTCACCCCTCACACATTCCGGCGCACATACGTCAGCTTCATGCTCGCAGCCGGTTTCGAACTCCCCTACGTCCAGGCCCAGGTGGGGCACAAGGACCCGAACCTCACCCTCAGCGTCTACGCACAGCTCATGCACAGCGCCGACCGCGACCAGCTGCGCACCGAGGTTCGCACCCTCCTCGGGCTAGCCTCGCCGGCCGAAACGGAGCCCTCCGCGCCCGCAAAACACGTCCAGACTGCGCAGCGAAATCGGAACCAACTGGGATCCGATTTGCATCCCGAAAAGGTCCGAAAAGGCCCCACGGCCACGAGATGATGACAATCAGCGCCTCGACCCCGACCAGAAATCCGGCGATAACCAGGGCTTTCCTTGATGGAGCCAGCCGGGATCGAACCGGCGACCTCCTGCTTGCAAAGCAGATCGGATTGTCCACTCGTGTCTTGTTGTGTCCCACAAATGCCTGCAAGTGGGGCATTTCCGTTGACGACGGGAGGCCACGAAAGGACGGCGCGAGACAGACTGGCGCCCCCCTGGTGGCCCCTCGGGGTTGGTGACTTGGGGCGGCGGGAAGAGGCTGGCCCCCGCTTGCCCGGCTGCGTCAGCTCGAGGATGCGGCCGCGGCCAAGGCCGCTCTTGCGTCGGCGATCGCGGTCTGCGCGTCGAGGCGCGGCATATCCTCGAACTCGTCCATCACGTGGCCATAGGTGCTGAGGGTGAGCCGCGCGTCGTGGCCGAGCTGGCGAGCGACGTAGATCACTGAGCGCCCCTCGTGGAGTAGAAGCGACGCAAACGAGTGCCTGAGGTCGTACGGACGACCGTGCTCCAGCCCCGCCGCCTCGATCGCGCGGTTGAACGCCCGTCGGCGCCACGACTGGTATGCGGCGAGCGTCCAGGGCGTACCGGCCCCCGACGGGAAGATCAGCGTGTTCTCGCCCGGTCGGCCGCTCCGCAGTCGCCACTCGCGGAGGTCTACGGCGAGCGGCTGCAGGACACGCACCGTCCGGTGAGCGGCCGTCTTCGTGTCCTTTTCCTCGCCGAGCGATATCGCGCGCTCGACGAGGATCGTCTGCTCGCGGACGTCGCGCCACTGGAGCGCCAGCGCCTCACCGGGCCTGAGCCCGGCGTACGCCAGGACGCTGATCAGTGTCGCGTCGCGCGGCGAGCTCGCCGCTCGCATCCGCTCGATCGTCGCCGGAGCCAACGGCCGGACCTCAGTCCGTCGCGGGAGCGCAGCCTTGCGGACGGCACGCGCCGGGTTCGATTGGATCTGCCCGTTCTCGAACGCGCGCTGAAGGATCGCTCCGAGCAGGGTGAGCGCGTAGCGGACCGAAACACGGCCGTGGCCGGCGGCGAGCCGCTGCGCCTGCCAGCGCGCGATCGTCTCCGGCCTGATCGCCCGAAGTTCCAGCGCACCGAGCGACGGCAGGATGTGCTTGTTCAGGAGTTGCCGGTAGTGCATCCACGTCTTCGGCGAAAGCTGAGATGCGTACGCCTCACACCAGGTGCCGACCACGTACTCGGCGAGCGTGAGTCGGCCCATGTCCATCTCGGTCAGCGTCCCGAGCTGCTGCCGCCGCCGGAGCTCGGCACTGAACGTGACGGCGTCCCCCTTCCGGTCGAACGCTTGGGACCGACGCTGGCCTCCCTGTCGCCAGCGAACCCGCCACCGCACCGCTCCGTTCTTCAGGACCCGTCGCTCGATCTCCATGCCGCTACTCCCTGGCTCCTCTTCGTTGCCTCCAAGGATGCCACCACCTCCCGATGCCCACCCTTGCCCGCGCTTCCAGGTCCACCCCGGACAGCCCGCCGCACCCTTATTGGGAAGCCATGGGCCAGACTACCCGCGCCCTTTCTGGTGACTACGTCGGGGGCGGGTAGTCTGGCCCATCGGCGACCAAAACCCCAGGTGCGGCGGGGCTGTACGGGGGCTCAGGTGTGTAGTCGGATTACACACTTCGTTACACACTTTCCTACACACCTGAGCGGGTCCGCCGCGGCTCCGGACACGCGCTGCGCTGCTCAATTGCGCTCCCGCCGCCAGCAGCTGATCGGCGGATACGCCTTTTGGGACTGGAACCCGCACCGATAGACTCGACTCATGAGCGTGACCGTGCGACTCCCCGATGACCTCGCCGCCCTGCTAGCTGAGGAGGCGGCGCGCCAGTCCGTGACCTCGGACGAACTCGCTGCGCGAGTGCTGGCCGAGCACATCCCTGCCCGACGGAAGCTCGGGTTCGTCGCGCTTGGCGCGTCGAACTCCGGTCGCACCGCCGCTGAGGCGGAGGACACGCTGGCCGAGGGGTTCGGTCGCTGACGCTGGTCGTCGATACCGGCGTGCTGCTCGCGGCCGCCGATCGAAGCGACCCCGACCACACGGCCTGCCGGGAGCTGCTGGAGGCGCATCCCGGACCGCTCGTCACGACCGAGCTCGTGATCGCCGAGACCGGATGGCTGATCGACCGGCAGCTCGGAGCGGCGGCCGAAGCCGCGCTCTACGAGTCCGCGGCCGCCGGCGAGATCCGCGTCGAGCCGCTCTCGGCAGCCGACTGGACTCGAATCGCCGCGCTCACCGTTCAGTACGCCGATCAGCACCTCGGCGGCGTCGACAGCAGCCTCGTCGCCATCGCCGAGCGACTCGGCGCAACCAGCATCGGCACCCTTGACAGACGCCATTTCGGCCTCGTCCGCCCTCAGCACATCACCACCTTCGAGCTGCTCCCGTAACTCGCCGCTGCCCCCGACTGCATCCTTCGCTGGTGTGCACAAACTCGCTTCCCTCGGGCATGGACCAGCCCCGCCGCACCCCTTCAATCAAGCAACGACCCCGACTACCCGCACCCTTCCCTCGTGACTACGTGGGGGGCGGGTAGTCGGGGTCGTAAGCGAGCTGAAAGCTCAGGTGCGGCGGGGCTGTTCGGGGGCTCAAGTGTGGACTCGCGGTCCACACTTCCGTCCACCCTGCCGTCCACCCCTTCGTCCGCACCTTGAGCGGTCCGCCGCCGGCTCTGTCTGGATTTAGATATGCAACCCAGCTTGCTAGACTTGTTTCTCTATGGAGCGCACCAACTATCAGGCAAGCAACTGTTCGATCGCCCGGACGCTGCAGGTCGTGGGTGAGAAGTGGACGTTGCTGATCATCCGGGAGAGCTTCTATGGCGCCACGCGGTTCGAGCAGTTCCACCGCGTTTTGCAGTGCGCGCGCAACCTCCTGTCTGAGCGGCTTACCGTGCTGACTGACGAGGGGATCCTCGAGCGGTCCGAGTACCGCGAGCCGGGAAGCCGGGCCCGCGCCGAGTACCGCTTGACGGACAAGGGGCGTGAGCTGGCGTACGTCCTGCTGGCGTTGCAGCAGTGGGGCGATCGGCATAAGGCGGACCCGGACGGTCCGCCCGTGGTCGCTCGGCACGCCGAGTGCGGCCACGACGTGCTCGTGACATTCGCCTGCTCGGAAGGTCACATCGTCACGGACCCTGATGAGGTCGAGCTTGTCGACGGGCCCGGAGCGCTGCCGCCGGTTCCCGTCTGAGATGAGCGCGCTCCGCGCCCGGGTCGAGGTCGCAGCGCTGCAAACGCTGCTGGCGGGCTTGGGCGCGCTGATGGCGCTCGCCAGCCGGCGCGTGGAGCGGTTCCGGCGTCAGATCACGCGAGATCTGCTGCTTGAGATCCGCAGCGAGGACGGCGCCCGCCAGCAATACCGGCTGCACGCGGCGACCCGCCGGCTGACGCTTCCCCGGCACCCGGTCCAGCGCGCGGAGTGCACGCTGAGCTTCCCGACCGCTCGCGTCGGGCTCCGGATCCTGCTCTCTCGCCGTGCGATCGGCCGGCTGGTCGAGGACATGAACTTCGGCGGCACGCGGATCGACGGCAACCCGGTGCTGATGCTCTGGTTCCACGGCCTCACGCGGATCGTCGCCCCGATCGGCTCCACGCGCCGGCCCCGCCATCCCGCGCCTGTGCCGATCCGTGCTCCCGAGCGCGACGCGCCATATGCGAGCCGGATCATCCGCGAGCCGCCGGTCTCCGAGCTCAGCCGCGACTGGCCGGAGGCGTGGGCGGCGCGCGCGAAGCTGCGGCAGCTGCGGGCCCCTGCCGGGGAGCGCCTGCCACCGGGATGAGCGACCACGTCACCGAGCTCAACGCGCGCGCCCGAGGGTGGCTTCGCCATCTGTGGGAGAAGGCGACGACCCCGGATGACTGGTCAAGCTCCGGTGAGCCGCATCCGTGGTGGGACCGCGACTCGAGCGGGCCGATGTGCGCGTTCCCGCGGTTCGATCTCGGTGAGAGCGCGTATGCGCTGCCGCTGATGTGCGACGTCACGCCGGCGTGGCGCGAGGTCTACAAGCGCATCGCCCGCGAGTTCTGCGAGCGCCACATGACCTTCTGGGCCGCGATCGACGCGCTCGTGCTGATCGGCGAGGACCCCAACGTCGACCGCTACCCGCCCGAGTGGCAGATCTACACCCCCGAGCGGCTGCGAGGCGCCTACGCGCCCCCCGGCTGGATCGGCAACGGTGATCAGCGCTGGGGCTTGGACCCCGATCCGATCGCCGCCGACGGCAACGTCTTCTTCCGCGGCTTCTTCAACCTGCTGCTCTCGGTCTACGCCTACGTCTCCGGCGACCAGCGCTACCACGAGCCATTCCAAGTCAGCGGCTACATGGATCGCACGTTTGAATGGACGCACCCCGAGCTCGCCCGCTTCATCAGCGAGCAACTCGCTGCGCGGCCGGAGGGCCCGCATTGCGAGAACACGAAGATCTGGCCGTTCTGCGTCAGCGCGACCGGCCTCGGCCTGAAGGCCTACGACGCGGTCAACGGCACGGGCCTGCACGCCCCTTTTGAGCGGTGGGCCGACTTCGCTGAGCAGCACTACATGGGACGCGACCGCCGCGGCGACCTCGAGTGGTTCGCGTTCTACTACGACCCGATCGAGCGCGAAGCGATGACCTTCCCCGACAACGTCAGCGCACTCGCTGCGCTGGTCGCGCTCCCCTACATCTATCCCCAGCGCCCCGAATGGGGGCAATGGCTTTACGAGCAGTCGGTCGCCAAGCTCGGATGGAGCAACCCCAGGGCGCGGATCAACCAGTTCATCCCCGACCCGCGGACGACGTCGATCGCGCTGTTGATGGCGCACGAGCTCGGGGACGACGTCACCGAGGCCCGCATGCGCGCCTTCGTCGAGGAACGCTCCGAGCCGCGAACATTCGGGAAGGAGGACGACCGGTTCGGCTTCTTCTTCGGCTGGGGGGAGCCGTATCCGCGCGGCCAGCACAGCGCGCTGCTGATGGTCCCGGAGGTCGGCGGCCAAGGCGCATGGTCGCGCTGGTCGCACGACGCGAACCTCCGGAAGTTCGCGGCGCCGACGGTCGAGGGCGTCGAGTACCCGTCACTTGGCCTGTCAATCGCACGCAACGACCTTGACCGCGGCGAGCTGCTGCTCCGCAGCTACGCCGCAACCCCGTCGCACGCCGGTCGCGCCACCAGCATGCATGTCGTGCAGCTTCCCGATGTCGACGCGGTTCGCATCACGTGCGACGGGGAGGAGTTCACCGCCTGGCGCCCGACCGGGGCGAACACCATCGAGCTCGACCTGACGATCGGCGACCATGCGCTGGTCGTCTGGACGGGGTACCACGGTCAGGGCGTGCCGGTGGCGCGAGAGCACGTCAGCTCCACCCCTACCGTCGTCAGGGGCGCGCCGGTCGCGCCGAGTCCGGCGGCGATCGCGGCAGTTGCGAGCTGCCGCTGCTGCTAGGTCACGCGCTCGCCTTTACACGTTCGACGTACGCGGCGCGCTCCTGCGCGTCGATGTGGCTGAGGACATCGTCGGCCTTCGTCAGGTGCGCCAGCGCGACCCGCGCCCGGAAAGGGAGCGCCTGGTTGAGCCACAGCATAGGTCCCATGCTCTTCGGCACGGGCACGTCGAAGCGTGGCTGCTGGAGCGTCTCGACGATCCGATCGGCGACGTCCCGGGGTTCGATGAACGGCATCCCGCGCAGCCCGGCGAACCCAGACGTCAGCTCGGTCTTGCACAGCGAGGGACGGATGACGGACATCTCGACGCCGGTTCCACGCAGCTCGATCGCGACGGCCTCGGAGAAGCCGGCGACGCCGAACTTCGTCGCGACGTAAGTGGCGCAGTGCGACCCGGCGACCTTGCTCACCGCCGAGGAGACATTGACGATGTGGCCCGTGCGCTTCATCCGCCGCACTGCCTCGCGCGTGCCGTGGATGACCGCCCCCACGTTGATCGCCAGCGCCCGAGCGGTGATCGCCTCGTCCTCGTTCTCGATCGGCCCCGCGCTCATGATCCCGGCGTTGTTGACGAGCACGCCGAGCGGACCCAGGCGGTGCTCGACGCCATCGAGGAACGCGGTGAACGCCGCGTTGTCGGTCACGTCGACGCCGACGCCGAACGCGCCACCGCCGAGCTCGGCAGCCATCTGCTCGGCCAGCTCGCCGTCGAGATCGCCGATCGCGACCCGGGCGCCCTGCTGGGCCAGCGCACGGGCGGTCGCGAGGCCGATGCCGCGCGCTCCGCCGGTGATCGCGACGACCCGGTTGGACACCGAGCGCGGCTGTCCTCTTCTCTTCTTGAGCGTGGTCATGACGCGGGGTACATCCCTTCGATCTCGTTGGCGTATTTGGCGGCGATCGCCCGCCGCTTGAGTTTCGACGTCGGCGTGAGCTCGTCTCCGTCGGGGACCCAGTCGTGTGGCAGCACGGTGAAGCGCTTGATCTGCTCTACGCGCGCGAGCCGCGCGTTGGCGCGCGCGATCTGCGCGTCGACCTCGGCACAGAGCTCGGGATCGTCCGCACGGCGCCCGTTGGCGGCGTCCGGATCGAGCGTGAGGAGCGCCACGTTGTAGGGGCGTCTGTCTCCGATCGCACAGACGTTGCCGATCAGCGACCCGGAGGTCTTGATTCTCGCCTCGATGTTGGCCGGCGACATGTTCTTGCCGGCGGAACTGATGATCAGCTCCTTGATGCGGTCGACGATCCGCAGGTAGCCGTCGTTATCGATCGTGCCGACGTCGCCGGAGTGCATCCATCCGTCCGCGTCGATCGCCTCGGCGGTCGCGCCGGGACGGTTGCGGTAGCGGCGCATGATCACCGGCCCTCGCATGAGGACCTCGCCTGCGTCCGACAGCGCCAGCTCGACACCGGGCAGTGCGACGCCGACGGTGCCTGGGCGCACCGCCGCGGGCGGGTTGACGGTCGCGACGCCGGTCGTCTCGGACATCCCGTAGACCTCGCACAGCGGCAGGCCGAGCCTGCCCCAGAACTCGACCACCTCGGCGGGACACGGAGCGGCGCCGGTGATAGCAACACGGACCTCGTCGAGCCCGAGCGCTCGGAGTGCGGTCGGGCCGTCGGCGTCCTCGCCAAGCCTGGCGATCGTGCTCGCGCGGGTCTTCTCCCAGATGCGCGGCGGGGAGAAGAAGACCTCGGGGCGGACTTCGCGCAGCAGCGCGACGATCGAGCGGGCGTCGGCGCAGGTCGTCACCTGCCAGCCGTGAGCGATTGGCAGGTAGTTCGTGACCAGGCGCTCGGCGATGTGGGCCATCGGTAGGTAGGAGATGACCCGCATCCGATCGGTCAGCCCGAGCCCGGCGCTCGTCGCCTCGAGCTGCGCGATCGCGTTGCGATGGGTGAGCTCGACGCCCTTCGGCGGCCCGGTCGTTCCCGACGTGTAGATGATCGTGAGCAGGTCGTCGGCTTGGGGCCCGCCGGTGAGCTCGTGGAGGTCGTCGCCGTCGCCGGCGCGTCGGAGCAGGTCCTCCCAGCTCTCTGTTCCTTCGTGCTCCTCGCCGACACAGATGATCGTCTCCAGCGTTGTCGCCCCGCTCGCGCGGACGGCCAGTGCCCGCTCCACGAAGGCCGCCTCGGTGATCAGCACTCTGCTGCCCGCGTCCCGCAGGACGTGGGCGGTCTGCTCGACCGTGTAGGTCGGGTAGATCGAGAATGACGCTGCGCCGAGCAGCGCCGCGCCGATGTCGGCGGCATGAAACTCGGGACGGTTGCTCAGCCAACACGCCACGACGCTCCCGCGCCCGACTCCGAGGCCGGCCAGCGCGGCCGCGGCCGCTGCCGTCTGGCGGCCGTATTCGCCCCATGTCCACGAGACTGCGTCGTCCGGGGTCCGAAGCGCCGGCTCGTGCTCGTATTCGGCGACGGCGGCCAGGAACAACTCGCCGACGGTCGTTGCGGTGGCGGTGGCCGTCATCTATGCCACCCCCAGGTGGCGGATGAGGAACTCGGTTTGGTCGCGGACGGCCGCTTCGAACGGCTCCCCGAGGTAGATGTCGAAGTGCCCGACCGGGTAGCGCCTGACCTCTCCGCGGGGAGCGGTCGCCGCGTAGCGCAGCGCGGTCTCAGGCGGTGCCACGGCGTCGGTGTCGCAGATGCAGAACAGGATCGGCGCGTTCAGCTTGCGAGCGGAACGTCCGGGGCGGTAGCGCCCGACGTGGTTGATGAAGCGCGCGGACACCCCGTTCTCGAACTGCACGCCGGGCGGGATCAGCGCGTGGTAGCCCGCCTCGGAATCCGGTGATGTCATCAGCGCCGCCGATCCGGGCGGGCCGACGAGCGGGACAAGTACCGGGGGCTTGTTGCGGATCCTTGCCAGCTCGTCGCGGAGCGCCGGCCCGAGGGCGCGAATGAGACTGCGCGGGCTGGCTGCGCGTGTGGCGGCGAGCCCGTCCGTGAACGGGCATTGGCTGACGACCGCGGCGACGGCGCCGTCGCGGGCGGCGGCCTCGATCACGTGACCGCCGCCGAACGAGGTGCCCCACAGAGCCACTCGGTCGGCGTCGATCTCGTCGAGGCTGCGGGCGTAGGCGAGCGCGGCGGCCCAGTCCCCGAGCTGGCGCTCGATGTCGAGCAGCTGCCGCGGCTGGCCGCCGCTGTCACCGAAGTGGCGGTAGGTGAAGACGAGCGCGGCGATGCCGGCCTCGGCGAACCGCTGGGCGTAGGGCTCGAGGCCGTACTCACGGATTGCGCCGAGGCCGTGGCCGAGGACCACCAGCGGCGGCCGCTCGGCATCGGGCATGAACAGCCAGGCGCGGCACTCATCGCCGGATGAGGGGAAGGCGACGTCGTGTCGCGTGTGGGTTCCAGTGGTCATGCAACGCAGCCTAGGGATCTGAGTTTACATTGTCAACTTAGCCTGCTACGCTGCGCCTTCGCAACGCATGTCTGCCCAGAGAAAGGCCTCACCGCATGACCACGATGACCAATAACCACCGCCTCGGGATTGAAGTCGAGCAGCGAGGACGTGTACTCCTCGCCCGCCTCCATGGCGGTCCGCGCGGCGAGTTCGGACCCGAGATCGCGGCAGATCTCGCCGCGCTCGTCACCCGCGCCGAGACGGATGAGAGCGTCGGCGCGGTCGTGATCACGGGTACCCACCCCGAACGGTTCGTCGCGCACGCCAATCTGCGCTGGCTCCAGGAAGGGGGCGCCGCGAGCCCGACCGTCGGACCGCGCGCCGCCGCGGCGGTCGTCAACACTGCCCGCGCGACACGAGCCGTCGGTCCTGTGCGGAAGCTCGCGGACCGCACCCCGCTCAGCGGCGCGATGGAGCTCCTCGACGTGCACGAGACGTTCCTGCGGATGAACCGCTGCGGCGCCGTGTTCATCGCCGCGCTCAACGGCTCCGCGCTCGGCATTGGATCAGAGCTCGCGCTGGCCTGCGACTACCGCCTGATGGCCGACGGCGACCACGTCATCGGTCAGCCCGAGATCCTCCTCGGGTTCCCACCCGGCGGCGGCGGCACCCAACGCCTCGTTCGCCTCATCGGCACCCACAAGGGACTCAGGCGCCTCCTCGACGGCGGCGGGCTCGATCCCGAGGCGGCCGCCGAGATCGGCTACGTCGACGAGGTCGTGCCGGCCGACGAGCTGATCCACCGCGCCCTCGAGCTCGGCGACCGGCTCGCGCAACGCCTGAAGTTCACCGTCGCCGCGGTCAAGCGCGCCGCTTACATCGGCGGCTCGCTATCGCTCGAGCAGGGACTCCACATCGAAAATGCCGAGTTCCTCTCCACGCTCGCCAGCCCCGGGGCCCAGGAGGCGATGCTCGCGTACATGCGACGCACCGAGGAGACCGGCGACCTGCCCCTCTACGACCCATTCACCTACGAGCAGACGCTCGAAGCCGGGAGCTTCGGCCGCGTCGCGGGAGCCTGAAACATGACCACGACCAAACCCCTTAACACCGCCCCGCAATCCACGACCACCACCGCGACATCGAGGACCGCGCCGACCCGCACGATCAACGTCAACGGCACACCGTTCGCCTACCGCGAGCTCGGCCCGCGCGGCGGCGTCCCGCTCGTGTTCCTGCATCACCTCATGGCCGTTCTGGATGACTGGGACCCGCGCGTCATCGACGGCATCGCCGTGAAGCGGCACGTGATCATGTTCGACAACCGCGGCGTCGGCGCCACCGGCGGCTCAGTCCCGGCGACCGTGGAGGAGATGGCCGACGACGCCGCCGCGTTCATCCGCGCCCTCGGCTACGAGCAGGTCGATCTGCTCGGTTTCTCGCTCGGTGGCGGCGTGGCGCAGTCGGTCTTGCTCAGGCACCCCGCGCTTGTGCGCCGAGCGATCCTCGCCGGCACCGGCCCGGCAGGCGCCGGCGGCCTCGAGAAGATGCCGCTGATCGCCGGCAGCGCCTATCTCAAGGCGGCGCTGACCCTTCGCAACCCCAAGCACTTCCTGTTCTTTCCGCGCAGCCCGAACGGCAAGCGAGCGGCGACCGACTACATGGCCCGCCTGAAGGAGCGCACCACCGACCGCGACAAGGGGATCTCCATGCAGGCGCGCCGGGCGCAACTGAAGGCGATCGTGACTGCCGGCGGCCAGACCCCTTACGACCTCAGCGTGATCACCCAGCCGGTGCTCGTGGCCAACGGGGATAACGACGTGATGGTCGCCAGCAGCCACTCCGAGAACCTGGCGGCGCGCATCCCGAACTCCAGGCTCACGATCTACCCCGACTCCGGACACGGCGGCGTGTTCCAGTACCACCAGCAGTTCGTTCCCACAGTGCTCGAGTTCCTCGAGAGCGAGTGACCATGCCGACGACAGGGACCCACACCACCAACGCCCTCGCCTCGCATCCCGGACAGAGGATGAAGGCCTACCTCGTCACGAAGTACAAGCGCCCGACGGAGCTCGGTGACGCGCCGGAGCCGACGGTCGGAGAACACGACGTGTTCGTCGAGATCCACGCCGCCGGCGTCAACCTGCTCGACGCGAAGATCCGCGACGGGGAATTCAAGGTGTTCCTCCCCTATAAGGCGCCGTTCATCCTCGGCCACGACGTCGCGGGCGTCGTCAGCCGCGTCGGCTCTGCCGTGACGCGCTTCAGCGTCGGTGACGAGATCTACGCGCGAGTGCGCGACGGCCGGATCGGCACCTTCGCCGAGCGCATCGCCGTGCACGAGGACGACCTGGCGATCAAGCCCGCGACCCTCTCGATGGCCGAGGCGGCGTCCGTTCCCCTCGTCGCCCTGACCGCGTGGCAGGCGCTCGTCGAGCGAGCAAACCTGAAGCGCGGCCAGAAAGTGCTGATCCACGCCGGCTCCGGCGGCGTCGGCACGTACGCGATCCAGCTCGCCAAGCACCTCGGCGCGACCGTCGCCACCACGACGGGAACCAGCAACGTCGAATGGGTCCGCGACCTCGGCGCCGACATCGTCGTCGACTACCGAACGCAGGACTTCGAAAAGGTCATCGAGGACTACGACGTCGTCCTGGACTCCCAGGGCGCAGAAACGCTCGCGAAGTCGCTACGGATCCTGAAGCCGGGCGGCATCGCGGTCGGCATCGCCGGCCCTCCGGACCCGGACTTCGCCCGCCAGCTCGGAAAACTCTTCCCGCTGCTGCCGGTCATGGCGCTGCTCAGTTGGAAGACGCGCCGAGCTGCGCGCCGCCACGGCGTTCGGTACTCGTTCCTCTTCATGCGCGCCAGCGGTGCACAGCTCGGCGAGATCACCAAGCTCATCGAGTCCGGAGTCCTCCGCCCCATCGTCGACCGGACGTACCCGTTCGACCAGGCCCCTCAAGCCCTCGCTCACGTCGAAGGCGGCCGAAGCAAAGGCAAGGTCGTCATCACGATGGACTGACGCCGCACCCGCAAGTTCGGCCGGCCAGTCGCGCCGGGAAGGAGCCATTGGTCACGACAGACCTGCTCTGCGGGGCGGTCTCTCAGCCGCCGCCCCGTAGCCCTCAGTGTTCTCAGGCGAATCGGGTCGTACCGTCCGGGTTTTTGACCTCACGCCCCCGCCATGCCCCCTTGCTCCGTCGGCTCGTTCCGACTCTCTGTCGACGACGGCGCGTAAACCATCAGATTTGCAGGGACTTAATGAAGTGGAGCCAGCCGGGATCGAACCGGCGACCTCCTGCTTGCAAAGCAGGCGCTCTCCCAACTGAGCTATGGCCCCGTCGAGCCCGAGTCTAACGGGCTCCTGGCGGCCGTCAGTTGGGTGCAATCAGCGGGATGCGTGCCAGCCGGCGAGTGATCCGGCCGCGCCGTCAGCCGTCGAAATCGAAATCCTTCGGTGGCCGCTGTTCGAACCAGAGTCGGTCGTGGTCCGGAGTGTCCTGCAGGAATTCGGGAGTCTCCTCGAGCACGTCTTCCTCGCCCGGCTTGGCGGGCTCATCCTGACCTTCCTTGCCGAACTCCGCCTCGACCTCATACTCGGCCGTTTCCTGCCCGAGGTGCTCCTCCGGATCTTGGGCCTGCGGGTCGCGGTGCGCGGGATGTGGCGCAGGCGACGCGGGCCGTTGCTCCGCGAAGGGTCCCTCATCGCCGAACGGGTCTTCTTCGTCCCACTCCTCGACGGGCGGCGGTGGGGGTGAAGACGGAGGGGCCTCCGCGGCCGGCGTCTGGGCCTCCGGCGGAGCAGTCGGCGTCTGGGCCTGATGCTCGGCCGGTTCGTCCTCGAACTGGTCGAACAACCCACTAGACCGAGACGACTCGTCGGCAGGCTTCTCGTAACCGGGCTCTCCCGGCGCAGGTTCGCCCAAGTCGAAGTGCGACCCTCGGTCCCCCACGTCCGCGAATGGATCGTCCTCCTCGCTGAACGGCTCGTCCCACTCGCCGTCGGCTTCGTCGGTGTGTGGCAGCGTGCCGCCATTGTGCTCATAGGCGGTCTGCTCACCCTCGGGGCCGTAGTCGGCCTCGTGGTCGTGGGCGAGGGCATCTTGGCCCTCAGCCTCGACTACGGGCTCTTCCGGCCCGCGACGGACCGGTCCGAGCGCCTCGCGCTCCGCGCGTTCGATCTCTGCCGGGTCGGCACCTCGCCTTCGCTTGAGGTCCAGGTGCTCGCGAATCGCGTCGTCCAACAGACCCATGTACGCAAACCTTACTCGGCCGTGACCACGTTCGCAGCCCGTGCGGGCGCCCGCACGGTTCGATTCTTGCCGTCGCGCTTGGCCGTGTAGAGCGCCCCGTCGGCGTCTGCAATCAGGTCATCCTTGATCCCGTCCGAGGAGGTTGCCACACCGAGGCTTGCAGTGACGCGAAGGATTCCCTGGCCGTCGAGGCGGGCGATCCGTAGCGCGGCGACCTCCGTCCGTACACGTTCTGCAATCGCATATGAACCCTCAAGATCGGTGTGCGGCAGGATCAGGGTCAACTCCTCACCACCGTAGCGCGCGGCGGTGTCGGCTTCACGCGAGGTGTCGCTCAGCACTCGCGCCACCTGCTTGAGCACAACGTCCCCTTGCTGGTGCCCGTAGGTGTCGTTGACTGACTTGAAGTTGTCGATGTCGAGCATGATCAAGCCGAGCTGATGGTGATAGCGGCGCACCTGCTCAATCTCAGAGCTCAGCAGATCCTGGAAACGTCCGTGGTTTGCCAACCCGGTGAGCTCGTCGGTCACGGCCTGCTTGCGCACTTGGAAATGCAGATCGACGTTCTCTAGCGCCAGCGTTGCCTGCGCCGCCAAGGACCGGAGCAACAGGCGGTCGTCGTCAGTGAATGCTGGGCTTCCGCGGCCTACGGTGATCAATGCCTGAACCCGTGCACCCTGCTCGAGCGCCCCGATTGCAATTGAGAGGACTCCCCACTCGTCCGAGCTGGCGTCTCCCATCGCACCGTTGCCCATTGCCATCCGCTCTGCCTCGTACACCTGTTCTTCAAGACCGGCGAACGATCCGACGCGCTGCGACTCGGCCAGCGGCTCATCTGCGTTCGGTCGAACACTGAGGCGTCCGCAGCTCGCCTTCACCCCATCGACAGCCGTTTGAAGCGCGAGGTCGAGCAAAGCCGGCCGGTCGAGGTTCGAGGCAAACGTTTGGCCGATTCTCCGAATCGACTCGCGTAGCCGTGCTCTCTCCTGCTGAAGTTCGTCGAGTCGATGCTCGAGCTGGTTGGACATGTTGTTGAACTCGGTGCCGAGCGCGGCGAACTCGTCGTGGCCCTCCGTCGGTACCGGGGAGGAGAAATCACCGCTTGCAAGTCGTCTTGCAGCCTCGAGGAATCGCCTCAGCTGGCCTTGGAGCGCCCGAGAGGCCAGCACAGAAAACGCGAATGCGAGCAGCAGGAAGCCTGCAATGAATACTGCCGCCACCGCCCGGCTCGACCCGACCGATGACGACGTCGCGTTCATATTGGAAAGAACCGCGACTTGTACGGGTTGGCCGCCGAACCCTGGGAACGATTGCGTCACCGTTCGATAGCTGCTTCCCGCCGCCGTTATCTCACCCTGGCGTGGCAACGGACTGAGGGCTGGGATCGGGACCGTCGAGCTCAGCGTCCGGCCGGATTGGCGCACTACGACCCCCGCGTCAGCGGCCGAGAGCTCGCGCGCGTATTGAGATGCGTTGAGCGCAGACACGGTCACAGTGATGGGCGTGGCGGCGCTCGCGCGCACGATTTGCACGCTTCCGGGCGCGACCGCGGACCTATCGCCGACGTCGGCGAGGACGCGGTTGCTCTGCGTCAGCACCACTCTCGATAATCCGGCCTGGGACGCGATCGCCGTAAGCCGGGCCCGCAGTCCCGGCCCGTTCAGGAGGCTCGCGTCGCCGGCGATCTGGCGCGCATCGGACCGGCCGGTCGCGATCTCGCTCTTGTAGACGCTCGCAGCGAACGTGGCCAGCCCGTTGGCACGCGCATCCGCCTTGCCCTGCTCGCTGTCGCTGATCAGCCGGAATACGAGGAATCCGACAGCGATCATCGGCAGGACGACGATCAAGACAAAGAAACTGGTGAGGCGAGTGCGAAAACTCATGAGTTTCCCGGCCGGTGCTGAGCGTATCGACCAAATCAAGATCTTTCGCAAGCCCCTGATCGCACTGGGCGCGCGACGCCGACGTGCCGGCGATTAGGCTCGACGGGATTCGAGCGCTACCGCACCGAGCGCCGAGGCTAGAATCAACGGACCCTTGCGGTAGCCGTACACGCACGGGGCTATAGCTCAGTTGGGAGAGCGCCTGGATCGCACCCAGGAGGTCGCCGGTTCGAGTCCGGCTAGCTCCATTTCACGGATCCCAAGTCATAGGCACGGCGACTCGGCGCCGAGCCCTCCTCGGCACTCGCGACGAGCATCTTCGGCGTAGTTCCGGCGGTCCCGCAACGCGCGGAAAGGGCGACGTGGCGGACGATCACTTCAAGTTCGGGGCGCCGCAGATCGTTCGAGCGGCTTGGCGACCTTGGACTGTCTGGAGGCAGGTCCGTCTGCTTCCGCAGCGCATCGAGTTGTGGGCCGCGCTGGCCCGCGGCCCGTAAGTCGGGGCTCTGGGGTCTAGCCTCCGCCGGCTGGCGCGTTGGATCCAGTAATCAGGATGCGGTACGGACCGATCGTCCGGTGGGCGCCGCCGCGCGGGGCGTAGGTGATCCAAAGCCGGATCGCGACTGAACCGTGGTGGTGGGCGAGTAGTCGGCGTCCGCGGCGATTGGGGGCGACGGTCACGGTCCATGTGCCGGCCTCGGAGATCCGAAGTTGCTTCCGCGCGTACACGAACCATCCTGGCGCCGGCTGCTTCGAGCGCGCGGTGCGGGTAAGGCGGTGCTTGGACGCCATTTCGAGCACGAAGACCTTCCCGCGATTGGGGACGTTGATCCGGAAGCTGATCGTTCCGTTCGTAGAGAATCGGATTCGCGACACCTTGAAGCGGTTGCTGGGAGACGGTGGGCGCGGCGATTTGGGAGCCGAAGGCGGCAGCACGACGACGGCCCACGGATGGCGGAGTTGCGCGTCCGGTCCCGAGATCGTGGCGAACGGAGCGACGTTGCCTGTCGCTCCCTTGCGGTACTCAGTCACCGAGGCGCCGTCGGAATTGGCGACGATCAGATTCCCGGACCGGTCCACCGCGACACCGGACGGGTGTTGAAGCCCGGTGCTGTCACCGATGATGGCGGCGACCGGGGTCGCGTTGCCGTTGGCACCGCTGGCGTACTCGGTCACCGAGTCGTTGCCGTAGTCAGACACGAACAGCCTCCCGGCGGCATTGATAGCCAGAGCCACAGGCTCGAAAATCCCGGTGCTGTCACCCTTGATGGTGGCGATCGGCGTGGCGTTGCCGTTCGCGCCATTGGCGTACTCGGTCACCGAGCGGCTGAGGACGTTGGAGACGAATAGGTTCCCGGCCGCATCCACAGCGACACCCTCGGGATCATCGAGCCCTGTTTGGGCACCCTTGACCGTCGCGAGCGCTGCAAGGTCCCCCGTCGCTGTTTCGCCGTAAGCGGTCACCGAGTTCTCTTGGGGGTAGGCAACGAACAGCTTCCCGTGCGCGTCAACGGCGATGCCGCCCGGCTCCACGCCCCGAATCCTGGCTATCGGGGAGGCATTGCCGGTGGCTCCGCTGGCGTACTCGTTGACCCCGCCGCCTGTCCTGGCGGCCGTGAACAGCTTGCCTGTTGGACCGAACGCCAGACCGGTGGGGAACTGGAGCTCGGTGTTAGGTCCTCTGATCGCCGCGATCGGAGCGTTCCCGCCCGGGCCGTACTCGTTCACGTTGTCGTCGCCGGTGACGTAGATGTAGGCACGGGGCACGACGGCGTTCGAGGATGACGAGGCCGGCCCAGCGCCCCCCGCGTTGGTGGCGGTGACCGAGAGCGTGTAGGAGTCACCGTTGGTGAGGCCTCCGACCGTGATCGGACTGTCCTTGCCGCTCGCGGTCTGCCCGCCGCCTGCCGGGTCGGTCAGGTCCTTAGCCGTCACGGTGTAGGAGGTGATCGGCGGGCCCGCATCTTCGGCTGGCGCTTTGAAGGCGACGCTGGCGGAGCCATCGCCCGCCGTGGCCTGCCCGATCAATGGAGCGCCCGGCCGGGCGGGTGCGGGTGGCACCACCGCCACGCCGATCGGTCCGTTGAGCTCGGTGAGCCGTCCGTTGATGGTGCTGATCGGGTTGGGGTTGCCGGGGGTAATCGTTTCCACCGCGCTGCGGCTCCCGCCCCGGTCGGCGACGAGGATGTCCCCCTGCGAGGTGACGGCCAGGCCGTTCGGGTTTCTCAGGCCCTGGTCGTATTCGGCGATGGGCTTGGCGTTGCCCGTCGCGCCCTTGGCGTACTCAGCGACTGCCCCACGCGCTGAGTTGCCGACGTACATCGTTCCCGTTGCGGTGAGGACCACACCGACAGGAGTGTTGAGAGCGGTATTCGATCCCTTCAGGACGGAAATCGGCGCGACATCGCCGCTGGCTCCCGCCTTGTACCGGTTCACAGAGTTGCCCCAGGCGTCGGTGACAACCAGTTCGCCCGATGGCTCAACAAACACACCCTCGGGGTAGCTGAGCCCGGTCTTGGGCCCCTTGATCGTCCCGATCGGCGCGACGTCACCGACCGCTGCTGGCGCGTACTCGGTCACCGATGCATCCCCATAATTGGTGACGAACAGATCCCCGGCGGCGTCCCGGGCGATCCCCTCGGGCCGAGCGAGCCCGGTTGCGGCGCCCTTGATCGTCGCGACCGGCGCGACGTTGCCCGCGGCGCCGCTGGCGTACTCGGTGACGGAGTCCGCGCTGTAATTGGTGACGAACAGCCTCCCGCCTGGGTTCAGCGTCAAGCCCGCCGGATTCCTGAGTCCGGTGCGATCCCCTTCGATCACGGCGACAGGAGGCTGGTCACCGGACGCGTTCTTGGCGTACTCGGTCACCGTCCAGCCGTCATAGTTGGCGACGTAGGTGTACGAGGCCGCGGACCCACTGGCAGCTGCGGTCGCAGAGGCCAACAGCAACCCAAACATCGCGACAAACAGGGACACCAGAGAGTGGGTGAGCTTGATTCTCATCTCATAGACCTTTCGGAACGACGCTCGCGACCGTGCACGGCAGCCCGACCAGCGCGCCAGGGCCAACCGCCCGTGGTCATAACCAACGACAAATAGCTGCTCCTTCGATGTGTCCCAATATCGCCGCGCGCCGCGCACCTCGCATCGTGGACACCCCTAAACCTGACCCCCGGACATACGCCAGCCTCCCCAAGAGACACTGGACAGGTCCCGTCTCCCTGAGCGCGCCGGCCTGACGCCTCGACATCCGGTCTCGACAACGTCACTGCAGCACAACGTCATTTGCACAATCGCTCAACCACCGCGTAGCAACCGCGGGCAGCGCCCGTAGCCCTAGCGGACGCCTCCGGTGCGGTCGGCACCCTCGACCGGTGAGAGGAGCGCGTCGAGCGCGCAGATCAGGCCGAGCCACCCAGTGAACGATCCGGGCGGACCGGCGTCGCCCTGTATTTGACCGCGGAGCTCGTCGTCACCGACGCGGGCCTCGATCGCGATGTGGACGGTGCTAGTGCTCACGATCGACAGCATCCGACGTGGTCGCCAAGGGCGCATCGTGGCGAACCCCAGACTGGACCCCCAAACGTTTGGTCCGCGGGTCCTAAGCGGTCCCGTGATGGCGGTCGGTGGCGCGTCCTCGGGATTGGCGCGCTTGTTGTGTCCGTCATCATTGTGGATCGATGACGACGGTCTCGGAACTCGGGCACGCGACGGCCGGCGGGGGTGTTCTGCTTGAGCGCGACCGCGAGCTCGACAGCCTCGCTCGGGTCGTGCAGGCGGCGCGCGCGGGCGAGGCAGTCGTGGCGGTGATCGAGGGACCGGCCGGGATCGGCAAGAGCAGGCTGCTCGCGAAGGTGCGTGAGATGGCGGGCGCAGCCGGCTTTCGCGTGCTAAGCGCGCGAGGCAGCGATCTGGAACGGGAACTGTCCTACGGCATCGTCCGTCAGCTCTTCGAACCGCTGTTGCTCGAGCCCGATGGTCGCGACCGCGTGCTGTCCGGCTCGGCGGGGGCCGCAGCGCGTGTATTCGAGCCGCCGGAGGCGGACGACGCCGCCCGCGACGGTGGCTTCGGCGCGTTGCACGGATTGTTCTGGCTGACGGCGAACCTCGCCGCGGAACGCCCACTGTGCTTGTCGATCGACGATCTGCACTGGTCTGACCGCGCGTCGCTGCGGTTTCTTGCGTATCTGGAGCGCAGGCTGGAGGGGCTCGGTGTGCTGATCACGGCGGCGGCGCGGATGGAGGACCCCGGCACGGAGTCGAGGCTGATCTGGGAGCTTGCGCAGGATCCGGCCGCGGTGTCGATCCGTCTGTCGGCGCTCAGCGAGGAGGCCGTCGGCGAGCTGGTGCGCGACCGCTTGGGCGCCGGTGCCGAGAGCGCCTTCTGCGCCGCGTGTCATCGCGCGAGCGGCGGCAATCCGCTGCTGCTCGGAGAGCTGCTGAAGACGATGCGCGCGGAAGGGGTCACACCCGACGCGGCGCACGCCGGCACGATCCGGGAGATTGGGCCGCGGGCCGTGGCGCGCACCGTTCTCTTGCGGCTCGGGCGGCTGCCGCCGGATGCGGTCGCGGTCGCCCGCGCGATCGCCGTGCTCGGCGACGGCGCGAGCCTCCCGGCGACGGCCTCGCTCGCGAACCTCGATGAGCGCAGCGTGGCCGACGGGACGCGCGCGCTCATTGCCGCGGAGATCCTGCGGCCGGGGCCGCCGCTCGGCTTCGTGCACGCGCTCGTGCGAGACGCCGTCTATCGCGAGCTCGCCGTCTCCGAGCGGGAGCTCGAGCACGAGCGCGCCGCCAAGACACTCGCCGACCTCGGCGCCGCGCCCGAGATCGTCGCGGGCCACCTCCTTGCGGTACCACCGCGCGGCGAGCGCTGGGTGGCCGACGTCCTGGTGCAGGCGGGAGGACTCGCAACGCGCCGCGGCGACGCCACGAGTGCCGTGTCATATCTGCGCCGCGCGCTCGATGAACGGCCCGCCGATCAAGATCGGCCGCGACTGCTGTTCGAGCTCGGAGCCGTGGAGTCGGATGTCAGCGTCTCGTCCGCCAGCGAGCACCTGCGAGAGGCGCGCGATCTGCTCGAGGACCCGGCCGACCGCGCGCTCGCTGCCGATGGCCTCGCGCGGGCGTTGATGTTGAGCGGCGCGGCGGATGACGCGGTCCAGGTCGCGCAGACCGCGATCGAGGAGCTCGGGGACAGGCACCCCGACCAGCGGCTGTCGCTCGAGTCGATGGAGCTCTATGGAGTGTCGCTCGGCGCACACGTAACCGATGCCAAAGATCGGCTGGCGAGCGTTCGCGCCGCCGGGGTCCCGGCCGGAGTGGGCGCGAAGATGCTTGCCGCCGTCGCGGCGTGGGACTGGGCGCTCGGCGGTGGCTCCGCGCGAGAGTGCTCGGAGTTCACGCGTGGAATCCTCGCCGACGGATCGCTGATTGCCCGCTATCCCGGATTTGGCGCCGGCATCGCCGGCGGCGTGTTGGTGCTCGCCGAAGACGACGAGGCCCTGGCGGTCTGGGACGCAGCGATGACGGCAGCCCGGCAGCGCGGCTCGCTGTATTCAATCTGCGCGGTGAACATCTGGCGAGGCTGGACCTGGTTGCAGCGGGGTGAACTCGCCGAAGCTGAGGCTTCGCTGCGCGAAGCGCATGAGCAGCTCCACGACCTCTTCGAACCCGATTCGCACTCCGTCGCATACGGAGCCGCGCACCTCGCACGAGTGCTGACCGAGCGAGGCGACCTTGGCGGCGCCCGGGCCGCCCTCGCCACCCGGGGGACCCCAAACCCGGCATCCGACGCCGATGCCCTCATTCGCCGCGCCGAGCTCGAGCTGTTGCTCGCCGAACGCAGCTGGGATGAGGCGCTCGTCGCCGCAGATAGGTACCAGGCGCGACTGCGCGGGATCGACAATCCGGGATGGGGGCCGTGGCGGTCCCTGAAAGCGCTCGCACTCGACGGCCTCGGGCGTCGTAACGAAGCGTGCGAGCTCGTGGAGCGAGAGCTGGAAGCGGCGCGGCAGTGGGGAGCCCCAGGGGCGCTCGCACGGGCGCTGCGGCTGCTTGGCATACTCCGCCGCGAGGACGGCCACGACCTCCTGCGCGAAGCCGTCCTCATCGCTGACGCCTCGCCGGCGAGCCTCGAGCACGCCGCGGCGCTGGTCGCACTCGGCTCCGCCCTGCGGCGGGCAGGTCAGCGCTCGGAGTCCCGCGAACCTCTGAGGCATGGGTTCGAGCTCGCCACCCGCTGCGGCGCATCGCCACTGGTGGAGCACGCCAAGATGGAGCTGCACGCTGCCGGCGGCCGCCCCCGACGAGAAGCGCTCAGCGGCCCCGAGTCGCTGACTCCGAGCGAGCGGCGGGTTGCCGGACTCGCGGCCGAGGGACGCAGCAATCGCGACATCGCGCAAACGCTGTACGTGACGCCGAAGACGGTCGAGGTGCACCTAACGAGCATCTACCGCAAGCTCGGGATCTCCACACGGGCCAAACTCTCCGGCGCGCTGACCTACCAAGACGCGTAGCCAATTGCTGGGGGTCATGTTTTGGGGTGGCCACGATGCGCGGTGCGCGAGGTCGGTGGATCCTTCGCTGGCCAGCGATGACCGAAATTCAGTCGTCGGCTGACTCTCGATTATCAAACAGACCGGAGCGTTGGGAGCGATGCGCAGTCGTGTGGCAATAGCGGAAATGGAGCAGAGCCGATCGCAGAAGCGCGGGCGGACGAGTCGGATGAGTATGTGTGTGTGTCTGTGGGCGGTTCTGCTGGTGTCCGTCGTGGCGAGCGGCCTGCTAACGGCCGGGCAGGCGAGTGCAGCTAGCCGCGGATTCAAGCTCCACAACGAGAGTAGAGACGTGCTCACCTTGCTCGACGTCCTCCCCGTGGAGTACCTCAAATGTAAATTCGTGCCTCGTCCCCGCCCCGAGGTCGGCTCTCGTGAGGAGTGCACGAAGCACGCGTACCCGGTTGGGTTTGAAGGGCGTCCCCCAGACAACGCCCAGCTTTACCCGCATTCCGTCCACGATTGGGAGCTGAAATACAGCTTCAACGTGGCGGGTGGCGTCCAGTACGCGGCGTATCTCTTTTACAAGATCATGGACCGCCAGACCGGCGAGAAGCGCGGCTACGTCGTGTACAACATCGAGACGTGGAGTTACTCAAATGAGTCCTCCTGCAACTTCACAACGCCGCAGGCTGCGTTGCAATTCATTTGCACGGCTCAGGGGACCAAGCTGACGCTAAAGAATAAGTAGCCGGAGGATTCCCGGGCGGAGGGGATCGCGCGAACAAGGACGAGGAGCTCAGAACGGCAGTCTCCGACGATGCGACACACCGAGCGGTCGCCCCGGGGGCGCCCACGAGCACCACGGACCGCGGGCACCAAACGGGTACATCGGTACCTGTGAACGCGCATCGGCGTCGGAAACGTCGAAGCCAAATCGCCCGTGATTACGGGCGACTCGTTGCCCGTCGACGCCCACCAGAACCACCCGGCGCTGGATCGCACCCAGGAGGTCGCCGGTTCGAGTCCGGCTAGCTCCACTTCAAAAGGCGCTGCCGTCGAGGCGTTCTGAAGTCCACGGCACGTGACAAAGCGAACGGGAGGAGCACGTCGTCAGGGACGGTGTCGGCCATGAGCTCGAAGGCGCCACTTCGCGCGTGTCGCAGCGAGCGCGACACGCGCGAGTAGATCTCCAAAGTCAGGCCAGTGCTCTCGTGGTCATCGTCGGCTCGGAGCTGACCGACTACACGGGTTCCGGTGGGGAGTGTCGGCCGCGCTGGCCCGCGCGGGACCGCAGCGGCAACCGCCGGGGCAAGTGGGGCCGTTCTAGTACTTCACGACGGCCTGGACGAGCATCAGGCAGCCGTCGACTCCTTGTGACGAAGTGAAGGTGGATCCGAGGACAGGGTCGAACAGAAGCTGTCCGGGGGTGCCATCCGAGCAGTATTCGGCGGTGTTACTCGTTGTGTTGACCGCGAGCTCCTCACCCTTCGTGACCTTGATATTGACGGGGAACGTCTCGATATCGCCGGTCCCCACGGGATGGAGCAGCGGACCCTTGACGATCATCTTTGCCTGGCCAGACTTATTGTCAGCCGAGAGGTGGCGAACCGCCACCACCAGGACCCGCAGTGTCGTGGGCCCTTGGGCGCGGAGCCTGATCGCTGTGATCGTCCCGTTCACAGTGGCCTTCGCACGGCCTGAGAATCCGGGGTAGAACGAGCCGACGTGCGTACACAGCGCCGCTCCGCTGACTCCATTCTCCGCGCACGTACTGCCCGCGTTAGCGGGACTGTGGTCGAGGCTCGAGCCGAAATATGTCTTGTGGGCTGACGCGACGGCTGGGAGCAGCGCCACGACGCCGGATGCAACGATGAACGCGGACGCGACGCGCGACCGATGAGTGATGCGGGCGAAGCTCGACATGTGTCTCCTTGATTGATCCGTGAGAAGGTGGTTGGGGGTCGGCTCCGAGCCGTGAATCTCGGCGCCCATTAGTGCGCCTCAACCCCCTGAAGTCCCTCTTGCCCATCGCGTCGAACCCTAGGTTGAGGCGCGTCGGCCGTCATCCGTAGAGGGCTACGGGACTTTTGTCGCCGCACTACGGAGGTCACCTGCCCCGGTCCCGTGGCTCGCGTCAAGCGCCATCGAG
This sequence comes from uncultured Solirubrobacterales bacterium, assembly GCA_963824755.1. Classification (GTDB taxonomy): domain Bacteria; phylum Actinomycetota; class Thermoleophilia; order Solirubrobacterales; family Solirubrobacteraceae; genus Palsa-465. The sequence goes on along the minus strand of CAWGQT010000004.1, from coordinate 224,738 downwards.
TTGCATCAGGCGTCCGAGTTTGGCCTCGGCGAGCTCGAGCGTACTCGACACTGCCTCAGGCGCGATCGAAAGCCGCCGGGCGATCTCATCGTTGACGCAGCCCTCCTCCCGCAGACGTAACGCGCGGGCATAGACCTCGGGGAGCGACTCGAGCGCGGACGCGCGGTCCATGTTCGGCACGCTAGGGTGGAATCGAGCGCGCGTCATCGGTGGAGGACTACTGGCCCCGGGCCTGAGTGCTACCTAGAGGCTCCCTTGGCGAGGTGTGCCCGCGAGCAGCATTGCCAGCTGCGTGCGGTCCGTGATCCCGAGCTTTCGATATGTCTGGGCCAAATGCGACTCGATCGTGCGCACCGAGACCACCAGACGCTCCGCGATCTCACGGTTCGGGAGCCCGCGAGCCGCAAGCAGCGCCACGTCGTGTTCTCTCGGGGTCAGCTCCGCGCCAACCGCGGCACCGCTGAGCGCCGGCGTCCGGGGGGATTCGCAGCGAGTAAGTAATGCCCCGGCGTGAGCACGCGCAGTCCGGGCGCTCGCCTCCCGCCCACCAAATTCGAACGCCGCCGCGCCGGTAGCCCAGGCTTCGGCAGCCCACAGGGTGCAGCCAAGGGCCTCGAAGCGCTCGCCGACAGCGGCGAGGCCGGGACCGTCGTGATCGGCAAGCGCAGTCGCGTGAGCTGCGAACACGGAGATCACAGGTGCGTCGGTGTGGGCATCCAACTCCGACAGGCCGGCAACCGCTGCCTCGGGGTGGCCGAGCCGGGCGACGTCGTGCAGCGCGCGAGCAGCGGCCGCCTGGAATCCGGTCGCCTCATTCTGAGCGGCCAGGTCCAACGAAAGGCTGCGCGCCTCGGCGAGGTCGCCTTCCGCGACGGCGACCCAAACCTTGGCCTCTCCGAGGTCGGGGTCCATCAGCCGAATCTGGGCCGGACGCGCTTGATGCGCGCGCTCGAGGGCATCGCGAGCGCCTGCTGCGTCCCCCCGTAGTGCGAGCGCACGCCCTAGAAACGCAAGGGACCAGCACACATAGAGGGGAGAGCCGAGCTGATCGAACAGACCGAGTGCTTCACGCAGCGCGACGATTGCCGTGTCGACGCGCCCCATATCCGTCAGTGCGCCCCCGCGAGAGAGGCCGAACACCGCCGCCGGATCAAGCTCGCCCGCCTCGACCGCCGCCTTCAACTCGCGCTCGCACAACGCGAGATGTTCGGTCAGCCGCCCGGCCGACCAGAGCGCATACGCCCGGGTTGACCGGAGCGTCAGATCGACCGTCGGAAGCGCCTCGCGCCATTGCCGGGCCCCCTCGGCGGATCGATCGAGCCACGCAAGGGCGTCCGCGGTCCGCCCTGCCACAACGTACATAGGCGCGATCGCGTACGCCACGAGCATGGCCATCCGCTCGCTCCGTCCCGCGATCTCGTTCCACTCGTCGGCGCGATCAAGCGCTCGCCAGTCCCCACTCAGCCAAGCCCAACTCGCCTCCAGCAGGCGCAACTCGTCACGCGAGCGCCCAGCGCGCAAGCCGCGCGCAGCCTCGCCGACGAGGGTCGCCGCGTCCGCCGACCGGCCGCCGCCTAGGAACAGCATCTCACTCCACTGTGCAGCAACCTTGGCGCGCTCGGAATCAGTGTCGGCCTCACGCTGCAGCCGCTCGAAGATCGTCTCCGCGTCCGCCACCTCTCCCCGGGCGCCGAGCGCCGTTGCCAGCGTGAGCTCCGCCGCGAACCCGGCGCCCAAGGCGATCGCCCGGCGCGCAAACCGCTCCGCCAAATGGTGATCGAAGCCGGCTAGCGCTCGCCTCGATGCGGCAGTGAACAGGACGGGGTCACCATCACTGCCGTCCTGCAGCCTCCACCGGGCCACACGAAGCAGCTCTGGTCCGCGGGAGAGTCCCTGCTCTTCGGCGGCATCCGCGAGCTGCCCGCACACGCGCTCGAGCCGTGCCGGCGGCATTCGGGCGCGCACCGCCTCCCCGAAGAGCGGGTGAGCGAGCGTGAGGACCGTGCGCCCGCCCATCCGCTGTTCATCCAGAAGCCCTCGCCGCGCGAGCCCTCGTCGGGCCGGCGTTTCCACCAGGCCATCGACCAGCGCGAAGTCCGCGCCGTCTGCAACCGCCAGGACTTCCAGCGCTTCGGTCTCGTTCGGTTCGAGCTCGGACAGGCGCGCATCGATCAGGTCCCACATCCGGCCGGTCCCAGGCAGATCTCCTCGCCAGTGCCACACACCGCCCTCACGCGCAAGCACGTCTGCCGCAACAGCGGCGCGAACAAGCTCGTGGCAGAACAGTGCGTTGCCGCGAGTTCGATCCCAGATGCGGGCGACGGCGAGGCGATCCACCCGGCCGCCCAAGAGGCCGCTTACCAACTCCTCGAGTGCGACGCGATCCAGCGGCTGCAAATCCAAGCATCCCAGCCACCCGTCCTTCCATACAGCCACGACAGCGTCCGGCGCTGGCTCTCCGGAACGCACCGTCACCACCAGCTTCAGCGTGCGCGCGATCGCCAGCTGGTGTACGAGCGTCGCCGACGCGCCATCGAGCAGATGCGCATCGTCGACGACCAGCAGCCGCGGGCCCGCGCGGCCCTCCCTGAGTACCGTTCGCCGCGCAAGCATCATCACGCTCAGCCGATCCAATCCGGGCTGATCGAGTGCCGGCAACAGGTTGGCAAACGCCCCAAATGGAACGTCCCCGGCCGAGCGCGTGCCCGACACCCAAATATGACTGCCAGCAGCCTGGTCCGACAGCAGGCGCACAAGCTCGCGGGCCAACCGAGTCTTCCCCACCCCAGCAGAACCCATCAACACCACGCCGCCCGACTCGGCAAGAGCCCTCGCGGCGAACTCGAGCTCCTCGCTCCTGCCCACCAGCGCACCCTCGTTCACCCGGCTGCCCACCACTGCCAGGGATCGTACGCCCCATTCAAAGGCATTTGTTGCGGGTCCGCGGTTGTTGTCAGCAGGATGCCGCGGGATCGATCGAAATGATGCCCCTTCGGCGGGGCTGACCTCGACCTACGGGCCAAGCGCGTTACCGGGGGGGCGAATCGGTGTCGTCGTCGATTGCCAACCTCCTTGACGCCAGAGCGGCGGCATGTCTTCGACGCTGCGCCGCGCGTACCAAACGGTTGCATCAGCTGCAGCCGGGGGTCTGACGCACTCGCGGATCGGGTAACTGATGGTCGATGAGTGGCGTAACGCTCGACTGGTCCTCCGCAGAAGTACGTGACGGCAAGCTCGAGGTCGCCCTGCGAGGAGAGCTCCCCAAGGGCTGGAAGGATGGCTTCGTCCGGACGGTCGCGCTGCTGCACGGCAGCGAGTGGGGCAAGGTCACGGTGAAGAAGGATCGCATCCGCGTGCACGATGTCGCGGAGGGCGATGAGGATCGGCTGCGGCACTTTCTCGAGAGCGTCGTCCTGCAGGCCAACGCGACTGCTGAGCCGGATGAGGCGGAGGCTCACGAGGATGGCGACGCGGATGCTGACGAGCCCAGCAACCTGAACACCGCGATGACCGAGCGCTTCCGGTCATTCGCCGCCGATACGGACAACCAAGAGGGCTAACGCTCGCTGCTCCTCGCGTTCATGGCGGCAGTCCATAGGACGGTCGTGCACGTGGCTCGGTCACGGCTTGGGAAGTCACGGGCATCGCACGACATTCACGTCACGTGCCGTTTATCTCGTCACCGATCGCGCGGCTCTCCACGGTTGGTAGGCAATTCCTGCCAGGAGGATGCACTTCGGCGGTGCGGGCGATTCGATGCTCCGGGCCGGCGCCTTCGCTGGTTGTCTAGCGCTCGCCGTCGTAATAAGACACCTGACCGTCGGCTCGGCGGAGCATCACACTATCCCCCTCGTCCCCGGGCCACACCCCGATCTTGTCGCTGTCGGGATAAACGGCGACCGCTGGCTCTCTGGAGCTCGAGAACATGAGCACGCAAGCCGGCTGCTCGGCCCGGTTGGTCACCTTGTGTGCACCGCTCCGACCAGCCGGAAAGCGCGCCAGCGAGCCCGCCGGAGCGGCATGCTCTCCCTCCGGGGTTCGCACGACCACCTCTCCTGCGAGCACCAACATCCACTCCTCGACGTACTCGTAGTGGTAAGGGCACAGGCTCTCGCCGGACGCGATCTCGTACAGCTTGACCGCCGTCTCCTGCGCATCAAGTTCCGCGCCAGCGCGCACGACTCCTGCGCGATAGCCCTCAGGATCATCATCGTCGTACTCGAACCGGCACTCGAACACGTTTACGTGACGCACATGCAGATCTTGCCAGGAGCGTGCACGGTTAACGACGCAGCGGGGTCATCGATTCCCGCTCGGTCGGCACCGGTGCATAGAGTCTTGTAGCCATCGACCAAAGAGCAAGCGCACGCGACCGCACGACTCCGGAGTCGTCTCCATCAGACAGCGGCATTCGGCTGGTGAATCTCGGCGGCCCGCAGATGCTGCCGACGATCGGCGCGGCGGTGCGAGAGGCCGGCCTGTGCCTTGGCCTTGGGCCCGGACCGGCCAACGACCTACAGGCGGTGTGCGAGGCGCTGATACGCCTGATCACGCGTGCGAACCTCGGGGAGGGACGGATCCCGCAGTTCGAAGTGGAGGTGTTCGGGCGCAACGGGAACGTCGTCGTCAGGATCGACGACCAAGGCTCCCTTACGAGCTCGTTGACATCGAACATCACGGCGACGACGATGCCCGGGACCGGGCGGCAGTCAGTCTGAGTCTCACAAAGCGCCTGGTGGACGAGTTCACATACACCGGGCTCGGCCGCGAGGGCAACCGCGTCGAGCTGGTCAAGCGGATCGGGGCCGATCAATTCGTCGAGGGACTGAAGCGCGATGACTCTTCATGGGTTCCGCTCGACCCCGAGGCCGCGATCGAGGTGCGTCCGATGTCCGGCGATGATGCGATCGGATTCGCCCGTGATGTGTACCGCTCCTATGGATACAGCTACGACAACGACTGGGCTTATCGACCCGCCGATATCCGCGCACGGCTCGAGGATGGAACTCTCGCGGCGTGGGTGGTGGTCACCCCCGCGGACGGCGCGCTGATCGGCCACCTCGCCCTCAGGCGCAATTCGCCGTGGGATCGGCTCGGCAACGTCGCGCTGGCGATGATCGATCCACGGGCACGCAATCGGCACCTGGCATCGCAGCTCGGGGCGGCACTGGTCACGTGGGCCGCCGACCAGCAGTTGTACGGCTTGTGGGCGGAGGCGACAACCATTCACCCATTCAGCCAGCGGGCCACGCTTGCAATCGGCGCCCACGAACTGGCCCTCTTGCTCAGCTACATCCCTGCTGAGGTGAGCTACGCGTCACTCGACAGTCATGAGCGACGGGTCGCGGTCATGATCATGTACGCCCGGCTGAGCGACAACTCTCCCCAGCCGATCTATGCGCCGCCCGGCCACGCGGCGATGCTGCGGCGGATCTACGAGCCGAGCCAGCTTCGCGGTGATTTTGCGTCCGTGCCGGATCGCTTCGAGCTGCCGGACGTCAGCAGTATCAAGACCACCATACGGGGCGACCACAACGCCGCCGAGATCGACGTCCGCGCGATCGGGCGCGATCTCGGGGAGCAGGCCCGGGTTCAACTGACCCGTGCGCGACGAGCACACCTGGCCGTCGCTTATCTCGATCTTCCGTTGTCCCAACCGGGAACGCCCAGCGCGTGCGCGGCGCTCGAGGAGCTCGGGTTTTTCTTCGGGGGCGTGTTGCCAGTCGACGACGATCTCGGCTTCCGGCTGAGAATGCAGTACCTGATCGATCCCGACGTCCGACGTGATGACATCGTCGCCGTGTCGGATCTTGGTCGCGAACTGCTCGATTACGTATGGGTGGCGTACCCCGACGCTGACCAGGCTGAGCGCGAGAACGATGCCCGATAGCAGGCCCGACCCGCGGGCGCGGCACCGCGCGCTGTTCGCTCAGCGCCTGCCCGAGGAAACGCACAAGGTGACCTGGCCGCAAGAGCGTCTTTTCAAGCTACGCGACGAGCGCCTGCGCGAGCTCATCCGACACGCCCGCGAGCATTCGCCCTGGCACCGTGAGCGGCTGCACGGGGTCAACGTGGACGGGCTCTCGGGTCAGGACTTGAGCGCGCTTCCCACGATGACCAAGGCGGAGATGATGGACAACTGGGACGCGATCTCTTGCGATCCGGAGCTGACCTTGGCTCGCGCGCTCGAGCATCTTGACCAAGAGGCCAGTAAGGGGCCCGGCTACTTGTTGGGGCGGTACGAGGTCGTCATCAGCGGCGGCTCGAGCGGCCGGCGGGCGGTAGTCCCGTGGGATTTCGACGGTCTGCTGGAAACCGCCCTGAGCCGCTTTCGACACCTGGCGTGGGTGCTGGCGCAGTCGCCCCCACCTGGCCCGCCTTCAGAAGCCCGGATGATGCCGACGGGTGCGCTGCACATCTCGGGAGTGCTCGACTGGGTGTTCTCGCTGCCCGGCATCGAGATCCGGACGTTTCCGCCCGCGCTGCCGATGGATGAGGTCGTCGCCAGCCTGGTGGCTCTTCAGCCGACCGCGCTGCTCGGCTATCCGTCGCTGGTGCACCAGCTGTCCATCGAGCAGCTTCATGGTCGCTTGCAGATCGCCCCGTATTTCGTGGCCGTCAGCGGCGAGCCGATCCCGGTCGGGGCGCGGCACCACATGGAGCGGGCATGGGGACGGCCGATCGTTGATGTGTGGGGCGCGAGCGAGGTCGGCGAGCTTGCGATCTCGAACCCGCTGGCCTCGGATGGCTCACCGGACATGCACCTGATCGAGGACGCGTGCATCGCCGAACCGGTCGATGCCGATGGGCAGCCGGTCCCCCCGGGCGTTGCGTCCGACAATTTGTACGTCACCAACCTGCTGAACAGGACGTTTCCTGTGATCCGGTACGAGCTCGGAGACTCGCCTACCTTGCTGGCCGACAATCCCGGGCCGTGGACGGGCCGCCGCGTGGCTCCGATCGAAAGTCGTGCCTACGCGCCGTTCGTGTACGCCGACGGCACGGTCCTCCAGGTGCACGCGCTCGGATTGGCGTTGCGCGAGGAGCCACAGGTGCTGGAGTTTCAGACCCACCAGACGCCCACGGGGATCGACGTGGATGTGCTGCTCGATGGCCCAGCTGACCTCGAGAAGCTGCGCGGTCGGTTGGCGGCTGTGGTCGAACGCTCCGGGATGCGGTCGCCGACGGTGAACGTACAGTCCGTCCAGAACATCCCTCGAGACCAGCGCACCGGGAAGCTCCGGATGCACGTTCCGCTTCCGGCCACGTCCTAGATCCGTCAGGGGGCTCGTGAGGCGGTCATCAGTCAGCGAACTGATCCGGCGAGGCGCAACGGGACCAAGGCGCAGGTGGTGGATCCTCGTCAACATGACCGGGTCGCTGTCCATGATCTTGGTCAGCCTGACCGGGGTCTCCGTGGCCCTGCCGCGGATGCGCGACGACCTCCACCTCTCGACGGCCGGCGTCCAGTGGGTGGTCACCGCTTACGCCCTCGCCTTGGGTTCGCTCGTGGCGGTGAGCGGTCGCCTCGGCGACCGCTTTGGGAGGAGGAGCATGTTCGTCCTCGGCGTGCTGGTGTTTGCGGTGGCGGCCGGCGTCGTCGGCCTGGCCGGCGACGCGGCCACGGCGGTGGCCGCAAGGGCAGTACAGGGTGCCGGTGCGGCGATGATGCAACCGGCGGCGACGTCCACCGTCATCAGCACGTTCGGCGAGGGCGAGCGGGGGCGCGCCATGGCGATCTATGCGGGGGTGTCCTCGGCGTTCATCGCGATCGGTCCCGTGCTGGGCGGGGCGCTGACCCAGTTCGTCTCGTGGCGGGCCGTGTTCCTGATGAACCTTCCGATCGCGGTGGCGTCGCTCGTTTTGACCGTGATCGTGAAGCCACCAACGAACCCGATCGGGATCGCGGCCTCGACGTCCCCGGGGCGTTGCTGCTCACGGTCGGGCTGGCGGCGCTGGTCACGGGCGTCGAGCAGGGAGACGTGTGGGGCTGGTCCTCGGTGGGCACCCTCGTATCGCTGCTCGTGGGAGTCGCCACGCTGTTCGTGCTGGTAGTCGTCGAGCGACGCTCGCCGGAGCCGTTGCTGGACCTCGGACAGTTCCGCGATCGCCATTACCGCGCCGGGGCGATCGTGCTGACTGCCGTGCGCTTCGGCCTGCTGGGGCTGACCGTGTTCACGACCCTCTTCATCCAGGGGACACGCTTGGCTTCAGCCCGCTCGGCTCCGGCGTGGCGATCCTGCCGCTGGTGATCGTCATGATCGCGGCGACCCAGCTGTCAGGTCGGATCTACGATCGGATCGGAGCACGTCTACCGCTCGCCGCGGGATCCGCGCTGATCGCGGCCGGGCTGGTCGGCACCGCGCCGACTGCTGGCCCGCCACTCGTACCCGCTGATGCTGCCCGGGCTACTCGTCGTCGGCTTCGGCATGGGGCTCTGTGCCATGGCGGTGACCGAGGCGCTCAGCGGCGTCAACCGCGCACGCCTGGGACAGGCCTCGGGCCTGCTGCAGACGATCCGCCAGCTCGGCGGGAGCCTCGGGGTGGCCGTCACGGGAGCCGTCTACGCCAGCTCCGGGCTGGGGGCCGCGTATCTCGTGGGCGCGCTGGCACCGGCCACAGCCTTCCTGGCCGTGATCCTGTGGCTGTCCCCGCGACAACCCAACCCGCTCGAGCATCCGCACCACGCGGCGGCCGGGCCCTGAGGCAACGAGCGAGCTTCGGGCTCGAGTGGCGCGCTACTGAACCCATCGCCACCGTAGTTCGGGGCATCGAGGAACAATTCACTGATCGGTGACAAACATGCGTGCGCTGCAGACTGCTATCGGAATCGCTTGGATCCTCTTCTGGATCTACTGGCTCGCCTCGGCCGCCGGCGTCAAGCAGGGCACACGTAGTCGGCGGCGGCTCCCGCTGACCGGCCTGACAGCTCTCTCGGTGGTCCTCCTCGTGCGTGTCTTCCGCGGCGGCAGCCTGGCCGTCCACAGCCCCATCATCGCAGCGATCGGAACCGTGCTGTTTGTGTCCGGGATCGCACTAGCGATCTGGGCACGGGTCCATCTCGGCCGCAACTGGGGAATGCCGATGACCAAGAAAGCGGAGCCGGAGCTCATCACCTCCGGGCCCTACAGGTTCATCCGCCACCCGATCTACTCGGGGCTGCTGCTCGCCCTGCTCGGAACGGCCCTCGCGACGAACCTGCTCGGCTTGATCATCACCGCGATCCTCGGTGTGTACTTCAACTACTCCGCCACCGTGGAGGAGAAGGACCTCACCGAGATCTTCCCCACTGCCTATCCGGCGTACCGATCTCGCACGAGGATGCTCATCCCCTTCGTCCACTGAGCGCAGCCTGGAGACGGCACGGCCGCGGCTGCCCGGCGTCGACATGCACCGGGCAGCCGCGGAAACCGCACACGGGTGCTAAAGCTGACCGGAGAGCACGGCCGCTTGGAGTGAGCCGATGCCCGTGCAGTCGTCCCATCCCGCCCGCGCCACGCACCCGCCGTTGGTGCCGACGGTGATATCGCGGAAGCCCTTGACCGGTGCCGGGTTTGCAGCCGGCACGTATGTCGGGCCGAGCGGAGTGCTCACCACGGTGGCCGGGTTGGTCTTGTTGTAGGCGTTGTAGAAGTCGTACTGGGCGAGTCCCAGGTGGTTCTGATGAGCGGACTCGATTCGCGCCCACAGCCCCATGGTCAGCGGACTCGACACGCTGGTCCCGCCGACTCCCTCGGGAGTCGTGCCCTTGGCGTTGTCGGTGTAGATCAGGACCGGGGTGTTGGAGTCCGCTACGGCTGCGACGTCGGGGATCGCGCGGCCGCCCTGGTTTGTGTACTGCCAGCTCTGGCCGACGCCGTTGGCCTGCAGCGTCCACGGCGCGGCGGTCTCGAACGGTGAGATTCCGCCGCCACCACCGATCCATGCGATCTCGTTGCTGACGTTTCCGTTGTCGTCGGCCAGGAGCGTGGTGCCGCCGACGCCGGTCGTGTACTCGCCGTCCGCCGGCCAGCTGACGTCGGGCGGATCGCCGGGCACGCCGGTGGAGGCCACCTCCGGGCAGGCGAAGCCGTTGGCGCCGGTGGACGCAAACATGCTCTGACCCTGCAGCGCGCCCTCGGCAAGTGCCTCGTCGGTCGTGAGCATCGCGCCGTCGAGGAACGCGATGTAATCGCACTCGCCCAGCGAAGCGGACAGGGGGGTCGCCTTGTCCTGGGAGACGAACATGTTGATCCCCCGCGCGACCTCCGGGTCGGTGAACGTTGCCACGTCGTAGATGTCGAGCCGTTTGACCGACTGCGCGACCATTGTCGAGATCTGCGTGTCCAGATCCCATTCGGCGTTGCCGGTCAGCGGGTTGTTGTTGACGATCCCCGCCGACGGCCCGTCGTAGATGACGTTCACGGGAACCTGGGGGAAGCCCCACTGCGTCTCCGCATAGCGGAGGTTGTTGATGATCGGGGTCATGTCGCCGCTGGCGATGATCGCGACGGCCGTCGAGCTGGCGGGCTTCATCGAGATGGCGTCGTACGCGTTCTCGATTGCCTTCGGGCTGAACCCCGAGAGATCAGGCGAGGAGGCCTGCGTCGCCCCCGGAATTCCGATCGGCGTGTCTGAGAGACCCAGCACCGCGGTCACGTCGTGGTGCAGCGAAGCCGGAACCATGGCGGCTGCGGTGTTTGCATACACGCTCTTGCCGCCAAGCTGGTAGCTGCTGATCTTCGTGTGGAACGCGCGCGCATGGTCGGCTTCCTTACTGAGCGGGCATAGGTTTGATCGTCTGTGCGAAATTCCGGCAATACGGACAGCATTCATATTTACCGTGCTACGTTTCAGCCATGCGAACAGGCCGTAGTCCGGAAGTCCAGCGCAGTCGGACGTTCACCGAGGAGGCCCGGCGCAAACAGCTGGTCGGCTGCGCGATCGACACAATCGCCGAGCTCGGCTATGGCCAGGCCTCACTGGGCGCGATCGCCGACCGGGCCGGGATCAGCAAGGGGGTTATCGGCTACCACTTCGCCGGCAAGTCCGAGCTGCTCGCGGAGGTCGTCGCCGAGGTGCTGGCACGGGCGGAGGAGTACATGCGCCCGCGGATCACCAACCAATCGACCGGCCCTGGGATGCTGAGGGCCTATATCGAGGCCAACTTGGCCTTCATGGGCGATTACCACAACCACGTGATCGCGGTCCTCGAGATCGCGCGCAACACGAGGCGCGCAGAGGGTGGCTCGAGCGTTGATCCGGCGGTTCTGGAAGGTGCCGTGGCAGCGCTCACCCAACTGCTCGTCCGGTTTCAGGCCACGGGTGAGTTTCGTGACGATTTCGATCCCGTGGTGATGGCGACAGCAATCCGGGCGGCGATTGATTCGGTCCCGCGTCGACTCGCGATTGATCCCGCGCTCGATGTGGACCACTACGGTCGGGAGCTGGCCGATCTGTTCGACCTGGCCACTCGGGGCGCGTCGAGCCGCTCAGGGCGACGGCGACGATGACCCGCGAGGGCTTCCGCAGCCGGCGATCGTGACCTCGCGGCCATCACGCCGGCACTCTCCGCTCGCCATCCTCGCCGGCCTGCTCGTGCCGCTAGCCGGATTCCTGGTCCTGCGGCAGGCACTTAGCAACGCGACCGGCGCGCTCGCCATCTCCGACGCAATCCCCCTCGTGTGGCTGATCGCGTTCGGGATCTGGCGACGCCGGGTCGAACCGGTCGGCCTGGTCGCCGTCGTCGTGTTCGCGCTCGCAATCGTGCTGACGATTGCGTTAGGCGGCAGCGCGCTGCCGCTCGAACTGCGCCGTTCGGTATTTCCCGGCGCCGTCGGGCTTGCCTGTTTGCTCTCGGTCGCGGTCGGTCGCCCGCTGCTCTCCGTCGCCGCGGCGAAGCTCGGCGATGCGCGGCCGCAGCAGATGGCCGAGCCGCGAGGAAAGCTCCAGACGCGAGACACGCACAAGACGCTGACCGTGCTGACCGCGATCTGCGGCATCACAGGCGTCGCCGATGCCGCCGCGCAGATCGTGCTCGCGCTGACCGTGTCCACGACGACCTTCGCGGAAGCCGCGAGGATTGCCAGCTACACGATCATCGGTGGCGGCCTTGCGGTCTGCGCCGTCTATCTGCGCCTCGTCCGCGCATCGAGTCATTGAGCGAACCGGCCGGGGTCTCGAGGGAGTCGGGCGCATCGAGTGGGATGCCGTTGGCCTAGTGTCGCGATGCGATTTGCGCGGCCAGCTCGCGCAGACGCGCGAGCGTCGGCCGATCGTCGCCGCGGCGCCACGCGATCGCGATCCCCATCGTCGGTTCCGGCGGCGCGAACCTGCGGTACACGGCGCCCGGGATCCGCAGGCTTCGGGAGCGTTCGAGCATGATGAATGAGATACCGGCGCCCTCGGCAACCGCGGAGACGATTCGCTCCTCCTCAGGCTCGACCCGCGCCAGCGGTGGCCAGGGCGGCTCGCCGCACACCTCCCGCCGAACCTCCCGCCACGCACCCGGGCCGTGCGCCTCGGGCCACCATACGAGCGGCTCGCCCTGAAGGTCTCGCGGCCGGACCGTCATGCGCCGGGTCAGCCGATGACCTTTCGGGAGCACGCAGACCATCGGCTCTCGCCCGAGCCGCAACTCCTCGAGACCTGGGTCTTCAAGCGGGGGGCGGACGAAGCCGACGTCGATCTCGCCTGTGTGCAGCTGCTCGACGTGCAGCATCGTCGTGCCGAGGCCGAGCTCGAGCTCGATCTCCGGGTACTGCTCGCGGTATGCGGCGACGATCGCGCCGGCAACGCCACCGGTCAGCGATCGGGTGAGGTTCATGCGCAGGTGTCCTCGCAGGCCCGTCCCCGTGGCTCGCACGATCTCGGCAGCGCGGTCCGCGCGGTTCAGCAGATCCCGCGCCTCTGCAAGCAGGGCGACACCTGCGGGCGTGAGCGTCGCACCGCGCCGATTGCGCTCGAACAGCTGGACGCCAAGCTCGGCCTCGAGCATGCGGATCTGCTGGCTGACGCTCGGTTGGGCGAGGTGGAGACGGTCGGCGGCGCGGCGAAAGTGCAGCTCCTCCGCGACGGCGACAAACGATCGCAGCTGCCGGAGCTCCATCCGCGCATGATAGGCACTGCCTTTCACAGGTGTGAGCTTTGGTTCTTGCCCCCCGAGAGTTCACGACGTAACGTCGCGCTCCCCGCGACAGGGATCGAGAGGAGAGCCCGATGACGACCGAGTCCCGAATCCGCGGCTTCACCAGCCCGTTCGACATTCCAGCTCCGGAAGGTTGTGAAGGCTGGGAGTCGATGTACCCGTACTACGCGCTGTTCAGCGAGGAGCGCCGCGAGTCCGAGGAAGCCCGCGGGTGGTTCAGAGACGGGATGCACTTCCCCGAGCCGATGTTCCCGTTCGACTTCGTGACCGCCGATTCGCCATACATGTGCCTGGGCCAGGCGAACTCGCGCATCTTCGCGGTTCCGCCCGCGCTCGGAATCGACCACAGGGTGCTCTACGGGTGGGTGTACATGAGCGCCAACCCGGTCACCGACGAGGCGGAAATCGGGCGCCGCGCCGAGCTGTTCGGCGAGCGGGCGGGCTTCTACTTCCAGAACTGGGACGAGCTCTACGGGCGCTGGCAGGCGAAGGTAGAGGAGACGATCCGAGGGCTCGAGACGCTGGTAGTGCCGGACCTACCGGAGATCGAGGACGCGGCCGTCGTCACGGAGGGCCGGGGCATCGGCTCGGCTCATCTGCTGCTCGTCGCGTACAACCGCCTGCTCGAGAGCATCGACCGTATCTGGCAGTACCACTTCGAGTTCCTGAATCTCGGGTACGCGGCGTACCTCGTTTTCTACGAACTGTGCAAGCAGCAGTTCCCGGATATTCCCGATCAGACGATCGCGTCGATGGTCAGCGGAATCGACGTCGTCCTGTTCCGCCCCGACAACGAGCTCAAGCGCCTCGCGGCGCGCGCGCTCGAGCTAGGAATCGCGGATGCCCTCGGCGCCGCCAAAACTGAAGGTGAGCTGAACGCCTCACTGTCAAAGACCGACACCGGCCAACAGTGGCTATCGGATTGGGAGTCGGTAAAGGAACCCTGGTTCTACTACTCCAACGGCAACGGCTTCTACCACCATCACCGCTCTTGGATCGACGATCCCGACGTTCCGCTGGCCCATCTGCGCACCTATGTCCAGCGGCTGCAGGACGGCCAGGACATCGCTCGTCCGCTTGCGGAGGTGAGCGCGGAGCGTGACCGCATAACCGGCGAGTACCGCGCGCTGCTGGCCGAGCCGGACGCGCTCGCGGCGTTCGATCAGAACCTTGGTCTCGCGCGAACGGTGTTCCCCTACGTGGAGAGCCACAACTTCTACGTGGAGCACTGGTACCACACGCTCTTCTGGAACAAGGTGCGGGAGTTCGGCTCGCTACTTGCGCGCCGCGGGTTCCTCGACGACGCCGAGGACATCTTCTACCTGCAGCGGCACGAGGTGTCCGATGCGCTGGTCGACCTGCGACTCGCCTGGGCGGCCGGCTCGCAGGGGCGCGGCGTTGGCTACTGGCCGCCGATCGTCGCGCGTCGCAAGCGGATCATGGACGCGATGCGCAAGTTCGCGCCTCCCCCCGCGCTCGGGTCTGTCCCGGACGCGATCACCGAGCCGATGACGATCATGCTGTGGGGGATCACCACCGAACGCGTGCGTGAGTGGGCGAGGGACGATCGCGATGCCGGCGCGAGCCTGAGCGGATTCGCGGGCTCTCCCGGCACCGCCGAGGGAACCGCCAGGGTGGTGCTCGACATCGAGCGGCTCGGAGACCTCGAGCAGGGCGAGATCCTGGTTGCACCGATCACGTCGCCGAGCTGGACGCCGGTGTTCGGCAAGATCGCTGCGGCCGTTTCCGATATCGGCGGGATCATGTCGCACGCGGCGATCGTCTGCCGCGAGTACGGCGTGCCGGCGGTCGTCGGAACCGGGAATGCGACGAGTGCAATCAAGACCGGTGACCGTGTCCGGGTGGACGGGGACACGGGGACCGTGACGATCATCTCCTGAGCGATGAGCGATGCCCGGTATGACGTGGTGGTCGCCGGCGGCGGCCACCACGCGATGATCATCGCGCCGTACCTGGCGAGGGCCGGGATGTCGGTGCTCGTCCTCGAGCGCAGCGCGCACCTCGGCGGCGGGGCGTGCTCGAGCGAGGGCCCGGCGCCCGGCTTCGTGATGAACCACTGCAGCCACTGGACTCGCTTCTACGGACATCCCGCGTACCGGGACTTCTCGCTCTACGAGGAAGGGCTGAGGTACGTGTTCCCGGAGGAGAACGAAGGCATGATCTTCGAGGACGGCTCGTCGTTCATCGGGTACTCGGCCTCTCGCGTCGTCGAGGCAAGGACCGGTCAGCAGGAGCGCTCCGAGGAGAACATCCAACGGACATACGAGCAGCTGGCCCGCTTCTCGCGTGCCGACGCGAACAGATACCTCACGCTGCTCGAGGCCTACGAGCTGTACTGGAAGCAGGCGTTCCGCAGACACCGGTTCAGCCTTCCGCCACCGTGGGGTACCGCTGACCCGCTCGAGGAGCTGCTCGAGATTCCCGGCAGCATGATTGAGCCGGTGCACCAGTTCATGACTCTCAGGCAACTCGCGCAGGACTTCTTCGAGAGTCCCGAGCTGCAGATCCTGTTCATGCGCGCGGCCACAACCTCGACCGGCTGCTTCCCTGACGACGTGCCGGGTCTGCAGGGCCTGATCCACTGCATTCCGCTGACGCTCTCCTTCGAGCCCGCGGCGATCGCAGCCGGGGGCAGCCAAGCGATCACGGACGCACTGCTGGCAGCGGGCCGCAAGCTCGGCGTGTCGTACGGGACGTCTTGCGAGGTCGACCGGATCACGGTCGCAAACGGACGTGCGACCGGCGTCGAACTCGCGGACGGCTCGCAGATCTCGGCCGAGCTGATCGTCAGCGATCTCGGCTGCGCCGGGACCGTGCTGCGACTGCTCAGAGAGGTGGCGATCGACGATCGTCTTCGCCGGCGCATCAGCAACATCCTCTACGACCGCGGTCAGCTGCTGTGGGCGAACCTCGCGATTCGCGAGCCCCCCGCCTACTTCGCCGAATCCGACAACCCTGGCGTTGGCTCGCAGCCGCGTCTTTACTGGGGGCCCAAGGACCTCGACTATCTGCACCTCCGCTACCAACCCGAGATCTTCACGGCCGGATTCGCCAGCAGACCCTACGTGCTCTGCTCAGTCGACAGCCTCTGGGACTGCACCCGCGCTCCGAACGGGCAGCACATCATCGGGGTCGAGGAGTTCTCGGCGCCACGGCGGCTTTTCACCCGCGAACAATGGCGAGCGGTCAAGGGACGGTTCGTCGAGAACCTGATGCGGAAGTGGGAGCTATACGCGCCGAACATGACGCGTGAGAACGTCATCGCTACACGCGTCTACGGTCCGGACGATATTGAGCGAGAGCGGCCGAACATGATCGAGGGTGGCTACTCCACCGGTAGCACGATCGCCTCCCAGCTCGGCCGTTTCCGGCCGGTCCCAGAAATCGCGAGCCACCGCCTCGTGCTCGAGAACGTGTATGACTGCTCTGCAAATCTGCACTCGGGCCCGGGAATCGGACGGGGCTCGAGCTACAACTGCTATCAGGAGATAGCCCGCGCGCTCCAGCTCCAGGACGCGGTCCGCGCGGCGTGATGGGCGACGCGCGGCTAGCCGGCAAGCGAGTCATCGTCACCGGCGCGGCGCAGGGCCTGGGACGCGAGTTCGCGCTCCACCTCGCGGACCTCGGTGCGCAGGTGCTGGCGGCCGACATCGACGAGCGACAGCTCCTCGACACGGGCGCGATCGCAAGAGAGCGAGCGGCGGCGGTGTTCACCTCGGCCATCGACGTCACCAGTCGGCCGCAAACCCTCGCACTCGCCGAGAGGGCGGTCGAGCTGATGGGTGGTCTGGACGCATTGGTCAATAACGCAGCCGTGGTGTCCGGACTGTCGCGCAGGCCGTTCGACGAGATCGCCGAAGAGGAATGGGACCGGGTGCTCGCCGTGAACGTCAAGGGAGCGTGGATGTGCGCTCGGGCGGCCGCTCCCGTGATCCGCAACTCGGGGGGCGGCTCGATCGTCAATCTGGCGTCGGAGGTCGCCTTCTCCGGTTCACCGGGCCTCGCCCATTACGTGACTTCAAAGGCAGCGATGATCGGACTGACCCGTGCGCTCGCCCGCGAGCTCGGCAACGCGCAGATCCGCGTCAACGCGCTTGCGCCAGGATTCATCCGCAGCGAGGGAAGCCGTGGGATGCTGGCGGGCGCCGAGTACGACACGAGCGCCACGCCGCTCGGCCGGGTTGGGGAGCCGGCCGACCTCCTGGGAGCACTCGCCTTCCTGATCTCCGACGAAAGCAGGTTCGTGAGCGGCCAGACACTGCTCGTCAACGGGGGACGCATCGCGCACTAATCGAGCGGCAGGGGCCCATCCGATCGATGTGGAGCTCGCCTGTGGGATTCGGGTGGGGCTGGACCTGTAAGGGCGAACCGAGGGCGATAGAGATGAGCATTAGGGGACTTGTCGGTGGCGCGTTGCCCGGGCGCCGGGGATCGTGGATCGCGCTGACGGCGTTGATCGTCGCGGGTTTCAGCGCTTCGGCCGCTCGGGCTGACTATCCGTTAGTGGACAAGCACTTCACCGCCACCACGTTTTACCCCGCCGACCGTCCCAACGACGGGGACTTCATCGATTCGGTCATGATCCACGACACCGAAGCGACGTATCCGGACACGATCCTCGCCTTCACCAACCCGAAGGCGACGTCAGCGACGCAGTACGTCGTCTCCGGGCAAAACAACTCGTCCGACCCCGCGGTGACGCAATTCGTCGCCGACAAGGACTGGAGTCGGTCGGTGAACAACTGGTTCTTCAACCAGCACTCGATCGGCGTCGAGCACATCGGCTTCGCGGTGGCTCCGGCCGGCTACTTCACCCAGCAGCTGTACGAGCGCTCGGCCGATCTCGTCAGCTGGGCGGTGTGGAAGTACGGGATCCCATTGGACCGCGCTCACATCCTCGGGCACGACAACATCCCGAACTCGGTCGACGACCCGACCGTGCAACATTGGGACCCCGGTCCATCGTGGGATTTGGCCCTACTACATGGATCTCGTTCGCGCCGCATACGAGCGCTGGTCCCACGACGCGGCGCCCCCACCGGCGGAGATCCCCGCGCAGTACACGAAGCCGAGTCCGCGGATCCGGATGATCTCGGTCGGCGACGAGCTTGCATCGGCCCGCGACTGGTTCCTCTGGACCAACGGCATTCAGAGCGCGTACACGAACGTCTACGCCGATCACGACGACCGGCCGGAGCCCGCCACGCTCGTCCGCGGCGCGAGCGATCCATCGACGTTCATCCCATCGTCCAAGATCGGCGACCCCCCCGACGTACGACCACCTCGACTTCTCGTGCGACAACTTCCCCTGGTCGATCGTGCCGAATGCACCGACCGTGATCTCGCAGGTCTCGGCGGGAGACCTCCGAGCGAAGGCGGCATGGGGAGAGGAGTTCGCACTGCTGGGGCGCAAGCGGGTCCGCGGCGTCCTCTACGACAGGATCGACTTCAATGGCACCGCCGGCTGGGTACGCGACTCCGACACCAGCGAGGGCTGGGGCGCGCTCCTGCGATTCCGCGGCGGGTCTGACCCGACGACGCTGTTCAGCGGTCCCGAGTACCCCACGACCTATCTGGGCAACACGATCGACACTCGGATCTGCCCAGACGGCAAGTACGGGTTCAGTCGTGCCGGACAGACGTACGTCGCGCAGATCAGCCGCGTCTCACAGGGCCGGACGTGGTACCAAATCGACTACAACCACAGGGTCGCCTGGGTGCCGGCAGACGAGGTGACGGTTTCCGCTCCTGGCCGCGGGCGATAACCGTCTCGCGGCGCCCAGGTGGAAAGGAAGGCGTGGCGCCCGCATCGTCACACCGTCACGGAGCCTCGCCCAAAGCAGGCTTGACCTCGAACGGCAGGAGCTCGGCCTCCCCGGCGCCGGCGACCGCGTAGCTCGCCTCGGGCAGCTCGTGCCAGGCGCCGGGAAGATCGCCGATCGGTTCCGAGACAACGAGTCGCGTGTCATCGGAGACCTTCTGCAGGATCGGCCGGTCCGGATACAGCTCTCGGAGCGTGTCGATGTCGCGAGAGAAGAACAACGACCGCGACTTGCCCTCGCTCGAGTAGCGGAACGCCCAGAGGCGGTTGCCGTCACTGGTGGCGATCGTGCCCTGGAACGGATTCTTGATGCCTCGCCGCCTGCCTACCGCCTCGACCAGCCCAATCGCACGTCCCACCGCGTCGGGCGGATCTTGCTCGAGGCCCAAGGTCAGCGCCAGATGGAACAGCACCTCGCTGTCGGTCGTGCCCCGGATCTCGGGATACAGCGATTCATCGACGGCGAGCACGAGCTCGCGCTTGATCTCCGCAAAGCCGTCGATGAAGCCGTTGTGCATGAACAGCCACCGTCCATTCCTGAAGGGGTGGCAGTTGGTCTGCTGAACAGCCGAACCGATTGCCGCACGAATGTGAGCGAAGAACAGGTGAGAGCGGACGTGGCTCGCGAGCTCCCGCAGGTTCTCGTCGTTCCAGGCCGGCTCGATGCTGCGGAACACGCCGGCGCTCGGCTCGGCGTCGTACCAGCCGATCCCGAACCCGTCCCCGTTGGTCGTCTCCGCGCCGAGACGCGAGTGAAGGCTCTGATCGATCAGCGAGTGCTTCGGCGTGTAGAGCGCCTCCGCGATCAATACGGGCGACCCGGTGTAGGCAAGCCAGCGACACATGAGCTGCTCGGGCCCCGGCAGCGGCCGTACTAGGCGCTGCCCCCTGCTGCCGTCGCGTCGCGCTCGATCTCCGCGCTGTCGGCCTTCAGCTCTTTCTGCTGCAACTTCTGCGCACGCTTCATCGCGCGCTCGACCTTCGCGCCCATGTCGGAGATGGCGACCACGACCAGGCCGGCCTGCCCGGCGTCGAGGGCTTCACCGAGCTCCTTGAGATCATGCCGGCTCATGCCCGCCGCGGCGTGACCGGCGACCGCACCCATGACCGCGCCAGCACCGGTCGTGGCGGCCAGCAGGCCGCCACCGATGGCGGCAAACGGGAACAGGGCCACGACCAGACCGGTGGCCAGACCCACTCCGCCGCCCAGTACGCCGCCCACGCGCGTGGGCGTCTCATGCTTCTTGACGATCTTCGTCTTGCCGTCCTGCCCCCGCTCGATCACGGCCGCATCGTAGGCATCGATCAAGCCCGCCTCGGTGTGCAGCTCCTTCACCAGCTGATAGTCAGCCTCGGCATCGCCGACCTGTTCGTAAACCCCGACGTACACCATCAACGTGTCAATCGCCATCACATCCTCGTGCGCCGCGAGGCGCTCTGTTGTATCCCCGGTGCAGTCGGGACGAAACTCGAAGGAAGGTTCGTGGGTCTGATGGCTAACCCGGATCCGAGAGGTGAACGGAACAATCGCATGCCAGGAAAGCGGCGACCGGCCTGGGTGTCAGGGCTGGGGTGTCGCGGGACCCGCGTGATATGGCGAAAGCTGGATTGCCTGAATCCCAATCTCCAGACGATGGAATGATGCATCCGTCGGAACGGCACCCGATACCGACGCCATGCTCTGCGACGGCCTGGGAGGGTGGCCATCGCAACCTTCGGGGCGTGGAGCGTTGCCCAGCGAGGGCAATCAAGGAGATGAGTGGGACGCCTACGTCACGCTCGATACGTACGACAGAGACGAACGCGGGATCAACCCTCAGGGTCGCGAGGCCCGGGGGTGACGGAGTGCTCGTAGTAGTCGTGGGAGTAACGACCCACCAAGGAGGACGGGAAAGCCGTCCACAGGGCGAAGGGGCACAGGTGACGGGACGTTCGATGGCCGGGAGGTATGCGTAATGCAGAACGCCGAAACGGTCCTGGATGTCCTCCGTGAACGCGGCAGGCGCGGCCTGCCGATCGAAGGGATCTATCGACAGCTGTTCAACCCGCAGCTGTATTTGCTGGCCTACGGGCGGATCTACTCCAACAAAGGAGCGATGACGCCCGGACCTGACGCGGAGACCGCGGACGGCATGACGATGGCCAAGATCGAGCGCATCATCGACGCGGTGCGTCACGAGCGCTACCGGTTTCGGCCCGTCCGGCGGCACTACATCCCGAAGAAGGATGGGAAGCAGCGGCCGTTGGGTCTGCCGTCGTGGTCGGACAAGCTGCTCGGCGAAGTGATCCGCCTGCTGTTGGAGGCGTATTACGAGCCGCAGTTCTCCGAGCACTCCCACGGTTACCGGCCCGGCCGGGGTTGCCACACCGCCTTGGGCGAGGTGGCGAGAACCTGGACCGGGACCAGCTGGTTTATCGAGGGCGATATCTCCCAGTGCTTCGACCGACTCGATTCTCGGGTCATGCTCGACACGCTGGGTGAGAAGTTCCGCGACAACCGGCTGCTCAGGCTGATCGGCCAGATGCTGCAGGCCGGGTATTTGGAGGACTGGGTGTGGAACGCCACGCTCAGCGGCGTGCCGCAGGGCGGGGTGCTGTCCCCGTGCCTTTCCAACGTCTACCTGGACCGGTTGGACCGGTTCGTCGACACGATCCTGATGCCGGAATACAACCGAGGGGTGCTCAGGAAACCCAATCCTGAGTACCGAAGGGTGCAGTCGGCGGTCGCTCGTGCTCGCCGCCGTGGCGATGATGCTGCGGTGCGGGAGCTGCGCAAGCGGCAACGCAACCTGCCGAGCGTGGATCTTCACGATCCTGGCTACCGGCGGTTGCGGTACGTGAGATATGCCGACGACATCCTGCTCGGGTTCACCGGACCGAAGGCCGAAGCCGAGGAGATCAAACGTCGCCTCGCTCAGTTCCTGCACGAGAACCTCGCGCTGGAGCTATCCGAGACCAAGACGCTGATCACCCACGCTCGCACGGAAGCGGCGCGGTTCCTCGGCTACGAGATCATCACCCAGCACGACGATCGCAAGCAGACCGGTGGCCGCAGGTCGGTCAACGGTCAGATCCGGTTGCGCGTGCCGGTCGATGTGATCAAGGCCAAATGCTCCCGATACACGCAGGGCGGCAAGCCCGCCTCCCGACCCGAATTGATGAACGAGCCGGACCACACGATCATCAACCGCTTCGGAGCGGAGTACCGGGGGATCGTCCAGTACTACCTACTCGCCGGCGATGTCTACCGACTCGACCGGCTGCAGTGGGTGATGCAGACCTCGCTGCTCAAGACGTTGGCCGGCAAGTACGGCTCGACGGTCACGACCATGGCCCGCAGGTACAAGGCCACGATCGAGACGCCGCACGGGCCACGCAAGTGCTTGCAAGCCAGAGTTGAGCGCAGCCAGGGACGCAAACCACTGGTCGCAACGTTCGGCGGTATCCCGCTCATACGGCAGAAGCACGCGGCGATCAAAGACCGCGCGCCAGTCCCGGCCGCCGCCCCCGGCAACGAGCTGATCGATCGGCTCCGCGCTGGACGGTGCGAGATCTGCGGAGACGCGGATCGGGTGCAAGTTCACCAGATCCGCAAGCTCTCAGACCTCGACAAGCCTGGACAGCCAGACCAACCCGAATGGGCCCGGATCATGGCCAAGCGACGACGCAAGACCCTCGTGGTCTGCGCCGCCTGTCACGTCACGATCCACCCCGGGAGGCCAGCCGCGTCAATCACGGCATAGTCGCTGGAGAGCCCGGTGATCGGAAACGGTCACGCCGGGTTCGGGAGGGCGGCGTCGGAAAAGGACCCGCACGGGCACCTCGCCGACGTCGTACCTCGACCTCACGCGTAGTCAGCGCGATGCTAACCGCACCCGCCAAGCCCACTTCATCCACAACGGGTGATGCGGCCGCCAGGGCCTCATGCTCGACTCCGGCCGTGTGGCCGGATGACGACCGGCTGGCGCCACTCGAACACCGGAGACAGCAATATGGAAGCCCACGAAGACGTGCTAGGCCCGATCGACCTCCTCGTGATCGGCTATCCGCCGGGAGCGCCGATGCGAGGTGACGCGGTGCCGATTCTCCTGGACCTCGTCAAACGCGGGATCGTCCGCATTCTCGACGCTCTGATCGTGCGCAAGGAGGCAGACGGATCGTTCGCGAGCTACGACCCTGCCGATGTGGACGCGGATACTGCCGGCGACTTGTCGGCGTTCGCAGGGGCGTCCACGGGACTGATGAGCAGTGACGACGTCGCGCTGGTGGCTGAGCGGATGGAGCTTTCAAGCGCGGCGGTAATGCTCGTCTACGAGAACCACTGGGCGGCACCGTTCGCCGCCGCCGTGCGCCGCAACGGCGGCGTGCTGATCGCCGACGAGCGCATCCACGTGCAGGATCTGATCGACGCCCTCGACGCCGCAGGGTCTGCGGCCTGACGAAAGGAAGAAGGATGCCAGGACTTCTCCGCGGAATCGCACGCACGGCTGTGGTCGCGGGCACGGCCACGGCCGTCTCGAATCGCGTCAGCCGCCGCCAGTACAACCGCTGGGCGGACCAGGAGCAGCAGCAATACGCCGAGCAGCCGCAGTACGAGCAACCCGCGCCTGCCGCCCCCGCGCCCGCCGCCCCCGACCCGATCGCACAGCTCAAGGACCTCGCGGATCTCAAGGCACAGGGGGTGCTCACCGACGAGGAGTTCGCGGCACAGAAGGCGCGCATCCTCGGCGGATGAAGCGCTACAAGGCGCGCATCCTGTTGTTGCGCGCGTTGTGCTCGACCTCGGCCAGCCCGAGCTTCTCGAGCACCGGTGGAACATAGTTGCCGAATCGGCCGCGTAGCCCCTTCTTCAATCCGTACCAGCCGCCGACCGGGTTCGCGGCAGAACGGCCCCAGGCCTCGACGGTTCCTTCAGCGGCCGGCTTCTGCTCGTCGGCATTACCGAGCGGCATCCAGTCGCCGTGCCGGCGCAGCATCTCGTGAAGGTCCTCGATGCAGCGTAGGTGGTAGCGCAACTGGGTCTTACTTACCTGAACGACGAGCGCCGGTGGCTCGCCTCCCTCGTCCCGGTAGGCCTCGTACTGGGAGCTGCCGGGCGGGGTAGTGAGGATCCAGGGATCCTCTCGCGTGCCAGACCCGGTGGCCGTAGCTGCCGGCATCGATGTGTCCTCCTGAACGTCGTCGGTAACCTGAGTGTTACCGTAGCACGGGAGTTACGGATGCGTGCGACGCGGCAGTGAACTGAGATGGCATGGAATCTTCACCAGGACGCGCTCGACGCGCTCGGCGACGCAAACCGGCGAGCGATCGTCGAGATCCTCAGCCACGGCGGGCAGTCGGTGCAGCAGATCGCCGACCAGCTTCCGATCAGCCGCCCGGCCGTCTCGCGCCATCTGCGCGTGCTCAAGGGTGCGGGGCTCGTGAGCGACGAAGCCGCCGGCACACGGCGGATATACGAGCTGCGCGACGAAGGCGTCGACGCGATCCGGCAGTACTTTTCGGAGGTGTGGGGTCAGGCGATCGCGCGCTTCCAGATCCTGGCTGAGAACACGAGCACGACCGATGACCCTTGATCCACTCGTGATGTCGTTCGAGGTGGGCATTCCGCCGCCACAGGCATTCGACGCCTGGACCGCGAGGTGCGCGACCTGGTGGCCGCCGTCCCACACCGTCAGCGGCAAACCGACCGCGATCACCTTTGAGCCCAGATGTGGCGGGCGCATCGTCGAGCACGCGCCCGACGGAGGCGAGCACCTGTGGGGCGAGATCCTCGACTGGGAGCCGCCGGCCCGCCTACGTTACCTCTGGCATCTGTTCTTCGACCCGTCCGAGGCGACCGAGGTCGAGGTCACCTTCAGCCCGGTCGAAGGCGGCACCGCCGTGCGACTCGAGCAGCGCGGGTGGGAGCAACTCGGCGACGCGGGACCGCCGCGCCGCGAGCGCACCCATAAAGCCTGGACCACGATCGCGGCCCGCTACGCCGCGGCCTTCTGAGGAGGCAGTCAGCTTGCGGGACGTTGACCGGGACCGGAGCCCGACCGCTCGAGCGACGCTTCGATCCTCGACAACCGTTCGCTGATCTCCGCGAGCCGGCGTGCCTGGTCCGCCTCGTTCTGCGCGAAGCGCCGGCGGCTGCTTTCGATCAGCGACGCGGTAACCGCCGCAGTGATGACGGCGAGAAACGCGATCCCCGCCAGCATCACTACGCCCGCGATGATCCGTCCGTTTCGCTGGGACGGGGTCACGTCGCCGTAGCCAACGGTGGTCACCGTCTGCAGCGCGAACCACAGGCCCTTGCCGGTGGTGTGGAACTCCCTGTGGTCGAAGACCCGCTCGAGGATTCCGCCGGCGACCGTGATCACCACGGTCGCCGCCGCGATGATCGCCGCAGCCCTGCGCGCGGTCAGCGACTCGTGGAGCATCAGCCGCGCGGTGAGCGGAATCTTCTCGGGCGCTTCGGCCGTCTGATTTTCGGTCACGCCTGCATGATCCAACACGGCGATGACGGCGCCGCATCTCTACGACGATCTCGGCGCGTCCTACCCGCTGCTTTCGGCCACGGCGCTCGGCTGCGCGGCGTCCGACTCAGGCGACCGGCGCCTTCACCGAAGCGATGTAGCCGCGCACGTCGGCCGCCGGCTCGGAGTAGGCGTCGCCGAGCGCTGACTCCATCGCCCCCATGTAGTCCCTCGCCCACGCGGGGAGCTCGTAGTCGATCGAGGCGAGGAACTCGAGCGTCGCCGCGAGGCGGATGTCGGCGATCGACGGGGCGTCGCCGCCGATGAACTGCTTGCCGGCGAGGTAGAACTTGTGGTAGGCCTCGAGCGGCACGTCGAGCGCCGCGGCGGCATCCTTCTGCGCCTGGGCCTTGAGCGCATCGTCCGCCTCCGAACAACCCACCTCGCCGGGGTACTGCGGGAACCCGAGCGTCGGATAGGTGGCGCGCGCGACCAGTGGATAGAGCGTGCCGATCAGGTAGAACATCGCGCTGTCGACCATCGCCCGCTGCGCAGGATCACGCGGGTAGAGGTGATCGATGCCGTGCTTGTTGCAGAGGTACTGCATGATCGCGCAGCTCTCCCACAACGAGCCGTTAGGCAGGCCGTCCTCCTCGAGCAGCGGCGTCAGGTTGGCAGGGTCCTTCGCCAGGAAATCCTCGGTGCCCTTCGCGGTCCACACGTCGACCTCTTCGAACTCGAGGCCGGCGGCACGCACAAAGATCCGCGCCGTCAGGTTGTTGACGCTCGGCTTCAGGATGCTGAGGGTGTTTGCGGCCATCTGATCCTCTCCTCTGCTCAAGTGGTTGCGGGTGCTCGGTATGGGTCCTTCGCGGAGCGATCCTCTGACAGCGAGTCGCGCGAGGAGCGAACCAGCGCCTCAATCGCGTCGGCCAGGTGGATCTGGGCGATGTTGTAGTCGCCGCGCTGCACGCGGATCTTGTGCGCCTCGAACAGGACGTCGGCATGCGTGAATCCTGCGGGCGGCTCGAACCGGTAGGAGGCGAGCTCGATCAGCAGCCCCAGCGGATCCTCGAAGTAGATGGAGTCCATGAAGCCGCGGTCCTTGACCCCGCTGTGACGGATGCCGCGCTCGTCGAGCCGCTGCACCGCCTGATCGAAGCTGGCCTTCGACACCGAGAAGGCGATGTGGTGTACGCACCCGACGTCGGTTGGGGTACGGGTCTCGTCGGGAGTGCGCTCCTCGTTGGTGAAGATCGTGATCAGCCGGCCGTCTCCCGGATCGAAGTACAGGTGGCTCTCCGTCGCCCGATCGAGATTCGGCTGCTCGAACACGAACGGCATCCCGAGCATCCCTTCCCAGAAGTCGATCGATGTCTGCCGGTCAGCCCCGACGAGCGTGATGTGGTGGACAGCCTGACTTTGGAGCTTGCGCAAGGGGCGGTTTGGGGTCGGTGGGTGGGTACTCATCTCTCGATAAGTCTGGACTTGTATTCGCTGCGCTGCAAGGTCCCCCACGGCACGAGCTCGACTCGTGCCTGGACGATCAACACATCGCGCAGCCGTTGGCGAATCGCGTCCGCCAGCTGCGGACCGGGACTGCGGTCACGCGCCAGCTCGACGGAGACCGGCAGCGGTGGGTCCTGTTTGACGCCGGGGGCCGGCGGTCTGATCAGGATGTGCCCGCTGACGTCCGGCGCGAACGCGCTGACGACCTCGCGCACGGCGGATGGGAACACGTTGACACCGCGCACGATCAGCATCTCGTCGGTCCGTCCCAAGCAACGAATGCGCGGTGCGGTCCGGCCGCACGCGCACCGGCCGGCGCGCACCGCGACGTGGTCGCGAGTGCGAAAACGAAGCAGGGGTGCAGCCTGATGGCGGAGATGCGTCAGCACGAGCTCGCCCGTCGCGCCATCCTTGAGCGCAAGCTGCTCGCCGCTCGCCGGATCGATCAGCTCGGCGTGCACGAACCCGCGAGCCCCCAGATGCATCCCGTCCTGCTGCTCGCATTCGCCCCACAGCGAGACGCCGACGTCACCGATCCCCATCGCCTCCGTGACGCGCGCACCCCAGCCCTCCTCGAGCATGGCGCGAAACGCCTCCTCCCCGCCGCCCGGCTCGCCCGCGACCAGGACCCGCTTGACGCTCGAGCCGCGCAGGTCCAACCCTCGCTCCGCCGCCCATTCGATCAGGTACGCGGCATACGACGGCGTCAGCACGGCGGCGGCAGGTTTGAGCCGCTCAAGCGCGAGTCCCAGCCGCTCGGTGTTGCCGGTCCCCACCGGGATGTGGCACAGGCCGATCCGGTCAAACGACGCGAGCGCGGCGCCCGCGGCGAACGGTCCCGCGTTGTACGTCGAGACGATCCGCTCGCCCGCCGCCACGCCCGACGCGGCATAGCTGCGCGCCGACCCGGTCACCCAGTTCTCGAGATCGCCGGCGGTGAGCGGGATGTAGCTCGGCTCGCCGGTCGTGCCGCTGGTCGAATAGATCCGCGCGATCTCCTCGGGCCGCGCGCACAGGTGTGTCCCGAACGGGTTCTCGTGCGTGCGCGTCGCGCGGAGCTCGTCCTTCTCGGTCAGTGGCAGCGCGGAGATCTGCTCGAGCCCGCCGGCAGCGGCAGCGTCAGTGATGCCCAGCTTCTCGCGATAGAACGGCGAGCGCGCAACCAGGTAGCGCAGCTGGCTCCGATACGAGGCGTCGTCGAGGACCAGCTGCTCGTCCCACGGCCGCGCCTCGACCTCCGGATCGAGCATCAGGACGGCGGCTCGTAGCGGATCGCCTCCTCGGCGGCCGCGGCCATCAGGAAGCCGAGCGGCTGCTGCTGCTCCTCAGCCAGGTGCGCGAGCAGCCCGGCCGTGCGCGCGAGGATCGGGACCGCCTTCACGATCGCCGCCGAGAACCCGAGGTCGAGCATCACCGCCGCGATCACGATCGCAACGTTCATCACCAGTGGCCTTCCCCAGGCCTGCTCGGCCGCAAGCCGGAACTCCCGTGCCAGCAGCACGTGCGATCCGCTGACTCCACGTTCGTCGGCTAGCTCGAGCACCCGCTCGGCGCGCGGGTCGAGGGGCTTGTGTACCGGGTGCCCGAACCCCGGCAGCCGCCGTTCCTCCTGGTGGGCCTCTCGTGCGAGCCGCGCCGCGACCTCGCCCGGCGCGGCGCCCGCGGCGACCTCGGCCTGCGCGGCTGCGAGCAGCGCGGCGCACTCCTCCGAGGTCCCGAGGATCACCGGGCCGGCGCCGAGGATGCCCGCTGCCACGGCACCGTGCAGCGATCCCGGATCGGCCGCCAGCGTCATCCGCGCGGCGACGTTCGTCGGCATCATCCCGTGCTCGGCGATCGCGATCAGCAGCAGATCGAGGAAGAAGCGCTGCTCCTCGTTGGCTTCGCGCCCGGTCAGCAGCAGATGGAAGTACTCCGTGAACGTCATGCGGCCCATCAGCTCGCCGCACAGGTCGTGCCCGCGCACCTCGACCCGGTCGGGATACGCCTGGCAGATGTTGCTCACCGCGGGTCCGGGCTTACCGATCTGCATGTGCGCTTAGCCTACCGGCGCCGATGTAGCTGTTCGGACGCGCACATGTGCGCGTCCGCCGACCGGTGCATGCACCGGTCGGTCCAGCCGTGCATGCACGGCTGGGGGGTCGGCGCATGCGCCGACCCCCTAACCGTTACTGCTGCCCCCTATGACGCTCACGCCGCCGGTCGAGAATTCGACCCACCACCTTCCATGGGCGGCGCTGCCGGCATCGTCCGGTCGGCTGTCCATGCCACTGCCGGCTCAGCGAGCGTCAAACCTTCACATCCGTGCGGTGCCCCCGGCCCTGGTCCGACCAGGGCCTGGCGGATCGCGGCCATCGTGCTGTCGACAAGCCGGCCGCGCAACAGTGCCCTTTGCCGCGCCCGCTGCTTGAGACTTTCTACTTCGATGGTGGTCGTGATCGCCATGGGCACAGGATGCGCCTTAGTGGGCCCTGCAGCCATCGCCCGATCGGACGATCGCGAGGAGGAGGAGCGCCTCCTCCGATCGGAGGAGTTCTAGATCGGGACGCGCGCGGTGGCGATCGTGCCGCCGTCCGGACCGGGCTCGACGTCGAGGCTTCCGCCGGCGCTCTCCACGCGCACCCGCTGCGAGGCGATCCCGATGTGCCCTTGAGCGAGGCGCTTGGCCAGGACGGTGGTGTCGAACCCCCGGCCGTCGTCGCGGACCCTCAGCACGCGTTCGCCGTCGAGGTCGTGGAGCGTCACGGTCACGTGCCGCGCCCGGGCGTGCTTGACGACATTGGTGAGCAGCTCGCGCGCGACGCTGAACATCAGGCGGTCGAGGTCCGCTCGCGCCGGAAGCAGATCGAGCTCGAGCGTCAGCTCGAAGTCCGCGCGGCGCGCGGCCGTCTCCGCGACCTGGCGCACGGCCGCCTCGAGCCCGGCCTCGTCGAGCACATGAGGGTGCAGTTCGAACATGGTCGAACGCAGCTCGCGCACGACGGCGAGCAGCGCGTCGTCGGCTCGGCTCAGCCCAGCATCGTCCGGGAGGCGGACGGCCGTCTCCTCGAGGTCGTGGCGGATCGCGAGCAGCGATTGGATCGCGCCGTCGTGAAGACCCTCCGCGAGCGCGCGGCGCTCGCGCGTCTCCGCGGCGAGCGACTCGGCCAGCAGCTGCTCGCGATCCGTGGCGAGCTCCTCGATCGCGTCCGATCGCCGCGCGACGGCGGCCGACAGGCCGGCGCATGCCGCGCCGACCCACGTGAGCATCAGCGCGTGCAGCGTGACGAAACCGACCACGTTGTGGTCAGGGCCGATGTCCGCGACCGCCTCCGAGAGGTATGCGACAACCACAACGGCAGTCGCGGCCACCGTCCACGTCCACCGATACCGGAACGCCACGGTAACCGGGACGAAGAAGTAGCCGAGCCGCACGAGCGAGTACGGACCGCCGGAGGTCGAAGACAGAAGCGTGATCGCGATCACATCGATGCCGGCCTCGATCAGCCCTTCGGCGTACGTCGGCGTACGCCGGGCGCTCACGTAGAGCAACAAGAGGCTCCATGCGCCGTAGCCGGCAGCCACGATGTAGAAGCCGGTCTGGTGGTCGTGTGGCGGAGGCAGGTGCTCGGCCCACACGAACAGCCCGACCGCGGCGACTCGGAGCCACCCGATCACGACCTCCGAGCGACCGATGTGGTGAGTGGCGAGCAGCGCCAGAGTTCGCTGTTCGCCTTTGCGACTAGGTCGCCGCTCGGTCACTCGATCAGGCCGCGGCGCATCGCCTCGGCGACGGCTGCCGCGCGGTCGGAGACGCCGAGCTTCTCGTACACGTGTCCGACGTGCGTCTTGACGGTCGTCGCGCCGAGCACGAGCTCCTCCGCGATCGCCGGGACACTCTTGCCCTGCGCCATCAGCGCCAGCACTTCGCCCTCGCGCGGCGTCAGCAGCGGTCCCGTGCCGGCCGCGTGACGGCGCAGCTCCTCGGCCAGACCCGTCGCCAGCGCCGGCGGCACCACCGTCTCCCCGCGCGCGCACGCAAGCACCGCATCGAGGATCTCGGTCTGCCGTGCCTCCTTGGGAAGGTATCCGGCCGCTCCCTGCTCGATCGCGTGGTACACGAGCACGCTGTCGGTGAATGCGGAGAGGATGAGGACGCGGGTCGGGATCCCATCGCGGCGCACGGCGTTCGCGATCTGGGCGCCGTCGAGCTGCGGCATCCGGTAGTCGATCACGGCGACCTCGGGGCGGTGCTCCTTGATCGCCTCGAGCGCGGCATGACCGTCCTCCGCCTGGGCGACGACGATCACCCGGCCGCTCGAGGACAGACCCCGAGCAACCCCCTCGCGGTACATCGGGTGGTCGTCTCCGACGACTACGCGAATCGCATCGCCAGCGTGCATCGGCGCGATCGTACTGCGGATCGACACCGCCTCCCAGGACTCGCGACGGAATAGAGCACTGCTCTAGAGTGATACTCTGCCGCTGTGGCACGGACCGACACCCGCGGCACGCGCGTCGCACGGACCGACACCCGCGGCAGAATCCTCGACGCCGCCCTGGAATGTTTCCTGTCCGAGGGCTACGAGCGCGCGACGGTCGCTCTGATCCGCGAGCGCAGCGGCGTCTCCAACGGCGCGCTGTTTCACCACTTCCCCTCCAAGGAGGCGATCGCCGATGCGCTGTACATCGAGGCGATCATCTCCTTTCAGGAGGGCATGTGGGAGCTGGTGGGCTCGGAGCCGCGAACGCTTCGTGCAGCCGTGCGCGGCACGATCGTGCACCACATGCGCTGGGTCGAGGCGAATCCCGGTCTGGCGCGGTTCGTCTACGACCGCGGGCATCTGGAATGGGACTCGCCGGCGGCCTCGACCGTCGCCGCTCTGAATCGCGACCTGGCGGCGGCGATCCGGGATTGGCTCGCGCCTCGGATCGAGGCTCGTGAGATCCGGCCGAAGTCGATGCTCGTGATCACCGCGATCGTGAGCGGTCCAACGCACGCGATCGCGCGGCGCTGGCTCGCGGGCCAGCTTCGGGACAGGCCGACCACATTCGTCGATCCGCTCGCCGATGCGGCATGCGCCGGCTTGCGTGAGATTGTCGCCGTCCAACAACCTACGAAGGAGCAGTCGAGATGAGCTATGAGACCGTCATCTGGGAGCAGTCGGGAGGAGTTGGTCGACTGACTCTCAACCGGCCACAAACCCTGAACGCGTGGACCGCGCAGTTCGGGCGCGAGCTTGGGCAGGTGGTCCAGGGGGAGGCGGCGGACGAGTCGGTCCGGGCCGTGCTCGTGACCGGGGCGGGGCGCGGTTTCTCCTCCGGCGCGGATCTCAAGGCCGGATTCGACCCGGCCGAGGACGGCAAGCCGAACATCCGCCACGAGCTGCACGACATTTACCACCCGGCGATCGCCGGGCTGCGCAGGCTGCCCAAGCCGGTGGTCGCCGCCGTCAACGGGGCGGCGGTTGGGATCGGGTGCTCGCTGGCGCTCGCCTGCGACTTGATCATGGCTGCCGAGTCCGCGTTCTTCGGACTGGCGTTCGTGAACATCGGGCTGATGCCCGACGGCGGCTCGACCGCGCTCGTCCCGCCGGCGGTGGGCAAGGCGCGCGCGTTCCAGATGGCGCTGCTTGGCGAGCGGATCCCGGCGCTGCAGGCGCTCGAATGGGGGCTCGTGAACTGGGTCTATCCCGATGATCAGTTGATGTCCGAGGCGGAGGCGTTGGCGGAGCGGCTGGCTTCGGGGCCGACGCGCTCGTACGCGGGTTCCAAGGAGGCGCTCAACCGGTTCATCTACGGCGACCTCGACGCGCAGCTCGAGCTCGAGGCAGAGCTCCAGCACGCGCTCGGCCGGACAGACGACTTCATGGAGGGCGTGGTGGCGTTCGCGCAGAAGCGGGCGCCGGCGTTCAGCGGAGCGTAGGGGCGCTAGCCCCCCACCTCCTCCACAAACTCGACGATCGCGTCGAGCACCGCGTCGGGCTGCTCGAGTTGTGGGGTGTGCCCTCCCGGCACGACGAGCCGCTGGACGGGTCCGGATACGCTCTGCTCGATCGCGTCGAGCTGCGTGAGCGTGCCGTAGTCGTCGTCCTCGCCCTGGATCAGGAGCAGCGGGGCGTCGATGCCCGGGAGCAGATCCTCGATCTGCCAGTCGCGGAACTCGGGATCGAGCCACACGTCTAACCAGCCGCCGAAGGTGACCGCCGGGTCGTCGTGGTGGCGGGTCATCCGCTGTCGAAGATTGCCGGTGACGAACTCGCGCTCGGTCACGCGGATGCCCTCCAGCGTGCGCTCCTCGACGAACACATGAGGGGCGAGGGCGACGATCCCAGGTACAGGGTGCGACGCGGCGTAGATGAGCGCGATCGAGGCCCCGTCGCTGTGTCCGATCAACAGCGGCTCGGCGATCTCGAGCTGGTCGAGTACCTCGGGCAGGATCTCGAGCGCCTCCTCGTGCATGAAGCTGGGCGTCCGCGGCTGGGGCGGTGGGTCGGAGGCGCCGTGGCCGAAGCGGGAATAGAGGATTGTGCGGTGCCCGGTTGCATCGGCGAGCACGCGGGGAAACCCCCGCCACAAGCCGACCGAGCCAAGGCCCTCGTGCAGCAGCACGAGGGTCGGCAGGTCGGGGTCGCCGGGGAGCTCGGCGGCCTCGAGGCGCCTGCCCTCAATGAGGACGCCGCGGCTGATTACGCGAGAACGCGCCGCTGCGCCTCCAGGTCCGCGTCGCGCAGCTTGAACCGCTGGATCTTGCCCGTGGCGGTGCGCGGAAAGTCCTCGACGAAGTCGATCAGGTGGGGGTACTCGTAGCGGCGCAGGTTCGCCTTGCACCACTGCTTGAGTTCATCGGCCAGTGCATCGGGATCTTCGGGCGGCGCCGCGCAGATCACGAACGCCTTGATGCGGCTGACATCGTCGCGGCTGACACGGATCACCGCCGCCTCGGAAACCGCGGGATGCTGGACCAGGCAGCTCTCGAGGTCGGCGGGGGAAACCCAGAGCCCGCCGATCTTCATCATGTCGTCGGCGCGGCCGAGATACGCGTAGCGCCCCTCGGGCGTCTGCACGTAGCGGTCGCCCGAATAGAACCACTCCCCCCGCATGCACTGCTTGCTCTTCTCGTGCTGGTGCCAGTAGAAGGCCGCGCAGCTGTCCCCGCGCACCAGCAGATCGCCGGGCTCGCCGGCCGGCACATCGAGACCGCGCTCGTTGACAAGCCGCATCTCGTAACCCGGCACGGGACGCCCGGAGGTGTCAGGTGTGATGTCCTCGGGCGTGTTCGAGCAGTAGATGTGGAGCATCTCGGTCGAGCCGACGCCGT
This sequence comes from uncultured Solirubrobacterales bacterium, assembly GCA_963824755.1. GTDB lineage: Bacteria > Actinomycetota > Thermoleophilia > Solirubrobacterales > Solirubrobacteraceae > Palsa-465. The sequence continues at coordinate 190,503 of CAWGQT010000004.1, read as the reverse complement.
CGAGGATCGGGACGCCGAACCGCTCGCGCCAGCGCTCGAGGATCGCAGCCGGCAGCGCCTCGGCGGCCGACACGCATGTCCGTACCGAGGAGAACATGCCGCGCTCCGGGTCCTCGAGCTTGAGCAGCGCGGCATACAGCGCCGGCACCGAGAAGAACACCGTGGGACGGTTTCGCGCGAGGATCTCGAGGATGAGCTCGGGGCGCATCCGGCCCGTGACAGGGACCGCGGCGGCCCCGGCCGCGAACGGGAACGACAGGCCGTTGCCGAGCCCGTAGGCGTGGTAGAGCTTGGTCGTCGAAAAGCAGATGTCCTGCTCGGTGAGGCGCAGGACGTGGCGCGCGTAGGTGTCGATCGTGACCTGGATGTCGTGCTGGAGATGGACGACTCCCTTGGGGCGCCCGGTCGACCCTGAGCTGTACAGCCAGAAGGCCATGTCGTCGGGGTGAGTGCCGGCGGGCGAGAGCTCGTCGGGCTGGCCCTCGATCGCGCGCTCGTAGCTCACGAACTCGCCGGCTTCGCCGTTGGCGACTGCGACCGCGACACCCTGGCCCCCCTGCAGCGCCGGGGCGATCTTCTCGATCAACGCCGCATCCGCGATCACGGCGCGCGCGGCGCTGTCATCCAGGTAGTACGCCAGGGTGTCGGGACGGTCGAGCGGGTTGACGGGCACCGGCACCGCACCGATTCGGCTCGCGCCGAGGAACGCGGCGTGGAAGACGGGTGTGTCATCGAGGATCAGCAGCACCCGGTCCTCGCGGCGCACCCCGGCCTCGTGCAGGAAATGCCCCGTGCGGGCCATGGCGCGCGCCAGCTCGGCGTAGGTCACCGTCTGCTCGCCGGCCAGCAGCGCGGGATTCTCACCGCGCCCGCTCTCCAGGTTGCGATCGATCAGCGTGCTGACGTTATGGACGTTCATCACGGCTCGCTGCGCACCACGACGGACTTCGTCTCAGTGTAAAAGTCGAACGCCTCCTCGCCGTGCTCCTTGCCATAGCCGCTGCCCTTCCAGCCTCCGAACGGCAGCTCGTCGTAGACCTTCGTGCGCGAGTTGATCCAGGTGTACCCGGCCTCGATCCGCTCGGCGGCCTGGCGGGCGCGGTGCAGGTCGCGCGTCCACACGGACGAGCCGAGGCCGAACTGCGAGGCATTGGCCCGCTCGATCGCCTCGTCGAGATCGCGCACGCGCCAGATCGGCAGCGCTGGGCCGAACACCTCCTCGGTTGCCATCGGCGAGTCGTGCGGTGGATCCACGACGATCGTCGGCTCGTAGAAGAACCCTTCAGCCAGCTCGGGATCCTCGGGCGCCCGGCCGCCGGTGGCCAGCGTGCCGCCGGTCTCGAGCGTCCGCTGCACCTGGCCGGCGAGCTCGTCGCGCCCGGCCGAGGTATGCAGCGGCCCCATCTGCGAGCCCTCGGCGTCGCCGGGACCGACCTTGAGGCGCCGGGCCTTGGCGACCACCTGCTCGATGACCTCGTCGGCGACCGACTCGAACACGTACACGCGCTTGATCGCCAGGCATGCCTGGCCGCAGTTGTAGAAGCGTCCCATGCTCGCGGCGCTCGCCGCGGCCGTCAGGTCGGCGTCGTCGCAGACGATCATCGGGTCAGAGCCGCCGAGCTCGAGCGTGACGCGCTTGATTGGAGCCCGCCCGCCCGCGCACAGCGCCATGATCCGCTCGCCGACGGGGGTCGACCCGGTGAACGCGACCTTGCGGACGCCGGGATGGCTTGCGAGCGCCTCGCCCGCCATCGGCCCCTCGCCGGTAACGACGTTGAACACGCCTAGCGGGAGGCCGCCCTCGTTCAGGAGCTGTGCGAAACGGAGTGTCGTAAGCGGCGTCGTCGCCGCGGGCTTGGCGACCACCGCGTTGCCGGCGACGAGCGCGGGGGCGAGCTTGTTGCACAGCAGCGTCGTCGGGAAGTTCCACGGGACGATCGCGCCGACCACGCCAAGCGGCCGGCGCAGGACGTAGCCCTCGACGCCGGGATCGAGACCCGGCGTGTGCACGCCGCGAAGCGCCTTGGAGAGACCGGCGTAATGCATCAGCGTGTCGATCGCCTTGGCCAGCTCGATCCGCGAGTCGCGCAGCGTCTTCCCCTGCTCGCGCGTCAGCAGCGGGACCAGCTCGTCGAGGTGCTCCTCGACGTTGCGCGCGGCCTTGGCGAGGATCTCGCCGCGCTTTGAGACGGCCAGCTTTGACCAGGCCTGCTGCGCAGCGGTCGCAGCCTGGACCGCCGCGTCGACGTCCGCCGCGGTCGCGCTCGCGACCTCGGCGAAGACGCGTCCGTTTGCCGGGTTGGTGACCGGGAGCGTTGGCCCGCCATTAGCGTGCCCGGCGCCGGCGATCACGGCGCCTGCGTATGTCTCGGTCTGCGCTGTGGGCATCAATCAAGCCCCGCGACCACAACCGACTTGAGCTCGACGTAGGAGTCGAGCGCCTCGAGTCCGTGCTCCTTGCCGAATCCCGATGCCTTGATCCCGCCGAACGGAAGCTCGTCGTATCCGTAGTGGATCTGGTTGACCCACGTCATGCCCGACTCGATCTCGTTGGCCGCGCGGTGGATCAGCCGCGCGTCGTGCGTCCAGATCGATGACCCGAGCCCGTACGGCGTGTCGTTGGCGCGGTGCAGGGCGTCGTCGAAATCACGGAAGCGGGAGACCGGAAGGACCGGACCGAAAACCTCCTCGCGCAGCAGCCGCGAGTCGGCCGGTGGCTCGGCAACGACCGCCGGCTCGAGGAAGTAGCCCTTCGCGTGCCCGCCGGTGCCGCCACCGATCAGGACCTCGCCCCCGCTGTCGGAGAGCTGCGCGAGCAGCTCGTCGCGCCCGGCGCGAGTGTGGATCGGACCCATGCGCAGCCGGGGTTTCTCGGCCTTGACCGTCCCGTCGCCGGGCTCGTAGCGAGCGACGCCTTCGACCAGCTGCGAAACGAAGCTGTCGTAGACCGACTCGTGCACCAGCACGCGCTTGCAGCCCAGGCACGCCTGACCCGCGTTCCAGTAGCGCCCGATTATCACGGCCTTGACCGCGGCGTCGACATCGGCGTCGGCGCACACGATCACCGGGTCAGAGCCGCCGAGCTCGAGCGAGAGCCGCTTGAGGTCGGGCGCCGCCAGCGTCGCGACGTGGCGGCCCACCGCGGTCGAACCGGTGAACGCAACGCGGCGCACGTCGGGGTGTCCGATCAGTGCATCGCCGATCTCCGAGCCGCGCCCGGTGACGACATTGAGCACGCCCTCGGGGACGCCCGCCTCCGCGAACAGGCGCGCGGCCTCGAGCGTCGCGAGTGGCGTTGTCGCGGCGGGCTTGGCGACGACCGTGTTCCCGCAGGCGAGCGCGGGAGCGACCTTCGTCCCGAGCAGCGTCAGCGGAAAGTTGAACGGCGTGATCGCCGCACAAACACCGATTGGCCGGCGGATCATCATGCCGTAGGCCTGGCCGAGGGTCGAGGGCAGCTGCTGGTAGGCGCCGCGGACCTTGGTCGCGGCCTCCGCGTAGAAGCGCACGCCGTGCGCGAGGTGGTTGACCTCTCCGGTCGCCTCCGCGAGTGGCTTCCCCTGCTCGGCGGTCAGCAGCGCGGCGAGCCCCTTGGCGTTCTCGTGAATCAGCTCCGCCGCTTTGGACAGAACCGTCGCTCGCTGCTCGACATCGGTGTGCGACCAGGCACCGAACGCGCGCTTGGCCGTCGCAACCGCCAGCTCGACATCCTCGGGCGACCCGGCAGGAACGCTGTCGACGACGGCTTCCGTGGCCGGATTTACTACCTCGAGCTCATCGTGCGCCGCGGCTTGGCGCCACTCGCCTCCAATCAGCATCTGGGGCACGCTGGCTCCTCTCCTCGCTAACGCGACTGGTTGTCAGGTACTGGTGGCGGAGCTCCTGGTAGTGCTCGGCCGCATTCTGCGTCCACGCGAGCGCCGATCCCGACAGCTCCTTCTTCTCCCGCGCGGGCACCCCGGCGGCGAGATGGTCGGCGCGCATGGCGGCGCCTTCGGGAAGCACTGCGCCGGCGCCGAGCATCGCGTGCGCGCCGACACGGGCGCGTTGCAGGACGATCGCGCCCATTCCAACGACGGCGCCCTCCTCGACGATGCAACCTTCGAGTATCGCCCCATGTCCCACGACGACGTTGCGGCCGACCACGGTTGGAAGGTCCTCGGCGCAGTGAATGACCGCGTTGTCCTGGACCGAGGTGCCCTCGCCGATCTCGATGTGCGAACTGTCGCCTCGGAGCACAGCGCCGAACCACACGTTCGCATTCTCGCCGATTCTGACGTCGCCGATCACGACCGCCGTCGGGGCCAGGAACACGCCTTCGCCAATCGTCGGGCGCAGGCCGTTCACCTCGATGATCGTGGCCATCACCGCCGGCTTGACCTCATCGGGAGCAGACTATACCCTGGCGAACGTAAGTCAAGTGTCATACGTGGACGCAGGCATCGAAGAACTCGCGACGTGGACCGACGAGCAGGTCCAGGCCCATCTCGCGGCGGGCAAGCTGGTCGAAGGCCTCCAGCACATGTCGCCAACCTACCTGCAGGGCGTGCGCCGGATCCTGACCGTGTCGGCCGACACCGAACTGATCAGCGCGCCGGCCTACCTCCGGGCCGCGCAGCACGCCCCGGCGCTCAACAACTTCGGCTCGGCGATGTCGATCATCCAGGACGAGCTGGCACATGCGCACATCGGCTACCGGCTGCTCGGCGACCTCGGCGTGGACATGGACTGGCTGGTCTACGAACGTCCGCCGCAGCAGTTCAAGTACCCCTACGCGTTCGACGTGGCGCTGAACTCGTGGGTCGAGCTGGTGTGCGCCAATGCGCTGTACGACCAAGCCGGGTTCGTGCTGCTCTCCGACGTCTATGAGTCGAGCACGTTCGGACCGTGGAAGCGCGCGCTGGCGAAGGTCGATAAGGAGGAGACGTTCCATCTGCGCCATGGCCGGACCTGGCTGCGCAAGCTGGTCAAGGATCCAGACGGCAAGCGCCAGGTCCAGCAGGCCGTCGACTGGATGTTCATCCTCACGCTCGAATGGTTCGGGCTCCCCGACGAGCTCAAGCAACATTCAGAGCAGCTCGACTACGGCTTCAAAGGCAAGACCAACGACGCACTGCGCCAGGGCTGGATGGCAGCGGTGGTTCCTTTCCTCGAAGAGATCGGCGTTGCGGTGCCAGCGCATTTCGACGCGGAGCTCGACAGTTACGTGATCGATTGCCCATTCCCGGCGCAGTTCGACGCGCAGCGGCGCAGGTGGCTGCTCGATGAGGGCGCGATCGGCTGGGACCAGGTGATGCTTCGCTGGCGGGCGCGCGGACCGATGAACCACGACTACGTGCGCAGGCTCCAGCGCGGCTACCAGACGACGGCGCTGCGGAGCGGACCGTGATGGAGGCGGCGGTGGTCGAGGCCCGATTGTGGGAGGCGCTGCGGCACGTCGAGGATCCCGAGATCCCGGTGTCGGTGGTCGGGATGGGCCTGATCGTGTCGGTCGACTATCTGCCGAGGGAGCGGGCTGCCTCGCTGCAGATCACCTTCACGGCGATGGGCTGCCCCGCGATGGACATGATCGAGGAGGACATCCGCGAGGCGCTGCTGCGCGATCCGGACGTCGAGGAGGTGCGCGTCGAGACGGTCTGGGACCCGGTGTGGACGAAGGACCGGATTCGCGCGGATGCGCGCGAGCAGATGCGGCGCCTTGGGATCGTCGTATGAGCCGCGCGGCCGAAGTGGTGTGGGAGGTGTTCGCTCGCAAGGCCTACGAGGAGCCACTGCACCACGTTGGCACCGTGACCGAATCAGACGAGGACCTCGCGCTCGTCTCCGCGCGCGCGATCTATGACGAGCACCCCTGGATCGAGATGATCATCGTCCCGCGGGCCGCGATCCGGGAGGCGATCCGGGCGTGAGCACGACCGACGTCGCGACTCCCAGGATGATCTCGCTGATCGGCTCGCTCGCCGACAACAAGAGCGCGCTCGGGCACCGCTACGGCGAGTGGGCGGTGAGCGCGCCGACAATCGAGTCGGCGGTCGCGGCCGCGGCGATGGCGCAGGACGAACTGGGCCATGCGCGCTCGACCTATCCGGTGCTGGCGAAACTCGGTGCTGCTCGCGATGAGGACGGGCTCGATGTAGGTCATCCACTGCCGGTGATCGCGGCCGAGCTCCCGGACTGGGCATCGCTGATCGCTGCCAACGCGGTGGTCGACGGCATCCTCGCGACGTTCGTAGCGGCGACGCGTGAGAGCGCCATCGAGCCGCTCGCGCAGCGCGCCCGGAAGATCCTTCAGGAGGAGGGCGCGCACCGCGTCCATGCCGAAGCGTGGTGCAGGCGGATCGCGCGGGCGGGCGGCAGCGACCTCGAGCTGCTGCTGGCGCGGATCGAGGAGATGTGGGCGCAGGCCGCACGCTGGCCCGGCCCGGACGGGGACCCGGGATTCCAGCAGGCGATCTCCGCGGGAATGGTGGGCGAAGGTCCCGGCGTGATTCGGGACCGAGTGCGGAGGTGGCTGACGACGCTCCTTCGGGCAGAAGGCGTGAGCGTCGCGCTCCCCGAGCCCGTGTTTCTGGGCGGCGTTGAGTGCCCGTTCTGCGGATCGTCCGAGACGGAACTGGTGTCGCGATTTGGCGGCCAGATCATCACCAGCCAGCAGCGCTGCAACAGCTGCGGGACCTACTTCGAAGCGGTCAGAGACGACTTCGACCTCTCCCGCTAGTGTCAGCAGGCGAGATGGATGATCAGCTGCGAAGAAGGTCGGTCGGCGCACCCGCGGCGCGTTCGCTTCTGCTGACCGTACTCGGCGAATACTTGCTCCCGCGCGCGCAGAGCGTGTGGCAGGAGACGCTTGTGGCGTCGCTGACGCTGCTCGGGTACACCGAGCATGCGGCCAGACAGGCACTCGCGCGAAGTACCCGGGACGGTTGGCTGACGACCGAGCGCCATGGGCGTCGTGCTCGGCTCGCGCTGAGCGACCGGGCAGCGGCACTGCTGCGGACCGGCGCCGAGCGAATCTACACATTTGGGCAGCCTTGGGAATGGGACGGCCGGTGGCTCGTGGTCGTGCTCCGCGTCCCCGAGCAGCGCCGCGAGGTGCGCCATCAGCTGCGCACGCGTCTGGCGTGGGCAGGGCTTGGGTCGCTTGGCGGCGGCGTGTGGCTGACCCCGCACGTCGAGCGCGAGCAGGAGCTGGCCGGCGCGATCACGGAGGAGCCCGCCGCCGACGCGAGCTCGTTCGTGGCGGAGCTTGGAACGATGGGGCGCCCGGAACAACTGGTGTCGGCGGCCTGGGATCTCGACCAGGTTCGAGCCCAGTACGAGTCGTTCATCGAGGACTTCGCACAGGCCCGAGCCGGCGCCGGCGAGCAGTGCTTCCGGATGCAGACGCTGCTCGTCCATGCGTGGCGCAGGTTCCCGTTCCTCGATCCCGATCTTCCGCCCTCGCTGCTGCCGGATGACTGGCCCCGGGATCGCGCCCACGAGCTGTTCGCCGACCGGCACGCGCGGTGGGCCGATCAGGCCCGCGCGTACTTCGAGCAGCTCGAGGATGATCGGGACGGGCGCCACACGACACACGCGGTGGCCGCCGCGTAGCGATGGGCGCGCGGATCGCAGTGATCGGCGCCGGCCCCGCCGGCTTCTACGCCACCGACCAGCTGCTGGCCAGGGAGTTCGAGGTCGACCTGATCGACCGGCTGCCGACCCCATTCGGCCTCGTGCGCTCGGGCGTGGCTCCGGACCACCCGAAGATCAAGACCGTCACGCGCGTGTATGAGAAGACCGCCAAGCATCCGCTGTTCCGCTTCTTCGGCGGCGTCGAGCTGGGCCGCGACATCAGCCGCGCCGAGCTGCTCGAGCGCTATCACGCCGTCGTGTACGCGTACGGCACGGCCGAGGGCAACCGCCTCGGGATCCCCGGCGAGGATCTTCGCGGCTCGTACGCCGCGACCGAGTTCGTGGGCTGGTACAACGGCCATCCGGACTTCGCCGACCACCAGTTCGACATGGAGCACGAGCGCGCGGTGGTGATCGGCAACGGAAACGTCGCGCTCGATGTCGCGCGCATGCTGGTGCTGGCCGATGAAGAGCTCCACCCCACCGACACCGCCGACCACGCGATCCCGCATCTGAGCGGTGCCGGCGTCCGCGAGGTCGTGCTCGTCGGCCGGCGCGGACCCGCGCAGGCCGCGTTCACCAACCCCGAGCTGCGCGAGCTCGGGGAGCTGACCCAGGCCGATGTGATCGTCGACCCGGGGGAGCTCGAGCTCGACCCCGCGAGCATGGCCTGGCTCGAGTCAGACGAAGCGGACATGACCTCACGCAAGAACGTCGAGATCCTGCGCGGCTACTCGACCCGCGAGCCCGCGGGAAAGACGCATCGCGTGGTCCTGAGGTTCCTGCGCTCACCGGTCGAGATCCTCGGCGACGAGCGGGGTCGCGTGCGCGCGATCCGACTGGCGTGCAACCGGCTCGAGGAGGGACTCGACGGGCGGATGCGAGCGGTCCCCACGGGCGAGGATGAGGTGATCGAGTGCGGCCTCGTGATGCGTGCCGTGGGGTACCGCGGGCAGGCGATCGAAGGGATCCACTTCGACCAGCGCCGTGGCCTGATCCCGAACGAGGCGGGGCGCGTGCTCGGCCCCGGGGGGCAGGCGCTGACGGGCGAGTACGTCGTCGGCTGGATCAAGCGAGGACCCTCGGGAGTGATCGGCACCAACAAGAAGGATGCGGCGGAGACGGTCGCGGCGATCGTCGAGGACGCGGAGGTTGGCGGGCTGGGAGAGCCGGCGGTTGATGATCCTGGCGAGGTCGCGGGCTGGCTGTGCTCGCGCGGGCCGCGGGTCGTCAGCTGGACGGGATGGCTGTCGATCGACGAGCGCGAGCGGCGCGCCGGCGAGCCGGCCGGACGCCCGCGGGTCAAGCTGGTGCGGATCGAGGACATGGTCGACGCCTCCGGCGAGCACTCCGTGCCGTGAACGGCGATTCACCTCCGCCCCCCGGGACCCTGAATGGCGATTCACCTCCGCCCTCCGGAAGCGAGTGGCGATTCACCTCCGCGCCCTCGGTGCCGTGAATGGCGATTCACTTCGGCCCCCCCGAAGTGAATCGCCATTCACCGCGTCTGAACAGCCGGTGAACGCAACACCGCGGGACTTTGGTTGCGGCCGAACGGCTGCGAGAATCCCTGCATGGAGGACCACGCCCGGGGCTCGGTGCTCGTCGTCGACGATGAGCCGACGATCGCCGAAGTCGTCTCGCGGTATCTCGAGCGCGCGGGCTACCGCACCCGGATCGCGCTCGACGGGGTCGAGGCGATCGAGGCGGCAGCGGGACACCGGCCAGATCTCGTCGTGCTCGACCTGATGCTGCCCGGAATCGACGGGCTCGAGGTGATGCGCCGGTTGCGCGAGCAGGACCGCGAGCGGATCGCGGTGATCCTGCTGACCGCGAAGGGCGAGGAGTCAGACCGCGTGATCGGCCTGCGTCTGGGCGCCGACGATTACGTGGTCAAGCCGTTCTCGCCGGCGGAGCTGGTCGCCCGGGTGGATGCCGTCCTGCGACGCGTCGACACATCTCCCGGACGCGAGTCCTTGATCGAGCTTCCCGACATGAGGATCGACCCCGCCAGCCGCCAGGTGCATGTCCGCGGCGAGGAGGTGCAGCTGACCCAGCGCGAGTTCGACGTGCTCCTGTTCCTCGCGCGCCACCCCGGCCAGGTGTTCTCGCGCAACCAGCTGATGGACTCGGTCTGGCAGTACTCGTTCTACACCGACACCTCGACCGTCACCGTCCACATCCGTCGACTGCGCTCTAAGCTCGAGGTCGACCCGGCGCAGCCGCGGCACATCCAGACCGTGTGGGGCGTCGGCTACCGCTTCCAGCCATGAGCCGAACCGTTGAGCTTGGGGATCGCCTGCGCGAGCGCGTCGCATCGCTGCCGCGGCAGTTCGCGCTGACGGTCGTGATCGTTGTGGCGCCCGTGCTGCTCGCGCTGGTGGTGGTGGCGTTGCGGATGATCATCTCGGACCATGCAGCCGTGCTGGCGGCTGCGATCGTCGTGGCGGCCGCTTTGGTCGCGGTCGTCGCGGCCCGGTTCGTGTCCCGACCGATCCTCAGGGACGTCGAGGCGATCCAGGAAGGGCTGCGCGCCGAGGAGGCCGCGCGCGACCAGTCCGAGAAAGCCCGCCGCGACCTCGTCGCCGCCGTCTCGCACGACCTGCGCACGCCGATCACTTCGCTGCGCCTGCTCGCCGAGGCGGTTGGCGACGACATCGTCGTCGACGCCGAGATGCGCCGCGGCTATCTGCAGCGGATGCGCACGCACATCGACGCGCTGAGCGCGCTGATCGACGACCTGTTCGAGCTCTCGCGGCTCGAAGCCGGCGACATCCGCTGGTCGCTCGAGCGCGTACCACTGGACGAGCTGGTCGGCGAGACGGTCGCCGCGATGCGCGTCCAGGCCGAGGCCAAGGGCGTGTCGGTCGTCGCGCAGGTGCCCGCGGCGCTGCGCCCTGCGCAGGGCAACCCCGAGAAGCTCCAGCGGGTCCTGTTCAACCTGATCCAGAACGCGATCCGACACACGCCCGCCGACGGAAGCGTCGTCGTCCGGGCCGAGCCGATCGCCGACAGGATCGAGGTCGAGGTCGCCGACGACGGCGACGGGATCGCGCCCGAGGAGCGCGAGCGCGTGTTCACCGCCTTCTACCGCGGCGGCGCGGACGCGGCGCGCACGTCCGCCGGCGCGGGCCTCGGCCTGGCGGTGTCGCGTGCGATCGTCGAGGCACACGGCGGCCGGATCTGGCTCGCCGACGCGTCCGTCGGGACGCGGGTGCGGTTCAGCCTGCCGGCGGCGGCGTAGACGCACGCTCGGCGCGTTCTCCGCGCGGCTTCTCGCCGCTCAGCACGTACCCGAGTCGACCGACTCGCCGGTTCCTTCGCTCGGGGTATCGAGCACCGGAATGTTGCCGACCCGGTAAGTGGAGCCCAGGTGCACGATGTACCAGATGCCGCGCCACGAGATCATCGAGGCGATCCCGAATGATTTGATCTCGCCGCCGCTCGTGCGGTAAACGACGCGCGCATTCGGGACCTCCCAGTAGCCGCCGCTGTTGTAACAGACGCCCGGCGGCACCCAGTGCGCGTAGCTCATCGGCACATCGACGCCGACCAGCCGCGCGCCGGGGCCGACCAGGCGGTGTGCCGCGCCGACATCGAGCCGGTAATCGAGTACGAGCCGGATCAGCCAATCGCTGCGCGGGTCGGGCTCCGCCTTGATCTGCGCGTAGGCCGCCTCTGGGAAGAACGCGGGCATCGCGGGTGCGACCGAGCCGTCGGTGACGCCTCGCCACAGATCGTTCATCTGAGCCTGGAAGCAGGCGGTCTTGTCCGAGGGTTCCTTGTCGGTCTGAGGCATGGCGCCGTCGGAGGGGCACGGCGGCCGCGGGCGCGGGCGTAGGCGCGGGCGGGCGGCCCGGGCGCTCGTCCGCACGACAGCGGTGGTCGTGTTGGTCGCGCCCGTCGTGGCTGTGGTGGCTGTCGTCGACTGTGAGGACCCGCAGGCGCTCAGTCCCACACAAGCGATGGCCCCGATCGCGAAGGCCCTGCGCATGCGCGGATCTTCTCAGAGCGCTATGCCAGGCCCTTGTCCCGAAGCTCGTTCAGCGCGCGCTCGCGCTTCTCGAGTCCCTCGAGCCCCAGGCCGGCGAGAACCGACGGCGCCTTCGTGAACTGGATGTCGCGATAGTCGACGATCTGGAACCTGTTGCCCCAGGGGTCGCGGAAATCGAGGAATCGCCCGGGCAGGATCTCGATCCCCAGCTCGGCCAGCCGTGCGCGGACCGCCTCGCGGTCCGCGACGACCAGGCCGAAGTGGCGGGCCCCGTCGGGGGGCGCGTTACGTCCCTGACTGAGCGCGAGGAACTGGTCGCCCATATCCAGGAACGCCATGCCCGGCTCGCGGTCGACCCCCCGCAATTCGAAGATCGAGCCGTAGAACTCGAGCGCGGCCTGGAGGTCGCCGACCTCGAGCGCGACGTGGTTGATCCCGACCAGGCGAACCGGATCGGTCATAACCATGCACGGATGACTGTGGCCACGCGCATGACCCTACCCGGCCGCAGCCGGCGCCTGTGTGTGCGCGCACGTCGCGGACGCTCGATGCGGACCTCCGGAGCGTGTGCCCGTGCCCGGATTTCTTGCTCTCGACCCCGCACTATCTGCTCTGTCAGAAATGGGTTCATCACCATGCGAGCAGGATCGAGCCAGGTCCTGGAATCGCAAATAGATTTAGACTGAGCTAAATGCTTGTCATTCGATTCGGTCCCGCCGACCTGGCCAACGTCCGGTTTGCGATCTCGCCGCTGGTCGAGCTGCACCGCAGCGTGAACGCGCTCGATCGGCCCGATGCCCGGGCGCTGCATCTCCCGTGGATCATCCGCACCAAGGAGCGGACCAAGGACCTTGACCTCGAGCTGCTCCGCGCCCTGCAGCCTGAGAACGTGTACACCCCGGACTTCGTTCACCCGCCGCCGAGCTCGCCGCTGGCCGAGTTCGAGGATGAGCTCACGGAAATGCTCGCGGTGCCCGAGGAGCGCGTGCGGGCGGAGATCGAGAGCGCATACCGGAGCGCGCCGCTGCCGGCGGTGCTGCGTGGGTTCATCGAGGAACCCGGCATCGCGATGGAGCAGCTCGCCGAGTTGATCCGCGAGTACTGGCGGCGTGCGCTTGCGCCGTATTGGGACCGGCTGCGTGGAATGCTCGAGGGGGACATCCTGTATCGAGCGCGACGGATCGCCGACGGCGGCGCCAGCAGGCTGTTCGGAGACCTCCACCCCGAAGTCCGATTCGAGCGCGAGACCCTGCTGATCGAGAAACGCTGGCAGCAGACGCTCGAGCTCGACGGTCGCGGACTTCTGTTCCTGCCCTCGGCGTTCGTCTGGCCGAAGCTCGCGGCGATCACCCAGGGACCGTGGCAGCCCACCCTGGTCTACCCGGCACGGGGCGTTGGCACCCTCTGGGAACCGGGCGGCCCGACCGCGCCCGACAGCCTCGCCGCGCTGCTGGGCGGCCGGCGTGCGGCCGTGCTCGCCGACCTCGACGCGCCGCGTTCGACGACCGAGCTCGCTCAGCGCCTGGCCCTCCCGCCGGCGAGCGTCTCGCAGCATCTCGCGGTCCTGCGCGACGCCGGGCTGGTCGACGCCAGCCGCGTCGGGCGCCTCGTCCTGTACGGCCGGACGCCACGCGGTGACGGTCTGGCGAGCGGATAGGCTGACCCGGACGATGGCAGGGAGCGCAGCACACGGCGCTGGTCACTGGAGCAAACCGAGGGATCGGGCTCGAGACCGACGAGCGCTCGTTGATCGAGGATGCTGGGCGATGTGATGTGGTCGCGTCTCTGGTCTCTGATCGGGATCTTTGGCCTGTGGATCGTCCTGTGGTCGCCCGCCAGCTCCGTTGCTTCGCCAGCGGTTGCGGTGTTCCCGATGCCCGGGAGTCAGGTCGTCACCCCTCAAACTCAGATCACCTTCCGGGGTGTGCCGGTCGATCAGCTCGGATCGATCGTCGTGAACGGGTCTCGCAGCGGCAACCACAGAGGCCGGCTCGAGGGCGATTCCGACGGTGAGGGCGGGAGCTTTCTCCCGTTCAGGGCGTTCAAGCCCGGTGAGGTGGTCACAGTCAGGACGCAGCTCAACATCATCGGCGCGAGCCACGGCTCCTTCCAGTACAGGGTTGCGCTGCCGTGGCACTTCCGGCGCGCGCGGCACTGGCGGCATGCCGCGCGCGTGCCAAACGATGTGTGGCACTTCCATTCGCGTCGCGACATCCAGCCCGCCACCGTCAGGATCGACCGGCGCGGCGGCGGCGTCGGCGGCGACATCTTCGTCGCGTCGCAGTTCGGCCCGGTCCAGGATGGCCCGGAGATCCTCGACCCCCACGGGAACTTGGTCTGGTTCAAGGCCATGCGCGGCAACGATTTCACCACTGACTTCCGCGTCCAGAGCTATCGGGGCCAACCGGTGCTCACGTGGTGGCAGGGCCCCATCGTCGGCGGCGAAGGTCACGGCTTCGACGTCATTCTGAACAGCTCCTACCAACAGATCGCGAGCGTGCACGCGGGCAACGGGATGCTGGCCGACCTTCACGAGTTTCAGATCACGCCGTGGAACACGGCTCTGATCACAACCGAGCATCCGGTGATCTGGAACACCTCCTCGATCCATGGGCCGAAGCGGCAGATCGTGCTCGATGCGGTCGTTCAGGAGATCGACATCCCCACGGGGTTGGTGCTGTTCCAGTGGGACAGCCTCGATCACGTGCCGGTCAGCTACACGCACCAGGCCCTGCCCGCGAGCTCTCAGCTGTTGTTCGACTACTTCCACGTGAACTCGGTGGATGTCGACCTCGACGACAACCTCGTGATCTCGAGCCGCAACACGTGGGCGAGCTACAAGCTCGATCACCGGACCGGACGCAGCATCTGGATCCTCGGAGGCAGGCACTCGAGCTTCCGGATGGCCCGCGGGGCATCGTTCGCCTTCCAGCATGACGTGCGGGTGCGAGCCCCGGACGACTCGGTCATCACGTTGTTCGATGACGGAGGCGGACCTAACCGCGTGCACCCGCACTCGCGGGGGCTCAGGCTGTTTCTCGATACCAAGCGAAGGGTGGCGAGCGTCGCCGCGCAAGATCATCATCAGCCGGCGCTGGCAGCCGACTACGAGGGCAACTATCAGCAACTCAACCGCGGATATAGCTTCATCGGATGGGGCTCCCAGCCGTACTTCACCGAGTTCGACTCCCATGGCCGCCAGGTGTTCGACGGCCGGTTCACCGCTCCGACATCCAGCTATCGCGCGTACCGCTTCGACTGGAGTGGCACGCCTCACACACGCCCGGCGATCAGTGCCTCGAGCCGCGGCCACAGCACGCTTGTCTATGTGAGCTGGAACGGCGCCACGGATATCGCCTCGTGGCGCGTGCTGGCCGGTCGCAGCGCAGCCTCACTGCGCGCCGCCAGGAGCGCGAAGAAGGACGGCTTCGAGACCGCGATCACGATCGCCCGCGAGCCGTACGTAAGCGTCCAGGCGCTCGACGGCGACGGCACCGTGCTTGCCACCTCGCGAATAGTGCGCCCCGGCTGAACCCGCCTACAGCCCAAGCAATCGCGCCGCGTTCTCCTTCAGCACCAGCGGGCGCACCTCGTCCTTGATCGGCAGCTTCTCGAAGTCCGACAGCCACCGGTCGGGCGTGATCAACGGGTAGTCGGAGCCGAACAGCATCTTCTCCTTGAGCGGCCCGTTCGTGTAGCGGATCAGGTTCTCGGGGAAGTACTTCGGCGACCACCCGGACAGGTCGATGTACACGTTGGGCTTGTGCACGGCGATCGCGAGCGCCTCGTCCTGCCAGGGAAACGACGGGTGCGCGAGGATGATCTTCAACGACGGGAAGTCGGCCGCGACGTCGTCGACGCACATCGGGTTGGAGAACTTCAGCCGCACGCCGCCGCCGCCGGGCATCCCGGCGCCGATACCGGTGGTGCCCGAATGGAACAGCGCGATCAGCCCGGCCGACTCGATCGCCTCATACAACGGGTACCAGGAACGCTCGTTGGGCCAGAACGCCTGCGTGTTGGGATGGAACTTGAAGCCGTGCACGCCGGCCTCGATCAGCGCCCGAGCCTCCCGCACCGCGAGCTTGCCCTTGTGCGGGTCGACGCTGCCGAACGGGATCAGGACGTCTGGGTTGGCGCGCGCGGCCTCGAGGACCTCGTCGTTGCCGAGCCGCCGGCGGCCCATGCCGGCCTCGTCATCCACGTTGAAGACGACCGCGACCATGCGACGCGAGCGGTAGTAGTCGGCGACCTCCTGCGCAGTCGGCTGAATCGGGGCGGCGCCGAAGTACGACGCGGCCGCCGCCAGCAGCTCCTCGGTCACCGGATCCTGATCGGAGTCCGAGTTACGCTCGGCGTGCGTGTGGACGTCGATCGCGACGACCTGACCGAGATCGATGCTCACTCGAACACGCGGATCAGGCACTCGGCGACGAGCGCTGGCTTCTCGACACCGTCGACCTCGACCGTGGCCCGCACCGATGCCTGCAGACCGCCCGGAACCTCGGACACCTCGACAAGCTCGGCGCCCCCGCGCCAGCGAGCGCCGACCGGCAGCGGCGCCGGGAAGCGCACCCTGTCGAGCCCGTAGTTGATTCCCGTGCTCGCGTCGCTGACCTGCAGCAACTGCTGCGTCACCGGTGCCAGCAGCGACAGCGTCAGATAGCCGTGCGCGATCGTCCCGCCGAAGGGAGACTCCTTTGCGCGCTCGACGTCGACATGGATGTAGTTGTGGTCGTTGGTTACGTCCGCGAACTGGTTTACGAGCTCCTGCGACATCATCTGCCAGTCGGTGAACCCGAGGTGCTCGCCGACACGGTTCGGAAGCTCTGCCATCGTCGTGACCATGCGGGCCGGAACGCTATCAGTGCGTCCGTGGCGCCCACGCGCGCGCTCGCGGAAAGGCGCTGCACCGGCGTACCATTAGCAGCATGACAGCGCTAGGCGTGTCGCTTCTGGTGGTCGGGGCGCTGGTCATCCTGCTCGAAGCACACGTCCCGTCGATGGGCCTGCTGGGCGGTCCAGGGGTGCTCCTGCTGGTGCTCGGATCGGTACTGGCGATCCTCGGCCTCGGTGGCGGCATCGCGGTGGTCGTGGTGACTGCGCTGGCGCTCGGAGCGGTGGGCGGCGCGACCGTCCTGGTGTCCGTGCGCAAGGGCCTGGCGGTCAGACGAAGACGGATCAGGACCGGCGGCGAGGGAATGATCGGGCATCTCGGCATCGTCCGCGCCTGGGAGAAGTCGAGCGGGAAGGTGCTCGTCGATGGGGCGCTCTGGCAGGCGCGACTCTCCTGGCCCGATGACGAGGACCCGCAACCGAAGCTGCACACCGGCGACAGCATCGTCGTCGAGCGCCTGAACGGCCTGACGCTGTGCGTACGGCGCGCCGAGGAGTGGGAGTTGACGGCGTGATCGCCGCGATCGTGATCGTCCTCGGCGTACTGCTCGTGCTCGCCGCGACGGCAGCCGGCGCCTCGATCCGGGTGCTGCGCGAGTACGAGCGTGGCGTCGTCTTCCGCCTTGGCCGCCTGATGGATCAGCGCGGCCCCGGGTTGGTGATGCTGATGCCGACGATCGACCGGATGGTCAGAGTCAGCCTGCGGACCATCACGCTGACGGTCCCGCCGCAGGAGATCATCACTCGCGACAACGTCCCGGCGCGCGTGACGGCGGTCGCCTACTACCGCGTCGTCGACGCCAACAGTGCAGTCAACCAGGTCGAGAACTACCACAACGCGACGCTGCAGATCGCGCAGACGACACTGCGTTCCGTGCTCGGCGGCGTCGATCTCGACGCGCTGCTGTCTGAGCGGGAGCGGCTCAACGAGTCGCTTCAGCACGTGATCGACGCGCACACCGAACCATGGGGGATCAAGGTCACGACGGTCGAGATCAAGGACGTGGAGATCCCCGAGCGAATGCAGCACGCGATCGCACGGCAAGCGGAGGCCGAACGAGAGCGCCGCGCGCGGATCACCAACGCCGAGGGCGAATTCCAGGCTGCGTACAAGCTCGCCGAGGCCGCCGACGTGATCGGGCGGAACCCGACCACGATCCAGCTGCGCTACCTGCAGACGCTGCGCGAGATCGGCGCCGACCAGAACTCGACGGTCGTGTTCCCGATGCCGATCGACCTGGTGAAGCCTGTGATCGACGCAGTGAGCCAGGCGAACGCGAGCACCGAACCAGCGGCAGCCCCAGAGCCGCGCGAGCTTACAAGCGGCAACTCGGCCGACCTCCCAGAGCCCGAGCGAGCTAGCGAAGCGGTGCCGGATGGCCGCCGGCGCGCGGACCCCTGATCGGGCGCGCCGGGACGGCGACATCAATCGGGACGGCCGCGCGCCCGAGTAGCGACCGGCGGGCCCGCAGAGCGCTCGGCACCATCGCCAGCCCTGCCACCAGACCGCGCACCTGCCACCTCAGACGCCGCTCGCGCAGCGCGTGCCACATCCATCCGGCCTGGCGATACAGCACGAACGGCAACCACCGCAGCGGAAACGACTTGGCCACGAGCACCAGCGTGTTGCGCTCGACGAAGTACAAATGTCCGCCGGAGAGCCGGTGCGAAGAGCCCTCGCCCGCGTGAAGCGCGACTGCGGGCTCGTAGCGGCACGTCCATCCGGCCAGCCGTAGCCGCAGCGCCAGGTCGACGTCCTCCAGGTAGGCGAAGTAGCGCTCGTCGAACCCGCCGACGCTCAGAACCGCACCCCGCCGGTACAGCGCTGCGCCGGCACACGCTCCGAACACCTCGCCCGGATGATCCCAGCGACCGTCGTCGCGACCGAACCGGCCGCGCTGCTCGCATGCCCCATCGCGGCGCAGCACATCGCCGGCGTCATAGACCCGCGTCGGATCCTCCAGGTCGAGCATCTTGCAGGCGACAGAAGCGACCCGGCCGTCCAGGGAGATCGCGGCCACCATCCGGGCCAGCCAGTCATCCGCCACCACAATGTCGGTGTTGAGCAGCGCCACGTACTCGCCCGCGGCCGCCTCGAGGCCCCGGTTCGCGGCATAGGCGAAGCCCGTGTTTCGCCCAAGTTCGAGCACGCGCACCTCCGGATGGCGCTCGCGCAAGAACCCGACCGACCCATCGTCAGAGCCGTTGTCGACCACGATCACCTCCGCCGGCGCTACCCGCTGGCGGCCGACCGCCTGGAGGCACCCCGGCAGCCACCGGCGGCCGTTCCAGTTCGGGATCACGACCGAAATCGAGGATGATTGTGGGGTGCCGGTAGTGATTCGCGCGCTCGCGGTGGTGATAGTCCTAGTGATCTGCGCCTGGTTCGCGGTCGGGATCAGGCAGGCGCAGGACACCGATCACGCCACCTCGATCATCGCCTCCCCAACAATCAGCGCAGCGCAGGCGGCTCATGCCCGCTCGCTTCTGAACAGCGCCGCCTTCCTGAACCCCGACCAGGAGGTCGCGGTTCTCAAGGGGGACCTGCTCACCCGCGAGGGCGACAAGCAGGGCGCTGTGGCGCTGTTCATGAAGGTCGTCCACGAGGAGCCGATGAACATCGACGCCTGGCAGGGGATCGCTCGCAACGCGACCGACTCTCACACGTACTTCCTGGCGTTCATTGAGATCGGACGGCTGATGAAGCGGCTAGTGAAACCGAAACCTCATCGATAATCCGGTCGATGAGTTCCGGGCCGAACGCCTGATCCCAGTCGCGGGCCCAGTCCACGCTGGCGCCGCGCACGCGAGCCTCAAACGACGAGCTAGCCGCGACCGCCGCCCGCAGCCCCTCGGCGATCCCTGCGATCGACGGCTCGACCGTGATCAGATTCGTCGAGATCGCGCTCATCTCCTTGGCGGTCTTGTTCTCGAAGCTGCTTGTCACAGTCGCCATCCCGGCCGCCGCCATCTCGATCGGCACGAGGCTCGGGTGCGGCGTGTACATCAGCGCAAGGCCAACGTCGTGCTCGCCGAGCATGCTCGCGTACGTGCCCTGGTCCGCGCGCGCGAGCACGTTCAGCTCGACACCTTCGCCGAGCGGATAACGCCGCCCGGGCTCGACGGACCCGATTCCGTCCAGCTGCCATCCGGCATCGAAAGTCCCCTCCTCGATCGCGCGCATGAGGGCCAGCATCCCGAGCTCGAACATGTTGCGGGCCGCGTGGGGCTCGGGCCGCGCGTAGAACAACAGCCTGCGCACACCTCGCGCAGAGAGCTCCGCGAGGCGCGGCGGGTGCACGTCGCTGATCGCGTTCTGAAAGGACGCGGAGGCGGCATCCCCGGCCGCAACACCACTTGAGTAGACGCCGATCCGATGGGCGCGAAAGTAGCCCCGCAGCAGCTCTGAGGAGAACAGGGCGAAGTGGGGCCTGCGGTAGGAGTCGTCCGCCAGCGCCGCGTAGGTTCCCATCGGGAACGTGAACGGCTCGTACTCCTGGATCAGGTACAGAAAGCGATCCGCCTGCACCGACTCGAGCGCCGCAGCAGCGATGTGCGCGGTCCACCAGGTCGTGGCGATGAACCGGTCGAAGGCGCTGACCTCGAGGCTCTCGAGCTCGCGGCCGAACGCGACTTCGACTTCGTCGAAGGTCCCGGCCAGCCCGCTGTAGGTCTCGACCGTGCGCTCCCACCCCCGCGGCAGCCGCCCAGTCGGGTCGACGGTCACGATCCGCACGCGGACGCCGCGCCGCGCGAGCCTGCGCGCGAGGTTGAACTTCGCGATGTAGCCGCCGAAGAAATGATCGAGGTCGATCGTCGGGATCAGCAGGTTCACCCGCGCGGGCGCGTCCGCGCTCACCGCCAGCTCGAGCGGGGCGATCTTGTCGGCGACCTGGCGTACCGAACCGCCGACGGTCTCGCGCCTCCCCGCGCGAGGCGGGGAGGCGGGTGGGGCCAAATCCGGCGGCGGCACCGCGTCTAGGCGCAGATGGCGCTGCGGCTGATCCCGCGCGGTCGCCGAGAGCAGCCGTCGCCAAAGGAAGCCGTGCGCGAGCATCCACTCGGCGCCGAGCGTCTCGCGGCGTCCCAGCAACTCCCGCGCGCCGCGCGCCGCGAGCTCTCCTAGCCGCAAAACCGACCGATCGGTTTGGACGAAGCGCCTGAGTGCGCTTCGCTTCTCCGGGCTCATCTGCTCGCCGCAGCGCAACTGCAGGATCGTCGCTACCTGCGTCAGCCGGCAGATGTCGACGAAGTAGTGCATGCGCCACATCCGCACGCGCTCGCGCCGGTCGCCCCGCCACGCCAGCGCGCGCTCGCGCAGCGAGGGCATCTGGTTGGCGGCGGCGTGACCGAGGGTCGCTGTCCCGTGCTGGACGTAGTCGTACAGCGGCCTGTCCACGAACGCGATCTCCCCGCGCGCGAGCGCCACGAGCGCGATCCAGTGATCGTGGTAGTGCGCGAACTGCGCAGGCGGGAACGGCAGCGCATAGCGCAGCAACTCGCGCCTCAGCAGCGACGCCGCTCCGGTGACCGCGTTCGCGACCAGCAGCGAGAGCATGTCGCCGTGGTTGTTGTGGCGGTCTGACCAATAGGTCTCCGAGATCAGCTCGCCGCCGCCGGTGACGACCCGCGCGTCGCTGTAGACGAGCTGCGCGTGGTGGGCGGGCTCGAGTTCGCGCACGAGCGTTTCTAGCTTGTCCGGATGCCAGAAGTCGTCCTGATCGGCGAGCGCGACGAACTGGGCGTCAGCCGGCACCATCGCCAGGCAGCGCTCGAAGTTGCGGTAGAAGCCGAGCCTCGTCGGGGAGCGCGAGATCACGAACCGCGGGTCGTCGCCGACGATCTCGCGCAGCGAAGCGAACCGCTCGGGCCGCGAGCAGTCGTCGCTGATCAGACACACCCAATCCCCGTGGGTCTGGGCGCGGATCGACTCGATCTGGCGCGCAAACAGGGCGGGCGGCGGGTCGTGCGTGGCCATGCAGATCGCGACGCTCGCCGTAGCGGCCGGGGGAGCCGGCGCCTGCGCGCCACCGCTGAACGCGATCACCCCCACCTCCGCGCGCGCGATTGCGCCACTGGCGAGTTCGGCCTCGAGCGCCAGCCGGCTTTCCCATTCGGCCACGTCGCGCGACGCGATCCGCACCAGTCCCCAGAACCCGCTGCGGTAGCTCAGGGGCGCCTGCAGCTCCTCGAATGGATCCAGCCGCGGCATCCCGAACGCCATCACCGGCTGCGGCTCTCCGTCGAGCACGAAGCGCAACGACCGCAGCTGCGCGTCCGGGCAGAAGCACCAGCCACACACGAACACCGCCGTCCCGAGTCCGACCGCGACCTGGTCGGGTAGCGGGACATCGAGATGCACTTCGAGGCGCCCAGGCATCGCGATCAAGCTAGTGGAACGGCAATCCGGCTGCTTCCAGCATCGATACGCTGGCGAGAATGTCAACGGCGCTCGAGGCTGAGAGGAGCCCTGCCACCCGGCTCCGCTCGCCGGCGGTGCCATGGTTGGCGCTGGCAGCACTCGTGGTGCTGACCGGCGTATTCCTCTACCACGAGACGCGCGGGACCACGATCTGGCTGGATGAGTGGAGCTGGGCGCTCCAGCGCCGCGGCGGGGGCCTGGCGAGCCTGTTGGATCCGCACAACGAGCACCTTGTGCTGATCCCGGTCGCGATCTACAAGCTGCTGTTCGCGACCGCCGGGCTCGGAAACTACGCGCCCTATCGGGTGATTGTGACGCTCGCCCACCTCGCCTGCGGGGTGCTCGTGTTCGCGTACGCCCGGACTCGCGTGGGCGCGGTCCTTGCGCTGTGTGCGGCGGGCTCGCTGCTGCTGTTCGGGCCCGGCTGGGAGAACATTCTGTGGCCGTTCCAGATGGCCATGCTGATCTCGCTGGCGGCGGGACTCGGCGCACTGATGGCCCTGGATCGCCGCTCCAGACGGGGGGACATCGCCGCCTGCGTCCTGCTCGCGATCTCGATCGCGAGCTCGGGAATCGGCGTGGCGTTCCTGATCGGCATCGCGCTCGAACTCGCGCTGGTCCGCCGCCGCTGGGACTGCGCCTGGATCGTCGCGGTCCCGTTGGTGCTCTACATCGTGTGGTGGATCGGCTACCAGCAGTCGAGCTTTCACCGCCACGACATCCTCGTCGCGCCGAGCTTCCTGGTGACGGGGCTCGCGACCACGCTCAGCGCGCTGTTCGGCCTCGGGGGCGCCACCGGTTTCGATGGGCTCGGCACGCTGGAGACGTGGGGTCCAGCGCTGCTGATTGCGGCCCTCGCGCTGATCGTGTGGCGCGTGGCACGGCTGCGTACGCTCCGGCCGCGCGCCGTTTGCCTGGCGGTGATCCTGCTGTCGTTCTGGCTGCTGACCGCGTTCAGCCGCGCGTTCCTGACCCAGCCCTACGCGAGCCGCTACCTGTACATCGGCGCGTTCCTGACGCTGCTGCTGGCGGTCGAGCTCGCGATGGGACTGGCGCCGAGGTGGCCGGTGAAGCTCGCGATCGCCGTCGTCGCGGTGGGCGCGATCGTCTCGAACATCGGCGCGATCCGCAACGCCGGGCGCTTGATTCGCGCCGAGGGCCAGGTCACCTCGGCCGACCTCGGCGCGCTCGAGATCGCCCGCCCCGTGACCCCGCCCGGCTACATAGCCCGCGGGATCCCTGGTTACCCGTTCGTCGTCGTCCCGGCCGCCGCGTACTTCCGGACGGCCGCAGCCATCGGGACGCCGGCCGCCAGCGAGACGACGATCGTCCACGATCCCGAGAGCGTCCGCGCGGTCGTCGATAGCGAGCTGATCCGCGCCCACGGCATCGCCCTGCGGCCGAGCGTCACAACGGGAGCCGGCCTGCCGTGCCTGACGGTCGCCCACCGGGTTGTCACCACCGTGCCGCCCGGCGGGCTGCTGCTGAAGGCCGCGGGCGCGCCGGCAACCGTCGCGATCAGGCGGTTCGCGGACGCGTATTCCCCGCTCGGCGCGATCACGCCGGCCCGCCCGGTAACGCTGCAGATCGCGCCCGATCGCTCACCGAAGCCGTGGCAGATCCAGCTCGTCCCCGGCGGCGTGCTCACCGCTTGTACACTCGCCGCTCCGTGAGCCGGTTCGCCCTCAAAGCCGACCCGATGGCGACCGACCCAGGTCGCTGGGGGCATTCGCTGAGCAACCTCGCCGAGATCCTCGTGCCGTTGCTCGATGCATCGGGCGCCCGGTCGGTGATCGAGGTCGGCGCGTATGCCGGCGATGTCACGCGGCTGTTGCTCGACTGGGCGGAGGGCTCCGGGGCGAGCATCGCCTCGATCGACCCCGACCCCCAGGACGCGCTCGTGCAGCTGGCCGACGCGAACGCCAAGCTGGAGTTGATCCGCGCCACCAGCATCGAGGCGCTCAAGGACCTTCCCGCCGCCGACGCGGCGATTGTCGACGGCGACCACAACTACTACACGGTCGCAGAGGAGCTGCGGCTGATCGGCGAGCGCGCCGGCGAGGCCCTGCCGCTGATCATCTGCCACGACGTGTGCTGGCCGCACGCCCGGCGCGACGCCTACTACGCGCCCGAGCAGATCCCCGAAGAGGGTCGCCAGCAGACGGTCGAGGGCGGTTACGTGTTCCCAGGCGATCCCGGGCTGCACCGCGGCGGCCTGCCGTACAAGTGGCTCGCGGTCAACGAGGGCGGGCCGCGCAACGGTGTGCTGACCGCGATCGAGGACTTCGTCGCCGGGCGCGAGACCGCGGAACTCGCGGTCGTGCCGGCATTCTTCGGGCTGGCCGCGGTGTTCTCGCGCAACGCGCCCTACGCGGACGCGGTCGCGGCGCTGCTCGAGCCCTATGCCGGCAATCCGGTGCTCGAGCGCCTTGAGGCCAACCGCGTCCTGCACCTGGCCAGGCGCGAGGTCGAGGCGGCCGACCTGGGCTGGTGTCGTGAGAAGAACGCGCGCCAGCAGGCGTTCCTGCGCAAGCTGCTCGAGTCCAAGACCTTCGAGGTCGCGATCTGGCTCTCGAAGCTGCGCCAGCGGGGGCAGCCGGCTTTCACCAAGGAAGAAGTTCGCGAGCTCCTGAACGATTAGGGGCCTCGCTGCGCTCGGCGTCCATGGGGCCGGGCGGGCCCGTCCGGGCCCCGGATTTCTCCGAGAGCGCTTCCGCAGTGCCACCCCCATCCCGCTGAAGCGCGAGTTGCGAGGGCCGAACGTCCATTTCGTGACAATTCGACTCCGCCGCAGGGCAACGATCTACGAAATGGACGCTGACGCTGGGACGTCCATAACGTTCATCGTCGCCTGCGGGAGCGATCGCTTTGCTGCGAAATGGACGCTGCGAGGCGGTCCGGACGGGCCCGCCTGGCCGGGTGGGCGGGACCCCAATCTCCGCCGTAGGCGGCCCAGGGTGGGCGGGATCTAAGACTGAGGCAGACGACTCGCGTCCGCGGTGTGGCTCTCGCGCGGGCGGCCGGCCGAGCGGGCGCGCCGGCGCCAGTGGTTGAGCGTGCGCAGCGGCTGGGTCAGGCGCCAGCTGATCGAGGTCTTCATCACCTCGAGCTCGCGCTCCAGCTCGAGCGCCTTGGCGTCGCCCTTCAGGCGGTTGGAGACGGCATGGGCGACCGCGAGCGCGGCGTCCGCCTCGGCCTGGCGGGCACGGCCCTTCCAGTCGCCGCCGGCCTCGCCCACGTGCGGCATCCGCCCGTCCCATTTCTCGGCGACCTTGATGTGCGCCGCGACCCAGCCCTCGGGGTCGCCAACTAGGTCGAGCGAGTGGTGGTGGATCGCCTTGAAATCGGCGGTCACGATCTTCTTGCCGGCCTCGCGGACCTGGAGGCACAGGTCGAAGTCGTAGCCGTGCAGCGCGCCGAGCGACTCGTCGAAGCGGATGTTCTTCACGACCCACGGGGAGAGGCCGAGCACGAAGCCATCGACGGTGTCGACCTCGCCGGTGCGTGCGTAAGGCGGCAGATCGTTGCCGTTGTAGGAGAACGCGGGCAGGTCGCCGCCGCCCATCTCCTGGTAGCGGTGGATGAACGAGCCCCAGGTGACCGAGCCCTCCCACCACGCGATGCTGCGCACGCCGATCGCGCCCACGCACCCGACGACGCCAACGTCCGGGTCGCTGAGCGCCTCGCGGAGCTTGCGGCAGAAGTCGGGATCGGTCAGTTCGGCGTCCTGGTGGACGAGGACGAGCGCCTCGAGGTCATCGCGGTCGGCGACCATGTCCAGGATGAGGTTGTAGGTGCGAAACAGCGTGCCCGCCGGGGCGTTCGCGATCACCTCGGAATCGGGCTCCTTGACGAGCTTCATCCCCCGCTCCGCGTAGCGCCGGTACGCCTCGGGATCGGTGATCGCCGAGCCGAAGATGATCACCCGCTGCTCCGCCCCAGGCGCCGCCCGAGCCACCGCCGCGGGCCAGCGATTGGGGAGCCGGACAGCCGCCCGACTTCTGCTTCGGCCTGCGCGAGGCGGTTCTGGAGCTCGGTGAGCTGGTGGCGCAGCTCGACCTCTTCGATCGCGGGGACCCGCGCGTGTGGCTGGCGCGGCACCGGTTGGGGTGGCGCCGGCTTGTCCGCCACAGGCGTAGACGGCGCGTGGGGTGGGTGGGTCCCGTTCTTTTGCGCGCTGGCGCGCTGCCAGCGCACACAGCTCCAGTCGACCTCGACCAGCGGCTCATCGATGCCGTGCTCGCGACGGAAGTCGTCGACCGCCTCGCGGCACTGATCGATCTGCAGGTAGTCATCGATGATCAGATAGCCGCCGGCGTTCAGCCCCGGATAGAGCACCTCGAGCGAGAGCTTGGTGGCGTCGTAGGTGTCGCCGTCGAGGCGGACCACCGACCAGCGGCGGCCGGCCAGGCCCGGCAACGTGTCCTCGAAGAAACCCGGGACGAAGTGCACGCCGTGCTCGAGACCGAAGCGGGCGAAGTTCTCCTTGACCTCCTCGAGTGGGATCGCGAGGAAATCGACGTTCGCGAGATCCGCATTCAGGTCGTAGCTGTCCGTCTCGTGCTCGGCTTGCGGGAAGCCCTGAAAGGAGTCGGCGACCCACAGGGTGCGCTCGTCCTCGCGGAGCGAGTCGAGTGTCGCTCGCGCCAGGATCGAGGCGCCGCCGCGCCACGTACCGGCCTCGATCAGGTCGCCCGGGACGCCGTCGCGCGAAATCGACTCGACGCAGCGCTGCAGGTCGTCGAGCCGCGCGAGCCCGACCATCGTCAGGCCGTGCAACGGCCAGTCCATGCCGGCGGTGCGAAAACGCAGCAGGTCGCCCTCGAGCTCACGCGACATCACGTCCCCCTCGAAGGTGCGCGCGACCGACGTGGTGCGCGTCCCGCCCAGATCGGTCAGACAGAGCTTGAGGACGTCGAGATAGGCGAGACGGAGCGTCTCGGCATCGGGGCGGGGGGCGATCGCGCCGGGAGCGCGAGCGGCCTTCAGGCCATCCCCGAACTTCGCCTCGATGATCTGCAGCAGGCGAGCCGCAGCCACGCTCGGCGGCTCGGATGCGGGACCGGCGAACGACATGTGCGGCGATGATAGGGGTAATGAGTTCGGTGCGCGTGACGCTCGAGAGCCATCTGCCGGCCGCGTTGCCGGCAGATTCGCGGACCGCCGTGTTCTGCTTCGGGCACTGCTTCGGCCGTGCTGAACCGGTTGATTCGCTGGAGCTGGTCGTCGACGGGGTTCGGTACCGGCCCACCGCTTTCGCGATGCCGCGTCGCGATGTGTATGACTGGCTGGGGGGCGGGCCCGAGGACCCTGAGCGGCGCAGCTACCGGAGCGGGTGGTGGGCGACGGTGCCGGTTCATGGCGGTGCGGAGCTCGCGGCGGCGGTGCGGCTGGCCGGCGGTTTCGAGCAGGTCGCGCCGCTCGGCCGGGTTGGCGTGGCCGCGCCGGCGCGATCCGATCTGGAGCTCCCCCCGGGGACGATTGCGATCTGCATGGCAACGTTCGAGCCCAACCCCGCGCTGCTGCAGGTGCAGCTAGAGACGATCCGGGCGCAGACCGATCAGGGTTGGGTGTGCCTGATCAGCGACGGAGGGTCCTCGGAGCAGAGGTTTGCGCGGCTTGTTGAGTCGGTCGACGGCGATCGGCGGTTCGTCATCTCGCGCTCGGAGGAGCGACTCGGGCCCTATCGGAATTTCGAGCGGGCGCTGTCGATGGTGCCGACCAGCGCGTCGCTTGTCGCTCTGGCGGACCAGGATGACCGCTGGTACCCGGACAAGCTGGCAACGCTGCGGGCCGCGCTCGGCAGCGCCCGGCTCGCCTACTCCGACCAGCGGATCGTGACCGACGAGGGCCGCGTGCTGCGGAACTCGCTCTGGCACGGGCGGCGCAACGACTACCGCAACCTCGCGTCGCTGCTGGTCGCCAACTCGATGCCGGGCGCGGCGATGCTGTTCCGGCGCGAGCTGCTCGACGTGGCGCTGCCGTTCCCCGACGCGCCAGGAGCGCCGTATCACGACCACTGGCTGGCGCTTGCGGCGCTCGCCAGCGGCGAGGTGCGCTACGTCGACCGCCCGCTATACGACTACGTGCAGCATGAAGCGGCGGTGCAGGGAGCTGTCGTCGGGCAGCGCTTTCGGCGCGGATCAGGGCGCTGGCGCGGCGCGTACTTCGGCGGATACGCGATGCGGGAGGTGCAGGCGCAGACGCTGCTCGCGCAGTGCGGACGGTCGCTGCCGCCCCGCAAGCGGCGGGCACTTTCGTGGTTTGTTCGCGCCGAACGCTCGCCGCTGTGCTTCCTGTGGCTGGCGCTGCGGCCGCTGCGACGACTGGTGGGGCGCGATGAGACGCTCGGCGGGGAGGCGGCGCTGGCGTGCGGGATCATGTGGCGCTGGCTGGTCAGGTTCGCGATTGCGCGGCTGCCCTACGACGCCAGCTATCCCGATCCGCCGCGCTTCGAGCAGCGCCGGCTGCGGCGCTGGCGCGCGGGCGCCTGAGGGTGGCAGTACGCTCCGAGCGCATGACGGTCGATGACGAGGCCCGCATGGCGACGCTGGTGGGTGGGAAGGCGGATCGGGCTCACATCCTCGACGGGCCAATCGTGATCGAGGCCCGCGACGTCCGCAAAACCTTCCACATTCCAGACCATCGCGTCGACTCGCTAAAGGAGCGGGCGACCCATCCGCTGCGCCGCAACAGCTACCGCCAGCTCGAGGCGCTGCAGGGCATCTCGTTCGACGTGCACAAGGGCGAGTTCTTCGGGATCGTCGGGCGCAACGGGTCGGGCAAGAGCACGCTGCTGAAGATCATGGCGAGCATCTACCGCGCCGATGGCGGCCGGATCCGGATGGCGGGCCGGCTGGCGCCGTTCATCGAGCTCGGAGTCGGCTTCAACCCCGACCTGACCTCGCGCGAGAACGTGATTCTGAACGGGGTGCTGATGGGGCTCTCGCGCTTCGAGGCGCGGCGGCGCCTCGACGCGGTGCTGGAGTTCGCCGGGCTGGAGGAGTTCGCCGACCTCAGGCTCAAGAACTACTCCTCGGGGATGATGGTGCGGCTCGCGTTCGCGGTGATGGTCGAGGCGGATGCCGACATCATGCTGATCGACGAGGTGCTGGCGGTCGGCGACGCGCAGTTCGCGCAGAAGTGCATGGACGTGTTCCGCGCCCGGCGCGAGGCCGGCAAGACCGTCGTGCTCGTCACGCACGACATGGCGAGCGTGCAGAGCTTCTGCGACCGCGCGATGCTGCTGCACGATGGCGAGCTGCGCTACATGGGGGACCCGGAGGAGACCGCGCTTCGCTATTACCGCCTGAACTTCGGCGGGGCCGGCGGCCCGGCCCCCGAGGGAGCGGTTCCCGACGTCAACGTGCGGCTGCTCGACGCGTGGCTCGAGGATCCATCCGGGGCGCGCGTGGAGAACATCGAGCAGAACCAGCCGATCTCGCTGAACGTGACGATCGAGGCGCGACGCGACCTGGTCAGCCCGATCTTCGGCTTTCACTTCCTGACCGCCGACGGCATGCAGGTGTTCGGCTTCAACCGGACGCTGGAGCGCTCCGATGATGAGCCAGATATCGTGCGGGCGGGCCAGCGCGTGCGGATCTCGGGCCCGATCGAGAACCGGCTTCTGCCCGGGCGCTACTACGTCAGCGCGCTGATCTCGCGCAACCGCACGCAGGGCGATCTCGCGCTGCACGTGCTGCGGCTGCTCGACTTCGTCGTCTACGGAACCAAGCCGGGGCCGGGCGCCGTGTCGGTCGACGTCGACGTGCAGGCCGTGGTCGAGGACGAGCGATGACGGTCGTGCAGGACCCGAGCCTCGAGCTGATCGAGGTTCGCGGGCCGTCCGCGGTCGGCGGCGGCTGGCGGCGCTCGCTCGAGCTGCTTTACCTGATCGCCTCCAACGAGTTCAAGCGCAACTACCTGGGGACCGTGCTCGGCTACCTGTGGTCGCTGTGCCGGCCGCTGCTGCTGTTCGCGGTCCTGTATGCGGTGTTCACGCACATCGTGCGCGTCGGGACCGGTGTTTACGCCTATCCGGTCCTGCTGCTGTTCAACATCGTCCTGTTCGGCTTCTTCCAGGAGGCGACGACCACCTCGGTCGGATCGGTCGTCTCGCAGGAGGCGATCGTGCGCAAGACGCAGTTCCCGCGGCTCGTGATCCCGCTGTCGGTGGTGCTGACGGCCGCGTTCAACCTCGGCCCGAACCTGATCGTCGCGTTCATCTTCATTCTCGCCTACGGGGTCAGCCCGATGTGGACATGGCTGCTGCTGCCGGTGCTGCTGCTGTGGCTGTTTGTGCTGACGACCGCGGTCTCGATGCTGCTCTCGTCCCTGTATCCGCGCTTCCGGGACATGGGGATCATCTGGGGGGTGTTCTCGACGGCGCTGTTTTACGCCACCCCCGTTCTCTACCCGCTCGAGAAGGTCAGCGGCACGCTGGGAACGCTGATCGCCTGGAACCCGCTGACGCCGTTCTTCGAGTTCGCGCGCAAGTGGATCATCGACCCGAGCGCGCCGATCAAGACCGGCACGCTGGACATCCTGATCCCGGTCGTTCTCTCCGTCTCGATCTGCGTGCTCTCGGTGGTGGTGTTCAACCGGATGGCACCGCGCATCGCCGAGGAGCTGTAGGCGGCGCCTATCAACGCCCCCGCGAGGCCCATCGCGATCAGCGTGACCGCCGGCATCTGCCAGTCCCAATCCAGCGGCGAGTGCGCAATCCACACCACGACTCCGGCGATCGGGCCGGCGGCGAAGGCGGGGGCTCTCCGGTAGGCGTCGCGGGCCGAGAATCCGATCCCGGCGAGGAACACCGCCAGCAGCGCCAGGCCGACCAGGCCGAGCTCGGCGAGCGTCTGGATCTCGAGCGAGTGCGCATCCTGGGCGAACTCGGGGATCGTCCGGTAGCGCAGCCACCAAACCGCCCAGTTGCCGGCGCCGACGCCGTGCAGGGGCTGGGCCGCGAACGCTTTCAGTGCGACCCGCCAGTAGGCATAGCGGTTGCTCTGGAGCGTCTCGTAGCGGGCGGCACCGGATGTGAGGAGCAGACTCGACTTCTCGTTGGCGCCGAATACGATCGCCAGCGCCAGGCCGGCGCAGATCACGGTGAGCGCGAACCATCCGGCGTGCCTTGGTAGGTGGACCTCTTGTGCGTTCGTCCTGTTGGCGATTCGCAGCTGGACCAGCGCGTTTGCGAGCGCGATCGCGACGAGCAGCGCGAACACGATCGCCCCGTCACGCTCGCGTGTCGACAGCGTGCCCTGCAGGCGTGTGACGCCATGGAAGGGCGTGGTGGCCACGGCGGCGAGGACGCCGGCGAGGACAGTGGCGGCGAGCGAGTAGAGCTGCTGGCGGCGTGGAGAGAGGACGATCAGCGCGACCAGACCGGCGATGCAGGCGAACGGCGCGCCGCGCGAAACGCTCAGGTACACGCCGGCCCCAAGCGGGGCCGCCGCGACCCCGGCGAGCACGCGGATCGGCTTGCGGCGGCGCTCGTCGCCGGCCAGCCTCGCGGCCAGTACGAACCCGATCGCCGCGAGCTCGCCCATTGCGTTCCAGTACGTGAGCGGCTGCTCGAGTCGGCCGAGGGCCGAGTGCGAGCGGCTGAAGTGGAGCAGGCCGGGGAGCAGCCGCTCGGATATGCCGTAACCGATCACGATCAGGATGCCGGCCGCGAGTGCCGGCTCGATCGCTCTCCGCGCTCCGTCGGAGCGCAGCAGCATGGTCGAGGCGAGCAGCGCGCCGAGATATAGCATCACGATCTCGCCGGCGTGGTAGGCGTCTCCCACGATCGGCGCCCAGGTCATCGACAGCAGCGTCCACGCCCCAAACGCGGCGAGCCCCCCGATCGCCAGCCAGGCACTGCGCCCCCTTGGTCTTGCGTCCGGCTCAGCGATGAGGGCGACGGCGACCAGCGCCCACACCGTCAGCCCCGCCCACTCCCGCGGACCGGCGAAGTAGCCGCCGCTGAAAAACGCGAGCACCGTGGGTCCTGCCAGCAGCACGATCCGTGCGGCGGTGAGCACGGCACGGCGCATGCTGATCAGCGGTGCTGGTCCCGCACGGCGCGGCGCACGAAGCGCGTCGCCCGCAGTGGCTGGCGCTCGCCGCTCTGCGGGCGCAGGTCTGTCGCGCACGCAGCGCGCACCTCGGCCAGCACACCTGCCCTGAAGTTGGCTGCGTCGAAGCGGGCTGCGTTGTGGACGCAGACGGCGGGGTCGACCGCCGAGTCGTCGAACTCGAGCACGACCTCGACGAGGTCGTCCGGGCCCCCGAACCAGAACGTGCCGGTGAGGCCCTCTTCAATCGTCTCGAGCGCACCGCCTCCGCGCCGCGCGATCACCGGACGGCCGGCCGCCTGGGACTCTACGGCTGCGATCCCGAACTCCTCGACGGAGGTCAGGATCAGGGCGCGCGCGCCCTGCAGGATCTCCGCGACGGTGTTGTCGGGCAGCCGCCCCGCGAACTGGATCGTTGGGCCTGCCATTCTGCGCAGCCGCCACGCATCGGGTCCGTCGCCGATCACGACCAGCGGGCGGCGCAGCCGGTTGAATGCGGCGATCGCGACATCGACCTCTTTGTGGCGCAACAGCTCGGAGACCACGACGTAGTGATCTCCAACCGTGCCCGGCGAGAAACGCCATGTGTCGACAGGCGGGTAGACGACGGCCGCTTCGCGCCCGAAGTACGCGCGGATCCGGGCCTGGGTGGCTCGCGAATTGGCGACGTAGCGGTCCGTCCGCTGCGCGGCGATCCAGTCCCACTGGCGCCAGCGACGGAACACGCTGCGCAGAAACGCCCGCGTGACCGGGTCGCGCTGGCGGGCCAGCGTCCGCTCGCGGTCGTTCCAGGCGTAGCGAAAGGGGTTGTGGCAGTAGCTGACGTGCACCGTCTGCTCGTCGCAGAGCACCGCGTGAGCCCAGGCCGACGAGCTCGACACGACGAGGTCGTACTCGGAGACGTCGAGCGACTCCACCGCGGCCGGGTAGAGCGGCAGCAGCGTCCTGAACCATGACGCCGAGGGGTGCAGGCGTTGCAGGAAGGAGGTGTGGATCGAGCGGCCCGCGAAGCGGCGCTCGGTCCCCGTCTCGTCGTACACCGCCGTGAAGATGTCCGCCTGCGGCCACAGCCTGCACAGCTCGAGGAACACGCGCTCTCCACCGCGCATATCGAGCAGGAAGTCATGGACCAGCGCGACGCGCTGATCATTCGCGACAGCGTAAGGCGAATTCCCCACGAGGGCCCGTATCCTGCCAATTCGGGCGGGACTTCACAAACTCGCCAACCTTTGATGCCGCTCGTACTGTTCGCTAGCTACTCGGGAGCGCTTGGCGGGGCGGAGCGGGTGCTGATCGATTTCGCTTCGGCTCTGGGCGGGGATCTGCGCCTCGCCTGCCCCGGAGGATCCCTTGCTTCTGAGGCGCTTCGGTCGGGCATCGGAGTCTTCGGGCTGCCGGTCCGCAGGCTCGATGTGCGCACCACGACTCCCGACCGGATGATGGCGTTTCCGAGGCTGCTGGCGCATGGGCTCGAGCTGGAAAGATTGATCTCGCAGCTCAGGCCCGACCTGCTGGTCCTGTGGGGGATGCGCTCGGCGATCGCGTGTGGCTTTGCGGGCCGTCCCGAGTGTCCGGTGATCTTCGCCCACCACGACCTGCTGCCCGGACCGATGGTCGCAAGGCTGGTGCGGCGGGCGGCCTCGCGCTCCGATCGCGTGGTCGTGGCGTCGCAGACGGTCGCCGCGGATCTCGATCCGACGGGCGGGTTGGGATCAAAGCTGGTCGTCGTGTATCCGGGGGTGGACACGGGCCTGTTTGCGCCGCGTGGTCCGGATCGCGATGGCCCTGCGTCGCCTTCCGAGGTGCTCGTGCTCGGCGCGATGTCCCGGATGAAGCGACCCGACCTTGCGCTCGAAGCGTTTGCGTTTGCACGCCAGAAGCGGGCCGATCTGCAGTTGCGGTTCGTGGGGGAACCGGTCGCGGAGGACGGAGAGCGGCTTGCGGCGCGGCTTCGGGAACGCGCGTCGCTCGCGGATCTCGACGGGAGCGTCGAGTTCGTGGGCGCGGTCGACGATCCGCGAGAGGAGATCGCCCGGGCAGGCGTGCTACTGCATTGTGCCGATCGGGAACCGTTCGGCCTGGCGGTCGCGGAGGCGCTCGCGTCGGGCCGCCCCGTGGTCGTCCCGGCGGCGGCCGGCACCGCCGAGATCGTCTCGGAGTCTTGCGGGGTGGTGTTCCCGCCGGGCAACGCAGCGGCGGCCGCCGACGGCGTGCTCGCGGTGCTCGACGATCCGGCGCGCGCGGCGCGGATGGGGGCCGCTGGGCGGGAGCGCGTGCGGGCGCAATTCGACAGGGGCAAAGCCCGCCAGCAGTTCGTGGAGGTGGCGGGGGAGTTGCTGGGGGCGTGATGGTCCGGGGCGGGGGGTACCGGCGCACTTCTCGGCTGTGCCATGCAGAATTCCCGCCTCAGTCAACGAGTGCGGGAGACCATTGGCTTTGGGATCGGGCTGCGTGATGGCGCTCGCGGTGATCGACGAGTGCGTCGTTTTGGGCAGGGAGATGCCCCCGACCGACCACGGGGTAAGCGACGCATGAGCCGCCCGTTCGTGACCCTGGTGGTCATCCTTGTGGTGGCGCTCGTCGGCGGCCTGTACACGGTGACGACGGTGCCGGGCACCGGAGATCTGAGCGGCAACGCGATCGGCCCGGTGGCGAAGGCCGCGCCCTCCGGCGAGCAGTTCGGGGCAAATGTCGGGACGCTGTTCAACTCGCGCAGGTTCGGCCCCGGGCAGATCAACAGCCAGCTCGCCGCGCTTCACTGGACCGGAGCGACGCTCGCGCGCAGCGACGCACTGTGGGAGCTCACCGAGCCCCGCGCACCGACGGGCAACGTCCACTACTTCGACTGGAGCTTCGACGATCTGGTCGCATCCTCGCTCGCGGAGCACGGCCTGCGCTGGTTGCCGATCCTCGACTACACCGCGGTCTGGGCCAGGATGTACGTGCGCCAGCTGCACTCACCCCCAAGCTCGCCGACCTACTACGCCGAGTTTGCGGCGGCGTTCGCCTCCCGCTACGGACCGGGCGGCTCGTTCTGGCGCGAACACCCCACGCTCGTGCCGCTCCCGGTCGAGACCTACGAGATCTGGAACGAGCCCGACCAGTCGAGCTTCTGGTACCCGCGACCGAATCCCGCGGCGTATGACCGGCTGTACCTGGCAGCCCGCGACGCGATCATCGCCGTGCAGCCGACCGCCCGCGTGATCGTCGGCGGCCTGACCGCGCCGAAGCGCTTCCTGACCGCGATGCTGCGGGCCCGCCCGGCCATCGCGAGCCAGCTCGATGGGGTCGGTATACATCCCTACGGCCCCAATCCGAGCGACATCATCAAGGCCGTCCGCAGGACGCGCCAGACGCTGGATTCGCTGCGGCTAGCGCGGGTTCCGCTGTACGTGACCGAGTTCGGCTGGACCACCCGGCCCCTGCACGGCCAGGACTACGCGCCACAACGCCTGCGCCCCTCCTACATCTCCTCGACGATCACCGCCCTCGGCCATACCCAATGCGGCGTCGCCGCGGCGCTGATCTACGCCTGGGTGACGCTCGAGCGCAATCCCGCCAACCGTCAGGACTGGTACGGGATCCATCCGACGATGGGCGGCACCAGCCCGGACACGACGGCGTTCACGGAGGCGGTGCACCGCGCGACGGCGGCCGGGCCGGCGCAGGCGTGTGGGTAGTGGCCGGCGCACCGGCTGTCTGCTGAGCTTTGGGCTGGCGGCGGGCGCTGCCCGCGGCGGGAGGAAGGGGGTGCATCGGGTCGGGCGCCAACCGAGGCGCTCGCCAGCCCTAGTGGATGCAACTGGTGGCGACCGCGCCCTTCTTGCGGCAGTGCTCAAGCTCGAGCGCCCCACGTTTGAACGCGGCCAGCGCCGGCTTGGCCTGGATCTTGCCGCTCTTCTTAACGAGCTTCAGCAGTCCGGCGAAGTTGAAGGCCGGGGCGTTGTGGTATTCGACGCCCATCCAGTTGTAGTAGTAGAAGCCTGCGAGCTTGAGGCTCGCACGCTGCGCTGCGAGCGCCGGCAACAGCTGGGAGATCGCCCTGGCCTGACCGGCCTCGGTCACGTTCCAGTCGTAGTGCTGGGGGCTCTTGCCCTTGGCCGATGGCCAGCTCAATTCGGTCGCAAGCATCGGCTTGTTGGAGTCGCCGGCTTGGTCCGCGGCGTGCCTGACAAGACGCATGATCAGGATCGCGTGATCGACGGTGGCGGTGAAGTTGTTGATCGCGATGTAGTCGAACGATTGCTTGGCCCCAGAGATCTTCTCGATCTTGCCGAGGTCCAGCCACGAGTAGTCGGTGAGCGCCCCGAGCACGACCTTGGCGCCGGGATCGGCGGCCTTGATCGCCTTGTGACTGGCCTTCAACAGCGTGACGTACTTCTTGACGAACGGCTGCGGCCAGTACGCGGGCAGGTCCTCCTCGTTCCAGATCTGCCACATCCGGATCGGAACCTTCGGAATATTCGGGTTCTGCGCCCAGAACACGCCATTCGGGCCGTAGCGATCGATCAGCGTCGTCAGGTAGTCCGCGAACGGCTGCGTGCGTTTGGGCGATTGGAACCCGTGCTTGTTCGCGGCGGCGTCCCACGACGGTGCGTACAGCACTGTCGGCAACACCGTGATGCCGTGGCGCGCGGCGGCCTCGACGACCCGGTCGGTGTATAGGAATTCCGTCGGCACTCCCTTGACGCCGCTCTGGTAGTAGCCGAGCCGGCCGGCGGGAACGTGCAGCCAGTCCTTGTACGGCTGCGCGGCAGCCCAGCTGAACGCGACCCGGATGCTCTCGACGCCGCTCGCCACCATCGTGTTCAACTGCGGGTCGCCAGGTACCGGATCGAACACCGGCGGGCTAACGTCGATGCCGACGAATCTTTGCGGAACCGGCGTACCGGGCAGCGATGTGCTGGCCGACGAGGCGGCGACCGAGCTGGTCGCGAGGGTCAAGCTCAGAGCAATTAGGAACGCGAAAACTCGCCAGCGCACAACGCCAGCGAGTGTAGGGACTAGCTGGTTCCTACGCCCGACGCACCGCGAAACGCACCCCCAAACCAATTCCCACGAGCCCGATCCCAACGGCGGCTCCGAGCCAAACGTTGAGTCCCGTGTACGGCAGCGTCTTTGTATTCGCGGTGGTTGCAGTCGGCTGGGTCGACGTCTGCGACGGCGTGCTCGAGGCAGTGGTCGCAGTGGGCGTCGAGCTTACGCCCGAGGACGACGACGATGAGGCGGCCGGGCTCGACGATGGCGCGGACGAGCTAGGGGCCGTGGTCGTCGTTCCGCTGAGCGGATCGGTGTATTGGTTGTCGCCTGCCGAAGGACCGGAAGCGAGCGCGATCGCCGGGCCGCTCACGAGCGCGGCGAGCACGAGCAGACCAACGAGCGGTTTACGCATCCGGCGCACACTGCGAGTATGCCAACTGATGCGGCTTCTCGCATTCAGCGATCTACACCGGGATCTCCGCCAAGCCGAGCGTCTGGTCGAGCTCTCGCAGAGCGCGGACGTTGTGGTTGGAGCCGGAGACTTCGCCACCATGCACCTCGGTCTGCAGCAAACGATCAGCGCGCTCGCTCCGATCGACAAGCCGGCGGTGCTCGTACCCGGCAATCATGAGACGGAAACCGCGTTGTGGAGGGCGTGCGCCGACTGGTCAAGCGCGGTGATCCTGCACGGCGAGGGCAAGGAGATCGGCGGCGTGAAGTTCTTCGGACTCGGGGCGGGCGTTCCACCCACCCCCTTCCCGTGGAGCTTCGACCTCACCGACGAGGAGGCGGCCGCCGAGCTCGCCGACTGCCCCGACGGTTGCGTGCTGGTGATTCATTCGCCGCCCCATGGGTACATGGACGTGGTCCGCGGCCGCCACCTCGGTAGCGACTCGATCCTGCGCACGATCGAGACCAAGCGTCCCGCGCTCGCGCTCTGCGGCCACATCCACGAGTGCTGGGGTCAAGGGGCCACGATTGGCACCACGCCGAGCGTGAACCTCGGTCCTGCTGGGCGGTTCTTCGAGGTCTGAGGGCTTGGCCGCAAAGCCGGCAAACCGCGGTTTTGCAGGATTTATTGCAGACCCAGGATGTCGGGGCTCGATCGAGACGGGTCGTGTTAGGGTGCTGCCCGCCCTGCTCTGAGAGCCGCTGAGCGAACGCCTCTTGCGCGAGCTCGCGGTGCCCTGCTGTGCCCTGATCCAGGATGCGTTTGCTCAAGCGAAAAATGTCGACGGCGCGCGTACTGGCCGCTTCGTTTGCGGTCGTCTCGGCACTGCTCGCGACCGGGTTGACGACCCCGAGTGCGGGCGATCTCCAGAGCCAGATCGCCGCCAAGCAATCGGCCGCGTCCTCGCTGCAGTCGGCGATCGCCGCCGACAGCGCGCGGATCAGCACGACCACGAGCGGGCTGCAGCAGGCCCGATCGAGGCTCGACCAACTCCAGGGAGAGCTTGCGGTCCGCGAGCAACAGCTGCAGGCCGTGCAGACGAAGCTGATCGCCGCGCGGAACCACCTTGTGGATCTCGAGAACCGCCTGCAGGCGGCCACGAAGGCCCTGTCGGCGAACCTCGTCGCCGCCTACGAGGGCACCCAGCCAGACCTCGTGACCGTGATTCTCGAGGCGCACGGCTTCTCCGACCTGCTTGAGCGGATGAACTTCATGCAGCGGATCGGCCACCAGGATGCGCAGGTGGTCGCCGCGACGCGGCTCGCGCGCGCGGAGGTCGCCGGCCAGGCCAAGGCGCTCGAGGTGCTCGAGCGCCGCGACCGGAATCTGGCGGGGCAGGTGCTCGCGCGGCGCGACGACGTAGCGGCGCTGAAGGCGGCCCTGCTGAGCCGCCAGATCGCCGAGCTCGGCGCTCGCGCCAGGCAGACCTCGCAGCTGCAGCACCTGACTGATTCGTTGAAGTCGCTCGAGGCGAAGGCGGCGGCGCAGGCCCAGGCGGCCGCCGCTACCGGAAACGCCGCGGTCGGCGGGATCGCGATCGACACCGGCGGCATGGTGCAGGCGCCGCCCGGCGCACCGGCCGCCGTCCGCGAGGTGATCGCCGCGGGCAATGCGATCGCCACCCTCCCCTACATCTACGGCGGCGGCCACGCCTCCTTCCAGGCCAACGGCTACGACTGCTCCGGCTCGGTCAGCTATGCGCTGGCGGCCGCCGGCCTGGTCAGCTCGCCGATGGTCTCCGGCGACTTCGAATCGTGGGGTGATCCCGGTCCGGGACAGTGGATAACGATCTACGCCAACGCCGACCACGTGTGGATGGAGGTGGCCGGGTGGCGCTTCGACACGGTCGCGCTCGCCGAGGGTGGTACCCGCTGGGCGCGCGGCGGCGGCGAGTTCAGCGGCTTCGTCGTCCGTCACCCGCCCGGGTTGTAGCGGGCGCGCGGTTCCTTTCGCGGCAGGTTGACGTCAGCCGCTGGGGACGGCCACCTCTTGGCGGGGCGGGACTGCGCCCCGCGCCGGCAGGTCCTGGCGTTGCGCGGATGAGCCGACGGGCGCTCCGGCCGCCTGCGGGGCGCGCGGGCTCGAGTTTGGCGCGACGTCGAGCCAGCGCATCGCGAGCAGCGCGAGCGCGGGGATCGCGACGATCGCCAGCATCGCGATGAACCAGATCTGTCCGGCGTCGGTCCCCTCGCCGAGCGCGTGGGCGACACCGGCGATCCATGCCAGGGCGGTGAAGCGATGCAGGGTGCGCCAGCGCTTGGCACCGATCACGCGACGGGCGTAGTAGGAGAGGCCCAGCAGCGCCAGCGTCCACCCGCTGATGATGCCGAGCGAGGTCCAGAGGGTCTTGTAACCGCTGACAAACGGGACCGAGATGTCCAGCAGCGAGGTGCGGAGGTACTGGTCCCCGAGCAGCGTTACGCCATGGATGACGATCGCGACGATCGTCGAGAGCGACAGGATCTCGTGGACCGCAATCAGGTCAGGGCCCCTGCGCTTGAGCAGCTTCGTGCTCATCAGCAGACCGAGCGACACGGCCAGGCTGGCAAGGATCAGCGCAGCGAAGCCGGCCGCCCGGCTCGTGATCCAGAACAAGTGGGGAGTCGGATTCGTGAGCATGGCTTGAGGGTGGCGGAGGCGCGGTAGAGGGGCGTAGGGAGTGGTGAAGAGGTTTGTAAGGGCGGGTCGCCTGACAACCTGACCGCCTGACAAATCCCGGTGTCTGGCAACCCCCGGTGTCCGAGAAACCTCGCCGCCTGACAAACCCCGGTGTCCGACAAACCTCGCCGCCCGACAAACCTCAAAAATCGCGACCGCGCCTTCAATTCCGCCACGTTTCTCGCGATGAGACCGAGAAACGTGCGCGAATGTCAGGCGGTGGGGCGATTTTTGAGTTTTGTCAGGGCGCGCGGGTGGCGCCGCCCGAGGTCGTCGTCGCTTGTCAGCGCGCGGGTGGCGCCGCCGGAGGTCGTCGTCGCTTGTCAGCGCGCGGGTGGCGCCGCCCGGGGTCGTCGTGGCTTGTCAGAGCCGCGTCCTCGCTTGCCCGTCAGAATCCGAGGCCCGAGTGCATGATGTGCCCGGAGCGCAGCGACATCGGCGGCGAGGCCTGCGAGGCGGTGGCGGAGAGCGCGATCGCGTGGTAGGTGACCTTGAAGGAGGTTCCGCCCAACGTCAGCGACGATGGGGTCGCCGAGCTTTCCGCCGCACCCGAGCCGTTGACCACGAAGCGGCGCCCGTCGGAGAGGAGCATGATCCTGGTCCAGCCCCACGCGGGGTCGGAGATCGTCCCGGTGTGGCCGTTCAGCGTCTGCGCGCGGGCCGACGAGAACGTGACCGAGCCGAAGTTCGTGAGCGGCAGCGTCTGACAGAACCCCTGCGAATTGCACTCCGACGGTGCCTCGAGGATCCACTCGGCGGAGCTGTCGTCGACGGTGCTCGCGTGCAAGGTCTTCTGGAAGGAGCGGCGCGTGGTCAGGTCGTCGAGACCGACCTTGACCTGCTTGCCCGAGACCGAGACGCTCGCCGACATCGAGTCGCCCGGACGGACTCGCAGACCGATCCCTCGGGACGCGGCGGGGACCAGCTCATACCAGGCATCCGAGACAACTTTGCCCGAGGTGCTGCAGTCGACTTCGGTGCCGATCTGCTCGAGCGCGTCCGAGG
Source organism: uncultured Solirubrobacterales bacterium (assembly GCA_963824755.1). GTDB lineage: Bacteria > Actinomycetota > Thermoleophilia > Solirubrobacterales > Solirubrobacteraceae > Palsa-465. The sequence continues at coordinate 149,422 of CAWGQT010000004.1, read as the reverse complement.
TTGTGCTGTAACCGCCGAGCCCGACCCAGGCGGCGGAGAAGGTCTGACGGCCGCGCACGCACGTGGCACTCGGTTGCTTCCAGGTCCCGAGCACGCGGGTGTAGCGGACGCCGCTTCGATGAACCGAGTAACCCGCCCAGTTGGAGCTGGCGGCCACATCCGCGACCGCGGACGGCGCGGAGGCCAGCGCGAGCACGGTACCGGCAATGAGGATGGTGATCTTGGTCATGGAGCTACGCCCTCCCGCCCTGAAGGATCGCAGCCGCGTGACCTTGGCAGTCGTACATGGTCACGCTGGTGCCGCTGCTCGTCGTCACCGTGACCGCGGGGCAGGCCTTCTCCACCGCCGCGATCGCGGTCTGGCTGCCGGTGCGAGTGTCACCTGGAAGCCGCGGGCCCTGCGAGTCATCGGCGAGCACCCACCTGAGGTGGCCGCTTGCGACCTCGTCGGCCAGCCATTTCACGCTGACCGAGCTTTCGCGGCCGGAAAACCCGCCGAGGCCGGCGATGTTGGCCTTCGAGGAGACGATCGCAGCCGCAGCGCTGCTCTGGCTCGATACGCCGATCGTGCCGCCGCCGTGCGTCGCCGCGTAGTGGATAGCCGCGGTCAGCTCGGCGCTGTTGCCGCCGAAGCCGAGTGGCGCACCGGGGGCACCACTCCCACCGCCGGCGCCACCAAATCCGCCCGGTCCGCCGGGGCCGGCAAAGCCACCCTGGCTCGAGCCGGAAGAACCACCCTGGCCGCCCGGGCCGGCAAAGCCACCCTGGCTCGAGCCGGAAGAACCACCCTGGCCGCCCGGGCCGGCAAAGCCACCCTGGCTCGTGCTGGGAGGTGCGAAGCCACCGGCAGGCGGCCCGAATCCGCCGGCCCCGCCGGCCGGCGCAAATCCCGCGCCACGCCCGCCACGCCCGCCGGGGCCGCCAGGGCCGCCGGCGCCGCCCGGGCCCATCTGGCTGGCGCTCGCCGGCCCGCCCATCGGGAATGTTCCGTTGGTCGGGTGTCCAATCGTCTCGGCCGCCCAAACGGTCGGCGCCGCAAACAGCACCGCGAGCGCGACCGCGACCGCGGCGGCCCGCGACCGCGGCGAGAGCTGGACCAGGAGCAGCACCGCGCATGTGCCGGCGACGCCGATCAGGAGCGGGGCCGCCCACGTGAGCTGCCCGTTCAAACCGCCGAGGACGACGAGCTCGGTGATGACTCCACCGGCGATCGCGAGCGGCCCGATCACGCGAGCCGACCGCGAACGCGAGACCATGATCCCGGCACCTGCCCCGACCAGCGCCGCAGCAAAGGGCGCGATCAGCGACACGTAGTACGGGTGGAAGATGCCGCTGGCGAAGCTGAAAACGACCGCGATCGTCGCGAGTGAGCCGCCGACCATGATGAGCCAGCCCGTACGCGAATCGTCCCTGCGCAGGCGGGTCATGACCACCAACGCGATCGCGACGACGATGGCGAAGCCGAGCATCCAGCCGGCTTGGTCGCCGAGCCCCGACTGCAGCAACCTGAACGGGCCGGTGGGACCCCCGAACATCGTCCCGCCGAACCCGCCGCCGCCGGGTGGTCCCCCGTTTTGACCGGCGACCCGGCCGAGGCCGTTGTACCCGAAGATCAGCGACCAGATGCTGTTGTCCGATGTGCCGGAGATCCACGGCCGGTCCGCGGCGGGAGTCAGGGTCACCAGGAGTGGCCATGCCAGAGCCACAGCAGCCATCGCGGCACCGCCCGCCAGGAGCTGCCGCAGCGCGATCAGACGCCCCCGAGGCGCGAGGGCGGGTGGGGTCCACATCCAGGCCGCAGCCAGCGCCGGCACGACCATCAGCGCCACGCCCATCTTCGTCTCGAACCCCAGCCCTACGGCGATGCCGCTGAGCACCAGCCACCGCGTGCGCCCGGTGTCGAACGCACGGAGCATGAACCAGAGCGCGGCAACGCTGCACAGCAGCAGCAGCTCGTCCGGGTTGTTGTGCCGCGAGACGGCCACGACGATCGGCGTGGTGGCGAGCGCGAAGCCGCCCACGAAACCAGCGAAGCGACCGAAGCGGCGACGAACCAGGTCGTACAACAACCCGACCGCGACCACCCCCATCAGCGCCTGCGGGATCAAGACGCTCAGCGGGTGATAGCCGAACACGCGAACCGACAGCGCCTGCACCCAAAGACTCAGCGGCGGCTTGTCGACCGTCATCAGGCCGCTTGGATCCATCGAGGCGAACAGGAAGTTGTGCCAGCTGCTCGCCATCGAGCGGACCGCGGCTGAGTAGTAAGTGTTCGCCCAGCCGTTAACCTGGAGACTCCACAGGTTGAGCACCGCCGTCAGGCCGAGGAGACCGATCAGCTCGGGCCGAGCCAGCAGCTGCCGCGATCGCACGCGATCGCGAACCCGCGCGCGCCACGGCAGCGTGTAGGAGAACGAGTCGGAGCTCATCGGACTAGGGCTGGCCGGGGATGCGTGTGATTTCGGTGTACGCGCCCGCGACGGCCACCAGCCCGATAGCGGCGATCACAAGACCGAGGAGCGCGCGGCGTAGGAGTCTCATGTCGAGGAGCATCGACCCTCCGTCGAAGCCACCGCGAAGACGTCCCTAAGAGCAACGTATGAGCCCCGGCGCAAACCCCCGCGTAGAGTAGGAACTACAACACTGATCAGGGAGAAACCGACTTGTCAACCAACAGCTTTGACGCCAAGGCAACGCTCACGGTCGGGGAGCGTTCCTATGAGATCTTCCGCCTCGACGCGCTGCAGGCGAAGTACGACATCGCGCGGTTGCCGTTCTCGCTGAAGGTCCTGCTCGAGAACCTGCTGCGCAACGAAGACGGTGAGGCCATCCGGGCGAAGGACATCGAGGCGCTCGCAAAGTGGGACGCGAAGGCGCAGCCGAGCAGCGAGATCGCGTTCACGCCGGCGCGCGTGTTGATGCAGGACTTCACCGGGGTGCCCGCGGTGGTCGACCTCGCCGCGATGCGCGACGCGATGCGCGAGATGGGCGGCGACCCGGCGAAGATCAACCCGCTCGTACCGGCCGAGCTCGTGATCGACCACTCCGTGCAGGTGGACGTGTTCGGCACCAGGAACGCGTTCCAGCGCAATGCGGAGCTCGAGTTCGAGCGAAACCAGGAGCGCTATGCATTCCTGCGCTGGGGCCAGGGGGCGTTCCAGAACTTTATGGTCGTACCGCCCGATACGGGGATCGTCCACCAGGTGAATCTGGAGTACCTGGCGCGCGTCGTGTTCATCGACGACAGGGATTCAAATCCCGCCCACCCGACCCCCAACCCCCAGGTGTACCCGGACACGCTCGTCGGAACCGACTCGCACACGACGATGGTCAACGGCCTCGGCGTGCTCGGCTGGGGGGTCGGCGGGATCGAGGCCGAGGCAGCGATGCTCGGCCAGCCGATGTCGATGCTGATCCCGCAGGTGCTCGGCTTCAAGCTCACCGGCGAGCTGAGCGAAGGAGCCACCGCGACAGACCTCGTCCTGACGGTCACCGAGATGCTCCGGCAGAACGGCGTCGTCGGCAAATTCGTCGAATTTCACGGTGCCGGCTTGGCCGGCCTCCCGCTCGCCGATCGCGCGACGATCGGCAACATGTCGCCTGAGTTCGGCTCGACGTGCGCGATCTTTCCGATCGACGCCGAGACGCTCCGCTACCTCGAGTTCTCCGGGCGCCCGCAGGAGCTGATCGAGCTGGTCGAGGCGTACGCGAAGGAGCAGGGGCTCTGGCACGACGAGCATTCACCCGAGCCGACCTTCTCCGACGAGCTCGAGCTCGACCTCGCCACGGTCGTGCCCAGCATCGCAGGACCGAAGCGACCTCAGGACCGCGTTTCACTGACCGAATCGAAGGCGGCGTTCAGAATGTCGCTCGAGGGCTACCTGCCGACCGAGGACGCGGAGGACGAGGCGATCGAGGAGAGCTTCCCGGCCAGCGACCCGGTCTCGACGCATTTCCCCAACGGCGAGGGCCACGAGCCACTCGGCGGAACGGGCGGCGCCCAAGTTGCGGAACGTAAGAGCACGAGTACACCCGTCACGCTCGCCGACGGCACCGACACCCAGCTCGACCACGGCCATGTCGTGATCGCGGCGATCACCAGCTGCACGAACACGTCCAACCCCTCGGTGATGCTGGGCGCCGGGATCCTGGCCCGCAATGCGGTCCAGAGGGGCCTCCAGGTCAAGCCGTGGGTCAAGACCTCGCTCGCGCCCGGATCGAAGGTCGTCACCGAGTACCTGGATCGAGCCGGGCTGACGGAGTACCTCGAGGACCTCGGATTCCACCTCGTCGGCTACGGGTGCACGACCTGCATCGGCAACAGCGGACCGCTCCCGGAAGAGGTCTCGCAGATCGTGAACGCCGAAGACCTCGCGGTTGTCTCCGTGCTGTCGGGCAATCGCAACTTCGAGGGGCGGATCAACCCCGACGTGAAGATGAACTACCTCGCCTCGCCGCCCCTGTGCGTCGCTTACGCGCTCGCCGGGACGATGGACATCGACCTCTACGACGAGCCGCTCGGCGAGGACGAGCACGGCGAGCCCGTTTATCTCAGGGACATCTGGCCGAGCGAGGCCGAGATTCACCGCGCGATCGAGGAGGCCGTCCAGTCGGACATGTTCCGCAAGAGCTACGACGAGGTGTTCGACGGCGACGAGCGCTGGAACTCGCTCGAGGTTCCCACCGGGGACAGCTTCGCGTGGGCAAACGAATCAACCTACGTGCGCCGGCCCCCGTTCTTCGAGGACCTACCACGGGAGCCCGAGCCGATCACCGACATCGAAAACGCCAGGGTGCTGGCGGTGCTCGGCGACAGCGTCACAACCGATCACATCTCGCCGGCCGGATCGATCAAGCGCGACGGTCCGGCGGGCAACTACCTGACCGAGCACGGCGTGGCGCCGAAGGACTTCAACTCATACGGATCGCGGCGCGGCAATCACGAGGTGATGATGCGCGGGACGTTCGCGAACATCCGCCTTCGCAACCTGCTGAAGGTGGAGCCGGCGCTGCCCGAAGGCGGGGTGACGCTCCATCTCGCCGACGACCAGAACGAGCAGATGTCGATCTACGACGCCGCAATGCGCTACATCGCCGACGGCGTGCCGCTGATCGTGCTGGCCGGCAAGGAGTACGGCTCCGGATCGAGCCGCGACTGGGCCGCCAAGGGAACGCGGCTGCTCGGCGTGCGGGCGGTGATCGCGGAGAGCTTCGAGCGCATCCACCGCTCGAACCTCGTCGGCATGGGCGTCCTCCCGCTCCAGTTCAAGGACGGTGAGTCGGTCCAATCACTCGGCCTGACCGGGCACGAGCAGTTCACGGTCGCCGGACTGGCCGGCGCCGAGACCATTCCGCGTGAGCTGACGGTGAGCGCCGGCGGCAAGCAGTTCACCGTGATCGCGCGAATCGACACACCGAAGGAGCAGCGCTACTTCCGGCACGGCGGGATCCTGCAGTTCGTGCTGCGCCAGCTACTCGCCGGCTGAGTTGGGAACCAACCGCACGCCTTTTGCCTGCAGACGGAGCGGGTAGGGCGCGCATGCGTGGCGAAGGCTCCGACATATAGTGCGTTGGCTTGCGTGGCAGTTGGGCGAGGACGGCCCCTCACCCGAGCGCCCGGCGGCCCGGATCACGGTGTTCCGCCGCCGGTAAGGCTCTAGGCCGCCGGACGCAACGCCTCGAGCTCACGACTCTCGGCGAGCTCCGCCAACGCCCGGCGCTCGAGCTTGCGAACAGCGTCGGATGAGATCCCCAGGCGGCGGCCCGCCTCACGCAGCGGCGTCGGATCCTCGCCATCGATCCCGTATCGCATCTTGACTACCTCGCGCTCCGGTTCGGGCAGCTGATCGAGGGCGCGGCGCAAGGCGTCCTCGCGCAGCGAGATCTCGAGTTCCTCCTCGGGGCCGGCCCCTTCGCTTGGGAGCAGCGCGCCGAGCGTGGTGTCCTCTTCCTCGCCGACGGGCCGGTCGAGGCTGGTCACGACCCGAGCCACCTCGCGAGCCTCCCGCACCTCGCGGACCGAGAGCTTCGAAAGCTCGGCGATCTCCTCGTCTGTCGGCTCCCGCCCCAACAAACCGATCAGCTCGCGTTGGGCCTGGCCGATCTTGCGCTCGCGTTGCCCGATGTGGACCGGGATCCGAATCGTCCGCGCCCGGTTCGCGATCGCGCGCTGCATGGACTCGCGGATCCAGAACGTCGCGTAGGTCGAGAACTTGAAACCTTTGCGGTAGTCGAACTTCTCCGCTGCCCTGATCAACCCGAGGATGCCCTCCTGGATCAGATCGAGCAGCGGGAGGTCTAGTCCCTGATATTTCCGCGCGTTGGAGATCACGAGCCGGAGGTTTGAGTTGACGAGCTTTTCCTTCGCCGCCAGGTCGCCGCGCTCGACCCGTTGTGCCAGCTCGACCTCCTGGTCTCGCGTGAGCAACGGGTACCGGCGCACCTCGGCAAGGAACAGCGACATCGCGTCGGTGGTGCGCTCCGCCAGTTCCCCGTTCTGGTAGGAGGCAGGCTCCACGCGGTCGCGCGCGCAATCGTCCCGGAGCTCGAGACCGCGCTCCTCGAGCTGATCCTGGATGGACTGGACGTCTTCCTCGGAGAGGTCGAGCTCCTGCGCAGCCTCGCTCAGCTCGGAGAGATCGATGCAGCGCTCGGAGCTCACCTCGGCGTGGCCGGCCAGCTCCTCGACCAGCTCGCTGAGCGATCTGCCCGCTCCGGACGCGTCGGACTCACTCGCCATAGGTGCACGTTACCCGGACCGGTAGCCTTCGCCAACCTTGCCCGCACCCGAACTCCTGCAACGGCTGCTGAAAGCCCGCGGACCGTCCGGCCATGAGACCGACCCCGCGCGCGTGTGGCGCGACGGGTGCTCGACATTCACCGACGACGTCGGCTCCGATCACCTGGGCTCGTCCTTCGCACGGGTTGCCGGAACCTCCGGTGGCCCGGCCCTTGCCGTGGTCGGCCACATCGACGAGATCGGGCTCCACGTCACGCACATCGATGACAGCGGCTATCTCCGCTTCGGTCAGGTGGGCGGCTGGGACCCGCTGGTGCTCGTCGCCCAGCGCGTCGTCATCCTGACCCGCGACGGGCTTGTCCCTGGCGTGATCGGCCGCAAGCCGATCCATCTGCTCGGGGCGGAGGAGCGAAAGAAGGTCCCCGAGCTGAAAGAGCTCCACATCGATATCGGGGCGAAATCCGATGAGGAGGCCCGCGGGCGTGTGCGGATCGGTGACGTCGCGGTGATCGATGCAGAGCCGCGCGAGTTCCCCAACGGGCGCATGGTGTCTCGCGCGCTTGACAATCGCGTCGGCTGTTACGTCGCAGCGGAAGCCGCCCGCCTCGTCGCCGCCGACGGCGGCGCCCCCGGCGACGTGGTCGCGTTCGCGGTGGTCCAGGAAGAGACCACATTCGCCGGCTCGCGCACGAGCGCGTTCGCCCACGAGCCGGCCGTCGCGATCGCGGTCGACTTGACGTTTGCGACCGACCAGCCCGGCATCGAACTCGGTCAGATGTCAAAGCACGAATTCGGATCGGGCCCGGTAATCGCACGCGGCACGACCCTGCATCCACGGGTATTCGAGCTCCTGTACGAGGCGGGCGAGGCAGAGAACATCGCGTTCACGGTCGAGTCGCTTGGGAAGGCCACGGGCACCGACGCGGATGCGATCCACGTCAGCCGCTCCGGCGTACCAACAGGGCTCGTCTCTGTTCCGTGTCGCTACATGCATTCGCCGGTGGAGATGGTCAGCCTCGACGACATCGACGCCGCAGCGAGGTTGATCGCGGCGTTCGCCAAGCGCCTGACCCCGGGCGTCTCGTTCGAGCGCTGAGCGCGCCCACGTGCTGGTTTTGCTCGACATCGACGGGACCCTTCTGGGGGGCGCGACCGACGCGCACCGCGACGCCCTGCATGCGGCCCTGTTAGAGGTTCACGGCATCGACGCGCGCAAGGCTGGACGGCCGATCGCGCCCGCGGGCCGAACCGATGGCGAGATCGCTCGCGTAATTCTGCTCACCATCGGCGTGTCGGCGCGGCGGATCGACGATCTGGCCCCTGATGTGCGAGACGCCTGCGGTCGCGCCTACGCTGAGCTCCTCACCGCCGACCTCTCGCAGACGGTTCTGCCAGGCGTGCACGAGCTGCTCGAGTGGCTCGCGCAGCGCGACGACGTTGTGCTCGGCCTCCTTACCGGCAACTATGAATCGGTGGCCCGGCTGAAGCTCAGGCACGCCGGAATCGCGAAGTACTTTCCGACTGGACAGGGGGCGTTCGGATCGGACGACGAGGATCGCGCGGCGCTTCCGGCGATCGCCCGCCGCCGCGCGGGCCACACCGGCCATCCATACCCGCGCGGCGACACGCTCGTGATCGGTGACACGCCGCGCGACATCGCGTGCGCACACGCCGACGACGTCCGCTGCATCGCAGTTGCAACGGGACCATTCCGGACGGATCAGCTCCAGGACGCGGACGCCGTGGTCCCTGACGCGTTCGCGCTGCGCGCCGAGCTGCGACAGCTGCTCGAGGGCTAAGACCCGCCCACCCTCGGCGTCGGAAACTGCGTACGCATCATCATGTCCCAGACGCGATCGGGAGTGAAGCGCCGCTGGTTGATCATCAAGTGCGCGCTCAGCGTGACCGGGTAGCGGCCCCTGGGCCGCTTTGCGCTCAGCGCGCCCGCGATCGTCTTTGCGACCGCCTCCGGGCCGGCGCCGAGCTTCGCCATCGGGCCCTTGTAGGCGCCCTCGGTGACCTCGGCCACCTTGCGGTTGAAATCTGAATACGCGGCCCCGTCTCTCGCGTCTGAGACCGTCGCTGCGGCGACCTCGCCGAAGCCCGTCACGATCAGCCCCGGCTCGACGAGAATCACGTCGACGCCGAACCCGCGCACCTCGAAGCGGAGCGCGTCGCTGATCGCCTCGACCGCGTACTTGGTCGCGTGGTACAGGCCGCCGCCCGGGAACGTGAGCCTGCCGCCCATCGAGCCGATGTTCACGATCTTGCCCCAGCGCTGCTCGCGCATGCCCGGCAGGACCAGCTGGCACATCCGGATCAGCCCGAACACGTTGGTCTCGAATTGCCGCCGGACCTGGTCGAGCGGCACCGACTCGACCGCGCCCGACTGGCTGTAGCCGGCGTTGTTGATCAGCACTCCGACCGCGCCCTCGGCCTCGAGGACCGCGTCGACCGCAGCGCTCATCGACTGCTCGTCGCATACGTCGAGCGCCAGCGTCTTGCAGCCGAGTTCCTCCAGCTCCGCAAGCGTCTCACGGCGCCGCGCTGTCGCGTAGACCTTCCAGCCGTCGGTCGCCAGCCGCTCCGCGGTGGCGTGCCCGATGCCCGAGGAGCATCCCGTGATCAGTACGGCCTTGGAGGCCACGTGCGCAGCCTACTTCAGAATCGCAACCACGCGCGCGGGGGCCGCGCTGCCGCCCACCAGCTTGAGCGGAAAGCACGCCACCGTGAATCCGGTCGGCGGAAGCTGATCGAGGTTCGCAAGCCGCTCGATCTGCGAGTAGGCGAGCCCGCACTGGTGCGCCTCCCAGAACACGCCGGATTCTCCGGACTGCAGCGCCTCAGCGGCCTGCATTTGCAGCGGGCGATCCCATCCCCACGCGTCGATTCCCATCACCCGCACGCCGCGGTCATACAGCCACTTCGTGGCCGCGGCTGTGACGCCCGGGCCGCGCGCCATGTAGTCGAGCTCGTCGTAGAACGCGTCGCGGCCGCTGCGGATCAGGACGATGTCGCGCTCGCGCAGCTGATGCCCGGCGGCCGCCAGTGCGGGCTCGAGATCGGAAACGTCGACCGCCTCGCCGTCCGCACGCTCGACGAAGTCGAGCACGACGCCCGGCCGGAAGAACCAGTCGAGCGGCAGCTCGTCGATCGTCTCGGCAGGGCGGCCGTCGATCGTCGAGTTGTAGTGATAGGGCGCGTCGACGTGCGTCGAGTTGTGCGTTCCGAACGCCGTGAAGGTCTCGACCGCCCAACCCTCCCCGTCGCGCAGCAGGTCGGGGCCGAGCCCGAACATCGTCTTGATCGTCGCGGCGCCGGCAGCGTGGTCGGAGTACTCGATATCGGTGCGCAGCAGGTCGGGCAGCTCGCGCGGGCTGGCCTTGATCGGAACCGAGAGATCTACGAACCGGCTCAACGCCGGACCAGCTTCTTGTAAGTGATGCGGTGCGGCCGATCCGCCTCCGCGCCGAGCTGCTCATGGCGGAGTGTCTCGTAAGCCTCGAAGTTGCCCTCGAACCAGCGAACCTGCGAGTCGCCCTCGAACGCGAGCACGTGCGTGGCGATGCGATCCAGGAACCAGCGATCGTGCGAGACGACGACCGCGCATCCGGCGAACGACAGCAGCGCCTCCTCGAGCGCCCGCAGCGTGTCCACATCGAGATCGTTGGTGGGCTCGTCGAGCAGCAGCAGGTTGCCGCCGGTACGCAGCAGCTTGGCCAGGTGCAGCCGGTTGCGTTCACCGCCGGAGAGCTTTGCGACCTTCGTCTGCTGGTCGGTGCCCTTGAAGTTGAAGCCGGCGACATACGCGCGGCTGTTGACGGTCCGGTCGCCGAGCGGGATCTGATCGACGCCGCCGGACACCTCCTCCCACACGGTCTTCTCGGGATCGAGCGCGTCGCGCGACTGATCGACGTATGCCAGCTCGACGGTGTCACCGACCCGCAGCGTCCCGGAGTCGGGCTGCTCCTGGTCGGTGATCATCCGCAGCAGCGTCGTCTTGCCGGCGCCGTTGGGCCCGATCACACCGACGATCCCGCCGCGCGGCAGCTTGAACGACAGCTCGTCGATCAGCACGCGATCGCCATAGGCCTTGCGCAAGCCGTCGGCTTCGACGACCACGTCGCCGAGCCGCGGACCAGCCGGGATGTGGATCTGCACCTGGTCGAGCTTGACGTTGCGATCCTGGGCGAGCAGCGCCTCGTAAGCGTTCAATCGCGCCTTCGGCTTGTTGCGTCGAGCGCTGGCATTCATGCGAACCCACTCGAGCTCCTGGTCGATCGTGCGCCGGCGAGCGGTTTCCTGGCGCGCCTCGGTCTCGAGCCGCGCCCGCTTCTGCTCGAGCCAGCCGGAGTAGTTGCCCTCGTACGGGATGCCGCGCCCGCGGTCGAGCTCGAGGATCCAGCCGGCGACGTTGTCCAGGAAGTAGCGATCGTGCGTAATCGCGACGACCGTTCCCTTGTAGTCGTGCAGATGACGCTCGAGCCACGCGACCGACTCCGCGTCGAGGTGGTTCGTCGGCTCGTCGAGCAGCAGCAGGTCGGGCTGGCGCAGCAGCAGGCGGCACAGCGCGACCCGGCGGCGCTCCCCGCCGGACAGCTTCGACACGTCGGCGTCGGCCGGTGGGCAGCGCAGCGCGTCCATCGCGATCTCGAGCGTCGTGTCCAGGTTCCAGCCGTCGACCGCATCGATCTGCTCCTGGACGCGCGAGAACTCGTCGGCAGTCTCGTCGGAGTAGTTCATCGAGAGCTCGTTGAAGCGGTCGAGCAGCACGCGCGTCTCGGCGACGCCGTCCTCGACATTGCCGCGCACGTCCTTGGCGGGATCGAGCGCCGGCTCCTGCTCGAGCAGGCCGACCGTGGCACCGGGCGCCAGCTGCGCGTGGCCATCGAACTCGGTGTCCTGTCCGGCCATGATCCGCAACAGCGTCGACTTGCCCGCGCCGTTGTAGCCCAGCACGCCGATCTTGGCGCCCGGAAAGAACGAAAGCGAGATGTCGCTGAGCACCTCCTTGTCCGGCGGGTAGCGTCGCGAGAGCTTGTAGGTGGTGAAGATGTACTGGGCGGACATGACCCGACGGAGGATAGGACGCTCGCGCAGTGTGGCCTCGCGCACACATTCGATAACGATCGCGTAAACCCGGTTTGAGGCCGGGAGGGTGTGGTTACCCCAAGCCGCGATGACGGACCAACCGACCCTCCCACAGGGCCGGCCGGACCAGTCACCTTACGGGGCTGCGGAGACCCGGCCACAACAGGCCCAGACACAGAATCCGGGCGCGGCAGCGCCCCACGCTCAGACACAGAATCAGGGCGCACCACCGCCCATGCAGTTCACTGCTCACGAGCCGAACACGGGCTCTCCCGCGAGCTCAGCGGCCAAGACATCCGGTGTCCTCGGCGCACCGCTGTTCGGAGTGCTCGCGCTCGTCGCGGTGGGCCTCGCCGGCGGTGGTGGGGCTCAACACGAGACCGAGGTTGGGTACGGGCCGGGCGGATCCGCTTGTCCGGGCGGGCGCGGTGAATGCCGCGTTGCTGCCGATCTGCTGAGTCGGCGCACCACGGACAAGCCTGGGTCCGATGTGCTTGACGCCGGTGCCCTCGAGGGTGGCCCACAACGCCAGGAAGAACAGCGGCGGGTGATTGTCGGTCTCGCGCAGGTTCGCGAGCATCCCGGGCAGCGACATGTGGGCCTGATGGACGCTGATCGCCTCGTCGACCCAGATCCCGCGGACCTGGAGGAAGCGCAGCACCAACCCGACGCCGGTGAGCGCGATCACGATCAACCGAACCTCGTGGTTCGATGCGGTCCGCGTGGCGATCCGCTCCGCGGAGAGCTGCGTGGCCGCCGATCGCCGGCTCGCCGCAGCGCTGTGGCCGCTCTACCGGCGGGCGCCCGGTCGTGGTCAGTACGCCCTGAACGGGACGCCGCAGGTCGCGTGGACACACGCGGCGAGCTTCGTCGCGGCCGCGGCCGCGGCGAATGCGGCGGGCGACGGCAGCGCCACGCCCAGCCTGCTCGGGCAGGCCGACGCCGCGCACCCGACCTACTACGGCGACGCATGGGCGGCGCTTGGACGCGTGATGCTCACCAGCTCGGCGCTGGGCACATGCTGAGTACTCTCGTGGTGTGCGCGCGCTTGCCGCCGTACTCGCGCTGATCGCCGTGGTGTGCATGACGGTGGCGATCGTGGGGATGGTCACCGGACGTCCCAGCGACCGCGCCGGCACGCTGATTCGCGCGCTCGCGGTTCTGTGCTTCGCCGCCGCCGTGGCCCTGAACGTGGCGGCTCACTAGGCTGTCGGTCATGGCGAAATCTCTTTACACAGCGAAGGCAACGGTGACGGGCGGTCGCGAAGCGGGCCACGGCGTGACGAGCGACAACGCGCTCGACGTGGAGCTCCGCACGCCGTCCGAGATGGGCGGTCCAGGCGGCGGGACAAATCCCGAGGAGCTGTTCGCGGTCGGCTACGCGGCGTGCTTCGAGGGTGCGCTCGGCGTCGTGGGCCGGCGCGCGAAGCTCGACCTCGGCGAGGTCTCGATCGACTCGAGCGTCAGCCTGATCACGACCGAGGAGCGCGGGTTCAACGTGGCCGTGCAGCTCGACGTCACGCTGCCCGGGGTCGACGACGCCGAGCAGGCCAAGCAGATCGTGGCCGGCGCGCACCAGGTGTGCCCGTACTCCAACGCGACGCGCGGCAACGTCGAGGTGACCCTGATCGCGAACGGCCAGCCGGTCGGATAGGGGCCTCGCTTCGCTCGGCGTCCGTGGGGCCAGGCGGCCCCGCCCGGCCCCATGGACGCTGCCGCGGAGCGGCAGCCCCTTATCAACTCTCCGGCTGCCAGCCGCTCAGCACCCATTGCCCTGACTGCTCGGCGACGGTGGCGACCGCGACGTGCCACGCTGGGTGTAGCCCCTGGTAGGCGCTCGTGTTGGCTGCGGTCGTCTGTTCCTTGGTGACGACGACGTACTGGTCGCGCGCCAGCGGCGCGACCGCCTCGACCGTGCCGCTGTTGGCGATCCCGCCGCGCCTCAGCTCGTAGTCGTTCTGGGTGCCGGCGGCCGCGAGCTCCATCGCCGAGCGCGCCTGCCCGACGCTGACCGACGCCAGCAGTCGCATCCGCGCGGTGACGTTCTGCGCGTTCCAGTTGATATAGACGGTCGCGAATGCTCGGACCGCGTCGCTCGCGCTGGGGGGCGGGGCGACGGGGCGTGGGGTCGTGGCACTCTGGACCGTGGCGCCGCAGCCGGCGAGCGCGAGGCAGGCGAGGATCGCCGCGCGTCTCACAGGCCCGCCGGGTGTCGCGCGATGAAGCCGTCCGCGCTGCGGACCAGCGGATGCCAGCCGATTCCCGTGCTGCCGTCGCCTGGGCCGGCGGCGTTGTGTGTGTCCCAGCGCACGCCTGCCACATACATGAACACGTGGTCGGCGTTCGCGTACAGCGTGACCCAGCGGCCGGGACCCGGCAGGCCGAAGGACTCCATGCCGCCCGAGGCCTCGTCGAACGTCACCGGCACGAGGCCGCCGCCGTAGAGCAGGTGCTCGACGCTGCCCGAGCAGTCGTAGGTCGCGGCGATCTCCGACAGCGGGATGCCGTGACCGCCGCCAACCGCGTACGGCTTGCCGACGATCTGATTGCCGGCAGCGATCATTCCCTTCACGGCCTGCGGCGCGTCGGCGGGAGCGGCGGCGAGCCCGTTCGGGAGCAGGCGAGCGCGCTCGCCGGGGGTCAGCGGCACCCCGGTCGCGGCCCCGGGCGCGCACACCGCCGGGTCGGCGCCGGCCGTGATCGGCGGCGTGAGCGTCGAGTACTGCCCGGGCGTCTGGCCGAGGAGGTTGCCTGCGCCGCTGTCCGGTGGGCGCTCGATCTTGACCGGCCCCGACCACATTCCGTTCTCGTAGGGGATCCCGAGCCGCGTTGCGAACTCCCACCAGAGGTCGATCACCCGCGGCAGGCCGTCGATCGGACCGCCGCCGAAGCCGAAGTCGCGCTTGTAGGCGATCGCGGAATGGCTCGCCCACGTGATCCGCAGCGGGGTCATGTACGGCAGCCCGCCCATCGCGGTCGCGGTCTGGAACGTGAGGCCGCCGAGCTCGGCGTAGCTGTCCGGGTGCTCGAGCAGGTTCGCCCCCGACGCCCCGGTCGTGCCGCTGCTCGGATCGCCAGGTCCGCCGTACTCGGTGGCGCCGACGGTCTGCCCCGCCCCGGCCGGTCCGAGCACGATCGATCCGGCCGGGCCGCTGGGGGCCGCGCCGCAGCCGCTGTTCTGCTCGACAAACCTCAGCAGCAGCGCGAGGAGCGCGGCGCCGACGCCGGCGGTGATGATCGCCAGGACAGCGACGCCGGTGGCAATCGCCCCGGCGCGTGAGGGCTTAGTGCGCATGCGCCTCACGATAAGCGCCCGCGGCCGAGATTGAAGCAATTGTTACAAAGTTGTTGCAGCTTCATTCCTCTTGGCCGCGCCGCTAACGTAGGGTCAACATGGCGCGGATCCTCGACGTCGAACAAGCGATGCTCCTGCTGGAGCTGGAGGCTCCCTTCGACCAGCGCTCGGTCCAGCTCGCGCGCCGGCGGATGGCGAAGCGCTGGCACCCCGACATCGCGCCGGCGGGTCGCCAGCACGAGCACCAGCGGCACCTGCAGGCGATCAACGAGGCCGCCGACAGCCTCCAGCAGCTCGCCGAGACGTCCCGGGGCGGACGCGTCACCCGCAACGCGGTGAAGGCCTCAGCGGCCGCGACTCGCCGCGCGCGTGAGGAGGCTGGGCGACGCGCGTATGAGGCCGAGCAGCGCGAGCGCCAAAGCGCCGAGGAGCGCGCGCGACACGACCCATTCGGATCGCGAGTTCCCGACCACTCGGTCGTGCACCGCTACGCGCGCTGCCTGTCCTATCCCGAGTGGGGCGTGGGCACGGTCAGCGGCATCTACTTCTCCGGCGACGGCGACGACGTCCAGCAGTGGGCGCGGATGTCGTTCGCGATGGGCGTGCGCACCGTCCCCGCTGGATCGCTCCAGTTCGTCGACTTCTCGAAGCCCGACCAGGCCGCCGATCGCGTCCAGCGCTTCATGACCGCCGCCCAGCATGCGCTCGCCGAGGGCGACGCGCCGCTCGCCGCGCAGCGCCTGATCTACGCGCGCGACGCCGACCCGTCCAATCCGGTCGTTCTTCGGCTGCTGACCGCCTCGTTCTGGCAGGCCGGCAACCTGCCGGCGGCCGCGCGCACGGTGCGCGACTGGGCGCGCGTCGAGACCGGGCGGCCCACGCCCGAGCGGTTCGCGTCGCGCATCTACGAGGACATGGGCGCGATCGACCTCGCCGCGGAGGCGGCGGCACGCGCCGCCGATCGCGCGCCCGCCGACGCTTCGGCGTGGGAGCGCCTGGGCCGGCTGCGCCTGCGGCTGATGGACCGCTCCGGCGCGATCGCGGCGTTCGAGCAGGCGCGCCTGATCGGCCCGACGGTCGAGGGCCTGCTCGACCTCGCGCTCGCATATCACCTCGCGGGCGACGTCGGTGCCGAGGTCTCGACGGCCGAGGCGGCGACGAGGCTCGAGCCGGACTCGCAGGCGGCATGGTCGGGCTACGCGCACGCGCTGGCGCGGACCGACCGCGTGAGCGAGTGCATCGAGGCCTGCCGCCGAGCGCTCGCGCTCGGTGAGAACGAGGAGGTCGAGGACCTGCTCGAGCGCGTTGCGCAAACAGTGCCGCGCGAGCTTTCAGAGCGCAGCGCAGCTTAACCTTCGGGCGATGCCGGCTGCGGACGTCGCCAAGGGGACCGGGTCTGCGCTCGCGCGTGGGAGCGCGTGGACGTGGCGACTGGTGCGCGGAGAGGTCGTCAAGCGCGTCGGAGGTCCCGCCCGTGCGCGCGTGATCGTGCTGTTCGGGGCCGTGCTGGCCCTGAACGGGGCCGACACGGCGACGGTCGGCGCAGTGGCCGTCCAGCTCGAGCACTCGCTGCACATCGGCAATACGAAGATCGGTCTGCTTAGCTCGGTTGCCCTGCTGGTCGGGGCCGTGTTCACGATCCCGGTCGGCCTGCTGGTCGACCGGATCAAGCGGATCCCGATGCTCTCGATCAGCATCTTGCTGTGGAGCATCGCGTCGCTGTTCAGCGCGTTCGCTTCGAATTACTCGAGCCTGCTGCTGACGAGACTGGCGCTGGGCGCGGTGACCGCCACCGCAGGTCCGGCGATCGCTTCATTGACCGGCGACTACTTCCCCGCCCGCGAGCGCGGCCGCGTGTACGCCTACATCCTCGGCGGGGAGATCGCGGGCACGGCGTTCGGCTTCATCATCAGCGGCAGCATCGCGAGCCTGATCGACTGGCGAGCAGCGTTCTTCCTGCTCGCGATTCCGGGCTTCTTCCTCGCGCGCGAGCTGTACCGGACCGTGCCCGAGCCGCTGCGCGGCGGGCAGAGCAGACTGCAGCCCGGGGTCGTTGACTTGAAGCAGGCGGTTGCGGAGTCCGCGTCGCGGCCGGCGGAGGCCGTCGCAGACGAGGAAGAGCCGACGGAGGAGACCGACGAGCTGGCCGTGGAGGCTGCGCGCAAGCTCGGCGTCAGCCCCGATCCGAAGCTGGTGCTCAATGAGGACCCACGTCAGATGGGGATCGTTCGCGCGGTGCGCTACATCCTCTCGATCCCGACCAACGTGCTGATGATCATCAGCTCGTCGCTGGGGTACTTCTTCTTCTCGGGGCTCTCGACGTTCGCGCTGCTGTTCGTGCGCGGCCACTATCACGCAGGTCAGGCGACAGCTGAGCTCGTGCTCGGCCTGCTGGTGGCGGGCGCGATGGTCGGGACGCTCGTCAGCGGTCGCGTCACCGACCTCATGCTGAAGAGCGGCAACCTTTCGGTACGGGTCTGGTGGCCGGCGGTCTGCTATCTGGGCGCGGCGGCGTTGCTGATCCCAGGGCTGGTCGCCAAGCACCTGACCCCTGCGGTGTGGTTCGACGTCGCGGGCGCGGCGTTCCTGTCGGCGGCCAACCCGCCGCTCGATGCGGCGCGGCTCGACATCATGCCGGCCGGGCTTTGGGGCCGGGCGGAGAGCACCCGGACTGTGCTGCGCTCGCTGGCGCAGGCGCTTGCGCCACTCATATTCGGAGGACTCGCGGACCTGATCGCCGGCATCGCGCCCGAGCAGGCCCCGATCGGCACCCACCCCGGGGTGATCTCCCCGGGGGCGGCGCGGGGCCTCGAGATCAGCTTCCTGCTGCTGCTCGGGACGCTGGTCGCGGCAGGCGTCATCCTGTTGCGAGCCCGTCACACCTACCCGCGGGACGTCGCGACGGCGGCGGCGTCACAGCAGGGCTCGCAGTAAGACGGCTCAGGACGTCATCGAGCCTTCACGGCCGCACACCGGGCACGCCTCCTCTGGGGCGAGCTCGCGGCCGCCGCATGCCGGGCAGTCCTCGATCCGCTCGAGCACTCCGAGCAGCTCCCCCACGCGACATACGAGCAGTCGCTCCTCGTCGACCTCGATCCACACGCCGGCCGGCGCGGGGAACACGACGTGGTCGCCCGGCTTGACCGGCATCTGCACGCCGACGTGATCCCACCAATCCAGGCCAGGGCCGACGGCCAGCACGATTCCGTGCTGAGGAGGTGCCTCGTCCGTCCCCGGCGGGACGAGCAGGCCGGACCGCCGGACCCGGTCGGGGTCGAGCTCCTTGATCACCACCCGGTCGAAGAGGGGCCGCAGCTGGTTGCGCATCAGCGGTGATGTTAGGCGCAGGCGCGATAGAGTCCGCGCAGCGGGCGATGGAGAAGGGGCCTTCCGACACATCAGGCCTTCCCGGTTCCGGCGATACGTCGCCCACCGGACTCCCAGGCCTGCCCTGGGAGACGCAGGCCTCGACCGGCACGGGACTCGAGGAGCCGCCGCGCCACGATAGGCGTGCGTGGATCGAGCTGATCGTCGCGATCGCGCTCGCGATCGTCCTCACGCTGCTGCTGATCGGGTTCGTGAGCCAGGCGCTCACGCGCCACCCCGGCTCGAGTCGCTCCGGCTACCTCGTCTCGGCGGCCGTCGCGGCGGCGCTGCTCGTGCTATGCGCCGAGTGGGCGGTGCATGCGGAGCATCGGATTCGGCGCGCTCGGAGGCAGCCGGTGGCGCTCTCGCTGGACGCCGGCACTCCAGTTCGGGTAAGCGCCGCACCGGCGGCGGCGGCCGGCGCGGCACCTCCGGTTGCAACGCCGAGTCCGGCACCGGCACGGCCGCGCAGCCCGGCGGTGCGCAGGACCGGCCGGCGAAAGCGCCGTGACTCGCCGGGCGCGCTGATCTTCGTGATCGTGCTGTTCGGCGGCCTGGGCGTCGGGTTCACGGTTGGCTTCTTCGTCGAGATGGCAAATGCCAACCGCTCCAACTACGTCCAGCACCACGGCGTGCTCGTGTCCGGCACCGTCACGAACGTCGACAACATGGAGTCGTGTGGCCGCTACAGCTGCTCGTATACGGCCGACATCGCGGTGCAGCTCGCAGAGCCGTTTCACGGGACGACGACGACCACTGTCCACTACCCCGACTACTCGGCTCTGAACGACGGTGACCAGCTCCAACTCCTGATCGATCCACAGCAGCCAAGCTACGCGGAGATCCCCGGCGACGCCAATACCACAGCCGGGAGCTGGATCGTGTTCGGGGTGATGGCAGTGCTGTTCGTGGCCCTTGCCGTTTGGTCCGGGGTGCGGCTGCGACACCTGCTGCGGCTGCGCAGGAGCCAGCGCGCCGCGTCCGCGCCGGCGCCGGCCTGAAATCCCTACGTGCCGGAAAGCGTCGGGCATCCGACGCCTTGGAATCCCGGGAGCGAGAACTTCTTCAACGCCCGCGGGAACGCGAACTCGGCGAGCGTGGCAGCGGTCGTGTCCGACTCCAGGCCGCCGTTGCACTGGGTGAGGCTGTTGAACAGCACGACCACGGTCCCGAGCGCCTCCGGGACGTACCAGAGCTCCGACGAATAGCCGGGCGGAGCGAAAACGCCGTTGTGACCGAGCATGCCGCCAGCGTTGATCACGCCCAGCCCATAGCCGGCAGACAGCCCCGTCGTCAGTCCGGTGCCTGCCAGCGGCAACCACGCCAGACCGGTCCCCCGAACCTTGAGGCGCAACCGCTGAATACCCGGGCGCAGCAGGGCTCCGGTCCCGAGCGCGCGGGCCCAGATCGTCAGATCGCCGAGCGTGGAGACGATGTTGCCGGCGCCGAACGCCAGCGACGGGCTCGGCTGAGGACCGACCTTGTAGCCGGTGGGAGCGGCCGGGGGCGCCGCGGTGTAGCCAACTGCGGCCGGCTGCGGCATCGCCAGGCTGTGCGTCGGGAAGCTCGTGTGCCTGAGGTGCAGAGGATCGAAGATGTAGCGCTTCATCAGCTTGCCGAGTGGAACGCCTGTCACCTTGTGAGCGATGATGCCCAGCAGCATGTAGTTGGTGTCGGAGTAGTAGAAGACACCTGGGGGGTACGCGGGTCCGTAGCTCTTGCTGTCCTGGATCGCGAAATTGATGAGCTGCTGGGGCTTCCAGTACTGACCACAGTTGGGGCTCGGCTGCGTGATGTGGCAGTTGTCCCCGACCCATTTGCTCAGTGCGGAGGGTTGCCCCAGCGGCCCGGATCCACCCTCGTCCCAGATCCCGCTCGTCATGTCGAGCAGCATCCGGATCGTGATCCGCGTCGCGTTTGGGATCTTCGGCTCCCAGCGGCTGATCGTCCAGTTCAGGTTGATGCGCCGCTGCTCGACCAGCTTCAGGATCACCGTGGCGGTGAAGGTCTTCGTGATGCTGCCGATCCGGAAGTGGTCGCCAAGGGTCATCGGCACACCGGGCGCGGCCACGCCGAATGCCGTCCGGTAGCGCCCGACCGGGCCGCCTGTGACGCCGATCACGCCACCCGGTAGGCCGAAGGAGCTGATCTTGCTCACGACTGACGCGAGCTCGTGACGGATCTGCGCCGGATTGGCGGCGCGCGCGCTCGCGGCCGGCGCGAGCAGTGCCGCGATCGTCATGAGCCCACAGAACCAACGCTTCATTCCCCTGCCTCTCCGCGCTCTTCAGGTCGAAACCCTATGCGAGCTGTCAAGCAGTTCGACCGTCGGTCCGGTCGCGTCCATACGCTGTCGCGATGCGCCTGCTCGTCGCACGCTGCTCGGTCACCTACACCGGTCGGCTCTCGACCATGCTCCCCGAAGCAGTCCGGCTGCTGATGGTCAAGGCCGATGGCACGTTCATGGTGTGGGCGGACGGCGGCGGCCCCAGCGTCAAGCCGCTGAACTGGATGACGCCGCCGACGGTGATCGAGGAGTCCGAGGGGCTGCTGGTCGTGCGCAAGCGGGCCGGCGCGAGCGAGGACCGGCTCGAGATCGCGATCAGCCAGGTGCTGTCAGACGTCACGCATGAGATGGGCTCGCCCGACGAGGATCAGCTGCTCGCCAAGGACGGGATCGAGGCGCATCTGCAGGAGCTGCTTGCCGAACAGCCCCACTGGTGTGGCGAGGGGCTGAGGCTGGTCCGCCGCGAGTGGCCCACCGACATCGGACCGGTCGATCTGATGTGCCGCGACGCAGACGAGCAATGGGTCGCCGTCGAGATCAAGCGCGTGGCCGGGATCGACGCGGTCGAGCAGTTGACCCGGTACCTGGAGCGGCTGCGCGTCGATCCGGCGTTCGAGAGCTGCCGCGGCGTGCTCGCGGCGCAGGTGATCAAGCCGCAGGCTCGGGTGCTCGCCCAGTCGCGCGGGATCGACTGCGCCGAGGTCGACCTGGCGGTGCTGCGCGGCGAGCGCGCGCCCGAACTGAAATTGTTTGCGGCATGAACGACGAGCAAGCAGTCCTCACCGAGCGCCGCGAGCGCATTCTCGTGATCACAATCAACCGCCCGGATCAGCGCAACGCGGTCAACAGCGCGGTCGCCAATGGGATCGCGGCCGCCCTGGACGAACTCGATGCGGATGTCGAGGTCTCACTCGGCGTCCTGACCGGCGCCGGCAAAGGCTTCTGTGCGGGCATGGACCTGAAGGCGTTCGTCGCCGGCGAGTCGCCGTACGCCGGCGATCGCGGCTTCGCCGGGATCACGCAGCGGGCGTCCGTCAAGCCACTGATCGCCGCGGTCGAGGGGTTCGCGGTCGCGGGCGGCCTCGAGGTCGCGCTGTCGTGCGATCTGATCGTCGCCGCGCGCGGCGCGCGTCTGGGAATCCCCGAGGTCAAGCGCTCGCTGGTCGCCGCCGGCGGGGCGCTGCTGCGCCTGCCCCGCGCGCTGCCGCGGAATGTGGCGATGGAGCTGGCGCTGACCGGCGACCCGATCGAGGCAGAACGCGGGCTCGAACTCGGACTCGTCAACCGCCTCGCCGATCCGGGCAAGGCGCTCGACGCCGCGCTCGGCCTCGCCGCGGAGATCGCGGTCAACGGGCCGCTGGCGCTCGCGGCGACGAAGCGCATCCTGGTTGAAGGCGTGGACTGGCCGGACTCCGAGTTCTTCGCGCGGCAGGGCGAGATCGCCGGACCCGTGATGGCGTCGGAGGACGCGCGCGAGGGTTCGATCGCGTTCGCCGAGAAGCGCGCGCCGGTCTGGAAGGGCCGCTGAAGGACAACCCGCCGTGGACAACGAGGCGGCCCACCGGCTGGCGCGAGAGAAGGGGGTCTCGAAACCGCTCTATGGCGTCGTGCGCGCGGTCGCGGTGCCGTTCATGCGCGTGTACTTCCGCTTGCGAGTCGAGGGCGCCGAGCACGTCCCGAAGACCGGGCCGGCGATCGTCGCGCCGAACCACAAGAGCTTCTGGGACACGTTCTTCATCGCCGCGGCGACCGGCCGCCACGTGCACTTCATGGGCAAGGTCGAGCTGTTCGAAGGTCCGCTGGGCCGTCCGTTCGTCAGGCTCGGCGCGTTCCCCGTGAGGCGAGGGCTCGCCGACGCCGACGCGCTCGAAACGGCACGGGTGATCTTGCGCCAGGGACATCTGCTGGCGCTGTTCCCGGAGGGCACTCGCGTCCGTGACCCCGACGTGCTCGGCGTCCCGAGACGCGGCGCCGCGCGGCTGGCGATGGAGACCGCCGCGCCGCTGATTCCAGCGGCGATCACCGGCACTCAAGGCCTGTTCCTCGGACCGCTGCCCAAGCCCAAGCGCGTGCAGATCGCGTTCGGCGAGCCGATCCCGGTCGAGGCACTGGAGGCCACGCCCGAGGCGGCCGCACGATTGATCGAGGAGGAGGTGTGGCCGGAGGTCAGCTCGCAATATGCCCGCCTGCGCTCGCGCCCGGGGTTGATCGTGGCCGGGCTGGCGGCGGTTGGGCTGGCGGGCTTGATTACTCGCCGGCGGATGAAGCGCAAACGTCGTTGAGCGCGTGCAGAAACTTTCGCTATGCGAAAGGAACTGCACACGCTAGCCGGCGCGCTCACCCCAGGCCGTCGCCACCACCGACCGCGCCCCACCTCGATCGCGGTGCTCGCATAGGTAGATGCCCTGCCACGTCCCGAGCGCGAGGCGCCCGCCCGCGATCGGAAGCATCAGCGACGGACCGAGCAGCGCGGCCTTGACGTGCGCCGGCATGTCATCGGGACCTTCGAGTACGTGCGTCCAGTAGGCGGCCCGCTCCGGGACCGCCTGGTTGAACCAGGTCTCGAAGTCGCGGCGGACGTCGGGCGAGGCGTTTTCGTTCAAGGCCAGTGACGCGGAGGTGTGGCGGATCAGCAGGTGGAGCAGCCCGACCTGGAGCGACCGCAGCTCGGGCAGCGCCTCAACCACCTCCCCGGTCACCAGATGAAAGCCACGGGGCCGAGGCTGCAGCCGGATATCGCGCTGGACCCACATCAGTCAGGCAACCGTGCGACTCGCATATCGACACGGCTACCCCGGAACGGCACGCCTTCGGCCTCGAGCAGCCTGCGCTGACGCGCGCCCTTCGCCAGCGAGCCGTCGGCACGGACGATCCGATGCCAAGGCACGGATGGGTCGTCGCAATCATGCAGCACGGCGCCGGCAACCCGCGGCGCGCCGGGCGAGACATCGCCGTAGCTACGGACGAAACCGGCTGGGGTTGCCATAACTCTGTCGAGGATTTGCCTAGCACGATCCGGCGGCAAGGACGGCAGCATATGACGCTCGTGCCGGCCACCATCCTGGTAAGGTGACGCGCGCCGAATTCCCTGCAAATCAGGGGAACGGGGGACCCATTCTTATGTCCACAAGTCTCCCGGGGCGAATCGCGGTCTGGTGGCCGTGTAGCGCGTCAGCGCGAGCCCGACAGCTAACCCCGTAGGCAACCAAGATGAGCTTCTGCCGCCGCCCCAATCACCTCTGTTCGCTGGTCGCTGCGTTGGCCTGCGTACTCGGGGTCATCGCGCTCGCCGCCGTGCCGGTCAACTCGAGCGCCGACCCGAGCCTCGGCCAGCTGAACTCGCAGCTCGGTCAGGAGCAGAGCCATCAGCAGAGCCTGTCGGCGAGCATCGGCAGCCTCTCTCACCTGATCTCCTCGCTGGACTCGCAGATCGCGCTCGTCCAAAGTCGCGAGGCGGAGGTCCGCACCGACCTCGAGCGCGACCAGACGCAACTCGCCGAGACCCACGCGGCGCTGATCAAAGAGAAGGCGCTCCTGGCTCTCCTGCGAGCGAGGCTCGCCCACGCCCAGATGTTGCTCGCGCGCCAGCTGGTCTCGAGCTACGAGGGCGACCGGCCCGACATCATCGCGGTCGTGCTCGAGGCGCGCGGCTTTGCGGATCTGCTCGATCGGCTGAACTATCTACACGACGCCGAGCAGCAGCAGCAGTCGATCATCACGATCACCCGGACGGCCAAGGCTCGCGCCAACGACGCCGCGCAGCGCCTCGCCAAGCTCGAAGCAACCGACCGCACGATCACCGAGGAAACGGCGATCCGTGCTCGGGCGCTTGCCGGGATGGAGTCGCTGCTGGGCGGCAAGCAGGCCGCGCTTCAGCAGGCGCGGGCCGCGCAGCAGGCCGCGCTCGACGCGAGCCGCGCCCGCGGTGCGCAGCTGCAGTCGGAGATCGCGAAGGTGCAGGCGCAGCAGGCCGCCGCACAGGCCGCCGCCAACAGCGCCGGCAGCTCGAGCTCCGCCGGCAGCAGCGGGTCGGGCCCCGGCGTGGGGCCCGCGCTCGGGCCGAGCGGTGGCTGGGCGATCCCCTACGCGATCGTGCTGTGCGAATCCGGCGGCCAGAACCTGCCGCCCAACAGCGCCGGCGCCTCGGGCTACTACCAGATCATTCCGAGCACCTGGGCTGCGTTCGGCGGTACCGGACCAGCCGCATACCTGGCGCCCAAGTCAGAGCAGGATGCGGTCGCCACGAGGATCTGGAACGGCGGCGCCGGCGCATCGAACTGGGTCTGCGCCGGGATCGTTGGCATTCACTGACGCGCCGCATCGCTAACCTCGCGGGCCGTGCCAAGCAAGCGCAAAGCTGTGGTCGTCGGGTTGCTGCTGGTCCTCGCGCTCGGCTTGAGGATTGCCGAGGTGCAGCGGACCTCATACCAGCCCGTGAATGACGCCGGGTCCTACCTGAAGCTCGCCGGCCAGATCGTCAAGACGGGCGACTACTCGAGCACCGATCACGGCGCCGGCGGGACCCGTGGGCCGAGTGCCTACTTCCCGCCGGCCTTCCCCTACTTCCTCGCGGCGGTCGACACGATCTCCGGTAAGAGCAAGCGGCCGGCGGTCGTCCAGCCGGCGCGGATCTCGCAGGCGATCCTGGGGACGGTCACGGTCGCGCTGATCGGGCTGCTGGCGTTCGAGCTGTTCGGAGAGACCGCGGGGATCGCCGCGCTCGCGCTGGCCGCTATCTATCCAGTCTTCATCGAGCTGTCGGGCGCGCTGGTCGCCGAGAACCTGCTGACGCCGCTGGTGGTGGCGGCGGTGTGGAGCGTGCTGCGCGCGCGGCGCTCGGTAAACCATCGCTATTGGTGGGTCGCGGGCGCCGGCGTGCTCTGCGGCCTCGCCGCCCTCAGCCACGTCAATGGCCTGATCATCCTGATCCCGTTGGGGCTGGCGTTGTGGACGGTCCGCCCGAGGTGGTCGGTCAAGGCGCTGGCCGCGCCCGCCCTGCTGATCGCGCTCGCCGCGCTGACGATCGCGCCGTGGACGATCCGCAACGCGATCGAACTGCGCAGCTTCGTCCCGATCTCCGATGAAACCGGGATCACGCTCGTCGGCACCTACAACCAGCTGTCGGCCAACAACCATCAGGTTCCGTACAAGTGGCGGCTCTACGCGAAGCTGCCGCAGGACCGTCTGCTCGGGCTCGAGGGCTGGCGCTACACCGAGCCCCAGCTTGACGGCAAGCTGCAGAGCCAGGCTTTCACCTACATCGGCAACCACCCGTTCGCGCCGCTCGTGGTGGCGTTCCACAACACGCTGCGCATGTTCGAGCTCGAGGGCTCGTTCGCGTGGCGCGCGTCCGCGGCCGCGCAGGGCATCCAGCTGTCGACCGCCCAGGTCGGCGTGATTGGCTTCTGGATCCTGTGCGCGCTCGCACTCGGCGGAGCGTTCACCAAGCTCGTGCGGCGAGCCCCGCTGTGGGTGTGGGCCGTCCCGGTGCTGCTGGCGTTGTCGGCCGTGCTCGTGAACATGGAGACGCCGCGGTTCCGCGAACCATTCGATGCGTTCCTGATCCTGCCCGCGTCGTGCGCGATCGCCACCCTCCTCGCTCGAATGCGCGGCGAGCGGGACGACTCAGTTGGTGCGCCAGTCGGGCGTGACGGCGAGGCGGCGGTACCGGCTGCCAGCACTGAGCCGGTCGAAGTGGTCTAGCGCCTGACCGGAACCGATCGCAACGCAGGTCAGCGGTGACTCGGCGCTGATCACCGGCATCCCCGTCTCCGCCGCGACCAGCTCCGAGAATCCGCGGATCAGCGTGCCGCCGCCGGCCATCAGGATCCCGTCGCGAGCGATGTCGCTGGCGAGCTCCGGTGGAGTCTCCTCAAGCGTGTCGCGGATCGCCTGGAGGATCTCCTGCAGGGGGATCTTGATTGCGTCGCGGACCTCCTCGGAGTGCAGCTGAACGGCGGTCGGCAGCCCGGTGAGCAGATGCCTGCCGCGCACCTCGAAGGTCTCCTCGGGCGCAAGCGGGATCGCCGACCCGATCGAGATCTTGATCGTCTCCGCCATCCGCGACCCGATCGCGAGGTGGTGCGCGGTGCGCAGGTAATGCGTGATCGCCTCGTCCATCTCGTAGCCGCCGACGCGGACCGACCTGAACACCACGATCCCGCCGAGCGAGATAACCGCCATCTCGCTGGTGCCACCGCCCACGTCGACGACCATCCGGCCGACCGGCTCCTCGATCGCCAGACCGGCGCCGATCGCGGCGGCGATCGGCTCCTCGATCAGGTGCACGCGCCGGGCGCCGGCTGCCAGCGACGCCTCCTCGACCGCGCGCTTTTCGACCTCGGTCACGCCCGACGGCGCGCACACGATCAGCCGGGGGTGCGCCATCTTGCGGTCGAGCACCTTGCGGATGAAGTAGCGCAGCATCTCCTCGGTGACCTCGAAGTCCGCGATCACCCCGTGCCGCAACGGGCGCGTGGCGGCAATCGTCGCCGGCGTTCGCCCGATCATCCGCTCGGCATCAGACCCGACCGCGTGCACGAGACCGGTATCGACGTCCGAGGCGACCACCGAAGGCTCGGAAACGACGATCCCCCGGCCGCCCACATAGACCAGCGTGTTGGCCGTGCCGAGATCGATCGCCATGTCGTGGACGCCGATGCTCGGCGTCAGATGGCGACGGGATGTGTCCCTGGAGCTGCCGTCTCTACGGAACCGGATGCAGCACAGGTTGCCAAAACCGGGCGCGGCGTGGGCGGAGGGTCGCGCCGCGACCCCGCGCGCTCTCGCTACCGCTCCCCAGGCGGCTTGCGGGGGAACTGCGAGACCGGCCGATTCACGTCGAGCGCGGCGGCGACGATCCGATTCTGCTCGAGCGCGTGGGCGACCGGGTAGCCCTCGCCGGACGCGGCCCGCTCGGGACGGCCGATGTAGGCGAACTCGATCGGGTCTGGAAGTATCTGTCGCAGGCGCGCCGACATGTGGGCGCGGGCGCCCATGTTGCGCGGCTCCTCCTGCACCCAGATGACCTCGCTCAAACGCGGATAGGACTCGATCAGCGCCATGATCTCGGCCTGGGGGAACGGGTAGAGCAGCTCGACGCGGCCGATCGCGATCCGCGGCTCGTCCGTGCGGGCCTTGTGCCCGGCCAGGTCGTAATAGATCTTGCCGCTGCAGAGGAGCAGGCGCGTGACCGAATCCGGATCGACACCCGGCTCGGAGAGCACCGGCTGGAACCGGCCGCCGGCGAGCTCGTCGATCCGTGAGGTCGCCTGCGGCAGCCGCAGCAGCGACTTCGGGGTCATGATCACCAGCGGCCGCTGCTTGGCGATCCGTGCCTGGCGGCGCAGCAGATGGAAGTACTGGGCAGGCGTGGTCAGGGTGGCGACGCGGATGTTGCCCTCCGCGGCCAGCTGCAGGAACCGCTCGAGCCGCGCGGAGGAGTGCTCCGGGCCCGAGCCCTCGTAGCCGTGGGGGAGCAGCATCGTCAATCGGGAGGTCTGGCCCCACTTTGCCTGACCGGAGATGATGAACTGGTCGATGATCACCTGAGCGCCGTTGACGAAGTCGCCGAACTGGGCCTCCCACAGCACCAGCGTCTCCGGACCCTCCTGGGAGTAGCCGTACTCGAACCCCAGACACGCCACCTCCGATAGCGGGCTGTTGTGCAGCTCCATCGGCGCGAGCGCACCCGGGAGGTGCTGCATCGCGCAGTGCTCCTGGCCGGTCTTCGGATCGTGGAGGACCAGATGCCGCTGGGAGAACGTGCCCCGCTCAGTGTCCTGGCCGGTGAGCCGGATCGGGATGCCCTCCGTCAACAGCGACGCGAACGCCAGCGCCTCGGCATGCGCCCACATGATCCCGGCGTCGGGGTGAGCTGAATCCAGCGCCTCGCGGCGCTGCTCGAACTGCTTGACGAGCTTGGGATGGACGGTGAAGTTCTCGGGAACCGAGAGCAGCTCCTCGTTGAGCACGCGCAGCCGATCCGCCGCGACGGCCGTCTTGACCTCGGGCGAGGCCGTGCGGTCGAGCTGGTACTCGCCCGTCGCCTGCTCGACCTCGCGCGCCGCGGCGATCCGCGCCTTGAGCTTCTGGTGCTCATCGCTGAGGATGGTCCACACGTCGTCGGTCATCTCCGTCGACTCGGCCTCGGTCACGACACCCTTCTGAATCAGCTGCTTGGCGAAGATCTCGCGCACCGGGGGATGCTTCTTGATCACCTGGTACATCTCGGGCTGCGTGTACGCCGGCTCGTCGGCCTCGTTGTGGCCGAAGCGGCGGTACCCGATCAGGTCGATCAGCACGTCGTGACCGAACTCCTGACGGAACGCGAATGCGAGCCGCACCGCGGCGACGCACGCCTCGACCTCGTCGGCGTTGACGTGGATGATCGGGACGTCGTAGCCCTTGGCCGGATCGGACGCCCAGGTCGTCGAGCGCGCGTCGTCAGGGTCGGTAGTGAACCCAACCTGGTTGTTCTGGATGATGTGGATCGTGCCGCCGACCGTGTAGCCGTCGAGCGCCTGGAGGTTGAACGTCTCGGCCACGACGCCCTGGCCCGGGAACGCCGCATCGCCGTGGAAGATCACGGGGATCGCGGCGTCGGTGTCCTGGTGGGCGTGCGGCCCCTGCCGCGTGGTCTGCGCGGCGCGCGTGGCGCCCGCGGCGACCGGTCCGACGTACTCCAGATGCGACGGATTCGACTCCAGGCGGACGATGATCGACTCGCCGCTGGGCATCTGGTAGGACCCCTGCGCGCCGTGGTGGTACTTGACGTCGCCGGTGCCGCCCTGCGGAATCGTGGTGATCGGTTCGAGCGTCGAGGTCCCCTCGAACTCGGCGAAGATCGTGTCGTAGGGTCGCCCCAGGTTGTGCGCGAGGATGTTCAGCCGGCCTCGGTGGGCGGTCCCGATCACGACCTCTCGCGCGCCGCGGCGCGCAGCAAGCTGGATGATCTCGTCGAGCATCGGCACGGTCATGTCCAGGCCCTCGATCGAGAACTGCTTCTGGCCGAGGTAGGCCTTGTGCATGAACCGCTCGAGCGCGTCGACCTCGGTCAGCCGCCGCAACAGCGCCTTCTGCTCCGCCGGGCTGGGCGGTGTGCGCAACGAGCCCGATTCGATCGCCTCGCGCAGCCACAGCCGTTGCCGGTGCGAGGAGATGTGCTCGATCTCGTAGGCGATCGGCCCGCAATAGGTCTCGTGCAGGTGCGGCAGCGCGTCGGCCAGGGTCTCGCCCGCGACGTACATGCGCAGCACGCGCGCGGGGATCTTTGCCATCACCTCGGGCGTCAGGCCGAGCGGTCCGGGCTCGAGCGCCGGGTCGCCCTCGGGCTCGCGGCCAAGCGGATCCAGATGCGCGGCGAGGTGTCCGTGCGTGCGGTGGGCCTTGACGAGCGACACCGCCGCCTGAACCGCCTGGAGCATGTCCTCGTCGTAGGAACCGGTACCCACCCGCCCGGCAGCGGCCGACTCCGCCGGCGTGGGCGCTGGGGCGACCGCGGGCAGCTCGCGGAGGGCGGGAAGCGTGGAGATTCCGAGATCTCCGAAGACGCCCTCGTAGAAGTTCGCCTCCCCATCCAGGTAGGCCTCGATCCGCTGCAGAAAGCGGCCGGACTCGGCCCCCTGGATGATCCGGTGGTCGTAGGTCGAGGTCATCGTCATGACCTTCTCGGCACCGATCTGCTTGCCGACGCGCCCGAGCCCAGGCGGATAGCCGATCGCGCCCGTCGCGACGATCGTCCCCTGTCCGACCATCAACCTCGGCACCGACGCGATCGTGCCGATCCCGCCGGGGTTCGTCAGGCTGAGGTTTGCTCCGGAGAGGTCATCCGCGGTGAGCGTGTTCGTACGCGCCTTCTCGACGAGCTCGTTGTACGCGTCGAGGAACTGCTTGAAGTCGAGCCGCCCGGCGTCGCGGATCACCGGCACCATCAGCGTCCGCGTCCCGTCCTTCTTCTCGACGTCGACCGCGAGCCCGAGGTTGCACGCGCCGTCGTCGATCCGGTGCGGCTTGCCGTCGACCTCGCCGAAGTGGTGAGCCATCACCGGCATCTCCTCGGTCGCGGCGCGCGCAATCGCGTACGCGATCAGATGCGTGAACGACACCCGCTGGCCGGCCTCCTTGAGCTGGGAGCGGCGTTGCTCGAGCGTCGAGACCGTGAGCGTGCGGAACGACGTGGCGGTCGGAATCGACCGACTCTCGTCCATGTAGCGGGCGAGAGCCGCGGCTCCTCCCTTAATCGGGCGGCTCCCTTCGGGGCCGCCCTTTGGGGTGTGGCTGTCGCTCCGTTCGACGCCGCCGCGAGTACGTCAGCCTTCGTGATCCGACCGCCGCGGGCCGAACCGCGCACGAGCTCCAGGTCGATGCCCTGCTCAGCGGCGACGCGGCGGGCGACGGGGGAGGCGTTCGCCGCCGGCGTGGGCGTCGCGGGCGTCGCCGACGCGCCGTCCTGGGCAGCTGCACTCGGCCGGGGCGCCGCGCTCACGCTCGTGGTCATCCGCGCGATCACCTGGCCAACGGTGACGGTCTCACCGTCCTGCGCGAGGATCTCCGTGATCGTGCCGGACGCCGGCGCAGGAAGCTCCATGTCGACCTTGTCGGTCGAGATCTCGACGACGGTGTCGCCCTCGTGGACGGTGTCGCCGGCCTTGACCGACCACTCGAGGATCGTCCCTTCGGTCACGGACTCTCCCCCGGTCGGCGTGACAATGTCGATCGTGGTGGCCTCGCCGGTGGCGCCCTCGGACTCGGTCACCGCGCCGGCGGCGGCCTCCTCGGGGGTTGCCGGCGGCGATTCCGCGGACACCGGCGTCTCGAGCGCCGCCGAGCCGTTGGTCGAGATCTCCGCGAGCAGCGCGCCGACGGCGATCGTGTCACCCTCGGCCGCGTGGATGCGGACGATCGTGCCGCCGACGGGTGCCGGAACCTCGGCGTCCACCTTGTCGGTCGAGATCTCGACGAGCGTCTCGTCGGCCTCGACGGTGTCGCCTTCCTGCTTGTGCCACTCCAGAACGGTGCCCTCGGCAACCGAGTCGCCCATGGCGGGCATCACGACCTGGACCGTGCTTGTACCTACTGCCATTTATATCCAAGGGTAACGCGTGCTCACAGGGCCGGATGAGTTGTTCCGGTGTCCCAGCGGCGCTCGGCGATGAGGAACCCGATCGACCCGCAGAACGGCCCCAGACCACCGAGGACGGCGACGGTGACTGCGAGCCAGTAGGGGATGATCCGCCGCCGCGCGGCGGCGATGCAGACGAGCGACATCCCGATCCACAGCAGCCCGTGGGTGAGCCCCAGAATGAACGTCACCGGCTCCGGTTTACCGAGCACGAACGCCGAGATCAGCAGTGCGAGGTAGATGGCCGAGTGGATGAACGACACCGCCTCCAGACGGCGGAAGGTCACGTACCTCATGCCGACAGAAGCTGGCCCATCATGCGAAGCGGCGCGTCGGCCTCCTCGGGCCATCGTCCGACGTCGGCGGGCCACCAGGCGAAGGTGTCGTGCTCGTGGTCAGGGGTAACGCTGGCGCCCTCGCGTAGCCATGCCTGGCCCACGAGCAGCACGACGCCGCTTGGCAGCTGCACGAGCGCTTCGATGCTCAGCCGTTCGGGTTCCACGGACCACTCCTCGAGCAGCTCACGGCCCATCGTGTGGGCGGGGTTCTCGTCAACCTCGACCGAGCCTCCGGCCCCGAGCGCCCAGCGGCCCGCCCAGGTTGCCAGCCATTGGGCCCTGCGTCCCGCCAGCCAGCCGCCCTCCGAGGAGCGAACGATGCACAGCACCGACAGGCTGCGGGCCGCGTCGTGGGGGATCAGCCGAAGCGCCCAGCGGATCGGTTGGAGCTCCAGCGACAGCGTCCGGGCGCCGGCATCGAAGCTGACCATGCGAGCGGCGAGTCCGTCGTGGCTCGGGGAGCCGCGCTTGCGCAGCGCGTCGAGCTCGCGGTCGGCGGCGGCGGTCATCCGGTCGTCGGGCTCGAACGGATCGTCGCGCCAGCTGACGTTGACCTGGTCAGGTCCCCAGGGTCCGCGCGCTAGCAATCCTCCTGCAGTGGCCACTGGTTACACGGTATAGGCTGGCGCGCCGTGGAGCGGCGACTCAAGCACTGGGGATGGGGATACGAGGACGAGCAGCCTTCCGAGCAGGAGCTTCGAGACGCGGCGGGATTCATCTCGCAGCGGCTCGGCTTCGGCTCGACGGAGGTCGAGCTGCCGGTGGCGCTTTCCGAGGTGTCGCTGCCGCCGTCGCGGCTGCAGCCGCCCTCCTCGCTTGCGGGGATCTGCTCGAGCAGCGACTACGAGCGCGCCCTTCACTCCTACGGCCGGGCGTACGGCGACATCATAAAGGCGTTTCGCGGCCGCTTCGAGCATCCGCCCGACGTGATCGCGCGCCCGCGCGATGAGGCCGGGGTCGAGGCGGTGCTGGACTGGGCGCTGTCGGCCGGAGCGGCGGTGATCCCGTTCGGGGGCGGAACCAGCGTCGTCGGCGGCGTGGAGCCACGAGTCGACGGACGCTACGCCGGTGTCGTGACCGTCGACCTGAAGGCGCTCGACCGAGTGCTCGACGTCGACCCGGTGTCGCTGTCGGCACGAATCCAGGCCGGCGCGACGGGCCCGCTCCTGGAGCAGCAGCTCGCCGAGCAGGGGCTGACTCTGCGCCACTTCCCGCAGTCGTTTCAGTTCTCGACGCTGGGCGGCTGGATCGCCACGCGCGCCGGTGGGCACTTCGCGACGCTGTACACGCACATCGACGACCTCGTCGAGTCGATCCGGGCCGTCACGCCGGCAGGGGTGTGGGAGTCGCGGCGCCTGCCGGGATCGGGTGCGGGGGTCTCCCCCGACCGGTTGCTGATCGGGTCGGAGGGGACGCTCGGGCTGATCACCGAGGCGTGGGTCCGGGTGCGGCCGCGGCCGACGCGGCGGGCCAGCGCCGGCGTGCGTTTTGACTCCTTTGAGGATGGGGCCGCGGCGGTGCGCGAGGTATCACAGTCCGGCCTGTATCCGGCCAACTGCAGGCTGATCGACGCCCAGGAGGCGATGGCGACGGGCGCCGGTGACGGGACACACGCGCTGCTGGTGCTCGGGTTCGAAGCCGACGAGCGCGACGTCGAGCCTTCGATGTCCGAGGCGCTCGAGATCTGCAGCGACTACAGCGGCTCCTACGAGCGTCGTGGCGGGGGCGACTCGGTAGGCAGCTGGCGCGAGGCGTTCCTGCGCGCCCCGTACCTGCGCGACACGTTCGTCGCGATGGGGGTCCTGTCGGAGACCTTCGAGACGGCGATCACTTGGGATCGATTCCCCGCCTTCCACGCACGCGTGATGGAGAAGGCGACCGCGGCCGTTCACGAGGCCTGTGGCGCCGGCACGGTCACCGGCCGCTTCACGCATGTCTATCCGGACGGACCAGCGCCCTACTACACGATCCTCGCGCCGGCCCGTCGGGGCGAGGAGCTCGAGCAGTGGGGGCAGATCAAGCGGGCGGCGTCAGACGCGGTGATCGACGGCGGCGGCACGATCACCCACCATCACGCGGTCGGGCGCGACCACCGTCCTTGGTATGACCGCCAGCGGCCCGATCCGTTCGCGGCCGCACTGCGCGGTGCGAAGGCGGCCGTGGACCCGGCCGGCGCGCTAAACCCCGGGGTCCTGATCGACGTCAAATAGCCGTTCGTAGATCCGCGCGCGCATGATGACCCGCGCGCCCATCGCCTCGAGCCCGCGGTTCATCGCCTTGTTGGTCTCGAGGATCCACCCCGCCTCGCCGTGCGTGACCCCGTGCGCCGCAGCCATGTCGAAGTGCTCCATGTACAGCAACGCGGCGACCCCGGTGTGCTGGTACTCGGGCAGCACGCCGAGGAACCCAATCCGGACGCCGTCGATGTACCGCCTGCGGTTGAGGTAGTGAAACCAGCCGAACGGGAGCACGCGCCCGTTCATCTTCTTGAGCGCCTGGTTGATGTCTGGGATCGTGATCGCCATCGCGACCGTCTCGGTGTCGTTCTCGGCGACCATGAACCAGTTCCGGTCGAACACGAGCTGCAGATCGAGCGCGTAGCCGTCCAGCTCCTCCTTGGAGAACGGCACGAACCCCCAGTTGCTCGACCATGCGGCGTTGTAGACCTTGACGAACTCGTCGAGGTCGCGGCGCAGGTGCCGGCGGGACATCTTGCGGATCCTGATCCCGTGCGTGGTCCGCGCCTGCTCGGCGATCGCCGGCAGGATCGGCAGCATCCGGTTGTCGCGATCGGTGACGAGCACGTCCCAGTGGAAGTGATCCATCGCCTTGGTCAGCCCGGCTTCCTCGCATCGCTGCCCGTAGTAGGGCGGATGCCAGGGCTGGCGGATCATCGGCCGGTGATCGAACCCCTCGATCAGGATCCCCGCCTCGTCGTTGCCACGCGCAAAGTCCATCGGCCCGACCAGGCGGTCGCAGCTGCGCGCGCGCAGCCAGCGCTCCGCGGCCCCGAGCAGCGCATCGAGCACCTCTTGATCGTCCTCGAACTCCAAGAACCCGAACATCCCCCAGCGGCTCTGGTGGTACTCGTTGAAGGCGTGGTCGACCTGCGCGGTGATGCGACCCACGACGCTGCCGCCGCGGCGCGCGAGGAAGTACTCGGCGTCGGTGCGCTTGAGATATGGGTTGAGCCGCCGATTAAGCACCTGGTAGCGCTCGATCTTCAGGGGCGGCACCCACGGCGTTCCGCGGTGGAGCCTGAACGGAAGGTCGACGAACGCCCGAAGGTCGCGGAAGCCCCGCACGGGACTGATCTGGACCGTCATCGGCGCGGAACCGTATCGGACATCTACTCTCTGTTCTGGAATGACCGACCCTTACCAGACTCTGGGCGTGAGCCCAGCCGCCTCCGATGAGGAGGTGCGCCGCGCCTACCGCCGCCTGGTGCAGCTCCACCACCCCGACCACAACAACGGTTCGCCGGAGTCGGCGCGGCGCTTCGAGGCGGTTCAGGAGGCATACGCGAAGATCGTCGAGACACGCAAGTCGCGCGGCACGGGGAGCGCGCCGCCACCGGGGTGGGCGGGATCCCATTCCCAGGCACCGCCCGACCCGGATATCGAGAGCCGGCTGGCCGCGATGCAGCGCGATCTGCGCGAGGCCTACGTGGCGCGCCAGCGCGCCCAGCAGGCCGCCCGCGAGGCCGCCCGCTCCAGCGATCCGAAACGCCCGACCGATGAGGAGCTCGGCTACTTCAAGACCGACGACAGCTTCTCGAAGATCGTGTCCGACGCGCGCGACGGCCTCGCCGACCTGCTCGAGGAGCTCGGTGGCAAATTGCGGGGCGGCCGACGCAGCTAGGATTGAGCCGGTGGCAGCCGGGGCTTTGCAGTCGATCGATGAGCGCATGGCGCTGCTCGTGGACGCCGTTCAGCGCCTGTCCCTGGCGCGCTCTCTGCAGGACGTCAAGGAGGTCGTGCGCGTCTGCGCTCGCTCGCTGACCGGCGCCGATGGCGCGACGTTCGTGCTGCGCGAGGGCGACCAGTGCTTCTACGCCGACGAGGACGCGATCGCGCCGCTCTGGAAGGGCCAGCGCTTTCCGCTGTCGGCGTGCATCAGCGGCTGGGCGATGCTGAACCGCCAGCACGTGGTGATTCCGGACATCTACGAAGACGACCGGATCCCCCACGAGGCCTACCGGCCGACGTTCGTCAGGAGCGTCGTGATGATGCCGATCCGCACGCTTGCGCCGATTGGCGCGATCGGCAACTACTGGGCGTATGACCATGTCCCCAGCGACGAGGACATCACGCTGTTGCGCGCACTGGCCGACTCGACCGCGGTCGCGCTCGAGAACGTCAGCGTTCTCGAGCAGCTCGACTACCAGGTGCGGCTGCTGAACACGCTCGCCCACGAGGTGCGGAACCCTCTGCTGGCGGCGCAGGCGCTGATCGATCAGGTCGATCGTGATGAGGATCTCGAGCTGGCCTCGGACGCGCTCACGGAGGCGATGCGGATCGTCGGCGAGCAGCTCGACGTCACGAAGATGAACGCCTCCGAGCCGCGGGTGATGCTCGAGGACGTGGAGCTCGCGCCACTGCTCGACGGTTTGCGCAACTCATATGCGCCGCTGTGTCATCGCGGTGTCGAGCTCGTGGCCGATGTGCCGGCTGCGCTGGCGGTGCGGACAGATCCACGGGTGCTCTCCCAGATCGTGCGTAACCTGCTAAGCAACGCGCTGAAGTTCACCGATCGTGGCACCGTCGCCGTGACCGCCGCCGCCGGCGACGGCGGAATCGAGGTGGCGGTGTCGGATACGGGGCTCGGGATCGCGGCCGAGGACCAGCCGAGGATCTTCGAAGAGTTCGAGCAGGTCGACGGCGTGCAGGCCGGCCGCCGGCCGGGAACAGGCCTCGGGCTGCCGCTGGTCAGGAGGCTTGCCCGGGCACTCGGAGGCGACGTCGAGCTTCAGAGCCA
This sequence comes from uncultured Solirubrobacterales bacterium, assembly GCA_963824755.1. Lineage (GTDB taxonomy): Bacteria > Actinomycetota > Thermoleophilia > Solirubrobacterales > Solirubrobacteraceae > Palsa-465. The sequence continues at coordinate 112,207 of CAWGQT010000004.1, read as the reverse complement.
GCCCGGCCAAGGCTCACGATTCACCGTCGTCCTCCCGGCCTGACGGCGCGCCGGCGGCAGCCGACAGCTTCTCGACGGTCAGCGGCTTCTCGAGCACGCCGACCATGCCCGCGTCGAGGCATCGCTGGTGCTCATCGGCCCCGATGCTCGCGGTCAGGCCCCAGATCGGTGGCGCGCCGCCGGCGTCGATGATCATTTGCGTGGCCTCGATCCCGTCGATCCCCGGCAGCTGAACATCCATGAAGATCAGGTCGAACGGAATCTCGCGCGCGAGCGCCACCGCTTGCTCGCCACGGCTGAGCACAGTGCCATCGACGCCGGCCTGACCCAGCACCCGTTCGACCACGCGGGCCATGATCGGATGGTCCTCGACGACCAGGACGCGCATATGCCCGCGGCGATCCTACCGCGCGACGGTCGGGATGCGACGTGCGCGGTTAGACGGGACCGTGCAGGCGGCGGATTGGCCCGCGACGAACACCCCGCACGGCAGCCGCGAGCAAGGCGAGCCGTTCGCAATCGCGCAGCTATAGCCGCGGGACGGCACCGAAATGCGCGGCGCGACCCTCGGCTTCTGGGGGCGCGGCGGGATTAGCGAGAAGAACTGCGGGATCGGCGAAAGCGCCGGCGTCTGGGCCGGCCCCGGCGCCTGCGTGCCGCCGGACGATGCGGCGGCGACTGCGACGCCGGCCGCGACCAACCACGCCACCATCACCAGACCGACAAGCCGGCGCACAACGTCGGATTCTGCCTCGCGCCCCGGTGAATGGCAATTCACTTCGGACTGTCCGAAGTGAATCTCCATTCACGCGCTCTGGCATGCTCCCGGCCGTGATCGCGGTGCTCGGACCAGGCGGAGTCGGTGGCTTCATCGGCGCTGCGCTCGCGCGTGCAAGCGTCGAGACGATCGTCATCGCGCGCGAGTCGACGGCCGAGGTCATCAACGATCGCGGCATCGATGTCAAAAGCGTCCGGCTTGGGGACTTCGTCGCGCATCCGCCGGCGGCGGCCGAGCTGGCAGACGACGTCGAGTTCCTGATCGTCGCCACCAAGGCCGTCGGCCTGGACGAGGCGCTGAATCGGGTGAAGGCGACGGCGGGGCTGGTGGTCCCGCTGCTCAACGGCCTCGATCACATCACGCTGCTGCGCCGGCGCTTCGAAGCCGGCCGCGTCGTCGCCGGCACGATCCGCATCGAGGCCGACCGCCCTGCGCCCGGACGAATCGTGCAGACGAGCCCCTTCCTACGGGTCGATGTCGCGTCCGACGATCCCGCTGACGGGCCGGCGCTCGAGCGGTTCGCGATGATCCTCGAGGGCGCCGAGATCCCCGTCCGCATCGGGCCAAGCGAGGCACAGGTCCTGTGGGAGAAGCTCGTTCGCCTGAACTCGCTGGCCTGCACAACGAGCGCGATCGACCGCCAGATCGGTTTCATCCGTTCGGACCCGGAGTGGCGGCGCACGCTCGAGCAGTGCATCTGGGAAGCGGCTGCCGTTGCAAATGCCGACGGTGCGGACATCGACCCAGCCGCCCGGCTCGCGGAGCTCGATGAGGCCCATCCGGGACTCGGCTCATCGATGCAGCGAGATATCGCGGCCGGTCGTACGCCGGAGCTCAACGAGATTCCAGGCTCGGTGCTGCGCGCCGGGCGACGGCACGGAATCGAGTGCCCGACGATCGCGCGACTCTCGGCACAGATCGCCGAGCGCGCGGGGATTCAGCCGGGCGCGCCAGGGGCGATCCGGGACTGACCCGGCCAGAACGGCCACTCCTCGAAGTGCGAGCAGCGACCGGCGCCGTCAAAGCGGATGATCCACAGGTCGCGATACTCCCGAGCCGGCGGACCCGCGTAGCGCACCTCGACTCGCGCCACGGCGGTGTCGTCTTCGACCGCGACGACCTCGCTCATCATCGTGAATTGCTCGTCAGGGCCCTCGCGCTCGCGGTCCCACATCGCCGCGATCGCGTCGAGCCCGGCGACTGGCTGCTCGTACGGCGCCAGCTGATAGATCGCCGCCTCGCTGAAGATCTCGGCCAGGGCATCGGTCCTCGGCGACCGCCACGCGCGCTCGTAGCCCGCCAGCCAGTCGCGGACCTTCTCGCGCGTCACAGCGGTGGCTGAATCCGCGGGGCGACGATCTCCTCGCTGGCTACGGCCTCGACGACCTCTTCCTCTTCCTCCTCGAGCTCGGAGTCGTGCTGTCCGTCACACAGGACGCGAAATGCTCCGGTCTGGCCGCCGTCGGCCTGCAGGACGATGCCGGGAAGAATCTCCTCGCCCTCCTCCAGCCCCAGGCGCTCGATGTCGAACTGCGCCATCCCTATCCCCCAGCTGTGATGGTCGGGATTCTCGCGGTCGTGGGCGGCTACTCCCTGCGCGAGGCGCTCGAGCAGCTTGCCGATTTTGGTCGCGTCCGCCATCCGGTTTAACGGTAGCGTTGCGCAAACCAACGATCAAAGGGGGTTCTCAGATGGCAGACGCACTAATCCTGGAGTTCGACGGCGTGGGACGCGAGGAGTACGAGGCCGTCAACAAGGTGCTCGGGATCGACATGAGCACGGGCACGGGAAACTGGCCGGAGGGGCTGGTGATGCACTCCGCCGGCGCCACGCGCGACGGCGGCTGGGTCGTGTACGAGGTGTGGGATTCGGTCGAGGCACAGGAGCGCTTCATGAACGAGCGGCTCGGACCGGCGCTACAGCAGGGCGGAATCACCGACCCGCCGTCACGTGCCGACTGGGTCGACCTCCACGCGCACCACACCCCCGGGAGCTAGCCGCGTTCGATCAGCTCGATCCGATAGCCGTCCGGATCGCGCACGAAACACAGGCGATTACCGCCCTCGCGGATCGAGTACGGCGGGCGCTCGGGCTCGATGCCCTGGCCGGCTAGGCGCTCGAGCGTGCCGTCGAGGTCCGCGGTTGTGATCGCGATGTGGCCGTAGCCGGTGCCGATCTCGTAGGGCTCCTCGCGGCCGACGTTGTAGGTCAGCTCGAGTCGCGGCTCGGCACCGTCGTCGGGAAGGCCCATGAAGACGTTGATCGCCTCCTCGCGGATTGGAATCCGGCCGATCTCGTTGAAGCCGAGGGCCTTGTAGAAGTCGACCGAGCGATCGATCTCGAGAATGCGGTAGCAGGTGTGGATCAGGCTCATATAGATAGGCTCCCATAGATGATCATCGAGCGCTCGATGAACGACGACTTCCTGTCGAACACTTACCTGGTGGCGGACGAGCTGGGGACGCAGGCGGTGCTGATCGACGCGGGTGGGCCGGTCGAGCCGCTGCTGTCGGTGATCGACCGGATGCGCTACCAGCTCACGCACGTGCTCCTGACCCACCACCACTATGACCACGTCTCCGAGCTCGACAAGGTGCTCGAGCGCCATCCGGGCACCCCGGTGCTGATCCACGAGCTCGAGCGCGATCAGGTGCCGGGCGCGACCGGCACGATGGCGGCCGGGCAGGCGATCGACAGCGGGGCACTCCACATCGAGCCGCTGCATACGCCGGGCCACACGGCCGGGATGCTCTCGCTGCTCATCAATGGCACGGACGTGTTCACCGGCGACACGCTGTTCAGGGGCTCGGTTGGCGGCGTCCGCGCGCCCGGCCACACGACCTACGCGGACCTCAGGTCCTCGATCATGGACACCCTGCTGAAGCTCCCGCCCGAGACCCGCATCCACCCCGGGCACACCGACCCGACCACCGTCGCCGACGAGTTCGAGCACAACGCGTTCGTGCGGATCTGGCGCGGCCTCGACCCCGAGGGCAGCGAGCCGTGCACGGCGCTCGGCGAGCCGGCGACGCTGATCCTCTGGGGTCAGGACTATGACGGTGGTCACAAGGCCTGGGTGCGCTGGCAGGACGGCTCCGATGACATCGTCCCGGGCTCGCGCGTCGAGCGGTAAGCGTCGGCTCCGGCGATACAAAGCGCACCTTGCGCTCGGCCCTGCAGGTAGAGCCCATTAAAATTCCCTAGCGCATTGGCGAAGGACAAGATCCCCACATCTCGCGTGGGGCGTACCGCACGGATCGGGGGGCTCGCGGCAGGACAGGCGATCCGGCAAGCGGGCACCCACGCAGCCAACATCGCCCGCTCCAAGGAGGGGCGCGACGCTGCGCTCGAGCGCCGCCACATCGAGGCCGCCGAGCAGATCGTGGCCGCGCTAGGGACGATGAAGGGCGCGGCGATGAAGGTCGGGCAGGTGATGTCGTTCCTCGACGTCGGGCTGGTGCCCGAGGAGTACCGCGAGGAGTTCCAGCGAAAGCTCGCCGCGCTACGCGACGCCGCCCCCACGGTCACCTTCAAGCAGATGCGCGCCGTGATCGAGGATGAGCTCGGCGAGCGTCTGAAGGACGTGTTCGACGAGTTCGAGGAGGAGCCGATCGCGGCCGCTTCGATCGGCCAGGTGTACCGGGCGCGGCTGACCGACGGCCGCCAGGTCGCGGTCAAGGTCCAGTACCCGGGCGTGGCGGCGGCGGTCCGGGCGGATCTGCAGAACCTGGGCCTGATCCTGCGGCTGGCGAAGCGGATCGCGCCGGGAATGGACCCGCACGCGATCGGCAAGGAGATTCGCGACCGGATCGAGGAGGAGCTCGACTACGAGCTCGAGGCGCAGAATCAGCGCACGCTGGCGCGGCTGTTCCGCGCCCATCCGTTCATCGTGATCCCGGATGTCGTGACGTCGCTGTCGCGCGAGCGGGTGCTGGTCAGCGAGTACGTCTCCGGACGCGGGTTTGAGGAGCTAAAGGGGCTTGGCCACGAGGAGCGCGACCGGATCGGCGAAATCATCTTCCGCTTCTACTTCGAGTGCCTCTATCGGCACCATCAGTTCTCGGGCGATCCCCATCCGGGCAACTCCATGTTGCTCGAGGACGGCCGGATGGCGTTCCTGGACTTCGGGCTGTTCAAGCGGATGCCGCCTGGCGCGGTCGAGCTGGAGATCGGCGTGGCGCGGGCCGTGATCGAGGGAGACACCGAGACGATCATGCGCCTCGGAACCGAGACGGGCTTCTTCCCCGAGCCCGAGAGGTTCAAGCCCGATCGGGTGCTCGAGCACTTCCGGGCCGCGACCTCGTGGTACACGGTCGACGAGTACATCGAGGTCACGCCCGAATACGCCACCCAGGTGCTGATCGACATGAGCGACCCGCGCTCGGAGTACTTCGGCCAGCTCCGCCACGAGAAGGCCCCGCCCGACCACCTGTTCGGGCGACGGATGGAGGTGCTGACGCTCGCCGTGATCTCGCAGCTCCATGCCCGCGGGAACTTCCACCGGATCGCGCGCGAGTGGTTCTACGGCGATCCGCCGGAGACCGAGCTGGGGCGGGCCGAGGCGGCGTTTTACGCGCGGGCGCTGGCGTAATACATGTAATTAGAGTGGCATAGTTGCTTTTGTATCCTTAGGGCGTATGCAATCCGAGGCGGGAGGTCCGCCGATGTCTGCCCAGGATCACGCCGGCCACGACCACAGCGGGAATGATGTCCCGCTCACCCCTGGCTATGCCTCGCCTCAGGAGGCGCAGCAGCAGCCGCCGGAGAAGTTCGTCTACGTCGCGTGCCTGTACGAAGGGACGGGGATCAACCGCCCCGACTTCATCGCGGTCGTCGACGTCGACCCGCCGTCGGAGACCTACGGCCACATCGTGCACCGCACCGAGATGCCGAACATCGGCGACGAGCTGCACCACTTCGGCTGGAACGCGTGCTCGTCGGCCTGCCACTCCCAGCTGCAGCGCGACACGCTGATCGTGCCGGGGATGCGGTCCTCGCGCCTGCACATCATCGATATCTCCGAGCCGCGAGCGCCACGGATCAGGGACGTGATCGAGGGCAAGGAGATCAAGGAGAAGCTCGGGCTGAGCTTCCCGCACACCGTGCACTGCATGCCCGGCGACATCGTGACCGTGTCGATGCTCGGCGATGCCGACGGAAACGTCCCCGGCGGGTTCGCGGTGCTCGACGCGCGTGACTTCAGCATCGCCGAGCGCTGGGAGCGCGAGAAGAACGGCATGGAGCTGATGTACGACTTCTGGTATCAGCCCCGCCAGAACACGCTCGTCTCAAGCGAGTGGGGCGCGCCGAACACGTTCATCGACGGCTTCAACCCGGCCGATGTCGCAGCGGGGAAGTACGGCCGGCGGCTGCACTTCTGGGATCTCGAGAAGCGAGCGAAGATCCAGACCATCGACCTCGGTGACGAGGGGATGATCCCGCTCGAGATCCGCTGGCAGCACGATCCCGAATCGGCGCAGGGATTCGTCGGCGCGACGCTGTCGAGCAACATCATCCGCTTCCATCGCGAGAACGGGAGCTGGGCGGCGGAGAAGGTGATCGACATCCCCAACGAGGAGCTCCAGGGCTGGCCGCTCGAGGGCGGCGTGCCCGGGCTGATCACCGACCTGGTGCTTTCGCTCGACGACTGCAACCTGTTCCTGTCCAACTGGCTGCACGGCGACCTGCGTCACTATGACGTCGGCGACCCCGAGCACCCCGTGCTGCGCTCACAGGTGTGGCTCGGCGGGCTGCTCGGACGCGACGGCGGTCATCCAAAGGCGTCGAGCCCGCTGAACGGCGGCCCGCAGATGCTGCAGAACTCGCTCGACGGAGACCGTGTGTACGTCAGCAATTCCCTGTTCTCGACCTGGGACAACCAGTTCTATCCCGGGATCAAGGGCTGGCTGACGAAGCTGAACCGCCAGCCGGACGGCACGTACACGCTCGACCCCGAGTTCTTCGTCGACTTCCATGAGCAGGCGGAGGGGGCGCGCCCGCACGAGATCCATCTGCCGGGCGGCGACTGCACGACCGAGATCTTCCAGTAAGCGCTCAGCGTCAATCCCACCCCTGCGGCTCTCACCGCAACCCCGGGCCCCGAAGCCTTCGGGCAACGTACTCCTGCCCACGCCGGGGCGCAACCCCGGCGGGCAGAAGGCTTACACCCGCTGGATCTGAACCAGGCTCGTGGTCCCCGGCCGGCCGCTCGGCAGGCCGGCGGTGATCCCGACGCGGGCGCCGGCGCTGACCCACCCGAGCTCGACCACGCGGCGGGCGGCATCGGCAATCAGCGCCTCGGTGATCTCGTGGCGGCGCATGGACCCGGCCTCCACGCCCCACATCAGGCTGCAGCGCCTCACGGTCTCGCGCCCAGGCGAGAGCGCGTAGATCGGAACCTGCGGACGGTGGGCCGAGATCAGCCGTGCCGAGCGTCCGGACAGAGTGGGGACGACGAGCGCTGCCAGGTGCAGTTCGCGCGCGGCCGCGCAGGCACTGTAGGCGACCGTGTAGGCGGGGTCGCGGGCGTCGCGCCGGACGCGCTCCTCGTTCCAGGTGCCGTACGGCAGCGTGTGCTCGGTGCGCTCCGCAATCTTCGCCATCATCTCGACCGACTCGACGGGATATGAGCCGATCGCGGTCTCCTGCGAGAGCATTACCGCGTCGGTGCCGTCGAGGATCGCGTTGGCGACGTCCGTGGCCTCGGCGCGGGTGGGTCGGCTGGAGGCAACCATCGAGTCGAGCATCTGGGTGGCGGTGATCGACGGTCGCGCGAGACGGCCGGCGATCCGCAACAGCTGCTTCTGGGCGATTGGCACCTCTTCGATCGGCAGCTCGATGCCCAGGTCCCCGCGCGCGACCATCACGCAGTCCGCCGCGCGGATGATGTCCTCGGCGGCGTCCATCGCCTGAGGCTTTTCGATCTTCGCGATCAGCGGCAGCCGCGTGTGCCGGCGGACGCTTGTGACGTCCTCGGCCGTGCGCACGAACGAGAGCGCGACGAGATCCACGCCGATCGACTCGCCGAAGCGCAACATCTCGAGGTCGGCCTCCGGGACCGCCGGTAGCCCACGCGTCGAGCCGGGGATGTTGAGCCCCTGGCGCGAAGCGACGGAGCCGCCGATCTCGACGACCGTCTCGATTTCGTGGTCGCCGCCGTGCACCGAGGCCACGCGCAGGCGAATGTCGCCGTCCGCGAGGTAGATCACGTCATCCGGATCGACCGCATCTGCGAGCCCCGCCCAGCTGACCGTCATCCGCTGGTCGTCGCCGGTCTCCGTGGAGCCGCAGGCAAGCACCAGCTTCTCGCCCGGCTTGAGCTCGACGATCCCGTTCTCGACCGCGCCGATCCGCACCTTGGGCCCGGGCAGGTCCTGGAGGATCGCGACCTGCCGGCCGACGGCCGACGCCGCCGCGCGAATCCGCTCTGCGTTCTCGGCATGGATCTCGCGGTTGCCATGCGAGAAGTTCAGTCGCGCGACGTCCATCCCGGCCTCGACCAGGCGTCTCAGGGTCTCGGGATCGCGAGACGCGGGTCCGATGGTGGCGACGATCTTGGTGCGGCGCATGTCCTAGGAACCTAGACGACGACCGTCAGGTTGTCGTTAAGCATTTGGCTACAGGCTGCCCAGGCGGGGTGGCCGTCAGGGCGCCTGGAGCTCGGGGAAGTGCTCGGTGACGTGCTCGCGCAGCGAGTCGCGCACGAAGCGGCGCTCGTCCGCGCTCGCCATGCGGTAGCGGCCGAGCAGTTCCTTCTGGCGAGCGATCTCAAGCCCGCTGATCGTCCAGGAGACCGCGAGCCGTTCGAACAGCAGCTCAACCGCCCGCTGCCACGCGTCCTCCTGGTTGCGCCCCCCGGCCAGCACGTCCGCGTACTCGCGCCGGGCGCCGGCCGGCAGCGACCCGCGCAGCGCGAGCACGTTCCCCTCCTGGTCGCGGTACTCACTGGCGGGCGCTTTCGCCTCGAGCTTCTGGCGCTGGCGGTTGCGCTTGCCCACCGGGTCCTAGGCCGGGCCGGAGGCGGCCCGTTCCAGCTGCTCGCGGACGTTGCCGCTGACCGGATCCGCGTGGCCGGCCCAGGCGACGGACGGCTCCATCGCGGCAAGCTTGCGGATCGACTGGCGCGCCTGCTCGGTATCCACGTTGAACCCGTGGTGAGGGACACGGGCAGCGCCCTTGATCCCGGTCTGCGGATCGAGCGTGTAGAAGCAGTCGGAGACCAGCGCGAGCTTGTCTGAGTCCCGGAACAGCCCGATCAGGCCGGGGGCATGCCCGGGCAGCTCGATCACGCGGAAGCCCGCGATCTCATCGCCCTCCTGCACCGTGCCGGCGATCCTGACGGCGCCGCCGTCCCAGATCGGCAGGAGCCGGCCGAGCAGCAGGCGCCCGTGGGCCGCGAGCTCTTCCAGGTGCCAGTAGGGCCTGCTCCACGTGTCGGCCTCGGCGGCCTCGCGCTCGCGCGGGTGGCAATACACGGGGGCGGCGAGCCCCGGGACCGCGCCGCGATGGTCGGCGTCGGCGTGACCTAGCACGATGCGCTTGATCCCCCCGAGCCGCGCGCCGGCGGCCGCGACCGCGTCGGTCATGTCGGAGATGCCGCCGTCGAACATCGTCACGCCGCCGTCGTCGGCGATCATGTAGACGTTCATCGTCCGCATCGGGAAGCCGCCGCGGACGATCCACACCCCTTCGGCGATTTGCTGCGGCTTGGTGCCCTGCCGCCAGGCGCGCATCCGCGTGCGGACGTTGGCGAGCTTGGCGAGCCGCAGCTCGGCGGGCGATCCGGTGGGCGGCAGAAAGCCCAGCTGGCGCGCGATGTCGCCGGAGTCGACATAGGCGTCGTTGTGCTGGATGAGCTCGTCGGCCACGGTGACGACGTCGCAGCCCTCGATTTCGAGCCGCGCGCCGTTGGCCTCGAATCCCTGGAACGTGCCGGGGCCCGCGAACGTGGCCCTTGCGCGCCAGCGCACGGCCGTGCGGCTGCGATACGTAGTCAGGTCGAGGATCTCGAACGCGAAGTCCGGGAAAGCAGCAAACAGAGCGGCGAAATACGCGCGGATACCGTCGGGCGCGACCAGCTCTCCCTGCCCGACGAAGCGGTCGATCGCTCCCGGCGCCCAGCACGCGAGCGCGGCGTCCAGGTCGTGCGCGGCGAGCGCCTCGAAGTAGCGCCTGGCGACATCGGAGGTAGCCATGGCGGCGCAGTCTACGCAGTGAGGAATATCGTGCGTGCCGTGACTGCGCGCCGTGAGCTCGGACGAGGCGAGCGGGTACTGCCAGGACTGTGGCGGTTGCGACTGCCGCTGCCATGGCCCGGGGTGCCCCACTGCAACGCGTGGGCGATCGCCTCGGGGTCGGGCATCGTGCTGGTCGACACGGGGATGCATCAGCCGGGATCGATGGCGCAGCTGGAGCGCGCGATGGAGCAGGTCAACCTCCGGGTTGAGCACGTGCGGCTGATCGCCTGCACGCACGCCCACTCCGACCATTGGGGGCAGGCCGCGCCGATCCGCGACCGCGCCGGCTGCGAGTTCTGGATGCATCCCAACCACGAGCACGCGACCCGCAACGCCGAGGATCCGGAGGGGGCGCTCGAGCGCCGGCTCGAGGTCGGGCGCCAGAGCGGCGTCTCGCCGGACGCGCTGCAGCGCTACGCCGAGCGCTACAAGGAGGTCCCGTCCGGGATCGCGCAGGTGATCGAGCCCGATCGCGCGCTGGTCGGTGGCGTCGAGATCGAGACCGACCTCGGGACCTGGACTGTGTACGAGACCCCCGGGCACGCGCCGTCGCACGTTTGTCTCTACCAGGCCGAACGCCGCGTTCTGATCTCGGGCGATCACGTGCTCGGGCGGATATCGCTCTATTACGACTACGGGTGGACGCCCGATCCGGTGGGCGAGTTCCTCGCGTCGCTGGACGTGGTCGACCGTCTGGGGGCACGGCTTTGCCTGTCGGGCCACGGCAAGCCGTTCGTCGACGTCCCCGGCCACATCGAGGGCAACCGCAAGCTCGTCGCCGAGCGACTCGACGCGGTTCTGGGTGCGCTCGACGGCCGCCCGCGGACGGCGGTTGAGGTCGCGCCCGGCGTCCACGGCGAGCCGCTCACGCCGGCGAACGCGTCATGGGTGCTTTCCGAGACGCTCTGCTACCTACGGCACCTGGAGCGGCAGGGCCGCGTTGCGCACCAACCCGATGGCGGCGCCGAGCGCTGGACGCTGGTTTAGACCTCCTTCGGCAGCTTGCCCGTAACGCGAAGCATCGCCCGTAGGCACTTATGCCCAGGATCGGCCGTCGCGCCGTACATGCAGGGGCAGCCGCCGGGGATCGCGGTGATGCCGTGCTCGTGGCAGTACTCGACGGCTGCCTCGGAGGTGCTGCCCTGTCCGACGCCGCGGTGGATCCAGACCCGCGGGACCCCGGCTTGCCCGCAATCGACGGCGACTCCCTCGGTCGCATCCGGCGGTGTGACGATGACAACGCCGTCGACTCCGCCCGGAATCTCGCCGACGGAGTGGTAGCAGCGGTCGCCCTCGACCGTGTCGGCGCTCGGGTTGACGGCGAACACCTCGTGTCCTGTGTCCTTGAGACGGCGGTAGATCAGGTTGGCGGACTGCTTGCCATCGCGGGAGACGCCGGCGACGGCGATCCGACGCTGGGCGAGGAACTCGTCTGCGGCTTGACGAAGGGTGGACATTCGTAGACCTCCCTGGTGCAGGTTTGGGTCCAGTGTCGCGCCGGCGCACGCGGCCGACATCCGCGGGGTGTACGAGGTCACGTCGGTAGTTGGAGGAAGGCCTGCTACGCGGTTCTAGTGGGCGGCTGTCGGTTGTCGGTTGGTGCTGTCGGCTGGCGCCACGCTTGCCGGCGCTTCGCGCCGGCGGCATCGAGGTCTGGTCTGCCCGGCATTTGGGCTGGGGATGGGGGGCGAGAACGACCGTTTCGCTCACAAGCGGCACACGTCGACGGCGCTCATGCGCAAGATGGTCGCCAGAGCGACCACACCGCTACAAAGCGCCACGGCGACCTGGCGCTTTTGAGCAATATGGTCGTTCGCCCCTCCCTGCTCGTGCTTCAGCGGGAGCGGGGTGTTGTATGAGATCCCGCGTGGGCGGGCCCCAATCCCGCCGGCCACGGATGGCCGGCGGAATGGGCATGGATGGGGTGGACACCGCGACCGCCACCGCGCGAAGAACTGAACCGCCACCTGGGTCTGGACGGGCCCGCACGGGTGGGCGGGACCTAATCCCCGCGCGAAGCGGCGGCCCAACCTTGACACAGTCTTGTCAAGGTCGCTACATTCCCCCGACCTTGCGCATCGACGAGATCTACGCCGCCGCCGAGGAGCCAGTCTTCTCGTTCGAGTTCTTCCCGCCGAGGACCGATGACGGGGAGCGCAACCTGCGGACGGCGCTCGAGGCGCTTCAGCTGCTGGAGCCGGACTTCGTGTCGGTCACCTACGGCGCCGGCGGGTCCACCCGGAGCAAGACGCTCGAGCTCACCAGCTGGCTCAAGCAGGACCTCGGGATCGAGGCGATGGCGCATCTGAGCTGTGTGGGCTCCACGCGCGAGGATCTTTGCGGGACGCTCGACGCGATCGCGGGTGCCGGGATCGAGAACGTGCTGGCGCTGCGGGGCGACCCGCCGCAGGGCGAGAGCGAGTGGACGCCGCACCCGGGCGGCCTGAGGTACTCGACCGAGCTCGCCGCGCTGATCGCGGATCGCTACCCGTTCAGCATCGGGGCCGCGTGCTTTCCGGAGGTCCATCCGGACGCGCCTGACATGGCCCACGACCTGCACTTCCTCAAGCAGAAGGTGCAGTCCGGGGTTTCGTTCCTGATCACGCAGTTGTTCTTCGACAACGAGCTCTACTTCAGGTTCGTCGACGAGGCGCGGGCGATCGGGGTCGAGGTCCCGATCATCCCGGGGATCATGCCGATCACCGACGTGGCGCAGATCACCAGGATCACGGGCATGTGCAAGGCATCGATCCCGCCGCCGCTGCTCGGGCAGCTCGACGCGCTCAGCGACGACCGCGACGCGGTGCTGCAGCTCGGGGTCTCCTACGCGACGCTGCAATGCGCCGAGCTGCTCGCGCGCGGAGCTCCGGGCATCCACTTCTACACGCTGAACCGCTCGCCCGCGACACGCGCGATCCTCGTCGCGCTGAGGCTGCTGCGCCCGTGGGTGGCCCGCGACGTGGTCAGGATGGCGGAGTGACCTTCAGCGCGTGGGCAACCATCGGCTGCCCTTGCACTTCGTAGCGGACGTCGATCTCGTCGTTGCGCTTGTAGGTCCCGATCCCCCAGATCCCCAGGAACCACGCCCAGGGGCCGAGCTTCTGCTGGACGAGCTCGCGTTCGAACACCAGCTCGCCCTCCGAGATCTGGTAGTCGACGCCGAGCTCCTGAGGCACGCCGTTTACGTACACCTCGAACGGGGAGCGAACGCCGGGAGGAAGCTTTACGCGCCAGTGAGGCATCTAATGCCGGTCATCGGTTGCCAGCAGAGAGAGTACGGCGACATCCACCCGGGCTCCCCGCTCGGCCTGGTAGGAGCGCAGCACTCCTTCGTGAACGAATCCGGCAGCCACCGCGCAGCGAATCATCGCGCCATTGTCCGGATCCGTCAGCAGATGCACTCGTTCGAGCCCCAGATCGAACAGCCATCCGCTCACCAGGCGTAGCGCGTGCTGCGCCAGCCCACGGCCACGGACCTGGGGGGCGAGCCAGACGCCGAGCTCGCCGCGCGCGTGCTCCCAATCGATGTGGTGCAGGTTGACCTGGCCGCGGCACACGTCGGAGCCCGGCGCGAGGATCGTCCACGTCGCCCGCGTTCCGGCGGCCCGCCACCCCGGTTCGGATTCCATCTGGCGCCCGAGCTCGGCGCCGCTGGGCGGCCGATCGGCGCCAAACCAGATGTGCATCTGCGGATCGTCCTGGTAAGCGATCAGGATCTCGGGGATGTCGCGCTCGGCCGCGTCTCGGATCGCGACGGTGTCGTCGCTCAGAGGGCTGTCCAATGTGGGGATGCGGGCCATGTCTCCGCGGGACCGTACCCTGTCCGTCGTGGAGCAGATCCCCTATACGGTGCGCCGCTCGGAACGGGCGCGGCGGATCCGCGTGACGGTGGACGCCACGCGCGGCGTCGAGGTCGTCCTGCCGCGGCGGAGCAGCGAGCGCGAGGCGGCGGCGGCGATGCTCGAGCTGCGGCCGTGGATCGAGCGGCGGGTGGCGGAGCTAGAGCGCGCCCGAGCCGCGATCGCGGCCCGTGGCGACACCGTCCCATACCTCGGTGGCGTGTTGCAGCTGATCCGCGAGCCGGGACGCACGCGCGTCCACCGGCGGGGGGATGAGCTGCTCGTGCCGAGCGGAGCGGATCGCCGGCCGGCGCTCGAGCGGTGGTATCGCCGAGCCGCACGCGAAGAGATCGCTCCGCGGCTTGACCGCGCCTGCTCGTCGGCCGGAAAGTCGTATTCGCGGCTGACGATCCGCGGCCAGCGCACGCGCTGGGCGAGCTGCTCGCCGGCGGGGGCGATGAGCTTCAACTGGCGCCTCCTGCTGGCGCCCGAGCCGGTGCTTGACTACGTCGTCTGGCACGAGGTCTGCCACCTCGACGTGATGGATCACTCGCCGCGATTCTGGTCGCTGCTGGCGAGCCGCTGCCCCGATTACCGCCGGCAAGCGCGCTGGCTGCGTCAACACGGCGGAACGCTCATCCTTTGAGGACATGCCCGAGCCGTTCCTGATCGCTCAGCTCAGCGATCCGCACATCGGCGCGACCTGGGCGCCCGGTGCCGATCCGGTCGCCGGCCTCCGCGCGGCGGTTGATGCAGTGCACGCGCTCGACCCGGCCACGGTGCTCGTGACCGGGGACCTCGCCGACCATGGAGAGGACGCCGAGTACGAGCTGCTGCGCGAGGTGCTCGCCCCGCTGGACGGGCGGCTCTACGTGCTCCCAGGCAACCACGACGACAGAGCGGCCCTGAGGCGCCATTTCACGCTCCCCGGAGCCGGGAATGATCCAATCCAGTACAGCGCCGAGCTTGGTCCGGTCCGCCTACTCGCACTCGACACGACTCGACCGGGCCAGGACTCCGGCGAGCTCGACGGCGATCGTCTGACATGGCTCGGCGAGCTGCTGAGTGCAAGAAACGAGCTCCCCGCGCTGGTCGCGATGCACCACCCACCATTTCTGTGTGGGATCCCGGCGATGGACGCGCTGAGCCTGGCCTTGATGGACCGGCACGCGACGGCGGAGCTGATCAGATGCCACCCGCACGTGTGCGCAAGCGTGGCCGGGCACATTCATCGCGCGGCGGTCGCGAGGGTGGGCGACCGGCCGGCGGTGGCGGCGCCGAGCACCTACGCGCAGGCGGAGTTTGACTTGCAGTCGCAGTCGCTGGCGTTCACCGGCGAGCCGCCGGGGTTTGCGATCCACGTGCTGGTCGACGGCGAACTGGTCTCACACTTCCTGACGGCGTGACATGGGCAGCAGCGGCTCCGTCCTCTGTGCCCGGTCGGCGCCAGGGCCGGGACGCACCTTGAGCTCGCGGGGCGTGAGCCGCTCGCCGCAGTGCGCGCAGTGCAGCTCCGGGTCCGCGTCGTGGCCGCATCCCGTGTGCACGTAGACGCGGGGCGGCCCCGCAGGCGCTGAGTACTTATCGCCCCACTGCATCAGCGCTACGAGCACCGGGCTGATGTCGACCCCCTTGTCGGTGGGGAAGTACTCGAGCGCCTCAGGATGCTTGCCGTAGCGGCGGCGCTCGAGCAGGCCCTGCTCGACGAGCGTCTGCAGCCGGTCGCTGAGGATGTTCGGCGCGACCCCGAGCTGGTGCCGGATGTCGGCAAAGCGCCTGCGGCCGAGGAGAACCTCACGCATCACCAGCAGGGTCCATCGCTCTCCGATCACGGCGAGCGAGGCGGCGATCGAGCAGTTCTGATCTGGGAAGTCGCGAAACGGCACCAAAAGGAGCTTACCCGAGGAGCTTGCAAAATGCTAGCTCATCCGCTACGGTTCCGCTCCGAAGCAGCAGCTTGCAAATTGCAACCCCATCCGGAGGCCCGGTCCCATGGCACATCGATGGAAGGTGCTGGCGGTCGTCTCGGTGGCGGTGTTCATGGTCAGCTTGGACCTGTTCATCGTCAACATCGCGTTCCCGCAGATCGAGCGCGATTTCGGCGGCGCAGACGTGACAACCCTGTCCTGGGTCCTGAACGCCTATGCGATCGTGTTCGCGGCGCTGATGGTTCCGGCGGGGCGCCTCGCCGATCGCGCAGGCCGGCGGCGGGTGTTCCTGGTCGGTCTCGTGCTGTTCGTCCTCGGCTCGGCGCTGTGCGGCGCCGCGGGATCCGTCGCGATGCTGATCGCAGCACGGGTTGTGCAGGCAACGGGAGCGGCGTGCTTGCTGCCGACGTCGCTGGCGCTCCTGCTGCCCGAGTTCCCGCCGGCCGAGCGCTCCGCCGCGATCGGCGTGTGGGCGGCGGTCGGAGGCATCGCCGCCGCCTTCGGTCCGCCCGTCGGCGGGCTGCTCGTGCAGGCGAGCTGGCGCCTGGTGTTCTACGTCAACGTGCCCGTCGGCATCGTCGCGCTGGTGGTCGCGCGCGGGTTGCTGCAGGAGAGCCGCGACGAGAGTCAGGAGCGCCCAGATCTGCCGGGCGCGGTCCTATTGACGGCTGCGGTTGCCCTGCTCGCGCTGGGGCTGATCAAGGCGCCGGCGTGGGGCTGGGCCGACGCGCGCACGCTGGGATGCCTGGCGCTGGCAGCTGCGGGGCTCGGGACATTCTGGGCTCGCTGCCGCACCCATCCCTCGCCGATTGTCGACCCGTCGCTGTTGCGCGTGCGCTCGTTTGCGCTCGCGAACCTCGCCGCGATCGTGTTCTCGGCGTCGTTCGCCGCGATGCTGCTCGGCAGCGTCCTGTTCTTGACGGGGGTGTGGCACGAGTCCGTCCTCACGGCCGGCTTCTGGATCGCGCCAGGGCCGCTGATGGCGGCGGTGTTCGCGCCGCCGGCGGGCCGGCTCGCCGGCCGCGTGGGGCCGGCGCCGGTTGCCGCGGTCGGGATCGCGCTGTTCGGCCTGGGCCGCGCCTGGTGGTGGTGGCGGCTCGGTGCCACCCACGACTACGCCTCGGCATTCCTGCCGGGAATGATCGTCAGCGGCGCCGGGGTCGGGCTGACGCTCCCGTCGCTCGCGAGCGCCGCAGCAGCGTCGCTGCCGCCGGCACGGTTCGCGACAGGGTCCGCGGTGTTCACGATGTCTCGCCAGATCGGGTTCGTGCTCGGGGTCGCGATCCTGATCGCGATTCTCGGGACCGGACACGGACTGGAGGCGGTGGCGCGGTTCGACCGGGGCTGGTTGTTCATGGCGGCCGCGGCAGCGCTCGGCGCGGCGGTCGCATTTGCGATCGGCCGGGTCGAGCAGCCGGTGGCGGTGAGACCCGCGCAGGCGAGTGCGGTCGCATAGGCTTGTCGCGCGCCCCGGACGCGCACGGCACCAGATGAGCGCCACGACTCAATCCTCGACATTCGGCGAGCGCGCGCAGGCGCTGGCGGCGCGAGGCCTGGTCGCGCTCCCCGACCGCGCGCTACGCCTCGCGCTCGGACGTCCCGTGGAGCTCGACGGTCAGCGGCTGGAGACCGAGGTCCAGCTCGCGCTGAGGCTCCTGGCGCTCGGCGATGACCCGCCGCTCGAGCAGCTGACACCCGCGGCTGCCCGGACCCAGATCGCGCGAGACGCGCGGGCATTTGCTGGTCCTCCCTACGAAGTCCGGCGGGTGCAGGACATGCGGGTCGCCGGCGCGGAGGGCGAGCTGGCCGCGCGCCTGTACGTGCCCGAAGACGACAGTGCCGGGCTGCTCGTGTACTTCCACGGCGGCGGGTTCGTGCTCTGCGACCTCGACACGCACGACAACGCGTGCCGTTTCCTGGCCGCGCGCGCGGGCGTGCGGCTGCTGTCGGTGGATTACCGGCTCGCGCCCGAGCATCGCTTTCCGGCGGCGATCGACGACGCGTTGGCGGCGTTCAGGTTCGCCGTCGAGCACGCGGGCGAGCTCGGGTGTGATCCGGCGCGCGTGGCGGTCGGCGGCGACAGCGCCGGCGGCAACCTCGCGGCGGGAGTGGCGCGACTGGCGACCAAGGACGGCGGACCGGCGCCGGTCTTCCAGCTGCTGTTCTATCCGTGGCTCGACCTGTCGATCAAGCGCGCGTCCTACCGCCTGTTCGGCGAGGGCTTCTTCCTCACCGAGGCGGAGCTCGACTGGTATCGGGCCCATTACGCGCCGTCCGACGACGACGCGCGCGACCCACGCTGCTCGCCACTGGCGGCCGACGACTGGGCCGGCGCCGCGCCGGCGTACATCGCGACCGCCGGCTTCGACCCGCTACGCGACGAGGGCGAGGAGCTCGCGCTGCGCCTGCGTGAGGCCGGCGTACGGGCGGCGCTGCGCCGGCACCGCGGCCTGATTCACGGGTTCATCAACGCGGTCGGAATGGGCCACGTGAGCCGCGATGCGCTGCTCGAGGCCGCCGGTGCGCTGCGCACCGGCCTGGCGCTGGCGTAGCTCGGTGAGCCGCCGCCTGCGCTCAGCGCTTCTTGAGCGCTCGCCGCAGCGCCTTGTAGGCGCTCTCGTTCCCGCGGTGCTTGACCAGCTGGCGACGGACCCGGCCGAGGTACGCCTCCACCGAGCCGTCGCCCCGGACGTCGACGCCGGCTCGTACCTTGGGAAGCAGCCGCTCTGGACCCGCCAGCTCGATCCGCGCGGAGACCTGCTTGACCGGCTCGAACGTCTTGACCTTGATGTCCACCGCCGCGCGCGAGGCCGTCTTTTCGAGCGCGCGGGCCCGGTCCTCGAGCGCATCGAGCGCCGCGTCTAGATCGTCGAATCGCTCACGGCTGACTTTCGGTCCCGAGCGGACCGTGAGCGTCCACGGCAAGTGGGTGTTACCGCTCGCTGATCGGCACGTAATCGAGCTGATGCCCGCCCGTGTAGATCTGGCGCGGGCGCGCGATCTTCTGTTCCTTGTCGTCGATCATCTCGAGCCACTGCGCGATCCATCCGGCGGTGCGGCCGATCGCGAACAGCACCGGGAACATCTCGACCGGCATCCCGAGCGCCTCGTAGATCAGCCCCGAGTAGAAGTCGACGTTCGGATACAGCTTGCGCGAGATGAAGTAGTCGTCCTCGAGCGCGATCCGCTCGAGCTCGGTGGCGATGTCGAGCAGCGGGTTCTTGCCCGTCACCTCGAACACCTCGTCGCACGCCTTCTTGATGATGTTCGCGCGCGGGTCGAAGTTCTTGTAGACCCGGTGTCCGAAGCCCATCAGCTTCTCCTTGCCGTCCTTGACGCCCTGGATGAAGCCGGGGATGTTGTCCGTCGTCTCGATCCGGCGCAGCATCCTGAGCACGGCCTCGTTGGCGCCGCCGTGGAGCGGGCCGTACAGCGCCGCGACGCCGGCAGCCACCGCCGAGTACGGGTCGACCTGCGATGAGCCGACGCTGCGTACGGCGCTCGTCGAGCAGTTCTGCTCGTGATCGGCGTGCAGGATGAACAGGACGTCGAGCGCATGCTCGAGCCGCGGGTCGGGCTCGTACTTGAGCTCGGTCATCTTGTAGATCATCGAGAGGAAGTTGCCCGGATAGGAGAGGTCGTTGTCCGGATACACGTACGGCTTGCCCTGGTTGTGGCGGAACGAGAACGCGGCGAGCGTCGGCATCTTCGCCAGCAGACGAATCACCTGGATGTAGCGGCACTGCTCGTCGTGGATCAAGCTGGCCTCGGGATAGAACGTCGAGAGCGCGCCGACCGACGCGAGCAGCATGCCCATCGGGTGGGCGTCGTAGCGGAAGCCCTGCATGAAGCTCTTGATGTTCTCGTGAACGAATGTGTGGATCGTGATCTGGTAGGTCCACTCGTCGAGCTGCGACTGAGTCGGCAGGTCGCCGTGGATCAGCAGGTACGCGACCTCCTGAAAGGTCGACTTCTCGGCGAGCTGCTCAATCGGATATCCGCGGTATTCGAGAATCCCCTTCTCGCCGTCGATGAACGTGACCGCGGAGCGGCACGAGGCGGTCGCCATGTACGCCGGGTCGTAGGTCATCAGCCCGAAGTCGTCTTCGTGCGTCTTGATCTTGCGCAGCTCAGTCGCGCGAATCGTGCCGTCCTCGATCGGCACCTCGTAGTGCTTGCCCGTGCGATTGTCGGTGATCGTCAGCGTCTCTGAAGCCGTCGCTACATCGGCCCCGTCCTGTTGCTGAGTCTCGGTGGTCATTGCACTCCTCTCGCGCGGATTCCGAATGTCGGGTTGGGCTCTGCGGGGGCCTGCTGGACGACCCCTCAGACTCTAGTACCCGCTGGAAGGCCGCTCCACTAGCGACGCACGTTCGGCGTCGCTCGAGCTAACTGGTCGCGATCGCGGTTCCGACCGCGGCCACAAACATCACGAAGCTGATCGCGATCACGCCCCACTGGCCGCGGCGTGACCCCGGGAAGCTCGGGCGTGACAGCCCGATGAAGGCGAGGAGCACCGCCCATGCCGCGAGCGCGCCGCCCACAAAATAGAACGGAACCTTCGACGGCTCCGAGGCAGCGACCAGCAGGCTCAGCATCGCGCGAGCCTATCTGATCCAGGCGGAATCCGGAGGCGTCGGACCGTCGGCGCGCTCGACGAAATGCTTCGAGAGCATCGTCGTCTGACCCTGGTAGTTGGAGCCAAGGTCGGTGCCGTAGAGGACGTCCGGAGGCTCGAGCATCCGCTCGAACGCGAGCTTGCAGATCGGCTGACGGTGCTCGACCATAAACGCCACGTCGCGCGCCCGGACCTCGAGCGCCGCCCGGCTGCCGTGCCGCCGCCCGCTCGGATCCCAGCCGAATCCCGGATCGAAGAATCCGGCGTAGTGGGTCCGCAGCTCGCCTGCGGTCGGGTCGTAGGCCATCATCTCGGCGGCGAATCCGGGCGGGATGCAGCACCCCTCCGCCGACAGCAGCAGATAGAAGATCTCGGGCTCGAGCACGATCTTCTGGCCGGTCTCCGGGAACACCGGATCCCAGAAGTCCTGCCAGCGATAGGACCGCAGTCGCTCCAGGTCGATCGGCAGGCTGTTCTTCTTCGCGCGAAAGCCCACGAGGTGCTCTCTGGAGCCCGACAGGTCGACGCTGACGAACAGTCCGTCGGCCATCGCGACCTCGGAGTCGCGGAGCGGATGTGAGTCGAGGTACAGGAGCGGAAACTCCTGGTGCACCAACCGCAGCTGGTCGTCGCTGAGGCGTGGATGTCCCACCACGAGGCGCAGCTGATTGAGCGACAGGCCGGTCCTCACGCGGATCGCGAACGAGCGCGGCACGATCTCCAGATACAGCTGTCCGTCGTAACCGGGCGCGATCTCGTCGAAGCGGTGGCTGCGGTCGCTGATCACCCGCGTGAACACGTCGAGGCGGCCGGTCGAGCTCTTGGGATTGGCCCGGCCGCGGACGTGGGGCGGGAGGTGGAGCTCCTCGATCAGGGGCACGAGATACGGACGGTCGCGCTCGAGCGTGGCGCCGTCGCGCAGGTCCAGGCGATCGAACGCCACGCCCTCGACCTTCTCGCGGACGGTCGAGTTGACGTCCGGCAGGAAGCTGCAGCGCAGCGCCCACGCGTAATCGCCCAGCCGCAGGTCGAGGCTCGCCGGCTGGATCTCCTGCATCGGGTCCCGGTAGGGGCCGGAGTCGATCCAGCGCTCCATCACCGCCTCGCGCAGGCCCTGCGATGGCAGCACGCCTCGCAGCGGCGGGTTCGCCTCGCCGGCGCCCTGCGCTTCGGTCATGCCATGCGGCCAGCCACTCACGTCGCTCATCGAAGCATGCCGGGCAGACGGCCCGATCGATTAATGGCCGAACGTGCGCGCGCGTGCCTTGACGGTGCGTACGCGAGCGGGCGGCAGCGGCGCCGGATCGCCGTGCGGGCCACGCCGGGGCCGGCGCGGGAATGGCGCGCGCGGATGCCGGCGGTGGGGCTTGGGCTTCACGCCGCCGTCGTCATCGGACGACGCTGACGGCTGCTCGGGCTCCTGCTTGATCGCCCACCAGACAATCCAGATCAGCCCGATCAGCGGGATCTTCAACGCCAGCATCAACCACAGAAATCCCCAGGTCAAGACCCCGCGATCCTACCCTGAATCGTGTCGAAAGTCACGGTCGGTTATGGGTCTGCTTCGCAGACGTCCGTGGGGCCGGAAGGGCCCGTCCAGACGGCTGCGGCCCCCGGGAGCTCAGCCGCGCAGCGAAACCGGCTTCTCCACGAAGCTCGTGATCCGCTGGAGCTCGGAGACCCGCTCGGAGACCTCGTCGCTGGTCAGTCGCGCGACGCGCTCGGCGCCGAACTCCTCGACGTTGAACGAGGCCAGCGCGGTCCCGTATGCCATCGCTCGGCACAGATGCTCGTGGTCGAGCCCATTCTGAGGGTGCGCGGCGATATAGCCGAGGAAACCGCCGGCGAAGCTGTCGCCGGCGCCGGTTGGATCGATGACCGTCTCGAGCGGGTACGCCGGTAGGCCGAAGAAACCCTCCTCGGTGATCATCGCGGCGCCGTACTCACCTTGCTTGGCGATTACGACGCTGGGGCCCCACTCGCGCACCTGACGAGCGGATCGCACGAAGTTCGGCTCGCGCGTGAGCTCACGCAGCTCGGCGTCGTTGAGCAGCAGGCAGTCGACCTCCGTGATCGCCTCGATCAGCGAGTCCCGCGCGGTCTCGATCCACAGGTTCATCGAGTCGAGGGCGACGAACCGGACCTCCGCGCACTGGGCCCGCACCTGTCGCTGCAGGTCGGGCTGGATGTTGGCCAGGAACAGGACGTCGGCAGCCTGCGACTCCGGCGAGAGCTTCGGCTCGAAGTCCGCGAACACGTTGAGTTGCGTGTCGAGCGTCTCGCGGTCGTTGAGATCCCAGCCGTACGCGCCACGCCAGAAGAACGTCCGGCCGCCGTCGACGCGCTCGATGTCCTCGGTCGACACGCCACGCCCCTCGAGCACGGCGAGCTCATCGTCGCCGAAGTCGTCGCCGACCGGGCCGACGACGCGCACCTCGTCGAAGAACGATGCGGCGAGCGCGAAGTGCACGGCGGAGCCGCCGAGCATGCGCTCGCGCGAGCCGAACGGGGTAGTGACCGCGTCGAACGCGATCGAACCAACGACAGTCATAGCCATGGCCGCGCAAGGGTAGCGATACCCTGCGCCGCGGTGCGCGCCATCCAGATCAACGAGTTCGGCGGCCCCGAGGTGCTCAAGCTCGTCGACCTCCCGCGACCCGAGCCCGGTGACGGCGAGGTGCTGATCGAGGTGAGGCGTGCCGGGCTCAACTTCGCCGACACCCACCAGCGGACCAACTCGTACGTCGCTAAGGCCGAGCTGCCGCTCGTGCCCGGCTCGGAGGTGGCCGGCGTTAGGGCAGATACGAACGAGCGTGTCATCGCGCTGTGCGGCAACGGCGGCTACGCGCAGTTCGCTGTCGCGCCGGCGGAGCTCACCTTCCCGATCCCCGACGGCGTCGAGGACGACACGGCGCTCGCGCTGCTGATGCAGGGACTGACCGCATGGCACCTGTATAAGACGTGCGGTCGCGTCGCGCCCGGCGAGTCGGTCGTCGTGCATTCCGCCGCCGGCGGCACCGGCTCGCTCGCGGTCCAGCTCGGCAAGCCGCTCGGCGCCGGCCGGGTGATCGCGACCGCCTCGACCGAGGAGAAGCGCGTGCTCGCGCGCTCGCTGGGAGCCGACGTCGTCACCGATGCCAGCGCCGAAGGACTGACCGAGCGGCTGATCGAGTGCAACGACGGCAAGGAGGTCGACGTCGTGTTCGAGATGTCGGGCGGCGAGATCTTCGAGCGGTCGCTGCGGGCGCTCGCGCCGTTCGGGCGGCTGGTGGCCTACGGCATCTCCTCCGGCCAGAAGAACCAGGTCTCGACCGGCCACCTGCTGCGCAACTCGCGGTCGGTGATCGGCTTCTGGCTGATGCACTGCCTAGGGCGCCCGGAGATGGTCGACGAGGCGCTCGCCGACCTGTTCGCGCGGGCCGCGCGTGGGGAGCTCAGGGCAGTTGTTGGCGGCACCTATCCGCTCGCCGAGGCCTCTCGCGCGCAGACGGACCTGGTCGAGCGGCGGACGACCGGGAAGCTGCTGCTCGACCCGGCGGCGTAGCGGCCGACACGGCCGTGAACGTCACACTCAACGCGCACCGGATGACGAGAGTGACGTTGACGGCGTGGTGGGCCGTGAACGTCACTTTCGCTGATCAGGGCGAGTTGAGTGTGACGTTTACGTGCGATAGCCGACCGCCGAGCACCCGAACCGCCACTGCGGCCTGGACGGGCCCGCCCGGCCCCATGGATGCCGCCGAAGGCGGCCCTACTTACCCGGCGGCACCACCAGCACCGGACATGGTGCGATGTGGAGCATCCGCTGGGTGACGCTTCCGAGCAGCAGCCCGCCGAGCGCCGTGTGGCCGCGAGTGCCCATCACGATCACGTCGGCGCCCTCCTCGGCGGCGACCTCGGAGAGCGTATGGGCCGCGCTCGAAGCGCCACCTTGGACGACCCTCATCGTTGCGTTGACGCCGGCGTCGGTCATGTCCTTGACCTGCTGCTTGATCTTCGTCTGGCGCTCGTCCTCGTCGGCGTCGGTCTCGAGCCCGCCGTGCGCGCCGGCGAAGTGCTCGACCGAATGCAGCACGAGCAAGCTTGCCCCGTTCTGCGACGCCAGCGTCTTCGCGAGATCCAGTGCCCGGTCGGCCGACTCCGAACCATCGGTGGCCCACACGATCTTCTTGAACATGTAGCGCTACCCCCAGTAGGTAATAGGTAGGCCGACAATACCATTGGGGACCCTCCCGGTGCTAGGGCTATTTCTGGGGCCCGGAGAAGCTCTGCCGCACTCGCTCGCCCTTCGGATCGAACAGCGGCTCGCGGGCGACCTCGCCGGCGATCCACTGGCCGAAGATGTCCACCTCGACCGCGGCGCCGAGCGGCACCGAGGCCGGCAAATACGCGTAGGCGATCGAGCGCTCGACGGTGTAGCCGTAGCCGCCACTCGTCACGCGTCCGCACACCTTGCCGTCGACCTGCACGGGCTCGTTGCCGACCACAACCGATCGCGGGTCCTCGAGGACCAGGCAGCGCAGGCGCCGCTCAACGGCATCGCGGCCGCCGGCGAGCTTGTCAGAGCCGATGAACTCCTTGTCGTCGCGCACGCAGAAGCCGAGCCCGCCCTCGAACGGCGTCTCGTCGGGCGTGATGTCAGCGGCCCACACCCGGTAGCCCTTCTCGAGCCGGAGTGAGTCGATCGCGCGGTAGCCGCCGGCCACCAACCCGAAGGGCTGTCCCGCCTCCCACAGCGTCTCCCACAGCCGCGCGCCGTAGTCGGTCGGGCAGTACAGCTCCCATCCGGACTCGCCCACGAACGTGACCCGCAGCGCGCGCACCGGGACGTCGCCGACCGCGAGCTGCCGCATCGTCATGTACGGGAAGTCCAGCGGGTCCGGAGTCAAGGGCGAGAGGATCTGGAACGCGCGCGGGCCCCACAGCGCGAAGCACGCCGAACGCGAGGTCACGTCGCTCAGCCGCACCGAGCCGTCCTCGGGGAGGTGACGCCGGATCCAGGCCGCGTCGTGGTTGCCGAACGCGGTCCCGGTGACGATCTGAAACACGTCCTCGGAGACGCGGGTGACGGTGAAGTCGCACTCGATCCCGCCGCGGCGGTTGAGCATCTGCGTGTAGGTGATCGCGCCCACGTCCCGCGCCACGCGGTTGTCGCACAGCCGTTCCAGCAGCGCGGCCGCGCCGGGACCGGAGATCTCAAGCTTGGCGAACGAGGATTCGTCGAACAGCCCGGCGGCCTCGCGCGTCGCGAGGTGCTCGGCGCCAATCGCGGGAGACCAGTGCATGCCCGCCCACCCGCGCGGCCGCAGGTCGGGATCGCCCATGGGCTCGTTGGACGCGTACCAGTTGACCCGCTCCCACCCCGACTTCTCGCCGAACGCAGCGCCGTGCGCGGCGTGCCACGCGTACGCGCTCGAGACCCGCAGCGGGCGCCCCGCCTCGCGCTCGTGTCCCGGGTAGCGAATGTCGTAATAGGTCTCGTACACCTCGCGCGTGCGCTTGAGCGTGTAGCCCGGAGATGCGTATTGCGGCCCGAAGCGCCGGATGTCCATCTCCCACACGTCGAGCGCAGGCTCGCCGGCGAGGATCCAATCGGCCATCACCTTCCCGATCCCGCCGGCTCCCGCCAGCCCGTGCGCGCAGAAGCCGGCGGCGACGAACAGCCCGCGCACCGAGGACTCGCCGAGGCAGAACTCGTTGTCGGGCGTGAACGCCTCGGGCCCGTTGATCAGCCGCGTGATCTTCACGTCCTCCATCAGCGGCACCCGTTTGACGGCGCCGGCGACGATCTCCTCGAACCGGGGCCAGTCCTCCTCGAGCAGCCGGCCGTTGAAATCGGGTGGGATCCGATCGACCAGGTGCTCGTCGAGCGCCCACGGCGCGCTGTGTCGCTCGTATCCGCCCATCACGAGGCCGGCGCCCTCCTCGCGGAAGTAGACGAGCAGGTCGGGGTCGCGGAGCGTCGGCAAGTGGACGATGTCCTCGCCAACCGCTCGCTCGCGGAACGGCTGCGTGACCACGTACTCATGCGCGAACGGCACCACCGGCACGCGTACGCCCGCCATCCGTCCCAGCTCGGCGGCGAACATGCCGCCGGCGTTGACGACGATTTCGGCCTCGACGCGACCCCATTCGGTGTCCACCCCCCACACCCGGCCGTCGACGACATCGATCCCTTTCACACGCGTATGCGTGAACACCCGGCAGCCGCCCGCCCGCGCCCCCTCGATCAGCGCGAACGTCAGCAGCGAGGGATCGAGGTAGCCGTCGGTCGGCAGATACGAGGCGCAGCGAACGCCATCGGTCACCATCAGCGGGAACAGCTCCTGGGCCTCCTGCGCCGAGAGCAGCTCGAGCGGAAGCCCGAACGTCTTGGCCCACGCGACCTGGCGCATCACCTCCTGCTCGCGCTCGGGCGTGCACGCCAGCCGGATCCCGCCGCACTGCACCCAGCCGCAGTCGAGCGTCCGGTACAGCGCAACGGAGTCCATCATCATCCGCGTCAGCGACACGCTCCCGCGCAGCTGCCCGACGAGGCCCGCGGAGTGGAAGGTGGAGCCGCTCGTCAGCTCGGCGCGGTCGACCAGGATCACGTCGCGCTCGCCGAGCTCCGCGAGGTGATAGGCGATCGCGGCGCCGCCGACCCCCCCGCCGATGATCACGATCCGAGCGCGGTCGGGTAGCTCACGCGGCCGCGGCATCCAACCACTCCTCGAAACTTGGGTCAGCGGCGGCCCGTTCGAGTCGCTCGAAATGGCGCGTCGCGTAGCCGTCGAAGTCGAACTCGAGCTCGGAGACGAAGGATTGGACCACGCCCCACGCGCCCTCGCGCGCGTCGGACATGAGGCGCATCAGCCGCAGGGCGGCACGGGCTCCGCGATCCGGTGCCCTGCCGAGGTAGGCGGTAAGCAGGCGCTCCTCGGCGGCGCGACCGAATTCATTGTTGACCGCAAGGTTGCCGAGGTCGAACAGCCGATGCCCCATCCCTGCGTATTCCCAGTCGACGAGCATCACGCCGTCGCCAACCTGCAGGACGTTCGCACCGAGCAGGTCGTTGTGACACGGGACTGGCTCGACCAGCGGCAGGACCTGCGCGATCCGTGCCGCGACTTCGGACGCGACGCCATAGCCCTCGGGCAGTGAGCCGCCGCGCTCGGCGACGATCAGCGCATACCGCGAGAGCAACTCGGGCACCCAGAATCGGACCGGCAGCTTGGCGCTGGAATCGTGGAAGGCGCGCAGTGCGCGCGCGACCGGCCCCGGATCGCTGCGCAGCGCGTCCAGCTGGATCGGTGCCCCGTGCACGAACTCGGTCACCAGGCAGTCGGCGTCGCTGAGCACCGCGGCCGGCGCGATTCCCAGTGCTGCCGCCGCGTTGCCGGCGATCCGCTCGGCCTCGCGGTCGATGCCGAGCAGGCTCGTGTCCTTTCCCGGCAGGCGCATTACGTAATCGTCTCCGCCGAATCGCACCCGGAAGTTGCGATTTGTGATCCCTCCTTCGAGAGGGATGGGTTCGCCATCCGCCGGCCCCAGGCGGTCGGCAAGACGACCCACGATCGCGCGGGTGGGCGGGTCCCATTCGCTCACTGGTCGGGAAACCTAGCGTTTAAGGCTCGCTTCCTATACCTTCACCGGCCGTGGAGGGAGAGAGATGAAGCTCGGCGAGCTCAAGGCCCAGGTCGAGCTCGGGGAGATCGACACGGTCCTGCTGGCACTGACCGATATGCAGGGGCGTCTGCAGGGAAAGCGCCTCACCGCCAGGCACTTCCTCGACGAGGTCCACGAGCACGGCGCCGAGGGCTGCAACTACCTGCTCGCGGTCGACGTCGACATGACGCCGGTGGACGGTTACGAAATGGCCTCCTGGGAGCGCGGCTACGGCGACTTCGCGATGCGCCCGGACCTCGGCACGCTGCGTCCGGTCCCATGGCAGCCCGGTACCGCGATGTGCCTCTCAGACCTCGAGTGGGCCGACGGCTCTGAGGTCAAGGCTTCGCCGCGCCAGATCCTCAAGGCGCAGCTCGCGCGGCTCGGCGAACGTGGCTGGAGCACGAACGCGAGCACCGAGCTCGAGTTCCTCGTGTTCCGCGACACATTCGAGGAGGCCTGGCGCAAGGGATACCGCGACCTCGAGCCGGCCAACCTCTACAACGTCGACTACTCCCTGCTCGGCACCGCCAAGGTCGAGCCGCTGATCCGCGCGATCCGCAACGCGATGATGGGCGCCGGGATGGCGGTCGAGAACTCCAAGGGCGAGTGCAACCTCGGCCAGCACGAGATCAACTTCCGCTATTCCGACGCGCTCCGGACCGCCGACGATCACGCGATCTACAAGAACGCCGCCAAGGAGATCGCCGCCGAGCACGGCATGGCAATCAGCTTCATCGCCAAGTTCAACGAGCGCGAGGGCAGCTCGTGCCACATCCACTTCTCGCTCAACGACGCGGATGGCCCGTTGTTCCACAAGGATCGGGCGATGTTCGACTCGTTCCTGGCCGGACAGCTCGCGTGCCTGCGCGAGTTGACGCTGTTGCTGGCTCCCAACGTCAACTCCTACAAGCGCTACGCCGAGGGGTCCTTCGCGCCGACCGCGGTGGCTTGGGGGGAGGACAACCGTACCTGCTCGCTGCGCGTCGTCGGTCACGGGCCGTCGCTGCGCTTCGAGAATCGCGCCGGCGGCTCTGACCTGAATCCGTACCTCGCGCTCAGCGCGATCATCGCGGCCGGGCTGCACGGGGTCGACACCGGTCTCGAGCTCGAGCCGGTGTACACCGGCAACGCGTACCTGGCTCAGGACAAGCCGCGTCTACCGAGCACGCTGCGCGACGCGCGCGAGCTGTTCGACTCGAGCGCAGTGGCGCGCGCGGCGTTCGGTGACGAGGTCGTCGACCACTACGTCCATGCGGCCGACGTCGAGCTGGCGGCGTTCAACGCCGCCGTCACCGATTGGGAGCGCTTCCGCGGATTCGAGCGGCTGTGAGTTCAGTCGCGGACACGCCGGCCGACGCCCCGACCGCCGTCGCCTCGCTCGAGTCGGTCGCCTCGCTCGAGACCGTGTTCGCGCCGGTTCGCTCGCAGACCGCGTTCGAGGAGACCGTCGAGCGGCTCGGGACCGCGATCAAGCTCGGGCTGCTGCCGCCCGGGACGCGGCTGCCGGCCGAGCGCGAGCTGTGCGCGAAGCTCGGGATCGCGCGCTCGACGCTGCGGCAGGCGCTGGTCGCGCTCGCGCAGTCGGGACACCTCCACGCCACGCGGGGTCGCGGCGGCGGCACGTTCGTCGCGGATCCGCAGCCGCCGTTCGGGCCTCCTCCGGCGGACGTGCTCGCGGCCTGGCGCGACACCTGCGACGAGCGCATGGCGGTCGAGGTTGGCGTTGCCGTGCTCGCGGCTGAGAGGGCCGGGCCCGAGATGCTCGACGCGCTGGACGAGCTGGTTGTCGCGCTCGACGACATGCTCGAAGACTTTCCCGCCTACCGCCAAGGCGACATCCGCCTGCACGTCGGCCTGGCCGAATCGACCCGCAGTCCGCGTCTGGTGACCGCGATGACCGAGGTTCAGGGCGCGATGACCGGCCTGATCTCCTTGATCGCGCACCCCCCCGAGGTGCTCGATTCCTCAAACGCCCAGCATCGGCGGCTGCTTGCGGCGGTACGCCGCCACGACGAGGCCGCGGCTGCCCGTGAGATGGCAGAGCATCTGCGCGGAACGGAGCACATCCTGGCCGGCCTTATGCCGAACGGGTGAGCCCTTCTAAACCTTCGCAGAACCCCTTGACTTCGGTCGCTGGCCGAGGCTAATGTGCCGCTGCTAAGGACGGACCATTAGACCTTTAGCCTTTTTGAGGAGGGGCCGGTATGGCGACGACCAGTAGCGAGACGCTCTCGGCTGACGAGCAACGGCTAGCTGAGCTCGGCTACAAGCAGGAACTCAACCGCGGCTGGAGCCGGTTCGCGAACTTCGCGATCTCGTTCTCGATCATCTCGGTGCTGGCGGGCTGCTTTACGACATACGGGCAGGCGCTCAACAACGGCGGCCCGATCGCGATCTCGATCGCGTGGCCGGTGATTAGCTGCCTGATCCTGTGCGTCGCGTTCTCGATGTCCGAGCTCGCCTCGGCGTTCCCGACGGCCGGCGGCATCTACTACTGGGCCTCGAGGCTTGGGGGCGCCGGCTGGGGCTGGTTCACGGGCTGGTTCAACCTGATCGGCCTCGTCGCCGTGGTCGCCTCCGTCGACTACGTGTGCGCGGCGTTCCTGACCAACCTGCTCGGCCTCTACAACCTTCATTTCGTCTTCAACTTCGGCAAGGCGGCTGCCGGGACGGACATCCACTACACGGCGCACGTGATCTTCGCCATGTTCCTGGTGATCCTGATCCTCCACGGCCTGATCAACGTTTTCTCGAGCCACCTCGTGTCGATGTTCAACAACGTCTCGGTGTGGTGGCACGTGATCGGCGTCGCGGTGATCGTCGTGATCCTGATCGCCGGGCCGACCCACCACGCCAGCCTCTCGTACGTGTTCGGGCACACGATCAACAACTCGGGCTTCAAGGGCGGGTCCACGGGCGTTCCGTTCTTCTGGCTGTACGTACTGCCACTCGGCTTCCTGCTGACGATGTACACAATCACCGGCTACGACGCCTCGGCCCACGTCTCCGAGGAGACCCACGGCGCCGAGGAGTCGGCGCCGAAGGGGATCTGGCGCTCGGTGTTCTACTCGGCCGTGATCGGCTGGATCGTGCTGCTGGCGATCACATTCGCGATCCAGAAGAGCCAGGAGGCGACGATCCTCAAGGCGGGCTATCCGGCGCTCGCGATCTTCGAGACCGCGCTCAGCTCGGCGGCGGCCAAAGCGGTGATCCTGATCTCGACCGTCGGCCAGCTGTTCTGCGGGATGGCGTGCGTCACGAGCGCTTCGCGGATGACGTTCGCGTTCTCCCGCGACGGCGCGATTCCGGGCCACAACCTGTGGCGGAAGCTCGGCAGGAACAGGACGCCGACGTGGGCGGTGCTGTTCGTGATCCTGTGCGCGGCGATCGTCACGGTTCCGGCGTTCTTCCCGAACTCCAAGGGCACCCCAGTCGCGTTCCTCGCGGTCACCTCGATCTCGGTGATCGGCCTGTACATCGCGTACACGATCCCCGTGTTCCTGCGGTGGCGAAAGGGCGACGCGTTCCAGACCGGCTCGTGGACGCTCGGAAAGAAGTACAAGTGGATCAACCCGATCGCGTTCGTTTGGGTCGCGATCTGCGTGATCATCTTCTGCCTGCCGTTCACTCCCGCCGGCGTGTACTTCAGCAAGAGCTTCAGCTGGTCGTCGGTCAACTACGCGCCGCTCGTGACGATCGCGGTGATCATCGCGGTCACGCTGTGGTACCTGATATCGGCACGCAATTCGTTCAAGGGACCGGTTCGGACTATCGACATGCCTGAGGTAGGCGCCACACCCGCGGCGGGGGTGGCGCCGGCCCGGCCGACCGGCACCTGACGCACCGTTGACCGCGACCCTGGCCGTGATCGAGCCCGCCACCGAGGCGGTGCTCAAGGAGGTGCCGCGGGCGGGCGTCGAGGACGTCGATGCAGCCGTCGCGCGTGCGAAGGCGGCTTACCCCGCTTGGCGCGCGCTGGCCCCCGGTGACCGGGCGAAGCTGCTCCGCCAGCTCGCGGACACGCTCGAGGCCAACAAGGAGTACCTCGCCCAGGTCGAGGCACGCAATGCCGGCAAGCCGATCGCCGACGCCCGCGGCGAGATGGAGATGGTGGTGGGCGTGTTCAACTACTACGCAGGCGCGCCCGAGCGGCTGCTCGGGGACACGATTCCGGTGGCCGGCGGGCAGGCTTTCACGGTCCGTGAGCCTCTCGGAGTGGTCGGGCTGATCGTGCCCTGGAACTTCCCACTCGTGATCGCGGCCTGGAAGCTCGGCCCGGCGCTCGCGGCGGGCAACACCGTCGTGCTCAAGCCGGCGGAGCTGACGCCGCTGAGCGCGATGCGGTTCGAGTCCTTCGCGGAGCAGGCGGGCATCCCCGAGGGCGTCGTCAACGTCGTCGTCGGGCCCGGCAGCGTGTGCGGCAAGCGGCTGGTAGAGCACCCCGACGTGGCGAAGATCGCGTTCACAGGATCGACGGAGGTCGGTCGCTCGATCGCGGCCGGCGCCGCCGGCACGATCAAGCGCGTGACGCTCGAGTTGGGCGGCAAGTCGCCGAACATCGTGTTCGCGGACGCCGACCTTCCGACGGCGGCTCAGGCGGCGCCAATGGCCGTGTTCGGCAACGCCGGCCAGGACTGCTGCGCGCGCTCGCGGATCCTCGTGCAGCGGTCGGCGCTCGAGGAGTTCATGTCGGAGCTCGAGCGCGCGGTGAGCGCGATCAAGGTCGGCGACCCCTTAGATGAGCAGACCCAGATGGGTCCGCTGATCTCCGAGGACCAGCGCCGGATGGTCTCCTCATTCCTGGATGACGACGCGCCGGTCGCGATTCGCGGCAGCGCCCCCGAGGGGCCCGGGTTCTGGTTCGCGCCGACCGTCCTGTGCCCCGTGGACCCGAGCGCGAGGTCGGCCCGCGAGGAGATCTTCGGCCCGATCGCATCGGTGATCCCGTTCGACGACGAACAGCAGGCGATCGAGCTCGCCAACGACACCATGTACGGCCTGTCCGGCTCGATCTGGACTCGCGACGGCGCCCGTGCGCTGCGCGTGGCCCGCGCGCTGGAGACCGGGGTGCTGTCGATCAACTCCAACACCTCGGTCCGCGTCTCGACCCCGTTCGGGGGCTTCAAGCAGTCCGGCTACGGTCGCGAGCTGGGGCCGCACGCGCTCGACGCCTATACAGAGGTCAAGTCGATCTACTTCGCGACCTCATGAGGCTGGAGGGCAAGGTCTGCGTGATCACCGGTGCGGCCGGCGGGATCGGTGCGGCGACTGCGTCGGTGTTCGAACGCGAGGGCGCCCGGGTCGTCGGTGTCGATCTGCGTGCGCACGAGATCGGCACGCTGTCGATGCAGGCCGATCTGAGTAACGAGGGCGCAGTCGAGGCGCTGTACGGGCGCGTGCGCGAGGAGTTCGGACGGATCGACGTGCTGTTCAACAACGCCGGCATCTCCCCGACCGACGACGCCTCCGCGCTGGACACGTCGCTCGAGGCATGGGAGCGCGTGCAGGACGCCAACCTGCGCAGCGTGTTCCTGTGCTGCAAGCACGGCATTCCCCACCTGCTCGAGACCGGCGGGGGGTCGGTGATCAACACCGCTTCGTTCGTCGCGGTGCTCGGGTCGGCGACGTCGCAGATCTCCTACACCGCCTCGAAGGGCGGCGTGCTCGCGCTCTCGCGGGAGCTCGGTGTCGAGTTCGCCAAGCGTGGCGTTCGCGTCAACGCGCTGTGCCCGGGCCCGGTCGATACGCCGCTGCTGCGCGAGCTGTACGCGAAGGACCCCGAGCAGGCTGCCCGCCGCCTCGTCCATGTGCCGATGGGTCGCTTCGCGCGTGCCGAGGAGATCGCGGCCGCGGTCCTGTTCCTCGCCAGCGACGAGTCGAGCTATGTCAACGCGACGACGTTCCTGGTCGATGGCGGCATCAGCGGCGCGTATACGACGCCGTTGTAGCCGCCGGCAGCGAGGGCTCGACTCGCAGTAGCCGGGCGGGCAGGTGAGGCAGCCACCAGTTCCAGCGGCCGAACAGCGACACCACCGCGGGCACGAGCAGGGCACGGATCACGGTCGCGTCGAGCAGGATCCCCGCGGCGAGCCCGGTCGCGAACACCTTGACGTCGGTCTCGGGACCCGAGGCCATCGACACGAACGCGAGGAACAGGATCAGCGCGGCGCTCGTCACCAGCCTGCCGGTGCGGCCGATGCCCCGGATCACGGCGGTGTCGGTAGAGCCGGTGGCGTCGTACTCCTCGCGCATGCGGGCCAGGATGAACACCTCGTAGTCCATCGACAGCCCGAACAGGAACGCGAACACCATCAGCGGAATCCAGGCGGTCACCGAGTGCGTGGCGGAGATTCCCCACAGCAGCTGCGAGCCGTGGCCCTGCTGCCAGATCAGCGTGATCACGCCCCATGCGGCGGCGACGCTGATCACGTTGAGGATCACGGCCTTCAGCGGCAGCAGCAGCGAGCGGAACGCGCGCGCCAGCAGCACGAAAGTCAGCACCGCGATCAGCGCGATCATCTCGGGGAAGCTCGAATAGATCGCCGAGACGAAGTCGGCGTTCTCGGCGCCGGTGCCGCCGACGCGGACGGTGTCGGCGACCGAGTGAGCGGCGGTGCGGACAGCGCTGATCGTGTCGCGCCCTGCCGAGCCCGAGGAGTCGTCGACCGGGAGCGCGTCGACGAGCTGGTATCCGGCGCGTTGCCACAGCGGACCACTCGCGGTGAACGCGCCATGGACGCCGCTCACGCCGCGCACGGCCGAGGCGACCTGGTGGGCCTGCGGTCCGGCCGCGGAGAGGCTCTCGATCGGCTGGAGCGCGCCGGAGCCGATGCCCGACTGCTCGAGCGCCACCAGGCCCGTGTGCGCGTCGCCCTGCTTGGACAGCGTGCTCGGGTTGGCGCTTCCTGGCTGCAGCGAGGTCGCGGCGAGCACCAGCGCCGCGAGCACCAGCAGCGCCCCCGCTGCCGCCACCCAGCGGTTGCGCACGACGACCTGTGCCCATCGCGTCCACGCGCGGCTCGCCTTGTCATCGCTGCGCTTGTGCGGCCAGTCCAGCCGTGGGCCGGCCTTCACGAGCACGATCGGCAGCAGCGTGATCGCGACGACCACGCTGACCAGCGGGATCAGCATCCCGGCGAACCCGATCGAGCGCAGGAACGGGAGCGGCAGCACGACCATCGCGAGCAGGCCGATCGCGACCGTCGTGCCGCTGAAGACCACGGCACGCCCGGCCGCCTGCATCGCACGGACGACCGCCTCATCACCTTCGTGTCCGTGGGCCCGCTCCTCGCGCCACCTGACCACGATCAGCAACGAGTAGTCGATCGCGACGCCGAGCCCGATCAGCGCCACCAGGAACTCGACGATCATCGACACGCTGGTGACCGCGGTGACGCCCCACAGCACCAGGAACGTGGTCATGATCGAGACGATCGCCATCAGGAGCGGGATGAAGGACAGCAACGAGGCGAACACGAACGCCAGCACCAGTAGCGCGCCGAGGCCGCCCAGCATCGACTCGAGCAGCACCCCCGGCCCCTTGCCGCCGCCGGTCTGATTCTGCAACGCGTCGAACCCCGTCACGTGGACCGGCGCCCCGGCGATCGTCGCTCCGGCCAGGGTCGCCGCAGCCGCTTTTGCGGCCTTGGTGTTGTTGCCGAACGACTCGTTGTCTGGCGGCGGGTAGGCGAGCACGAACGTGGTGCGGCCGTCCTTGGAGACGAACGCGTCATTGCCGGTGTCCGCCAACGAGGCGGTTCGCGTTCCCGGGATCGCCCGGCGCAGCTTGGCCTCGACCTGCAGCAGCTGCGCGCGCACGGCCGGCGAGTTCACTGACGTGCCGGGCGGCAGCGTCACGACCGGGACCAGCGGCGCGTAGCGGCCGCCGGTGTGGAACAGCCGCGCGATCTTGTCGTTGGTCGTGAACCCCTCGCGCCCGGGCACGGTGAACTTCGTGCTGAATGAAGCGGTCGATTTGCCGACCGTGGCGATCCCGACAAGCGTGACGATCAACCATGTGATCGTGACCAGGCGCTTGTGCGAGAGGACGAAGCGGGTGATGGAGGTCATCGAGTTAGCTCCCCGGCTTGTTTGCGCAGCCGATGATTTGTATCACAAACAATTTCTGAACGCCACCGTTCCCGGCTACACTTCTTTTCAGAATGAGCCTTCAACCTGGCATCCCTGGCTTCAAGCCCACCGGTCCCGCGGGATTTCACGAGGCCCTCGCCAAGCACACCGGCTTCCTGATCAGCCGGCTGGGGATGGTCGCCCAGAAGCGCTTCGCCGAGCTGCTCGAGGCCCTCGAGCTCAACACGCGGATGTGGGGCGTGCTCAACGTCCTCGACGCCGAGGGCACGATCACTCAGCATGCGCTCGGCAAGCTGGTCGGAATCGACCCGAGCTCGATGGTCTCGACGATCGACGAGCTCGAAGCCAAGGGACTGGTCGAACGGCGGCCGCATCCGACCGATCGCCGTGCGCACGCTCTCTACATGACCGAGGACGGTCGCAAGACGCTTGCGCGCGGCCGCAAGCTCGCCCGGACAGCCCAGGACGAGCTGCTGGCGCCGCTCACGGCAGAGGAGCGCGAGCAGCTGCACTCGATGCTTCTGCGACTCGCAGAGGCGACCCGGGATGTCGGCAGGCCGACGGGCGAGCAGGGCTAGTCTGTGACAAATGACGCACTGTGCGCGCGATAAGCGCCATAGTGTGCTCCGGTGCTTGACAGGCTGATCATCCTCGGAGCGGGCGGCTGGTGCCCCGCGTTTGGTCGTCAAACCGCGTGCGCGTTGCTGCGCGACGGCCACGAAGCGATCATGATCGACGCGGGCACGGGCGTCTCCCGCCTGCTCGAGCATCCCGAGTACCTGGACGGCGTCGAGAAGCTCGACATCGTCCTCACTCACTTCCACCTCGACCACATCGCAGGGCTCGCGTACCTGCCGGCCGTCGGTGTGTGCGACGAGACGACCGTGTGGGGCCCTGGGTCGCTGCTGTATGAGACCGCCACCGACTCGCTGCTCACGCAGATCTCGCACGAGCCATTCCATCCGGTCCCGCTCGACGCGCAGGACATCGTGGTGCGGGATTTCCCCGCCGATGAGATCGAGCTGGCCGGCGTTCACGTCGCGCTCCGGCGCCAGAATCGTCATTCCGCACCCTCGCTGGCGCTGCGGTTCGGCGATGAGCTGGCATGGATCACCGACACGGCGTACGACCCGGGGTCGATCATTTTCGCGGAGGGCTGCCAGCTACTTGCCCACGAGGCGTGGTTCACCTCGGGGCACGCCCGGAATCCCGAGATTCACTCCTCAGCTGCGGAGGCGGCGGAGGTGGCGAGCGCGGCGGGAATCGACCGGCTGCTGCTGATTCATCTGCCGCCGTTCGAGCAGAACGTCGCGGCGCTCGAGCTCGAGGCGAAGGGCGTCGTGCCGCAGGCGCTGAGCGCACAGGACTGCGTCGACATGTCGGTGCTGCTGGCGGCCTAGGCTATAGGCTAGGCTTTCGCGGGGACTGCCTTGGTCTCGCCGCGCCGTCTGCGCGCGCGGTCCTCCGCTGATAGGGCGCCCGCCCGCCCCGCCCGCCCCGCCTTCGCCGCCAGCGCCACGCCGATGCCGAGCAGCGTCCACGTCACCGGGTCCTCGAGGAAGTCGGCATACAGCAGCGTGTGGAACACGAGCGCGATGAACGCCGCGGCAATCGCAGCCCGCGCCGGATCCGGGCGCGCTCGCCGCAGGAGCACCACGATGCTGACGAGCACCAGTGCGAGGTAGGCGAGCAAACCGATCAGTCCTTGCTCGGCAGCGATCGTCACCGGGATCGTGTGCGATGCCGCGAGGGTCTGGGCGGTGCGCGGATGACGCGCGCGGTACTCGTGCACGAACCCGCCCGACCCGTACCCCCACAGCGGCCGGTCCTTGAACATCGACAGGCCGCCGCTGACGAGCCCGGAGCGTCCGCTCGAAGCGCCGTTCAGGCCCTGGTTTAGCCCGAACGTCTTCGGGGAGATCAGGACCGCCGCGAGCCCGATCGCGACCACGGCGCCGGCGATCCACAGCGTTCGTGACGGCCTCCAGCGGAGCGCGGCGAGCACGGCCAGGCCCAGGAGCAGCGCTCCAAGGCTCGAGCGCGAGAGCGTCAGCACGAGCGCTACCCACAGGATGGCCAGCACACCGGTCGCAACCAGCTGGTCGCGCTGCCGGCGGGAGTACAGCAGCACGGCGGCGACCAGGATCATCACGAGCGCGAGAAAGCGTCCAAAGATGTCTGGATCGAAGAACACCGAATTAACGGTGAAGTAGGTGTGGAGGTCGTTGGCGACGACCAGCTTGGGGTTGAGGATGATCGTCTTGGTCGCGTACTCGACGAAGCCGATGGCAGCGAACAGAAGGGCAAGCGCAACCACCAGCTCCAGGCACACGCGCAGCAGCCGCGGCGTCCAATTGAGCGTCGTGAACAGGTACAGAAGCAGCGCGAACGGCACGTAGAAGAACACCATCTGCTGCAGGGCCTTCTCGAAATCCGGCGAGTACACCGATTGCAGGCCGTACAGGAACACGTACAGCGCCAGCAGCCGCTCGACCCACCCGGTGGCGATGGGGAGCGTACGAGGATCGCCATCGGCGTCCTCCGGGGGCGCTTGCCCGAGGCCGCGACCGAGGCCAAGCAAGGTCGGCACGATGAACGCGACCGCGCCCGCGGCCACGACCAGGTACAGCGGCACGAGCAAGTTCGAGGTCGTGCCGCCGGCCTGGATCGGGACCCGGAACGGCAGCGCCGCGACCGCCAGCAGCGCGAACAGCGTCGGGCGCCGTGCGAACGCCACCGCCAGTCCGGCGACGAGCGCAACGGCGAGCACTGCGGCTGCCGCAGCGAACAGCGGGTGACGGTGGATCGAATGCAGCTGCGGCGAGTGCCAGATGTCGGCGAGGAGCAACACGGGCGCGACCACCAGCGCCGCGAGCATCGAGAGCGCGCGAAGGCGGGCGCTGCTCGAGAGCAGCACGCCGGCGACCAGCGCTCCAAGCACCACGATCCCCGTCTTCGGTAGCACTCCGGTTAGGGCAGCAAGTGGGATCACAGCGGAGATGATCCTCTACGCTGTGGCGAAATGTCCTTTGCGAAGCCTGCGGTGGCCGCGGTGTTGCTCGCAATGGTGCTCTCGGCATGCGGTACCAAGACCCAGCCGCTCGCCGGAAGCATCCCGCCGACCGCCACCACGGACGGACGCGGGAAGATCGACGATCCGCGCACCGCCCAGTCCAACCATGTCAAGTGCCTGGAGAAGCATCACTTCGTCGTGACCAAGGTCGGCGTGGACGGACGACCGGGTCTGCAGATCGGTGAGGCGCCTGCCGGACCAACCGTGCTTCTCGAGCCGACGCCCGGCCAGGCGCAGGGCGATCAGATCGAGGGCCATGCCCAGGGCGCCGAGGTGATCGGCAGCGCCCTGCTTTACCCGAACCAGGCTTCGGACAAGCAGCTGAAGGCGATCGAGAACTGCCTGGCGCAAGGTGTCTTGGGCTAAGGGTTGGAGGTTGGTCGGGCTCGTGGCCGTCGCCGTCGTCGGCGTATCGGTCGCGACCGCCCTCGCGCTCTCGGGCTCCAAGCGGTCCGTAA
The DNA here is from genome assembly GCA_963824755.1 of uncultured Solirubrobacterales bacterium. Taxonomy (GTDB): domain Bacteria; phylum Actinomycetota; class Thermoleophilia; order Solirubrobacterales; family Solirubrobacteraceae; genus Palsa-465. The sequence continues at coordinate 72,536 of CAWGQT010000004.1, read as the reverse complement.
GTCGTGCTCACACCGCGACCGCGGCCGCCGATCCGAGCGCAGCGACCGTGCAGGCCGCCTCATCGGTGGCCTCGGCGTCGGCCGCTCATTCGTCGCCCGGGGCCTCGGGGGGGGTCTCGCCGGCAGCCAAGCCGCCGGCGCCACCGGCGATCGCGGTCCCCAGCTCGACGGCCAAGCTGCTCGGCCAGCGGATCATGGTCGGGGTCTCGGGCACGGGCGCGGACCCTGGGCTGCTCTCCAGCGTGCGGGCGGGACGGGTCGGGTCGGTGATTCTGTTCGCCGCCAACATCGTCAGCGACTCGCAGGTGCGAGCGCTCACCAGCTCTCTGCAACAGGCCGCTCGACAGGGCCACAACCCGCCGCTGCTGATCGCCACCGACCAGGAGGGCGGCCAGGTCAAGCGCTTCCCGAACGGGCCGCCCGACCTTTCGCCGCCGCAGATCGCCGACACGCACAACCCCGCCGTCGCCTACCGCGAGGGGCGCGCGACCGGCCTCTATCTGAAGTCCCGCGGGGTCAACTGGGATCTGGCACCTGTGTCGGACATCCCGACCTGGCCCGGGGCCTTCATCTGGCAGCAGGGGCGCGCCTTCTCGTTCAACGCGACCAGGACCGCGAACATGGCGACGCAGTTCGCGCTGGGCCTCCAGTCCGCCCACGTCGCGGCGACCGCCAAGCACTTCCCGGGCGACGGGTCCGCGGCCGTCGACACCGACAACAAGCTCGACGAGCTAACGCCGACGGCCTCGCAGCGGCACTCGGCGCTGAAGCCCTACCGGATGATGATCCCGCGCGGCCTCGACTCGATCATGGTCACGACGGCCGGGTTTCCGGCGTACGACCCGAGCGGTGCCCCCGCCGCGCTCTCTTCCCGCATCATCCGTGGACTGCTCCGCGATCAGCTTCAGTTCGGGGGCGTCGCGATCACCGACGCGCTGGACACGCCGACCGGCCACGATGAGATCACCGCGGGGGTGATCGCGGCAAGTGCCGGCGCCGACGTCCTGCTGTACACGGATTCTGCGCCGGGTGAACTGTCCGCACTACAGGCCGCGCTGCGCAGCGGGCGGATCTCGCATGCTGCGGCCGACGCCTCGTATCAACGGATCGTCGCGCTGAAGCAGAAGATCGGCGGATAGGCGCGTTAACGCCGGGTTAGGGCCCGCACGGCTCCGGCGGGCGAGCGGGTACGGCTGTCACTACAATTCGCGTGCGATGCCCGCGCTCGGTGCGCGGGCACCTGTGCGTCTGCCGCAGATCGTCTCGAGCGGCAGGCGGGATTCCCATTTTCCCCTTGTCTGTTCCGACAGCAGAGTTGACTGCGCCGGTGCCCGCCGCCCGAGATCATTCGCAGGTCGGCGCGCTGACCGAGCGCCTCACCCCCGGCCGCCTCTATCTCGTGCTGGCCGCAGGAGCGCTGCTGATCGGCGCTCTCTCGCTGCTGATCCCCTCGACCCCGAGCTATGACCCGTGGGCCTGGATCGTGTGGGGTCGGGAGATCGTGCACTTCAACCTTCAGACCACGGGCGGGCCGTCGTGGAAGCCGCTGCCGGCGATCTTCACGACGATCTTCTCGCTGTTCGGCCACGCAGCGCCGGACCTGTGGCTGGTGGTCGCGCGTGCCGGTGCCGTGATGGCCGCGGTAATGAGCTTCAAGATCGCCTGGCGGCTGACCCGGGCGCTGTCGGCCGGGCTGGGCTCGGTCTCGGGCCGGGGACGTTTGTTGGCGATGCTGCCGGCCCTCCTGGCGGGCCTGATCGCCGCCGGCAGCCTGATCAACTCGCGCGGGTTCATCAGCGACAACGCGCTCGGCTACTCCGAGGGGCTGATGACCGCGCTCGTGCTGATCGCGTTCGATCGTCATCTCGACGGCGCGCGCCGGCAGGCCTTCGCGGTCGGCTTCTTCGCGGCACTCGACCGTCCGGAGCTGTGGCTGCTGTGGGGCCCATACGGCCTCTACCTCTGGTGGAAGGACCCGGGCGCGCGCAAGCTGGTGGCGATCCTCTTTGCGCTGATTCCGGTGTTCTGGTTCCTCCCCGAGCTGTGGGGTTCCGGTCATCTGTTCCGCGGCGTGAGCCGCGCGCAGCATCCGCGCTCGAACAGCCCCGCGTTCGCGAAGTGCCCGTTCTGCACGGAGTTCAAGAGCCACGCCTGGCCGACCGTGCTGCTGCGTGTCAAGGCGATCGGCTTGGTCGCGATGCTGGTGGCGGCATTCGGGCTGTGGCGTGGGCGGGCCGATGGTTTCTCCGGCGCGTCGGCCCGCGCGCGGGCGGCGCTCGTCGCCGCCGGAGTGATCGGGTTCGGCTGGTGGATCGGGATCTCGCTCGAGACGCAGGCCGGGTTCTCCGGCAACGACCGTTATCTGGTGCTTGGTGTCGCAATGGTCTCGATCGCCGGTGGCGTCGGCTGGGGCTGGGGCGCGGCCGCCGTGGCCAGGCTGGCTGGGCGCCTGCGGTCGGGGTTCCTGACTCCGGCGCTGGCCAGCGTTGGAGCGGTGCTGATCGCAGCCGCTCTGTTCGTGGCATTCCCGCCGTGGATCGGCAACAACACGATCGATCTGCAGCGCACGCACCGGGCGCTCGTCTACCAGGCGCATCTGCGCGAGGACATGAGCAAAGCGGTCGCCAAGCTCGGCGCGTCGCGGATCCTCGCCTGCGGCTCGGTGATGACCGAGGGCTTCCAGGTGCCGATGCTGGCCTGGAACCTCGGCGTGCACACGCTCCAGGTCGAGGCCTCGCCGCAGTCGGCGAGCAACCCGGGCCCGCCGCCGAACGTGATCTTCCAAACCCGCGCGCAGCGCAACTCGCATCTGCTGCCGGTAGTGCGGGCCTGGAAGGGCGTGCATTACGTGGAGGTCGCGCACGTGCGCACCTTCAGGGTCTTTTCAAGTTGCGCGGGTAGGGTGACGCTCTAGCCATGGCTACCACCGTCGCTCCGGCTCCGCGCAAGCCGATCATTACCGACGTCGATCTGCACGCCCCGCGCTGGTGGGAGCGGATCCCGATGTGGGCCAGCACCGGTGGCGTGCTACTCGTGCTGCTCGCGATTTCCGCCTATCTGCGCACGCGCTACATCGGCGGCCAGTTCTGGATGGACGAGGCGCTCTCGGTCGGAATCGCGTCGCATCCGCTGGCCGCGATACCCGGAGTCCTTCGCCACGACGGGTCGCCGCCGCTGTACTACCTCGCGCTGCACGTGTGGATGCAGCTGTTCGGCAACAGCGAGTCCGCCACGCACGCGCTCTCGCTGCTGTTCGCGCTGCTGACGGTCCCGATCGGGATGTGGGCCGGGTGGAGCCTGTTCGGTCGCCGGGCCGGATACATGGCGGCGGTGCTGTTCGCGTTCAGCTCATTCCTGACTGACTACAGCCAGGAAACCCGCATGTACGCGCTGATGGGGCTGCTCGGGTTGGTCGCCACAGCGGCCTACGTCCACGGCTTCGTCTACCGCCGGCGCAAGTACCTGATCTTGTTCGCGGTCTGTCAGGCGGCGATGGTCTACACGCATACGTGGGGTGTGTTCTTCGGCCTCGGCGCCGTGGTCGCGCTGATCCCGTCGTACTTGCACAGCGATAACCGGCGACTGCTGGTGCGCGATGCGATCCTGTCGTTCGCGCTCGCAGCGATCCTGTTCCTGCCTTGGCTGCCGAACGCGCTCTACCAGGCCACTCATACGGCCGCTCCATGGGACTCTTCGCCGCGCTTTGGCGCGCCCGTGCAGCTCTCGCGCGACCTGATGGGCGGCGATCGAGTGACGGTCGCACTGTTGATCGCGTCGATCATCGGGCTCGCGCCGCTGTTCGGTCGCGCGATGCGCCGGACCCGCGAGGCGACCGCGATGTGGACGCTGATCGCGCTGCCGACCGCGACCCTCGCGTTCGCGTGGGTGGCCTCGCAGATCACGCCGGCCTGGGTGTCCCGCTACTTCGCGCCGATCCTGGCCTCGATCATCCTGCTGGCGGCGTTCGGGTGCTCGCGCGCGCGGATCGTGGGGATCGTGGCGATCGCCGTCTCGGTCGTGTTCCTCTACAACCCCGCCTCCTACACGCCGCAGTACAAGAGCGACGTCCGCGACATCGGCGGCGAAATGGGACCGCGGATGCACGTGGGCGATCTGGTGATCTCCGGCCAGCCCGAGCAGGTCCCGCTGACGTGGTACTACCTGCCCAGCGGGCTGCGATACGCCAACACGATCGGATCCGTTTCCGACCCGCGCTACATGAACTGGGTCGACGCTCTCAAGCGCCTGCAACATGCCAACCCTGCGGCCACGCTGGCACCGTTGATTGCTAGTCTCAAACCTGGCCAGCAGGTCCTGTTCGTGCGCCCGCTGACGGAGGGCGCTCAGAGTTGGGAGGCGCCTTGGACACAGCTCGTACGGCGGCGCTCTGCTCAGTGGGGAGCCCTCCTGTCCGGCAATCCGACCTTGAAGCCGGTGTGGTGGGCCCCGCACAACTACCGTGGCGCGTGCTGTGTGGCCGACAGTGCCGTGCTGTACCAGAAGACCAGCTGAATCGATCGACGAAATGACCGAAGTCACGCAATCCGAGTCGCGCGCCGCGCTTGGCGCCGACATAACGCCTGAGCACCCGGTCGTGGTGCTCGGCGGAGGTCCGGCGGGTCTGACTGCCGGCTACCTGCTGGCCAAGAAGGGCAAGCCGGTGATCGTGCTCGAGGCCAGCGACATGGTCGGAGGGATCGCGCGCACCGAGGTTCGCGACGGGTACAGGTTCGACCTCGGCGGCCACCGCTTCTTCACGAAGGTCAAGGAGGTCGACGTCCTCTGGCACGAGATCATGAAGGAGGAGTTCCTCAGGCGGCCGCGTCAGTCTCGGATCTACTGGAACGATAAGTTCCTCGAGTACCCGCTGCAGGGCATGGACGTGATCAAGAAGCTCGGACCCGTCGAACTGGTGCGGTGCGGGCTCTCCTACCTGTGGGCGGCGATCAAGCCCAAGGGCCGGGAGGAGACGTTCGAGCAGTGGGTTTCGAACCGGTTCGGCAAGCGGCTCTACAACCACTTCTTCAAGACCTACACCGAGAAGCTGTGGGGCGTCTCGACCGACGAGATCCGCGCCGAGTGGGCCGCCCAGCGGATCAAGGGCCTGTCGTTCTTCAGCGCCGCCAAGGCCGCCTTCTTCGGCAACAAGGACAACAAGATCAAGTCCCTGATCTCCGAGTTCAACTACCCGCGCTACGGCCCTGGTCAGATGTGGGAGCAGATGACCGAGGACATCCGCGCCAAGGGCGGCGAGGTGCGCCTGAACGCGCCCGTAACTCGATTGAAGATCTCCCCCGCGGGCAAGGTCACCGAGGTGATCGCGGGCGGTGAGACGCTGACCCCGTCCTATGTGATCTCCTCGCTTCCGCTGCGCACGACCGTCGGAATCGCCGAGCCGGAGGCACCGGTCGATGTCCGCGATGCCGCGCGCGGGCTGCGCTACCGCGAGTTCCTCACGGTCCTGCTGGTGATCAACGGGCAGGATCTGTTCCCCGACAACTGGATCTACATCCATCAGCCTGGCGTGCGCGTGCTGCGGATCCAGAACTTCAAGTCCTGGAGCCCGTGGATGGTGCCCAACGACAACGACGCCTCGATCGGCATGGAGTACTTCTGCTTCGAGGGCGACGAGCTCTGGAACATGCCTGACGATGATCTCGTCGCGATGGCCGGCCAGGAGATCGAGAAGCTCCACCTGGCTCGAGCGGACAAGGTCAAGTTCGGCTTCGTCGCCCGCGTCCACAAGGCCTATCCGATCTACGATGTCGAGTACGCCGAGCGCGTGGCGACGATCCGCGAATGGCTCAAGGGGATCGGAAACCTCATCCAGGTCGGGCGCAACGGGCTCCATCGCTACAACAACTCCGACCACTCGATGCTGACCGCGATGCGCGCCGTCGACAACATCCTGCTCGGCACCCACCACGACATCTGGGCCGTCAACGCCGAGAGCGTCTATCACGAGGAGGACGTTGAGGACGAGCAGCCGTACCGCGAGGCGCCCGAGACCCCCGGCATGGAGCAGCCGCTCGCATCGGAGCGCTGAGAAGATGCGCCGTCGGTTCTTTGCTGTCGTTGTCGCGGTCGTGGTTCTGGGGGGTTCTGTGCTTGGTCCCGCGGTCGCGCTTGCCCAGACTCCGGCCAATCCGATCGTCCCGCCCCAGGGACCCGGCAATCCTCTGAGCCCCGGTCTGCCGGCGGGCGGCGGCACCACACAAACCCAGACGGTCACGGCAAACCCGTCGGCGACGACGAGCGGCTCGTCGGACAGCGGCCTGAGCGGGACGGGTGCGATCGCGATCGCGATCGGCGCCCTCATCGTGCTTGGCGGGATCGCACTATTCATCTGGCGCGACGCGCGGCGCCGGGCGCCGGTTCGCCAGCACGCGCATGCCACCGCCGGCGTCGGCGCGCGCACCGCCACAAAGGCCAAGCCAAAGCCACGCAAGCCGAGCCCGGCCGAGCGGCGGCGCCGGAAGCGAGGGAAGGCGCGCTAGGAGGGCTACGTCGCGCCGGCGAGCACGACGTGGTCGGCTCGGGCGCTACATGGAGCGGGCGAGCGCGACGTGGCGCCGGCTAGGCTCGGTCGCGCTGGCGAGCGCCACCGCTCGGCTGCGGCGCCGTCGCCCGGCGTGTCTCGCTCGTCCCGGTCGGGCGTGAAGCCTTTGACGTGCAGAGACTCGGCGTGCGGTCCGACTCGCTACGGTCAGGCCCGGCGTGGCTCGGACGCTCACGATCGCGGCACTGAATGACGGAAGTTGAACTGCGTAGAGGTGATCATGCGCCTTCACCGTCTGGACCGCTCGCTTCCCGACCCAGGTCCCGTCACGCCCGAGATGCTGGCCCGCAAGGCTTACGTCTGCGGTCGCCCCCGGGGAAGGTGCCAGCAGCCGCTCGACAGTCGCCGGACCGGTGGCGGGGAGACGTAGGTCGACGGTGACCGGGGTCCCTCCCTTGTCGATCAGGAGGATATGGAGCCCGTGCCCGGCCACGCCGACTGCCCACGCCTTCAGACGCGCTGTGGGGTTCTCGTGCGTCCTGAGAGGCACCAGCCGAGCCTGTGGACCGAGCATCCGCGTGAAGGCGATCAGTCCATAGAGCAGCGGCCGCGGCGAGAGTCCGGAGCGGTTCAACGCGAAGGGGGCGTTGATCGCGTCGCGGACGTGCATGTTGACGCCGTCGACGCCGGCGCGGATCAGCTCGAACAACGCATCCGGGGCCCACAGCGCTGTCGCGAACGTGTTGCTCACCCCACGCCGTCCTCCGCACGTTACCGAGTTGAGCTCGGTCATCCGGAACGGGGTATGGGCGCGGTGAGCGAGCGCCACGCCCGATGACACGCTCTGCGCAAGGCCGGTGGTCGCGCGCTCGCTCAGGAGGCGGGCGATCGTGGGATAGCCACTTGTCCGGCGCCGCACGCAGGCCGAGTACGGGTAGCGATGAGCGCTGATCGCCGCCAGCGATCCGCGGGCATTGTCGATCAGCCCGGCGATCCAGTTGGCGTGCTGTTCCGGATGGGCGATGGCCGGGCCGATCAGGGGCGTACCGCGCGCGGCTTGCCTCAATGCGTCCCTGTAGGCGAGGAAGTCGGTTATGTAACGCTCGAGCGGGATCGAGCGCGGTAGCAGGTCCGGGCTGATCCGCGGTCTCTGCACGCCGTGCGTCCAGTACCACCGGCTGTAGATGTCGGCCTCGTTGCCGATCTCAAAGGCCGTGATGCTCCGCTTCGGGAGGTCGCGCTCGGCGGCTCGTGCCCACGCGGCAGCCGCGGGCGCCGACCCGGTGACGAGGTTCAGATCGAGGATCAGCCTCGACCCGGTGTCATTGACGACAGCGCTGAGTTCGCGTGTCCACTGCGGGGTCACCTGGAAGGCCCATCGCGGGAGGCGCCGGGGAGACGGCTCCCAGAAGGTGTGATCGGCCGAGTCACCGCCGATTCGCAACACCATCGGTCCGTCGCCCGGCGCGCGCAACAGCCTGATCATGCGATCCAGCAACGGCACCTGAGGCGCCCAGATCGGCACCGTCCAGTACTCGGTCGAGAGACCTAGGAACGAGCGCGGGACCGCGATTGCAGTTGCGTCCGGGGCGAGCGAGACATTGGCGTGATCCATCCGCGTCACCGCCTTGGCCCTCGGGGTGAGGTCGGTGTCTGGCAGCGCCAAGGGCAGAACGCCCATGCAAAGGACCACGAGGATCGCGGCGACGACAGCGGGGCGCGGGACGCGCCTCCGGCGTTGGGCCTTCCGGCCGCGCCGCGACACGCGGGCTGGGCCGGAACGCTGCGATTTTGAATCCACGTCTCGTGCGCTCATCGATAGACCGTGCGCGCCACCCTCGGTGCCGCGCTGCCGCAGACTGCCGGGGCGAGGATAGCCGCACCAATTGTCGGGGGAACGAAGCTAAGAAATGACTAAGGAGGCTTTACGGGTCGGTGAGGGTTTACGGGTCGGTCGGCCACGGCAACGCAGCGGCGGTCGTGGATTGAGCTCCCGTTCGTGCCCATTCCGCGGGCCATCCCTGGCCTGCGGGATTGGGGTCCCGCCCACGCGGGACTTAATACACACACCTTCCATCCCGCTGAGGCACGAGAAGGGAGGGGCGAGCGTCCATTTCGTGACAAAGCGCGCACGGCGGCAAACGAAATGCGCCCAAATGGCCGCCATGGGGTCGGGTCCATTTCGTTCACCAGCGACCTGGGCGATGGCCGCTTTGTCACGAAATGGACGCTCTCCTGCCGCTTACGCAAGTCATCGCGGTCGGTCTACCTGCGCCCGGGGCCGGGCACACCCGTGCCCGACCCTCCCCAGCACGAAGCGCCGCCACCGTCACCTGCCGGCGCCCCGCCACCCGCCACCGCCACCCGCCGGCGCCCCCGCCACCCGCCGGCGCACACGCCACCGCCACCCGCCGGCGCCTGCCGGCGCCCCCGCTACCCCGCCACCGCCTCCAGCCGCACCGGGATCCCGTTCAGATGTGCCATGCCGGCCAGCCTTTCCAGGTCGCGCGGGTCGGAGGACGCCAGAAGGTTGACGTTGGCGCCGCCTGCACGCGCGGCCTCGCGCCACCCGCCGTTGTGTCCCCAACCGTGAGGGATCGCGATCGTGCCGCGGCCCACTTCGTCGGTCAGTCGAGCCGGCAGCTCGATCTGGCCGGAGGGCGAGACGACCCTGCAGCGCGCGCCGTCCTGGACCCCACTCGCCGCCGCGTCCTCGGGATGCACGCGCGCCGCGTGCGTGCGCTCGCCCCGCATCAGCTTTGGCACGTTGTGCATCCACGAGTTGTGTGATCGGAGCTCGCGCAGCCCGATCAGGCGCAGCGGGAACTCGGGCGGCTCATCGCGGCCGGCCTCGAGCGCTCGCACCTCGGCCACGATCTCCGCGGGCGCGAGGTCGACGCGCTTGTCCTTGTGAAACACCTTCCGCCCCAGTACGCCGACGCGATGATGCTCTCGCAGGACGACTCCGTGAGGCTTCTTTCGCAGCCGGCCGATACTCAATCCGCCATGGCGAAGCCCGAACAGATCGCCCTCGGGGCCAACCCGGAGCGCGAGGTCGATCAGGCTCTTGGGCGAGAGACGAATGCCGACGCGGCCAAGCGCGCGCAGCGGCCAGGCGCTGCTCGCGGTCGTCCCGATTCGCCGCGAGATCTCGTCGATGATCTGCCACTCCTGCCGCGCCTGCCCCCGCGGAGCGAGCACCGGCTCCGTCCATTGCACGAACGGCTTGGTCTGGAACATGAGGAATGCGGCCGGGAAGTCCTCTCGCTCGAGGAACGTCGTCGCCGGCAGCACGTAATCGGCATGCCGGGAGGTATCGGTCACGTACAGGTCGATTGCGACCATCAGCTCGAGTTGCGGTAGCGCGGCTTCGAGCTCGGCTCCATTGGGCACGGACAGGACCGGGTTGCCTGACGATACGAACAGCGCCCGGATCTGGCCCTCCCCGGGGGTCGAGATCTCCTTTGCCATCAGCGAGGCGGGCATCTGACCGAGCACCTCCGGGAAGGAGCCGATCCTCGAGCGGAAGCGCCCGTACGAGTCGCCACCGACGCGATGCAGCAGCTTCTCGACCTCGATCGGGCCGGTGCCGAAGATCGCTCCGCCCTCCCGGTCGAGGTTGCCGGTCACCACGTTCAATGCGTCGAGCAGGAACGCGACGAGCGTCCCGTGCCGGCCCAGACACGAGCCCGTCCGCCCGTAGACCGCCGCCGCATCGGCATTGGCGAGGTCGAGCGCCAAGCCGCGGACCGCTTCCGGATCGATCCCCGTGAATGCGACCGTGTCCTCGGGCGGGTGGCGTGCGACGAGCTCTCGCAGCCGATCGCTGGCGCGCGCCTGCCGGACCAGCGCCGGCTCGTCTTCGAGCCCCACCTCGAAGATCACGTTCAGCATGGAGAGCAGCAGCCACGCGTCCCCGTCGGGCTTGATCGGGATGTGCTCAAACGCCCTTGCGGTCTCGGAGCGGCGCGGATCGATCACGACCACGCGGCCCCCCCGCGCGACCACCTGATGCAGAGCGTCTTTGATCCTCGGCGCGGTGAGCACGCTCCCGTGGGACACGAGCGGATTCGCACCGACGATCAGCAGGAAGTCCGTCCGATCGAGGTCGGGGATCGGCACTACGACCGGTGACCCGTAGAGCAGCTGGCTGGCAACGAAGCGGTTGTGGACATCCTGGGAGCCGGCGCTGTAGAGGTTCGGTGAGCCGATCGCATCCATGAACCCCTTGACCCAGATCGGGTGCGAGTACGAGAACGCCGACGGATTGCCGATGTACCAGCCGACGGCGCGCGGATCGCGACGCTTCAGGATCTCGCGCAGGCGACCGCCGATGTCGTCGAGCGCGGCCTCCCAGCTGACTGGCTCGAACCCGCCGTCCGATCGGCGCCGGAGTGGCTCGGTGACGCGGTCGGGGTCGTTCTGAACCTCGGCCATCGCGACGCCTTTGGGGCACGCGAATCCCCGCGAGAGTGGATGGTCCGGGTCGGGCCGGAGCTTGACGAGCCGGCCATCGTCAACCGTCGCAACCAGGCCACAGAGCGGCTCACAAATACGGCAGTAGGTGATGCATTCCTCGACGGCCATGTACAGGGCGCCGGAGGCACCAGCATCAGCACCGGGCGCAACCACGATCCTACTCAGCGCAGATCCCTCGCAAGCGCTGCTTGGCGCGGAGCAACTGGCGCTCGACCGTGCGCGGCGTATAGCCCGTGCGCGACGCCATCTCGGCGTAGCTGAAGCCGAGTCCCTGCAACCAGACGAGCTCTCGTTGGCGCTCCGGCAACGATGCGATCGCCTCCAGGCTGGCTCGCCGCTGGACCACTTCATCAGTCGCCGACCCCCTCGCGCGCAGCAGCCGCTCGCCTGTCTGCTCGAGCGTCGCGTCGAGTGAGATGTCGCGGCGGTCCCGACGAGCGAGCCTGAACGCCTCGTGCATCGCGGTCTTGGCCAGCCACGCCAGCGCGGCCTCCCGCCGGACGTTCTCTGCGTGGGACACGAACCGGCTCCATGCGAACTGGCACGCATCCTCGATCACGCCATCCGCCCCCCGAACGTCATGCCGAACGATGCGGTCGAGCTTCGGCGCGAGCACACGGTAGAGCGCGGCCACGTCGTCGATGCCTTCCCCTGCGGTAACAACGACCATGTCGTCTCCTTTTGAGTCTAATTGAGACTATTTTGATTCATATGAGCCTAGCAAGATGTACTCAGTCATGTTAGGCTCAATACCAATGAATTGGCTCAATTGGACTCAGGAGGTCCTCGTGCAGATTGGTGTCTCCATCCTTCCGCCCGCGGCGAGCCTGCTGCCAGGCGCCGTGTCCGCGCACCCAAGCCTCACCGGCCTCCCGGGCAGCAACGTGCTCCAGCAGCTCGTCAACGGAGCCGAAGCGTGGGCGCTCGCGATCGCCCTCCTTGGCGCGTTCATCGGCGCCGGACTCTGGGCGGTCGCCTCCCACACCCATAACCACCATTACGCGGCACGCGGGCGGATGGCGGCCCTCATCTCCGGCGCGTCCGCGCTGGTCGTCGGTTCGGCGCCGGGCCTCGTGAACTTCTTCCAGCATCTGGGCACGACCGCGAAATGAGCCTCGCCACACACGTTCGCCGGATGGCGGCGCTCGCAGTCGCGGTGGCCGGTTTCGCTCTGATCCCAGCGCCGGCGCCCGCCGGCGCCAGCATCGGCAATGCCGTGTGCGGAGCAGCGGGCCTGTTCAGCGGCATCGCGGGCAAGGCGTGCACCGTCCTTGAGCACGGAAAGCAGCTCGTCGGTGCCGGGAAGCAGCTGGCCACCGGACACGTCGGCGGTGCCGTCAAGACGATCCTCGGCGGGGGAAGCTCGAACTCGCCCAGTACCGCTTCCACAGCCATCGGCCTGGCCGCGATCGGCACCTGGGTGTTCGGAGGCGCCAAATTCGCGCTGCACGAGACGGCAAAGGTGCTGGGCGAGACAACCAGCCCCCAGCTGACGACGAGTTGGTTCTCCTCGGCGTATTGGCGCGTCGCCGGGATCGCCGCGGTCTTGACGCTGCCGTTCCTGTTCGCAGCGGCGATCCAGGCCCTGCTCCGCTCCGATCTCGCACTGCTCGCGCGAGCGGCATTCGGCTACCTGCCGCTTGCATTTCTCGGCGTCAGCATCGCCGCGCCGCTGGTGATGCTGCTGCTCGCCGCGTCCGACGAGATGTCGGCGATCGTGGCGAAGGCCGGGGGGAGCGGCGGCACACACTTCCTCGTGCTGGCCGGCGCATCTGCGGGCCTACTCAGTCTCCTGCACGGTTCGCCCTTCCTGGCGTTCCTGGTCGGGCTGTTCACGGTGGCCGGAGCGGTCGTGCTCTGGCTCGAGCTGCTGGCGCGCGAAGCCGCCATTTACGTGGTCGTACTGATGCTGCCGCTGGCCTTCGCGTCGCTGGTTTGGCCGGCGCGGCGCAAGTGGGCGATCCGATCGGTCGAGCTGCTCGTCGCGCTGATCCTGTCCAAGTTCGCGATCGTGGCCGTCCTCGCGCTCGGCGGAGCCGCGCTTGGCCACGGGTCAGGCGGAGGCGTGGCCAAGATGCTTGCGGGGTTCGTGTTGGTGACGATGGGAGCGTTTGCGCCTTGGGCGCTGCTCCGACTACTCCCGCTCGCGGAGCTGGCCAGCGGCGCCGTCGGCTCGTTTCGTTCCGAAGGCCGGGCAATCGGCGGTCACCTCGATGCGGCTGAGGGTCGAGCAGAGTATGCAGGCGACTGGGCGCAACTGGTCGCGGCACGCCTGCGCTCGCCATTCGACGAGGTTGGTGTGTCCGGCGAGAGCTCCGGTCGGGCCGAGAGCGCGGCAACGGCCGAGGCCGGGCGGCTCAAGGCACTCGAACCTGGGCCGATCGCCGGCGGTGACGACGACCTGGGAGGCGGGAGCGACAACGACCCCGGCCCGGGGCCTGGATCCGGCGGCGACGGCCCCGTGGACGGTCGCGACGGTGGATCGGACGCCGGCGGCATCGACGGTAGCGAGGGTGGAGCCGGTGCCGCCGAGTCCCTGCCGGGCGCACAGCCCTCGTCCGGTCTGGGGAGCGAGCCCGAGCCACCGTCTGACTCGGTCTCCGAGCCGGGAACCAGGGTGCTGCGCCTCGGACTCGAGGAGAACTGGCCGCGGCCTGACCCGATCGTAATGCCGAAGCCTCCGCCCGCCGACGGGCCCGTCGACCCGCCCACCGACGGGCCCCTCGACCCGCCCGCCAATGGGTCCGCCGGCCCGGCCGCTCACGGGGCCCCCACCCCGCCCGCAGGCGAGCGAGGGACGACCGACGACCACGACCCGCGTCCGCCCGAGCAGGCACCGGAGGACGGAGCGCTTTGATGCCCGGCCGCCTCACCTACCGTTTCGGTCCGATCGAGCGCCGCGGGATCCTCGGGCCGGTCCGCCTCGGGCAGGCAGTTGTGCTTGGCCTCGGTGCGATGCTCGCGATCCTGGCGCTGGACCAGTCCCCGACGGCGACCGGAGCGATCGTCGCGACGCTGATGTTCGGTGGCTCGGTGCTGGTCGCGGTCACGCCGATCGGGGCGCGAACGATCGAGCAGTGGGCGCCAGTGGCGATCGCGCTGATGCTCCGCCAGGTGCTCGGCCGCAGTCAGTTCCGCTCGGAGCTTCCCGCCGAGGGCGTGACCGCTCGCACCCGCGGCCGCAGGACGCGGCTCGGACTTCCGAGAGCGGTGACCCCACGCTCGGTGCGCGGAGTTGAAGTCGTCAGCCTGAACTATCGCGACCGCGTGATTGGCGCGCTGTCGCAGCGAGGCGGGCGGCGGCTGACGGCCGTGCTCGGATGCCGGGTGGTGGCCTTCTCGCTGCTGGACGCCGAGGCACAAGAGCGGCGGCTCGCGCGCTGGGGCCTGGTCCTCTCCGGTGCGGCGAACACACCGATCAGGCGGATCCAGTGGCTCGAGCGCACCGCGCCGGCACAGGGTGACGAGCTCGCCCGCTGGGTCCACGACGAGCGTAATCCGGAGCTGCCGTTGCGCGGGATGCCGATGATCGACTCGTATCTCGAGTTGATCGGCACAAGTGCGCAGGTCACGCAGGAGCACGAGATCCTGCTCGCGGTCCAGGTCGACGCGCGGCGCGTGCGCGACCGCGGTCACGAGGCGGTCGGCCGGGCGCTGATCGAACAGGCCGAGCGGATAGCCGAAGGACTGCGCGCCGCGGAGGTCACGGTGCTCGGTGCCCTCACGCCCGGCCAGCTCTCGCGTGTTCTCAGAACCGCGTTTGATCCATACGCCCGGACCGAGCTCGCTTCGCTCGATACCGCCGACCCGCAGCGCGACGGCCTGTCGGAGGCGAACGCATGGCCGCTCGGCGCGAAGGAAGCATGGGACCACTACCGCAGCGACGGCGCGCTGCACGCGACCTACTGGATCGGCGGATGGCCACGCGTGGACGTGTCGCCCATGTTCATGGATGCGCTGCTCGGTCACTCGAGCGCGGTCCGCACGGTCGCGGTCACGTTCGAGCCGATCCCGCCGGAACGCTCCACCCGTGAGGTCGAGGCGGCGGTCACTCGCGATCATGCGGACCGCGAGCTGCGCCAGCGCTTCGGGCAGTCGGAGACCGCGCGCCAGCGCCAGGCGCAGGACGCCACGATCCGTCGCGAGTCCGAGCTCGCCGCCGGCCACAGCGAGGTCCGCCTGGCCGGCTTCGTGACCATCTCCGGGCGGGATGCGGATGAGCTTCGGCGCGCGAGCTCCGAGGTGCTCGAGCACGCAGCGCGGGCGCGGCTCGAACTCCACAGGATGTACGGCGAGCAGGCCGAGGCGTTCACGTTCACGTTGCCGTTGTGCCGGGGACTCAAATGATCACCGCCGAGCGTCCTGGCCATCGCTGCACCACTCGGCACGCGCAGGCGGTCTACCCGTTCATGGCGGCCGGCGGGCTCGGCGGCAAGGGCGTGTTCATCGGACGCGATTCGGGTGGTGGCGCGTTTTGCTACGACCCGTGGTTTCTGTACGGCGAGGGCCTGCTTGACGATCCGAACGTGATCGTCCTCGGCAAGCTCGGGCAGGGTAAGAGCGCGCTCGTCAAGACCCTCCTGTGGCGGATGATGGTGTTCGGGCGGCGGGCGTTTGTGCTGGATGTCAAGCGCGAGTACGGTCCTCTGTGCGAGCTGGCCGGCGTAAGACCGATCTCGCTGGTCCCGGGCGGCGGAGTCCGCCTCAACCCGCTCGCCTCGCGCCCCGAGGAGCATGCTCAGCTCGAGCTCCTGCGCGCGGTGACCGTCACCGCCCTAGGAGGCCCGCTGACCCAGATCGAGGCCGCGGCCTTGCGCGAGGCGCTTTACACGGTCCGCGCCGTGGTGCGCGGCGAGCCGACGTTGCCCGAGATCGCGGCGACGCTGTTCGCTCCCACCTCTGAGATGGCCGGGCGGCTGCGGACCACGCCCGAGCGGCTGGCACGCGACGCACGGCGCGCAGCGCTCGCGATCCAGGATCTCTGCGAAGGGCCGCTGCGTGGAATGTTCGACGGCCCGACCACGCCCGGCCTCGAGCTCGATGCCCAGCTGCTCGTGCTCGACCTTCACGCCGTCAGGGACTCGCCCGCCGTCGGCATCCTGATGGCATGCGCGACGGCGTGGATGAGCGCGCTGCTTGCGCGGATGGCGGCTCAGCCGGATCGTGAGCGGCTGATCAACGTGGCGGACGAGTCGTGGAAGATCGTCCAACACACCGGACTCGGCGAGTGGTTTCAATCGAACTTCAAACTCGCGCGGCAGTTCGGGGTCATGAACCTCGTCGTCCTGCACAAGCTGGCCGACCTGCAAGCCGCGGGTGACGCCGGCTCGCGCGCCGCGCGAATCGCCGAGGGACTGGTCGCCGATGCGTCGACGCGGGTCGTCTACCACCAGGACGAGAGCCAGGTACCGCTGACCCGCTCGCTGCTGGGCCTCTCGGAGAGCGAGGCTCAGTTGATCTCGATGCTGTCCGCCGGCCAGGCGCTGTGGCGGGTTGGCGCCCGTTCGTTCGTCGTCCAGCACTACCGCTCTCGCATCGAGACCGCGATGACCAACACCGACACGGGGATGCGAGTCACCGGCGGCAGCCTGGTGCGGGGATGAGCGGCACGCGGCCCGAAGGGATCTCGGACTTCGCGGTGCTCGTGGCGATCGGCTGCGCGCTGGCGATCGCCGGTGTGCTGTGGCTCTGGGGCGGCATCGCTGGTCTGCTGTTCGGGTCGGGCTGGCCGGGGGTTGGGATCGGTCAGCTGCCGGGCGTGCTGACGCGATTGCCCGCGCACCTCGGTGACCCTGCCAGCGCCTGGCCCGCGTTGGATCGCACGCGCCTCCCCGGCCCCGTAGGTTTCTACGCGGCGCTCCTCGCTCTGATCGGGCTCGCCGGGACGGCGATTCTGCTCTGCGGCCGCCTGGGAGCATCGCTGCCGCGCCTGCGCTCCGGAGACGGCGCGCATTGGGCGAGCGCGGGCGAGTTGCGCGCGCTCCGACGAGGACGATCCTCGGGACGGCTAGCTCTCGGCTACCACCGCGGACGCCTGCTGCATGCCGAGCAACGCCACGCGCTCGTCGCCTTCGGGCCGCCGCAGTCCGGGAAGTCGGCGGGGCTCGCGGTTCCGGCGCTGCTCGAGTGGCGGGGGCCGGCGGTCGCCTCCTCGATCAAGACCGATCTGCTCGGCGCCACGCAGGCACACCGGCGCACGCTCGGAACCGTGTTCGTCTTCGACCCGTTTGGGCTTGCGGGCGCGGACTCGCAGACCTGGTCGCCGCTTCACGGCGCCACCACCTGGGACGGAGCACTCGAGGTCGCGTGGCGGCTGGCCTCGGCGGGCGAGCTCGACCATCGTGGCGTCGAGGGCGGCGACTTCTGGGCAACCGCCGCCGAGCAGCGTCTCGCGCCCCTGCTGCATGCAGCGGCCGGTACCGGGCTTGGGATCGAGGCAGTCGTCCGCTGGGCGTACGGTCAGGGCACGCGCGAGCTGAATCAAGCGCTTGCCGAGCTGGCGGGGCGCGCGCGTGACGAGCAGCAGCGCGCCGATGCGCTCGCGGCGTACGACGCGGTGCGTGCCTTCGAGGCGCAGGCCGACCGAACGCGATCGTCGATCGAGGCGACAGCCCAAGCGTTGCTCCGCGCCTACCGCTTCAGCCGCGTCGCTCGGTCGGCCAGCGACAGCGAGATAGCCCCCGACCGCCTTTTGGACGAGGCGGCGACGCTGTTCCTGATCGGCGACGCCAAGACCTCGAAGTTGCTGCGCCCGCTGTTTCTGGCGCTGCTCGGCGAGGTCGTCGACCGGGCGTACGAGCGCGCCACGCTCGCGGGCGGGCGACTCGAGCTGCCACTGCTCCTATGCCTCGACGAGGCCGGCAACGTGGCCCCGCTGCCGAACCTGGCCGAAATCGCCTCGACCGCGCCGAGCCACAACATCCAGCTGATCTCCATCTTTCACGACCTCGCGCAGGCTCGCAGTCGCTACGGCGGGCAGGCCGAGACGGTCGTCAACAGCCACCGCGCGCGGATGCTGCTGCCGGGCGTCGCCGACCTCGAGACGTTGCGATATTTCGCCGGGCTCGTCGGCGATGAGGAGGCGAGCGACCTGACCCGCACGACGGGCGCCGGCGGCACGACTCGTTCGACCGCGCGGCGCCGACGGCCGCTGGTGGCGCCGGAGGCACTACGTCAGCTGCCGGACGGCCACGCGCTAGTGCTGTACGGGCGCCTGCCGCCGGTGCAGCTCCGGCTGCGCATGTGGTTCGCCGATCGCGGATTGCGGAGGCTGACCGGATGAGCTGGCCCGATCGTGACGACGGCCCCGGCGAGGACCCGGAGGACGGTTGGGATGAGCCCGAGGCGCGCCGGTGGCCGCTTGACTGGCGTGGGCTCTACCCCCGCGAGCGCTGGATGTGGTTCGAGCAGCTCTGGTGCGATGTTTGCATGCTGCGTGAGCGCTACCGGCTCTCGCTGCGCTCGGGGTGGTGGGAAGATCAGATCCAGGTCGAGGCGCTGGCCGCGCTGGCCGCATGGGTCCACCGTTACGACTCGGGTGAGTGGGACGATCCACCTGGGAAGATCGCGCTGCTGTGCGATCTCGAGCGCGTCGCGATGCTGCTTCGCGACGGCGTCGAGCCATTCGACCCCGGTCGCGACCGGATCACGTTCGCCCGATGCCTGATCGAGCTTGGATGCCAGCCACCGGTGCCCGGGTCCTGACATGCTGGCAATGTGGCCCCGCACGCGAAGTTTCCGCTCGGCGCGACCCTGACGCTGGAAGAGCTCGAAGGCGATCCCACCGCTGCGCTGGCGCGGTTGCGGGCGGCCGAGCCGGTGTCGTGGCTGCCGGCGCTCGGCGGCTGGCTCGTCACCCGGCACGACCTCGCAATCGAGGTGATGCGAGATGACCGCAAGTTCACCGTGGACGACCCGCGCTTCTCGACCGCCCGGGTCATCGGCCCGAGCATGCTCAGCCTCGACGGCGTCGCACACGCACGTCACCGTGCGCCGTTCGTCGCGCCGTTCCGTCCCGGCGCCGTTCGATCGCGCTTGGAGGTGGCCGTCGAGGAGCAGGTCGCGGCCCTGATCGACGTGCTCGAGCCGCAACGGAGGGCCGAGCTGAGGCGCTCGTTCGCCGGACCGCTGGCGGCTTCGATCATCACCCGCGCGCTCGGGCTCGAGGTCTCTGAGGTGCCCTCCGTTCTGCGCTGGTATGACGCGATCGTCGAGTCGGTCACCTCGATCACGTCCGGAACCGGCGCGACCGCGGCAGGCGAGGAGGCGTTCGCGGCGTTGCGGATCCGCCTGATGAGTGCGATCGACACCGGCGAGTTGCTGCACGCGCTCTCCGGAGATCTCACCGCCGACGAGATCGTCTCCAACGCGGCGGTGCTGCTGTTCGGAGGCATCGAAACGACCGAGGCGATGATCTGCAACGGCGTCCTGCTCCTGCTCGAGCACCCCGAGGCTTTGACGGCGGTGCGGCAGGACCCGGCGTTGCTCGACGCCGCGATCGAGGAGTCGTTGCGGCTCGAGCCCGCCGCCGCGGTGATCGATCGCTACGCCACAGTCGACGCCGACCTCGCCGGCTCCCAGATCGGCGGCGGGGACCTGGTGCGGATCTCGCTCGCGGCGGCTGGCCGGGACCCCAAAGTGTTCAGCAATCCCGACACGTTCGATCTGGGCCGTCCAAACGCGCGGCGGCACCTCGCGTTCGCCAACGGTCCCCACGTGTGTCTCGGCGTGCACCTGGCCCGGCTCGAGACGCGAGCCGCGCTCGCGGCGCTGCTGGCCCGCCTGCCGGACCTCCATCTCGATCCCGATCAGCCGGCCGAGATCAGGGGCCTTGTGTTCCGCAAGCCGCCGGCACTCCATGTGCTCTGGGGCTGACTGTCAGTCGGCCCGGCGCGCCGGCGCGCCCAGGCGGGCTCAAGCTGGGTCTGCCTCAGCTCCCAGAGACGGCCGGCGCCACCTCTCCACGGCCCGCCTGCTGCAGGTCGTCAGGGAGCGTCACGCCCGCCTGCAACGCGAGCACGGCGAGCCCGGTACGCCACTGGATGATCGCCGCCCGCTGCTCGGCCTGCGTGTTCGGAAGCTCATCGAGCCGACCCTCGGCCAGCCCATTCACCAGCGCGCTCAGATACGCGTCCTCCTGCACGTAGCTATGGGCGTAGATCGCGTGCAGGCCCCGCAGCGCTCCCGTGGGCGGCGAGATCGCCGCAATCGCGACCGTGTACGCAGCGAAGCGGCGCTCAAGCAGATCCATCCGCGCTGACGCGACTCGCCCGGAGATGTGGCGCTCGCGCTCCGCGCGCAGAATCGGATCGGCGCCTTCGAGTAGACGGTTGACGGCCAGGCGAATCGGCTCGACCTGTTGCATGTACGCCACAAGCGCCGCGCCAGACGTCAGCGCGCGATGCGGCACGGCGCTCGCACAGCCTGCAAGCGCGATCGCCAGGCAGGCGATAACGGACGCCCTCCTCACGATCCTATTGACGCTAGGGGGGCCGCGAAGCTTCCTTACCTCAACGGGTTCGCGACGCGCAACCCAAACTTCTTATCGCGTACGAGATGATGCGCGCACCATACGAGTAAAGGAGAGTGCCGATGCCACTGACAAAGCAGGCTAGGCCGCACAGACCTCACCACGCGTCCGCCGGGGCACATCATCCGGGCGCCGATCTTGCGATGCCCGTGCATCACCTCCCGGACGGCGGTGTCGGGGTCGAGGCGGCTCACGAGATGATCTCCTCCGAGCTGCTGCTGGATGGTCAGGCGAGGCTCAACCTGGCCACGTTCGTCACGACCTGGATGCCGACGCTCGGCGGGATCCTGATGGCCGAAACCGCCGACAAGAACATGATCGACAAGGACGAGTACCCGCAGACCGCGCGGATCGAGGAGCGCTGCGTGAACATCCTGTCGTCGTTGTGGAATTCTCCCGATCACGAGGACGCGACCGGCTGCTCGACGACCGGGTCCAGCGAGGCGGCGATGCTCGCCGGGATGGCGCTGAAGTGGCGCTGGCGCCAGCGAATGCAGGAGGCGGGCAAGCCGGCCGATCAACCTAACCTCGTAATGGGCGCCAACGTCCAGGTGTGCTGGGAGAAGTTCTGCCGGTACTGGGAGGTGGAGCCACGGCTCGTGCCGATGGAGGGTGAGCGCTACCATCTCGGCGCCGAGGAGGCCGTCGCGCACTGCGACGAGAACACGATTGGCGTGGTCGCGATCCTCGGCTCGACGTTCGACGGCAGCTATGAGCCGGTCAAGGACATCGCTGCGGCACTCGACAAGCTGGAGGATGAGAAGGGCTGCTATGTCCCGCTGCACGTCGACGCGGCCTCGGGCGGATTCGTCGCTCCGTTCCTGCAGCCTCAACTCGAGTGGGACTTCCGCATTCCGCGCGTGCAGTCGATCAACGCCTCGGGTCACAAATACGGCCTCGTCTACCCGGGGGTCGGCTGGGCGATCTGGCGTAATTCCGAAGCGCTCCCCCGCGACCTCGTGTTCGACGTCAACTACCTCGGTGGGCACATGCCGACGTTCGCGCTCAACTTCTCGAGGCCCGGCAGCGAGGTCATCGCCCAGTACTTCATGTTCACGAGTCTCGGTCGCGAGGGCTACCGGACGGTGATGCAGACCGCGCAGGACGTGGCGCTGAAGATCTCCAGTGGGATCGAGGATCTCGGCCCGTACCAGCTGCTCACCAGAGGCGACGAGCTGCCTGTGTTCGCGTTCACGCTCAAGCCCGAGGTGAAGAACTACACGGTGTTCGACGTATCCGACAAGCTCCGCGAGCGCGGTTGGCTGGTGCCCGCCTACACGTTCCCCGAGAACCGCCAGGATCTGAGCGTGCTGCGGGTGGTGGTCAGGGCCGGCATGACCGAGGAGATGGCGGAGCTCCTGCTGGAGCATCTGCGCGAGCAAACCGAGTTCCTGGAGTCTCTGGATGCTCCGCTGCCCGGCCCGGCTGTGGAGCAGCGCCAGGCGTTCGCCCACTGAACCCTCCGCTGATGATGTAGCCCCCCGCGCATGCGCGGGGGTCCGGCCGGGTGCATGCACCCGGCCGTGGGTGGGCCGCATGCGGCCCACCCCGGACCGGCACATGTGCCGGTCCGTACAGGTACGGTCTGGACCGGAGAGGCGCACTGATGAGCACGAGCGACTGGGTCAGGCTGGTGAGCGTCCCGTTCTTTACTGGGGCGATCGGCTGGCTGATTAATTGGACTGGGCTGATCATGCTGTTCAACCCGGTCCGCTTTCGCGGCTTCAGGATCCCCGGGCTATCGGACCTTGCGACGCTGCTCCCACGCAAGCTCCAGGAGATCCCGGGGATCATGCAGGGCGGGATCGGCTGGCAGGGCATCGTGCCGGCGCGTGCGGCGAAGATGGGGAGCATCTCGGTCGACAAGGCGATCGCGAAGCTCGGGACGCCCGCCGAGTTCTACCAGCAGCTCGAGCCCGATGAGATCGCTGAGCACATCGTGCGCGTGTTCACGCCCGAGGTCCCGGCGATCGTCGACCGCACGATGCGCCGCGAACACCCCGGCCTGTGGCGCGACCTCCCGCCTGGGGCAAAGCAGGCTGTGTATGCGCGCGTGCAGGAGCAGCTGCCGGACATCGTCCGGCAGATCACCGACGAGATCGGCCTGTACATCGATCAGCTGCTCGACCCGAAGCTGATGGTGATCGACCACTTCAGCCGCAACCCGGCGCTCGTCAACCGGATCTTCAAGTCGGTGGGCAAGAAGGAGCTGCGGCTGATGGTCAATTTCGGCTTCCTGTTCGGCTTCCTGTTCGGGATTCCGGTCGCGGTGATCATCCACTTCGTCCCGCAGTGGTGGCTGCTGCCGATCCTTGGCGTGATCGTCGGGTGGACCACGAATCTGCTCGGCATGTGGGTGATCTTCGAACCGGTCGAGGAGCGGAAGATCGGGCCGATCAAGCTGCAGGGCCTGTTCCTGCGACGCCAGGACGAGGTGTCCGACGTGTACGCCGGAATCATCGCCGACGACGTCGTGACGCTCGAGAACATCGGCAACTTCTTGTTGAACGGGCCCCGCGGGGATCGCACTCGACAGATGCTCGAGGAGGCGATGGGCCCCGCGATCGATCGCGCCGCCGGTCCGGCGCGGGCAGCGGTGCGAGTCGCGGTCGGTACCCGCGAGTACGAGCGGATTCGGGAATCGGTGGCGCAGGAGGCGGCGGACTACACGCTCAAGCCGTTCCGCGACCCGGAGTTCAGCAGGCGCCAGAGTGAGAGGATCCGCAAGCTGTTCGCTGCCCGCACGAGAGAGCTCCCCGCGCGCGACTTCGTCGAGATGCTGCGCTCGGCGATCAAGGAGGATGAGTGGATGCTCTACCTTCACGGGGCAGTGATGGGATTGGCCGGCGGGTTCATCCATCTCGGAATCTTTGGCGCGTGATCACCGAGGATCTCGGCACAGCGGCGGGCCTCGCGCGGATCGCGGCCGCGACGTGGTGGCGCACCGCCGGGTGGGCCCTGCGGACGTCGCTCAACACGTCGACCAGGGTCATGCATGCCGCGGTCTCGCCAAGCGCCGCAGCCGATCTCGCGGGTGATGTCCGGCGCGCGGCGCGCTCCGTGGTCCGGGACCTGATCGACGTCGCCGACGTCGATGTGGCTCGTCGGGTCGTCGATGCGGTGCCGAGCTTCGGCGCAGGGGACGGCGACGGGTGGGCGGGATCACGTTCCAACGGCCACCGTCCGATGACGCCGTCCCTGCGAGAGGAAGGCGAGGAGCTGCTGCGCAAGTCGCGCGACGTGCATTACGTGGAGGAGGCACACCCAGCGTACGAGCGGATCCTCTCCGAGCTCGCGCCCGACGAGGGTCGCATCCTGAGGCTCTTGCTCTTCGACGGACCCCAGCCGGCGGTCGACATCCGCACGGGAGGGCCGGTGGGGATGGTTCGCTCGAGACTCGTCGCGCCCGGCCTGTCGATGATCGGCGCGCGGGCGGGGTGCCGGTACGTCGAGCGCGTCCCCGCCTACCTCAACAACCTGTTCCGGCTCGGAATGATCTGGTTCTCGCGTGAGACGCTGAACGATCCGCTCCGCTACCAGGTGCTCGAGGCGCAGCCGGACGTGCTCGGGGCGATGAACTCGGTGCGCCAGGCGAAGGTGGTGCGCCGGAGCATCCATCTCACACCGTTCGGCGAGGACTTCTGTCGCGTGTGCCTGACGCCCGAGACGGGCGCGCCAGCACACCTGCCGGAGCATTCGGCTCCGCCGGAGGCCTCCAGCGCCCCGCACCCGCCGCCGGCAATGCTCGAGGCCGATCCCCTAGAGGAGCTCGGATAGGCGCCGGCCTGCGGAGCGCAGCCGGGCCGGCGTGCCGGCCTCGAGCGCGACCTGGAGGTCGAGGATCCGCAGCCCGAACGAGTCGAGCTGGCAGCTGCCCACGATCGCGAAGCAGGGAACGCCCGACTGGCGCGCGCGGGTCGAGACCTCGGAGACGGTCTTACCGGCGAGGCTCTGCTGATCCAGGCGACCCTCACCGGTGACGACCGCGCGAGCTGCGCGCATTCGCCGGTCGAAGTCGATCGCGTCGAGCACGAAGGACGCGCCTGGGACCAGCTCCGCGCGAAATGCCGCCCACAGGCCCCCGGCCAGTCCGCCGGCCGCGCCCGTCATCGGGAGGCCGCGGGGGTCGCGCTCGTAGCCTCGTGCCAGCGCGTGCAGGCGGCTGTTCAGGCGGCGCACCTCCGCTGGGCCGGCGCCCTTCTGCGGCGCGAACACCCGTGCGGCGTCCTCGAACGCAGTGCGGACGTCGCAGAGCACCACGAGCTTTGCGCCGCGCAAGCCGCCGCCGTCGCCGATAGCTGAGAGCGCGCCGGCGCCGCCGTCGGTCGTGGCGCTGCCGCCGACCCCGAGATAGACGGTCTCT
Source organism: uncultured Solirubrobacterales bacterium (assembly GCA_963824755.1). Lineage (GTDB taxonomy): Bacteria > Actinomycetota > Thermoleophilia > Solirubrobacterales > Solirubrobacteraceae > Palsa-465. The sequence continues at coordinate 47,666 of CAWGQT010000004.1, read as the reverse complement.
GCTCCGGCCTCGAGCGCGGCGAGGATCAGCTCGCCGGTCCCGGCTGTGCTCGCCGCGAGCGGGTCGCGCTCACCGGGATCGACGAGGCCCAGTCCGCTCGCCCTCGCCATCTCGACAACCGCGGCGGGTGGGCGCGTCCCGGTCAATTCGATCAGGCCGAAGTGAGCCTCGATCTCACGTCCCAGCGGGTCGTGGACGCGTGCGCGTCGCCGCTCGCCGCGCTCCGCGGCCTGCAGCAGCGCGTCGAGCGTTCCCTCGCCGCCGTCGGCGACGGGGCACAAGTCGACCTCGCGTCCGGCGGCTTTCAGTCCGGCGCCGATCGCGCTTGCGACCTGGCTCGCCGACAGCGTCCCCTTGAACGAGTCCGGTGCGACCAGGATCGACTCCGGGATGCCGGGGACGTGGACCATCGCGCCTTTGATCCGTCAGTGCCCGAGCGCTTCGTCGAGCCAGTCGTAGCAGGCCTGGTGAAAGCGCCGGCGCCCCTCGCTCTCGCAATGGCCACCGACGCCCTGCTGTTCGGTGAACTCGACCAGGACCTTGCGCTCGGCGGGGACCGCGTCGTACAGCCGGGGCGCGTGGGCGGCGACGGGATCGTCCTTCGCCATCGTGATCAGCGTCGGCCGGCGCATCCGGTCGGCGACGCTCGACAGCTCGTAGCGGCTGGCGTCGACGAAATAGTCGTACAGGGTGTCGACGCCGTGAACCCAAAGGCCGCGCTGGATCATGCGCCAGCGCATCGTTGGGTCCGCCTGATCGCTGCGGAGCTGGCGCTCCTGCTCGTCGAACGGAGTTCGGTCGACCCCAGCGGGGAACGTCGCGCGCAGCTCGGGGGAGACGGGGAGGCGATCGCGTTGATCCCACTGGCCGGGATCGGCCCACAGCGCGGCGATTCGTTCCTGTTCGAACGCCGCCGCGCGCGGGGCGAGGAAGCCACCCCAGCTCCAGCCGGCAAGCACGACGCGCTCGGGGTCGGTCTCGGGCCTCTGGAGCGCAAAGTCGAGGACCGGCTTGACGACGTTCTCCCAGTCGGGGCGCATCGTGAGCCCGTCCCGGATCAGATTGCGGCCCTGTCCGGGGCCGTCGAAAAGGAGGACGTTGTACCCGCGCCGCAGCGCCGCACCCACATGGGCGACGAACATCTCGTGGATGTTCGAGTCGTAGCCGTTGACGTGCACGATCGTCGGTCGTGGCGTGCCGGTGCTGTCGCACAAAGTCAGTACGCCGGGGAGGGTCTTGTCGCCTTCGAATGGGATCTCGACCAGCTCGACCGGCGTGTTCCAGAGGGGGGCGGCCTTCCTGAACGCCTCGCTTTCACATTCAAACGCCTGCCGCAATCGCTCGTCGACCGGCGACCCGAACAGCGGGAAGTAGCCGGTGCGGTAGTACGTCGTCGCGCGCAGGTACGCCTCGCGGGCGCTGACGCGGTGCCCAGCGGCGGCGCTTGTGTCCGCCGCCTGCACCAAATCATCAGCGACCGCGCTCCAGGATGCATGCCACGCGCCGAAATCACCTTGCGCGGCGGCGCGCTTCGCCGCCTGCATGCATTCGCCAAAGTCCGCACCGCCGTAGCTGCTCAGGAACAACGCCCGTGCTCCGAATGCCTCTAGCAGCGGGTTGTCACTCAGCCACGCCACGCCCCGTAGCCTAGACGCCCACCGTCCGGCGTCGCCAGTTTGCGCCGCTGGCGGTCCTTCACGAGCCCCCATCCGAGGACGGTGAGGATCGCGGTGACGATGAACACGGCGAGCACGGCGTTGAGGATCGTTACTGCAGTCATTGTCTGCCTCCTTTGGGATTCGATGTGACTGCAGGATCGAGCTCGCCCGCAAGAGGACCGTCGGGTAAACGTAGGACGTATGTAGGAGCGCACGCGCCGCCAGAGGCCGGCCGATCGCCTCTTACGCCGGCAACGCCAGCACCGGCTGACCAGGCGGCAGCGCCGGCAGCGCCGACCGCCGCCGCGTGCGCGTGATCCACGTCCGCAATTGCTCGTACACCGCCGGATGGTTGAGCAGGTCGAAGTGGTTGATCCCGAGGAGCTCGTGGCCGTTGTCGACCTCGAACGGGATATGTCGGCCCTTGCCGGTGCCTCGCCCCGAGGCGCTCGGGATCCTCACGAGAAGGTCGCCAAGCACCGAGCCCAGCCGCCCCTCATAAAGCGTCGCCGCGATGAAGTAGTAGTTGGCGTCGGGCAGGAACGGGAACTCCTGGCAGCGGTCACTGAGGAACTCGTCCGGGTCGCAGTCGCACCAGTCCTCCTCGATGCAGGAGCCGAAGCGCATGTCCTTGATCCCGAGGCTGCGCGCGTTGAGAAACGTGCTGAACGCGCGGGTCTCGGGCAGACGGCCGAAGGCCCACGCGAGCGCGTTGGCGCCCTTCTCGAGGTCGGCTCCCAGGTGTGGCGAGCCCAGGCAGAACACGTGGCGTACGGAGTCGATGAAGCGAAGCGATTTCTCCTCGCCGTAGTGGCAGGCACTGCGAGCGACCAAGCCGCCCATGGAGTGCCCGACGAGGACGAGCTCCTCGACCGCCACCGGCCACGACATGACGAGCTGCTCGAGCAGCTGCGCAAGCCGGCGACCGTTGTGAGAGACACGCAGGCCGGTGTTGTAGCGAACATGGACAGGGGTGAAGCTCAGCTCGTCCTGCAGCCGCTCTCCGTATGTCCGCCGGCCCATGCGGTCACCGCGCAGCGGGAAGTGTCGCCAGGATTCGTCGTTCTCACACAGGCCGTGGACGAATACCGCCACGCGGGTTGTGGCATCGGGAAAGCCGCCGGCCAGCCCCTCCCGTGTCGCCGCCACGGTGGCCGCATCGCGCCGCAGCTGCATATCCAGTGCCAGCCGGTTCCCCCGCTGCGAGATGTGGTGTCCGTAAAGCCCGTTCACCGCGCCTAGAGTCACCGACCCGGCGGGCGTCGAGTCCAGCGGGGTCTCTGTGTGCCTCACGCTCCGTGCGACCAGCGCGGCGGCGCCCCTGGATGCCGCGCGCAGGCCCCCGCGCGCGGCGCCGTAGACGGCCTGGGAGATCCCGTCGTGCATGACGCGCACGGGCGCCGCGGCCGGGCCGAGGATCCCGAACGGCCGGCTGGCGATCCCTTCATGCATCTCCTTGATGAACCCGCCTCCGGCGGCCAGACCATCGCCGACCAGCGCCCCGATCGCCTCTACGTCCGCCTTGTGCACCGACTCCTCCTTGCAACGTTTCGCCGATTTGTTGCAACCGTATACCCGTCTCGCACAAAGCGCAACACAGCCGCCATCTGTTGCATACTCGCGATCATGTCCTCGTTGCGGCCTGACGCCGGGGACGCGCTGCGGCTTGCGCGCGAGGCGTTCCTCGCCCCCGAGCGCGTCGATATGAGCGCGCTCGCCGACCAGCTCGGAGTCAATCGCGTCACGTTGTATCGCTGGGTCGGCTCGCGCGATCGGCTGCTCGTGGAGGTGGTGTGGTCGCTCGCGCGCGAGACGCTCTCGCAGATCGATGCTCATGCGCGAGGACGGGGAGCCCAGCGGATCATCGCCGTCGTCGGCCGGTTCGTCGAGGCGGTCATCGAGAATCCCGGCATGCGGCGGTGGCTCGGCGAGGAGGGCGAGCACGCGTTGCGCCTGCTCACGCGCGCAGACACCGACTTCCAGCCCCGCCTGGTCGCGGCGTTCCAGGAGCTGCTCGAGCACGAGGCAGCCGCCCGCGCACTGGATCTGCCGGTCGACCTGCATGAGCTTGCGTTCGTGATCGTGCGCTTGATCGAGTCCTACACCTACCTCGAGCTGATCACCGGCGAGCGGCCCGACCCGCGGCGCGCGGAGCCGATCCTGCGGCTCCTGCTGCGGTAGGACGTTCGTGGCCCGACTGGCGAGCCTCACCACCACTTCTGCTCGCGAGCCAGATCGGTGCCGCCGGTTCGGTCCAGCGCGTCGAGAGCCGCGAGATCCTCTTCGGAGAGCTCGAAATCGAACACCCCGCCGTTCTCCTCGATCCGCTCACGGTGGGTCGACTTCGGGATCGCGACGGTCTCCCGCTGCAGACACCAGCGGACCAGGACCTGGGCGGGCGTGCGGCCCAGCCGCTCGGCGATCTCCGCCACCGATCGATCGCCCAGATGCCGCCCGGTGCCGAGCGGGCTGTAGGCCTCGAGCGTGACGCTGCGCTCAGCGCACGCGTCGAGCACTGCCTTGCGGTACTCGAACGGGCTGAACTGGACCTGGTTGACGACCGGCGGCACGGTTGCCGCCGCGATCACCTGGTCGAGCTCTTGAACGCTGAAGTTGGAGACGCCAATCGATCGAGCGTGACCGCGCTCGCGCGCCAACTCCATCCCGGGCCATGCCCAGGTCGGGCCGCCCCCGGGCCAGTGGATGATGTAGAGGTCGACGTACTGGACGTCGAGCCGTCGCAGGCTGTGCTCCAGCTCGCGCGCCGGGTCGGAGCGCCGCGGGAAGAACTTGGTCGTGATGAACACTTCTTCGCGCGCCAAGCCGCTCTCCTGCAGCGCGCGACCGACGCTTTCCTCGTTGCCGTAGGCCTGTGCGGTGTCGATATGGTGATAGCCGAGCTCGAGCGCCCAGCGGACAGCGTTCTCGCAGACGGGGCCGTCGGGCACCTGCCACACCCCCAGCCCCAGCGCCGGAATCCGGGATCCATCTGCCAGCGTGCGGGTGGGCGGCTCGGTCATGATGACGGCACGTGAAAGCCGAACATCCGATCGGCGTCGATGCGAGCGTACACGGGCCCCGACTCGAGGAACTTCTCCCAGTCAGGCCCGTACCGCGGCACGTATATCTCGAGCAGCGTCCTTCTGAAGCCTTCGCTCTCCTCGCTGCGCAGGTCGATCTCGCGCGCCTGGCCATGCACCGTGACGGCCAGCTCCTCTCCCGGGAGGTGCGTGGCGCTCACATGCGGGCGCGCCCGAATGTGCCGGAAGCGAAGCGAGTCGGGTGCCGAGCCGAAGTACAACGAGCCGCGGTAGAACACGCCATCCACCGGTCCGACGATCGGCCTTCCGTCCGAGGTGACCGTGGCGAGCGCGAGCAGGCACATTCCCTGAAGGCGCTCGCCGATCTGCGGGGCGGTCAGGCGCCGAGGCGCGTCATGGATGCTGAGCAGATGCGCTCCCGCCGCTGCGTAGCTGCGGTCCAGGAGCGCCTGCATCGCATCGAGATCATCCCGAGTCTCGTGCATTCGCGCAGCGAATCATGACTGCTCGGCGGTCTCGGGCCAGCGGCGGCCGGCCACCTCGAGTTCGCCGACCTTGAGCGAGCGGATCTCGATCTCCCCAGCGCGCAGCTGCTTGATCGCTGCCTCGGCGATCGCCAGGCGGCCGATCGCGAGTGCGCCGACCGCGGTGGCGGCGACTGCGACCGGCGCCATCGCGGAGGGGCCCAGCACGCGTGGACCGACGATCATCGCTCCCGTGATGCTGGCCGCAACCACAGCGGCGCGCTTGACTTCGACTGGCGGGACGTTCCTGCGCTTCATCTTGAGCCTCCTTTGAGTGGGTTCACTGGTGCATCTGCTCGAGCCGGCAATCTGGTGGCGCCTTGTCATCGCGCCAGCGAAGGATGCGGGTGCCGTGCCGGATGCGCCCGCCGCTGACGTGATCGAACGTCACCTCGACGACCAGCTCGGGGCGGAGCTCGATCCACTCGAGATCCTTCTCGTTCTTCCAACGGCTCGGATCGCCGTGTCCGCGGTTGCCGGTCTCGTACTCGGCGAGCTTGCCCACGAGCGCCCGCTTATCGGCCGCGCGGATGCCCGACGAGTGCCCGACGACGTGCATCTTGCCGCCCTCGTCGTAGAGGCCAAGGATCAAGGAGCCCACCGTGTCCGCTTCCTTGCCCGGGCGGTAGCCGACGACGACCGCGTCAATCGTGCGCTGGCGCTTGATCTTGACCATGCCGGTGCGCTCTCCGGGACGGTAGGGAGCACTGCAGTCCTTGGCCACGACCCCCTCGCCGCTTTGCAGCCAGGGCTCAGTCTCGGAGGGATCGCCCGTCAGGGGGGTCACATCGATCTCCTCGCCGGCGAGATCTTCCAGCCGCGCGCGGCGCTCGGCGAACGGCAGCTCGAGCAGGCTGTCGTCATCGCGCGCGAGCAGGTCGAAGGCCACGTAGCGCGCCGGTGTGCTTTCGGCCAGCATCTTGATTCGCGACTCGGCGGGATGAATCCGCTGCTGCAGCGCGCCGAAGTCCTGCTGGGGGTGGGCGGGATCCGAATCGGGGTCGTCGATCACGATCTCGCCGTCCAGCACGTAGCGGCCCGGCGGGAACGAGACCTCGGGAAAGTACCTGGAGAGGGGCTTGCCGCCGCGAGACTGGAGCTTGCATTCCTCGCCATCGACGAACGCGATCGCGCGGAAGCCGTCGTATTTGGGCTCGTAGCTCCATTGCTCGCCGATTGGCAGCTCCGGCCGGGACCGCGCGAGCTGGGGCCACAGAGGCGATTTCAGAGGTAGCGCCAACGTGCGCGATGCTAGCTGGCTCGGCCGCGCCGGACCGGCGAGCGCCTAGGACCGTGGCAGGGCGCTCTGTAGGATCATCACATGGCACCCGATCACGCCACCGTCGCCGAGGAGGAGTACCTGGAGTCGCTCTACTGGCTGTTCGAGGCCAGGCTGCCGATGACCGGGGCAAATCTCGCGCGCGCGATGCAGCTTTCGGCGCCAACCGTCCACGAGATGCTCGGACGGCTCGAGCGAGACGGCTACATCGTCCGCGACACGGAACGAGCGATCAGCTTCACCGAGTCCGGGCGCGGACACGCGGAGCGGCTGGTCAGCCGGCACCGGATGATCGAGCGGTTTCTGACGGACGTAGTCGGGGTCCCCTGGGATGACGTGCACGAGGAGGCCGAGCAGCTTGAGCACGCGATGACGCCGCGCTTCGAGGCGTACGTGCGCGCGAGCGTCGGGAACGCCAAGACATGCCCCCACGGGCATCCGATCCGCGTCGGCGAGCGGATCGACGGCGTTCCGCTTGCCGATTGCGCCGTCGGCGCCAAGGTCAAGATCCTGCGACTCGAGAACGAGGCCGAGGATCTCCTGCACTACCTCAAGAACGCGGGCGTCGAGCCAGGGCTGGACGGGCAGATCGCCGGCAACGACGGCGAGATGGTGACGGTTGCATTCGACGAGGCGACGGCGGAGGTCACGCTCAGCGTGGCGGAGACCGTCTCGGTGCTGGCTGACCCGTCGCCGCCGCCGCGGATCGCGCTACCCGAGCAGCTGGTGCTCGGGCGCGAGCGCTACGGGCGCTGAGGCGGTTACGCGGCGACGGTGCCGGCGCGGACCTCTTCGTACGCCTCGGCGAGGCGCGTGACCCCCTCCTCGATCTCGGCGGGGGTGACACCGGAGTAGGCCAGGCGCAGGCTCGAATCGCCGCCCTCGAGCATGAAGTCGGTGCCCTTCACGAACTGCACGTCGCGCCGCGCGGCGGCGGTGAACAGGGCGGCCACGTTCGTTCCCCGCGGCAGCTCGATCCACAGGAAATAGCCTCCTTGGGGGCGGACGAAGCGAGCATCGGGAAGCTGCTCCGAGAGCGCGTCGCACAGCGTCTTGGCCCGCTCGCGCAGGGCCTCCTTGACGGTTTCGATCGAGTGCTCGATCGCGCCGGAGCGGCAGAACTCGTTGACGATGCTCTGCGAGACCATGCTCGGGGATATGTATGTGCTCGTCGCGTTCTTCGCGATCTGCGCGATCAGCTCGGCGGGCCCGACCAAATAGCCGACACGGATGCCGGGGCAGACGGTCTTCGAAAACGACGACGCGTATACGACGGCGTCCGGGCCCATCGAGAGCATCGTCGGCAACGTCGCGCCCTCGAACCGCAACGCGACGTATGGATCGTCCTCGAAGATCGTGAACTCGTGGGCGCGCGCCAGCTCCAGCAGGCGCTCGCGCTTCTCCCCCGAAAGCGTGTAGCCGGCAGGGTTGTGGAAGTTCGGGATGATGTGGGCGAGCTTTGGCTTGGCACCGGTCGCGAGCACCCGCTCGAGCGCGGCGACGTCGATGCCATCCGGCTCGATCTCGACCATCCGCACGTCGGCATCACGGTTGCGCAACGAGAGCAGCGTGCGGTCGTAGGTGGGGCGCTCGACGATCACGGAGTCTCCAGGCTTCACGAGCGCGTCGAACAGGAAGGCGTCGGCCTGCATCGAGCCGTTCGTGACGATCACCTGAGCCGGCTCGACCTGGTGACGCTCGGCGATCCACTCGCGCAGGGGGAGGTAGCCGACCGAGGTGCCGTAGGCGGTTGTGCCGGCGGGATCGTTGGTGAATGCGTTCTGGGCGGCGGTCTTCAGACCCTCGACATCGACGATGTCGAGTGACGGCGCGCCCCGTGCGAATGAGATCGTTTTGGCCACGAGCTTGAAGACTAGTGGTTCGCCCGACGATCGCTCACGATGGTGGCGCTCTCGAGCGCGTCGAGCAGCTCGCGCATCGAGGCGATCAGCTTCGAGGTGACGAGCGCCTGGGAGTCAGGCGGCGGCAGGGGCTGCTGCAGCGGCGTTTCGCCGGCCGCGCGGGGCTCCCTCACCGGCGCCGGGTCGCGATCCGGCGCGAGCTCGAGTTGGATCTTCCGCAGCCGCCGGTCGAGCTCGACAAGGTCATCGTCACTGGTCGCGGGCATGCGCAGACCGAGACTAGCTCTCGCCGCGGCGGTCAGGCTGCGGCGCCCAGCAATGAGACCGCGATCTCAGCCACCTGCGTCGGGGTCCGCCCCACGCGGACGCCCTTGGCCTCGAGCGCCTCGGCCTTGGCAGCCGCGGTCCCCTTCGAGCCGGAGACGATCGCGCCGGCGTGGCCCATCGTCTTGCCCGGAGGAGCGGTGAAGCCGGCGATGTAGCCGACGACCGCCTTGCTGACGTTGGCGGCGATGTATTCCGCCGCCTGCTCCTCGGCGTCGCCACCGATTTCGCCACACATCACGATCAGCTCGGTTTCTGGGTCCTGCTCGAACATCCCGAGCACGTCGATGAAATCGGTCCCGGGCACGGGATCCCCGCCGATCCCGACGATCGTCGAATTGCCGAACCCACTCTGGGCAAGCTCGTTGCCGATCTGGTAGGTCAGCGTCCCCGAGCGGGAGACCACGCCGACGTTGCCCTCCTTGAAGAACGACGCCGGGATGATTCCAACGCTGGCCTTCCCCGGCGAGAGGATCCCCGGGCAGTTCGGGCCGATCAGCCGCGCGCGACCGTTCTTCTTGAGCACGTTGAACACGCGCAGCTCGTCGTGGGCGGGAATGCCCTCGGTGATCGCGATGATCAGCTCGATGCCGGCGTCCTCGGCTTCGAGGATCGAGTCGGCCGCGAACCGCGGCGGGACGAAGATCATCGCGGTGTTGGCGCCGACCTTGTCGACGGCCTCGTGGAAGGTGTTGAAGACGGGAATCCCGTCGACGTCCTGGCCGCCCTTGCCGGGCGTCACGCCGCCGACGACCCGCGTGCCGTAGTCGCGGTTGCGCAGCGTGTGGAACGTGCCCTCGCGGCCGGTGATGCCGGAGGTGCACAGGCGCGTGTTCTTGTCGACGAGGATGCTCATGCAGGGGTGGGTTGGGCGGGTGGGTGGGAAGCCAATTCCACGACCTTGGCGGCGGCGCCGTCCATCGTCGACTCGGTGTAGACGTTGGGGAGGTTGGCGTCTGCGAGCATCGCGCGGCCCTCCTCGCCGTTGGTGCCGTCGAGACGGACGACGAACGGCACCGTCGGCTTGATCTGCGCAAACGCCTCGATCAGGCCCTTGGCGACCTCGTCGCAGCGGGTGATGCCGCCGAAGATGTTGAACAGCACGGCCTTGACCGCATCGTCGGACAGGATCACCTCGACGGCGCTGGTGATCGCATCGGCCTTCGAGCCGCCACCGGCGTCGAGGAAGTTCGACGGCTTGCCGCCGGCGCCGGCGACGACATCGAGCGTCGACATCGACAGGCCAGCGCCATTGGCGAGGATCCCGATGTTGCCGTCGAGCTTGACGTAGGTGAGGCCGCGCTCCTTGGCCATCCGCTCATGCGGGTCCTCGGCCGAGATGTCGCGCAGCGCCGCGTTCTCGGGGTGGCGGTACAGCGCGTTGTCATCGAGGGTCACCTTGGCGTCAAGGGCCCTGACGTCGCGGTCGGGCGTGACGATCATCGGGTTGACCTCGACGAGCGTCGCCTCCTCCTCGATGAACACCTCGTAGAGCTTGGTCAGCATCGCGCCGACCGGCCGCACGACGTCGGCGTCGACGCGAGCCTCGAACGCAAGACGGCGGCCATGGAAGTCCTGGAACCCCAGCAGTGGGTCGACATGGAGCCGCGCGATCGCGTCCGGATCGGTGTCGGCGACCTCCTCGATGTCCATCCCGCCCTTGGTCGAGAGCATGATCAGCGGGGCCTTCGCCGAGCGATCGAAGATCACCGAGGCGTAGTACTCGGAGGCGATCTCCGAGGCGCCCTCGATCCATAGCTCGTGAACTGTCAGCCCGCGGATGTCCATGCCGAGGATCGCCTCGGCATGCTCCTTGGCATCGTGGCCGTCCTTGGCGATCTTGATGCCGCCGGCCTTGCCGCGCCCGCCGATCTGGACCTGCGCCTTGATCACGCAGGGGTAGCCGATGTCGTCCGCCGCGGCCACAGCCTCCTCGACCGTGGTCGCCGGGCGGCCCGACGGGACGGGCACATTGTGCCGCGCAAACAGCTGCTTGCCCTGATACTCGAGTAGGTCCACGGCGGTTGGCCACTCTAGAGGATCACGCCGGAATGCGCCGTTTTGCGCTGCCATGGCATCATCCCGCGATCCATGGCGATCCCAAAGCAAATCTCGTTCGTCACATTCGATGTGTACGGCACCTTGATCGACTGGGACACGGGGGCGTATGACGCGTTCAAGAAGGAGGCCGACCGCGACGGCTTCACGCTCGAACGCGACGAGCTGATCCCCCTGTTCCACGAGATTCAGCAGCAGATCGAGGCTGGCTCCTACGAGCTGTACGCGGAGGTCCTGCGCCGCACAGCCGTGCAGATCGCGAAGCGGCTCGGGTGGCCGCTCGAGCCCTCGCGCTCGGGGTTTCTACCGGACTCCGTCCAGCGCTGGCCTCCGTTCAAGGAGACCAACTCGGTGCTCACGAAGATCGGAAAGAAGCACAAGATTGGCTTGATCTCGAACATCGACGACAAGCTGCTCGGCCAGACCCGCCGGCACATCCCGCTTGACTTCGATCTGGTCGTCACCGCCCAGCAGGTCCGCTCCTACAAGCCGGACCCCGCCCACTTCACCGAGTGCGAGCGCCGCATCGGAGGCAAGAAGGGCTGGGTTCACGTGGCGGCCAGCTATTACCACGACGTCGAGCCCTGCATCAAGAAGAAGGTTCCGGTGGTCTGGGTCAACCGCTCAAAGCAGCAGCTCGAGTCCGGCCAGAAGAAGCCCGATGCAGAGGTCGGCAGCCTCCGCGAGGCGGCCAAGCTGCTAGGCGTGTCGTAGCGCGGCCCGCTTGCGCGCGCTCGGCGTCCACCCCGACCTGATCGTTTTCGTCAGCCAGTTCTGGCAGACCACATGCACCGCCGTGCACGCCGGCGATGAGGGCTTCGTGATCGACTCACCGATCTACCCGGAGGAGCTGCAGGCGCTGCCGGCGGTGCTGGAGCAGGCGGGCTTCCCCGTCTCCGGCCTCGTCGCTACGCACGGCGATTGGGACCACCTGCTGGGCCGGATCGCGTTCCCGGGCTCCTCGCTGGGCTGCGGCGAGACCACGGCGAGACGGCTCCAGGCCGAGCCCGGCGCCGCTCAGCGCGAGCTGCGCGACTTCGACGACGAGCAGTACATCGAGGACCGCCCGCCTCTGTCGCTGGGCCACGTCCAGCAACTGCCGGTCCCCGGGAAGCTGTCGCTCGGCCCGAACGAGCTCGAGCTGCACCCCGCAGACGGTCACACGGTCGATGGGACCGCGTTCTACATGCCATGGCTTGGCGTCCTGGTGTGCGGCGACTACCTCTCGCCGGTCGAGATCCCGTGGATCTCTGAGGGCGGCTCGCTGAGCGCGTACCGGGCGACGCTCGAGCGGCTGCGGCCGGTGGTGCAGGCCGCCGAAACCGTGGTCCCAGGCCACGGCCGCCCGCTATCAACCAGCGAGGCGCTGCAGGTTCTCGACCAGGACGTGGCCTACCTCGGGGCCCTGGCCACGCAAGGCGCCGGCGCCGCTCTGCCGCGCGGGCGCCACAGCAAGACCCAGCGCAACATCCACGCCGAGAACCTGGCGCGACTCACCTAGCCAACCTCGAACAATGGCGAATTTGTTCGGAGGGTCCGAACAAAGGAGCCAAAGTTCAGGCGGAGCTGATAACCGCCAGCGTGTCGCCGGAGGCCACCGAGGCCCCCACTGCAATCGGCAACTCCGCCACCTTGCCCGCCTTGTGCGCGGTGATCTCGTTCTCCATCTTCATCGCCTCGATCACGCACACGAGCGCGCCCTCCTCGACCGAGGCGCCCTTCTCGACCGCCACCTTCAAAACCGTGCCCTGAAGCGGCGAGGGCAGCGTGTCCCCGCCGCCGCCACCGCCGGCGCCGCCCGCGCGCTCACTGCGGCGCGGGGCCTTGCGCGCGCCGGCGCCCGCGGCCGGCGCCGCACCGTTGACGGCCGCGCCCGCGCCGCCACCGCCGCCGAACGGCGGGCCGATCACCTTGACATCGAAGCGCTTGCCGGACACCTCGACCGTGTAGGCCTGCTCGACCTTCTCGCCCTCCTCCTCGGGTTCAGCAGCCACAGGCTCGACCTTCGGGAACGCAAGCGTCTTCAGCCAATTCCGATCCTCGATCAGGTCGCGGCAGGTCTCGGCGTTCGCCCACTGCTCGGTCTGCAGGATCGCGATGTGGAACGGCACCAGCGTCTTCAACTCCCCGATCTCGTACTCGCCCAGCGCGCGCACCATCCGCGCCGTTGCCTGAGCGCGATCGACGTCCCACACGATCAGCTTCGCGACCATCGGGTCATACATCGGCGAGATCTCGGAGCCCGGTCCGACGCCCGAGTCGACGCGCACGCCCGGCCCGGCCGGCTCGCGATACGTCGCAATCACCCCCGGCGCCGGCGCGAAGTTCTTCGACGCATCCTCGGCGTTGATCCGGCACTCGATCGCGTGGCCACGTAGAACCACATCGTCTTGAGCCACCGACAGCGGCTCGCCGGCGGCGACCCGGATCCCCTCCTTGACGATGTCGATCCCGGTCACCATCTCGGTCACGCAGTGCTCGACCTGCACCCGGGTGTTCATCTCGAGGAAGAAGTACTCGGCCGCCTCAGAGCCCTCGTCGGTCACGAGCAACCCCTCGACCGTCCCGGCACCCGTGTAGCCCACCGCCGCGGCGGCCTCGGTGGCGATCTTCCCGATCCGCGCGCGCAGCTCCTCGTCGACGGCCGGCGCCGGCGCCTCCTCGATCAGCTTCTGATGGCGGCGCTGCAGCGAGCAGTCGCGCTCGCCGAGGTGGATCACGTTGCCGTGCTTGTCGGCCATCACCTGCACCTCGACGTGCCGCGGGTCGGGCAGGTAGCGCTCGAGGTAGACGGTCGAGTCGCCGAAGAACTTCTCGCCTTCGCGCGCGGCGCCCTCGAACGCATCAGAAAGTCTGTCCTCGGTCAGCGCGACCCGGAAGCCCTTCCCGCCGCCACCACCCGCCGCCTTGACCGCCACCGGGTAGCCGATCGTGTCCGAAATCACCTTCACAGCATCGTCAAGCGACGCCACCGGCTCGGTGGTGCCCGGCACGATCGGCACGCCCGCCTCAGCCATCAGCTCACGCGCACGGGTCTTCGACCCCATCGCCTCGATCGCGCTCGACGGCGGGCCGATGAACGTGATCCCGTTCTTCTCCAGGGCGGCCGCGAACGCGGCGTTCTCGGCGAGGAACCCGTACCCCGGGTGCACCGCCTCGGCACCGGAGCGCTCGATCACGTCGAGGAGCTTGTCGATCACGAGGTAGCTTTCGGCGGCCGGGCCGGGGCCCAGCAAAAAGGCCTCATCGGCGCGCTTGACGTGCAGGGCGTCACGGTCGAGCTCGGAGTACACCGCCACCGTCGCGATCCCCAACTCTTCGCACGCCCGAATGATCCTTACCGCGATCTCGCCGCGGTTGGCAATCAAGACCTTCGAGAACATTGAGGCGGCGGACTTTAGCGGGCGCTAACGGGTAGGGCCGCGCTCACTGCGCGCCCAGGACCATGCCCGCGCCGACGGTGTCGTTGGTCGCCTCGTCGATCAGGATGAAGCTCCCGGTCGTGCGGTTGCGCGCATACGGGTCGACCATTAGCGGTGCGCTGAGTCGCAGCTTGACCCGCCCGATCTCATTGAGAGCGAGCTGGTCGGAGGGCTCGTGGCCGAGCGTGTTGACGTCGACGCGATAGTCGAGCTCGTCGACGATCGCCTTGACGGCGCTCGTGGTGTGCTTGATCGCGTACTTGCCGCGCGGGCGCAATGGCTGCTCGCTCATCCAGCAGACCATCGCATCGAGCTCGCGCGCGATCGTCGGCTGGTCCTCAGCCTCGACGATCATGTCGCCGCGGGAGATGTCGATCTCGTCCTCGAAGCGCAGCGTCACCGACATCGTCGGGAAGGCAGCATCCACCTCGCCGCCGAACGTGTCGATCGCGGCGACCCGCGTGCTCCGGCGGGCGGGCAGCGCGACCACCTCGCTTCCGGGTCGCAGCACGCCGCCCGCGACCTGACCGGCATAGCCGCGGTAGTCGTGCAACTCATTTGATTGGGTCCCGCCCACCCGGATCACCCACTGCACCGGGAAGCGGACGTCGGCCAAATTCCGATCCGGCGCGATCACCACGTTCTCCAGGTGGTAGAGCAGCGGAGCCGCGCCGTACCACTGCATCGCGTCGGAGCGCTCGACCACGTTGTCGCCGTGCAGCGCCGAGATCGGGATGAACGTGATGTCGGGGATCGCCAGCCGTGCGGCCCAGTCGGTCAGCTCCTCGAGGATCGAGTAGAAGACCTCCTCGTCGTAGCCGACCAGATCCATCTTGTTCACGCACACCACGAGGTGCGGGATCTTCAAAAGCGATGCGATGTAGGCATGCCGGCGGGTCTGCTCGCTGACGCCCTTGCGCGCGTCGACCAGGACGATCGAGAGGTCCGCGGTCGACGCGCCGGTGACCATGTTGCGCGTGTACTGCTCGTGGCCGGGCGTGTCGGCGATGATGAACTTGCGCCTCGCGGTCTGGAAATAGCGGTAGGCGACGTCGATCGTGATGCCCTGCTCGCGCTCGGCGCGCAGCCCGTCGGTCAGCAGGGCCAGGTTCAGATAACCGTCACCACGGCGCTCCGAGGTCTCGACGACGTGCGCCATCTGATCCTCGAGGATCGCCTTGGAGTCGTGCAGCAACCGCCCGATCAGCGTCGACTTGCCGTCGTCGACCGACCCCGCGGTCGCGATCCGCAAGAGCTCTGACGTTCGGCGGCGGACCAGCCGCCCATTAGAAGCCGCGGCCACCGCCATCAGAAGTAGCCCTCGCGCTTACGATCCTCCATCGCGGCCTCGGTCACGCGGTCATCCGCCCGCGTCTCGCCCCGCTCGGTGATCCGCGTGGCCGCGATCTCGGACACCACGGCCTCGAGCGTCACCGCGGTCGACCGCACCGCGCCGGTGCAGGTCATGTCGCCGACCGTCCGGTAGCGCACGGATTCCTCGAAGACCTCCTCGCCGTCGATCAGCTCGACGTGGTCGCTGTAGGCGTACAGCATTCCGTCGCGGGCAAACACCTGGCGGGTGTGGGCGTAGTAGATCGAGGGGACCTCGAGCTTCTCCTGCGCGATGTACTGCCAGACGTCGAGCTCGGTCCAGTTCGAGATCGGGAACACGCGCACGTGCTCGCCCTTGCGGATCCTGCCGTTGTACAGAGCCCACAGCTCTGGGCGCTGGCGTTTGGGGTCCCATTGGCCGAAGTCGTCGCGGAACGAGAACACGCGCTCCTTGGCGCGAGCGCGCTCCTCATCGCGACGGGCGCCACCGAACGCCGCGTCGAAGCCGTGTTCCTCGATCGCGTCCAGCAGGGTCGTCGTCTGCAGCCGGTTGCGCGACGCCCGCGGCCCGGTCTCCTCGACGACCCTGCCCGCGTCAATCGAATCCTGCACGGAAGCCACGATCAGCCGCTCGCCGATCGAAGCGATCAGGCGGTCGCGGTACTCGATCACCTCGGGGAAGTTGTGACCGGTGTCGACGTGCATCACCGGGAACGGGAAGTGGCCCGGCCGGAATGCCTTCTCCGCCAGCCGTAACAGCACCAGCGAATCCTTGCCGCCGCTGAACAGCAGCACCGGCCGCTCGAACTGCGCAGCGACCTCGCGCATGATGAAGATCGACTCGGCCTCGAGGGCCTCAAGATGTGAAAGCTCGTAGTGGAACGGATTCATTCGACGTGGATCCCGCACTCGGTCTTGTCCTGGCCGGCCCAGCGTCCCTCTCGTCCCTCGCCCGGCTGGGTGCACGGCGCGCACCCGATCGAGGAGTAACCCCGATCGTGGAGGGGATGGTAGGGCAGATCGTGCTTGAAGATGTAGGTCCACAGATCCTTCTCGGTCCAGTCGGCCAGCGGGTTGACCTTCCAGATGCCGCGCTTCTCGTCGCGCTCGAGCTTCGCGGAGGCCTCCCGCGTGGGGGCCTGCTCGCGGCGAATCCCGGTGATCCACGCGTCGACGTCCGACAGTGCGCGCTCCAGCGCGTCGACCTTCGCTGCACTGCAGCACCGCGCCGCGGTCCACGGCTCGTCGGGGCTGCGGGCATCGAGCACCTCGATCTTGACGCCAAACCCGTCCTCGAAGCGCTTCCAGGTCTCCAGCGTCTCTGGAAACAGCACGCCGGTGTCGATCGTGAACACCCGCGCGGACGGCTCTATCGCCATCAGCATGTGGACGAGCACCGACTCTTCCTTCTGGAACGAGCACGCCATCGTCAGCCGCGGGTGGAACTGCTCGACCGCGTAGGCGAGCACCTCTTCGGCCGGGGCCGTCTCAAGCTCTGGAGATGTAGCCGTCACACCGCGCATTCGCCCTCGCCCCTGATCACCTCGAACGGAGCGTTCTTGGTCCAGTCGACGAAGTAGTTCATGTTCTCGAGGTTGAACTCGATCGGCATCGTCAGATCCTTCACCCGGGCCTCGAACTCCGTGGTTCCCACGCGCTCGACGAACGCGTTGAACTCCTCACCCGGGGCCCGCTCGGACTCGTAGAAGCGTACCCACCGCTCCACCGCCTCGGGTACGCGCTTGGCCGGCAGGCGCGCTTTCAGGCGCTGACCGTACTGGACGTCGCCGCCCTCGTAGGCGCCGCCGATGTGCGGGATGTACGCCGGAATCGTGTGCTCGCCGACCTTGATCGAGGCGCCGTAGAACCCGATGTTCGCGATGTGGTGCTGCCCACAGCCGTTCGGGCAGCCGCTCATCTTGACGTGGATCCGGCGCGTCAGCTCGTCGTCGATCTCCATCTGCACGAGCCGCTCGGAGATCGCCTGGTTGAGGCCCATCGAGCTGGTGATCCCGAGCTTGCAGGAGTCGGTGCCGGGGCAGGAGACGACGTCGGTGATCTCGTCCGCGCCGGCCTCGGCGAGCTCCAGGTCGGACAGGAGGCGCCAGACCTCGTAGAGCGACTCGTCACGCACCCAGCGCAGAACGAGGTTCTGATGGACCGTGGTGCGGGCATAGCCGCCGGTGTACTCGCGCATGATCTGAGCCAGCCCGCGCATCTGATCGGGGGTCAGATCGCCGCGCGTCACCTTGGCCTCGACCGTCGAGAACCCCTCCTGGCGCTGGGGCTGCACGTTGGTCTGCACGAAATGGTCGAATTCGCGTAGGTCACCGTTGGCGGTCGCGTAGCTCTCGGCCCTTGCTGGCGCGTTCGCCTCCTCGTCGTGGTCGTACATGATCTCGTCGAGCGAGAAGTCGCGCTCCGAGACCCAGTCGCCCTGCAGTTCCTCCTCGACGATGTCGCGGAACTCGTCGATCCCGATCTTGTCGATCAGGACCTTGATCCGGGCCCGCGCGCGGTTCACGCGCAGCCACTCCTGGCGGTCGAAGATCCGTACGACGGCCTCGGTGATCTTCAGGTAATCGCCGTTGTCCAGCTCCACGAACTCATAGAGCGTCGGGGCCATGCGCGGCATGATCGAGGTGCCGCCGCCAACCCGGACCTCGACGCCGCGGACGCCGTCGCGAACACGCGGCAGGAACGCCATGTCGTGGATCCGGGTGATCGCGTTGTCCTGGTCGGTCGCCGCGAACGCGGTCTTGAACTTGCGCGGCATCGACTGGGTGGTGGGGTGGCGCACGAAGTAGCGCACGTATGCGCCGGCGTAGGGCGTGATGTCGAACAGCTCGCCCGCGAGCGTGCCTGCCCGCGGGTCGCCGGTCACGTTGCGCATCGTGTTGCCGCAGCCCTCGCGGCTGGAGAGCCCGGCGTCGCCCAGATCGCGAATCAGCTTGGCCGCGTCCGGCAGCGGCACGTGGTGCATCTGGATGTTCTGGCGGGTCGTGATGTGGCCCTTGCGCAGCGGGACGTACTTCTCGACCCCGTCCGCAAAGGCGTCCCACTGGTCGGGGGTGATGCCGCCGAGCGGCAGCTTCACGCGCACCATCTGCACGTTCGCCTGGCGCTGGCCGTACACGCCCTGCTTGAGGCGGAACTTGATGAACGTCTCCTCGTCGACGTCGCCCTTCAGGAAGCGGGTCGATTCGGTGTCGAAGTCGTCGAATTCGCGCTCGAGGATCGGGATCACGTGCCCAGGCACGTTCTCGAGTACTTCGGGGTTCTCCAGCGAGCCTGTTGTCATACCGCCGAAATCTACCAAAAGGGGATCTGATTAAGGCTATTTCGGGCCCGAGCACGGATTTACTGGGCTCTACTTGCAGGGGCGAGAGCAAGTGGCGCTGTGTATCGCCGGGGAGATCTACGCCCAGGGGAGCGGCTGCTCGGGTGCCCTCGAGACGCCTTCGTGGAGCGCGGCGTCCTGCCACGGGTTGCGCTTTGGGGCCGCGGGCGCCGGCGGCGCGGCGGTCTGGCGCATGAACCGCTCGAGCGCCGCGACGACGGCCGCAGCCTCCTCGGGCGAGGCATTAGGCGCCACGATGCTCAGCTTTGGCCGGCGGTTCACGTGGCCAGGGTATCGTGCGCGCCGTGCCGGAGCTGCCCGTCCTCGACCACGACGCCGTGCTCGCGGCCGTTTCGCCGGCCGACGCGATCGAGCACGTCCGCGAGGCCCTGCTTCGCTTCCACGCCGGCGAGTGGACGATGCCGCCGAAGGTCTACCTCCAGAGCCCGCCCTACGGGGACTTCCGCGCGATGCCAGCCCGCGGCGACGGGCTGGCGCTGCTGAAGTGGGTGACCTCGTTTCCCGGCAACCCTGCGCGCGGGCTTCCGACCGTCACCGGGGTGATCTGCCTTTCCGACGCGGAGACCGGCGAGCCGCTGATGCTGCTCGACGCGCGCTCGGTGACCGCGCTGCGGACGGGCGCGGTGGCGGCCGTCGCATCGCAGGCGCTGGCTTTGGCCGGGACCGAGTCCGTGGGGATCATCGGCTGCGGGCTGCACGGCGCCTGGACCGCCCGCTGCCTCGCGGCCGCCGGGTACGGGCCGGGTGTGTGCTCCGACCCGCGCGAAGAGGTTGCGCGAGCGCTCGCCGACGAGCTCGGCTGGAGCGTCGGAGACGCAACTCGCTGCGAGATCGTCAACTGCATCACGCCGGGCGCGGAGATCGTGATCGACGCCGGCGACCTGCGGCCCGGTTTGCATTTGAACATGCTCGGCGCGGACGGATCGGGCAAGGCCGAGGCGAGCGTCGGTGCGGTCGCCTCGTGCGCGCTGTTCTGCGACGAGTGGCAGCAGGCCTCGCACGGCGGCGAGCTGACGGGCGCCGTTGAGGCGGGGCTCGTGAAGCGCGATCAGGTCACCGAGCTGGGCGCAGTGCTCGCCGCCGATGCCCCAGGGCGGCCGGGGCCCGAGACGGTGACGCTGTTCGACTCGACCGGCCTCGCGATCCAGGACCTGGCGGTGGCGCGGGCGGCGCTGGCGGCGTGGCGAGAGGGCCGGGTCGCCGCGCAGACCGTGACGCTATAGCGGTCTGGATGGGGCTTCGCGGCCCCATGGATGCCGCGAAGCGGCCCTACAAAGGGATGTTGCCGTGCTTGCGCCGCGGGCCCGGCTGGCGCTTGGTCTGCAGCGTCTCGAGCGCGGTGATGATCTTCGGGCGTGTCTCGTGGGGCACGATCACGTCGTCGATGTAGCCACGCTCCGCCGCCGCGTACGGGTTGGCGAAGTGCGCCTTGTAGTCGGTGATCAGCTTCTGGCGGCGGGTGTCGGGCGTTGGCGAGGAGTTGATGTCGCGGCGGTAGATGATGTTGACCGCGCCCTCGGGCCCCATCACCGCGACCTCGGCCGTCGGCCAGGCGAAGTTGAAGTCGGCCAGCATGTGCTTTGAGGCCATGACGTCGTACGCCCCGCCGTACGCCTTGCGCGTGATGATCGTGATCTTCGGCACGGTCGCCTCCGTGTAGGCGTACAGCAGCTTGGCGCCGTGGCGGATGATCCCGCCCCACTCCTGGTTGGTCCCGGGCAAAAATCCAGGTACGTCGCAGAAGGTGATCAGGGGGATGTTGAACGCGTCGCAGGTGCGCACGAAGCGCCCGGCCTTGCAGCTCGAGTCGATGTCGAGCACGCCGGCCATCTGGCTCGGCTGGTTGCCGACGACCCCGACGCTGTGGCCGTCGAGGCGCGCGAACCCGCAGATGATGTTGCGTGCGTAGTGCTCGTGGACCTCGAAGAATTCCCCGTCGTCAACGATGTGGCGCACGACGTTGCGCATGTCATATGGCTTGTTGGGGTTGTCGGGGACGACGTGATCGAGCTCGGGGTCCTGCCTGTTGGGGTCGTCGGTGGGCATTACCCGGGGCGCCGTCTCGAGGTTGTTCTGCGGCAGGAAGCTCAGCAGGTAGCGCGTATCCTCGAGACAGGCGTCCTCGTCGTCGGACGCGAAGTGGGCAACGCCTGATTTGGAGTTGTGGCTCATCGCGCCACCGAGATCCTCGAAGCCGACCTCCTCGCCGGTGACCGTCTTGATCACGTCGGGGCCGGTGATGAACATGTGGCTGGTCTCCTTGACCATGAAGATGAAGTCCGTCATCGCCGGGCTGTAGACGGCGCCGCCGGCGCAGGGACCCATGATCAGGCTGATCTGCGGGATCACGCCGCTGCACATCACGTTGCGCACGAACACGTCCCCATAGGCGCCGAGACTTACGACGCCCTCCTGGATGCGCGCGCCACCCGAGTCGTTGATGCCGATCACCGGACAGCCGATCTTGGCCGCCAGATCCATGATCTTGACCATCTTCTCGCCCATCACCTCGCCGAGCGAGCCGCCGAAGACGGTGAAGTCCTGGCTGAAGACACACACCCGCCGGCCGTCGATCGTGCCGTGCCCGGTGACCACAGCATCGCCGTAGGGGCGGTTCTTCATCATCTCGAAATCGGAGGTGCGGTGGCGCACGAACGTGTCGAGCTCCTGGAAGGAGCCCGGATCGAGCAGCTTCTCGATCCGCTCGCGGGCGGTGTACTTGCCCTTCTCGTGCTGCTTGGCGACGGCGCTTTCGCTGCCGGCGTGGACCGCCTCGTCGCGGATCTCGTTCAGCTGGGCGAGCTTCTCTTCGTATGTCTCTGGGGCCTTGACGCGCATGGTGGGCGGCGAGTGTACCCCTTAGTCTCTGGCGGATTCGTAGGTGATCGGGGTCTGGCAGGCCGGACCTACGGGCCCGCACACGATGATCGACCTCGTTCCGGTCGCGTTTACGGCCCCGGTGCCGTACGCGCCCGGGAATCTCCAGGTCAGCTTCCAGGTCTGGGTGGAGCGCGGGATTGCAAAGGAGAACTTGAAGTCAAGTGAGCCTGCCGCGCGCGCGGCCATCGGCCCCCAGTCGCAGAACAGCGCGTACTTGGTGCCGGCTGGATGGCTCGAGCGGCAGCGGACACGCGACAGTCCGTTCTCCGTCGCGGCGAAGGACCCGTAGGCCACCTCGTTGGCGTTGGCCGTCGTGAGCGTCACGGCGATGTCTGGCTCGAGCAGCTCGGCGGGACCTTCGTTAGAGAGCCTGAACGGCAGCGCCGCGTGGCCTCTGCACGTGGTGCGGTTGCAGCTGATCGTCCCGGCCGGCGTGAGGCTCGCGCCGGCAGCGTCGGCGTGGAAGTGGCCAGCGATCGTGAAATGCACGCCGTACTGGGCCGCGGCGGTCCGTGTGTTGCAGGCCGCGGACGCCGGCTTGGCGACAACCACCTCGAAGCTGTTCGCGCCGAAGCGGACCGTTGCCAGCGCGGCGTGGTCGAGCTGGCCCGCGGCGTAGTTGCCGGCAGCTGCGCTGCGGTACACGGTGCGGCCGTTGAGGATCAGCTCGACCCACTTGAGCGGTCTGGCGCCGCTGCCCGTCACCGCGGCGGTGAGCAGGAAGCTGAGCGAGTCGGGAGTGCCCAGCAGGTACAGGGTGCGCTCGAACCCCACCAGCTGCGGCCCGCGCGTGCATTTCTTGGCCCACACGGGCGTGCCATTGCCCTCGGGGAACGTCGCCGCGAAGTTCGGGAGGTAGTGGTTGGCGCTGGCGCCCCGCCATGGACCGTCCGAGCCGGCCTGGATCGCCCCGCCATCCGGGTCGTCGTACGGAAGCGCGTGCCACTGCAACGCCGATGTGGGTGCCGGCGGGTCGCGCCGGCAGCCGACCGCCAGCGCGCCAGCCACGGCATTGTCGGGAAAGATCGCGTTGCCCGAGTTGGTCACGAGGAACTCGGCCGGGCCGCTGGCGGGCTTGCTCAGCTGGACCGTGACGTCGTAGCCGGCTGGACGGGTGTCGGTGACTTCGTCGGTTGCGGTGGGCTGGGCGTCGACCCCTTCAATCGTGAACCGGGGGCACGTGCGCGCGTTGGTGATGATGAACTCGCGGACCTGCTCGGCGGCTGACGTCGCGGTGGCGGCGGCTGCCGGTCCGGCGGTCAGGGCGAGCGCCATCGCAAGCGCGATCGCCACCCCCACTAGTCCGGTCCCCAGACACCTCCGACGCAAACCACCCTCCTTGAACATCCGTACTTCCCGGCGCCCAGTCCCTGACGCCAGTCTTGATCACGGAAGGGTTGCATGTCGAAGGCCGGTGGCGCAATCAGGCGCCCCGGACCCCGGCCGCGCCCCCGGCGAGGCCCGAGAAAACTCAAAAATCCCGCGGCTCGGGAGTATCGGTGCACGAACCTCGTCATATTCGCGAGAAACGTGCGTCGGTTCTGCCGGCCGGGGCGATTTTTGAGTTTTCTCGGGGCCCGGATCGGTCGCTCGGGTTCAGCCTCGCGAGAACGGCCGGTGGTGAGCCTGTCCGAGGCTGTCGAGGGCCGCGGTGAGCGCGACGTCGACACCTGGCTCGGGGTCGGCCGCCGGCTCCGAGGCCAGCGCCGGCGCCGGCGAGCGCGCGGCGGGCTCGCTTGGCGCGACCGCGACCGGCTCCGCCACTGGCTCGGGCTCGGGCTCAGCCGGGGGCTCGGGAGCGACGACTGGCTCAGGGTCGCTCACCGGCGCAAGCGCCACCGGCTCCGGCGCGGCCACGCCCTCCCGGCCGCCGAGCATGCCCCGCAGCCGCGCGAAAAAGCCCGCGTGCGCGGGGGTGGGGGGCGCGGCGGAGACCGCGGCCGGCCCGGGGTCCACGTCCGCCACCGGCCCGGGGTCCACGTCCGCGACGGCCACCGGCTCCGGCCCCGCGACCGCCACCGGCTCCTCGGCGACGATCTCCTCGCCAGCCGGGTCCTCGACTACCTCCTCACCGGCCGGCGCTTCCTCGACGATCGCGCCGGCCGTCGCCTTCAGGATCACCCGGGTTCCCCAGCCGGATGGCTCGATCCGCACCGTGCCGCTCGCGCGCTCGCCCTCCCAGGCAACGGCGGTCTCTGGCTCGAGCCTTGTGATCCGGATTTCCCCGAACTGGTCGAGGTGGCGGGCGAGTGAGCTCGCGTCGCTCAATTCAGCCCACAGTTCGGGTGGGGACTTCACCAGGGTCCGGCTTACCTCGTGCTGTTTCATGCCTCGTGGTTCGCCCGGGGGTGGGCGAACTCCTCCCACGGAGCGTGCCCTTGCAATAGTGAGATCCATGACAAGAGAACTCGGAAGATCAGGACCGAAGACGTTCCCCGTCGGGCTGGGATGCATGGGCATGTCCGGCATCTATGGCCCGGCCGATGAGGCCGAGAGCATCGCCACCATTCACGCGGCGATCGACGCCGGCATCACGCTGGTCGACACCGGCGACTTCTATGGCATGGGCCACAACGAGATGCTGATCGGGGAGGCGCTGAAGGGCCGCGACCGCGACGAGCTTCTGCTGAGCGTCAAGTTCGGCGCTCAGCGAGGGCCGGATGGCAGCTGGCTCGGATACGACGCGCGGCCGGCCGCCGTCAAGACCGCCCTCGCCTACACGCTGAATCGCCTGCGCGTCGACCACATCGACATCTACCGGCCGGCCCGGCTCGACCCGAACGTCCCGATCGAGGAGACGATCGGGGCGATCGCGGAACTCGTCGAGGCCGGCTATGTCCGGAACATCGGCCTCTCGGAGGTCGGCGAGGAGACGATCCGCCGGGCGGTGGCCGTGCATCCGATCTGCGACCTGCAGATCGAGTACTCGGTGATCTCGCGCGGGATCGAGGCGTCGATCCTGCCGGCCTGCCGCGAGCTCGGGATCGCGATCACCGCCTACGGAGTGCTGTCGCGCGGTCTGATCAGCGGGCACTACGCCGAGGGCCGCAGCCCTCAGGAACGCGACATGCGCGGCCGCCTCCCCCGTTTCGCCGGCGCGAACCTGGCCCGGAACCTGGCGCTCGTCGAGGAGCTGAGGAAGATCGCGCAGGACCATGGTGCGTCGGTCGCCCAGGTCGCGATCGCCTGGGTGCTCGGCCGCGGGGACGACATCGTCCCGCTGATCGGTGCCAAGCGCCGCGATCAGCTCGACGAGGCACTCGGCGCGCTTAAGCTCGAGCTCTCGTCCAACGATCTCGAGCGAATCGAGGCGTCGATCCCGCCCGGCGCCGCGGCCGGCGACCGCTACGACGCGGCCCAGATGGCGCGCTTGGATAGCGAGCAGTAGGAGATCTTCTCGTACCAGATCTTCTAGGGCTCGCCGTATCGGCGCTATGCTTCACATCATGGCCACACAAATCGTCGAACCCGAGAAGACATCGCCGGCCTGTCTGACGACGAACCTCGGGTGGCTGCTCTCGCAGGCCAACCACGTCTACTCGACCGAGATCGCCGTGGCGCTCGCGCCGCTCCAGCTTGGTTCCCGCGGGTACTGCGTGCTGGCGACGGCGATCGGTCGCGAGCTGACTCAGACCGAGCTCGCGAAGCTGATCGGGCTCGACAAGACCACGATGGTCGTCACGATCGATGAGCTCGAGCGCGCCGGCCTCGCGCGGAGGGTCCCATCGACGGTCGATCGCCGCGCCCGCGTGATCGAGGTCACGGAGGCTGGCGAGCGCAAGGTCGCCGAGGGCCAGCGGATCATCGACGAGGTCCAGGCCGACGTGCTGGACTCACTTGCGGCCGAGGATCGCGATGCGTTCGTGCGTGCGCTGACGACGCTCGTGGCCGACCGCCTCTCCGAGGCGCCCGAGTGCCACCCGCCGGTCCGCCGGCGCGAGACGCGCGTCAGCTGACCCGCTGAAGCAGGTCGCCCCTGTCCGCGTCCTCGGCGCCGGATCCAAATTTGTGTCCGTACAGAATGATCTTGTACGAGACGATCTGATAGAGTTCGTTCTGAAACCGATCGAACCGCGACCACCACTGGGGAAGCGCATGACTGACACCGCACTCGCAACTCCGACCGCAACGACGAGCAGTGACCGGGCCCGTTGGATCACGCTCGTGGTGCTGTGCACGGGCATGCTCATGATCGTGCTCGACCAGACGATCGTGAATGTGGCCCTGCCGTCGATCCAGCGCGATCTCGGCTTCAACCAGTCGAGCCTCGCCTGGGTCGTGAACGCTTACCTGATCGCCTTCGGAGGTCTGCTGCTGCTCGCCGGCCGCCTCGGCGACCTGATCTCTCGCAAGCGGATCTTCCTGACCGGACTGGCGATCTTCACCGGCGCATCGATGCTGTGTGGCATCGCGCAGAGCCAGGCGATGCTCGTCGGCGCGCGATTCATCCAGGGCGCCGGCGGCGCGATGGCCTCGGCCGTGATTCTGGGGATGATCGTCACGATGTTCCCCAAGCCGGCCGAGCAGGCGAAGGCGATCGGCGTGTTCAGCTTCGTCGCCTCCGCGGGAGCCTCGATCGGCCTGCTCGCAGGCGGCGTTCTCACCCAGGCCCTCAGCTGGCACTGGATCTTCTTCGTCAACGCCCCGATCGGAATCGCCACGGCGCTGCTCGCGGTGCGACTTGTCCCGAGCGATCGAGGCGTCGGCTTGCGGGAGGGCGCCGACGTCCCCGGCGCAGCGCTCGTGACCGCAGCGCTGATGCTCGCGGTCTATACGATCGTGAAGGCCACCAATTACGGATGGGGCTCGCTCCACACGCTGGGTCTCGGCGCGATCGCGATTGCGCTGCTGGTCGGGTTCGTGATCCGCGAAGGGCGCGCGAGGACACCGCTGATCCCGCTCGGAATCTTCCGCTCGCGCAATGTCACCGGCGCGAACCTGGTTCAGATGCTGATGGTGGCGGGCCTGTTCGGAATGTTCATCCTCGGGGCCGTCTACATGCAGCAGGTGCTCGGCTACGGACCGCTCGACGTGGGGCTCGCGTTCCTGCCGGTCGCGCTGGGGATCGGCGTGCTTTCGCTGGGGATCACGCCGCGGCTGAACATGCGCTTCGGCGCGCGGGCCACGCTGCTCCCGGGCCTGGCGTCGATGGCGGCGGGGCTCGCGCTGTTCGCGCTTGCCCCGGTCCACGCCAGCTACGTGACCGACCTGCTCGCACCGATGGTTCTCCTGGGTGTCGGCGCCGGCCTCTCGTTCCCATCGCTGATGACAGTGGCGATGTCCGGAGTGGAGCCGAGCGAGTCGGGGCTGGCCTCGGGGATCGTCAACACCTCACTGCAGGTCGGCGGCGCCCTCGGCCTGGCGGTACTGGCGACGCTGTCGACGACGCGCACCAAGGACTTGGTCGCGGCCGGCGTATCGCACGCGGAAGCGTTCACGCGAGGCTTTCATCTGACCCTGGTGATCGGGTCTGGCCTGCTGCTTACGGCGATCGCGCTGGCGACCGTGATCCTCAGCTCCAAGCGCACTCAGGCACCGGAGCCCCAGGCCTCACTCGAGTACGAGGCGGCCTAGGAGGCTCCGGCCTGGACGGTCATCAGGTAGATCGTGACGACCACGAGCAGGCCCATAAGGGCGCCGACCATCCCGACGCGACGGGCGAGCGCCTCGTACTCGGGGCTCCAGGCGACCTCGCGGGTGCCGGCCTGCTCGACGTCGCGCTGAGCGAGCTCCGCAAGCTTGGCCTCCTGGCGAATCATGAACGCTCCCTCGAGCCCGCCGAGCACGATCGCAACGCCGATCCCCCACTGCACGTAGAACGAGCTCCATTGGTGGAGCTTGGAGGCGAGGTAGACGCCCGCGAGCACGACCACGAGCAGCCCCGGGTTGACCAGCCGGCGCCCGAGCTGCACCTGGACGCGGTGAAACCACGGCATCGCGCGGCGGTCGAGCTTCGACCCGACCGCGAAGATCACCGGATAGGCAAACGTCACGCCGAATGCGGCCACGACCGCGACGATGTGCAGCGCGAGCACAACCTGCCAGAAGGCGACGGCCGGGACGAGCATCGGCGCCGAACCCTACCGGTACAGGATCACGAGGCCGGCGATGTGCGCCCTCACGACTCCGCTTCGGCGATCACCACGACGCCGGAAGGCGCTTCCAGCAACTCGACCGTCCTCCGGGCGGCTTCATCCACATGTATGCGAGGAGGCGGAGGCACCCGATCGCCGCCGTACGTGCCGGGGCCGTAGAACGTGCCGTACTCGAGCACCACGCCGCCGGCCTCGAGCACCATCCGCTCGTGTTCCTCCACGGCCTCGCCGCCGGCGAGAGGGCGCCAGGCGATGCTCTGGGCGCTGAAGCGCTCCGCCCCCGCGGCCTCGCGCGCGTCCAGCAGGTTGCGCGTGCCTTCGGTGCGGATGCGGTTGTTGCGGTCTCGGAACGCCTCGATCTGATCGACCTGATCGGGCAGATCGGTCAGCTGATGCATGACCATCTCGGGCTTGTAGGCGCGCACTGCGTCAATCAGTGCCTGGCGGTCATAGACGTCGCAGATGACCGGCTCGGCGCCCAGCTCGCGGACGAACTCGACCTTGCCCTCCGAGCGCGTCATCCCCGCCACCTCGTGACCCTCGGCCACCAGCAGCGGCACCAGCCGCACCCCGATCACCCCGCTCGCGCCGGCGAGGAAGATCCGCATCAGTCGCTCCGGGCGGGGGACACTCTCAGAACGTCGGCCGGTACTCGCCGAAGACGTCGCGCATCGCGCCGCAGACCTCGCCCATCGAGCATCGATCCTTGAGCGCCTGGCGCAGCACCGGAAGCATGTTGTCGGACCCGCGAGCGCACTCCCGAATCTCCTCGAGCCGCCGCTCCACCAGCGTACCGTCGCGATCCGCCTTGAAGGTCTTCAGGCGCTGCACCTGTTCGCGTTCGGACTCGGGGTCGACCCGCAGGATGTCGGGCACCTCCGGCGAGTCCTCGACGAATTTGTTCACGCCGACGACTATGTCCTGCCCGATCCGGTAGCGCTCGTGGTACCCGAACGCCGACTCCTCGATCTCGTTCTTCATGAAGTCGATCGCCTGCACGGAGCCACCGAGCTCGTCGATCTTCGCGATCAGCTCGCTCGCGCGTGTCTCGAGCTCGTCGGTCAGCGCCTCGACGTAATAGGAGCCCGCGAATGGGTCGACGGCGTCGGGCGCGCCCGACTCGTGCGCGATGATCTGCTGCGTGCGCAGCGCGATCTTGGCGGCGCGCTCAGTCGGCAGCGCGAGCGCCTCGTCGAAGCCGTTGGTGTGAAGCGACTGGGTGCCCCCGCAGACCGCCGCGAATCCCTGCAGCGCCACCCGGACGATGTTGTTCTCCGGCTGCTGGGCGGTGAGGGTCACGCCGCCGGTCTGCGTGTGGAAGCGCAGGCGCCACGAGCGCTCGTCCTGGGCGCCGAAGCGCTCGCGCATGATGTGCGCCCACATCCTGCGGGCGGCCCTGAACTTCGCGACCTCCTGGAAGACGTTGTTGTGGCCGTTGAAGAAGAACGCCAGCCGCGGCGCGAAGTGGTCGATCTCGAGCCCCGCGTCGATCGCCGCCTGCACGTAGGCGATCCCGTTCGCGAGTGTGAACGCGACCTCCTGAACTGCCGAGCAACCCTTCTCGCGGAAGTGGTAACCGCTGATCGAGATCGTGTTCCACTTCGGGACCTGCTCCTTGCAGTAGGCGAACAGGTCGGTGGTCAACCGGATCGCTCCCTGTGGCGGATAGATGAAGTTGCCGCGGGCGATGTACTCCTTGAGGATGTCGTTCTGGGTGGTGCCGCGGAGCTGCTCGGAGGGAACGCCCTGCTCCTCGCCGACGAGCTCGTAGAGCAGCAACAACACGCTCGCCGGCGCGTTGATCGTCATCGAGGTGGAGACTTGATCGAGCGGGATCGCGTCGAACGCGGTGCGCATGTCGTCGATCGTGTCGATCGCGACCCCCGTGCGGCCCACTTCGCCCAGGCAGCGCGGGTCGTCTGAATCGAGCCCGAGCTGGGTGGGCAGGTCGAACGCCATACTCAGTCCGGTCGAGCCGTGCGCGAGCAGGTAGCGGTAGCGCTCGTTTGACTCCTTGGCGCTGGCGTAGCCGGCGTACTGGCGATGCGTCCACAGCTGCTTGCGGTACATCTCGCGATGAACCCCGCGGGTGTAGGGATACTCGCCCGGCTCGCCGAGACGCTCTGGGAGGTCGGCGGGAAGGTCCTCCTCGGTGTAAAGGGGCTTGATCTCGATTCCCGAGTCCGTGAAGCGGCGCGGATCATCCGGCCCGACGATCGGGGCAATCGTGCGGTGCTCATCAGTGGTGGCCATTGCCCTGGAGATTACCCCCGCGGACTGCAGCGAGACTCATCCGAGACTGACAAACCGGCGGGGTGGACCTACTCTGCACATCGTCCCACCACCTTCAGTGGGCCGGGGGTTGGGGGGGTCGGCGCTCGCGCCGGCCCCTCCTCAGGTCCCGCGCGGGGGTCGGGGGGGTCGGCGCTCGCGCCGGCCCCTCCTCAGGTCCCGCGCGTGAAGGGCTAGTGGGAGCCCCACTGACTAGAGCACCTTTGAGAGGAACGCCTTCGTGCGCTCGTGCTGCGGCGAGGTCAGGACCTGCTTGGGGTTGCCCGCCTCGACCACGACGCCGTCGTCCATGAACACCGCCGTGTCGGCGACCTCGCGCGCGAAGCCCATCTCGTGGGTGACGACGATCATCGTCATCCCGTCCTTGGCGAGCTGACGCATCACGTCGAGCACGTCGCCGACGAGCTCTGGGTCGAGCGCCGAGGTCGGCTCGTCGAACAGCATCAGCTTCGGCTGCATCGCAAGTGCGCGGGCGATCGCGACCCGCTGCTGCTGGCCGCCCGACAGCGCGACCGGGTGGGTGTCGAGCTTGTCGCCGAGGCCGACGCGCTCAAGCAGCGCTCGGGCGCGCTGGCGCGCCTCGCCGCGGTCCACCTTCGCGACGTGGACCGGCGCGAGCATCACGTTCTCCAGCGCGGTCATGTGCGGGAACAGGTAGAAGTGCTGGAACACCATCCCGATCTCCGAGCGCTTGCGCGCGACCACGCGCTCGTGGAGCTCGTACAGCTTCCCATCCTTTTCGCGGTAGCCGACGAGCTCGCCGTCGACCGACAGCCGGCCTGAGTTGATCTCCTCGAGGTGGTTGATGCAGCGCAGGAACGTCGACTTGCCCGAGCCCGACGGCCCGAGCATGCACATCACCTCGCCGCGCCTCACCTCGAGGTTGATGCCCTTGAGCACCTCGAGGCGCCCGAAACGCTTGCACACGCCCTCCGACTTGACCATCACCTCGGCCATCAGTGCCGCCCCACTCCGAGCCAGCGCTCGGCCATCCCCACCCGTTGGGTGCGGGAGAATCCGCGCCCGTAGTGGCGCTCGATGAAGTACTGCCCCACGTAAAGGATGCTCGTCATCACCAGGTACCACACGCACGCCACGATCAGCAACGGGATCACCTCGAAGTTGACGTTGTAGATCTGCGTGACCGAGTACAGGAGCTCGGTGAAGCCCGCGACGTAGAGCAGCGAGGTGTTCTTGAGCATCCCGATCGTCTCGTTGCCGGTCGGCGGGATGATCACCCGCATCGCCTGCGGCAACACGATCAGGCGCATCGTCTGCAGCCGGCTCATCCCGAGCGACTGCGCCGCATGCGTCTGGCCCTCGTCCACCGAGATGATCCCGGCGCGGACGATCTCGGCCATATAGGCACCCTCGTTGAGGCCGAGCGCCAGGAGCCCGGCGACGAGCGGCGTGATCAGTGAGTTCGCCGACTCGTGGACGAACACCGGACCGGTGAACGGGATCCCGAGCGAGATGTGCGGGAACAGCGCGGCGATGTTGTACCAGAACAGGATCTGGACGAGCAGCGGCGTGCCGCGGAAGAACCAGATGTACAACCAGCTCGCGCCGGACACGATCGGGTTGGGCGAGAGGCGCATCACGGCGGCGAGGACGCCGAGCGCGATCCCGATGATCATGCTGAAAAACGTGAGGTAGATCGTGGTCCACACCCCGTGCAGAATCCGCGAGTCGAACAGGTAGTGACCGACGACGTGCCACTCGAAGCCCTTAGCGGTGACGATCGAGTTGACGATCGCCGCCGCGAACACGAGGACGATCGCGGCCGCGATCCAGCGCCCCGGACGGCGGACAGGGACGGCCTTGAT
This sequence comes from uncultured Solirubrobacterales bacterium, assembly GCA_963824755.1. Taxonomy (GTDB): domain Bacteria; phylum Actinomycetota; class Thermoleophilia; order Solirubrobacterales; family Solirubrobacteraceae; genus Palsa-465. The sequence goes on along the minus strand of CAWGQT010000004.1, from coordinate 15,712 downwards.
CTCCTCGGGCCGTCCCGTCCGTTCTTCAGTCAGCTCTGAGGTGCTCACCTCTGAGCCGTAGTTTCGCGCTTAACGCGTCCGTTACGACGTTCCGCCGTTGATCTTTACCTGCGAGGCAGGAATTGCGCCGGCCTGGATCCCCCACTTGGTGAGGATCTTGTTGTAGGTGCCGTTGCTCATCAGCACCTTAAGCGCGGCCAGCACCGCGGGGGCAAGACCCGAGCCTTTCGGCACGGCCAGGCCGTACGGCGCAGTGCCATACGTCGACCCCGTGATCTTGAACTGGCCGTTTGACTGCTTGACCTGGTAAGCCGCCACCGGTGAATCGGCCATCGAGAGCTGCGCCCGCCCGCTGGATAGCGCGAGGTTCGCCGCCGTCTGCGTCGGGAACACGAGCACGTTGACGGCGGGCTTGCCGCCCGCCTTGCACTTCGCGCTCTGCCCCTTGGCGTCGGTCTCCTCCGTGGTCCCGCTCTCGACCGCGACGGTTTTGCCGCACAGATCGGCCAGGCCGCTGACGTCGGTGCCGCCAGACGCCTTGGTGAAGAACGAGGTTCCGGCGACGAAGTAGTCGACGAAGTCGACGATCTTCTGGCGCGCCAGCGTGTCGGTGAACGACGAGGCGCCCATGTCGTACTTGCCGGACTTGATGCCCGGGATGATCGTGTCGAACGTGGCGTTGACTACGTTCGCCTTCAGCCCCATCACCGCGGCCAGCGCGTTGGCGAGGTCCGCGTCCATCCCCACGACCGTGTGGCCGTCGGGTCCGATGAACTCGTTCGGCGCATAGCTGGCGTCCGCAGCAACGGTCAGCGTGCCCTTGCTCTTGATCGCCGCCGGCACCTGCGAGGCCACGGAGGCCGTTGCGCCTGACGCCGACCCAGTCGCACTTGACGACGACGAGGTCGCCGTCGTCGATGAACTGCTGCTGCTGCTTCCGCACCCCACGATGGCCGCCGCGCAGATAATCGACAGCGGTGCGACCAGCCAGCTCCTCCTTCTAAGCAATGTGACTCCTTCTAGTTGACAGCCCCAGTCGGCGCAGCATAAGCAAATAAAGGACGGTCTCGGAAACCTTTAACCGCCCGCAAACACGCTGCTGCGCTCGGTCTCGCCCCGGTAGCAGTTGTCACACTATGGCGTCATGCACGTGCGCATCCGACTGTTCGCCGGGCTCCGGGAGCGCGCCGGGGCCTCGGAGATCGAGCTCGACCTGCCGGAGGGCGCTCGTGTCCGCGATGCGCTTGATCAGATGCGCCCGCTGACTGACGGCATCCGCGTCGTGATGGCTGTCAACCAGGAGTACGCGTCGGGTGAGGCCGAGCTTCATGCCGGCGACGAGCTCGCCCTGATCCCGCCGGTGTCGGGTGGGTCGGTCGGCTCACTGCACGTGCGGGTGACCGAGGAGCCGCTGGCCCTTGATCCCTTGATCGAGCTCGTGCGTGATCCGCGAGCAGGTGCGATCGTGACGTTCCTGGGCGTCACCCGCGAGGTCCCGGAACTCGGCTATGAGGCGTACGCAGAGATGGCGCAGCGCAAGATCGCGGAGATCGTGGCGAGCGCGATCGACCGCCACGGCCTGTGCGCAGCGGCGGCCGAGCATCGGGTCGGGACGGTCAAGCTGTCCGAGCCGTCGGTCGCGGTCGCGGTGTCCGCCCCGCACCGCGACGCCGCGTTCAGCGGGGCCCGGGAGATCATCGACGAGATCAAGGCGCGAGCGCCGATCTGGAAGAAGGAGGAGGGCGAATGGGTTCGCGGGGCGACGCCGCAACCCCCGGGCTGAGATCGCTGCCCGCGGTCCACGAGCTGGCAGCGGCGCTCGATGCACCGCACGCGCTGGCCGTTGCCGCTGCCCGGCGCGCGATCGACGAGCGGCGCGAATCGGTGCTCGCCGGTGCCGATCCGAGCGCCGCGCTCGAGGTTCGCGCCCGCGAACTGCTCGCCGAGCTCGAGCGCGAATCGCTACGAGGGGCGCTCAACGCGACCGGAGTGATCATCCACACCAACCTCGGACGTGCGCCGCTGGCTGAGGCCGCCCGCGAGGCTGTGGCGCGGATCGCCGGCGGGTACAGCAATCTGGAGCTGGATCTGGAAACCGGGGGTCGCGGCTCGCGGCACACGCACGTCGAGCGGTTGCTGTCCGAACTGACCGGAGCGCAGGACGGGATCGCCGTCAACAACGGAGCGGCGGCGGTGTTGCTGGCGGTGGCGGCGCTGGCCGGGCCCGGCCGCGCGGTGATCGTCTCGCGAGGACAGCTAGTCGAGATCGGGGGAGGGTTTCGAATCCCCGAGGTGGTGGCGCAGTCGGGCGCAACGCTGATGGAGGTCGGCACGACGAACCGGACGCGACTCGCGGATTACGAACGCGCGCTCGCCGGCGCAACGCTTCCGGTGGGGGCGATCCTGCGCGTGCATACCTCGAACTTCCGCACGATCGGGTTCGTCGAGGAGGTGTCGATCGAGGACCTGTGCGAGCTCGGAGTGCCGGTCATCGACGATGTCGGCTCCGGAGTGCTCGCGCGCTCGCCCCTGCTCGGCGATGAGCCGCCGATCGCGCGTTCGGTGCAGGCCGGCGCCGCGGTCGTCTGCTGCTCGGGCGACAAGCTGCTCGGTGGCCCGCAGGCAGGGCTGCTCGCCGGTCGGGCCGAGGCGATCTCCGCCACGCGCTCGCACCCGCTCGCCCGCGCGATGCGGATCGACAAGCTTTCGCTCGCGGCGCTCGCGGCGACGTTGCTCCTGTACCGCGATCCGGCCCGGGCGCGCCACGAGATCCCGGTCCTGTCGATGCTCGAGGCATCCGAGGCGACTCTGGGCGCGCGCGCCGATGCACTCGCGGCCGCGATCGGCCCGGGCGCTCAGATCGTTCGCGCGGCCGCCAAGGTCGGCGGCGGCGCGCTGCCGCTGCTCGAACTCGAAGGCCCGGTTGTCGCGCTACGAGGGGATCCGGTGGCGCTCGCGGCTGCCCTGCGCCGCGCCGAGCCCCCGGTGATCGCGCGCATCCACGAAGGTCAGCTGCTGCTCGACCCGCGGACGCTCGGCGACGAAGAGGTGCCGGTGGTTGCGGCTGCGGCCCGCGCTGCGCTGCAATGACAGCAGCGCCGCTGACGCTGGGCACCGCGGGCCATATCGACCACGGCAAGACCGCGCTGATCCGCGCACTGACCGGCATCGACACCGATCGCCTGCCGCAGGAGCGCGCTCGGGGGATCTCGATCGAGCTCGGATACGCGAGCCTCGAGCTTCCGTCCGGCCGCCGGCTGTCGGTGATCGATGCGCCCGGACACGAGCGGTTCGTACGCACGATGGTGGCGGGCGCGACCGGAATCGACCTCTATCTGATGACGATCGCCGCGGACGACGGCGTGATGCCCCAGACCCGTGAGCATGCCGCGGTGCTGCGCGCGCTGGCGATCGAAATCGGTGTCGTCGCGATCACCAAGTCCGACCTCGCCGATCCCGACCTCGCGCTCGTCGAGGCCTCGGAGCTGCTGCCGCAGGCGGAGCCCATCGTCGTGTCATCGGTGACGGGCGCGGGGCTCGACGAGCTGCGCGCGGCGCTCGACAGGGCGGCGGCCAAGCTCCCGAGTCGCGCCGACGAACCCGGCCCGCCGAGACTCCACGTCGACCGGGTGTTCACGATCCGAGGCGCCGGCACGGTCGTGACGGGGACCCTGTGGTCGGGCCAGATCGCGCGTGGCGAGGAGCTCGTCGTGCTGCCAGAGCTGCGGCGGGCTCGCGTTCGCGGCGTCCAGGTCCACGACGCGCAGCTCGAAAGCGCTCGGGCGGGGCAGCGGGTCGCGGTGAACATCACCGGGCTGGCGGTCAGCGACATCCACCGAGGAGACGTGCTGACCTCGCCCGAGGCGGAGCTCAAACCCACCTACCTGATCGACGCACAACTCGACTTCGCGGACTCAGAACCCGATCACGGAGGCCGCGTCCAGGTCCACCACGGGACGCGCGAGTCGTCGGCTCGCATGGCCTGGCTCGGCGGCCCCTTCTGGCAGATCCGCCTCGAGCACCAGCTCGTGCCGGCGCAGGGCGATCGCTTCGTCGTCCGCCAGATCGCGCCCCCGGACACGCTCGGCGGGGGCGCGGTACTCGACGCCCACCCGAAGAAGCACGGACCGAGCAGGGCGTTGCTGGTAAGGCTGGAGGCTCTCGCGAGGGGCGACGCGGAGGCGGCGCCGGAGCCTGAGATGCCCCGCTCCGCGCCGGAGGCGCATCGGCCCCAACCGCTGTCGGCCGGCGCGCTTGCGCTCGAACAGCGACTGATGGACGCGGGTTTCCAGCCGCCGCCCGACAGTGAGCTGGATCCGGACGATCTGCAGGCCCTGAGGCAGTCCGGCAAAGCGGTCCGAGTCGCCCGCAACCTCCACTACCACGCAGATGTGCTCGCCCAGATCCGCGAGCAGACGATCGCGATCGCCGAGCGCAGCGGCGGCGCGATCACCCTGGCCCAGCTTCGCACCGAACTCGGCACCTCGCGCAAGTTCGCGCAGGCGCTGCTCGAGCACTTCGACTCCGAAAAGCTGATGATCCGCCGCGGCGACGCGCACTACCTGCGCCGGCGCGCACCGGATCGCTAGTTCTGGACGAGCGGAGAAGAGACCGGCCCGCGCTGGAGCGAGCCGGCCTGGGACTCCTAGTAGAACTGCGAGACGTTCAGCGTGGCGTGTCCGAGCGTCCCGCTGCTGCACCGGGCGGTGACCTGGTACTTGCCGATCGGAACGTTGGTGCTGATCGTCACCTTCGCAGAGAACTTGTGGTTGCTGGCGACCTTGGCGTAGATGGCCGGAGTGCCCTGCCACTTGTGCGAGGTGGAGCCGGCGAACGCCTTCGAAAAGATCGTCACCTGCTTGCCGGGCCCGCACCGGCTGCCCGTGACGCCCGAGGCTGTGACCTTGTTTCCGCCCTGCACCTTCGTTGGCGAAACCTTGAACGAGGGCACGCCGGCCAGGGCGGATGACGCGAACACCGCCATCGCCACCGGCACCACAATCAGCTTCTTCATCCTGCCTCCTTACGCACGGATGCAGCGTCGTTTGATCCGGATCTTCCTCAACAACACGCGGGCGGCCCGTGAGTAGCGGATCCGCGCGCTGCTGAAGTTGCCCGGAGTCGCGTCGGCCTAATAAAAACCGGGCGTCACGGTCAGCGTCGTGTGACCGAGCGTGCCGCCACCGCAGCGAGCGCCGATCGTGTACTTGCCCTGATCCAGCGCGCCGTTGAGGGTCAGGTTCGTCGAGAACTTGTGGTGGCTGTCGACCTTGGCGTACACGGCGGGCACTCCCGCAAAGCTGTGGTGCGTGGCGCCTGCGAACGCGTGCGAGTAGATCGTCACCTGCGCGCCGGTGCCGCAGCCGCCGTCGACCACGCCGTAGAGGCGGATCTTGCCGCCGGACTGCTGCGAGCTCGGCGAAACCTTGACGTAGTGGGTCCCCGCCACCGCAACGGCCGGTGCGAGCAGCGCCATCATGGCGAAGGCCGCGATCAGCTTCTTCATCGTGTCTCCTTTGTCACTTCGGGGTTGATGCGAATGCCGCTCACAGTGCTCCGCCTGCCGCCGGGGGCGCGGTGGGGTCGGAACGTTGGGCTACACCGTGCTCGCGGACCAGATAGTCCTCGATGAACATCGGTGTCTCTCCCGAGCGCTCGACGACCGCCAGCAAGGAGGACATGGTCGAGACCTCTTCGACTTGTTCCTTCAGGAACCACTGTACGAACTGTTCGCTCAGATAGTCGCCTTCGTCCCTGGCGACACCCATCAGTGCAGCTATTTGGTCACTGACGCGTTTCTCCTGCTCGAGCGCCAGCGCCACGGGTGCGACGATGTCCGCGAACTCCGTCTCCGGTGCACCCACACCGGGGATCGAAACTTCCGCGTCGATGTCGAGCAGGTACTGCACCATCATCATCGCGTGATTGCGCTCCTCGACCGCCTGGGCGTAGAAGAACGCGGCAAGTCGCGGGAGGGTCTGGGTGTCGTAGTACACCGCGTTGGCGATGTACTGCTGCGAGGCAGCGAACTCGTTGGCGATCTGCTCTTGCAGGCGCTGGGCAAAGCGTGTTGCAGCCATCGCGTCTCCTTGTGGTCGGATCGATCATCCGGATTGAACGACATGCGTCCATGCGACGTTGCGCCCCGGGAGACTGTACCCGTCCCTGTTTGGCGGCCTCGCCTAACCGCCGCAATAGGGCCACTTACGCTCACCCAACGGCGCCTCGGACCGCGGCCCGCTGTAGATTGCGGACATGCCTACATGCCTTGTGACGGGTGGGGCCGGCTTCTTGGGCTCTCACCTCTGCGACGAGCTGCTTCAGCGCGGCAATCGCGTGATCTGCGTCGACAACCTCGAGACCGGCTCGCTCGCGAATATCGAGCACATCCGCACCGACGATTTCGTCCACCTGAACATCGACATAATCGAGCCCTACTTCGTCGAGGAGCGGGTCGAGTTCGTATATCACCTGGCCTCGCCGGCCTCGCCGATCGACTATCTGCGCCTGCCGCTGCACACGCTGAAGGTCGGCTCCTACGGGACGCACCACACGCTCGGCCTCGCCAAGAAGCACCGGGCGCGGTTCCTGATCGCCTCGACCAGCGAGGTGTACGGCGATCCCGAGGAGCACCCGCAGCAGGAGACCTATTGGGGGCACGTCAACCCGATCGGTCCGCGCGGCGTGTACGACGAGGCCAAGCGCTACGCGGAGGCGCTGACGATGGCCTACCACCGCCAGCAGGGCGTGGACACCTCGATCGTCAGGATCTTCAACACCTACGGAGCAAGGATGCGCCCCCACGACGGCCGTGCGATCCCGACCTTCCTGCGCCAGGCCCTGCAGGACCGGCCGATCACCGTGTTCGGCGACGGCTCGCAGACCCGTTCCTTCTGTTACGTCGATGACCTGATACGAGGCATCATCGCGCTCGCGGAGTCCGGATACCATAATCCGGTGAATGTTGGTAACCCGGACGAGTTCACGCTGCTCGAACTCGCCAGGACGGTGATCGAGGTCACCGACTCGCGCTCGGAGATCGTGTTCGAGGCGCTGCCCACGGACGATCCCCAGGTGCGCCAGCCGGACATCTCGCTGGCGCGCGAGGTGCTCGGTTGGGAGCCGACGATCAACCTTCGCGACGGCCTGCGCAAGACGATCGAGCAGTCAGGAGTCGAAGCATTGGTCGGGTCGGCGAGGTAGCCCCGGAGGCGGCAGGAGCGCATGCCCGGCCATAGCTTTAGATACTGCGTAACTTCGAGGTGCGGATACCGTTACGACGGGCAGGGAGACCAGATGGGCTTGATCGCAACTTGACGAGCGGTACGAAAGAGGCCACGAAGAGTCAGCCCAACGGAGCGCATCGCGACGCCCACGTCGTCCTCCCTGAGCGCGACGTCCGTCGCAGGCGTCCGCCGGGGCTTTCTTTCCTGCTCAGGCTCGAGACGCTGCGCCGAATCGCGCGCGTTGCGTCGCTGCTGGTGCTGGACTTCGTCGGCGTGGTTGCGGCGCTGTACACGGCGCTGATACTGAAGCTCGCGCTGCGTGGGAGCTTCAACGCCAGCCTCGGCTGGCACGAGACGCGCCAATGGGTCGCGTTCGCCTACCTGGTGACCGTGCTGATGTTCGCGCGGGTCGACCTGTACGCCGACCGACCGCGCCGCGGCGGCCTTGCGCGAATCGCGACCGCTCTGTTCCAGGTGACGGTGATCGCGTTGGTGTTCGCCCTGGCCAACGGCAACCACTTCACGAGCTACTACATCTTCTACGGCTCGCTGTTCTTCGGGACGGTGTACATCACCGCCCTGCGCGAGCTGCACCTGCGGGTAACCGGCTGGCTGCTCAAACAGGCGGGCTATCGCCGGCGGGCGATCCTGGTGGGCTCGGGTAAGCACATCGAGGCGGTCGCGCACGCGCTGGCCGAGGAGGCCCGGACCGCGGTCGACATCGTCGGCTATATCTCCCTTGCGCCTCGCCCGCAGAACGGATTGCGATCGCTCGGAACGCTCGATCAGCTGCCTAAGGCGCTGGCTGCTGACCGGATCGAAGAGGTGATCATCGCCGACCCCGACTTCCCGCAGGACAAGGCGGTGGAGCTGGTCGACCTCTGTCACAACCGCGGCGTCACCCTGCACGTCGCGCCGACCACGATGGAGATCCTGATCGACCGGGCGGAGTTCGTGCCCGGTCAGACCGTGCCGCTGTTCAAGCTCCGCCCGCCGGTGTTCGAGGGGGTCGAGTTCGCGCTCAAGCGGACCTTCGACCTGGTGGTCGCGACCCTCAGCCTGATCGTGCTCACCCCGATCCTGATCGCGATCGGCATCGCCGTCAAGCTCAGCTCGCGCGGACCGGTGATCTACCGCTCGGTCCGGCCCGGGATGGCCGGAAAGCCGTTCTCGTGCTTCAAGTTCCGCACGATGCGCGAGCATGCCGACCAGGTCCAGGACGACCTGGAGCCCCTCAACGAGAAATCCGGCGCGCTGTTCAAGATCCGCGACGATCCGCGCCTGACGAAGATCGGGCGGTTACTGCGCCGCTTCTCGCTGGACGAGCTGCCCCAGCTGGTCAACGTGATCCGCGGCGAGATGTCGCTGGTGGGGCCGCGGCCGCTGCCGCTGCGGGACTTCGAGCGGCTCGAGGAGTGGCACAAGAAGCGCTACCTGGTGCTGCCCGGCATCACCGGCCTGTGGCAGGTTTCCGGTCGCGCCGAGCTCGACTTCGATGACCTCGTCAGGCTCGATTTCCTGTACCTCGAGCGCTGGTCGATCTTCCTCGACCTCTCGATCCTGCTGAAGACGATCCCCGCGGTGCTGAGCCGGCGCGGGGCCTTCTAGGGGCCGCCTGCGGCGGCGTCCATGGGGCCGGGCGGGCCCGTCCAGACCGGGGGGCGGTTCAGTCCTTCGCGCGGCGGCGGTCGCGGTGTCCACGCCATCCGTGCCCCATATGGGGGGCGGGTTGTCAAGTGGGTGCGTTGATCGTGAGCTGTGGTTTGCAGGGCGAATCGGGGGTGGGGTTGCGGCTGGCGGGGCGGTCCGGGCGTCCGCGGGTGTCGCGACGGTGGTCAGCCTCATATGCGGGGGCTGGGTACCCCAAGACCTTGGTTTCGTCGCACGTCCGCTGTCTATTCTCGAGCGCGGCCACCCGGAACGGGTGGTTGCTCATGGGCACGCCGCGGACTGGTGTGCGCGATGCCGGGGAGCCCGGGCCGCCTCGCCAGCCGCAACGGGTTGTCGATCGTCGGTGTCAGAGCGAGGCGCTGATCCTCCTGGCGCTGGTTGGCTTCTGCTTCTGCGGGACGGGGGTTGCGTGCGTGAGGGGGTCGCCCGCCGGCACGGAGGCCGGCGGAACCGTGACCGGATGGGTCGCGATCTCCCAGCAGTAGCAGGCGAGCTCGCGGGCGATCGCGACGGCGACGATCCCGTTGGGCTTGTGGCGGGCGTCTTTGAGCTGGCGCCAGCGGGCGTTCAGGCGTCGTTGCGCTGACCAGGCGATGTTGATGATCTCGGGTGGTTGGTCGCGTTGGCGGCGCTCGAGCTTGAGCCCGACGCCGGGTTGGCGGCGGTAGTGGTAGGAGGCTTCGATCAGCAGCCTGCGGGCGTGGGTGGAGCCGGCCTTGGTGATCGCGCCTTGGCGACGGCGGTCGCCGGTGGTGCGCTCTGAGGGGACGATCCCGATGTAGGCGGCGAGCTGGTCGGGGTGATCGAAGCGCTCCCATTCGCCGATCTCGGCGCACAGCCCGAGCGCGGAGAGCGTGTCGATCCCGCGCAGACAGCGCAGCCGGGCGACCGTGTCTTTGCAGCGCGACTCGCTGGCGAGCGTCGCGAGCTGATCCTCGACGCGGTCGCGGCGGGCGATCAGCACATCATGGGCGTGGAGGTAGTCGGCGATCGTCAGCTGCGACGCGCGGTCCGCGAACCGCAGCGAGGTAAGCCACGCGCGGTGCTTGAGCGACCACGGCTCGCCCGGACCTTCGTAGTAGATCTCGCGTCGCAGCAGGAACTTCCCGAGGCGGTGACGGGCGCGCATCAGGTCCGCGCGGATGTCCTCGCGGCAGCGGACGAGGTCGCGCAGCTGCTCGCGCTCGACCGACGGAACGGTCACGATCGCCAGCTCACCGCCAGCAAGTTGCCGCGCGAGCCGGATCGAGTCGCGCCTGTCGGTCTTCAGCCTGTCACCAGAGGCGCGATCGGTTCGGCCAGGCGCGCACACCACCATCTCGATCCCCTCCGCGCGGACGCGACGCGCAAGCCCGTAGCCGGTAGGGCCCGCCTCATAGACCATCCGCGCAGGCCGCGGCACCGTGTGCAGGTACGCCAACAGCTCACGCGGGCGGCCGACCAGCCGCTTAGTAGTCACCTCGCCCGTGGCCTGATCAAACACCGCGAGCGTCGACTCGCGCGCGATCGCGGTAGGGACCGCTCTTGCGAGCGGCCCCCCGCGCAGATCCCAGCGTGCGCTGCTAACGCACTGGGCTCCTGCCTTGGGTGCGAGCGGCGAAGCGCTCGTCGGGGAAGGGGTGCATCATGCGGGCGGGCGGGAGCCATCGGGTCGCGAGGCGGTCCATTCGCTTCCAGTCCAGGCGGGTGCGCTGGCTGCGGCGCCGCAGCGCTCGATACCAGTGCCGTGTTGCCTGGGTGCGGAAGGCGTGGACCGCGTCGATGTTGCCGGGCACGGCGTAGTAGGCGCGGTGCCCTCGCACCACGCTTGCCAGCCATTGCCCTTGTTCGGGGACGGGCAGGTGCCGGCGCCGCATGAGCTCGGCCTTGACCTCGCGTAGCTTTGCCCGCATCCGCTTCGAGATCGTGATCCGCTTCAGCAGGAACCTTCCGTTTTGGGTTTTCGCGCAACAATGCGTGAAGCCCAGGAAGTCGAAGGTTTCCGGGCGGCCGAGACCCCGCTCCTTCCGTCGTTGGGCGGCGAACCGCCCGAACTGGATCAAGCGTGTCTTCTCCTCCGCCAGTTCCAGGTTGAACTCCGCGAACCGCTCGCGAAGGTCAGCCAAGAACCGCTCTGCGTCGTCACGGTGCTCAAAGCCCGCCACGTGGTGAGTCGCCGGAGGGAATCTCACCCTCCGGCGCTCGCAGAACCGGACGTGAACCTCGCAGCTCATCCGGCTCCCATCGTCCAGCCGTCAGGGCGCAGCCCCCAGCGCCAGTGCGCGAACAGGCCGGGCTGGCGTCTGGCGACGTCAGCGATGAACCTGCGCGCCCGGCTCTTGTGGCGGCGCAGTCGTTTGTATTTCCGCATTGCCCACCTCACGATCGTGTCGTTGAAGTGGCGGAAGACCGGATACAACATGGACTTGTAGAAGCGCCCGTAGTAGTTGATCCAGCCCTGGAGCTGGCGGTTGAACATCAGCGCCAGGTCCGTGAGGGACTTGTCCGACCGACAAGCGACACGCCAGCGACGCATCACGCGCCGCATCCGCGTCTTCGCCTCACCCGAAACCGCCGGGGTGAAGTTCAGGAAGTGCTTCCCGAACCGGTTCCTCGACAGCCGCGGACGGAACGTGTAGGCGAGAAAGTCGAACGACGTGTGCTCGTGCGAGCCGCGCCGGTCGTCGTCCTTGCAGTACACGATGCGGGTCTTCTGCTCGTTGAGCTCAAGCCCGCACTCCGCCAGCCGCGCAGCGATCATGGCCCGCAGCTGCAGGGCCTGCCGCTCGCTCCGGGCGTGGACAATGATGTCGTCGCAGTAGCGCTCGAACGGGACCGCCGGGAACTCCCGGGCGATCCACGCATCGAACGCGTAGTGCAACATCATGTTGGCGAGCAAGGGTGAAATCGCAGACCCTTGAGGGGTTCCGCGATCCCGCTCGACCAGGCTGCCATCCTCTCTCTGGAGCGGCGCTTTGAGCCACCGCTCCACATACAAAAGGATCCAACGCTGGTCGGTGTGGTGGGCGACCGCCTTCAGCGTGAGGTCCCACGAAACGGTGTCGAAGAACGACTTGATGTCCATGTCTAGAAGTCGCGGTAGGGACAGCCCTTCGCCTTGTGGGCTCGGGCTGCCCCCCGCGCAGATCCCCGCATGCACTGCTAGCGCACGGGGCTCCTGCCTTGGGTATTGGCGTCGAAGCGCACGTTGGGCCAGGGATGCGTGATCTTGGCTGGCGGGAGCCAGCGAGCCTCGAGACGGCTCATGCGCTCCCAGGTAAGGCTGGTGCGCTGGCTCCGGCGCCGCAGCGCCCGATACCAGTGCTTGACCGCCTCTTCGTGGAACGCGTCGACCGCTTCGTAGTTGCCGGGCACGGCGTAGTAGGCGCAGTGCCCTCGCACCACGCTCGCCAGCCATTGCCCCTGCTCGGGGATGGGCAGATACCGGCGATGCACCAGCTCTTCCTTGACTTGGTGTAGCTTCGCCCGCTTCCGCTTCGAGATCGTGATGCGCCTCAGCGCGAAGCTTCCGCTCCTGGTCTTCCCGCAAATATGCGTGAAGCCCAAGAAGTCGAAGGTCTCCGGCTTGCCGAGGTCCCGCTGCTTCCGCTGCTGGGCGGCAAACCGCCCAAACTGGATCAGCCGCGTCTTCTCAGCATGCAGTTCCAAGCTGAACTTCGCGAGCCTGTCGCGGAGCTCCGCGAGGAACCGCTCGGCGTCATCCCGATGCTGGAAGCCCGCCACGTGGTGAGTCGCCGGAGGGAATCTCACCCTCCGGCGCTCGCAGAACCGGACGTGAACCTCTCGGCTCATCCGGCTCCCATCGTCCAGCCGTCAGGACGCAGCCCCCAGCGCCAGTGCGCGAACAGGCCCGGCTGGCGTCTGGCGACGTCAGCGATGAACCTGCGCGCCCGGCTCTTGTGGCGGCGCAGTCGTTTGTATTTCCGCATGGCCCACCTCACGAGCGTGTCGTTGAAGTGGCGGAAGACCGGATACAACATGGACTTGTAGAAGCGCCCGTAGTAGTTGATCCAGCCCTGGAGCTGGCGGTTGAACATCAGCGCCAGGTCCGTGAGGGACTTGTCCGACCGACAAGCGACACGCCAGCGACGCATCACGCGCCGCATCCGCGTCTTCGCCTCACCCGAAACCGCCGGGGTGAAGTTCAGGAAGTGCTTCCCGAACCGGTTCCTCGACAGCCGCGGACGGAACGTGTAGGCGAGAAAGTCGAACGACGTGTGCTCGTGCGAGCCGCGCCGGTCGTCGTCCTTGCAGTACACGATGCGGGTCTTCTGCTCGTTGAGCTCAAGCCCGCACTCCGCCAGCCGCGCAGCGATCATGGCCCGCAGCTGCAGGGCCTGCCGCTCGCTCCGGGCGTGGACAATGATGTCGTCGCAGTAGCGCTCGAACGGGACCGCCGGGAACTCCCGGGCGATCCACGCATCGAACGCGTAGTGCAACATCATGTTGGCGAGCAAGGGTGAAATCGCAGACCCTTGAGGGGTTCCGCGATCCCGCTCGACCAGGCTGCCATCCTCTCTCTGGAGCGGCGCTTTGAGCCACCGCTCCACATACAAAAGGATCCAACGCTGGTCGGTGTGGTGGGCGACCGCCTTCAGCGTGAGGTCCCACGAAACGGTGTCGAAGAACGACTTGATGTCCATGTCTAGAACCCAGTCGTTGCGCCAACACCGCTCGCGACAGACCCCGATCGCGTCGTGCGCGGAGCGCCCCGGCCGATACCCGTAGGAGTCCTCGTGGAACACCGGCTCCACCGACGGCTCCAGATACGAGCGCACGACCACTTGGGCGATCCGATCCGCGACGGTCGGCACCCCGAGCACTCTCGAGCTGCCGTCTCGCTTCGGTATCTCCACCGCACGCACCGGCGGCGGGAAATAGCTCCCCGACGAGAGCCGGTCGGGTCGCCCGGGGGAATCGCACCCCCGGGCTCCCACAGATCCCGGCGTGACAGTCTCCCGTCACCGGGCTCTTCTCATCCAGTCATCCAGGCGATGGTCGTCCACTGCCAGTGGCTGAGGAGAGTGGGGTCGCGTGTCACGACTCCGGTCCACCACGCCATGGCTCGCTTGAACGCCCGTAGCCGCTTGTATTTCTTGCGTGCCCACCGCAGGATGTAGGCATTGATCCGGCGTAGAAGAGGTCTCAACGCAGTCCGGTAGTACCGGCCGTAGTAGTCGACCCACCCGCGCACGATCTGGTTGATCCATGCCGCGAGTTCGTTCAATGACAGCGACGTCCAGCGGTGCAACCGCCAGCTGTGCACGGCGCGATTCATCTTCTTCATCGCGTCTTTGCTGACGGCCGGAAGGAACCCGTTGAACACGGTTCCCTCCGAACCGCGTGCTGCGCGCTTGCGAAACGTGAACCCCAAGAAGGTGAACGAGGTGTACTCATAGGAGTCCTCTCGCCCGTCTTGTTGGCAGTACACGATCTTCGTCTTGTCGGGATGCAAGCGCAGCCCGACCTCGCGCAGTCTGGCGGCGATCCGCCGACCCAGATACCGGGTCTGCTTCTCGCTGAAGCCATGAACCACGATGTCATCGCAGTACCGTTCGAACGAGACGCTCGGGAACTCCCGAGCCATCCACTGATCGAACGCATAGTGCAAGAAGAGGTTTGCTAGCAGCGGTGAGATCGCCGACCCCTGCGGGGTTCCGCGATCGCGCTGCTCCAGGGTGCCGTCGGGATGCTGCAACGGTGCCTTCAGCCACCGTTCCACATACAACACCACCCACTTCAGGTCGGTGTTGGCCTTCACCGCTTTGACGATGAGATCATGCGGAACGTTGTCAAAGAACCCGGCGATGTCACAATCCAACACCCACGGGTGCGTAAAACACCGCTGCCGACATACCTCCACCGCATCCAACGGCGAGCGGCCCGGCCGATACCCATAGGAGCTACGGTGGAACTTCGGCTCCACCACCTTCTCCAACTCCGTGGCCACGACCGTCTGCGCCACTCGATCTGCCACAGTCGGCACTCCGAGCATCCGCATGCCACCGCCGTGCGGCTTCGGTATCTTGACAACCTTCACCGGAGGCGGAACGTACGACCCCGAGGACATCCGGTTCCAAGTCACGTACAACCTGTCCCGCAGCTCGGACTCAAACTCCTCGATCGTGCACCCATCCACCCCTGGCCCACCTTGGTTCTCCTTGACCTTCTTGAACGCTTCCACCACCGCCTGCTTCGGGATCGCAAACGGCTTCTCTGTCGACTTCGGCTGATTCACTGTGCTCCTCCCGACCAACGGCCGGTTGGCCACCCAAACCAACCACGGACGAGCCGTCCCCTTGGCTCCACCCCCATTACAGGGGCATCCCCGCTACTACGAGACGGTCCGCCAGCAGACGCGGCAACGGTACTCAACCCCTCGCGGTTTCTGCCGCTTGGAGGGCTCCCTATCGCCCCGGCCAACCAGACCGAGACTATGTCCGCGTCCGCCTTCCAACGTTCCCTACGAGAGCCGCAGATCAGGTTCACGCCGCCTCTATGCCGGACACCGCCTGGCCAATACATGGGCACCCGCCAGACTCCATCCCGGGTTCTGGAACCCAACCCGGTTCTGATGCCATCTTTAAGTTCTCGACACTTCGAACGACAGTCGTCTCTCTGATCCCCACCTGACGCCTCAAGGACGCCTTTTCCACGTCGCTCACCACGACGGTCTTCAGCCAACGCAGCACGTGGTGGTTTGAGACCATCCCCCATAGGACGATCCCGAGGGGCCATCAGTCCCCCATCTCCCGTAGAGCAATGCCTCGAGCCGGCAAGCACCTACAAATCACCTTCTCTCAGCATTCGTTGCG
>CAWGQT010000003.1:0-184293 GCA_963824755.1 uncultured Solirubrobacterales bacterium | reverse complement strand
CGCAGTTGTCCGGGCGGTGCCGCCGAGGCTGCTGCTCTTGTGCTTGCTACTCAGGACTTCGTGGCTAACGGTGGATGGCGACCGTCATGTCGACGCCGCCGGAGTGCTGCATCGCCGGGGCGGACGGGCAGCCGTGGCCGGGTCGGTCGACGTGGCTGGTTGCGTTCGGAAGCAGCGCCGTTGGAGAGTCCGACGAGCTCGATCGAGACGACTGCCTGTAGCCCGAAGCGGGCGTCGCCACAGTGACGGTCTGACTGCCGCGTTTCACCAGGAGCAGGCGCCCGGTAGGAACGGCGTGAGCGATCGCTTCGACGACGGAGCAGCAGCGTCGCGATGGCTTTCCCCGCCCGGTCCGGGCTGGCTTCGGGTGCGCCTGACCGGCGGATGCTCGCTGCTTGTGCGCACTGGTAGGCGCGGTTATGCTGGCTACAGGGCAAACATGACCCCCCGCGGAGCAGCCGAGGTCAAGAACGGCGATTGGCGAGTAAGCCACCCGCGGGCGACGCTCATCAGACGCTTCTCGGCGGTTTGGCTGTGCGCAGTCTGCCTAGTTCTGAATTGCGTTGGGGCGTCGTATGCCAATGCGCAGTCACGCGACGCTCATCAGGCGACGGAGCCCATGTGCTGCTTCAAGCTGTCGATCTGGGACGAGGAGCGCGTCCAGGGCTTTTACTTAGACCCCAGCAAGACTGGCCAAAACCCTCTCGGCCTCTACGACTATGAGGTGAACGGCACAGCGTACGGTCTGGCCGAGCTGGAACGTCCCGTTTCAGGGGTCTCGAATCTTCTGTCAACTTACGGGGGCGTGGCTGCCGCGAAAACGTACGAGTACAACAACGTCATGTTTGATGGCAATAGGTCGTTCGGCTGCCCCGATAGCAACTCCCTCGCGCACGTCAATTACGACGGCCGATTCCGGCGGGCGGATGATGATACGCCAGGATACGATCCCCCACATGGCGGCGGAGGGGTCTTTGACTTCGGTCACCCATTCGACAACTGGGACCCTCGGTGCAACGAATTCTCCGACTCGGCGCAGATGGTCGAGCGGGTGCTCGGACGCGAGTGCGGCGAGCCGGAGTTGCTGTCAACGCCTGGTGATCCCGGCGGCGGACCGATCTGCGATCCCGGCGCGAACCCGACGAAAGCGTTACTAAGCGGCGAGCACCGAGTTCGCATCACATGCACCGAGCAAGCAAGCGGGGCGAACGGGAACGCCGCCCTCTACCAGGGCTTCGCCAGAGTCGCGATCGTTATCAACGTCGTGCATGTCTCTCCAGATGACCGCAAACATCAGGTGAAGGCGCTCAAGGGCGACATCGGTAAGGAGGCTCCCCTGGACTCCAACCCTGCCGACGACGCGATTACAAAGCTGCAGCACCGCCCGCCCACCAACGCCTTCCGGTGCTCATCGAGCTCTTAGCCCGCTTCGAAGAGCCCAGCTGGCGATCACGCCACCCGCGTAGCGTTGAACTCCCGCTCACCTGAGGCCAGGCGGGCGCTAGTCGGGGAGCCGCGCCGTCAGCAAACGCCGGACTCGTCGCGAAGCGCGCTGTCCGTCTCGACGAATCTCAGCACTCCGCCGGGCGTCGTGGCGTTCGGCGTCGTGGCGTTCGCTGTCGCTCTGCCGAAAGCGGCAACATCGACCGGCATGACGAGATGACTGCTCATGGTGCAACGCAGCAGTCAGACCCGTCACTGTGGTGACGCCCGCTTCGATCGAGACCCAGCCGTCTGGCCGACGCTGCTGCTCGCTGAGCGACACGGGCCACCCCAGCGAACAGCGACCTGCTGCCGTTTTCCGGGGGAGCGGCAGCGACAGGACGACGACTGCCGTGTGGATGTGAGCAGTGACGGGCTTGGCTCGGGACTGGTAGAGCGGGTTGGTCAACAGTCTGCTCTCGAAGGGAGGGAGCGATGTCTTCTGAGTTGTTGCTCGACGCCGCCGGCCGGCGGCGTTCACCCGCGGCGATGCCCGGCTACAACGCCGGGCACGCGCCAAGGAACAAGGGGCACGTGTATCCGGCGGATCCACCGACGGTCGATGAGATCGTCGCGGTGATGCGCCAGACACCCGCCGATAAGCACGGGCTGAGGCTGCGGGCGCTGATCGTGGTGTTGTGGCGTGGCGGGCTGCGGATCCAGGAAGCGCTGTCGCTGACCGAGTCAGATCTCGACCCGCGACGCGGATCGATTCTGATCCGCCGAGGCAAAGGTAATCGCCGCCGAGAGGTGGGGATGGACGCGTGGGCGTGGCGCGATCATCTCGCTCCGTGGCTCGTCGCGCGGGTCGAGCTGCCGATCGGTGCGCTGTTCTGCGTGATCGATGGACCGACCCGCGGGCGGCCGTGGTCAGCGACCGCCGCGCGCGGCGAGCTACGACGCTACGCCACAGCGGCAGGCGTGCGGCGCAGGTTTGCGCCGCATCAGCTCCGTCATGCTCACGCGGTCGAGCTCGCCCGGGAGGGAGTGCCGCTACCGGTGATCCAGCGCCAGCTCGGACATTCGTACGTCTCGACTACGAGTGTTTACCTACAAGGGATCGATGTCGAGGAGATCATCGGCACGATCCATGCGCGGCGCGCGCCGATGATGCACGTCAGCGCTGGCCTCGAGTTCTGAGACCTGGGCCAGCTGACAGGCGGGCGGGAGCGCTGCACAACGCAACCGCCCGCCGGCCCCCCGCCTGACTCGGCCGCCTTCTCGAGATTGCGGCAGCAACTCGCTCTTCGCTGGGGTGGCCCGTGTGCTCACGAGCAGCAGCGCCGGCCAGACGGCTGGATCTCGATCTGAGCAGCAGCCGAGGTTGTCCGGATCGTCGTGGAACTTCGGCGACGGTGCTGGTGGTGGGTTGATGGTCTATCGGTAACGGGCTCGGGGGTCCTGACGAGCCTGAGATCGGGTTTGAATGATGCTGTGGTGATGTGCGGGAGTGCCGCCCTAGCTCGTTAGCTGGTTGTAGAGCTCCCAGGCACTGCGCTCGATCCAGTTGTGGGCGAGCTTGCCGGTGGGCGTGACAGCCAGGATGGCGTTGCCTGTGAACACCACCGGCTTGCCATCCGCCGGCAGCCCGAACATGCCGTTGTTCCGGCCGGTGATGCGGAAGCGCGACGAGACGCGCGAGCCGTCGGCGTTGGCAAAGGTCTCGATGGTTTCCATGTTCAGGTCGGCGATTTTCGACTGGAAGTCGCCAACCCAGGCCTTGAAGTGTTCACGCCCGGCGATGTCCACACCGGCGGAAGTGATGACGAAATCCTCGGTCACGAAGCGATCCACCGCCGACGGATTGCACGCGGCCCAGACCGCTTCCCAGAAGGATTCGACAAGGGCGATGGCTGCTTCCGGCGTCATGGCGAGTCTCCTGATGGGACGGTGGCTGGGCGGTGCGGCCTTCCAGCTCCGAGCCGTTGACCTGGTAGGGACCGGTGTCGGTGGGCGTGATCGTGACGTTGGTCATCGGTTCCTCGTGTCTGGGCGTGGGGCAGGAGCGCGCCGGCTGGTGGCGGATGCGGGCGCGCTCCTGGTCGTGGTGGGCTAGTACCCGGGGGGCGGTCCGGGGGGTCCGAGGATCTCGAACCCGTTTCGCTTCGCGATCGGGATCAGCCGCCCGATGTCGGGCGGGCCTTCGGCCGGCGGTGGCAGCACGCGCTCGGGGGCAGGCTCGCCGACCTCTCGTTGGAATCCCTCGAACTGCATCGGCGCGAAGCCGACGAGCGCCCTCGCTCCACCGGACTCCGCGTAGAACGTGTGCGGCACGCCCTTGGGTCCGAACGCGAACGAACCGGCCGTCAGCGACAGTTTCGTGTCCGCGACCCAGAAGGTGAGCTCGCCCTCCAGGACGTAGAACCACTCGTCCTCCTCGGGATGGACGTGCCACGGCGAGCCGACCCCCGCCGGCACGAGGATCTCGGCCAGACCGTAGCGCCCGTCGGTGTCCTCGCGGCCGATCTTCAGCGTTTGTAGCATCCCGAGCAGCCAGAACGCCTCGCCCTCGTTGTCGGCTAGCGCGTACCCGGTCTCTGCTCGTGCTGGGGAGATGGTGGTCATCTCTCACTCCCTTTCCCCGGTGGGTGATATGGTTTGCAACCGTCTATGAGAGAACAGTTGCAAAACGAACTATCGCACGGGGAACAACCTCTGTCAAGCCCTTCGCCTGAGCGGCTGCGTTGCTGGCGCCTGTTCCTCGAGAGCGGGCTGGCGCTGCAGAGCGTGCTCGACACCGAACTCGAGCACCAGGTCGGCCTTTCGCTGCGCTGGTACGACGTCCTCATCCACCTCGAGGAATCGCCGGAGGGCATCCCGATGAGCGAGCTCGCCGGGCGGATCCTGCACAGCAAAAGCGGCTTCACGCGCCTCGTCGACCGAATGGAGGACGCCGGACTCGTCCGCCGCGTGCGCCCCGAGCATGACCGGCGCTCGATCCTCGTCGTGCTCACCGACCACGGCACCGAGGCGATGCACCGCGCCCGCCGCTACCACCGAGACGGAATCGAACGCCACTTCTCCCAACACCTCACCGACAGCGAGATCAAAGTCCTCACCCACGCCCTCGAGAAGATCAGCACACACGCCCGCCCACTCCGCCCCGGCCGCATCCGCGGCTAACCCAGGCCCAGCTCGCAAGACGGCGATCGCAATCGCGCACCGAAGACGACACTCCCGACCACGGCTCGCCAGACAGCTCCTCTGGGCTAACAAGCGACAGCGCGTCGCGGGCCGTGATGATCGGTGCTCGGGATCGTCGCGGTGGAGACTGTCGCAACTCGATCCAAGCGACAGCCCGATTTGCGCTGTGGCAGGCCCTGTGTTCCCATACGAATGCGGGTTTGCACGGATGCCAAGGGGGGCGCGTTGCGGATGACGATCGCTGTGGTCGTGGCGAAGCTTGAGAACCAACTTTGAGGAGCGGCGCGTGGCAAGCGTCGGGGTCCCGTTGGAGGGCGCACGATGAGACGAAGATTCCACATGTACTTGGTAGTCATGGTGGTGCTTTTGGGGGGCGGATTGGCATCGGCACTGCTTGCACAGGGCAGCGGCGCGGCGCCAGGTGGTCAGCATTCGGCTAGCGTCGGAGCCCGTGCGGCGAACCGCGCTGGCTTCACCAAGAAGCTAGTTGGCTATCTGAGAAAGCGTGGGTTTCAGGTCAATCCCGGCTACCCGTTGCTGTACTCCAAAGATCCGGCAGCGACGTGCAACGACTACACCTACCCGGCGCTGAAGAGTTGCTTTGGGGCCAATCCCGTGGCCCCGTACGTGGTCGCGGCGGTGAAATCGTGGTCTGACGAGCACGTGGGGCCGACGCCGGTGAATGCGTTCGGCCCGCTACGACGCGGATACACCACGACGTACCGGCTGGGCCCGCGGGAGGCGATCGTGATCTACGGCCAGATGCCGCCGCCGGGGCGCTACATCGGGCTGCAGACATATGACTGGAGCCAGCCCGGGCACTGGAAGGCCAAGGACTACTACAAGTGGCTGCACAACCCCAACCGGGCTATCCCGATGCAGTACCTGTTCACCACGATCCCGCCCAATCACCGGAAGTCAGACCGGGTGTGGAGCTTGTCCGCCTTGGGGGACATCGTCAACAACGTGGTTATGCAGCGCCAGTCCGGCTACCCGTTCGGAAAGAACCGGTATTTCGTCATCACACCCAGCGCCACCACGGACCGCGCCGTCCGTCGCGCCCTGCAGGGCCAGGGCGTTCCCAACAGCTACATCTTCACCGAGCAGATCCCCAGCCGCGATAACTACGGTTCGATCGGGCCGCTCGGGATGGGCAAGAACGCCATCGAGTTCTGGACCACGCTCCGGTACGCCGTCCCGGTCTCTGCCGACGCGGCAGAGGCTTGGCGGAGCCAACTTCCGCTGACCGTGCTGCGGGTCAGAGCCCCCTCCGCCCTGGGGCTTGTGCGACGCTACGGCGCACTGAGATACGAACAGAACACGGCACACAGCGAGGCTTACCTGGCAGGAGACCTGCAGAACCTCGTCAAGGCGGTCTGCGCCCGCACCAGCAGCACCACGCACCTTCAGAGCCGCGACTGTGCACCGACGCCACCAAGACCATACGTCGTGCCGGAGTTCTACCTTGGAAGACGCGGTCCGTACTGCCGCGACATCAACATGAACTGCAACGGCGACAACAATGACGCGGCAATCTTCTGGGGAAAGCCGTTCCCGCTCGACTCCGGCCAGGTCTACGCGGTGCTCGACACCCTGGCCACCGAAACCGGCAACGCGACCTACGTCGGCCTGTCCATCAACGATGCCTCAACCGCCTCCTCGCCCGCCAATGCCCTGGACACCGGCCTGAAAGGCTCAGCTGACGCGTATGCGTCCGCCGTGAAGAACACCGGCAAGTTCTTCGTGCATTACTACACCAGGGACTGCGCACCACTCAAGGACCTGCTGGTCAAGCCGCAGGACTGCACCCAGCTCACCGATCAGATAGTGCCGCTACGCACTGACACCAGCGCCGTTGGGCACCCGGCCCTGAAGGGCATGTTCCTGGTCGCGCTACGCGACTACATCGTTCCCGGAACCGAACGCGGCGCAGATCCGTCAAAGCTCCTACCCCCAAGGATCCTCACGTTCACTAGGACATAGCCGACCGACGATCACCCAGGGTTGCGCCCGCCAGCGCGGCCACCGGCGGGGCTTCCGCGTTGGGCTACAAGCGACAGCGCATCGCGCCGGCCGTGCTCTAGCGACGTGGCTCGACACTGGACTGCGTCGAGGCGTTCGACGCAGCGCAGCCTCCGCCTATCGCGTTTGGCGTGGTCGAAGCCGAACGCGTCGGGTCGATGCCTAGACCGGCGACTCGATCGAGCTACTGGCGTCTGTCGTCAGCTTCCTTTGGCGTAGCCCTTCAGGCCACCAAAGTCAAGCAGCACGCATTTCTCGTCGCCGACGATCCACGCATCGTGCCCAGGCGGCATGTGGAACGTGTCGCCGGGACCAAACTCGCGCTCCGTTCCGTCATCCATTTTTAGGGCCATACGACCTTCCAGGACGTAACCGATGTGCTCGACCTGACACGAGTCGGTGCCCGCGAGCGGCTTCACGTTCTCTGACCAGCGCCAACCGGGTTCGAACGTTCCCAGGCCGACCGCGTGCCCATTCAGATCCACGAGCTCCACGCGACCCTTACCTTCGGTGAACTCCCGAACCTCATCCGGGCTTTCGAAACGCTTTCCGACGAGCTCTGCCATGAGGGACCCCATTTCTGGTTGACGGCGCCCCAGGGCCAGCCTAAACCCGTGCCCGCCCACAAGCAAGATCCCCAACAGTACGGTCGGCGCTTGAGTGATGGAATCCGCGCGTAGCAGCCCACAGCACGATCGAACCGGCTCCCGCTCCGGGCTACAGGCAGTCGTCTCGATCGAGCTCGTCGGACTCTCCAACGGCGCTGCTTCCGAACGCAACCAGCCACGTCGACCGACCCGGCCACGGCTGCCCGTCCGCCCGGGCGATGCAGCACTCCGGCGGCGCCGATCCGACGGCCGCCCTCCACCATTAGCCAAGAACTCCTGATTAGCAAGCACAAGAGCGGCAGCCTCGCCGCCTCAGGCACGCTGCCGCTTCAGGCGTAATCCAGCAGCGGGCCCAGAGCGACGTCACATGGCTGCGTTTGGTCGCCGGCGGTATCCCAGCTGACGATCGCATCCGACACGGAGCCGAGCTCGGGCCTTGCTTTCGCTTCGGCGACAAACCACTCGTCCGCGTCCCTCTGGCAACAGCTTTCGAGTTCGCCCAAGAGCATCGCCCACACGAGCGGCGTTAAGCAGACAGGGGTCAGCCACCTGCTTTGCTCAACAACTGCTCCCGGTAACGGGTCGCCCTTCAGTGAGTCCTGCCGGGGCGCCCGTTGACGCCAACAGGTCAGACATCTGCTGTCCGCAGAACGTTCGGTTGCTTCCGGGGTCGCCAGTCCCCTGCTGTCCGAGCACAATCGCCTCCGGGCTCGCGGCGGGGCCACTGGCCCAGCCGATCTCGATGCAACCGGATCCGCCGGCGGGAGCGAACGTGGCTATCTGCTGACCGGCGCTCACTCGCGTTCCGCCTGTCACGCTCGGGATCACGTCCTCCGTGACGTAGACGTAGCGGCCGTTGTCAGGACCGTCAGTTAGCCGGTAGACGACGCCACCATTCTCGCTGGTATTACAGGTCCGGCCCCCGCCGATGCCGGTGCCAGCGAACGTGATCTGCGCGTCGCCGAGGGCGTCGATCTCGCCGCCGCCGTCGTAGTCGACGCCCATGTCGATGCGCTGGGGCACGAGGTTCTGCGAGTGGGCGAATGGGTTGACGTATGTTCCGGCGGCGCTGGTGCAGTCGGTGGCGAGGCTGCTGGGGTCAGCGCCTGGGTCAGTGCCGGCGGCTTTGATCTGGATGTCTTCCTTGCCGTTGAAGTTGAGGAGCTGCGCGATGCGGGGGTGAAGGTCGATCGTGTAGTGAAGGTCGCCGGCCTGGCCGCTGCCGTTGTCGGATTTGATGATGCGGATCCCGGGCGAGCTTGAGCCCACCGGGCGAACGAGTAGCGCGAAGCCACCGGGCAGGCCGGTGGGACCGCCAGATACCCCGAGCGTCTTAGCGAGGAGACCGCCGACGTAGTTCGGATAGCCAGGAGTGGCGCCGAGCTCGGCACAGCTGAGTCCGCCGTTGTAGAACTGCGGGTAGGCGCCGCCGCCATAGGTAGGGTCCTCGGTCGCGCCCGTCGTGATCCACCCGCCACCGCCCGACGACACTCCGCCCGCGAGCGAACATTGCGGTGTCACGAGCGCGACGGTTGATGCGAGTGCGATCGTCGCGAACGGTGCCGCGACGACGATCAAAGGCAGCGCGAGACGACGCTTCTTCAGCACAGCCGTTGCCCGCTCTTCAGCAGTGGCGGGCGCTCGATCGGAACCGGGAGCTCCGGGACGGCGAAGACCATCCAGCCGGCTGGTTCGAGTACGAGGTTCGGGTGTAGCTCGAGCAGCCGGCCGTCGATCGTGTAGGCGACGGTGGCGACGGTGGCGACAGCGGCGAGGCGGCAGTTGTAGGTGACTCGGACCGAGACGACTTGTGGATGCGCTGTCAGGTCGCTTTCGGTGAGCGGCCCATGCCGAACTCGAAGCCCGCCAGAGCACTACGCTGCGGACGGCGGGGCTCCGCGCCACTCCGCCGCTTCGCGCTGATGCAAGAACGCAGGCGGGTCAGACCTCCGAGGGCTGTGCGCCCAGCGCGACGCGCGGGAGCTTCTCGTGCGTCCGGCGCCCGGAAATGAACTCGACCATCGCGTGCATGCGGGCCGGGAGCAACAGGGGCCGGTAGGCGATCGGCGCCAGCACCGCAAGCACGACGAGCCTGACGACGTCGCGGAGCCGGTATTCGTCGAAGAACAACACGTCGGCGAACAGGCCTGTCAGCAGCGTGATCCCGGTCAAGGAGAACGAGAACGCCAAAAACAGCACCAACGACTGCCAGTCGAGGATGCCGAGCAACGCAAGCGCGGCGGTGAACCCATACGCGAAGGTCTCCACGAACGGGCCGAGGGCCTCATACAGCAGCACGTAGGGCATCGTGATCAAGCCCACCACCCCGTAACGCGGATTGAACAGCATCCGCCGGTACTTCCACAGCACCTCGAACTGGACGCGCTGCCAGCGCTTGCGCTGGCTGAAGAGACCGCGCCACGTCGGCGGCACCTGCGTCCAGATCACGGCGTCGGGAACCGTCACGAGGCCATAGGGAATGTGGTTGCGCCTGAAGTGCTCGTGCGCGTGGACCGTCAGCTCGATGTCCTCGTGGGTTACGTCGGTCGCGTAGCCACCCAGCTCCAGCACGGCGTCTCGCCGCCACGCACTGAAGCCGCCCGCCATCACCGGCGAGCCGTTGATCGAGCTCCAGGCCAGGCGGTGGATCAGGAATGTTCCCAGGTACTCGATCGTCTGGAAGCGCTCGACCAGGCGGGCCGGTAGGCGACGTTCGACGATCGCTCCTTCGCGGAGCACGAGGCCGTTGGCCGGACGCAGCTGCCCACCGAGCGAGACCACTCGCCGCGGATCAAAGCTCACGATCCGGATCGTTCGCAGCAGCGTGTCGCGCTCGAACACGCAATCCGCGTCGGTGTGCAACACGTAGCGGTAGCTCGAGTAGTTCACGCCGGCATTGACTGCGTCCGCCTCCCCCCCGTTGTCCTTGTCGACGACCAGCAGGTTCGGCACCCGCCGCGACCGGTAAACACCGCGCACCGCTTCTGTGGCGATCGGGATCGGCCCGAACGTATCGCGCAGGTCGAGATCGAACTGCTCGCGGAGCACATCGAGGGTGGTGTCGGTCGAGCCGTCGTTGACGACGATGACCTCGAATTCCGGATACTCGGAGGCGAGGATCGAGAGCACCGACTCACAGATCACCAACTCCTCGTTGTACGCCGGCACGATCACGCTCATGGGGATCGTCACCCCCGAGCCTGAGAGGTGCTCGAAATCGGTGAATCTGACCTGCTGGCTGCTCGTACGGTTCTTCGCGAGCCCCACGATCAGGAATCCGACGTGGACGAGGTTCAGAGCCACGAAGTAGCTCAGCAGGAGCCCATAGACGACCCACAGCACGAGCGTCATCCCAGCTCCTTCGCCTGTCGACTACCAGCGGCGTCGAGCTCCGATCGAACGCGGCCGGCCGCGTCGCCGTCCACCTGTGCCAGCCGAGCGCGAACCGAGTCGGAC
This sequence comes from uncultured Solirubrobacterales bacterium, assembly GCA_963824755.1. GTDB lineage: Bacteria > Actinomycetota > Thermoleophilia > Solirubrobacterales > Solirubrobacteraceae > Palsa-465. Next base: position 173,581 of record CAWGQT010000003.1, on the reverse strand, counting down.
GCACCCGCCGCCGCGACATCGGTCAGCACAGTCCTCGCGCGCTCGGGATCGCGGGCCGACCCCGACGCGACCACTGCAACCTGATCGTCGACATAGCCGAGAGTGACCAGCACTTCGGCCGCCTTGTTGCGAGCGAAGCGGTCATCGCTGTGCAGCATCGGCAGCACGTGCGCCACGGCCGTCGGCCCCAGCCTAACCAGCGCGCGCGCCGCGTCCTGGCGCACCCACCAGAACCGATCTGCGAGTAGCTGCGCCAGCTGCGGCCCGAGGTCCGTCCGATCGGCGGCCGCTGCCGCTCGGGCAGCGTGCGAGCGAACAACCCAATCCGAGTCGGACAACAGTGCCGCGGCCGCATCACCACAACCGAGCTCGCCGAGAGCCTCGACGGCGTTCGCGCGCACATTCGGATCGTGGTCGCCCGCGAGCTGCTCGAGAGCCGCATGCCGGGACGCGTCTCCGGTCCGTCCGAGGAGGTAGGCGACCCAGAAGCGCACCGCCGGGTCCGGATGCGAGGCGAGCCGCTCCAGCGCGACCGCCACCCCGCGATAGCGAGCACCCTCGAGCAGCGTCGCGATCCGCGATCGCGGCAGGCGTTCCGCGACGAGCGCGTCGGTCAGCACGACGAAGGCATCCGCGGAGTCGTACGCTGCGAGCGCCTGGGTGGCCACATAGGCGAGATCGCGATCCGGGCCCGCCAGCTCGTCCGCCAAGATCGCGATCGAGCTTTCCGAATGCAGCCAGCCGAGCAACTCGAGCTCAGCGGCCCGGCGCCAGCGCCGGCGCGACCGCGCGGCTCGGTCCTCGACCCTCAGCGCGGCGCCTGCCTCGATCAGCCGCTGCCGCAGCTGCTCCTGCTCGGCAACCGTCAGCGCCGCGCTCGCCTCGCGCACTAGAGGAAGCGGCGCGCTGAGCTCCAATGCGGCAGCCGGGTCGCCGTTGTTCGCCGCGGCCAGCAGCTCCTGGAGCCGGCCCCGCAGTTGCTCGACTTCGCCGGCGTGGCGCCGCTCCCGGGCGTGACGCCGAGCGGACGCGGCGAGCGTTGCCAGGATCAGGCTGGCGCCCAGGGCTCCCACCGCCAGCACAAGTGGCCACAGGGAGTCGAACAAGCCTCTCATGCCGAGAACTCGAGCGCCCTCGCAGGGACCATCCACGCGATCGTCTTCTCGATCGAGTGGATCGGGGCCCAGCCGGTCAGCCGGCGCAGTGCACCCGTGTCCGGCACCCGGTTGCCGAGCTCCTCGTGTCCGTTCGGATACGCCCGCTCGTATGGGACGAACTCGATCTCGGACGCTGAGCCGGTGAGTGCGATCACGCGGCGAGCGAGGTGCAGGACGGAAGTCGGCCGGTCGCTGCCGACATTGAAGACGCGCCCCCACGGCGCGCCGCTGTCGAGCAGGCCCGTCAGAGCGCTCGTGACGTCGCGCACGTCCGTGAAGCATCGCGTCTGGCTGCCATCGCCGTAGACGGTCAGCGGTGCTCCCGAGAGCGCCTGGCTGATGAAACGCGGCAGCACCATGCCGTGCTCGGCGCTCTGGCGCGGACCGACGGCATTGAAAAGCCGTACGGCCGCCATCTCGCAGCCCGCATCACGGGCGTAGCCGTGCACGGCAGCCTCACCGAACTCCTTCGCGATCGCATAGCTCCAGCGGCTCGTGAACGGCGAGCCCAACTCGCGTGTTGCGTCCTCGCGGATCGCGCCCGAGTTGAGCTTTCCGTAAAGCTCGGAGGTGGACGCGTACAGCAGCGGCTTTCGATCCCGCGCCGCTGCGGCGAGCACGACATCGGCGCCGCGGACGTTCGACAGCAGCGTCTCCAACGGACGGCCGAGGACAAGCTCGACGCCGACCGCCGCGGCCATATGCACACAGACATCCGCTCTGGGCACCAAATAGCCAACGAGCTCGTCGTCGAGCACCGATCCGACCACAAGCTCGGCCGATCCGGAACGCAGCGCAGCTTCGAGATTCGACGCCCTGCCTGTGCTGAGATCGTCGAGGATCACAGCACGGTCCCCGCGCGCAACCAACGCATCAACGAGATGGGAGCCCAGGAAACCGGCGCCCCCGGTGATCAGATACGTCCTTGTGGTCATAGCGCCTCATTCCCCCAGCTCGTGACGAAGGTCGCCGCCGAGGCGGGGCCCGCGGTCGCGCAAAGCGCCGCCAGGGCCACGACTAAGGCCAAGGCGACCCGAAGACGGTTGGCGGCGGAACCGGCGCAGCGCTGCGTTGGGCGGGAACGACTCATCTGTGCACCTCCGGGTGCTGGGGCTGAGGGTCAGGGGGAGGCAGGCAGATGGTCTCACCGGCTGAGCAGCCGTCAAACGCCCGTCCAATCCTTGGACTAAACGACCGTAGCACGGATATGCGCTCGCGGCCGCAAATGCTTACTCGCCTCTTCTGCTTTCGCGTGAACCCGACACTCAGGCGTCCGATGACCTGGCTCCCCAGTTGATCGAGAACCAACACTCTCGCCTGACTATTCCTTTCTAGGAGAGCAGTAGCCCGGCGGTCCCGTTGGCGCTGCTGACATAGAGCGGGACCTCCCTTCATGTCGCGACGAGCATCTCTCGCGCGTCGAGGAGCGTCCTCCTTAGCGCGGGATCCGCAACTGCCGTATGGCTAACGCCATCCCCGAGGGAGACCCGGGTGGCCCAGTTGCGCTTGCCGCGCTTTGCAGGGCGCCCCGTCGTAGCCGGCAGCATGCGCGTCGGAGAGGGAAAGGGGGCTGCGGATGTTCGTGGGATCACGCGTTGGTCGGGTCCGAGCCGCCGCTCGTTCACGCCTGCAGCAGTTATCTCGGCTTCGTCAGCGCTTGGCTGCAGTCGGAGGAGCCCGATGGCCTGCCGTGGGGCCGCCTGCCTTTGCTTGCAGATTTCGGAGAACCGGCTAGCACCCGAGGCCCCGCCGGCCGGCAGCAGCGGGATCGGCCCAGACTTCGAGTTCGCGCCCGAAGATGGCGCGCTCGGTCCTTTCCGAGACAGGGGGGCGCACCGCTTGGCAACGTCGACGGAGAACCAGCGGCCGAGCAAGGATCAGGGGCGGGCGGCGTCCCGCCTTGTCGTTCTCGAACATGCTTCGCGCACTGCCGCGTGGTCATCGATTCACGGCGGCGCTAGGTGGCGACAACCTTTGACGATGGCGCCGAGCTTGTGGCCTGGCCCGAAAGTGGACGAGGAATCGATCGCTCGGGCTTGGGCGCTTGGATACCGAGGAGATGACGAGTGCATAGTGTGGGAGGCGACCCGTGCTCAGGACGTGCTTCACACCGTCATCGCCGAGGCGCAGGACGATCCCTGGTCTCCGACGCTGCGCGCTGTTGCGCATGGGTATGCGCTCGCGCGCCGGGGGCGGTTGAGCACGAGGAGCTACTCGTGTGATTTGCGCAGCGGTTGCGCAATGTGCGCTTGAGGAGATGCTGACGTGCTGATCTTGACAAAACCTGTATGTCGGGCAGGCGAATCTGCACGGATTCTGTACGGCCGGTCGCCACTATTTACAGGTGTTGCAGTGAAGCTCGCTTCGTGAGGAAGGTCGTCATGATCCGCAATCGCCAGACAAACCTGTTACGCGGCACATCTACGCCATTTTGGTCACTGACACTTCCAGCCTGGGCGAGGTCGCCCGCTGCACGAGCGCATCCGGAGCAGCGAATTCCCGCGGCCCGGCGTGCCCGGAGGCTTGCTGTCCGTGGAGGGCGGCGAGGTTGACGACGTTGCCTCGGGAACGGACCGCGGCGCCGTCCCGAGGCGCTAATGCCGTGTGGGGGCCTCGGCTCAGAGTGCTTGTCAGGCAACGCATTTTGGATCGCGAGATCGCGGCTGGGCTTCCCGTCGATGAAGATGCGGCTCGGGCGCTTCGCGCGCAACGGTTGACGGGCTCCATTGAGCGCCGTCAGATCGCGGCGTGTCTGGCCAACATTCTTGAGGCGGCGGACGAGCGTCACGCGGATCCTGGGTCAGTCCTGAAGCTCAATCACGCTGAGGTCCTCGCCGCTCGCCACGACATCGTTCGCGTCATCGCTGTGCTGCGGAGTGAAAGAGCGATTGAGCCGCGGGGCGTCGCACTGGCGCAGTTATTGATACAGGACAGTCGCAGCCCGCTGGTGCGTCCTCGCGCCGGACGTACTGTGCAGCGGGCCGTATCTGAGACTCTCGCAGCGCTTTAGCTCTGCGAGTTCGCCGCCACCGTCCCGGCCGCGTTACTCACCGGGTACGTCGGTGCGTGTGTGACATGAGTTCAACGCGGCGACGAGGCTTCCCGGCTCACCCCAGACCGATTTGTCACTGCAGGCTCGCGCACCACACCGCGTCGGCGACTAGCGTGCATGGCGACCGTTGGCGTTAGGTTCTGCTCGCGTCGATGGCGTCCGTAAAGCGCCAATCGCCGTTCCCTTGGCGAGGTGTTGGCGACGTCTCTCAAGCACCGCGGCTACAGCTGTGCTCGTGATCGCCGCGACTAACACTGCGGCGAGGTATTCGAGGTGTGTGGAGTTGCCCCAGATGTGGTCGGGCATGCCCAGTAGGACCGCGAGTGCAGTCGTCCACACGCCGATGGTTGCAGTCCGCGTCCAGCTGCCGGTGAGCAGGGCAAAGCAGGGGCCGGCGACCAAGAGACCGATGAGAACGACGTGGCGGCCGAGCATCGCGTCAGTCGCGGCGATCAGCGAAGCGAGCGCAAACGCCAGGTACCAGACTCGCTTGCCGGACAAGCCGGCACTGAGCGGTCGGTCGCCCAGCGGCAGCGTGCGAAGCCAGTTCCGCAGCCCGCCGCGGCTACGCAGGAGTTGCTGGGCGAGCACGAGCGCCCCGACCACGAGCACCGTGATGCTGATGGCCCATCCGCTGTGGGATCCGTATGCGATCGCGAGCACGATGCCGACGAATGCCAGGTAGGCGCAGATGATGAGTACGCCGTGAGGGCGGCGAAGCCCTCGGCTGAGGTAGGCGCTGGCCAGCGCGAAGGCGGTCAAGCCGAGGTACCAGGCCGCGACGAGCGTCGCCTGCCCGGAAGGCACGCCCAAGCCAACGATCGTTGCGGGGAGCAGCAGGCCAACCGTGACGTTGAGCGCGTTGCTGTTCATGGCGGTGCTCAGCGTCGCCGCGCCCCTCCCCCTGGCTGCCAGATAGACGGCCGCCACCGCGTTGGGAAGACTGGTGACGCCGGCGAGGATCAATCCGCCGACCACGATCTCGGGGACTGCGTGCCGCGCGCCGAGCGTGGATGCCGAGCTCTCCATCCCGACGCTCGCGCCGGCCACGAGCGCCACTGCCACGAGCGCCTCGATCCAGTCGCGTCGGCGACCGCGCCGCGGGTGGATCGCCACCTCGAGTTCTTGCTCCTCCTCGCTGATCGCCCTGATCAGCCAATTCATCCACGTGGCGGGTAGCCCGAGCCGCCGAAGCCGATCGCGCCAAGAGCTCAGGAGGATCAGATACGGGACCAGGACGACGAGCACGATGGCGAGGCCAGCGGCGGCCGGCAGTACGCCCAGGACCACTACAAGACAGGTCACAGCAATCCAGAGCGCGACGAAGCTCTCCGTCGCGATCACGCGCCGGTGCAGGTAGATCCCGCCCGCAACGACGGCGGCGAATCCGAGCAGCGCAGCGAGGTTGAAGACGTTAGAACCGATCACCACTCCGGCGCCGATACGCGCCTGACCCCGCGCCAGTGCGGTCACCGCCGCAGTGATCTCGGGCGTGTCGGCGGCCAGCGCGGCGAGCATGCCAAGTAGTGCTTCGGACAGGCCGAGCCGAGCGCCGATTCGTTCAAGCCGCGAGACCAGCACCCAGCTGGAGCAAAGGCTCACCGCTGCGCCGCTGCAGAACGCGACTACGAGAAGAGCATCCGGCACGGCTACCGACCGCGCCTAGGCTCAGGCCTACGCGGCCCGGCCCGGCGCGGGCGGGTGCGCGACACTGCGGGTTCGAGCTGGCTCCTGGTCACGGCGGCTCCTCAAAGTTGTGCCGACCAGGCTTCCCGGCTCTCCGGCAGCCAGTCTACCGGAGCATCAGCCGCTCCGCCGTTTGCACCGGGGTGGCTTAGAAGTGTCCGCTGATCGTGGTTGCTGAGAGCTTGCGGGTGTCGTCGGGTGCGGGGCGTAGGATCATGATCTCGGTGGGTACGCGTTGCAGCAGCCACTGCAGATCCTCCCCGCTTAGGCCCTTCCGGGGGCTGTCGGTGGCCGAGACGATGATCCGGTCGAACTTCTCTTGGTCGAGGAGCCTGCTTAGCGCGTCGCGATAGGTGCGACCGCGGGCGACACGGCCGTCGACGTGAATTCCCTTTGCGGCGGCGTTTTGCTCAATGGCTTCCAGCAGGGGCATGCCTTGTGTGGCTGCGACTGGGAGCGGGGACTCGAGCGGCAGGTTTCTGGGCACTCGGGCGAGCAACGCCGGCATGATCGTCGCGTTCTCCGCTTTGGCGAGCCGGACCGCGGCTTCGAAAGCGCGCCGGGAGATTGCCTGGCCTGTGAATGGGAGCAGGATGTGTCGCACCGGGCGGGGTTGACTGCGGGCGGGACGGCGGCCGTAGGGTGGGAGCCAGTAGCCGGCGGCGAGGCAGGCGAGCGCGACGGCGATAATGAGCCCGGTGCTCATCGCCTGGGTGGGGTGGCCGCGGCCGGCGTCGTCAACGAGCCCGGTAGCTCGGTCGGCAATCGAAGACGCGGGGGCCTTGCGCGGTTCGGGCTCGGCGTCAATCGTGGACGTCGAGCCATAGCTCTGCTTCTTGAAGCGCGACCGTCAGTGCCTCGGGGTAGAGCCGCATGAAGCAGGGGCTGGCACCGTCGCCCAGAAGCTCGCGCAGCTGCGCCACGCCGCGGACATCGACTGGCTGGGGTGAGCGCAAATGCGAGGCGAGAGCGAGGAGCAACGGTGTGGCGTGGCGAACCTGCTCGCGGCAAGGCGCAACAGCCGCGCTCAACCTGCCGTGCGGCCGTTCGGCTCGCTCGACCAGGCTCTCGAGCGAGCACGCCAGCGAGACGCGACTCCGTGCGCTCGTCAGCTGCACAGCGCGCGCCGCGTATGCCGGGGATCGCCACGCTACGGTGCCGCTCGCCAACCGCCGGTCGATCCATGGTCCGCGCAGATGTGCGGCCAGCCGGGCGATGCCGCGCGGCTGGCGTCGAGGACGCCAGCCGGGCAGTTGCGCCGAGCCGAGAACCTGAGCCGCCCTCATGCTCCGAGGAGGTTGTGGATGATGAGGTCGATCACCTTGATGCCGATGAATGGGGCGATGATCCCGCCGAGTCCGTAGATCCACAGGTTGCGTCGAAGCAGCGCGTCGGCGCCGATCGGCCGGTAGCGGACGCCGCGCAGCGCGAGCGGGATCAGCAGCGGGATGATGAGCGCGTTGAAGATGATCGCTGAGATGACGGCGGACCGTGGGGTGCCGAGGCTCATGATGTTGAGCACGTGCAACGGCCCTTGGGTGGCCTTGGTGGCGGCGTAAGTTGCGGCGAAGATCGCGGGTAGGATTGCGAAGTACTTGGCGACGTCGTTGGCGATCGAGAACGTGGTGAGAGCGCCGCGGGTGATCAGGAGCTGCTTGCCGACTTCGACGATCTCGATGAGCTTCGTTGGGTTGGAGTCTAGGTCGACCATGTTCCCGGCCTCGCGTGCGGCCTGCGTGCCTGTGTTCATCGTCACGCCGACGTCGGCTTGCGCGAGCGCGGGCGCGTCGTTGGTGCCGTCGCCGGTCATCGCGACCATCCGGCCGTTGCCCTGCTGGTCTTTGATCAGTTCGAGCTTCTTCTCGGGGGTGGCTTCGGCGAGGAAGTCGTCGACGCCCGATTCGTCGGCGATCTTGGCGGCCGTGAGGCGGTTGTCGCCGGTGATCATGATCGTGCGGATCCCCATCGCGCGGAGGTGATCGAAGCGCTCGCTCATCCCCTCCTTGATCGTGTCCTTGAGGTAGATCACGCCCATCACCTGCGAGTCGCGGGCGACTGCCAAGGGGGTGCCGCCCTCGCGACCTATCCGGTCGAGAACGGGCTGCAATTCCGCCGGAGGGCGGCCCCCCTCGGCTCGGATGAAGTCGATGATCGCGTCGCCGGCGCCCTTGCGCAGCTGGCGGCCGTCGAGGTCGACGCCGCTCATCCGGGTTTGTGCGCTGAACGGCACGAACTGCGAGTGGAGGTCGGTCATGTCGTGCTCGCGAACGCCGTATTGCTTGGCAAGCACGACGATCGAGCGACCCTCGGGGGTCTCGTCGGCGAGCGAGGAAAGTTGGGCGACCTCGGCGAGCTCGGCCTCATTGATCCCGGGCATCGGGATGAACTCGCTCGCGAGGCGGTTGCCGATCGTGATCGTTCCTGTCTTGTCGAGCAGCAGCACGTCGACGTCGCCGGAGGCCTCGACCGCGCGGCCGGACAGCGCGAGCACGTTGCGGCGAACGAGCCGGTCCATGCCGGCGATCCCGATCGCGGACAGCAGCGCCCCAATGGTTGTCGGGATCAGTGCCACGAGCAGCGAGATCAAGGTAGTCTCGGAGATCGGCGTGTCGGCGAACAGGCCGAACGGCCGCAGTGTCGCGACGACGATGATGAAGATCAGCGTCAGGCTCGCAAGCAGGATGTTGAGCGCGATCTCGTTCGGGGTCTTGCGCCGCTCGGCGCCCTCGACTAGCGTGATCATGCGGTCCAGGAACGAGTGTCCCGGCTCCTGGGTGATCTGGACCACGATCCGGTCAGACAGCACGCGCGTGCCGCCGGTAACCGCTGAGCGGTCGCCGCCGGATTCGCGGATCACGGGGGCGGATTCGCCGGTGATCGCCGACTCGTCGACCGAGGCGATGCCCTCGGTCACGGTCCCGTCGCCCGGAATCACCTCGCCGGCCTCGACGACGACGACGTCCCCCTTGACCAGCTCGGAGGCTTGCTTCGTCGTGCCGTCTCGGAGCCTGGCGGTCGTCTCCTGGCGCATCGCGCGCAGCGTGTCGGCCTGTGCGCGACCTCGGCCCTCGGCGAACGCCTCGGCCATGTTCGCGAATACGACCGTCAGCCACAGCCAGAACGAGATCACGAACGTGTACCAGGCCGGCTCGTGGCCACCGCCGAGCGGCTTGCCGCCGAACACCTGGATCAGCCACGTGACGGTGGTGATGACGGCGCCGACCTCGACGACGAACATCACCGGGTTGCGGATCTGCACGCGCGGGTCGAGTTTGGTGAAGCTCTCGATTAGCGCGCGCCGGACGATGTCTGGCCGGAACAGCGAGATCGCGCGGCGCTCGGACGGTGTCGTTCCGGGAGCGGTATCGACTGACATCAGCGCGGTCCTCCGCTCACGCGATCGAGTTCGAGGTTCAGATCGAGCACGTTCACACCGGGCTCGCCAAGGAGTCCGATGAACCGTGTGTCGGTGTTGTCATTGATCAGTTTCATCACTTCAGAGATGGGTAGGTGGCGGACCGCTGCGATGCGGTGTGCCTGGATATCGGCGTTGGCCTGAGAGATCTCAGGGTCAACGCCCGACGCCGAGCTCGTGACCGCATCGATCGGCACCTGTGCCGCGGTCAAGCTCGGGTTGTAGGGCCGCTCGAGCTTCAGGTATGCGTCGAGGTTGGACTTGAACGTCTGCTCGGCGACCGTGCTGTTCGGTCCGAGGTTGGTGAACGACGAGCCGGCGGCGTTGTACTCGGTCTGGGTGGACGGACGCTCCTGGAAGTACGCCGGATCCGGCGCGAGCACGGGCAGGTTCGTGCTCGTCGTCTCGGGCTTGCCGTTCTTGCCGATCACCGGCTTGGCGAATGGCTGGGCGATCAGGCGCGAGCCGATGACCTTGCCGCTCTGGGTGATCAGCGACCCGTTGGAGCGTCCCGGGAAGACCACCTGCGAGACGCCGGTCATCACCAGCGGATAGACCAGGCCGAGCAGGATCGTCAGGACGACAACGGCGATCAGAGAGGTGATTAGTTCGCGGCGCATACCTCTAGAACAGTTGGGTGGTCAGGCCCTGCACGATCGGGCCGAGCAGCAGCGCGGGGAAGAACGTCAGCGCGCCGACCAAGATCACGACGCCGATTAGCAGGACGACGAACGTGATCGTGTCCGTGCGCATCGTGCCGGCGCCGGCGGGCGCGACCCGCTTGCCGGCGAGCGCGCCACCGATCGCCAGCACCAGCAGGATCGGGACAAACCGGGCGAACATCATCGTCAGCCCGCCCATGATGTCCGCCATCTTGACGCCGTGGGCGCCGAGGTTCCCGGCGTTCGGCTGGATGTAGCCGGTGTAGCCGGCGAACGCCGAGCCGTTGTTGTTCGCCTGGCTCATGTACGCGTAGAGCGACTCGGAGAAGCCCTGCGGGCCGCCGAAGTCGATCGACTTGCGGCCCAGCGGGCTCGCGACCGCCACCCCCGTTGTCATCAAGACGGTCAGGGGCGTGAACAACGCGGCGAGCGAGACGAGCTTTATCTCCTTGGCGCCGATCTTCTTGCCCAGGTACTCGGGCGTGCGGCCGACCATCAGCCCGCCGAGGAAGACGGCTAATAGGACGAACACAAGCATCGAGTACAGGCCGGTGCCGACACCGCCGAACACGACCTCGCTCATCCCGAGGTTCGACAGCGGTACGGCTCCGCCGATGCCCGTCATCGACTCCATCGAGGCGTTGACCGATCCGTTCGAGGTCACGGTCGTGGTCGAGGCCCACAGTGCGGAGTTCACGACGCCGTTGCGCTGCTCCTTGCCCTCCAGGTTCCCGCCCGTGGAACCGGCGATCGCGGCGGTGGTCGCGCCCGCGGCGTGCTGCGCGGGGGTGCCGTGCTGCTCAGCGAGATAGGCGACCGATGTCGTTCCCGCGTACAGCACGAACATCGCGGCGAAGATCGCCCACCCCTGGCGGCGGCTGCCGACCATCCGCCCGTACGTGTAGGTGAGCGCCGCCGGGATCAGGATGATGAACAGCATCTCCACGAAATTGGAGAACGGGGTGGCGTTCTCGAACGGATACGCCGAGTTCGTGTTGAAGAACCCGCCGCCGTTGGTGCCGAGCTGCTTGATCGCGATCTGCGACGCGACCGGACCCTGCGCCAGCGACTGCGAGCCGCCGACCACGGTGTGCGCGGTCGTGTAGTGCGCGAGGTTCTGAATCACGCCCTGCGACACCAGCAGCACGGTGCCGATCACCGACAGCGGCAGCAGCACGTACAGCAGCGTGCGCACCAGGTCCTGCCAGAAGTTCCCAAGGCTCGTGCCGCTGCGGGCGATGATCCCGCGGATCAGGGCGATCAGCACGCAGATCCCGACTGCCGCTGAGACGAAGTTCTCCACCGTCAGCCCCATCATCTGGCTGAAGTACGTCAGCGTGGTCTCGCCGCCGTAGTACTGCCAGTTCGTGTTCGTGACGAACGACGAGACCGTGTTGAACGTCACATCCCAGGTGCCCGAGTGGAACTGGACGCCGGGGTAGTCACTCCACGGATGAATCGTCTGCGTGCGCAGAATCGCGTACATCACCAGCCACGCGATCAACGAAAAGAAGATCACCGAGCGCGCGTAGCGCTTCCAATCCTGACCTTCAGACGGGTTGGCGCCGAAGACGCGATACAGAAGCCGCTCGAACGGGCCGAGCAACCGTTCCAGGAACACGGACTGACCGGGGGTGTACACGCGCGCCATATAGCCGCCAAGCAGCGGCGTCAGCGCGATCACCACGGCGAAGAAGATCAGGATCTGAAGCCAACCCTGAAGAATCATTTACAGCTTCTCCCCGCGCACGAGCGCGTACAGCAGGTACAGAACGGCGAGCACAGAAACGATCAGACCGAACAAATCCGCGCCGCTCATGAAGGCGACGACGAGTGTCATATCCGGTCGATCGCGTAAATCAGCGCGAACAGGATCGCGAACGTGGCGATCGCCATTGCAACAGCGACAATGTCCATGCCCGGAATAATGTCCTGCGTTTCGTACAGGCCGCATACAGAAACGGCAGGTCGGCGTACAGGTTCCCTACAGAGTTTCCGCCGCTACCCGCGGGTTGACAGTGCGAGCCACGACCGCTGCCCATCGACAAAGCGGTAACCTGTGCCGATTTCCGTCTCAATCAAACGGGTGCCGCGACCGTCGTCCAGCTTGACGCGGAGGTTTGCGATGTGGGACCGCATGCGGCGTGCGACATCGCCGCGCGATCGCCCCCAAATCTTTGTCGCGAGCGTCTGGTAGTTCACGGTCCCTTCGCTCGTCACGAGCACCCGCAGGAGCGCGAACTCCGTCGCGGTGAGGTGAATCACCTCACCGCCGCGCGTGACCTTATGACCGGCTATGTCGATCACCAGGCCGTTGCGCTCAACACGCAGCGGACTTGGTGCTGCGCGGAGCCTCGCGGCGAGACGAGCCAGCAGCTCGCCGGCGCTGAACGGTTTTGTCACGTAGTCGTCGGCTCCACTCTCGAGCGCTTCGATCTTCGTCCGTTCGTTGTCGATCTCGGACAACACGAGGATCGGCATCCCGCCGCGCCCACGCAGCCGCCGGTATAGCTCGATGCCCGAGACGTCGGGCAACGCGACCTCCTGAATCACCGCCTGCGGACGCTCTCGCGCGACGCAATCGATCGCGTCGCTGCCGGTGCCGGTCAGCAACACCTTGTAGCCGGCGCCTCGAAGAATCAACCTCAAGGCACGCTGCACCTGCGAGCTAGGGTCACATACGAGGATACGCTCAGTCGCCATCGGCCTCGCGGATTTGCTCACGCGCCCGCGGCCCTCAACGCCCACATCAACGCGAGAGACACGTGAGTGACAGGTGAATGACCGCACCCTCCGCACGGCTCGAACACCACAACCTCCACCCCGAAGATGATGCATCCCTGTTCGTGCAGAGTCCGTACAGAACCGCGGCGCGCCCGTACAGATTGTCTACAGGTTTGCGTAAACGCACGCTGCGACCGGCCGCTACAAGGGATCAAACCGGTAGCCGATCCTCGGCTCGGTCCGAACGTAGTGACGACGTGCCGTCCCCGCCGGTTCAAGTTTGCGTCTGAGGTTGGCGAGCTGCCCACGCAGCAGGGTCACGTCATCCGCGCAGTCCGGCCCCCAAACCTCGGTCAACAGGTGGCGATGCGTCAGCAGCCGCCCCCGATTGCGCACAAACACGCGCAAGAGCTCGAATTCGGTCGGCGTGAGGTGAACCTCCTCACCGTCGCGTTGAACGCGATGCCCGGCAAGATCAACCTCAAGCTCGCCCACGACGATCGCGCTCTCTTCGGGCTGTTGCGAAGTGCGCCGCAACACGGCCTCAAGGCGCGCGACCAACTCCAGCGGACCGAACGGCTTCGTCACGTAATCATCCGCGCCGGCCGTGAGGGCTCGCACCTTCTCGTCCTCCTCGCTGAGGGCCGACAGCACAATGATCGGCATCGAGCTCCAGTCTCGGAGCCGACGGCACAACTCCACCCCATCTCCATCCGGCAGCAGCAGGTCGACGATCGCTGCATCCACATGAGAGAGGGCCGCCACATCGAGGCCCTCCTCGACACCAGCGGCGGTCACAACCTCATACCCGTGCGACCGCAAGATTGCCTTTAGCGCACGACGAACCTGAAGCTCATCATCCACAACCAAGATCCGTCGACCACCAGGGCTCGACGCCGTCATCAGCCGACCACCCCGAGTGTGAGCGCACCGCCCCCCACGCGAGGGAGCAGGTGACCTCGCCGGGAGTGCCCGACCCCGAGCACCACGACATTCGCCGGGTTAAGCCAGCGACTGGTCCGAAGCGCCTCGCACCGCGACTTCGAACGCAAACGGACAGAAGAAAGCACTGGAGCTGAAAGTTGATCGGCTAGACAAAAGTGCCCCGTAGGGCTGCGCCGACCAGACTTCCCGGCTCACCGAGCTGGATCGTAACGCGACCGCGACCAGATCGCCAGCCCAGGGCCCTGGCCGACCGTTCCCCACCGGTCGTCCCAGCAGCCCACTCGGGATGCGGACGACCCATCAGCCAGCCGCGACCTCGCGCCCCAGTCAAGGGCGCTCACACCTCGACGACGATGCGGCTCGTGAGCACCCGAGTCCCTGCGATGACCGCGCTACGGTCGCTCCCAGATTCCCGCAGCACCGGTGCCGACTCCCCCGTAATCGCCGATTCGTCGACCATTGTGACGCCGTCGATCACGCATCCATCGCACGGGATCAGGCCGCCCACCTCGACCACCACGACATCGCCCCCTACGAGCTCCGCGGCCACCTTCGCGCTGCCGTCGAGCAACACAGCCAGCACGTCAGCACGCCCTGGCGTCCGGCTTTCAAGCCTGGCACGCTTTTGTCCTCTGATGAGCGCTTTGCCGATACGCACCACAACGGCTCCAACCGGACGGCCTACATCAGAAGATTAGACCCCCCGACCGGGCGTCCCCTGCTCGATCGAAGGCGGAAGCTCAGAGCGTGATTCGCAACTCGTGCCCCGGGCCCTGCCTGAGCGACATCGAGTCTTTCGACCAGCTCATGCGCACACGCAGCAGCGAAGCGTGGGGCTGCGGAAGAGGCACCATGAAGGACCCCAGGGTGGACGTGCGGTCTTGAGATCCTGCGAGACCGATCGTCCCGCCGAGACCGCGGTATCGCTGGTCGCGATCGTCCCGCGCCTCGACACCGCCGAAATGGTCTCACGCGACGGCAGGGCACGAGTACAGCTGGCACGACGGGAGGCTGCACGCGCTCGCAACCGTCGCGATCGTACCAGGCACCACCTACGTCGGGCAATGGTCGATCCCGGTACAAGTGAACGGCAGTCCTAGCGCGATCGCGGGAGGGCTGTGGCACGCCGATGAGGTCGACCTCCGACTTGCCCAGTGCTACGCGGCCGCTGCGGTGGCAGCGATCACGATCGCCGTACCGGGCAAGGACCTTCACGGACGCCCGAGCGTCTCGGTGTTCCAGATGATCACACTCGCGATCTTTCTCGCGTTCGTGAGCTGGGCCTCGCGCGGCTACTGCTGCGCCGTGCGACCTATTTCACCTACTTCGCGATCGCGTTCGTGGCGACCTGGCAGGGTGTGAATCTGATTCCCACCCTGCTGGATGGGTTCGCGCTAGCCGCAACCCCGGTATTCCTCATAAGACTTGCCTGCGTGGTGTGCCTGGGGTGCGGCATTGGCCTGCTGGTGATCTCGATGCGGATGTTCGGGGAGGGCCAGCCAGACGACGCGGAGACCGACGAGTTAGAGGACGAAGATGCGGTCCTTGCGGAGTTGCGTAGCTGAGGCCTATCCCCCGCCGCCGCCCATCGTCGACAGTTGCTGATTCTTGGGCGGCGGGTTGTCGAGCAGCAGCCGCGGCACCGTGACCAGCTTGTAGCCGCGCGCGCGAAGGCCCTTGATGATCGTCGGCAGCGCGTCGACCGTCTCCTGGCGGTTACCGCCGCCGTCGTGCATGAGGATAATGGCGCCCGGCTTGGCACCCGAGAGGACGGTGTGGACGATCGCGTCAACGCCGGGCAGGGTGTAGTCGCTGGTGTCCACGGTCCACAGGATCATCAGCATCCGGTACTGGTCCAGCAGCTTGAGCGTGGTCGAGTTCCAGTAACCGTACGGCGGCCGGAACAGCCGCGGGAACGGCGCACCGTAGCGGCCGACGCTCGCGATCTGGTCGACCAGCTGCGACTTCTGCACCGAATAGGGGAGGTGAGACATCGGCGCGTGGTCCTGGGTGTGGTCGCCGATCACCCATCCGTGGGCGACGATCTCGGAGGTGCCCTCGTGGAAGTACTGCTCGCCGGCGCCGACCTCGAAGAACGTCGCCGGGACCCCGTACTTAGCGAGCACCGACACGAACTGCGGCGTGTACGGCCCCGGGCCGTCGTCGAACGTGAGCGCAACCTCGCGGTGCTGGGCACCCGCGGTGATCACTCCCGGCGTGTAGGAGAGCGTGCGGTTGATCGCCTTGTTCTCGGCCACCTGTTCGGCGTAGGCGAACGAGCCCTTACTGGCGCCGCCGAGCGTCGCGATCCGGCCGAAGAAGCCGCCGGTCGGGTGCGAGACGTAGGGCCTGCTGCTGGTGGTGGCGCCCGATCCCGCAATCATCCCGGCGATCAGCGCGGCGAGCGCGAGCAGCCCCAGCGCGGTCCGCCGCCGCCGGTGGTGGGGCTGCGGGGGGCGCCGCGGCGCGCTGCCGTTGCGCCGCGTGTCTGGCCGCGAGGACGGGCGATTGCGGAGTGTGGTCGTGCTGTTTGCCATCAGGACGGGGCACACCCGGGCGGGCGAGCGAGCGAGCCTCATGATGCCGACTGACTCGGTCGTATGCACTGCCGCCTTAGCGAGGTCCGCACCACGACGTGATCCCAGACCTGTTCGCGGCCGCCCTGGAGACCTCCGCCGGGAGCTCGCGATCGAGAATAGCCGCACCGATAGGAACAAGACTAAATCCTATTCCTATGGTATGGTGCCCGGTCGCGAGGCTCGACTACTCGCGCTCACCAGGTCCAAGATCCGAAGGAGCGTCGTGACTCGACTGCGACTGTGGCTGTTGCCTGCGCTTGTGGCTGTCGCTGGCTCGTTGGCGGGCTGCGGGTCTGTCGGGCCGGCGGGCGGCTCGTCGGGAAAGCTGCAGGTCGTCGCCGCGGAGAACTTCTGGGGCAGCATCGCCGCCCAGCTGGGAGGCAGCAAGGTGGCGGTCCAGAGCATCATCACCAACCCCGACACCGACCCACACTCCTACGAACCGACCGCCGCCGACGGCATCGCGATCGCGCGGTCACAGATGGCGATCGTCAATGGAATCGGCTACGACCGATGGGCCTCACAGCTGCTCGACGCGAACCCGTCGAGCGCGCGCACCGTGCTGAACGTCGGCGACCTGCTCGGCCTCAAAGAGGGTGACAACCCGCACCAGTGGTACTCCCCCTCCTCGGTACGGACGGTGATCGATCAGATCGTGGCCGACTACAAGCGAGCCGACCCCAAGGACTCCGCATACTTCGATCAACGACGGACCGTGTTCGAGACCAAGGCACTCGCCCAGTACGACCACTTGATCGGCGCCATCCGCTCGCGATACGCCGGCGTCCCGGTCGGCTACAGCGAGAGCATCTTCCAGCCGCTGGGGCAAGCGCTCGGCCTGAAGCTGCTGACCCCCTATAGCTTCGCGAAGGCGATCGCGGAGGGCAGCGATGTGACGGCGGCGGACAACGAGACGGTCGACGCACAGGCGCAAAAGCGCGAGATCAAAGTGTGGGTCTACAACAGCCAGAACGCGACGCCGGACGTCCAGCAAGTCAACCAGATCGCCCGCAACGCGCACATCCCGATAACCACGATCACCGAAACGCTCTCCCCGGCGTCGGCGACGTTCGAGCAGTGGCAGGTTGCGGAGCTAAGCCGCCTCCAACAGGCACTGCATCAGGCGACCGGCAGATGAGCACGAGGCAGCCCGGGGCGGGCTGACCGCTCGAGCGGCAGGCCGGCGCCCGTCAACTGTCGGCCGGTCCCGAGCAGAGCTAACCTATGCGGCCATGTGCGCCGGATGCGTGATGGCAGCAGCAGCGGGAGCCAGCGGCGCCCGCTCATGGCTACAAGCCCAGCACATGACCTGGCTGACCCGACGCGTCCTGCGCGCGATGACGATCGCCCTGTTCGTCGTCGCATTCGCTTTCTCGTCGGTCACGTTCAGCGGGGCAACGCCCAACCACAACCGCCACACACCGCCAGTAGTCCACCAAAAGCGGTAGCGGTCAACGAGCAGACGGGGGGCCTCGACCGGCCGGGCGTCACCCGTCCCGCAAAGCGCCAGTTTGTGCATCTCCGCTAGCTGGCCCGCTGTGCCCGCCAGCGTAACGACCACCATTCGAGTACGTCGCGCAGCGCTCCCAAGCAACCGCAAACGGCCAGACCGATCGCGGTCCGCGCGTGACCGGGTTCACCCACATCCGGCACTCTTGGCTGCTCCGAAACGGCCGGGCAAGACTTCTCCTCTTGACCGGATCCCGCAGGAGGGCGCGGACCTGCTTTCGCTCGTCGACCACATCTGCACGTCGATTGCAACGGCCATCCTTTGCGCGGGATCCGCGACGCGGGCACTGCTGCTCTCAAATTGAGGAGGAGCGCGATTCGAAGCCCTCTCGACGCGCCCGGTGCTGCTCTCAAGCAGTTGTCTGCCTGAGCGCTGCCGGGATTCACGGGGGGAAGCGGCGGTTCTGGGCGCGCCGCGGGGGGACGCCCGCTGCTCGTCCTGCGAAGCGAATGAGGGTGACCGCAGCGAGAAGTATGCACCGAGCTGGCAAATGTTCGGGGAGCAGGCCTCGTTCTTGTGGGCAGTCCGCCCCTTGCGGAGCCGTCTGTCGCTCAGCGAGCCCCTCGGTCTGTGCCTGTCTCAGCGGGCGGATCGGGTTCGTGTCTCGGGTGCGTTCCCGGTCTCGCGGCGGGGCGGTCCCTGGGCGTGCTGCCTCGTGCTGCCTCAGTTCATGAAGAACTGTTGGTAGAGCAGGAAGACGTTGAGGGCGCTGATGATGGCGGCGCAGCCCCAGGCGATGGTCGTAGTGGCGCGGCGGTTGACGTGGACGCCCATGACGTCGCGGCGGCTGGTGAGCATCACCAGTGGTATGAGCGCGAACGGGATCCCGAACGAGAGCACGACTTGGCTGAGGACGAGCGCGACTGTGGGGTTAATGCCGGCGGCGAGGACGGCGATCGCCGGGATCATCGTGATCGCGCGGCGCACGAGGACCCCGATGCGGATGTTGATGAAGCCGGCCATCACGACTTGCCCGGCGTAGGTGCCGACGCTGGAGGAGGAGGCGCCGGAGGCGAGCAGCGCGACTGCGAACGCGAGCGCGGCGGTGCCGCCGACGAGGTGGCCGAACTGGGTGTGGGCGTCCTGGATCGTGCTCAACCCGGAGAGGGCCGGGGTGTGGAACAGCTTGGCGGCGACGGCGAGCATCGCCATGTTCACGAGCCCGGCGAGCCCGAGCGCGATGATCACGTCGAGTCGTTCGAAGCGCAGCACGCGGCTGCGCTCTTTGTCGTCGCGGCATGGCATCCGGCGTTGGGTCAGAGCGGAGTGCAAATAGATCGCGTGTGGCATCACGGTCGCGCCGATGATCCCGACCGCGAGGTACAGCGAGCTGGTGCCGCTGAGGCCTGGTAGCAGTCCTTTGAGCGAGCCGTGGGCGGAGGGTCCGATCTTCAGCGTTTCGTAGAGGAAGCCGGCGAAGATGATGCCGAGCAGCGCGGTGATCGCGAGCTCGAAGCGGCGAAACCCGTGGGTCTGCAGCTCGAGGATCGCGAATGCGATCACGCCGGTGATCAGGCCGGCGGGGAGCAGCGGAACGCCGAATAGCAGGTTCAGTCCGAGCGCGGCGCCGAGGAACTCGGCGATGTCGGTCGACATCGCCATCAGCTCGGCCTGGATCCACATGCCCCAGGTGATCGCGCGCGGGAAGCGCTCGCGCACGACCTCTGGGAGGTTGTGGTCGGTGACGATCCCGAGCTTGGCCGAGAGGTACTGGATCAGCATCGCCATTAGGTTCGCGGCGAGCACGACCCACAAGAGCAGGTAGCCGAACTGCGCGCCGCCCGCGATGTTGGTCGCGAAGTTGCCAGGGTCGACGTACGCGATCGAGGCGACGAACGCGGGGCCGAGCATCGTCAGCGTCGCGCGTACTCTGCCGCGCGCGAGGAGGCGCTCGAGTGCGCTCTCCTCGAGTACCTCGCCCAGCGGCAGCGTCTGGCTGGCGGCGGCGCCCTCGAGTGCGGGAACCGGCGGGCCCGGCGGCGGGGTCACTGCTCGTCCCCCTCGGTTTCGATCCGCATCGCGCGTGCGAGCTGGCCGCCGATCGGATGCTCGCGCTCGCCGAAGCGCACGAACAGCGGCCCACCGAACGGCTGACGATCGACGACCTCGAGACGGGCGTCCAGCGTGATCCCGTGATCGGCGAGGTAGCGCAGCATCTCCGGGTCGGAGTCAGACACGCGCACGAAGCGTCCCGCGGCACCGACCGCCAGCTCGTCGAGGCTGGATGTCGGGCGTTCGTCGATCTCGAACTCGGGCGTCGGGATCGGATCGCCGTGCGGGTCGACCGCCGGGTTCCCCAGGCGGGCAGCGATCAGCTGCTCGAGCTCTTCGGAGAGCACGTGCTCGAGCACCTCGGCCTCGGCATGCACGCGATCCCAGGACATCCCGAGCTCCTGCGAGAGGAACAGCTCGAGCAGGCGGTGATGGCGCAACACCTCCAAGGCCACCCGCCGGCCCTGGTCGGTCAGCCGCACCCCGTGATAGGGCTCGTGCTCGACGATCCCGACCTCGGTCAGCTTGCGCACCATCCCCGACACCGACGCGGGCGTCACCCCGAGCCGCGCGGCGAGATCGTTGGTCGACACCGGCGAGCCGCCGCGAGTCTCGAGCGCGTACACCGCCTTCGCATAGTCCTGGACCGATGCCGAAAGTAATTGTTGTGCCGACATGAGTGTGAGAATATGGCATGCCTAACAATGCCTGTCAAGTCACCGAAACTGCCGTCCGCGGATCTCGATCAACCTTCGACGCTCACACGGGCCCGCTCGTCAACGGCCGAACCGCTTAGCGCAACGCGCGTTAGGATGAGCGCATGCCCGATGGCCGCTGCGACCTGCTTTGCCTCGACCTCCCGCTCGCCGAGGCCATCCGCCGGACCTCGAACGCGACGGTGATCGCCAACGCCGCCGGTCAAGCGCAAGGGACTGAGTGACCCCACGCGATTGACGATCGCCGTGGCGTTGCGCGAAGGCGGGGAGATGTGCGTCTGTGACCTGGCGTGGATCACCGGCCGCGCGGAGAACCTAGTCGGTCACCACCTGCGCACGCTGCGCGCCGCCGGCCTGGCGAGCTCGCGGCGCGACCACAAGATTGTCTTCTACGCGCTCACCGAGCTCGGCACGCGCCTACTCGACGCACACCTCGAGCCTGCCGAGGTCAAGCAGTGAGCAGCCAGCCGCTCGAGCTTGCCGTGATCACCGCTCTCCCGACCGCGTCGCAGCCGCCGACCGTGCTTGAGCCGGCCGAGCGCGACAGGCTGATCCGGTGCGCGAAGGCGCTTTCCTGGCTCAGCCTCGCCTACATGACGGCCGAAGGCGCGATCGGAATCACCGCGGCGCTCCTCGCCAGCTCCGTCGCCCTGCTCGGCTTCGGCCTGGACTCCGCGATCGAGGCGCTCGCCTCGATCATCGTCATCTGGCGCTTCACCGGCACCCGCCGACTCTCCGAGCAAGCAGAGCACCGCGCACAGCGGCTCGTCGCGATCACATTCTTCCTGCTCGCCCCCTACATCGCCCAGGACGCCATCCGCACGCTCGCAAACGGCGACCATCCACGCACCAGCTGGCTCGGAATCGGCCTCTCGATCTCAAGCATCATCCTCATGCCGCTACTCGGCCAAGCCAAACACCGCATCGGCCACCGCCTCGGCTCGAAGGCGACCGCCGGCGAGGGCACCCAAAACATGCTCTGCGCCTACCTCGCCGCCGGTGTCCTCACCGGCCTCGCGCTCAACGCCGCCTTCGGCCTATGGTGGGCCGACCCCGCCGTCGCGCTCGGCATCGCCGCGCTCGCCATCAACGAAGGCCGCCAGACCTGGCGCGGCGATGGGTGCTGCGCCAGCACATCAATGCCAGGCGAGCACAGCGACGCCTGCCCCGAGGACTGCTGCACCTGAACGCCACGCGCCCAGCGATCACGAACACCTAATCACGGACGGGCCACCTCTCGCATTCGACGGACACCCGGGCGTGGCGAGCCCCGGACAGGACCGCACAACACCCCACCGAACGAGTCCCCGGGCGGCGACGTCACTCCGCTTCGCACCAGGACCAAACGTCCGCACGAGCGCTCGGCTCGCATTTGCAAGCCGCGAGACGAGGAGCCTCCAGACGTCAAGTCAAACCCCATCAGGCTTGCGCTACGAAACGGCTGCGATTGCGTCGACGGCGTCCGGATGGAGTACCGCAGCGACGCCAATACAGGTGTCTCGCGGCAACCGGCGCCTTCCCTCGGATTCGCCACGAGCGCGATCGATACGGCCGCGCCGGCAACGAACTCGCCACCAGCCCTGCTGACCGCGCAATTCGAGACTCCGGACGTTTTCGCCGCCAAGGCTTCGGCTTCTCGTTGAACGCAAAGCGGGGCGCGCGTGACGTCGGTCTCCTCCGCTGCCGGATCCCGTCGGGGGCAAAAGCGTGACCCCGGGACGTGGGCGGTCGATCGTGCGGTCTTCGGGAACGAAGTCGCTGGCGAGGAGATAGGCGGTGGTGAGCGTCGCGCCCATTGGCGCGCCGGCGATCAGCAGGGCGGCAGCGGCCGCGGCGGGGGTCGGTGCGAGCGCTGGGAGCACGAGCGTTGCGGCGAACGCCGCCGCGCAGGCGAGCAGCCGGTGGGTCGTTGGGGCGTTCCAGGATCGCGCCCCGTAGGCCAGCCCGCCGAGCAGGCTGCCGAACGAGCATGCGGCGACCAGCACGGCGGCAAGGGCTGGTGGCCGTGCTGGGTCGACAAGGCCGGCGCAGAGACGTCGACGGCGCCAAGGGCAGCGCCGACGGCCACCATGACGGCCGCCAGCGGCGGCACCGAACGCCGCAGGCCTCGGGTGCGCGCGGGTTACCACTCGGCTGGCCGAGCTCCGGGTCGCGGTGGCCGAGCTGATCGCGAGCGCGCCGGTGGCGATCAGGGCGCCACAGCAGGCCAGCGAGATCGACGGTGTCGCCGCTGTCGCGGGGAGGCCGAAGAGCGCGGGGCCGGCGACGAAGCCGACGTCCTGTGTCACCGAGCAATAGCTGAAGGCGGTGAGCCGGGTGTCTGCGTCGGTTGCGGCCGTCATCCACGCGGTGCGGGCGGCCGAGCCGGTCGCAGGCTGACTGAGGCCGAGCACGGCGCTGAGACCGATGAGCAGCGCCGGCGCGGCGCCGAGCGCGACGGCGGCGACGAGCGCGGCTGTCGCCGTCGCCAATGCAAGCGCCGTCGGTCTGAGCACCCGGCGGATCCCGAAGCGGTCAATCAGCCGCCCCTGGACGACGGTCGAAACCGAAAAGGTGATCGTGCCCGCCGCGACGGCGACACCGCCGGGCGCGAACGAGCCGGTGGCGTGACGCAGCGCGAGCAGGATCACGAGATCGATGGCCGCTTGGCCGGGCGCGACGAGCAACGAGCCGGCGAGTAGCCGCGGCCCGTTTGCCAGCCGCGCGAGGGCGAGATAGCGGCGCATCGCACCAGGGTCCGGCAATGGCCTGCTCCTCGCATACGGTGAAGCCTGAGCTAACAGTGCTTCGCCTCGATCTCGGACCCGACGAACTCGCCGCGACTCGCTTCGCGTGCTCGGCATTGCAGGAGGCCATGGCCAGTCTGCGCGTGCTCGATGACCCGACCGGACACACGATGCACCTGCCGTGGTACCGGGAGGTCGCTGAGCGTGCCGCTCGGCTCGAGCCCGGTCTGCTGCGCGCGCTTGTCCCCGCCAATGGGTACTCGCCGGACTTCATCTCGCCGCCGCCGGACAGCCCGCTGCCCGACCTGGACGCCGAGCTGGCGCGCGTCGCCACGACACCTTCAGAGCGCGCGTCTGCGCCGAGATCGCGGAGCGGTTCGGATCGGACCCGCCGCCGGTGGTCGCGGGACTGCTGGCCGACCCGGCCGCCGGCTTGCAGACGGTCGTCGCACAGCTACGAACGTGGTTCGACGCCGCCCTGGAGGAGCATTGGCCGCGGATCCGTGCGCTGCCTCAGGCCGACATCTCCTACCGCTCGCGATGCCTGACAGCTGGCGGCGCGCGAGCGCTGTTCTGCGAGCTTCACCCGTCTGAGCGCTGGCACGAGGGCGGGCGGCTTGACCTGGGGATCGCCTACGAGGCGCCGGTCGCGCTCGACGAGCGCGGGCTGCTGCTCGTCCCATCGGTGTTCGCGTGGCCGGGCATCTACGTTGTCAGCGACCCGCCGTGGCAGCCAACGCTCATCTACACCGCACGCGGCACCGCGACCGCGTGGGAGCCGACCCGGGAACCCGCGCCCGACGCGCTGAGGCGACTGATCGGGCCCACACGCGCAGCGATCCTTCACGCCCTCCAGGCACCACAAACCGGCGGCGATCTCGCCCAGGCCCTCGAGGTGACTCCGAGCGCGGTCTCCCAGCACATCGCGGTGCTGCGTGACGCTGGCCTCAACGCGACCCACCGGGATGGCCGACACGTGATCGCCCAACGCACCGAGCTGGGCGACCGCTTCTCCCAGAGCTGAGAGCGCTCGGGCTGAGCACTGCCTGTGCCGTCGGAAAAGGAGGTCTACGCAACCAGAGCGGCGCTCGACCCGCTCCTCGCCCAATCTCGAGACGCGCGGCGCCGTCCGTGGTCCGGTCGCTGAAGCGATCAGCGGCGGAGTTGCGCTTTGGCATGAACCCAGGTGCGGGGCCGACGTCGTGCGGTCGCGACGGCGCTTGCTGACCGCCTAACTCGCGCCGGCGAGCAAGCGCCCTGAGCGCTGTGGCAATTGCCCGGGTCCAAGCGTGCGCGGCCTAGCCGCGGCACGGCTGCTTTTGCTCTCGTGCCCACTCGGCCCGCGCTATTGCAACGGCACGCATGCAATCGTCGCTCGAGCGCGATCAGCCCCTCGACTTGAGCGGGTAGCGCTCCGGACGAAGGATCGATTCGAGTGATAGATCGACGTCGAGGTCGGGCCAGTAGAGGTGTCCGGGCGTCGGTCGGTTGACGTGCAGGATCGCCTCGACCGAAGCTTGTTTGAACCACGGGAACTCCTCGAACGGCAGGAACAACTCGCCACCGTCGATGAGCAGCCAGAAGCCGTGCTTGGAGATGTTCGTGACTTCAGCTTCCGAAGTGGCCGGTCCAGGCATCGCCGGCGAGCTCAACCCATCACACCACGAAATCCGACTTGACTCGCCAAGGCGGTCCTACGCATTCAACACCCTGTTGGTACGAACGCGATCACTGAGGAGTTGGATGTCCCCGCGTTGTGGGACTGATCGCCGACGCGAAGACGGTTGCGCCGCGCCAAACGGAGTGGAGTCGTTCCTGTGCCGTCGTCCCGGGCCAGGAGCTCCGCTATCGCTGCCGACTGGCACCGCGGCGGGTATTTCTGCGCGAAGTCCAGGTTTCAGGATCGCTGGTGACGTTGGATGGGTCTTGGCGTGAGGCGGCGACCGAGGCGTGAACCGTGGCGCGAAGGGTGTCGCTGAGAAGCTGGGTGACTTGCCCGAGCGGAGCGTCGGTGGCACGGCTGTCGTCGAGCGCACTTTCGAAAAAGGCGAAGAAGGCGCGTATCGCGAGGCGTGGCAGTGGAGGCGGTTCAGGCGTGCCGAGGTGGTTGAGCGCGGTGCTCGATATCACGATTGCGACGAAGTCGTCGACTATCGTGCGTATCTCGGGATCGTTCGCTGTGCGCGCGAGGCGGTAGACCCGCCACGCGTCGGTCTGGCGCATCGCGTGCGAGGCGAGGTGCGCCATGTTGGCCGCTTGGCGCTCTGGCAGCGGGAGCGTTTCGTCAACGTTCCAACCATCGGTGAGCTGGTGGCCAGCTCGCTTGACGACTGCGAGCACGACGTCCGTGCGCCCGCGCGGGAAGTAGTGGTAGAGCAGCTTGCGAGTGACGCCGGCGCGCGAGGTCACCTCCTCCAACGAGAAGTCGGCGAATCCCTGGTCCGCGACGAGGGGCATCGCCACCGCGGTCAGCTGCTCGTGGCGTGCTTGCCATTGCATCCGCCGGGGGAGGTGTGCCTCCTTGCGCTTGGGTGCGCGAGCCGCGGACATGGGTAGGAAAGAATAACACTATTGCCGCCTGGTCAACTTGACTTCCCGGCAATAAGCGATTAGTGTCCCCACACGCTGAAGGAACTAAAGCCTGGGAGCGTCAAACGGCGAAGGACCTGGACCGATCCACGAGACGAGAAGGGGCGCACCGCATGAACATTCCTGTCCGATCGATCGCCTACCGAGTGGCGGCGGGCTCGATTGCGGCCGGTGCCGTCATCGCGCTGATCGCGGGTCCGACGCTGGCTGGTACGACATCTCTGCCGGGCACGACTTATCTCCCCCACCGGCTCGCGGTGCTAACCAACGACCGCTACAACCACGATTGCTTCTGGGGCGGCCCCAAGGGCGTGGACTACGAGAACATGCCCAATGTCCAGCCAATCCAGATTCCTAACCAGTACCCGGACGTCGGGTCCACATACTTCAACGCACAGTTTCTGCTGCCGGCGGGTGCGAGCCTCACCCTAGAGGGTAAGTACCCGTACGAGCGCTACTTCTCCTACACCATCTGGAAGGCTCTGACGAGCAACGCGATCGCGCTCAATGCGATCGGGCCGGGCGATCACCTGCGGGATGTCAACATCAAGCCCGATCCGGGGTCGGTCAGTTCGTTCCTGCCGGGCGCTAAGCGATACACAGGAAGGCCGCGCAACTACACGCTTCATGTCGTCTCCGGCCCCGTCCCGCGAGTGCGGACGCGAAACACGATCTACACCGGGTACACGGATCCGTCGATCCGGATCGGCATGGCCATGCGCAACTACCTCGCCGACAAGGGCAAGGATGGCACCGGCGGAGTGGGCCTGCCGAAGCTGACGCTGAATCTGGCCGACGGACAGAAACTCCACGGGGCGGCCGCCTGCGCCGCTCTTCACCCCATCAAGACCCCGACCAAGAGTACCTTCCCGGCAGCGGTCTGGAAGCAGCTCGTCGCGTCCTCGTCGGATCCGGTCAATGCCCCCGCGAGGAACCCGGTGCACTGGGAGCGCTTCTGGAACGCCGCGTACAGCGTAGCGGGCCAATTCGTCTCAAACCCAGTCGAGCGAGCGAAAATGTATCCGCCGACCGACACGGGCGGGTTCCAGTCCAATCCGGACACCCGCTATCTGGCGGCGTTCATCAGCCTGAAGTACAGCCCGGTCGTCACCGTCACCGGGAAGATGCCGACGTTTCCCACGACCCTGCCGGCGAGCCTGTCCTGGCCGACGCGGCCGTACCAGCTCCGGTACTGGTCGCTGTGCACCGGCTCCTCGCCCGTGTCCGGCTTCGGGTATGGGTGCGTTTATGACCAGGAGGTACCGCTCCGAGCCGACCGCAGGTACACGATCGTCATCAGCAGGCCCGCCGACCGGCCACGCAACGCAACCACGGCCTGCGGCTACCAGTGGCTCACCTTTGGCGACGGGGAGGACTATCCCGACCCCGCAGCACGCAACTGGATCGACATCTTGTACATGAGGTTCATGGCCGCGAATCCGAGCTGGGCCCAGGCGCCGCAGAAAGTAAAGACACCCGGGACCGAGGCGAAGGTAATGGGGCGGTACTTCCCGCATTCCACGTACACGACGACCAGGGCGTTCGAGAAGCTCGGCTGCCACAGGCCCGCGTCGTCCAAGTGAGCAGGAAAACTTGCGGATCGTCACGCGCTCACGGCTCGTACTAGCAGGGGTAGTGCTGCTTGTCGCGTCGGTGGCCGGCGCCGCGGCGTACACAATCCCGAACCTGTATGGCGGCAAGGACTCCACCTGCTTCTGGGCCGTGGGGGTGATCAACGGGGGGACGCTCAACATCGCGTACCCGGATGCCGGGGCCAACTACTGGGCGGCGGTCTATACGGTGCCCGCCGGTGCGACACTTGAGCTGAAAGGCGAATACCCGCGGGCTCGGTACGCGTCGGTCGAGTCCTACAACGCGGTCGGTGTCGTCACCGATGCGCTGGTCGATTACCAGATCAACCCGGACTCCGGTTCGCGCAATCCGTTCCGGGCCGGCGTGCAGCGCGACGTCAAGCAGCGCTCGTTCACCATCACCATGCTCGACTCCTCGCCCGCGAAGCCTCTCAGCCCCGATCAACGCAGCGGCGAGCCCGCCCGGAACTACCTTTACACCAAGCCCGTTGGCGATACGACCGGGCTGCATATCCTCCTGTGGCGCGTCTACATCCCGGACAAGGGGACGGGTCTGCGCGGCGGGGTCCCGCTGCCAAAGCCGGTGTTGCGGCTTGCCAACGGCACCGTGCAGACAGGTAAGCGGGCATGTGACACGCTCACCTCGCAGGAGAAGCGACTGAACGCGGTCGATCTCTCGGCGTTGCTGGTGCCCGAGTCGCAGTACGACATGCTGCGCTACCAGCCAGGCGTGCAGCCGTGGTTCCCCGCGAAGAAGACTCCTGTTTGGCGGGTGCAGTACAACCGCGCGTACCTGCTCGCATTGTACGACGGGCCGAACTATCACCCGGATATCGGGACGCCGACCAAGTCGGGCCAGTCTGGCTTCTTCCCCAATATCGACAACCAGTACGCACGCGCTGCGGTCAACCGCAAGCTCGGCAAGATCGTCGCGTTCCGCGGCACGATGCCCACCTTCCCCGACACTTTCGGCGGCGAGACGTACCTGAAGCAGGGCACGCAATTGCGCTACCTGTCCTTCTGCATGAATGAGTCGGTGCTGACCACCAAGGTGATGGACTGCGTCTACGACGAGCAGATCCCCCTCCATAGCCATCGCCAGTACGTCGTGGTGACGAGCCGGCCGCAGGATAGGCCGAGCAATGCAACTGCCAAATGCGGGGTGGCCTGGCTGGCCTGGTCCCCCGCAGGCGACGGTGGCAAGGACCACGACTTCGGATGGATGCAACTTCGCAACATGCTCCCCTCACCGTCGTTCCGCCACGCAATCCAGAACACCGTGGCGCCGGGGGACGAGCACCGAGTGCTGGGCGGCTACCTACCGGCGGGCACCTATTACAAGAACAGGCAGGAGTTCGAGAAACTAGGCTGCCCTGTCAACTAGCGCCGCGCCACGCCACCGTCCCGGCGACTCGCCACGACTCGGGTAGCAGTCCTCGGTCCCCGTCGATACCTGTGCGTCGTTGTACTCGAGCCGACCGCGCTCCGCACTTCCGTCGAGGATGAGCATTTCTATTCCAACTTCGTGGTAGAGATCCTCGATGGGGCGGGCCGCGCAGCCCTGGCTGCCCTGCAGGCGAGTAGGGATCCGGGTGGAAGCACGATCCCCCAGCAGCTCGCCAAGCAGCTCTACGGTGATGGCGGCAGTCTGGGCGCGACGCTTGATGAGATTGGGTTAGGGGTCAAGCTGTCGCTCACCTACAGTAAGGCCGAGCTCCTCAACATGTAGCTCAACGTGGTCTATTACGGGCACGGGTTCTGGGGATATGTGGCGGCCGCCCGCGGCTATTTCCACAGCTCGCCCGGCCGGCTCGACTGGGCGGAGGCGGCCATGCTAGCGGGGTTGCCGCAGGCGCCGTCGGCGTATGACCCGCTCCTGCACCTCGCGCGTGCTAAGCAGCGCCAGCGGCACGTGCTCGATCAACTTGTCTCGAACCACTTCCTGACCCGCGCGCAGGCTGATGCCGCGTTCCGGGCGTCGCTGCCGATTCGATGAACCGGCTACGGCTGGCGTCCGACGGCCCGTGGCAGGAGGCGCCGCAGGGCCGCGTCGGAGGCCCGGTCCCAGTACCCCCCGACCGTGTCCGAGAGCCCGTCGACCAGGCGGCCGATCGGCGGCCAGGCCAGGACCACGGCGGCGAGCGTGCCGATCATCGCGCCGCCGAGCACGTCGGTCGGGTAGTGGTAGCCGAGCGCGACCCGGCCGACCAGCAGGATCAGCGCGAACGCCAGCGTGATCGCACCCCATCGCGGCTTGCTGCGCAGCAGGATCGCAGCCGCAATCGCAAACGCGGCGGTGGCGTGGTCGCTGGGGAAGCTCGCATCTGGCACATGGGGGGCGAACAGATGCACGGAGCCCGGGTGCGCCACGAAGGGCCTCGGACGGTCGTATATCTCGGTGATCAGCTTGGCGACCAGCAGCCCGAGGCCGGCGCTCAGCCCCGCCGCGACCGCCGCTCGCCTAACGCCGGCCCAGCGATCATGGCGGGCGAGCAGGCAGGTGAGCACGAGCATCCCGAGAAACAGGCCCTCGGCCGCTTGCACATAGGTCAGCAGCGGGTCCTCGAGCGCATCGTGGTGCCAGAAGAAGTTGTTGAGCGCGTGGGTGATCGACCAGTCCACCCCAACAGGTTTTCACATCGCGTTCACAGGTCCGCTGGTAGAGACCCGTAAATCACGACCGTAGCTCTCGGGGCGGCTACGAGACCGCGGCGCCCACCTTGATCGCGGTGAGCTGGGGGTCCTCTCCGATAGCGACCGTGACGTTGGCGTCCTTGCGGCATTCCAGGGCCTCCGTCGAACTTGAGCCGGCGACGATCCGCACGCCCTGAAGTGGGATCGCCTCCATGCCTCCGGGCGGTAGGAAGATCGGATAGCTGTCGGCGAGCTCGTCCGTGTCGGAGACCAAGATGCAGCGCACGTAGCTTGCCGTCGTCGTGGATTGATTCGACGCAACGACCTTACCGTCCAGCACGTAGCTCCCGTTCGTGAGGACGAGTTGGAGCACTTTCGTGTAGCCGGGCGACACGGCGATGTCGGCCGGGCCGGTGGCGGCGGTCGCGTGGACCGCCTCGCTCGGACCGACTGGACCCTGCGATCCCTGAGGACCTGGCAGGCCCTGTGGGCCTTGAGGACCCTGGGAACCGCGTGGCCCCGCCGGCAGCTGGCCGGCCTTGAAGTCCTTGGCCAGGAGTGAGCCGTCTTTGACCTGGCGCGAGCGCACTGCGCCCGTCTTGATCTGTGCGGAGCCGACACTGTTCTTCGGCAGCGTGATGCTGACGGCCGCGAAGGCGCTGCCGCCGAGGACGGCGAACAGGCAGATCGTCGAGAGGACGTTGGCGTAGGTGACGCGGTCCTTCAGCCGCTTCATCTCCGGGTTCTCCTTGACTTAGCTGGGTGGATGACGGCGCTCAGGTACTCGGCGTGGGCCGCGAACGTGCCAGCGTCGCCAACGTCGTGTGTGTTCGCGATCTGGATCAGCTGTTCGCGCAGCGGCTGCCAGGCGGACCTTGCCTCGAGCGCGACCCGTGCCCTGGCCATCGGTCCGTAGGCGGTGGCCATGTAGTCGACCCAGGCACTGGCCGATTTGGCCGGCATGGCGACATGGTCACGATCAACTTGGATGTCCGCCGCGCGCTCTGCAAACAGACCCGCGACGCCCTCTTCGGAGCCCCATTCAAGCGGTGCCGGTTGAGCTCCCCTGCCGGTGGCCTGCGAAACGGCGACCAGAACTCTGCCGAGGAAGCCCTCCGCGGTCCATGCGATCAGTGCGATGCGTCCGCCAGGCCGGCAGACGCGCACGAGCTCCGACGCTGCGGTGTGGTGGTCTGCGCAGAACTGGACCCCCACACACGAGAGGACGCGATCGAAGCTCTCCTCTGGGAACGGCAGCGTGCGGGCGTCACCATTCACCCACGTGATATCCAGGCCGGCCGCGGTCGCGTGCTGCTCGGCGATCTGCAGCAGGGTCGCCGTGATGTCCAGTGCTGTGACGCTCGCTCCGGCCTCTGCGGCGGGCAGAGCGGCGTTGCCGGTTCCGGTCGCTACGTCGAGGAGATCGTGTCCCGCGTTGACTTCTGCGATCTTGACGAGGCGCGCGCCGAGGTCGGGGATCATCCGCCGGCAAACCTCGGCGTAGTCGCCGCTCGACCACACCTCTGCCGGCGACGGGACCGTCTGATTGGGAGAAACGCTCATCGCTGGAGCGTCGCTCCGGCCACGATCAAGCTCAAGTAGCAATTTGCTACCGAGAGCTCAACAGGAGGTACGCTGCGTCCGTGGAGACGTACGGCCAGTTCTGCCCTGTCTCGCTGGCGGCGGAGATCTTCGCACGCCGTTGGACCCCCTTGATCGTGCGCGAGCTGCTGGCAGGCAGCACGCGCTTCAATGACCTTCGGCGGGGAATGCCCAGCATCACCGCCAGCGTCCTGTCCCGCCGCCTGGATGAGCTCATGATCGCCGGCATCGTCGAGCGGCGTGAGGACGAGAATGGGCTGCGGTACCTCCTCACGCCGGCCGGTGAGGAACTGCGCCCGGTGGTCGAACAGCTAGGGGTATGGGGCCGACGCTGGCTGCCCACTGATTATCGCGAGCAGGATCTCGACCCACGGCTGCTCGTCTGGGACATCCACCGAAATCTCCAACTCGACGAGGTCCCGAGGCGCACCGTCATCGAGCTGCACTTCCCCGACGCGCCTGCCGAGTACCGCGCCTACTGGCTGATCGTGACTCCTGACGGCTCCGAAGTGTGCCTCACTCACCCCGGCGGCGACACCGACCTGCACCTGAGCAGCGACGTGCGAACCCTCACCAACATCTGGATGGGAAACACAACCTGGGCATCCGCGCTGCGCTCGGGAAACCTCAGACTCGCTGGACATCCCGAATTGCGCCGCGCCTTCCCACATTGGCTCAAGCTCAACGTCTTTGCGCCCGTCAAGCCCGTTGCCCGACCAGGCCGCAAACCGGCTCTTTCCACGTCTGAGCCGTCGTCCGTTCACCCTGCCTGAGCCGCCACACCGCATGGTCCGCCGAGTTCGACTCGCAACGCCTACACGTCCCAGGGAACTCGCCCGTCCTCTCTCACTAACGCCTTCGCGACGACCGAGTGCAGAAGTTCCTCTGCGTGACTGCGACACTCTCGCGAGTTGAGCAGTCGAGCCACTACGACTTAGCGCTCGGGAGTTTCGTCGCGTGCGAGCGGACGTAGTTGCATGACATCTAGCAGCTGACCTTTGCCTGGCTGCCATAAGCGCAGCAAGAGCGTTCGAGGATCCGTCAGCAAACAAACGCATCTCGCCCGATCGTCGGCTGAACCTCGCGCAAGGCGGGTGGCATGGGTAGAAGCAGAGATGCCGGCCTCGACGACGTCCTCTGAGTCGCCCGAACACTGTGACGCCCGACCGACTAGCCATATCCGAGCAACTCATGAAGACTTTCAGGTCGGGGCTGTGGACGATTGTTTCTGCTAGCGCGGCCCCGTATGGATACACGATCACCATATGGAGTTCAGGAGCGGTCCTGATGCGATCACATGGACCGCCATCTGTGGGGGAGGTGTTCCTCTTCATTGCGGGGGCACTGCTGGGATTCGGGTTCCTGGGCCTGCTCGCGCGCGGGCCGCTGGGCAATACCCGTACGATCGAGCGCGGGAAGGATCGGGTTCTGGCGGGAATGCTCAATTGGGTTGCGGTCGGCGCATCGGTCGGCAGCGTGGCGCTCCTGGCGCAAATCGACAGCTGGATCGCCTGGCCACTGGGCTCCTTTTCGGCAACCGTCGTCTTCTTGGTGGCGGCCGCGATCCAGCTGGGGGTTAGCGCCGCCAGGCACCGCGGCGAGCATGTCAGCACTGGCCGTTAGCCGGTGTCTCTCACAGAGGTAACGGTGAGCCACCCTTGCTGTAGGTCGCGAAATTCAGGAGGGATCGCTCAGAGCAACGCGCCAGGACGAGCGTCGCCAAGGTCGGTACGCGTAAACCACCAAGGCAGTTGGAACATCCGGGATGTACGGAAGGAGCTCGCCCGAGCCGAGCTCCCGGTCGGTTGGGCTACTGAGATCCGGAATCGCGCCCCGCGACGGTCGATGACGGCCCGGCTAAGACGCCGCCGCCCCCACGTCCGCAGGAGGGGCCGGAGGCTGCCGCCAAGTACGCAGTCGCTGTGATTCACACGCTGTCGAACGACGTACACGGGTCGCTGCCGAACCTGCACCGTTCCGTTCAATGGGTCGGCCCCCCCACTGCCGCTGTGGCGGCCAGGGAGGATCACCTGGAGTCAGCCTCCCGGCTTCGGCAGGAGCACCGGTCCGTGGGGCCCGGCGGGCCCGTCCAGACCGCGGTGACAACGCCTCGCCTGACAACGTTCGCAGAACGACAATCGAACGCTGGCCGGCTCGCCCGCGGGGTAGCCGAGATGCGGATTCCGGCAAGAACAGGAGTGGATATGGCTAAGCGAGAAGAGGTCGTTGTGATCACCGGCGCATCCGGCGGCGTGGGGCGTGCGGCTGCGAGAAGGTTCGCTGCGGACGGAGCGAAGGTGGCGCTGTTGGCGCGCGGGCGCAACGGACTTGAGGCCGCTGCGCGCGAGGTAGAAGAGGCGGGTGGACGCGCGCTGGTGCTGCCGGTCGACGTCTCCGAGCACGATCAGGTCGAAGCGGCGGCCTCGTCGGTCGAGGACGCTTTCGGCGAGATCGACGCGTGGGTCAACGGCGCGATGGTCACCGTATACGCACAGTTCCTCGACATCGAACCCGACGAATTCGCCCGCGCCACTCATGTCACGTATCTCGGGATGGTGTGGGGGACCCGGGCGGCGCTCAAGCGGATGGCGCCCCGCGATCGCGGGTCGATCGTGCAGGTGTGTTCCGCGATGTCGTACCGCGGGATCCCGCTGCAGTCCCCCTACTGCGGCGCAAAGCACGCGTGCAAGGGGTTTACGGAGAGCATCATCACCGAGCTGCTGCATGAGAAGTCCAAGGTGCAGGTGTCGATGATCCAGTTGCCGGGGCTGAACACCACCCAGTTCACGTGGGGTCGCACGAAGCTGCCCAAGCAGACGATGCCGGTACCGCCGATCTACCAGCCCGAGGTCGCGGCCGACGCGATTTACCACGCCGCTCACCACAAACGCCGCCAGATCTACGTCGGGATCCCGACCGTGATGAACATCATCGGCGAGCGCACGGCGCCGTGGCTGCTCGACCGCTTTCTCGCCAAGACCGGCTACAAGAATCAGCAGACCGAGCACGATCTCGACCCCGCCGGTCACGACAACCTGTTCGAGCCGGTCGACGAGGACCGCGGCGCGCACGGTCCGTTCGACGGCCAGGCGCATGCGCACAGCCCTCAGTACGAGCTCTCCAAGCACCGGGGTCTCGTGCTCGCTGGGATGGGAGTGGCGGCCGGGGCCGGCGCAGCGCTCGCGCGGCGCAACGGACACGGCTCACCGGGACCCACCCACCGATCTTGAACGCCGGCACCATCAACGCCCTGCTCGTCGTGTGAATCACGGACCGCTCTACTTCGTTCGGCGTATGTCAGCGCCCCAACCATTCCGCGGCCTGACGTGGTACTGCACCTCCCTCGGGCACGAGAACACGCCTCCGCTCGGCGGTTCACCACGCGAACCTACGGACCGTAGGGCCTAGCGCACGTCGAGCCGCTGGAACGCGGCGTTCGCGGCGAGCGCGGCGGCGATCGCGACGGCGAGGAGCACCGCGAATGATCCGGGTCCGGCACCGGTGGTGAGCTGTTGGTTGCCGACGGCCCAGTAGAACAGCGACGCGTAGCGGAGCGGGTGGATCCAGTGCACGACAGGGGCAAGCGTGCCAATCAGATAGAAGACTGCGGCGAGCGCGCTGGTGATGCCGATCGCGGTTCCGCGGCTGCCGGTCGCGGCACCGAGCGCGAGCGCGATCAGTCCGAGATCAATGGCGAGCAGGAGCACGGCGAGGGTGGCGGTGGCGACATGCCACGGGTCGAGAGTCACCTGGAACGCGCGGCCGACGTAAACGCATGCCGCGACGGTGAGAGCGAGGATCAGCGCTTGGATAACCATCGTCGCCGTTTTGCCTGCGAGGATGCGCTGGCGGGCGAGCGGGAGCACGACGAGCAGTCCGAGGGTGCCTTCTTCGTTCTGGCCGGCGATCGCGCCGGCGCCGTAGCCGATCGTGAGCAGCAGCATGATCAGTGGCAGGAAGTTCGCGTAGGCGTTGACGTCGATCCAGCCGGCTGGTGATGTGAGCGTGCCGGTCGCGCCGAACAGTGCGGCCAGCGGCGAGTTTCCCTGGGTGAGCTTGTTGAGCTCGCTGGAGTGCTTGAACGTTGGGTAGAGCGCGACGATCACGAGCATGTACAGCGCCATCCCGGCCACGAACCAGAGCGTCGAGCGGCGGCGGTTGTAGAGGTCGTAGCGGGCGATCTCAGCCGTCATCGCCAGCCCCGTTCTCGCGGTAGTAGCTGAGGAACAGCTCGTCGAGATCGGCGTGTCGCGCGACGACATCGAGCGGGTCATGGTCGGCGATCACCCGCAGCAGCTCGGCCAGCTCGCCCGTCGTCTGCAGCGTGATCCGGTCACCTTCTGCCCTGACCCGGTGCACCCCGTCGAGCGAGTCGAAGACGGTCGCTGGGACGGGGGTGGCGAACCGTAGCTCGATTGTCTGCGGTGCCCGTCGGCGCAGCCCATCGACCGTGTCAGAGACGACCAGCCGCCCGGCACGGATGATCGCGACGCGGTCGGCGACGCGCTGCACCTCGTCCAGCTCGTGGGATGAGAGAAAGACAGTGCGCCCCTCGGCGGTGGTCTCGCGGACTAAGTGCTGGAACTCGTTCTGCATCAGCGGGTCCAGGCCGGAGGTGGGTTCGTCCAGGATCAGCAGCTCGGGCCGGTGCATGAACGCGAGCACGATCCCGAGCTTCTGGCGGTTGCCCTTCGAGAGCTCGTGGACCTGGCGGTCCAGGACCGCGCCGAACCGCTCCACCAGTCCGTCGCGCAACCGCCGATCCACGCCACCCCGGGCACGGCCGAACCAGTCCAGCGCGCGGCGGCCCGTCATCCGCGGATGCAGCTCGAACTCGCCCGGCAAATATCCGCACCGGGCGTGGATCGCGACGCCGTCGCGAGCGCTGTCCAAGCCGATTACGCGAGCACTGCCGGCGGTCGGCTGCTGCAGCGCAAGCAGCAGCCGGATGGTAGTCGTCTTGCCCGCCCCGTTAGGGCCCAGGAACCCGAACACCTGCCCGGACTCCACGCGCAACTCGAGGCGGTCGACCGCGAGCGTCGCACCGAAGGACTTCGTCAACCCATAGGTCTCGATGGCTGAGGTCACCGCTGACTCGTCCGCTTACAAGATCCCGAGCGGCGGAGAGGACGTGCGCAACCCGTCAGCGATCTGACGGAGTTGATCGCCGAATCCGTGCCTTGCCTGTCACGCCTGCTCGACGGCCAGCGGCAGCAGCGATCCGTCGCGCTAGCCGACATCGCGAGAGCGCTCGTCGCCAGCGATCCAACATCGGGCTTCCGCGGCTCAGGACCCGTCTCGAGATCGCTCGGATCTGCCGGCGAGCCTGCGTCCGATCGCCACAGACGCACATAGCTAGCCGTGATCGCCGCCCGCGCGGCCGCCACCTCATTCAATAATCGGGCCACCAGCCGGGTGTGCTCCATAGCACCGACCTTACAGTGTAAAGTCAGTGCTGACAATGTCCCGCCGCCGCTGACAATGGCCCGAGCAGCCGCCTCCGCGACCACCCGCCGACAGGTCCAGCGACCTCTAAACCGGGAGCTGATCCTTGATGGCGCGATCGAGCTGATCGAGCGCGAAGGGCCGGGCGCGCTCAGCATGCGCCGTCTGGGTTCGAGGCTCGGCGTGGAGGGGATGGCGATCTACCACCACTTCGCCAGTCGCGACGAGCTGCTGACGGCGATCGGCGATCGATTGCTGGAGCCGCTGCACGCGCTTCAGCTGGGGGACGATTGGCGGGAAGCGTGCCGGCGCTTCGCGACGACCTTGCGCGACATTGCGGTTGTGCAGCCCGCCACGTTCCAGCTCCTCGGCCTGCAGCCTCTCGACACCGCCGCGTCACTGCGACCGGTGGAGCGGTTGGTGGGCGTGCTCGTCGCGCGGGGCTTCGATCCGCCCCAAGCGCTTGGAATCTACCGCGCGACCGTCAGCTACGCGCGCGGCTATGCGCTGGCGGAGGCGACCGGCTTCACCGTCGATGCGGCGCGACCGGCGGGCCGAAGGCGACTGGCGGCGCTGCCATCCGCCGATTTTCCGATCCTCGCCGGGCGAGCGCGGGAGCTGGCGCGGCTCGAGGCCGACAGTGCTTACCAGCTCGGACTTGACGCCCTGCTGCGTGGGCTGGCCGGTCCTGGCGACAGCGGGTCGCGATGAGAAGCGCATCGCAACCTAATCTCGCTACGGCAGACACGACGTGGGGCCAAAGCTTCGCTGATCGTCCATCGTTCGACGCAAGTTCGCGTGCTGCCTGGAGGCGACTCGCGGCCTGCATCGCTGCGGCGGCGCTGTTGCAACTGGACGGAACCCTGATCACCGTCGCCCTGCCGTCCGTCGCGCACAGCATGAGAGTCAGCGGCGCATCGACGTCCGTCGTGCTGAGTGTCTACTTCGCGGCGTACGCGGTCATGCTGCTACCTGGTGGCATGCTCGTCGACCGCTTTGGGGCACGTCGCCTGGCGCTCGTCGGACTCGGCCTGTTCGCGCTTGGTGCGGCGGCAGGGGCTCTGTGCTCGAGCATCGGCACGCTTGCCGCGACGCGGGTGGTGCAGGGCGCCGGCGCGGGGCTGGTCAGTCCGGCTGCGCTGGCGGGCGCGGTGAGCGGGTTTGCGCCAGAGCGCCGCGGCCGCGCGCTCGGGGTCTGGGGCGCGAGCGCGGGAGTCTCGAACCTGCTCGGACCGCTGCTCGGAGGACTGCTGACCGTCTGGCTGGGCTGGCGTGCGGACTGGTGGGCACTGGTTCCCCTCGCTCTGCTCGCGGCCAGCGCGATCGTCGTCCATGTCCCCCGCGTCCTGCATGACCAGCCAGCCGAGCCCGGACGAGCTGCCGTCAACACGGTGGTGCTGGCGGCCGCGTTCATCGCGGCGCTCACGTTCGCGGTGATGATCGGATCGTTCTATATCGCCGAGCAGTACTTGCAGCGCGCCGTCGGCTACTCCGCGCTGGCCGCCTCGAGCGTGCTGGTGCTGGCGGCGCTGCTCGTCGGCGTTGCGGCGCCGATCGCCGGCAGGCTCGCCGACCGCCGTGGCGAGCGCCTGCCCGCCACGGCGGGGTTCCTCGCCACGGGGGCCGGGCTGCTGGTGCTCGGACTCCCGAGCGTGTCGCTGCACGACGCAGTCGCGATCGCGGCGCTGATCCCGGTCGGGCTCGGGCTGGGGATGCTGTTCGTGCCCGTCTCGCGCGCTGCACTGAACGCGACTCCGCCGGCGGCCCACGGACGCACCTCGGCTGTGCTGTCGGGGGGGCGGCTGTTCGGCGCCGCGATCGGTGCTGGCCTCGGCGGGCTCGCGCTGTCCGGCGGTGCCACTCCGTCGAGCCTCCACGACGCGCTGCTCCTCGCCTGTGGGCTGTGCATCGCGATTGGCGCGCCCGTCTGCACCCTGCTGCCGGCAGCGGGCCCGGTGCGCCAAACGGCGTCCGCCCACGGCGAGGCAGGTTTGACATGAGCTTCGGCCAGGAGGATCACAGCGACCCGGAGAAGGAAGGGCGAAACGGCGCTGCGGCGGCGCAGGCACGACACGCTGACGGTCGACTGTCCGAACCGCCCGTGAACGAATCGGCGGACGCCGTCGCAGGACGGGCTGGCGGCTCGGCGGTGCTGCGCGCAGCGGCGAGCTGGCTCGGAGGGGCACGGCTTGGACTCGCAGTGATGGCGCTAGTCGTCGGCGCGGGCGCGGGGTTGGGTGCGGCGGTCTTCCGTTGGCTCATCTATGCGTTCACGTGGCTTGCGACCGGCCATAACCAGTTCGGGCAGCAGGGCCACGCGGCAAGTCTGCACGTGCCGTGGCTCGGTTTCTGGTTCCTGCTGGTGATTCCGGTTGTGGGCGGTTTGCTCTACGGGCCGCTGATTCAGCGCTTTGCGCGCGAGGCCCGCGGCCACGGCGTGCCTGAGGTGATGCTCGCAGTGTCCGAAAACGGTGGGCGGATCCGCCCGCCGGTGACGATCGTCAAGGCGCTTGCCTCCGCGATGTGCATCGGCACGGGCGGCTCGGTCGGACGCGAGGGGCCGATCGTGCAGATCGGCTCGGCTTTGGCATCGACGCTGGGCCAACTCGTGCTGATGTCCGAGAACCGGCTGCGGATCATCGTCGCCTGCGGCGCCGCGGGGGGGATCGCGGCCACGTTCAACGCACCGCTGACGGGGCTGTTCTTCGGGTTCGAGATCGTCCTGCGCGAGTTCTCGCTCGACGCGCTGTTCGCCACCGGTCTGGCGGCGGTCACGGGCGACGTGATCAGCCGGGCGTTCTTCGGCTCGGCGCCGTTCTTCACCCAGATCCCCCACGACCTCGGGGTGGTAAACGACACCAGCTACCTGCTCGTGGCCGTGCTCGCAATCGCAGCCGGACTGATCGGGATCGGATTCAAGACCTTTCTGTACCGATTCGAAGACCTCGCCGATGACCTCTGGAAGGGCCGCCCGGAATGGGCCCGGCCGGCGGTTGGCGGCGTCGCGCTCGGCGTGGTGCTGCTCGCGCTGCCGCAGATGTATGGCGTGGGTTATCCGGTGATGAACAAGGTCATCGCCGGGCATGTTGTGGTCTGGCTGATCGTCGTGTTCATGCTCGGGAAGATCCTGGCCGCCAGCCTCACGCTGTCAATCGGAGGCTCGGGAGGCGTGTTCGCCCCATCGCTGTTCATCGGCGCGATGGCGGGGATGGCATTCGGCACCGCGGCGCAGCACCTGTTCGGTTCGGCGGTCGGGCCGCCGGCGATGTACGCCGTCGTGGCCATGGGCGGCGTCTTCGCGGCAGCCGCACAGGCGCCGCTGACGGCGATCGCGAGCGTGGCCGAGATGACCGGCAACTTCGGTTTGACGCTGCCGATCATGCTCGGATGTGGGATCGCGTCGGCGCTGTCAAAACACCTCAGCTACGGCAGCATCTACACCACCAAGCTGCTGCGCCGCGGGATCGACATCGAGCGACCGCAAACGACCAATGTGCTGCAAGCACTGACCGTCGCTGACGTCATGCAACCCCTCCCGCAGCTGGGTGGCGAAGCCCGGCTTCTTTCACGCGACGAGTCAGGGGCCGACGGGGTCGCGGTTTCGGACGAGCTGTGGGGACGGCTGGCCGGTCCCGTGAGCGAGATCCGCGAGCCGCAGGAGCTGTTCCCCGACGAGACGCTCGAGCAGGCGTTGCGACAGCTCGCGCTGTACGGCCGCGCCGGGTTGCCCGTGCTCTCCCATGACGGCCACCAGCTGCAAGGGTGGGTCACGCGCCAAAACGTGCTTCGGGCGCTTGCCAAGGCGGCGAGCTCCTCTAGAGCAGAGATCGAGCGGGGTGCCATCGCCGCTGATTTTGCCGTCGAGGACCCGAAGTCACGCGTCCACACGCCCACCACCCCGCTGCGCGGCTATAAGATCGTCGAGCTTGCGATTGGGGCCCGGTCCCCGGCGCTCGGTCGGCCCGTCGGCGAGATCGCCTGGCCGGCCGGAAGCCACGTCGTCGCCGTCACCGACGGGCGCGAGGTCGTTCCGGTCCGCAACGACACCAAGCTGCGGGCCGGAGAGCGGGTCATCCTCCTCGCCCCGGCCGCCTCACCCCCGGTTGAGGCGAAGCAAACCGCAGTCGCGGAACGCTAAGCCACGGGTCGTGATCGACAGGCAGCCAGAGCCCGCTGGAGCGGAGAGCTGGTCGCTGGCCGAGAAGTCCCTCTCCGGCGCCCATGCAGGGTGGGGCGTGTTGATGCTGATGTGGCCGACAAGGGCGCTTCGCCTCGCTGGGCACTCCGATGCGCGATCGGTTCGGACCACCGCCCGCATACTCGGGGGACGTCACGTCGCAGAGGCTGCGTTGCTCATGGCCATACGTCCAGGCCGGCCGCCTCGCTGGGGCACGACGGTCGACGCGCTGCACGCGGGGACCATGCTTCTGGTCGCCGGCCTGAGTTCACGGCCGCGACGGGGAGCCCTGATCAGTGCTGCGGTCTCGGGTTCGCTTGCGGCGTTGGCCAGTCACCTGCGCGGACGAGCGTGGTGAATCGCCGGCCGGTCGGCGGCGTACACGCTCGCGCAGACCGGGGGGCTGGCGCGCGGGATCCGAGCGCAGTCAGCAGTTGCCGCGTGGATGCCCGACCCGCTGGCGTATACGGCCGCCGGCAGCGCGGAACACCGAGACCGATTGCCAGTCCGCCACCGCGACGGCGGCGAGCACGACGGCCAACGGCCGACGGCCGACCGTACACTGCGCCTTGGCCGCTCGCGCCCAACTCATTGCAACTGATGCACTGTACTCCCAGCCGCGATCGCTGCTCATGCTCCCGGCCCGCCTGGCTAGCCGCGATAACCGCCGTCCTGCTCGCCGCCACCGCGGCGTGGGGCGCCCCAGCCGCCTTGGCGGATGGGGACCCCGCGAGCGACGTGCTCGCCCAGCAGTCTCTGTTCCTGCCACAGGACGCCGGAATCCCAGCGAGCCGGCAGACGCAGCTGGCCGAGCTTGCCCAGACGGCCGCCCGCGGCGGCTATCCGGTGCGTGTCGCGGTGATCGCCTCCCCGGCGGACCTCGGTTCGATCACAGCGCTCTGGGGTCAGCCCCAGCGCTACGCCGAGTTCCTCGGCCAGGAGCTGTCGCTCGTGTATCGCGGACGGCTGCTCGTCGTTATGCCGGGCGGCCTGGGCGTTTACCACGCGGGGCGTGCAGTCAGCGCCGAGCAGGCAGTCCTCACGAGCATCCCGATTCCAAGAACCGGCATCCGACTCGGCACACTTGCACTGACGGCAATCCAGCGGTTGGCTGCCTCTTCCGGGCATTCAATCGCGATCCCGAACGCGACGGTCCGGCCGAAGCCTGGCGCCAGCGACACCACCGCGTGGATCGTGTTCGCCGGCGGCGTGCTGGTGATCGCGCTGGCGTGGGCCGCCAGCTTCCGCGCGAGACCTCCTGCGCTGCCGCGACGTAGAGCGGCGTCGAGCTGATCGGCTGAATCGCGCAAGAATTCCAGGATGGCCTGCTGGAGGGTGTGGTTGACGCTCGCCGCCGCGATCCGCACGGTCGCGATGCTGGCGCTTGTGGGAATCGCTATCGCGATCAGCGCGTTCGCCTCGTCGGCCCGCGCCGATGGTGATCCCGCGAGCGACTATTTGGTGGGCAGGCAGGTGTTCTTGTCGTCGCTATCGACGGGGCAGTCGCCTGCGCAGCGGCAGTTGGTGGCGAGCGTGGCCGACGCGAATCGCGTGGGGT
Organism: uncultured Solirubrobacterales bacterium; assembly: GCA_963824755.1. Lineage (GTDB taxonomy): Bacteria > Actinomycetota > Thermoleophilia > Solirubrobacterales > Solirubrobacteraceae > Palsa-465. Next base: position 130,820 of record CAWGQT010000003.1, on the reverse strand, counting down.
TCGCGATTCGGGTGGCGGTTATCTCGAGCGCGTACGACCTGGGTTCGATCACGGCGTTGTGGCGCAGGCCGGGTGTGTACGCCCGGTTTCTGGGTCTGGAGCTGTCGGGGGTGTATCGGGGGCGGTTGTTGGTGTCGATGCCGAACGGGTTCGGGTTTTACTGGTCCGGGCACTCAGCGGCGTCGGCCGACCGGGTGCTCGCGGGGGTCCCCGCCGGTTCGGCATCGGACGATCTGCCGGGGTCGGCGAGTGCAGCGGTGCGCCGCCTCGCTGTGGCGGCCGGCATCACGCTCCCCGTAAGCGGGACAGCGCACCCGCGAGCTGCCGGTTCACCTCGTGGTGGGGTCAGCGCGGCGGCGGTCGCGGCGGCGATCGCGGTGGTGGCTGTGCTCGCCGCTGTTGTGGTCGTGATCCTGCTGGGACGGCGCGGTCGCGGTCGTACGAAGCAGCCGTCGGTGGGGGCGGGGGGAGCTCGGCGTGCGCGGCCGCGCTGGGCGGCGCCGGGCGTTGCGGTTCTGTGTGGGGTTGCGCTGGGCGCGCCGATTGTGGTGATCGCGCTCGTTCGACGTGGCGGGGGCGCTGCGGCCGAGAGCTCGGGCTCGATCGTGACGCCGCCGCCGGTCAGCTGGCCGGCTGGTCGGCGCCCGGCGCCCGGGTTCGTCCTGCGTGACCAGAGTGGGCGGCGGGTTTCGGTCGCCGCGTATCGGGGTCGGCCGGTCGTCGTTACGTTTATTGACCCGCTCTGTCGGAACCTCTGCCCGCTAGAGGCGAAGGTGCTCAATGACGTGGTCGGGCGGATGCCGGCTTCGCAGCGGCCGGAGATTCTTGCGGTCAGCGTCGACGTGTACGGGGGTGCCGATAGCCGGGCCGACCTGCTGCAGGACGTGCGCAAGTGGGAGCTGGTCCCGCAGTGGCGCTGGGCGGTGGGCCGGCCCGCGGATTTGGCCGCGGTGTGGAGGCGTTACGGGGTCGGTGTGAAGGTCACGACCCGGCGGGTCGGCGGGACCACGATCAACTACATCACCCACACGGAGGCCGCGTTCGTCGTTGATCGGTCGGGTCACGAGCGCGCGCTGTTCTTCTGGCCGTTCTACCCGCAAGATCTCGAGCGAACGCTTCGGCAGCTGGCGTGAGCGGCGGGGAACTCGTGCGTTCGGAGCTGAGGCCTTGCTGATGCCTGAGGCGGTATTCTTGCCGCTTCATGTTCGCGGGTGCTGATCGTCGCCTGGCGATGCGATGCCTCGGGCGGGTGCTGTTGGTGCCGGCCGCGGCGTTGGCCGTGCATCAGTTGCGGTTCATGCTGGCGTTCGGCGGCGGGGCGGGCACGGAGCTCTCGCGCCAGGGGCACTCGTACCTGCATTCGCTGGTGCCGTGGATCGTGCTGCTGGTCGGTCTCGGAGCCGGCGCGTTCCTGTTCGCGCTCGCGCGGGCGCTGGGGGGTCAGCGGTCGGTTCCGCGCCACGCGCTGTCGTTCGGCGCGTTGTGGCTGCTGTGCTCGGTTTGCCTGGTCGCGATCTTCGTCACGCAGGAGTTTCTCGAGGGCCTGTTCGCGGCCGGTCATCCGGCTGGCCTGGCCGGGATCTTCGGGTATGGCGGCTGGTGGTCGATCCCGGCGGCAGTGTGCGTCGGCTTGGCACTGGCGGCCGTGTTCGAGGGCGCGAGCTGGGTGCTGCGCGAAGTCGCAGATCGTCACGGCGGGCGCCCACAGCCGGCAACCCGTCCGAGCTCGTGTTGGCCGCGGATCTCCTCGATCGACACGCTGCGCCCACGGCCGCTCGCTAGTTGCGCGGCTGGCCGCGCTCCTCCTGCCGCTAGCTGAACTGCACCTGTTCGCTCGCCCGCGCGTTCGCGTCCTCGCTACACGAGGACGGTAGCCGGGCGTGGCGCAGCCCGCCGGGACTTGAGGTGTCCGGTGGGCCGTCAGCGACCGCGACTGCCCTGCAGGGCCGATAGACGCGCTGAGCGAGCAGAGCGGGGCAGGCAATGCCTTTGGGCTGGCTCTGGGCGCCGCTAGTTAGCGGTACTCGCAGGGCTGATGCCCGCTTGCGTCAATCGGCAGATAGGAGAAAGCGAAGTGTGTGCAATGAACCGGTTTCACCGGTCGTTACGGGCTGTGGGCCCGGCGATCGTGCTCGCGGCTGTGCTCGCGGGCTGCGGGGGGACGAGCGGGACCTCCTCGCCGTCTGCGTCTGCGGCGGCGGGGTCCGGGGCCACGTCAGGAATGGACATGCGTGCGACCTCGACTCCGGACAGTGGTATGTCGGTCAACGGGATCAAGCCGATCCCGATGCGGCAGCTCGCGTCGAGCACATGGCAGGGGATGAAGATCATCGCGCAGGAGGGGACGGCGGTGCCGTTCATCGTCTTTGACGGCACGCGCGAGCACATGATCAAGCCCGGACCGAAGACGAGCTTTCACCTGATGGTGATGCTCAACGATGCCCATACCGGGGTGGCGATTCCGTACGCGACGGTGTGGGCCACGATCCGCAAGCAGGGCAAGGTCGTCTACGACGAGCGGCAGTGGCCGATGATCTCGGCGTTCATGGGCCCTCACTACGGCAACGACGTGAGCTTGCCGGGGGCGGGCAGCTATCAGCTGAGTCTGCTGATCAGCCCGCCTGTGTCCGCGCGGCACGTCGAGTACCAGCACGTGTGGCTCAAGCCCCACCAGGTGAACATGACGATCAACTGGCAGCCGATCTCATGAGCCGGGGTCAAGGATCTGCGCGATGCTGACGCGCCGGGGGTTCTTGATCGGGGCGGGGGCGGTCGCGGCCGGTGGCGCGGCTGTCGGCGTCGGGATCGACCGCGCTCTGAAGGGCAGCAAACAGCCGCCGCCGGTGCCGCTCGGCTCCCAGCCCCGCGGTCTGCCCTCCCGCCAGCATGCCTGGAGCGCGGTGCTCGCTCGCGACGACGTTGGAAACCCGGTCGCGCCGCGGTTTGACCGGCTGCTGTTCTTCGATGTCAACGGCGAGGCAGGCCCCGCGCACGCGCGTGTGCTCGAGGCGGCGCTGCGGACGCTCGAGCGCCGCTACCGGTGGGGGCCGGCGGGGCTGCTGTTCACCGCCGGCTGGGGGCCGCGCTACTTCGAGCATTCGCTTCACGTGAAGACGCCCGTTCCGCGCGCGATGGCGCTGTCTGACTTCGAGCTGCCGTCGATCGACGACTACGAGCTGTGCTTGCACCTGGCGTGCGACGACGAGCGGCGGCTGGCGGAGATCGAGGCGGCGTTGGTCCACGGCGCGCCGCTCGCCGGCGCCGACGGGCCACTGGATCTCTCCAGCGCGCTGCGCTGGCGCGAGACGCGAACCGGGTTCGTCGGCGCCGGGCTTCCCGCCAAGCGCCAGGACGTGGGCGGGATCCCGGGGGGGCGGCCGGTGCCCGCGAGCGCGCCGTTGTTCATGGGGTTCAAGTCCGGGCTGCGCAAGAACCAGGCCACCGAGGACGATGTGACGATCCCTTCGGGGCCGTTCGCAGGCGGGACGACGCTGCATGTCAGCTACATGCGCCTGCGGCTTGACAGCTGGTACGGGCAGCTATCAGACGGCGACCGGGTCGCGCGGATGTACGCCCCGCAAGTGACCCCGGCGCAGGCGAAACGATTCACCACCGACGCGCCGAGCGATCCCGGCCAGCTTGGACAGGCGATCAGCCGGTATGGGGTGATCGGGCACGCGCAAACCTCGGCTCGCGCGCGGCGCCACGGCAGGCCACTGATCATCCGTCGGGACTTCAACACGGTCGACGGCGGCCAAGCCGGCCTTCACTTCGTCTCTGTCCAGCGGACGATCGAGGACTTCGTCACGACCCGCAACGCGATGAACGCAAGCTCTGCGCAACTGCAGAACCCCGCGATCACCGACACCATCAACAACGGCATCAACGAGTTCATCTTCGTACTCAAGCGAGCCAACTACATCCTCCCTGCGCGCGCCGACCGGTCCTTCCCGCTGCTCGCGGGGCGCGAGCGTGCGCTCAGAGCCTGAAATCAAGACCGCTGCGTCACATCGACCCAACACAAGGAGTTAGCCCGCCGTGAACCTCAAGCACTCGATCACACGATCCGCGCTCCTCGCGCTCGCGGTCGCCGGTCTGCTGTTGCTGGCGCCGGCGCTCGCCTCGGCGCACGCCCGGGTCAGCCCGGCCGTGTCGCTGTCGGGAAAGTTGCAGCTCTACAGCCTGGCGGTGCCGACCGAGAAGAGCGGGCTGACGACGACGAAGATCGTGATGACGGTCCCGAACGGCTTCGGGATCGACTCGTTCGTACCGCCGCCGGCGGGCTGGACTCAGCAGGTCCAGCAGACCGGCTCGGGTGACAGCGCGGTCATCACGAAGGTGACGTGGACCGGCGGGAAGACCCCGACCGGCGAGGACTCGTTGTTTCAGTTCCTCGCGCAGCCCGCGTCGGCGAAGACGTACACCTTCCAGGTTGAGCAGACCTATTCGGATGGGTCGATCGTCAACTGGTCAGGATCTGAGTCCTCCGCCTCCCCGGCGCCGACGATCGAGGCCGAGAGCTCGCTCGGCGGCGGGGGTGGCTCGACGCTGCTGTCGATCATCGCGTTGATCGTCGGCACGCTCGGGCTGCTCGCGGGCGGCTACGCGCTCGTGAACCGCACGTCGGGGGGGCGACCGCTGGCATGAGCGTCCGGGCGCGGATCGTCACGGTCGCGCTCGTGGCACTGGCAGCGGGCTTGCTGTCGGCGGCGCCTGCGTCGGCGCATGCCTATCTGATCAGAACCGTGCCGTCCACCAGCAGCATCTTGAACACGCCACCGAGGATGGTTGCGCTGACCTACGACGAGGCGGTCGAGCCACGATTCGCGATCATCTCGGTAACGAACGCCGCCGGCCGGCAGGAGACGACCGGCGCGGTCAGGCGGTCCCTGTCGAACCCGGACACGCTGATCGTGCCGCTGCGAGCGCATCTGCCACAGGGGTGGTATCTGATCTACTGGCGCGCGATCTCGGTCGACGGGCACCCCGTGAGCGGCGCGTTCACGTTCGCGGTCGGCCCCGGTCCTGGACCGCCGCCGCAGTTCCCGGTGCCGAACATCTCCGCGACCGCGACGACGCCGCAGCTGCTGATCGCGCGGTGGGCGATGTTCCTGTCGGTGATGGTGTCGATTGGCCTGTTCGTACTGCGGTTCCTGATCGCGAGGCCCGCGGTTCAGCGAGTCGGGCGGCTGAGCCTGCGGGGCGCGTCGATCGCGTTCGTTAGCTGCTCGGTGCTCGGCCTGGTCGCGATCCCCGTGTATCTCGACGTCGCGACCGCGAACGATTCGCTGCGATCGGCGTTCGATGTGAGCGCGTTGGTGCCGTTGTTTCGGGTGACCGCGTTCGGGCGGGCGATCGTCGACCTCGAGGTGTGCTTCGCGCTGTTCTGCCTAGCCGGATGGGTCGCGCTGTGGGTCGATCGCCCGGCTCGCGTCCACCGCTCGCTCGCGGAGCTGCTGGCGACTGCGGGCGCGCTGTGCGCGGCGGCGGCGGTGCTGATCGTCCCCGGCGCCGCCGGTCATGCGGCGCAGACCTCACCGCGAGGATTCTCGATGCTGTTCGATTGGCTTCATCTGCTCGCCGGGTCGCTGTGGCTCGGCGGGCTGATCGGCCTGCTCGTGTTGTGGGCGACCGTGTCGCCGTCTCGGCGCGTCTCGGCGCTGTCGGTCGTGGTGCCGCGGTTCTCCAACGTTGCGCTGGTGTCGGTGCTGGTGCTGCTCGGGACGGGGGTGGCCGCGACCGTGATTCATATGCCGGCGCTCAACGCGTTGTGGGAGACCGGCTACGGGATCGCGATCCTGGTCAAGATCGGGTTGCTCACGGCGGCGGTCGCGCTCGCCTCGGGCAACCTGTTGCGATCCAGGCCCCGGCTGATCGCGGCGTCTGGCCGGCCAGAGCTTGGCGAGCCGGCCGCGCGGCTGTTGCGCAGGCTCGTCGGCGGCGAGGCCGTGATCGTCGCCGGAGCAGTGTTCGCCGCGGCGGTGCTCTCGAGCCTCGCGCCGCCGCCGCCCGCGTTCGCGCTGGGCAACTCCGCGCTCGTCGACGTCGGCCCGGGACAGGTCGCCCAGACCGTGCACCGCGCGGGCTACGTGCTGCAGGTGCTCGTCTCCCCCAACCGCGCCGAGGCGCCCGACACATTTGCGCTGCGGATCACCAAGAACGGGCGGCCCGTCCGCGGCGCCAGCGTGACGCTGACGTTCAACCACCTCGAGATGCAGATGCCCCAAGAGGAATACCAGCTGACCGAGACCCAACCCGGCGTCTACTCCCGCGCCGCACCGGCGCTGATCATGGTCGGGCGCTGGGGACTCACCTTCCAGATCACCCCGAACAACGCGCCACCGTTCACGGCGCTGATCGTCGACCATGCCAACGGATGAAGCGATGCCCCAATCCGACCGAGCCGAACCGACCGAGAGCTCTAGCCGCCGGGTGTGGCTGCGGCTGCTGGCCGGGATGATCGCGCTGGGCGCAGGCGCCGCGGCGCTGATCATCGCGATCGAACTCGTGCACACGACCCTCGGATAGCGGGATCGATGAAACGATTCTCGGTCCTGCTCGCTGTGCTCGTCGCGCTCGCGCCAGGCGCGTCGATCGCGCGCGCCGACGGCGACCCCGGCAGCGACGTGCTCGTCTACCAGCCGCTGTACCTCTGACGCCGACGCGGCCGTCCCCGTCAACCAGCAAGCGCACCTCGCCGCGGTGCTGCGCGCGGCCGGCCGCGCCGGCTTCCCGGTCAGGGTTGCGATCATCGCGAGCCGCAGCGACCTCGGCGCAGTCACCGAGCTGTGGCGCGAACCACGCGCCTACGCCCGGTTTCTCGGGATCGAGCTCTCGCTGGCATACAAGGGACGGCTCCTTGTCGTGATGCCGAACGGATTCGGCATCAACTGGCCGGGCCATCCGGCACAGTCAGCCTACGAGACCCTGGGGCAGATCGCGATCGGACCAGGCAGCGCCGGACTGGCAACAGCAGCCATCGAGGGGATCCAGTCGCTGGTCGCCGCCGCGACAGGACGGTGGCGCTGATCGCCGCGGCACTGGCAGCGCTCGCGGCCGCGGCCGCCGCGCGCGCTGCTCCGTCGGCGCCCTCGGCGGCCCCCGCTCGTCGCGAGGCTGCGCCGGGCGGCGTCGAGCCGGTCACCCCAAGGCCGCCTGTTGCTCGGCGCCGCGCTGCTTGTCCTAGTTGTGCTGATCCTGCCATTGGTCGCCGTGGGGGTGCTCGGCACCGCGAGCCCGGCGCAGAGCGACGCGCTCGCGGGCAACCCAACCCCGACCCCGGCACCCGTCTATCCGCCCGCGCGCCGGACTTCACGCTCACCGACCAGTTCGGTCACCCCGTATCGCTGCACTCACTGCGCGGCAATGTCGTGATCCTCGCGTTCAACGACTCGCAATGCACGACGATCTGCCCGTTGACCACGAGCGCGATGCTCGACGCCAAGCCCATGCTCGGCGCCGCCGGGGCGCGCGTACGACACTGGGAATCGACGCCAACCCGAAAGCGACGTCGCTGGAGGACGTGCTCTCCTACTCCCAACTGCACGGGATGCTGCACGCCTGCCGCTTCCTGACCAGCTCGCTGCCCCAGCTGCGCCGCGTGTGGAAGGCCTACGCCGTCCAAGCCGACATCGAGCGGGGCTGATCTCCCGCACCCCAGCACTGTTCGTGATCTCACCGGACGGCACCGAAGCAAAGGTGTACGTCACCCAGCAGTCCTACGCCGCGATCGGGCAACTCGCCCAGCTCCTCGCCCGGGAAGCCTCCGCCCCGCTCCCCGACCACCCGCAGGTTCACTCCTCGCTCTCCTACGCGCCGATCGAAGGCATCACTCCGAGCAGCACCGTGTCGCTGCCGGGCGCCGGGGCAGCACCGTCCGCCTCGGCCCAGGCGCCGCGCGGCTAACGCTGTTCTTCGCCACCTGGGACCGCGGAATCACCAGCCTCGCCGGCAGCTCGATGCCTTCAACCGCTACCAATCCGCCGCCCCCGCGTTCGGGCTGCCATCGGTGACGGCCGTCGATGAAGGAAGCGTCGAACCTTCCCCGGGCGCGCTCTCGCAGTTCTTAGGAGGCATGCCGGTTGCGCTCTCCTATCAGGTGGCGATCGACCGCAGCGGCCGGCTCGCCGATGGATACGGCGTGCAGGGCCAGCCATGGTTCGTACTGACCGCCGCGAGCGGTCGGATCCTCTGGTAGTGGCAGGTTTCAACCTCCGGATGGCCCATCTACCTGAGCCCCGGCGTCGACGCAATCGTCAACCGAGCACTCGCAGGAGCAAAACCCGGAGCGATCATCCTCGTGCACGACGCGGGCGGAGACCGCAGCCAGACGATCTTTAATTAACCCGGAAACAACGGAGTTCGCGGTCGTGAGCCAGGGACGGGTGCCGCGGCAGACGCGGCATCAGGACGGGGGGAGGGCGGAGTGAGATCGACGGGAGCGCGTCGGGGGGGCGGACGGTGCCGGTGGCGTCGAGGAAGTGGCGCCAGAGTTTCTCGGCGTCGCGCTCTCGTAGCGGGGCAGTTTGCGCGCAAGCAGTCAGAGAGGTGCCGGCGATGACGGTCAGGGTGGCGTCGATGTCTACGTTCAGCGGGAGGCCTGAGGAAAGCGCGTTGAGGGAAACCCTTGGATGTAGGCGTCGAGTTCAATACGATCGTCAACCGCTCGGCGTAGCAGGCGAACAGTGCTTAACGTGAACTCGAGCGTGTAGAGATCAGCATCGTCGGGTACCAGGCCGATGTAGCGCACGGCGAGTGGCGCACAAGCGCGTCGAACCCCTGATCTGACCAGCTGTCGGATCTCGACCGCGGTAGCGAACGACGGTCAACACACTAAGTCCAGTCTGTGTCGGGCAAGGCTTCGGATCGGCGATCAGTCTCGCCGCTCACAGAGTGTAAGCCAGCGGATCCCGCGCGCGGTGAGTTCGTCGAGGATCTGTAGGTGGGAATGGGCGAACACGAGCAGCCCCGGGTCTTGGCCTGCGATCTGCTGCCAGAGCGGCGAACGCGATCACTTCGCGTGCTGTTCGGCCTCGGTCAGCTCAGCTGCAAGACCATCTCCTGGGAGGCGTAGTCCTGGGCGAAGAACGTCAAAGCGCACGGAGCGTTGGGCGGGCCGGGACGTATCTTCTCCAACGGCCGGCGGTTCCGGGGGCGTCGCGTGGAATCGATGACCCCTGCTCACCGGTCGGAGCCCCAGCTCGCGCACCGCGGTCACGCCCGCCAGCAGCGTCTCGCTGGCCGCGCGCCGGGCACGGTAGGAGTAGCTATCAGGTTGGCTTCGGGAGCGCGGTCAGTCACATCAGCAACGCGGACCGCATCAGCGAGCGCGGCGCGGACTGCGCGGGGGTCCGCGCGCACTGGCAGCAGCGCGACCCGAGCGAGACCACGCGAGAGGACCGTCGTTGACGGGTAGCCACACGACGCGACGATGTCGAGAGACCAAGCTCGGCGATCGCGAACGAGCAGGAACAGCCGGCGTGATCGCAGCAGACCATCGTCGGGCCGGCCGTCTGCGAGCGGATGGCCTGATCGCGGCCAGCCGGGGGCTCCGCGCGCGGCGGTGCACGGCGTGGCACGTTCGATGCCCTCCGCAGGACGTCCAGACCGTTGCGCGGACACCGGCGCCGGCGTCTCCCTCTTCGGGCCGTGCTACCACGCATCGTGCACGCACTCCGCTCCCGCGGCCTCCAGCCCCCTACCAACTCGCCTCCCGCGCAGCTCGCCCACTAGCACGCTGGCTGGCGAGTACCCAACCGTCGCGACCTCGCTGCCGCGAGCCCGTCGACGATACGCGCGCATCGCTTCGTAGCGACACTACGCCTGTTCGGAAGGCTCAAGGAAATACCCCGCTCCTACCCGCATACCTCAACCGATCTTCCTGAACAGCATCCCCAAAGAGTAGAGCAGTTATCAGAAGCATAACAGCACCGACACCCTTCCCCCCTCCGTACCTAATCAGCTATACACGCCAGTCACCATCCCCAAGCTCATCCTCGACGACCCCCCCCACTCACCCCACCCCAACCCCCCACGCCGAACCCAACCCACACCAAGCTCACTCGCAGGCGACTAAACAACCCGCCCCTCCACCGCATCATCGCCAAGAGACGCAGCAGTTTGCTCCCCGCGGTCAGCGCGAGCCGCTCCCTCCTTGACACGACGCCCCCGCCCGTGACGGTCGACCCCCGCTCGGCGCTACTCCCCAGCCAGCAGAAGCCGAGGCATCGGCCGCTCGGCAAGAGTTCCCGGCCGATCGCCACCGGCCCCGCTCCTGGCAATCTCAACCTCGTGCCGGGTGCTCGGGCTCTCGACCCCGACACGCGCGCCAGTCGTCCGCGAAGCGGCGACAGTCAACGAGGATTTCGACCGTGCCGGCGCTGGCGAGTGCTTTTGTCCGCCGCGACATCGCCGACGTTCGTGGCGGAGCGATCGTGCGGTCGACGGCAGGCATGGCGATCGGAAGGTTGAGACGGAGCGCGATCGCCGGCCGTGCGCAATCAGAAATGGCGGCTCCGATCGCCAGTCTGTCTCGGTTCTCGTCAGATGCCTGACAGCCTGGAAGGAGCACAGGCGCTCGGCCGTCGAGCGGCCGCACTAGACGCCGTACGCTCGCGACCGCATGTGCGTCGCGATCATCCGGGTCAGCATTCTCGGCGTCTAGCTGCTCGGGGGCCAGAAAGTGGCGGCAACCAGAGGGAAAGGGCATGCCGCGGAGGCCCTGCGGGTGAGTTGCGTCGTCTGCGCCGTCGACGACTCCGAGCAGAGCCGGCGGGCCGCCCTGGTCGCGGATCGAGTTGCCCAGGATCGCTGTGCGCGGCTTGTCCTGGTCGACAGCATCCCCGCGCCACGCAGCCACATGTACGGCGTGGCGCTCGACCCGAGCGAGGAGGAACAGGAGAAGATCGATGAGGCGCAGCGCGTGCTTAGCGATGTCGCGAGCAGCTGCGCAGCCGAAGATCTCTCGCAACGAGTTGAGTTTGGAGCGCCCGTGGATGTGCTGCTGCGGGTGCTGTCCGACGAGAACGCCGAGCTACTCGTCGTCGGCACGCGCCGACGCGGCGCTGTGCGGTCGCTGCTGGCTGGCAGCCTGGCCCACAAGATGATTGAGGTCTCGCCGTGCCCGGTCCTTGTCGTGCCGACGTGAGCTCGTCGCGGCGCCCCGCTCAGTTGCTTGGCCGCGCGCCGGCGGCCCGGTGGGGGCGGGCGGCGACGATGAAACCCGACGCGGCGGACTCGACGCGGCGGACTCGACGAAGCCCAAGGCGTGCCGCCGCTTCATTAGCGCGGATGATTGACTCTGACGACGGCTGTGTGTGAGCGATAGTCAGGCCGGGCTGTGCACCAGGGCGGAATCTCACGAGGGCGCTCAAGGAGACAGACGGCCGATTAGCGTCCGAGGCGAGGTTGCTTGTGCAAGTGCGCGGCTGGGGTAGGGCCGTGAGGGCGAATTCGAAGAGAACATCAAGCATCATCCATCCGAGACCGGGCACGTGATCGTCAGCCGTCTCCCAAAGCGCACTCGATTTTGCATGGTCATTTGCCTGCTCGCGGCAGCCATCTCGATCTCGGGCTGCGGAACCGATACGTCATCTCCGGCCGCCGGCACGTTCACCTCGCGAACCCCGGGGGTACTGACTGTCGCCACGACACTGGTCCCGAGCCCCGGCTTCTGGGAGGGGACGGCAACCCGACCGGTCGGAGGGTTCGAGTACGAGCTTGCCGAGGATCTTGCGCACCGCTTCGGACTGAGGACGGTGCGAATCGAATTGATCCACTTTCACCGGATCGTTTCCGGCCAGCTCAACGGCGCAGACCTTGCGCTTGATCTGATCACGCCGACAAACCAGCGCGCGCGTTCCCTGGACTTCTCGACCCCGTACCTGGACGCCGCCCCAACCGTGCTTGTCCGCACCAGCACGTCTGTTCCCGATCTCGCCTCCGCGCAGAACCTGCGGTGGGGAGCGGTCCGGGCCACCACGTTCGTCGGGATCATCGACAAGTCGATCGCGCCGGCCACCGCTGTCTCGATCTACGACAACACGAACGACATGCTGGTGGCGCTCGAGCAGCACCAGATAGACGCGGTCCTGCTCGACATGCCCTTGGCGGTGGTCACCGCGCGCCGGTCCGGCGGCCGTCTCCAGGCAGCCGCGCAGTTACCCGAATCCGAGAGCATCGCGGCAGCGCTCCCCAAAGGATCGAGCAACCTCGACGCTGTTAACTCGGCGGTGCGCGCGTTCACCGCCGACGGAACGCTGAACCGGCTGCTTGACACGTGGATCGGGCCCGCCGCCGCCGACGCGCAGAAGTCCATCCCCCTACTGCATACCGAGCGGTGACCGCGGTGAGTGGAATCTCGGTGTCGATCGGCGCGATCTCCGTCAAGTCGCCGTCCGGTCCGGCATGGGAGTTTCTCGTTCTGTTCGTGGTCGTGATCATCGGGCCACCGCTGCTTCAGCGCGCGCGAGTTCCGGGCATCATCGGCCTGCTCCTCGGCGGCTTTGCAATCGGGCCCCACGGCCTAAATCTGATCGGCGCCGGCGACACCACGGTGCCCGAGCTCGGTCAGATCGGATTGCTCTACCTGATGTTCGTGGCGGGAGTTGAGCTCGACCTGGCGCTTGTTCGGGTCCACCGCAGAGCTGTCATCAGCTTCGCGTTGATCACGTTCGCGTGCCCGATGCTCCTGGGCTCCGCAGTTGGCTTCTCGTTGAGCTGGAGTGCCCCAGCAGCGTTGCTGCTCGGATCGCTCTTCGCATCTCACACGCTGCTGCTGTACCCGACGGTCAAGGACGCTGGCCTCTCTGCCCATCCTGCGATCGCAACCGCTGTCGGTGCGACGGTCATCACGGACACGATCTCGCTCGTAGTGCTGGCAGGCGTTTCCGGATCTCAGCTCGACGGTGGCTCGGCCGCTTCGATCGGACTGCAGGTCGCGGTCGGGCTGGCCGTTTTGTTGATCTTCGCGCTCGGCCTGCTTCCGCGTATCGCGCGTGTCGCGTTCCGTCAGCTGGGAACGGATCGCATCGTCCGGTACCTGCTTGCGATCGCCGCTTTCCTCGGCGCGGCGACACTGGCCGAGAGCTTCGGGATCGAGGGCATTGTCGGCGCGTTCTTCGCTGGGCTGGGCCTCAACCGACTGGTTCCGAACGAGGGCCCACTCATGGACCGGATCGATTTCTTCGGAGCGGCCGTGTTCGTCCCGATCTTCCTCGTCTCGGTCGGAATGCTGCTCGATCCCCAGGTGATGATCCAAGCGGAGACGCTGAAGCTCGCCGCCCTGTTCATCGCCGCCTCCATCGGCGGAAAGGCCATCGCTGCGCTGCTGGCGCGAGCAGCGTTCGGCTACTCGCGTCCTGAGGCCGGCGTGATGCTGGGGTTGACCATCCCGCAGGCGGCAGCGACGCTCGCGGCAACGGTGGTCGGATTCAACATCGGGCTGTTCGGCCAATCCGTCGTGAACGCAATCCTCGTTCTCATCCTCGTGTCGATCATCGTCGGCACGCTGATCGTAGAGCGGGCGAAGGTGCTGATGCCGAAGCCGACGATCGGTGAACAGCGGCTCGGCGCGAGAGTCCTGGTGGCACTCGACGATCCGGCCCAGGCTCCGATCGGGTTCGCGATCGGAGCCAAAGTGGCAGCCGCAGACAGCGGCGTAGTCCGCGGGCTACTGCGCTCCTCCCCCGAAGAGGCTCAGCTCTTAGAGCCGGAGCTCGCGAGCCTCCGGGCAGCGGGATTCAAACTCGGAGTAGACACCGATCCGATGCTGCTGGTGCACAGCTCGTTCGTAGACGGTGTAGTGAACGCTGCGGCGACGCACCGTCCATCGCTGGTCCTGATCAACCAGCGACACGCCGGCGCTGCCCCGGCGCTCGGCAGTTCGGGCGAAGCCGTCGCAGCTGTGATTTCCTCGCCGGTGGCGATCGTGATCGGCGACGCATCCCGGATCGCTGAGGTGCGCCTTACCGAGACAGAGCGTTCGGCCGATGGGCCCAGAGGCGTGGCTGCGATCAGGCTGGCCGAGGAACTGGCTGCACGGATCGGCGGAAAGAGCGTTACGCGCGAGCGCGTAGCCGAGCTGTCGGCGGCGAGCGAGCTGAGAGCCGGCCAGGTCCGCGTTGCGGCAGTCACTTCCTGGGACCTGCTCGCGGCCACCGATCCGCCGAGTGGTGCAGCGCTGGTGCTCGTGTTGGAGCCGCCCGTCGCGACGACAGCAGGCACAGACGGCGAGCTTCGCGTCGGCGGCCGACCTGCCGCGGACGCTGTGCAAGTCGATCCGGCCTGAGCCGCGGCCGTGGGCGGGGGTCACTCCCGCTCATCGCCGCGGTTCCGTCAGCCAGCTGACTGAACCGCGCCCGCATTCCGGCGAGTCGATCCAAACCGCTGCGCGAGCGCCGTACGCTGGCACTTCGATGTTGACGGCGATCGTCACCCGTCGGGGCTCGCAGCCCTGCTAGGCCAACGGTGACTACCAGGCGACGTGCCAGCGCAAGACTGTGGTTGTACGCGCTGCTCGGAGTTGCGTTCCTAGCCGGTCTAATCGCGGTCACGACTGCTTCGCACGGCCGCTCGTCGGCCGCGAACGCCCTGGCGGCAAACCCCAACCTCGATCCGGGCACACCGCTCTCGGGCGCCGCGCCTGCATTCACGCTCACAGATCAGTTCGGACGTCGCGTTTCGCTTGCCTCGTTTCGCGGCCGGGTTGTGATCTTGGCGTTCAACGATTCGCGGTGCACGACGATATGCCCGCTGACCACGACGGCGATGGCCGACGCGAAAGCGCTCTTGGGCGGGGCCGGCAATCGGGTGGCGCTGCTCGGGATCGACGCCAACCCTTCGGCAAGGCGCGTCGCCGACCTGCATGCCTACTCGCAGGCTCACGGGATGTTGCACCAGTGGCGCTTCCTTACGGGGTCGCTGCCCCAGCTGCGCCGGGTGTGGAATGCCTACCACATCGGTGTGGCGATCGAGCAGGGCCAGATCGACCACACGCCTGCACTGTTTGTGATCGACGCGCAAGGCAGGCTCGCCCGGCTGTACATGACCCAGCAGTCCTACGCGTCGGTTCGACAGCTTGGGCAGCTGCTCGCCCAAGAGGCAGCCAGCCTGCTTCCCGGACATCCACGAGTGCGGTCGCTCAGCTCGTACGCCCAGATCCCGCCGCTCGGTCCCCAGACCGCTGTCAGCCTTCCGCGGCTGGGCGGGGGACAGCTTCGGCTGGGAGCCGGTGGCTCGGCCCAGCTGCTGTTCTTCTTCGCGACCTGGGTGTCGCAGACAGCCGATCTCGCCTCGCAGCTGCGTGCCCTCGGCCGCTACGAGGCGGTCGCTGACACTGCCCGTGTGCCCGGTGTGGCGGCCGTCGATGAGGGCAGCGTGGAGCCCTCGCCCGGCGCATTGCCGACCTACATCGGCGCGCTCCGCGGGCAGCTGTCCTACCCGGTGGCGATCGACCGCAGCGGTCGTGTCGCGGATGGCTATGGCGTGCAGGATCAGCCATGGTTCGTGCTGCGCTCGCGAACCGGGCAGATCCTCTGGCACTGGGATGCCTCAACACAGGGAGCCCTCACAGCTGTGGCGCTCGCCCGATATGTCCGCGCCGCGCTCGCGGAACCAAGCGAACCTGTCGCGCAGAAGAACGATCAACACGCGGCTGCGCTCGCGGGGTCGCCGGCCGCGCTGGCGGCGCTTCACAGTCAGGCTGGAGAGCTGCTGGGAGGCGAGCCGGAGCTTGCGGCGCGGCTGCGGGCGTTGCGTGGCTACCCGGTCGTCGTCAACGCCTGGGCTTCGTGGTGCGGGCCGTGTCGTGGGGAATTCTCGCTGTTCGCGTCAAGCTCGCTTCGCTATGGCCGCCGGGTTGCATTCCTGGGCGTCGATACCACCGACGCGCCCGCTGACGCCCGTTCGTTTCTCGCCGAGCATCCGGTCGCCTATCCGAGCTACCAGAGCGCGACCACGACTCAGCTCGGCCCACTCCTGCCCCAGGGGCTGGTTGGTCTGCCGACAACAATTTTCATCGACCGCACCGGTAAGCCGATCTACGTACACACGGGCCAATACGACTCGCAGGGCACCCTTGACGCCGACATCGCCGAGTACGCGCTGGGCGGCTGATCGTGATGGACTACTTCCCTGCGGCGACCGTCAGCGCACTGCACCTGGGTGAGTTTCTACCGCCGCTGGCGGCGTGTGTCCTGTATCTGTCGCTGTACGCACGGCGGGCCCGGACGCTTGCGCACGAGAACCGCGCTGTACCGATCTGGCGTGCTGCCTCGTTCCTCGGAGGCGCCGGGCTTGCGACGGCCGTGCAGTTGCCGCCGTTGGACAGCCTCGCCGACGAGGTCCTGATCGCGCACATGCTCCAGCACATCATCATCGGCGACATCGCCTCGCTGTTGATCGTGCTCGGCCTCACGGGTCCGATGCTCCAGCCGCTGCTGCACATCCGATTTACCCGCCCGCTGCGCAGGCTCGCCACTCCCGTCACGGCTCTGGTCCTGTGGGCGGTTGACCTGTATGTGTGGCATTTGCCGTTGCTCTACCAACTGGCGATACGTCACGACCTGGTCCACGCACTCGAGCACGCGTGCTTGCTGTGGTTCGGCATCTTGCTCTGGCTGGCCCTGATCGGCCCGCTGCCGAAGCCGGCGTGGTTTACCGGCTGGGGTCGACTTGCCTACGTCGTGCTCGTGCGCTTCTCTGGCGCGGTGCTCGCCAACGCGCTCATCTGGGGGCAGACCGTGTTCTACCCCGTCTACAGGAGCAGTGACGCTGCGCGTGGGTTGAACCCGCTCTCGGACCAGAACCTCGCCGGCGGGATCATGATGGTGGAGCAGGTGCTGTTGACTACGCTCCTGCTGGGCTGGCTGTTCTACCGCTTCGCCCGGCAGGAGGAGGAGCGCCAAGCGCTGCTCGACCTCGCGGCCGACCGCGAGATCTCCCTTAGCGAAGAGCGCGCCGCACGTGCCGCCGCGGCGGGCACCGCCGATCGTCTTCGCAGGCGGCTGCTCGAATCGCAGGCTGGCCCGGAGCGGCATGGCCCTGGGAGCTAGTGTGCTCGTGTGCTCGCGAGCAAAGCGTGCTGACCGCGGCCCGACTGCTTGTCGGGCTCGCGAGGAGCGGCGTAGAACCCCAGCGGCAGCTGCTCGATCTCTCCCGCCTCGACGGCGGCGCTCAGAGCCCGCTCAAAGCTTGCCTCGTGCCATTTTGCTGCTCCGGCGATCCGTTTGAGCGCATTTCGTCGCAAGACACCGTACGGACGCAGCGCGTTGACAAGGCGGCGGACCTCTGCACCAACCACCGCGAGTTCGTGCCGTGCCTCAGAGGTGTGAGCCGAGGCACGGCGGTCCGCGTCGCTTTCGGCAGTCGTGTTGGCGTCGGTTCCGCTCATTCGGTTGGGCTGCGATTCGGTTGCAATCCTCACCTGTGCTTACCCGGCGCGACGGCGCAAGGAACGATCGTCGCAAAGGTCGAGCGCAGCGTGGTTCGACCGCTGACCGATTTCCTCCTGCGCAAGCTGAGCGGCCTGTCCGCGACTGCGTTTGGGTGGCGTCCGTCTAGAACGAGGGAAGCTCACTCAGTATCGGTTTGAACGCTGACCGAGGGACTTGGAGTCACACAAAATCACGCGTATAGAAAGAGGTCTACCTCTAGTGCGGCCGGGGGAGGAGCGTACGCATGAGCCCTGATGCCGCTAACTCGATACCACTGCAACCAGGTCGACACGATTCCCCGAAACATGGGGTGTGCGTTGTCGAATTGGCGTCGATGCTGGGCGGTGAGCCGTTCAGCGACCATCCGAAGTCGGTCAGTCCAGCGATCGCATCGTTCCTGCGTTGCTACAACGACACGATTGACGATCGCCGGCGCCAGGATCTGCACGAATGCGCCGCAAAGATCGTCGCGAGCCGTGGATCAGCACAGGTCGAACGCGTACGCGCCGATCGCTTGTCCGAATGGGCGGTCGAGCTTCAGACACCTCGATGGCGCCGCTGGCTGCCCGCTCGCCGCAAACGCGCGATTAGGGAGACCCATCCACCCCCGGTCTTTGCCGTCGAGGTGGTCGGTACCCGCGTGGTGGATGCGATCCCGCGGCACACCGACGAGACTCATGCAGCCGCGCTGGCGATGGTCGACGAGCTGCTGGCGGTCCCGGACGTTCAGCCCGGAGGGCGCGCCGCACCTGAAGTCACTCGTGCCCATTGACGCGCCGGACTCGAACTGCTGCAGGTCGAGCGCGCACCGTCGTTTCATTCAGCCGGCGATTGGCCCTGATCGCAGCGGTTGTGTCCGCGGCTGCCGGATGCTCTAGCGCCGCCGATCGCCGACCCGCCCTAGGCGCTACGTCCGCTCTGGGCGCGGCGGCGCGACCGTCCCAGCTGTCGCTGCCGATGCGCGTTCTGCGATCGTCCAGGCTCGCTGGGTTCTCCGCGATCGAACCCCCGGCGGTAGTGCACTCTCCCCTTGTTTGGGCGGCGAACGAAGGATCGGTCGGGCCCCACCTGGAACGCCAGGTGCGGCGTCTTGACGGGCTCGGCTTTCTCGGCGGCGTTGACGAGCAGCTCTTCGCTGGGAAGCACACCACCGCGGAGGTCGACTCGGTCGTCGAGGAGTTTCGCTTGCACCAGGGTGCTGACGGCGAGCTGTCGGCCCAGTACACCGCTGCCTGGCAGCGATGGCACACGACCGGCGCGAGCTTCGAGCGCTTTGTCGTGGTCGGCATTCCGGGAGCCATTGGGTACGACGCAGGCGGTCCAGCGTTCGTGCATGACACGGTCGCGTTCGCAGCGTGCGCTTTCTACTATGCCGTGCGGTCGACGGTGCCGCGGCGAGCGCACGGCGCAGTCGGCAGGGCAGCGGTCATCGCCGCCGCGATCCCGCTCTACCGCCGGGTCCGCAATGCGCCCGGCCTGGGACCATCGTCGATCGCCTGAGGCCGTTGCGTTGCCGGTTGGGGCGGGACCAGGCGCGCTGCCCCGACTGGTCGCGGCCGGGACTAGCGCTCACCTCTTCCACAGGAAGCCCGCCGCCAGCGCCAGGATGCCGGCGGCCGCGCCCGCGAAGAGGCCGACCACAAGTCGGGTGCCTCCTTGGGCATGGCGAGCCATCTGCAGACAGACCCAGACGAAGTAGGTTCCCATTAGCACCATCCCGGCGGCGGTCGGGAGGATCTCTCCCAATGAAGGCCGTGAGGATGGCCGACGCGAACCTCGGCGTAAGTCCGCACCGCGGGAGTCTCTACTCGAACCGCTCGACTGCCCATTCGCCGAGGCCGGTCGCGACCGACGATCCGGCGCTTCCTCGTCGGTGGCATCGACCGGCTGCTCACGCGAGGCGAGGCCAGGCACGTGGTGGTTGGGCTGACGAGGGTGGGTCGTTGCACTTTCGACCGTGGCACGCCCGTCAGCTGTGGGGTCGTTGCTGTCTGGGTGTGCCGGCCGGGTCGTGCCTGATGTTGTTGCTGCCAATCTCGCCACCGGCTTCGCTTTGCTGTGAGGACCGAACCGGAGTTCGACTCTCCGCGCCGGGGAGCGGATTGGCAAGCGGCGGTGGCGGACTTCTGACACAGGAGTCCGGATTGCGACAACTTCGCCGTCGAGTGGACCGTTCTAGGTGGGTCGGGGCTATTGGCCTCCCGCTACTGACGTGTGTTCCGGTTCCCAGCTCGTGGCGATGGGAGCTGTGTGCTGTTTCTAGTCAGCCGTCGGACGGAGCCGGTTGCTGTTCGCCCAGGTCGTGACCGATAGTCGTCCGACGGAGCAATCGAAGGGGATTTCATGGCTAGATTCAACGAGCGACGTGCCCACGAGCTGGCGGGCGTCACGCTGTGTTGGAAGCGCGGTACACGAAGGCACCACGAGGCGGTAATTCAGGCGGAGATCCGCCGGATGGCGCGGTCGTTCGGCCCGCCACGGCCGACCGCCCGGGTCGATGGCATGGGCCCGGAAGTAGGGGCCGCCGAGTCGGGCGAGGTGTCCACAGCCTGGGGCGACCGACGGAGCGGCGATCCGACCTCTACCCGCTGCAGTTCGAGCAGTTCGACGGGAGGCTCGCCGGCGAGCAGCCATTCGTCGCCGATGGGTTGAACGAGTTTGCGGTGGGCCAGCTCGGAGAGTGACGTGCTGACGGTCGGGCGGCGGGCCGTCACCAGGTCCGCCAGAACCGAATGTGTCAGTCGCAATGGCACGATTACTCCGCCGCCGGAGACGCGGCCCCAGCGATCGGCCAGATGCCAGAAGAGCATGTGCAGGCGGACGTCGACGCGCGGTTGGTGGACGATTGCCATGTTCACCGTGAGCCAGCGGGACCGCTCGAGCGTTCGCCCGACGAGCCGTCCGGTCAGCTCGGGGTAGCGCGCGAAGCGGTGCGCGACCCGACCGTCGAGTAGCGCGACCTGTGTCGGTTCGAGCACTCGCCAGCCGGTTGTGTGGGGAATCGTGGGTTCCGCGTCCTCCCGCTGCCAGGGCCGAAGGATGTCGCCCTGGCCTAGGAGTTCAGCGCCGTAGCGGCCGTCGATCCCGACCCGGCGTACAAGGAGCCCCTGGAGGACGAGCAGGCCGATTGCCTCCTCGACGCGCTCTGGCCACTCCCCCGTCCAGCGGCCACGGCCAAGGTGGGCGACTGGAGCGATGCACTCGTCCATCGCGCGCTGCCGGCTCTCGAAGTCGATCGCCTCAAGTAGATCGCGGTCCAGTTGGAGGACGTGGCAAACACTCGGCAGGGGTCGCAGGATGCTCATCGGAACGCTCCCCGGGTCGATTCGTCTGCCGGCGAGATCCACCATGTGATTTTTCCCCTGTCGCGGCAAAGCTCTCCATGCCGTCCCCTGAAATCCGTCAGGCGGCTGACCACAACATGACGGCTTCGGTAGTTGTGCGACATGTCGCGGTGTCGCTTGCTTGCGCTGGGCATGTGCAAGGTAGTGAACCACCGATCAGCGGTCAGCGATTATCTTGGTCTGCGCGTCGGCACGGTTCGGGCGCATCTGACACCGCCGCGGCCGCGTCGGGCGATGGCGCGGATCCGTCTAATTCACGCGGCCGGTAAACGACGCTCTGGAGCCACCGCCGCCTCGGCGGTGGCGCAGGTCGCTGCAGCGAGAGGTTCCCGGGCCTCTCGGGGGCTGACGGCGCTGGCGCTGCTGACGGGCGTTGGCGCGGATCTCGGCGCGGCCGCAGATGTACGGGGTCGGATACCCGGTGCTTCAGAACGCGGTCGGCGGCCACTACCTGCTACTCGCGCTGCTCGGATTCCGTACGGCACCGCGATGCACCATCTCGTTCCGCACCTCGCGATCGCGCCCGGTGCGTACGGCCTGGTCGGAATGGGCGCGGTCTTCGCCGCCGCCGCGCGTGCACCGATCACCGCGCTGCTGATCATCTTCGAGCTCACTGGCAACTACGGGATCATCCTGCCGCTGATGTTCGCGATCGTGGTCGCGACTGCGCTCGCGAACACGATCACGCCGGACACGATCTACACCCTCAAGCTCCGTCGCCGCGGGATCGACATCGCCGCGCCGCGCGGATCCGAGGTCATGAGGGACGTAACAGTCCGCGACGCCACGGGTCGGGCTCCGCGCGCACTTTCTCCAAACCAACCGCTCAGCGAAGTCATCGCGCGATTTGCCGCTGAGCGATCCGACTCGTTGCCAGTGCTCGAGGCCGTGCAAGCACTCGCAGCAACGGAGGATGACGGGATCCCGGTTCTCGCGCCCGACGAGGCGCATATCGTCGGGTGGCTCACCCACAGGCGGCTGCTGCGCACATATCGCACACAGGCGGCAGTCAACGGACGCGGCTGGAGGCACTGGCGTTCAAGAGCCGCCGCCAAGAGCGGTCAGAAGTCGAACGCAGCGAATTTACGCCCGCTGCCGAGAGCGCTAATCACTTGAACGCATGCCTAGGTCAGTCGTCTCTCAGAGATGGATGCGGTGCTGAGTCGCTCCGGCAACCCGGCGACGATCGAGCGGGTCAGGAGACGAGAGCATTGCTAGTGGGAGCAGCCATCGAAGTGATTGCGCGCGATAGCTGGGGCGGTATGACAACGCGGAAGGTGGCTCGTCGTGCGGGGGTCAATCCCGGGCTCGTCCACTATCACTTCGGCGCGGCCTCGGCACTCGCCCGGGAAGCTGCGTTGCAAGCGATGGGCGCGGCGTTCGAGCCAGTCGCGACGGTGGTCTCCGAGTGTGATGACCTGCTGGAGGGGCTGGATCTTGCGCTGCAAGCGACGCTGTCGCTGGATCCGGTCACGGCACACAACGGCACGGGGTGGATCAGACACAACCAAGCAATAGAAAGGACGCTACCGATGGACCGGGTCAGCCACCAGACAGTCCGGCTCGCCAAGGGTCGGCACTCGTCGCCGCAGCACGGCGTCGGTGTCATGGAACTGGCGTCGATGCTCGCCGGCGAAGCGTTCAGCGACCGACCGAGCTCAGTCGCGCCTTCGATCGCAGCGTTCCTAAGGGCGTACAACGACATGATCGATGACGAGCGCCGCCAAGACCTATACGCGTACGCCGCCAAGACCGTAGGAACGTCCGGGTCATGGGGCGAGGAGCTCGCTCGAGCCGAGCTCTTAGTCGGTTGGGCTGCCGAGATGTGGAATCGGGCCGCGCGATGGTCGATCACGGCCCGGCTAAGACGCCGCCGCGCCCCCGACGTCCGCAGCGAGACGCCTGAGGCTGCCGCCAAGTACGCAATCGGAGCGATTCGCACGCTGTCGACCGACGTGCACACGTCGGTGCTCAACCCGGTCGACGAGCTGACCGCGGTCGGTGACAGGACGATGCTCGGGCTGGAGCTGACCGATGCAGAGTGGACCCGGCCCGCTGGCCCGGCTGACACGCAAGCGTTGGTCCTGTCGGAGGGCGGCGATCGGTTTAGATCATGATGGTCGCGGCCTGGTTGCGAGCATGCGTCGACGCCGCGTTCGACCGTGTCGCGAGGATGCGGTCTCGTATCGACGACTCCGACGGTCGAAGTGCGGTCGACATCCCTGTGGCACCAGAGTGGTGGCCGGAGTTCGAACGCGAGTTTCGCCCTTACGCCGCGACCGCAACCAAGCGGCGCCCGTAAGCGTGTCGGGCTCAGTTATGCGAGCGACGCCCAGCGGTGGCTCAGCGGCGGTCAGTGAATTCGGCGTAGGTCGAATGCAGAAAGCGTCACCGTGCTGACGGGTGAGGGGTGCCGCACGCGACTCCGCCTCAGCGCACGTGTTGACTTCAGAAACGAGGTTACGAGATGACCCCTCTGTTCATAACGACCGCTAAGCCCACCGTGCGGCCAGCGCGGGGGCGCCTCGATCGCCGGGCGCGGCGTGCACATTTCAGAAGCGGACGAAACCGCTGCGTGGTGTGCGGCACGGCTGTCTACGCCGACGACGCGCGCGGCTGCGTTGGCTCCCGGATTGCTCACGCTGAGTGCGCGCTGGTGCACTGGTTACTCCGCGATATGACATGAACACGGTCATCGACATCGCCGTAGTCGTGTCGCTCGTCTTCACGGCGCTCATGTTCGTGACTGCGCTCATCGCATGGCGAAGCGACCGGCGGTGATCAGGCTTCCGGTCCGCCCGCGAGCCCGGGTTGAGGATCTCTGGGAGCCTGCACTGCCAATCCCGGGCGAGCTGACGTCCGTCCGGCTAGCCGCTCGCGCAAGGATGCTCGAGTGGTTGACGCTCGCTTGGCTACTCATAGAGGCGTCCGTCGCCATCCTCGCCGCGTTCACAGCAGGGTCCGTGGCGCTCCTCGGGTTTGGACTCGACTCTCTGATTGAGCTCTGCTCCGCGGTCGTGGTGCTCTGGCGCGTGAGCGCCGCTAGAAGCGATAGCCGGCGCGCCGAACGGACCGCGCAGAGGCTGATTGCAACATGCTTCGCGGCACTCGCGGTGTACCTCGCTCTCGACGCGACGCGTGCCCTGACCAGCGGCAGGAGTCCGGACGTCGGGTTCGCTGGATGGGTGATCTGCGCCACTGCGATCGTGGTGATGCCGCTGCTTGCACGCGCCAAACGGGAAGTCGCGCGCCAGCTGCAGTCGGCTGCGGTTGCCGGCGATGCGGCACAGTCGTGGTTGTGCGCGCTCACCGCCGGCGCGGTGCTCTGCAGCGTCGCGGCCCACGCGCTGTTCGGCTGGTCGTGGGTCGATTCTGTCGCCGCCCTGGCCATCGCGGCGCTCGCGGCACGCGAGGCGTGGGAGGCGTGGAATGGAGAGAAATGTGGCGGATGTCCGACTTGAACTTCGCGAGCAGTAAAGGCAAGGTGGATTGTCCTGACATCGGGTTCGGGCGTCGGGTACGTGTTATGCCGCCCCATGGACTGGAGCACGTCGGCCGCGGTTTGCGCGAATGCTTGGATCTGGATGCTGCGGTTGGTACGCGCCCAGACGATGGCTGTGGTCGCCGCGGGCATGTCGCGGATCGGGACGGACACCACACCGCGGTGCGGGTAGGCCGTGAAGAAGGAGGGGACGGTTGGGTGGACCAGCTCGCCGGTCGCGACGCGAAACACGGCGTCGCTCACGCCGTTCAGGTCCGCTCGCCGGATCGGTGATCCCGGGCCGCTCGGCGGCGCGCCCGAAGTAAAGCTCCTCAGCGAGGGTCAAAAACGCGCGGATCTCGCGCAATTCGACCCGGGCCACATCGGTAAGGAAGGCTGCCCGATGCTGCTGGCGATCAGCCCTTGTTCCCCCGCCCCAGCACGCGCAAAGTTTCGCCCGCCCACGCCTCCGACCAGGTCATGAGGACGAATCGACGAAACGCGCCACCCACAACAGGCAGGAGCAGCTATGCCCGCCGGTACGTCCACTCAGAGCAGAGCGATGAGCTTCTCGCGCGCCGGGCGGCGGTGAACGCTGTCATCCGCGTCCCGAGAGCCTGTCGGGGGCGCCTCCAATGAGGCAGAAGCGATGTTGACGACCAGCGTCAGGTAGCCCGGCCGGCTGACCAAGGTCTGGAGTCCCCGAGCCTCAAATCCAGCCGTCGGCTGTCCCGTTAGCTCGTTGACGTTCGTCGTCTAGGTAGACGACCACCCACGATGGAGGAACCACGATGTTGGACAGGATCCTTTACACGCACATGCTGGTCAGCGATCAGGACAAGGCGCTCGACTTCTACGTGAACGTTCTTGGCCTTGAGCAGCGGGTCGACAACCCGACACCCGACGGACCGCGGTTCCTGACCGTTGCCCTCAAGGGGGAGGACTTTCAACTGGTGCTTTGGCCAGGGACACCCGGGCAGGCCCAGCCTGTTTGGGGCCGCGTCCCGGCGGCGTACACAATCGCGACGCGAAATATCGAGAAGGCAGTTGAGACGCTGAAGGCCCGCGGCGTCACGTTCGAGACGGGAGTGGACGAGTACCCGTGGGGCTATACCGCCCTTTTCCAGGATCCAGACGGCAACCGCCTGCAGCTTCGAGAAGGCCGTTAGTCGAGAGCCGGTGACAGTCGGGGTCCGGGGGACCGCGGCAGCCTTTGCGAGAGGCTGCCGCGGCTGTCGCCACGGGGGGTGGCGATGCGACCGAGCAGCCGAACTCGGAAGGACGCGCTGCCGCCGCCCACGCCGCGCTCGAACCCGGTCCGAGAGTTCAAGGTCACCCATCCTCCCGGGCGTTGAGAGACCTTCGCGAGTTGCTCCGCGTCGCGGCGCACCTCTGCTTCATCGCGTGCGCGGTTGCCGATTCGATACTTCCGCTTCAGGCGCTCGAGCGGCCATAGCGGAGGCCGTTCCCCGGCGTCGAGCGCGAACTTGGTGGCTGGGCGTGGGTGCAGGCAGACACGGTTCCGACCACGCTCCTGCGCGTTGGTTTGTTCGCCGCCAGCTGCACCGCTGGACGGGGGCCTGCTCGTTCTCGCTCGATGCGCAAGCCCCTCTTACGCGGCGCAGGCCAGCAAACCAGAACTCAGCGCAAGATGCGCCAGGCCTGCTGCCATGTGGTCGACTCGGTGAGTCAGTTGCTCGGTCGAGTTGCGTGTAGCGGCGGCTTCGCTCATCGTTCCACTCATGAAGTGGACGATCCGACCCTACCAGCCAGGCGACCTCGCATCGATCCTACGCCTGTGGGAGTCGGGATCGGTTCCCGTGGCGTCCGACGGGGTCACCCTCGACCAGGCCGTCGAGCTGATCATCTCGGGCACGGCCTCGACGCTGGTTGCCGAGCGCGACGGCGAGGTGGTTGGGGTAGTGCTCGGGAGCGTGGCTGGGGCCGTCGGATGGATCTACCGGCTCAGTGCCGCACCAGATGAGGAAAGTGACGAGCTTGCCCAGCAGCTGCTGAGCGAAGTTGAGCTGAAGCTTGCCGAGGGCGGGGCCCGGAAGCTAGCCACGGTCGTTCAAGAACCCAGCCCCACTCTGGCTGCGCTCGAGCGCTACGGCTATCGGAGCGCGAATGCGATGCGCTACCTGGAGCGTGAGCTGCCGGCAATCGGGGCTTCGGTACCGGCAGCGCTTGAGGAGCTCGGTGCCCACCTGATCCATCCGGGCTTGTGGCAGGAGCTGCGTGGCCTCGACGAAGCCAAGCAGATCATCGAGCGCCGGGTGATCCTGCCACTCGCCGAGCCGCGGCTGGCTGCGCGCCATGCCGTTTCGCCGCCCAAGGCGATCGTCCTCTTCGGCCCTCCCGGCACCGGCAAGACAACGTTTGCCAAGGGCATCGCTTCCCGTCTGGCGTGGCCATTTGTCGAGATCGAAGCCTCCGAGATCGCCGGCGAAGGGCCCGAACGCGAAGCGAAGCTACTTGCGGAGAGCTTCGGCCGTGCAAGGACGGACCTCGCGACAGCCGTTGTGTTTGTCGATGAGGTGGAGGACCTGGCCGCGGCCCGCACCGCTCAGCGCAAAGTGAGCCCGAGCGTCACCAACGAGTTCCTCAAGCAGATCCCTCGGATGCGCGAGCTCCCTGAACACCTGCTTGTGTGCGCAACCAACTGGGTGAGTCGCCTTGATTCGGCGTTCCTGCGACCAGGCCGATTTGACTACGTGCTGCCGGTCGGGCCACCGGATGTCGAGGCACGCCGTGCGATTTGGAGCCGGTACGTGGAGGAGATCACCGATGTCGACTTCAAGCTCGATGCGCTTGTGACAGGGAGTGAACTCTTCACGCCGGCGGACATCGAATTCGCCGCCCGCAAGGCCGCTCAACGCGCGTTTGAGCGGGAGCACTTCGACCGCGCCACGCATCGTGCCACCGAGAAGGACTTTCTGACCGCGATCCGGAGCACCCGCCCGTCGCTGAGTGAGGAGATCCTTCGGACATTCCAGCAGGACGTCGAGCAGTTCGCCCGCTACTAGGCCCGTGACGTTGGCTGAGCCGAATAAACCAAGCAGACCGAGCCGGCACCCGGCGCCCACGCTCTCGACGTCCCGCTCGTCATCGACGCGATCGTCGCAGTCGCATGAGCCAGCCCCGTCCCTGCTCCTGCCTGCCGACCTGCGCGTCCACGTGCGACCCTCGCTCGCGCGCGCGGCTGCTTCATCGCGCGTCCGGGCGCGACTCCGGGACTTCCTTCGGCCGCTGGCAGACGCGAAGCCGGAGCCGCTTCTCGGCGTTCAGCACGAATCTGACCTCTGGGCACGGAGCGCTGCTGCTCGCGCCCGACCGGCTGCTTGCTCGCCGGCGCCTAGCACTGCGGCGTGGCGAGGCGGTGTGCCGGGGCTAGGTGCTGCGTGACGAGCTTCCTTTGCGACGGCGTGCCGGCATGATCTGCGCGTCTAGCTCAGGGCGGGTTGCGCGCAGCAGCTCGGAGAGATGGGTCGCCGACGCTCAGACGCGGGACAGCCGGTGGACCGCACCGGCCCGCGAGCCGTACAGGGCGGAGCGCACCTCGAGCTCGACGTCCTCGCGCATCGCACGACGTGGGGTCCGGGAGAGCCTGCTTCGCCGCTCATGGATGCGCCTCGCGGGCGCGCCGCAGTCAGGGCAGCTGCGAACGTTGCTGTGAAAACCGGCCCCGCATGCTTTGCAGTAGAGATAGGACATGAGATCGCCCATCATCGTCCGTGCGTCCTCATCCGCCATCAGCATCGAGCGCGGAACGAGACGCTGGAGAACTACGCAATCGTGTAAGGGGGCGTCGGGCTAGCTGCCGCGCGGACGAGCTGGCGAAGCGCCTCGTCCAACGCCGGCCCGGCTGAACGCCTGGTCCGTCGCCATTTCCGATCGCGCGGTCCGCGCAGTCCTGGGCCGGTTCATTGCGTCCTCGACGTGCGTGTTGTCCTGTGCGGCCGGAGCAGGGTCTCAGCGATGACCGCGACGGTAATCAGCCCGCCGAGCACGCCGAGTTGAGCGGGGATGTGGGTGGCGGCGTAGGTTACGAGCGCGGCGAGCGAGGCGAGGCACGCGGTAGCCCCGGCGACCGCGGTGATAGTGGTCAGTCGGTTTTTGGCGCCGAGGCGCTTGTGGGCGAGGTTGACGGCGGCGAAGATGACCAGGAAGCCCGCGGAGCCCATCAGGCTGATGCCCTGGATGTTGACGGTGTTGACGATCACGAGCGTGCCGAGCGTGGTTGCCAGCAGACCACCGATCGGCCGGTTCCAGACTGGTCGGCCGAGCGCTTCGGGAAGCTGTCCGTCGTGGGCCATCACGTAGGTGAACTTGGCCGAGCCGTAGAGCGTGGCGTTTATCGCGCTCCCGGTCGACACGACGGCGGCGATCGCGATCAGCTTGAAGCCCGCCGAGCCCAGGAACGGGCGGGCGGCGGCGGCGAGCGCGTAGTCCCGCTCGGTTCCGATCGCCTTAGGGGAGAGGTTGCCCACGGCGACGAATGCCACCAGCACGTAGAGGCAGATGACGCTCCCGATCGCGATCGCGTAGGCCCGCGGCAGCGTTCGCTTCGGCTCGCGCGCGTCCTCGGAGGCGTTGGCGATGAGCTCGAAGCCCTCGTAGGCCAGGAAGATCAGCGTCCCGGCATACACGATCGCGGCGATCGAGGGGAACGCCGACGGGGACACGCGAGCGCTGTCAACGAACGCCAGCCCGCCAAGGCTGAAGAGGAGCAGGACCGCGAGCTTGAAATAGACCAGGATCGATTCGGCGCGGCCAACCACCTTGGCGCCGGCCAGGTTCAACGCGGCAAAGCACACGATCACGGCGCTCGCCAGAACCCGCCGCCAGGCGCCGTTCGGGTCAAGCCCGAGCAGCGCGGCCATATACGAGCCGAATGCCACGGCATAGAGCCCGAGCATCACGAAGTAGCTCAGCCACAGCAACAGGTTCAAGGGCCCGGCGATCCCGGTCCCGAAGGCACGATCCAGAAACGCGGCGGTGCCAGCGCGACTGCGGACAATCACAGACAGGCGCGCATATGAGAAGCCCGTCAGCGCGGCAACAACGCCGCCCACCACGAACGAGGCGTACGCGCCGGCTCCTGCCACCTGCACGGTCAGACCGAGAACCGAAAAGATCCCCCCACCGACCATCCCGCCGATCCCGATCGCGACCAACGCCAGCAGCCCCAACCCGCCCGCGTCGCCGTGCTCCCCTGCCACCCGAGATCTCGTGCTAAGGCCAAACGACATCGCGAGCAGGCTAAACCCGAACCCGCGCCACCGCTTGGCAGCACGACCTAACCAACACGAGCAATTTCGCCATTACGCCGATCCGCGACGCGCACCGTGGCTCCCTAGGCACGTGAGGATTCGGGGTGCTCGGCGTTCAGGGCGCTGACCGCTTGATCGACTGTCGCGAAGAAGTGATCGTGTCCGATTCGCCGCGACAGTTCGGTGTGAGCAAGGTTGTTGCGAAGGCGCTGGCCGGCTCTGGCGACCGCGAATTTGATCTGCCTGCGATCGAGTTCGTCGAGCACGCTGCCCAGAGCCCGCGAGCCGGTGTAGTCGATGTCGGCCATCCCGATCGCGTCGAGTACCACGAGCCTCACGGGTCCGCTCGCGCGTGTGAGCGCGTCGTGCAGCTGGGTGCGGAACTGGGTTGCGTTCGCATACCAGAGCGGGGTTGCGAACAGCACCACCACGACGCCCGGTAGCTGTGCGGCCGGGTCGACGCGCGAGAGCGGCGCCCAGCTGGTGGTTTTGGGGATCCGGCCCAACAGGTGCAAGTGGGCGCGGGCGCTGAGGCGGGTACGGTCGAGGATTGCCAGTCCTACGGCGACCGCGATCCCCGCCTCGACGCCGACGAGCGCGATCGTGAGCAGCGTCACGAGCGCGAGGCCGAACTCGAATGGGTCGAATCGGCGGATCGCGATCAGGTCGGAGAGATCGAAGATTCGGCTCGCGATGTACACCAGGACGCCCGCAAGCGTCGCGAGCGGTAGATCCTGCAGCAGACCCGTAACCGGAATCAGCGCGATCACCGCGGTCGCCGCGATCAGTCCAGCCAGCTGCGTGCGGCCCGACGCCGACACTACCGCGGCCGTCCGTGGGGGGCTGGCGTTCACCGGAAACCCTCCTGCGAACCCCGCCAGGATATTGCCCGCGCCTACGCCGAGGAAGTCGCGACCGACGTTGACCTCATAACGCGCATGATCGGCGAACGCCCGCGTGGTCGCGGCCGACTGGGTCACCACGACGAGCGCAACGACTCCGGCGATCGGGGCGACCTTACCGAGCGTCGCGAGCGAGAACCCCTGCAGACCAAAGCGGGGCGTGCCGTGAGCGATCGTGCCAAGCACCGCCACACCATGACTCTGAAGGTCGAACACGGCCACCAGCAGCGTCGAGACGACCAGCCCGATCAGCGCACCGGGCAGCCGGCGGTCGATCCGCTCGCAGCCGATCATGATCGCGAACACGCCGACGCCGATCGCAAACGACCAACCGTTGGTCTGATCCAGGTGGCGCAGCGTGTAGCCCAGGCGATGCAGCGTGCTGCCGGCAGCGGGGGGCAGTCCCAAGAGGTCGGGCAGTTGGTGGACCACGATGATCACCGCGATGCCCGCGAGAAAGCCGGTGAGTATCGGCGCGGAGAGAAACTCCGCGACCCATCCCAATCGCAGCAACCAGACGATGACTACCAGCACGCCGACCGCTACCGACAAGATCGCGACGAGTTCCACGTATCGGCTCGAGCCGCCGGCCGCCAGGGGTGCGATCGAAAGGGCGAACAGTGGCGCGATCGTCGAGTCGGCCCCGACCGACACCTGCGGGCTTGATCCGAGCAGCGCGAACATCACCGTCCCGGCGATGAACGCGTAATAGCCCGTGATCGGCGGCATCCCCGCGAGCCGCGACGTCGCCAGCTGCTCAGGCACCGCGATCGCCAACAACGTCAATCCAGCGACCAGATCAAACGCCACCCACGACCGCTGGTAACCCCGAAACGACGCAAACCAGACCGAGGACGCCCGAAGCCGGGCAAGCTGATCACCTAAGTTCCTCGGCATCGCCGGATGATCGCCCATACGGGAGCGGCTCGGGCCAAGGGTCGGTTCCGTCGCTCAGCTATGCGAGCCTGGCACTAGCCCGTAGGACTCTGCACGTGGGGAGTGGGCACGACTATTACCGGGCTAGGTGAGATCGCGAGCATCTGCTGGGCGACGCTCCCCACCAGCGCCGACCGCAGCGCGCCCGCACCACGCGTACCCACCACCAGCAGATCAGCGTGCTCGTCCGTCAGAACGCGGAGCAGCACATCGATCGGGGCGCCTTGCTCAACGCGACGAGTGACATTCCCGGCGCGACAGCCACGCTCCACATCGTCGAGTAGCCGCCGGGCATCGTCCAGCGTTTGGTCGTCGAGAGGTTCCGGGTCGACCGACGTGCCATAGAGCATCGACGGCGCGAGGGGAGCGGCGTGCACGAGCACAAGCCGAGCGCGAAGATCACATGCGAGGTCGTCTGCGACGTGCGCGGCGCGCCGGGCGCCATCAGAGTCGTCAATCCCGCACACGATGCAGCCGACCATCAGCAGCTCCCCTTCGATCTGACCAGGACAAAGATGTTCGCACCTAACCACGCGCCCCACGCGAACGGCCGACCCACGAGCCTTACTTGTCTTTCTGATTCAGCGTCGCACGCTCGGAGGCCTGCTTCTGTGTTGACGAGTGCGTGCCGCTGTGACCTGAGGTTGCGAGTAGTACCCGAGTTCACGCCGACTGCTATCGAATGGCGAGCCGCTGGAACGAGCCGCAGCCAGCGCTTGACATTCACTTCCCCATATCAGCAAGATCCTGGCTAACGGGCGCGCGGCGACCTCTGCGCTCGCGCGCCTGCTCGACGCCCGCCGCCTCGGCCTCGGCGCGGCTTCTGCTTGATGACCAGTCCGGTCGCGATGGCGGGACCTCCGCTTTGGGCCGCCTAACCCCGAAGGAGAAGCGGCGATGGGCGCCATCTGCGCTCGGGTTGGGGTGGATGCAGCAGCGAGGGCCGGGGCACGCTTCTTGCGGAAAGTACAAGCCTCGCACGGCCGATGCCCGGACTCGGAGGTGAGCACCTGTTGCCAATGCAGGCACGGAAGGGCCCACCGTCGGCCCCGGTCGCGCTTCCGAGGAGCGGGTCGATAAGTCATCTTCGTCGATAGACCCGCTTTGCCGCCCGTTCGCAACTCTCATCGGGGCGCGCACTCTCACTACCCAGAGTTGCCAGGCGGGTCTGGCATTTTCGAGCAGTTGTCGTATCCGAACTCTCCTGGCTCCTTCACCCATGATTGCTGTAGGACCGGGGAGAACACACGGAAGTTCGCCGGCGAGTAGAGCTCGAGCTTGTAGAGCCCAATCCCCCCTTCTGACTCTGGGTCTTCGAACATCGGCCCGGTTAGGTTCTCGCGCGGGGAGGGAATGTACGCGTCGTGTTTGCTGCCCACCGCGTTGCGGGCGCCGACAACGAATAGGTGGTTCTGACCGAGATAGCGTCCGTCGGTCATGTCGTAGGGCACTTCGGCGGCGATGCTGGTGTTCTGGAACAGGTGCTTGTCGAATTCCCTGACGTAAGGCACGATTGGTGCACCGACGCACTGCCAGGCGGTGGCGTGGAAGCTCTGACCATTGCGACCTGTCCCGAGGTCGTAGAGAATCGGGTAGGCCGTGGGTATCAGCGCCGTGTAAATCGCCTGCTTGGTCGCCAGACGCAGCGTTTCCCTTGTCTTCGGGGTGTCGCCGAGCTTCCACTCCGGGTCATTGTCGACGAGAGCCGCGACTTCGCTCATCTTGCTCGCGTCGCTCATGATGATCTTCGCCTCGGTGGTGAAGTAATCCGAGGCGCTCTGGTAGCGCTTCAGTAGCTCGGGGCCAAGGTCGGCGGCCTTTGCCGTGATTTCCGGGCCGACGAGGTTCGGCGCGCCGCTCTTCTTGGTCAGGTAGGCGGCGATCGCGAACCCACCGGTGAGGCCCCCGGCGACACTGCCACACGCCTTGCAGACCAGGCCGCTGAACGAGCCGAGCTTGGCGATGTTACTAATGAGGCTCAGGGTGTTCGAGATCGCGTTGTCGGGCTCGGGCTGGTCTTTTAGGATCGTGGCCCTGATCTCCTCGGATATCTTCGGGAGGTCGACAATCGCTGCAGTCTCAGCGCCGCCGAACGGGGCCTGAAGCCCCTTTGGACCGAAGTACTCCTCGACCGCGTTACGCTGCCCGATCTCGAGCTCGAGCTGCTGGCGAACCATGTCGCAGTCGGCAGCGGTGAAGGCTGTACCGGCGGCATCGGAGCCGCCGCTTGCGCACTTGGCCTTCGTCGCGTCGAGTCCTAGCCGGGTGAGGATGTTCGCCCAGTTGGTACCGACGTAGTTCTCGTAATACGCCTTGCGCACATCGCAGGTCAACGCGGTGTGAGGGCAGACGCCGATCACGTTTGGGTCGCTTCCGAGGAAGTTCTCCGCGGCTTGCTCTCCGGACGTGAACTGCTTGAATCCACCGCCTGGTGGTGAGGGACGGTTGACGATCCTCACGAGGGCAAAGTTGACGGCGCCACCCGGGTCTGCGACGAACGGTTCGTACTGATCGTCGCGACCGCGTGCGATCAGGCCATGCAGCTTGCCATCGCCGCCGTGGCCGGTCAACGAGTAGCTGGACTCGGCCGCGGGTGTATCCGACGCCGAGCGCCCGACAAACGCGTAGCGCCCGTAGTGCGGCGAGTCGGTACCGCCCTGATTCATCTGCGCGAACACCTGAGCGTTCCCCCCGAGCCGCTCGATTGCCGCCGCTGACGATAACCAGCCGAAATTCACTCTTGTGCCGTGCGGCTTGCCGAACGCCTGCAGCATCACGAGCAGACGGCCGCCGTTGGGGTATCCGAGTGGTGAATCCGCCGACGCGATGGCGAGCTCATTGGCCATGCGCTGGGTCTCCCCCTCGTCCTGCGATCCATCAGCGCGGTTCGTGAAGAAGGTGAAGTCACGGTGGAGCGCAAGCGTCTGGCTGTCCAGGAGAACGAGGAAGAACCCGGACCTGCCGTCCGTCGACGTGGAGTGCGCGTAGGTCTTATCACCGACCTTCATCGTGATCTGCGAAGCCTCCGAGCTGGCGTCAGTGTTGAACTCGACCTGGTCAGCGAAGACGAACTCGAAGTCTCCGGTCGCATCATTCCGCCGCAGATAGCCGGACATGTTCGCCTGATGCGGCGCGCCGCCGGGGAAGTGATTCGAGATAAATGCGGAGCGGGCCGGCGAGCCCGGGACACCGACAATCGAGATCACTCCACCGCTGAGGCTGTTCTGAAGCTCTCCGCCGGTAAGTTTCGCGCCGCCGAGCGCCGTCCACAATTTCTGCCCGTCGTCGATGCCCTGGCCGGTGACGCGGTTCAGGCCGACGACCATCAGGTACTTCCCGGACGTTTCGTGGCTGGTCGCCAGATCGAGGAGAAGTTTCATCCCCTCCTCGCTGGTAGCGACGTTGCCCGACCTAATCAGGTGAAGGTCCGTGCGGTCGAAGAGTGCGTAGGAAGCTCGGAAAAAGCATTCGGGCGATTCGGGGGCGCATGGCCGGGTCGTGTCGGCGACCGCGGCGCCGTCGAGCTTTATCGTGCCTAGATCGTCGGCTACGGTGTCTAGCCGCGCCCCGATCGGCGGTATGTTTGCTGGTCCTGTGGCAGCGTGAGACGCAGGGGCGGCCGCGCTGATCGCCGCCGCGGACCCGAGAACCGCGGTCGCTGCAAACAGCACTGCGCACACCGTCCTCCAGGCGCGCGAGGACCAGACGGCTTGTTCGAGAGCGCTCGCATACGCGTGAGCGCCCCGCGGTTCATCTATCGACGTAACCCCTCTGATCGCTGGTCGTCTCGTACCACGGACCAGAATGCGTGCGGCCACCATGTCACCGCACCCCTCGCTCCGCACTTCCGCTGCCATCCGCCGCACGCATCATGCCCACGACTCAAACCGCTACTAAGACTGTACTCGCGACGAGGCAAAGCACAACCCCCTCGTCCTCTCGAAGGCTGTCACGCTTTGACGGAGCCGCGCTGCGACCAGTCGTAGCGGCATCGCTCCCAGTTGATGCCGACGCCGACGGGTGTGCCTTCGGTGACATCGGCGGTGGTCTGACCGAGTTCGTGGACCGGAGGCGCCAAGCTTCCCGATCGTCAACACCGCCAGAGCCCCCCCGCACGAAAAGGCCGCGAGGCCATTCTGCGGCCGAAACCCCTGACAAACGCCCGCAAACACCGGTAATCCCGCGCGGCCCCAGTCGCCCGCGCGACGCAGAAAAATTCTGCAAACAGACGGTTTCATCAGTCCCGTGCTCACTCCTGACAAGCAGGGGGTCGCCTGTTCGAGTCAGGCACCGCCCATCGTCGAGGAAGTGCCTAAAGCCACGCGTGGCATGTTTGGCCAGCCTGGGCGGCGTCGGTACAAAGCCGAGGTCGATCGGGGGTTTCCGGGGGTGCGCGTTTTGAAGTCGGTCGCGTTTGCGGTGACGCTGGGGCTGGTGCTGCCTGCTGTAGCGTCGGCGGCGACGCTGAATGTCGCGCCGGGTGGGCATGATGACGCGGGGCAGCCGTCAGGATGTTCGGCTCGGCCGGGGGGTTCGTTTCGCTGTGTGACCCTGCGCGATGCGATCGCGTTCGCTAACGCGGGCCTCGCCGGGGCCAACCCGACGGTTAAGCTCGCCGCCGGCACGTACACGCTCTCCAACGGGGCGCTGACGCTGACGGTTCCGTTGATGGTCAGTGGGACCGGAGACAGTGGCGCACGCGCGAGCACGATCCGGCAGACCGGGCCGGATATCGTGATCGGGGCGCGCAACGCGCTGAAGCTCAACGGCCTGGTCGTGACCGGGGCTAACGCGACTGGTCCGAACGCGACGACTGGGTCGTCGGCGGGGGCGCCGGGCGCCGCGATCACCGTCAGCGGGTCGCTCGCGCTCAATCGCGTCGCGGTTATCGGCAACCACGCGGTCGGCGGGGCCGGACTCGCGCAGGACAACACGACCCAGTTCGGGATCGGTGGCGCCGTGCTTGGGGCCGCGGTCAGCTCAGCCGGTTCGCTGTCGATCATGAACTCGATCGTGTCGGGCAACACGGCGATCGCCGGCGCGGGAGGGTCCTCGAACGGCGCGAACCCCGCGGGTCCGGGGAACGGCGCGGTCGGGGCGGTGTTCGCGTTCGGCCCGATCTCGATCACCGGCAGCACGATCACCAACAACTCGGCGATCGGCGGTGCCGGCGGCGCGAACACGGGCGGCGGCGAGGCCGGCCCGAGCGGCGGCGCGGTGGGCGCGATCGCGTCTGGCGAGAGCTTGTCGATCACCGGCAGCACGATCAGCGGCAACTCCGCGACGGGCGGTGCCGGCGGCGCCGCCGCCGGCGCGAACGCGACCGCGGGGGCAGGCGGCGTGGCGACTGGGGTCGCGTTCTCGCCCACGGTTCAGGGTCAGACGCTGGCGGTGAGCAACACGACGATCAACGGCAACACGGCGAGCGGCGGCGCAGGCGGTACGGCGACCGGGGAGGGTGGCGTCGGCGGGAGCGGCGGCGCGGCGATTGGCGCCGCGCTGGCCCTTGCGGGTTCGGCCGGGGGTGGACAGACCGCGTCGATCGCCGCGAGCACGATCTCCAACAACACCTCCAGCGCCGGACTCGCGGGTGCTGATACCGCGCACTCTGGTGTCGGCGGCAACGGCGGCGTCGCCGATGGGGCGATCGACGATGCGGCACAGGGTGTAGCGGCGACGACCATCCCACCGCAGGGGATCCCGCTGTCGATCACGGCCAGCACGCTGTCAGGCAACCAGGCGGTGGGCTCTGCCGGTGGCGCCGGAGCCGACGGCTCAACCGGTATCGCTGGCGGCGCGGGGGGTGGCGCGCTGCGGGCTGCCTCCGGGGCGACGGTCACGATCGTCAACTCGACGATCTTCGCCAACAGCGTGCAATCGGCCGGGGGAACCACCTTCACGGGAAGCTCGGGAAGCTTCGGCGGCGGGATCGAGGTCGCCGGTCCCGCCGGGACGAGAGTCGGCCTGTTCAGCGACACCGTCGCCGGCAACTCGGCGTCCGCGGCGCTGGGCCCCCAGGTGATCTTCGGCCCGAACCTGGACGCAAACAATCAGGGAGCGTTCAGCCTCGAGGACACGGCGGTGGTTTCGCTGTCACCGGGGAGCGGCGGCGCCTGCTCTACGGAGGGCGGGACCTACTTATTTTTTCCTTCTAATCACTCGTTACAGGTTTGCAGCGCCGGTCCAGCACTTGAACAAGGCTGGAACAGGAGAATTGCCTGAGCAGCCGGCCGCGGGTGATTTGGGTGCTGCCGCTCCAGGGTCAGGAACCCGTGCGCGGCGGTGACCAGCGCGGTGTGGTGATACCAGCCGAGCCAGGAGCGTCCTTCGTAGTGGTCGAGTCCTAGCTCGCCCTTGAGTTGCTTGTAGTCGGCTCGATCTTCCATCGCAGTCGGGCGAGGCGGGCGAGGCGTTCGAGCTTGGTGTCGGCGGGGAGGTTGGCCAGCCAGTAGTCTGTCGGCTTGTCCTTGCCCTCAGGCCATTCTGCGATCAGCCATTCCTCGCGTGGCGGGGACGTGGCCTTCTCCCAGTCGTTCCCCGCCCTGACCCGCAGAAAGCAGAACCGCGATGTCATCGGCTCACCGTCGGGCCCGTCTCGGAAGGTGACGGTCTGCCACTGCTCGGCGTCGAGACCGGCGATCAGCGCGCCGATCGCCTCGGGTTTACGGTCCGGCCGCGGGCGGGTCTTCTGCCGGCCGCTGCCGCGCTCGCGCGGCTCGGGACCTCGCAGATCGTGTCCGGTGCGAACACGGTCGTGTCCGCGGAGACCGCGAGCACGTACTCGCGACCGGCAGCGTCAAGCCGCGCGCGCAGCTCGTCTTATCGCCATACGCGCAGTCACCCAGCACCGGCGCCGGCGCGATCTCCCGCCTGCGGCGCGCTCGATCAGCTCAACCCCGATCTCCGGCTTGGTCTTGAACTCGACCTCAGCAGGAATCTTGGCTTTGCGTCGGCGCTCGCCGTCGTTGCACCTATCCTCAGGCAAGTACAGCGCCCACCCCAACGCACCGTCCCCTTGCTCCCTACCTCGTGAACCTACACGCCTATCTGACAGTTACCTATCTTCCCTATCTTCCCCTATTACTGGCGTTTCACCCCCTTCTATCGCTTCCCGTCCTTCTTTAACCCTTGTCATCCAGCACCCACTCCTCTACATCTATCTCCTTCACACGCGCTCAGCGACCCCTCTAACCACTACCGCCTTATCCCACTCACTGTCAGCCATTAACTGCTGCTAGCTCTCTTAGTCTACATCCCCACCTATACTCTCGACCATCGGCTCAAGCGACTTGCGCGTCCCCTGCTCGATCAACCCCCTCATAACCTCGCGCCGTTGACCACCCTCACCTTCCGTTCATCTCCCCCTCCTACTCCGCCTCACCGAACTCCTCCAACCGATCCGCCACCACCGACGGCGCATCAACTCTCACCCTCACATCCGACTTCGCATCGCTCACCACTACCATCATCCCTCCTCACCCTCAACAAAGCAAATTCCCCCACCTCACAACTCCTACAACACAATCACTCACGGATCTCGGTCATAACCTCCAGGACGCGGTCGGCACGGGGTGCGGGCTCGGCGGCGCCGGGCTGGGCGATCAGCTCGTCACGAGCTCAGGGCTGTCAACCAGGCTTGGCGCCAACGG
Organism: uncultured Solirubrobacterales bacterium; assembly: GCA_963824755.1. Classification (GTDB taxonomy): domain Bacteria; phylum Actinomycetota; class Thermoleophilia; order Solirubrobacterales; family Solirubrobacteraceae; genus Palsa-465. Next base: position 91,803 of record CAWGQT010000003.1, on the reverse strand, counting down.
CGGCCCGACGATGACCCTGGCGCCGCAGCCGGGCAGCGCGGTGATCGGTAACGGCGGTGTGTGCGCCAACCCGATCAACCCCCCCGCGATCAGCCCGCTGAGGGTCGATCAGCGCGGCCTGCCGCGCTCGATATGCGACATCGGAGCCTTCCAGACCCAGCCGATCAAGCTCACGGGCAAGCCGAAGATCACTGGAACCCCCGCCGTCTTGCGCACGTTGACGTGCGCAAACGGAACGCTCGTGGTGACCGGGGACGGGACCTTCACCGCCACCGGTGCGATCGGCGCCCGACAGACGAAGACGTCGTTCGCCAGCAACGGGGCACTGGTCTCGCAACGCAACACCTACACGGTGAGAACAAGCGATCAGGGCCACTCGATCACCTGCACGATCGCGGTCACGGGCGCCTACGGTCAGGCGCACGCGACGAGCGCCGCCGTCCACGTGGCCAAGCGTGGGCGACGAGGTTAGCGGCGGGTGGCCGCCGGACCGTCGCATCGTCCGATTCGGGTGAAGTCAGCGGGGTGGCGTCCTGCGAAGATTTCGATGATTCGCATGGCCGATGACGACACACGGACCTCCCGATTGCGGCCGCTTAAGCCGCTCACGGACATCGGTGGTCGCGCCGCCGCCGCCACGCTGAGACCGCTCACCGGTGCCGTCGGCGCCGCCGCCGAGGCGGGGATCAGCCTGGAGCGGCGCGCGGTTGACCGCCTGCTCGAGGGCGGCGAGTTCGAACGATTGCTCGACAGCGCCCGCTTGCAAGAGATCGTCGCGCAGGTGGTCAGGAGCGAGGGCGCTACGCAATTGATCGATACGTTCTTCGACAGTGGCCTTTTCGACCGGTTCATCGATCGCTTGTTGGCCAGCGACGGGTTGTGGCGGCTCGTTGACGTGATCGCAGCGAGCCCCACTGTCAGGGCGGCGCTCTCACAGCAGGGGCTCGGGTTCGCCGACCAGGTCGGCGACGCGGTGAGGGCGCGCTCGCGCAAGGGTGACCGCCGGCTCGAGCGCGCCGCCGAGCGCCTGAGGAATCGCCATGCCACGGAGTCGCGCGAGCCCCCGACCCTAGGCGACGAAGATGGGCACGCCAGCCGGGGCTCCTAACGGCAACAAGCCGACTCGGGTCAAGCTCCCGAAGGACCCCGATCGTGCAGGTCTACTGAGCCGCGTTGCCTCATGGCTCGTGAATGTTGCGACCCCCAAGCTGATCCCGGATCACCTGACCGCCCCACTGGCGGAGCGCCCGCGCAACGCCGACGCGCGGCTGGAGCGAAGAGCTCGTTGGCTCATGCGTCGCCAGGTCAACCGAGGAGGCCCGACAAATCCCGACGGGCACACCCGATGAGCACAGCCGAGTCGCCCGAGCGCGACGCAGCGGTCCACACGCCCGAGGAGAACGTGCCTTACGTCGGGCTGATGACACGGATGATCTCGTGGGCGGTGGATTTCCTGCTGATCAACTTGGCAGCGATCATCACGGGGCTTGGCGTCGCGTTAATCGTCGCCATCTTTCCGATCACAAAGCATCTGCAGCCACTTTTTGCGGCGATCGCCGGCGCCGTCTACGTTCTCTGGACAGCCGCCTACTTCGTAGCATTCTGGTCGATAACAGGCCAGACGCCAGGTTCTCGCCTGATGCAGGTTCGGTTAGTGACGGCGAGCGGCGAGAAGGTCAAACCAATCCGCGCGTTCGTCCGCTGGATCGGGATGAACCTCGCCATGGTGCCGTTGCCGTGGGGTTTCGTGCCGATCCCGTTCAAGCGCCTGGGATTCCCGGACTGGCTTGCCCACACGCGTGTGATCGAGGTCCAACAACTGTCGATCGTCGCTGCTCGACAGGAACGCTCGCAGGACGGGCGCGATAGATCCCGACAAACACCTCCTCCGGTCTCGCGGTAAGCCCGATCCAGCCTGATGCGCCGGAGCGACCAGGCGGATGCGTCGCCGCTCTCGCGCTGCTGGTCCTCGCCGAAGTCCGAGCCGCGCGCTCCTTGCCAGCGCGTGCCGCCAGCGCCCTCGAGCGAGCGCGAGCCGCAATCTTCGAGCTTCCAGATCCAGGACGCCTGCCGTCGCTCCCAGATCGTCACTCCCGCTCGGAGGCCGTCGTGCGCGCAGCGACGCTCGGGCTGCTCGACCTGCGCGGTTGAATCACCCGGTTGATTGGCCGCCGGGCGGTGGCGTCCGGCACGCGCCAGTGCCACGGCGAGGGCGATGGACCGCCTCCACTACCGAATCACCGTCGAGGGAGAGATCGGCCCGCGATACGCTGCGGCATTCGACGGCATGCAGATTCGCGCCGCTGACGGCAAGACCGAGATCACCGGTCCCGTCATCGACCAAGCACAGCTACACGGGCTGCTCAACCGGATCGCCGATCTTGGACTTACGCTCCCTAGCGTCACCCCACTGAACACCGACACCAAGCCGTTCCCTTGACCGTCGCCAACCCCGCAGTCACACGCCGCCAATCTGAGGCCGACCGTCCCGCGCAATTCCGCTACGGGATCGTCTTCCTTCTGATGGTGGCGTTGGTCGTGTTCGTGATCGCGGCACCGTCCGCTAACTGGTCTCGCGCCGTGGCGACCCTGATCGAGGGCGCCACGCTTGTCTTCGCGCTCGCCACCACCCGCGAGCGCCAGGAAATTCGCCGTCGCAACGCCGCAGGCGTTGGCCTCGCAATGATCATCCTGATCATCCTCGTCGCCACCGGCGCCGCCCCCCGCCAACTCACCGACGTCGCGAACGTCATCATCACCGCAGCCATCCCCGTGGTGATCATCCGCGGCCTCCTGCGGCTGCTACGCGACCGTGGCGTCACCATCCAAGCAGTCGCAGGCGCGCTGGCGATCTACCTCGCCGCCGGCCTCGTCTTTGCGTTCCTCATCGGCTTCATCACCCACATCAGCTCCACGCTGTACTTCGCCCAGCACACCAACGGCACAGAAGGAGACCGCCTCTACTTCAGCCTCACCACCCTCACGACCACCGGCTACGGCGACTTCTCCCCCGCGACGCCCGCCGGCCACGCCCTCGCAGTGATCGAGATGCTCACCGGACAGCTCTACCTCGTCACAGTGATCGGCCTACTGATCGGCAACTTCGTCGGCCGGCAAAAGACCACATCAAGCCCGACACCCTGAGCTCACGCCCGGGATGACATCGCGAGCCATCGCGACGCGGCGTCGATTCCCCTATCAAGTCGCCGGTTGGCGATGACGGTACGACGTCGGTGCGTGGCGGTCGGCGGTTCCTCTCCGCCCGCGTCGAGCCGGAATGGCGGGTATGAGTCGGTCATCAGCGTGGCGTAGGCGGCGACGCGAACACCCAACGGTTCATCCCGAGGACAAAGTCGTAAAGCGACTTCGGATAGCGGCCGGTGAACAGCAGGATGACGCCGGCGAATAGCACCAGCAGGCCGATCAGGCCGCCTGAGCTCCAGATCCACTGGCTCCCTGTCCCCGTCCAGGTGGCCCAGGCGCCGCCTGTGAACACCGCGACGATCAGGTACTGCGGCAGCGCGAGTACACCATTTCACGAGCACAAGTCCGCGTGAGAGCGACTCTGGGTAATCGACCTCAAGCCGGGCCGGGTAGTCGCTCACGTCGTCCAGGGTGAATGGTGGATAGCGGTCGGTGCCGAGCGCGCTGTAGGAGTAGAAGCGACGCGCCACGACCAGCGAAGGACGCCGACGTTGAACTCGAACAGCCCTCGCGGATAACGACCGGTGAACAAGATCGCGAAGAACGCGATGACGCTCACAACGATAAGCGATCCAGAGGAAGAAGAGCACGATGAAGTGGGGGATCGCCAGCAGCCACTTAACGAGCCACAACCCGCGGCTGAGCTGTGGCGAGAGTTCGCCCGTGAGTCGCAGCGGATAGGGGGATGGGTGGTTTCCATTGCAAAACCTCTCTGTCGCCGGAATCAGGCGACGGGTAAAGCTTGGGCCGCGGGAATGTCCTCGCGCGCAGCCGGCGCAGTCTCCCTGGTAGCAGCAGCGTGAGGCTGCTTGGTCGCGGTGGCCATGGCCGACCGCCTCTCTGCCCCTCTGACTGAAGACATCGCCCCGAAAGCGAGAAGAGCTGAAGCTACCGAAGCGCATCACGACCCTACCACGTTTCCGACTGTCCTACTCGGATTCGCCCGGGGGCCGTTAGCACGACGTGCCGCTCCGGACGAGCTGCGACGGTCCGCACGCGGATGGCTGCTCCATCTGCTGAAGCGTGATGGCCACAGCCACGTTTGGAGGAAGAATGCCCAGGAGTGAGCGACGCCCAGACGTGCTGAACGATACCCCTCCGCGAGTAGACTATTAGCTCCTGCAACAAGTGTCGCTCTTGCTCCACTCCAGTCGCCGATAGCACAACGAAACAATGAGACACGCACCCGTCGTGCTTTACCTGCTCGCCATGGGTAGCTGTCGTCGTCGGCGTGGACATCCTGTTCTTCAGGCACCACTTCCTGGAGCGGCTGCTAGCAAACATCGGAATTGTCCTGGTATTCGTGGCGTTCTATTTGAGGTTCCTGAAGCGCCCATGACCGCAGCCGGGCAGACGTTCGCGGTGTAGGGCCGGCACCCGTGCAATCGGGTCGGGACGCCACGGCGTTGCCAAAGGCTGGGTCGGGGCGTGGATCGCAGATGGGAAGCACCTCATTGGGGTATGGATCGTCCATATCGGATCGCGAGAGCGAGTCAGGAGGTCGGATGATGGGCAAGCAGGTGGCGGTCGTCACGGGCGCCGGTCGTGGGTTCGGCCGCGAGATCGCACGCAAGCTCGCGGCCTGTGGCTACCTGGTGCTTGCCACCGACATCGACGAGGAGGCCGCGGCGCAGACGGCGGCGGACATCGGGAAATCTGCGCGCTCGCTGCGGCTAGACGTGCGAGACCCGGCGAACCATCGCGCGGCAGCAGAGGTTGCGCGCGAGCGGGGTCCGGTCGCCGTCTGGGTCAACAACGCGGGTGTTCTGCGCACCGAGCGTGTTTGGGAGCACACCGACGACGACGTTCGGCTGGGGGTCGAGGTCAATGTGCTTGGCGTCATGCATGGCTCGCGAGCGGCCGTCGAGGTCATGCGGCGGGATGCCGTGCGTGACGGGCACATCATCAACATCGCGTCGGTCGCGGCGTTCGCCGCGGCGCCAGGTTTCGCGCTCTACGCGGCGACGAAACACGCGGTCTTTGGTTGGACAACCTCACTTCAAGGTGACCTGCGCGCCGCGCGACTACCTATCAATGCGCACGTCGTCTGCCCAGATGCCGCGGATACCGCCATGGTCCGTGAGCGCGCCGCGGATCATGAGGCCGCGCCGCTTTGGACGATGCGACTCCTAGAGGCGGGCGCCGTTGCTGAAAAGGTCGTCGACCTCTTGGATGACGGGAAGCTGGTGACCCTCATTCCGCGCTCACGCACCACGTTGCTTCGGGTGCTCTCGCCCTACCCGTCGGCCAGCCTCGCGCTCGTGCCGCTCATGCGCTGGATCGGCAACCGCAGGCGCCCGCTGCCACCAAGCGGAGCTATCCCGTCCGCCCGATAACGCCTGCGCACCGGCGGCGATGTCCGGGGAGCGGCTGGTCACCGCGCTGATCTGGTTTTGCTGAGGTCGGTGCCCTTCGGAGCTAACGCCCGGGTTCAAGAACTGAGAAGCGGCTAACTCGGGCTCTGCGCGGACCGGCACGGGATGCCGCCGCAATCGTGAAAGCAGGGTCGTCCGGAGCGGCGCGAGCTGCCGTACGTTGACGGGGTGGCGGAATTCGGCGTAGTGTCGGTCCGGTCGATCACTAAGAGGAGCGTAACCGTGGAGCTGCAAAAGAAGAGCTTTGGATCGCCAGATGAAGTTCGGCCGATGGCCGACAAGGGTCGCGTCGAGATTGTCAGGGTCGGGGGTGGCGTCGTGGGCAAAGCAACGTTCGAGCCCGGATGGCGCTGGTCTGATCACGTCAAGCCGATCGCCGGTACTGATAGCTGTCAGGCGCCGCATCTTGGCTACGTCGTTTCGGGCCGTCAGATGGTTCGGATGGATGACGGCACCGAGCTCGAGTTCGGTCCTGGCGATGTCGTCGCCATTCCCCCGGGGCATGACGGCTGGGTTGTCGGGGACGAGCCCTGCGTGGTGATCGACTTCGCCGGCATGGAGCACTACGCCGAGTCACATTAGGCTGCGCGCCTCCTCGGGATGCAGCTAGTACGCGCGCGGGCCGAGGAGCCCGGCGAGATGGTCGGTGATAGTGCGCGGGTCGTCCTGCTGGTCGTTGTCGAGCACGATGATGGTGACGTGGGCGTTCGGGAAGATGGCGTTGAAAGAGACGAAGCCGTTGATGAGGCCGTCATGGTCGTACTCGGCCCCTCCGTTGTCGATGAACCATCCGTCGCCGTAGGAGCCGACACGGGGGAAGGCGGGGTTGATCGGGACGCGGGGCGTGAACATCGCGGCGAGGGACGCTCGCTGGAGCAGCCGAGGGCGGCCGGTCATGAGGGCCTGGTCCCAGCGGTTTAGGTCATCGACGGTGGATGCGATCGCTCCCGCCGCGTACACCGTGGAGATGTCGATGTAGGGCGCTGGGCGACCCGGGGCGGCGTAGCCGGTTGCGTGGGTCGCCAGCGGCGGGTGGTTGACGTCATAGCTTGAGGCCGGCAGGTCGAGGGGGTCCGCCTGCCGCGCCGAGCGCAGGATCGACCGACACGATCGCCGCCACGATGCCGTGCGAGAAGTTGGGACGCTCGGTGTGAAAGCGTCATACCCCAGCAACCCGGTTCCGTTTTGGGCCGCCGCGAGCGCGGCCACTTCCGGTAACGAGATCGCGTCCGATGAGTCCTCGCTCTCGTGTGCGTGTCGAGCGTCTCGTGCTCGGCTATGACGTGGGACGTGCCGTCAACCCACGGCTGGTCGAGGGTCAGCTGCAGGGCGCGGCGGTGCAGGCATTCGGCGGCGCGCTACTCGAGCAGTTCGTCTATGACGAAGATGGCAACCCCGTCGCCACGACGTTGTTCGACTACCTGCTGCCGGGGTTGCGGGACGCGCCGGAGCTGGACGTGCTGCTCGTCGAGGTGCCGTCGACCACGAACCCGTTGGGGGTAAAGGGGGCCGGCGAGGGTGGCGTTTGCGGAGTAGCGGCGGCAGTCGTCGCCGCGATCGAGGATGCGCTCGATCGACCGGGCGTGATCCTTAGAACTCCTGCGACACCGGAGGTCGTGTGGCGCGCGGCGGCTCGCTCAGCTCAATGGTCATGAAGATGCTGTTCGGGCTGGGGCGGTAGTCGCCAAACGGTTCGCACTCGGCGAATCCCGCGCTTGCGTACAGCTGCCGGGCGGGCGCGAACGCTTGCATCGAGCCGGTTTCGATGCTGACGTGACGGAACCCTCGGTCGCGTGCGACGCGGAGCGGGTGATCGAGCATTGTGCGGCCGAGCCCTTGGCGGCGAGCAGCTTCAGCGGTGTGCATCGACTTCAGCTCAGCGTTGTCGTCGTCGAGCTTCATGAGTGCTCCGACGGCCAGGAGCTCGCCCGCGACGCGCAGGCTGTAGAACGTCACAGCCGGATCCTTCAGCCCGTCGATGTCGAGCGCGTGCCTGTCCTCGGGTGGTACCTCGGAATACGCGAAGGTCAGGTGGCTCTCTAGTGTTTCTCGCAAATAATTAGGGATTGCGGTAGGATGGGGAATCCGCGCTCCCACCGCCCCGCTCCCGGTCACTGACGAGCAGCGATCGGTCCTTGAGATGTTGATCCGCTCGCACACGGCACCGCACCGTGATGTGCAGCGCGCGATGGTGCTGTTGATGGCGTCGGACGGGTTCGCGAACACGCGGATCGCGAGTGAGGTTGGGGTGGCGCCGATGACGGTGAAGGCGTGGCGTGATCGGTTCGCTGAGGATGGGCTCAAGGATTTCTCAGGCGTGCGGCCGGGGCGTGGTCGCAAGCCGTCGATCCCGGCGCAGAAGGTGGAGGAGATCGTCCGGTTGACGTTGCGCGAGACGCCGGCTGGCGAGATGCACTGGAGCTGCCGGTCGATGGCGGCTCGTGCTGGCGTGTCGCCGGCGACTGTGCAGCGGATCTGGTCCGCCAGGGGGTTGCAGCCGCATCGCGTCGAGACGTTCAAGCTCTCAAACGACCCGCGGTTTGAGGAGAAGCTCGTCGATGTCGTCGGCCTGTATCTGAACCCGCCCGAGAACGCGATCGTGTTGTGCATGGACGAGAAGAGCCAGATCCAAGCCCTGGACCGCACCCAGCCGTCGCTGCCGATCAAACCCGGCAGAGCCGGGACGATGACCCACGACTACAAGCGCCACGGCACCACCACCCTGTTCGCCGCGCTGGACGTCCTGACCGGCTCGGTGATCGGGCAGTGCCTGCCTCGCCACCGCCACGTCGAGTTCCTGAAGTTCCTAAGGACGATCGATCGCGAGGTCCCCAAACGTCTGCGAATCCATCTGATCCTCGACAACTACGCCACCCATAACCACCCAAACGTCAAGGCATGGCTGGCCAAGCACCCACGGTTCGAGCTGCACTTCACGCCGACCTCCAGCAGCTGGCTGAACATGGTTGAGATCTTCTTCTCACAGCTGAGCGACAAAGCGATCCGCCGCGGGATCTTCCACAGCGTCCCCGACCTGATCGACGCGATCCAGGCCTACCTCGCCTCGCACAACGAGAACCCGGAGCCGTTCCAATGGACCGCCACCACCGACTCGATCCTTGACAAAGTCCGACGCGGCCGGGTCACCCTCGATGCAATCACCAACTAAAACCGAGACGCTCCACTAGGAGCCCGCGGACGTCTTCTGATTGCGGGTCGGCGAGTGAGATCTCCGCGCCACGCATGGCCTAGCTGTCCGCGAGCGGCACGCCGATGATGTTCAGCCGGCGGGTCAGTCCGCTCAGAGCGAAGCCGCGGATCTCGTCGCTGGTCGCGCCGAGCGCTTCCCAGTCGGCGTCGCCGCTGTCCGGCGGAGCGAGCGCGCTCGCGACTGACGGGAGCAGTTCGAGCAGCTTGGTGCGGATCTGTAAGGCGAGCGCGGCGTCACTTCGAGCCGCCTTGCGTAGGTACCAGACGCCGTAGGCGATGTGGCGCTGTTCGTCGTGGTGGATGTGGCTGTAGCCGTCGACGAACCCGGGCAGCAGACTGCTGGTTGTGAGGTAGCGGGTGATGAACTCGAATGCGGTCAGACCGAGGGTGCTCTCGATCACGAGGTGGTAGACCGTGACGAAGTCGACCTTCGCGAACGGGTCCGCTGGGTTGGCGGCGAGCCGCTCGTGGGCTGAGACGAGCGCTTGATCGAAGATGACCGAGAACGGTTCACCGAGCTGCTCGCGCGATCGTGCGACGTGCGCGGCGATCGCGGCGGGCGCGGCGATTACCTCGTTCTGGAAGCGGGCGTAGAACTGCATGTGCCGGGCCTCGTCGACCTGCTGGCTGGCGAGGAAGCTCGCCTCCTCCTCGTTCTCGGCCGCGATCACGAGCCCGCCGAATTTCGTGGTGATTCGCTCCTCGGCGACCATCAACGAGGAGAGCGCCCAGTACACGAGGCTCTTGTCCTGATCGGACAGCGCGTCGTGCCACTGCTCGCAGTCGGCGGCGAGGTCGATCGACCATGGGTTCCATTGCTCGTGCTCCCAGCGGCGGTAGAGCTCCTGGGGCTCGTGCAGATGGCCTGTCGCGGTCACGACTGGCAGCCGCAGTTCGAGCTGCCGGACGGCTCGCCGCAGCATTCGTCCTTGTCCGTGGGCTCGCAGCACCTCGTGAGCGTCTGCGGCTCACAGCAATCTGCGGCCTGGGAGGGTTTGCGGGCGCGGACGATGGCGGCCGCTGCGTGCTCGTGCACGCGGTGGGTCTCGCGGATCTCGACCTCTTCGAACCCGGCGCGCACGAGCGTGTCGCGGAACTCGGCTTCGGTCAGCGCGCCGGCGACGCAGCCGGTCCAGGCGGCCATGTCGGCTCTGGTCTGCTCGTCCATGTCGGGGTCGGCGATCACGTCAGAGACCGCGAACCGCCCGCCCGGGCGCAGGACCCGAGCGGCCTCGCGGATCACCCGGGGCTTGTCGCCGGAGAGGTTGATCACGCAGTTGGAGATGACGACGTCGACGGTCGCATCGGCGAGCGGCATGTCCTCGAGGTAGCCCTTGAGGAACTCGACGTTCTCGACCCCCGCCGCAGCCGCGTTGGTACGCGCGAGCTCGAGCATCTCGTCGGTCATATCGAGGCCGATCGCCCTGCCGGTCGGTCCGACGCGTCGAGCCGAGATCAGGACGTCGGCACCGGCTCCGGAGCCGAGGTCGAGCACGGTCTCGCCCTCCGCCAAATCGGCGACCGCGGTCGGGACACCGCAGCCGAGCGAAGCGTTGATCGCGGCCCGCGGGAGCTCCTCGCCGCCGGCCGTGTCGTAGAGCGATGCGCCGAACACGCCCTCGGCGTCGGCGGGGCTACGCGTCAGACGCGCTGAGCCGCAACAACCCGTTTCGGTGGTGGCGGCGCTGGCCTTCGCGGCTGCTGCGTATTTGTCGCGGACGGTCTCGCGGATGTCGGTCAGCTCAGCCATGCGGACAGCTCCTTCAGCGCGTCGGGGATCACGTAGTAGTACGCCCACAGCCCCTCGCGCTCCGAGCCGACGATTCCGGCCTGACGGAGAACTTTGAGGTGGTGCGAGACGGTGGGCTGGGAGAGGTCGAACAGCGGCACCAGTTCGCACACGCACACCTTGCCGGCGTGCTTTCGCAGCACGTCGACCAGCTGGAGGCGGACCGGGTCGCCGAGCGCCTTGGCGATCGTGGCCATCCGGGCCGCCTGGTCGCGTTCGACGTCGGGGTATACGACCGGCTCGCAACAGCGCTCCCCGGCCGGACGTTTGGTCTTAGGAGTCAGTTCCAGATCGATGGCCATCTATATACATATATCGATTGAAGTGACAGCTGTCAATAGTTAGACTCGCGTCTCTCCCGTCTGATCGACATTCATCGACCCATAGGGGGCACACGTTGAATCGTGTCGCAGTCATCACAGACATCCATGGCAACCTGCAGCGCCCTGCGTGCTGTTGCTCAGGAATACGATGCGTGTGTGGTCGAGGCCGTCACACGGTACGCCCGCAACGGTGACTTACAGATCGCCTATCAGGTGGCAGGTGGAGGGCCGCTCGATGTGTTGGTCGTGCCGAGGTGGTTCTCGAACATTGAGCTCGACTGGGAGCTGCCGCCCGCGGCGCGCTTTCTCACGCGGCTGGCGTCGTTCGCCCGGCTCGTCCAGTTCGATCGACGTGGTGCCGGGATGTCCGGCGGGACCGCTGGGGCCACTCCGCTGGAGGAGCAGATCGATGATGTTCGTGCCGTGCTTGAGGCGGTGGGTTCTGAGCAGCCTGCGTTGATCTCGATTACCGAGGGTTGCGCGCTGGCGGTGCTGTTTGCGGCCTCGCATCCGGACCTCGTTCGCGCATTGGTGCTGATCACCCCGACGCCGCGTGTGGTCCGAGGCCCCGGCTACGAGTGGGCCCAGACTGTCGGCGAGCGCGCGGAATGGGTTCACGCGGTCGTGGAGCATTGGGCCACAAGCTCACCGGAACAGCCCTGGGGCGAGTTCGCCGGTCAGGACGAGCAGCGACGCCGTCTCCTCGCGCGCCACCGGCGTCTGTCAATGACTCCGGATGCCGCCGCCGCATCGCTGGCCATGGTCGGCGAGCTTGACGTGCGCGACGCGCTTTCCAGTGTGCAATGTCCTGCGCTGGTGCTGCACCGGGCGAACGACCCATTCGTTGACGAGCGCCACGCACGCTACGCCGCGGCCCATATACCAGACGCGCGCTACGTCGTCGCGGCACGTGGTCAGACCGCGGATGAGATCGAGCAGTTCTTGACAGGTGTTCGACGACCGATTCTCAGCGATCGCGTGCTGGCAACCGTGCTGTTCACAGACATTGTCGGATCGACTGAGCGCGCCGCCGAGCTGGGAGACAGCCGTTGGCGCGCGCTGCTGGAACAGCACGACGGACGGGTACGCGAGCAGGTCGAGCGCTACCGGGGGCGGTTAGTCAAGTCGCTCGGTGACGGGATGCTCGCGACGTTCGACGGTCCCAGCCGTGCGATCAGCAGCGCCATCGCCATCCGCGACAGTCTCCGCGAGCTTGGACTCGATGTTCGCGCCGGTCTCCACACGGGCGAGTGCGAGCTGCTGGCGAATGACGACGTCGGCGGCCTGGCCGTGCACATCGGCGCGCGCATCAGCAGCCTCGCCGGACCAGGCGAGCTGCTGGTCAGCAGCACCGTCCGCGACCTCATCGTCGGCTCCGAGCAGATGCTTGTCGATCGAGGGGAGCATCAGCTGAAGGGAATACCCGGAGCGTGGCGGCTCTTCGCCGTCCAGACCTAGCACCTGAGCCCGGCATGCGCAACAACATTGCGCCTGGTTTGCGTGTGCGACGGGGCCGTCATCAGCTGCGTTGAGCGCGTGCCTGGGTGAGTCGGTACAGGGCGCTGACGATGCGTGGTGCCCGGCGTGAAGCCGCCAGGACAGCGCGATCCGCCAGCCGCGGCGCCGGAGGCTGCATTGGATGGTCCTGCACGCGGTTTTCCCCCACCACGGCGAGGAGCTCCCATCGTCCTGGAACGCCCTTGAGCTCGTGCACCCCGCGGGGTTCGAAACGGAGCTCGGAACCCGCGACGAGATCCGTCACCGCTCGCGAGACGAGCGTCTCGCCCGGTGACGCGGCGGCCCCGACCCGAGCAGCAATGTGCACAGCGAGGCCGGCCAGGTCGTTGCCAATGCGCTCGCATTCCCCGGTGTGGATGCCAACGCGAAGCCGGAGGTCGAGCTGGCCGGAATCCTCGTGCAACCGCTCGGCGCAGCGGACGGCCGCGGCCGGACCGGGGAACGAGCACATGGAGCCGTCGCCGGCCGTCTTGATCACCTGACCGCGATGAGTATCGACCGCGTCGGCCACCAGTCGGTCCCGGCGGACCCGCAGCTCTCGCCAGCGGTCGTCGCCGATCTCGGAGACGAGCGACGTCGACCCGACCACATCCTCGAACATCACCGTCGCCAGCAGCCGGTCCGAGGGAGACTGTGCGTGCCCGCTCAGCAGTTCGGTGACGTACTCGAAGAACACGACGAAGCTCTCCCCCCACGACATCCCGGGCTGGCTCGGCCGCACGATGTGAAGCTCGCCGCTTGGGAACAGATCGGCAGCTTGCCGCGCGACGGCTTCCGGCAGCCGGTTCGTGGGCATGTGCAGGACATGCGTGGGGACGCTCACCAGGGGCGCGATACGTGACACGTCGGTACTCAGCGCGGCATCCATGTACGCGCGTCCGACCGGCCTGCTCGCGCTCGTCCGCTCAAGGAGGCCGACCTGACGACGCGTACGCGGCGAGGCGATCGCCGGATCCCAGCCATCGACTCCGCCTCCAGTGCCCCACCTGTCGGCGATCTCAAGCCAGCGCTCAGCGTAGGCCTGGGCCTCACCTGGCTCCCAGCCCGTGAGATCCGGATCGGCGGCCATCGGGCCCGACAGGAGCGGCTCGAGCAACAGCAGAGCCCTCACACGCTCTGGATGGGACGCAGCCAAGACGACCGCCCCGGCGGCAGTTGAGAACGACGCGAAGATGACCGCGCTGCGCATGCGGGCGGCGTCCATCACTGCCAAGATGTCGTCCGCCTGCTCCTCGGCAGTCGGCCGGCGCTCCGATGGTTCGGACAGCCCGACCCCGCGCAGCTGGAAGATCGCCATCCGCCACACCGATCCGAAGCGCTCGAACTGCTGTGCCCACGCCGGATCCGTCCACAGCAGATCGAGGTGGACGGTGATCTCGAGCACATTCACGACCTCAGCAGGACCGCTCCCCGCCACCTGGAATGCGAGGTCCCGCCCGCCGCATTGGACATACCGGATCTCGGGCGGGTCAATCATCCGCCGAAGCCTAGGCCACAGGCGTGGCCAATCCCGGGCGCGGGTGCGTCCGCACAGCTTCCGTTAACCGGGCGGCGAGGCGAAAAGGTTCCGTGGGCCGCGCCGGCGCCTGGCCCAGGAACGCCCAGTTGGCAGGCTGCCGGAGATCAGCGTTCGGCCGGGAGTTGTCGACCGGCGGGGATCATCGGTTCGGGCCGCTGATGCACGGCTTGGATGATTAACCATGTCCCACAACTGATCCCAACCGAAGTTGCAGCCCGAACGGACGCCGCCGGAGCCCGATGACCTCATCGTCCGTCGGTTAAGGAGCCTCGATCAATCATCGCGCGGGGACAGTGTTGGCTGCGCCGCCGCGCGCCTCGCGTCTCTTGTTGAAGTGGCGGCCGATCGCGAGCGACCCGACGATGCCCAGCCCGATCCCGGCCAAGGGCAGAATCTGGTCGTAGCTGTAAGCCGTGGGGTAGCTGGTCTGGCGGATGATCAGCGCGGTCCCAGCGGCCTGGATGAGAAACAACAGCGCCCACAGATAGCTGATGACGTACATGCAAGTACGAAAGTCTCGGGAGACGTCCCACATAGCGTCGAAGATCGCCATCCCGTCGTGGGTGCCGTCCGTCCCATACCGCTGAGCCATGTAGAACGCGAGCGGCTTGCGGACGACCACACACGAGCCCAAGAAGATCAAACCGATCAGGGCTGTAGCCGCACAATCCTTATAGAGCAGAACCTTGGGAGCGGTACTTCCGATCAGCGCGATGACCGCGGACAGCGCGGTGAATGCAAAGATCGCGGCCGAGGCCCCGCTGAACTTACGGGCTTTGGCCCAGACAATGAACCCGCCCACCAGCGGGGCGATGCTGCCAATCAGGTAGCTGACCACGTCAGTGGCGCCCATCTGCTCGGCAACGTGAAACAGGCCGATGCTGCCACCGATCTCGACCGCCGTGACAAGGATGTTGAAGCGAATCCCCTTCTTGGCCGGGTGCTCCCTCAGACCTTGAGCGATCTGCTCATGCACCGCTAGCTCGCCGGCGCTCATGTCCAAACACTCGCCCACTTCCGGACGAGCTTCTGCCAGTCCTGAGGGTCAAGGTCCTGCGAGCGTAATTCCATAACGCCTCCGTTATCCGGGTAGGTCCCTGCTCTGGTCGTAGGACCCCGTCGGAGACGCAGACTCATCGCCCACGAGCCCGACCCACGGTCGAGCCGGCGCGAGCGCCTTACAGCAGATTTGAGATCGTGAGCCCGTGCAGTCTTGCTTGGGGTGATGGCGGGCATCCGCACTGGCTACCGACAGTGCCATGCATCCGCCGGGGAGCGCGCATGAATTCCGCCCCATATCAGCAACACTGAGCAAGCGGTCGCCGGCGGCGTTGACCCGGTTCAGCAGGCGTCCCGCGCAAGCGGCCCGCTCGTGGCCCGCTGCTTACGAGCTAGCGTGGTGGGCAGCATGTTCGCCACGGTCGAGGCGTGTGTTACCGCCAGGCGTTCCGCGGGAACAGTGGAGTTAGATGGTGGCCGCAGATCCGCTTGAGCGTCTTACCTCGGAGCAGATTGAGGAGATTGGGCGTGAGTTTCAGCAGTTGCACGACGAGGTGTTCGACAGCCTCGGCGAGCGGGACGCCAAGTACATCCGGGGCCTGATCACGCTTCATCGCAAGCTTGCGTTCGGTGGCCGGGTCTTGTTGCTGCCGTCGTTGTTCCCGCCGGCGTGGGTGGCGGGCACGGTCGTTCTCTCGCTTTCGAAGATCTTGGAGAACATGGAGATCGGCCACAACGTGATGCACGGCCAGTGGGATTGGATGAACGACCCGCTCATCAACTCGAAAGTGTGGGATTGGGACACGGCCTCGACAAAGGAGGCGTGGAAGCACTCGCACAACTACATCCACCACACGTATACGAACGTGCTGGGGATGGACCGTGATTTGGGGTACGAGATCATGCGGATCGATCCCGAGCAGGAGTGGCACCCGGTGTATCTGTTGCAGCCGCTCTACAACCTGCTGCTGATGGCCTTCTTCGAGTGGGGCGTCGCTGTGCACGACTTGGACTTCACTGCCGTTCGTGCCGGCGAGCGATCCTGGCGGGATGTGGTCAAGGACTTCGGCGGGATTCTCGGAAAGGCCAGGCGGCAGATCGTCAAGGACTACGTCGCCTGGCCGCTATTGAGCGGCCCCTCGTTCCTTACGACGCTCGCGGCCAACTACACGGCGAACATCGTCCGCAATGCGTGGACTTACGCGATTATCTTCTGCGGGCATTTCCCCGATCAGACCTACACCTTCACGCCCGAGCAGTACGAGAGTGAGAGCGAGGGCGGCAGGTACGTGCGCCAGCTCCTCGGGGCGGCGAACATCGACGGAAGCCCGCTGTTTCACGTGATCAGCGGCAATCTCGGCTACCAGGTCGAGCATCACCTATTCCCGGACATGCCGAGCACCCGCTATGGCGAGATCGCGCCGCGCGTGCGGGAGATCTGCCAGCGCTACGACCTGCCGTACAACAGCGGACCGTTCCTCAAGCAGCTGGCGATGGTGCAGCGCACGATCCTACGGCTGGCGTTCCCAGGCGGGGATTCGCGTCCAAAGCCTGGCGCGTACCGTGGACCGACCTTCCGCACCTCGGGCGAACGCGACGTCGCGGATCTAGCAGGCGCCGCAACGCAGTAAGGCAGCGACCACGCTCACCTAGCGGGGAGGCTCCGTCACCCCGAGGGAGGGTCGCCTTCGCGCCGCTCACTCACGGGCGTTGGTGTCGCATGAGTGCCGAGAGCGGCTAAGGCGCGTTGGCCCACCGTGGAAAGAGCGTTCGGCGTTACCGCGATTGATCGCATCGTGATCTACCTCGGCAAACTGGTCCAGTGCTGCGGTGAACGCAGCGACGTGCTCCGGACGAGCATAGGGAAAGTCGCTGCCGTAGGTGAGGTGATCGGGTTGCGCCCACGCGAGCGTGCTAGGAAGCGCAAAGGTTGAACTGGACAGCGCGCTGTCGAGGTAGAACCGCTGCAGGAGGTTGTAACCGTGCTCGAGCGAGCCGCTGCTGTCCGCCAGTCCGGACAGACGCGCGCCCGCGAACGGCAGGAATCCGCCTGAGTGCGACAGGATCATCTTGATGTCTGGGCAGCGCTCGAGCGTGCCACTGCGGACGAGGTACAGCGCGGCGCGAACAGTGTCGAGCAGGAAGTCGGCAGCGTAGGCGGGAATGCCCGGCACGCCGGGTCCGGGCAGTGTCGATGGATGCACAAAGACGGTCGCCTGCCGATTCTGAAGCTCCTCGAAAAGCAAGTCGAACGCGGGATCTCCGAGGTAAACGCCCTTACAGTTGGCGTGGAGGACAACGCCGTCGGCTCCGAGCTCGTCGTAGGCGTAGGCGAGCTCTTGGAGCGCTCCTTCGACGTCAGGCAGAGTCAGGCTTGCGAAGAATCCAAAGCGGCCGGGGTTATCGCTAACCAGATCGGCGGCGTATTCGTTGAGCCTTCGCGCCATCTCGCGCGTGCTGTCGTGATGACGTTTGTGGCCTGCGCGCTTGACAGCTGGCTTTACAGCTGGCCGTAGGACTCCAGGAGCCGAACCCACCGCAGCCGACAACCGCCGCGATCTGGTGTGCCGCTGCGATCGCCTCTACGGCCTGGGCGGATGTGAGTTGGTGGTAGGACTCGTCGGGGCGGATTTCGACGCGCTAATCGACCGACATCGTGCCCCACGTGCGACTGGTCGACAACTGGAGAACCGCCGCCCCATCGCTTGATTATCCTCGCGGCCTCTGCCTGCCGCTGGACGCAGTTGCGTCAGACCGAGCCGTCGCGGAAGGCGATGGTGGCGGGATGCCGAACGAGCCACTCTGGGACCGGATCGTCGGCGTAGAAGCGCTCGATGAGCAGGTGCTCGGATTGCGCCAGGCGGTGCGCGAGCTCCGGGTCGAAGGCAGCCGGGAAACGGTCGTAGTCGTTGACATTGCTCGGAGGATGGGCGCGCAGCTCAGCCTCGTCAAACCGCTCACCGGCCGCAGTCAGCGCTCGCACGAGGTCGTCGACCAGCGACTCGAACCGCCCGATGAACGAGATCGGCGCCTCCGGTGGGCCGATGTATGTGCTGAAACGTTTGGCAAGGTGACCGTCGAGGTGTTCGACCACCCGACGGATGAATTCGTCGAAGTCGGGTGAGGAGGCGAGGGCGTCGATCGGATGATCCCGCTGCCATCCCATACGCATCCGGAATGCCCAGAACGAGCGCCACCAATCGAGCGGGTGACGCACGAACGCAAATGTGTAACGATCGCCGTAATCGGAAGTCGCGGCCAGATCCGCGTGAGCCGGGGACACCGCGCGGTAAGTGCCAATCGAAGGACCAGGGGGTTGCGATCGGCGCCACAGGTACTTATTGGGCACGCCGGCGACGCCGAGAACCTCGGTGACCCATGTCCCCCCGGTCTTGGGGATGTGCATGAATCGGGTTCGAGGTGTGACAAGCGTCGGTATCAGGCGCCTCCAAGTTGCAGCCGATGCTAGCCAGTAGGCGAATGCGCGAAACACGCGGCGAACGACCCGGGTCCGATCGAATGACCGCGCCACGATAGCCTCCCGCGTGACCCGATGGCTACGCCAGGATCAAGACCTACCGCCGGCGTGGCCACGAGAACGCGTCGGCAGCAGGCAGGATCCGCGGGCGCGATCGACCGCTCGCGCCAGTTCCGGCGGGAGCTTGAGGATCCCGAAGTGTCGGTCGCGATCGACATCAAGCAAGGGGCGCGCACGATTCTGATCGCCTTCGGGGGCATGCGCGGAGCGCTCGGCATGCCACCTTTCGAGTTTCTTCGTGCCACCGGCCGTCTGCGGACGAGCCGGATCTTCGTCCGCGATCTGGCGCAGGTTTGGTACCACCGTGGCATCCCGGGCCTCGGGTCAACGATCGACGACGCGGCCGCCCGGATCCGGACGCTCCTGGAGAGCCCTCAACCGAAGCGTTTGGTCGTAACGGGGACCTCAGCAGGCGGTTACGCAGCGCTCGTGTTTGGCACTCTCCTCGGGGCCGACGTCGTCCTCAGCATCGTCCCGCAGACCGTTGTCGACGAGGAACTGCTGCACGCCATGGGCGACCATCGCTGTGACGGACAGCTCAAAGGCCTGATCGCCAGCGGAGCCTTGGACCCGGGATGGTCGGACCTGCGACGCGATCTGCCGCGGGTGCGACGCCGCGACACCCGGTACGAGGTCTACTTCGATCCGGATCATGAGCTGGACCGCCTACACGCCGAGCGCCTAGCGAACGTGCCCGGCGTCCACCTGAACCACGCGCAGGGAGGCCACGGTCGCGTTGCTCGCAACCTCCGTGACTCTGGCGAGCTCCAGCGCATCCTCGCCGCATCGCAGAAGGGAAGACCGAGCCGCTAGGACACGCCAGCGCCAGCGAAGCAGCCGAGTTTCCCGCAGAGTTCCACGAATGTGAGATCGGCGGCATACCACCTGGTGAGGTTTGCGACAGCGTCACCGCTCAGATGCCGAGGGGCGTCCGCCGGGTTGCGGTGCGCAGCGACATCGTCGCCTGGCAGCTCGGCATCGACTTCAAGCAGTTTGCACAGCCGCCGAAACGACGAGTCCAACTGGGAAAAGTCGAGGATCAGCAAGAAGTCAGATGAGCGCCCGACGAAATAATCGGCATTCAAGAACCACCTCCAGTACGAGTACCGGATCTGCCCGATAGACATCATCGCTTCACGAGCGGCCCGCAGCTCCTGTGGATCATCAGATGAGAGAGCGCGACCTAAAGCGTCGGGAGATGCAAAGGTGCTAAATGCGCGCTCTTCCGCTGCGCTCCACGGAATGTCGTACCGCGGCCGTCCCTGCCGTCGCCGACTGTTGAAACCGCTCACGAAGCGATCAAGCGGTGCTCGCACGGAGAAGAAGACGCGATCGCCTACGGAGATGTCCGAGAGGAGCATGTTGTGCCGGTGCAAGTGAATCTCGTACCGCCCATCCCGCGCAACAGGAGCGAGTGCGGCCTTTAACGCCGTGCCGCCAGTCTTGCCAGGATGCAACAAGTGCGCTCGTTGCTTCTGGCGGCGAACCGGGAAGGAACGCGCGAGCATCCAGCGGCGATGCTACAAGCCGCAGGACTTCTCTCTCACCGTCCCCGCCGGCGCATGCTCGATGTGTCCGCATCACTGAATCGCGCGACACTGGTGCAGTGCGTGACCGACGAGCCGCCGAGCGCTGGATCCGCTCGTTCATCGATCCGACGGCTCCTATCGAAATCGCGCGGGAGGGGCCTTGGGCAACGGTGCTGCGTGTGCCAGTTGCAGGAGGGTCTGTGTGGTTCAAGGCGTGTAGTCCGGCGCAACTTTTCGAGCCACGCCTCAGTGCCGAACTATTCGCTCGCTGGCCGGATCGCGTCGGGGAGGTGCTTGCTTATGACGAGCAGCGTGCTTGGCTACTCCTCGCCGACGCCGGCGTGCCGACTCAGGCTGCGGGGAACCCGCCCGAGGCATGGCTCGAGGCTCTGCCTCTCTACGCTGAACTCCAGCGAGGGGAGGCGGCCCACTCCTACGATCACATCGCTCACGGGGTTCCGTCGCTGTTGCTCTCGACGCTGCCGGCTCGCTATTGCGAGCTGCTCGACAGCGACCTCCCGATCGAGCCGCACGCGCTTAAGTCGCTGCGTGCCTTCGCTCCTCGCTTCGAACAGCTTTGCGTCCGGATCGCCGCGGCTGGGTTGCCGCCGACGATCCAGCACGACGATCTACACCTGGGAAGCCTCTACAAGCGAGACGGGCGCCTCCGCCTGCTCGACTGGGGCGACAGCTCGGTGTCGCACCCGTTCTTTTCGCTGTTTGTGACCTTTCGCTTCCCCGAGAAGCACACCGGCGTACCGCGAGAGGGCCGATGGTTCACACGACTGCGCGACGCCTACCTGGAGCCCTGGGGCCGCGATCTGGCTGACGTTTTCGAGCCGGCAATAGAAGCCGGCCGCTTCGCTCACATCATTGCCTGGGCCCGCCAGCGCAACTTTCTTCCACCGTCCGAACGCGCGACCCTCGATGAAGCGCTCGCGCACGTTCTTCGGCGAGCCGTTCGTCTCCCGGGCGCCACCGACTAATCCTCGGGCAGCCACTCCGATAGCGAGTGCCGCACGTCGTCGAAGCGAGGATCGCCGGCGAGGTTCGTCCATTCGTGGGGGTCGGTCTCGTGGTCATAGAGCTCCGCCGTGCCGTCCGCGTAACGCGTGAGGCGCCAGCCCGCTGTGCGGACGGAATGGTTTCCTCGACCCCATGTCATCACGGCGGGGGGTCGCGATGCCTCTCGCCCGTTCATATGCGTAAGCAGGCTCGAGCCATCCGCGCCAGCGTCCCGCTCGAGCCCGCACAGATCGAGAACCGTCGGGTGCAGATCGATCAGACTGACGGGTAGGTGGACTCGGGGGCGCTGCGGACCGGCAGGTACCGCGATGATCAGCGGCACCCGCGTGGCCTCCTCCCAGAGCACGAACTTGCGCCAGTGGAGCTTCTCGCCGAGATGGAAACCGTTATCGCCCCAGAGCATCACGGTGGTGCTGCCAGCATGCCCCGAGGCATCGAGGGCCGCGACAATGCGCCCGACCATGTGGTCGCAGAAGCTGATGGCCGCCAGGTAGGCGTGCACCGCGGGGCGCCACTGCTCGCCACCCGTGACGAGATCGTGGTCCGGGCGCGAGCGGACCCATCGGCGTGGGATCAACGGCACGTCGTCCAGGTCGTCGGCTCGGACCACGGGAAGCGTGAGCGAGTTCACGTCGTAGAGGTCGAAGTAGCGGCGTGGCACATGCCACGGGAGGTGCGGCTTGTAAAGACCGGCGGCGCAGAAGAATGGCTCTGGCGGGTTGCTGGACAGGAAGTTGGCAACCGCCTGAACGACGGCTGCGTCGGGGAGGGACTCCGCAGTGGCATCCGGAAGCGGGCCCCAGTCGAACAGGTGATAGGCGCGCGTGGCTTTTTCGAACTCTTCGGGCGTGAACAGGCCATTGACCGGCCGGTCCGGCGGGAGCGGATCGGTCACGTTTGAGTGGAACTCGTCCCACAAGAACGGCCTGTTCTGGACTTCGCTCCACTGCGCTTGCAGCGCTCGCTCGCCTGTCGCGCTCGTGTAGTCGAACGCCCCATGGAGCACCTTTCCTGCGCCGAATGTGTGATAGCCGGCCGCCTTCAAGGTCTCGATGAACACGGCGGGCCGCGCCGGTGTGTCCCATAGGGGCTCGTTCGCGTAGATGCCGGTGGTCGTCGGGAGCCGACCGGTAAGCACCCCCATGCGGCTGGCGTTGCAATAAGGCGCCGAGCAGTAGGCGTGTGTGAACAGCGTTCCGCGCGCGGCGAGCGCGTCGATGTTCGGCGTCCTGACGTCGGGGTGCCGCCCCAGCGCGCCGATCCACGAGTTGAGATCGTCGGCGACGATGAAGAGGATGTTCATCCCTTCGACCCGCCCTCCCCTGGCAGCCGCGCGCTCACCGTCTTCCCCGCATCAGCAATCGCTCAGAAGCTCGGCGACGCTAGGCCGTCACCGTGGCAGCACCGACGCTATCTACAACACCTTCTGAGACGCGACTTCTGAGCCGCTCGTACGAGCGCTGCGCCGTACCGGATAAGTTCATCGGCGCGAGCTGATCGGCCCGGTTGCGCCACAATTCCGGCCGTACCAAGCCGACGAGCTCGTCCGGCTCGGCATCGACCCCGAGATATTCGGCGATCCGCGCGGCTTGCGTGCCAGTCTCGCGCAGCAGGTCGGCATGGAAGATGATGAGCCGCCGTTTGCCGCGCGTGTTCGCTAGTGCCGCATCGTTGTACCGCAGCCAGACTCTTTCCCAGTCGGCGGCGTCAAGTGGTGCAGCGGCGGGATCCGGCGGTGTCCCCCGAGCTCGGATGAGCGCCGATGCCGCCACCTCCCGGGGGTCGCGAATGCAGATCAGGCAATCCATGTCTCCGACGACCGCGCTCCAGAACGGCAGCGTCAGCGAGAAGCGAGGATCCTTGAAGCCCCAACGGGCATCGGCGTAGAGCGTCCGCACCAAAGTCTCGGCTCGGTCGCGCAGGTCGCCGAGCCACCATCCACGGCCGAGGCCGGGGAGCATCCGCGGCGGCCGCGACCACTCGCCGTGATAGGTCTCGAGGAGTTCGTCGTTGAGGCGCGTGACCTCCTCTTGCTCGTAGTAGCCGGTCGGGTTGTGGGCAGGATGGGGTGACATCAGCCCGTCGACGGGTCCGAAGTCGACGCCGAGCCCGGCGACGATCGCGGCGGTGAGGCTCGTGCCGCTGCGATGCATGCCGAGGATGCAGACGGGACGGCTCACTGGCGCGGATGTTCCTCCCGACGCACGTTCCTAAACATCCACCACGATGGCGAGTGCCGCGACGTCGGCACTCAACGCCGGCGCCGCTGCCAACGTCCGGTTGTTGCGGCAGGCGACCGAACTCTCTGATAGCTTGCTGCTCGCCGAGTTCCCGGGATGCCGCTCCGGGAAGCGGGGAACCCAATTTATTGGGGCGAGTCTTGCGGTGGTCCGCAAGAGGCGCTCAGTGAAAGAGCGCTAGCCCGTCAGCTAACTCCGTAGGCAAAGGCACCAGATTTCAAGCCGCGCCTGCGGAGCTAAGTGCATGGGCTCATTTCGTTCAGCTGTCCTTTCCCTTACCGTGATTGCGGTGCTGTCCTGCTGCTCGATGGCGATGGCCAGCACCGGCGGGGTCTCTGCCGGCGGCGGAGCAGCGACGAACGGACGCACCGCAAGCAGCGTATTTACGCGCACGTTGCGGCTGGGTGACTGGGGACCGGATGTCAAGCTGCTTCAGACATGGCTCTCCGAGCTCGGCTACAAGCTCCAGGTGACCGGATACTTCGGCGCCGTTACGAAGTCTCGGGTCCACAGGTTTCAGATTGCGCACAAGCTCCATCCCGCCAGCGGGTCGGTTGGCCAGCACACCGCCGCCACGCTCCTGAGCGCGATCAGGAAGCTGGGCGCACCGACGACGACTTCCGGCGTTTTCGATCCGATTCCCGGGTTCACGATCGGCCGCGACGACATGGGGGTCGATGCGAGCTCCCGTCCAGGAGCTCCGATCTACGCGCCGCTCGCCTCCAAACTCGATCAGGTGATGCAGGACTGGTACGCCGGCGAGCCGCTCCTTCTGTTCAAGTTCGTGCACCAGCCGCCGGGCGCGCCGTCTGACTACTGGTATGTGGCCGAGCAGATCGATCCCGTGACGACCAGGATCGGCACCGTGTTCAACGCCGGCGAGAAGGTGGCCACGTTCGCCTCGAGCGGAACCGACATCGAGATTGGATGGGGCTCACCGACATCGTGGACGAGGACGCTGGCGGGAGCGAGCGACCCAGGGGCCGCGAACCCGTCGGGGTCAACCACCCAGTGGGGCGAGTCCTTCAAGCACTACTTCCACATCCACTGAGCCGGGAAGTAGTCAGGCCGCTGACGCCGCACAGCGGAAGGTGGGATAGGTCATCCGTAGTCGAAGGCCGCCGGCCATCAGCATCGGCCGTATTCCAGCCGACGCTGCGCTATAACCCTGCCCGTGACGACTCACGCGGGGGAACGCGCCACGATCGGCGGCTACCGGATCGAGGCCGTCGTATCGGCGGGTTCCGGTGGGACGCAGTATCGGGCCAGCGAAGAGCGAGGTGAGCGGCGAGTAGCAGTGTTCGTCCTTGCGCCGGAGCTGGCCCGGGATCAGACTGTGCGGTTGCGGTTTACGCGTGCGGCCGAGTTGGCCGAGACGCTGGAGCATCCGCACGCGCTGCCCGTGGAGGCGGTCGGCGACGCCGACGACAGCCTCTTTCTCGTCAATCCGTGGGTACAGGGGGTGAACCTCGCGGCACGCTTGTCCCGCGGACCACTATCGCCGGCCGAGGCGCTGCGGGTGCTGGTTCCGGTCGCTCGGGCGCTGGCCGCGGCCCATCGCATCGGCCTCGCGCACGGGAACATCACCCCGGAGAGCGTATTGATCGCAGACGGCCCCGATGACGAGGTCTATCTGGATGGATTCGGATCCGGTCAGGCTCGACGCGACCCAGCGACGCCGGATGCCGACATCGCCGGCTTCGGGCAGCTGCTCCTGGACACGCTCGGTGCCGACACGCCGGCCGTATATCGCCTCCCGGCCGCCGACGCCGACGGTCTGGACGATCGCCTGCAGATGATCGCCGCCCGTGCGCTGGCGCCGGGCGGGGACCAGCCGATCCGGTCGGCCGACGAGCTCGTGCTTGCGCTTGAACAGGCCCGAGCCGCGACAAGAGCCGCGCGCCTGGCGCCGGGACTGCGACAGACACAGGAGAGCAACGGCACCGGCGCCGACGGCGCAGCCGTCGACGCAGCCGCGGAGCGGCCGGACGATGCGAACCCGACTGCAGCGAGAGCTCGGCGGGCGCCACGGATCGCCGCGGCGGTTTGCGCGGCCGTCGTAGGGGTGGCGCTTATCGTTGCGCTAGCCACCTACAGCGCGACGTCGCGCACCGGCGTGGGCCGGCACGTGGCCAGGCGCTCCGCAATAGCCACGGGGCAGCCGATCGCGACGGTGGCCGAAGGTCATCTAAGCGTTGCTCAGAAGCTCAGCCTCGGCGCCCCCGCGCGCGGAGTCGCGGTGGGGCCATCCGGCGCCGTGTGGGCGTCGCTCCCGAGCCGCAACGAGATCATCCGGCTCGACCCCGACGGACACCTGGGGTCGTTCGCCGGGATCGCAAACGGAGGCCCGATCACGGCGGGGAACGGAGGAGCGTGGATCGCCCAGGCCGCCGGCGATGCGATCAAGGTGACCCCCGACGGCAATGTCGCCGAGCGTGTCGCGCTCTCGGGGCAACCTGTCGCTATCGCGCCCGACGTCGACGGCAGCTCGGCGTGGGTCGCCGATGCTTCCGGTGCGATCACGCACGTCGGTACCGGTGATCCGTCGAATCCGACCGTCGTAGCGCACGTCTCGCCGGCCCCGACCGGGCTCGCTGTCGGCGAACCCAACTGGGTCTGGGGCGTGAACGGTGGCTTCGTGCGGGTGAGCCCCAACGGCTCGGGTTCACAGACCTTCGACGCCGGAGCCGGGGCTACGGCGGTCACCGTCAACCAGGGAATCTGGGTTGCCCACGGCGACGGCACGGTGACGCGATTCGACCCCCAAGCGGGCCGTCTCGTCGCCACCGTGCGGACGCCGGGTGCCCTGAGCGGCATCACGGCGCGCGAGGCGTCCCCATATGTGTGGGCGATCAGCTCCTCGGCTCGCTCCCTCTATGAGCTTTCGCTCGCAGGTCCCCAGATCGTGGGCGTCGTCCGCTTCAGCAGCCCACCCACCGGTGTCGCGGTGACCCACCTCGGAGTTTGGGTGACCACGGCCGGGGGGTCGTTGATCCGGATCCAACGCTGACACAGTCTCAGAACTAGATCCGGATAGTCTTGCCGGCGACCGGGGTTCTAACGACAGCACATACGTCAGGTTCAGGAGGAAGCCATGGCCGAGATTGCGCGGCGAACCACGGTCTCGTTCGAGCTGGGTGAGAACGAGTTGCTGGGCGCTCACCTGCTGGCGACAATGGAAGGCGTCGCAGACGACGACGCGGAGGGGTTCCGTGACCTTCTCCGATTCACCCTCCAGCGCGGCATCGCCGATCGCCTCGCGGGCGCGGGTATGAAATGGCCGCCGTCGGTGGAGTCGTTCGACCTCGCGGCGAGCGTCGGTCGCGAGGTCAGTGAGAAGGACGAAGAGGAGAGCGTTGCCGAGTCCAACCGAGAGTCCAAGCGAAACCTGCGACGCGCCGCGCTGATCTCCACGATCGCACTTGTAAGCGCCGTGATCATCATCGGTGGCTACACCCAGCACTGGGCCTGGACCGGCTTTAACACCAACAACCAGCTGTGGGACTGGCTGCATCTGCTGCTCCTCCCGGTCGTGTTCGGGACCTTTCCGCTGTGGTTGCGCTACGCGGACTACATGAGCCCGGCCCGGCGCCGCGCGCTAGGAGCCGTAGTCATCGTGTTCGCGGTGTTCGTCGTTGCGGGGTATCTACAACCCATCAAGTGGACCGGCTTCCACGGGCAGACGCTGTGGAACTGGCTCTTGCTGATCGTTCTACCGCTCAGCGTGATGACGGTTCGGGCGTGGCCGGAGACGGGACGCGAGTTCCGCCGTCACCACGTTGCCCTGATCGCACTGTTCGCGGTCGCATTGGCCGTGACCATCGCCGGCGGGTACGGGGCCAACTGGAAGTGGACGGGGTACAAGGGCAACACGATGTGGGACTGGCTCGCGCTCGTGCTCGCACCGATCGCGTTCGCCAGGTTCGTCACGCCGTCAATCGTCAACCTGGTCAGCGGCGGCGCGGATGCACAGGCCAAGAGGGACAAGAAGCGGCAGGCTCGAGAGCAGGCACTGCAGGCGGCGCGGGAACGGACCGGAGTCGCGGCCTAGCCCGGAGAGAGCAGCTGCCTCACCCTTGTCGGGCCGTGCTCGACCTTTGCCGAGCGTTCGACGCAGCGCTCGACCAGTTCGGTCGTGTGCGCATTGTTCATGCCGCGCCTTCTTCTGGATTCGTCTTCAGCAGAATCGGCGCCATCTGCTGGCGTTCGGCGACCTGAATCGAGATCGGCCGGCCTGCAGAGATGCCTCCATCCACGACGAGGTCGTGACCGTTGACGAAGCCCGAGGCATCACTGGCCAGCCACACGACGGCCGGGGCAATGTCATCGGGTGTGGCCGCGCGGCGTAGTGGCTGCCAGGGCGCAAGCGCGCTACGGAAAAGCGGTTCCAGGTCGCGCGCGCGTTCATCAGCCCGAGCAGGATCGATTCCGGCGCCTTTAGCAAAAATTCCGGTTAGGACCGGGCCGGGGGAGACGCTGTTTGCGCGCACCCCACGCTCACCCAGCTCGACCGCTGCCGATCGCGTCACTTGGATCACCGCTGCCTTGGCCGCTGCATACCCGAGGCCGGTCCAACCTCCCAGCCTGCCGCCGATGCTGGCCACGTTGACGATGCTGCCCGAACCCTGCTCAAGCATCAGCGGCGCCACGTGCTTCGTGGCGGCTATCACCCCACCGAGATGGACCGCGATCGTGCGGTTTAACCGATGCAGATCTACGTCGGCCACCGCACCGGTGGGGGCGGCGTCCCCCGCGCAGTTGACGAGCGCATCGATCCGATCAAAGCGCTTGTGGGTATCGCTGACGAGTCGTTCGATGTCGTTCTCGATCAGCACATCGCATGCGATGAACGTCGCGTTGGGGCCGCACCGCTCAGCTAGCGCTTCGCCCTCCGGCCTGCGCCGGCCGGCGATCACCACCGATGCTCCCTCACCGGCGAGCAGCTCAGCCGTGGCTGCGCCGATTCCGCTCGTCCCGCCGATTACCACTGCGACCTTCTCCTCAACGAGTCCCATCTGGCTGCTCCTCTCGATCGGGTGCCGACCGATCACCCCGACGCGTCGAGCTGTCGGTCGAGCCAAGGCACGTCCTCGCTGACCCCGTGCCGCCGGTGAACCGCCAGCGCGAGCAGATCAGCAGCACTGATTCGAACGACCGCTCTGACTTCCACTTCGTGGCCTCACGACCGAGACTGGCCGGCGGACCGGTTCGGGTCCTTCGTGTAGAGACTGGGGCGCTGAACACCATTGGCGCATGATCCGACCGGCGACGTGCCACGTCGATTACCTGTTTGGTAAAGGGCGTTCATCGAAACCAACACGCGGCGAGCATAGGCTGAGCGTCCCGCACGTTCAGGCCGGAGCAACGAAGTGGACACGTGGCCATCGTCGTTGCCAGTGCTTCGATGCTTGCCGCTCCTTATAGAACTCGGCCGAGACCCGCGTCGGATTGTGTCTACAGACGCCGTCTAGGAGGTCGTCAAGGCCGTGCGGCGCTACCACGAGCACGTCATCATCGTCAAGCAGACGGACGCCCACACACGACGCGGTTTCCGGAAACGTCGCGATCGCGTCGGCACAGGATGCGAACGGCTCCACGACCGGCCCGAAGCGCGCTGGATACCAGAGGTGCACGGCCGCCTGATTCTTGGCCTGCCAGGGCAAGCCCGGAGCCCGCCGCCGAAGCGAGGCGTCGACCTCGGCATCGCGCGCCGGAGTCAAGTCCACAGGATCGAAGAAGCTCAGATCAACATCCCTCGCGCTTGGGGCCAGTGGCCGGTCATGCAGCTCGTCCCACACGGCATCGCGGATCGCTCCGGCAACGATGTACCAGTCCGGTGCGGCAATCTCGCGCGCCGCTCGCAGCGCCGACATCAGCGGATCCGAACGCCGAAGGACATACGACACGCGCCGCGCCTGTCCGTCCTCTGAAGCGAGCACGCCGTCGAGCCTCATGTCCCGAGCAAGCCTAGTCTCGTCGGGATCGCCGCCGGGGCCTCTCGGTGGGCGAAGCGGCCACGCGCGGACCGCGACCTCGTCAGCCCACTGGGGTTGCTTCGAGCGCTCCACGACCTACTCGAGCGGGCCACCGTCAGCTGGGGGCGCAGAGTGCTCCTGTCTCGACACATTGCGGCGCTCGGGCAGACCGGTTAGGTTCACCGGCAAGGCGCCCGTATTCGATGGCCAGCAACCTGGAGGACAGATGCCGCACGTATTGGTCCATCACGATGTCGACGATGTTCAGCATTGGCTCGCGTCGCCGAAACGCCAGGAAGTCTTCGGACCCCTCGGTGTGACGAACATCCAGACGTTCATCGATCCGGAAGGATCCAACCGGGTCGGACTGACCATGGACGTTCCGGATATGGACGCTGTCATGGCGATGATGCAAACCCAGGAGGGCGCGGATGCCATGGCACACGACGGCGTGCATCCGGAATCGATGGTGATTCTCGTCGCGTCCTAATCTTGCCGCGGCACGCAGCCAGCCCGACCGCTCGCGCGCTCGAGGGGCGCGATCTGTTCCTCCGCGAGACCGAGGATGGCGTGGGCCGATAGACGCCGGCCTCTCGACGACAGGATGATCGCGACCGGACGCGGTGCCTGCACGTCAGTGGAGCTGTAGGAGATTGCGCTCGGCCCGCTCCGAGAGGGAGGGACCGCTCGAGCGTTCGCCCCACGAGCCGTCCAGTCAGCTCGGAAGCGCGCGCGATCTAGTGCGCGACCCAACCCGAACTTTGCGAGCGTGATTCGGCGCGATCGCCGACGGCGGTGCGTCGAGCCTGAGTGCGTCGCACGTCGAGTCCGCCCGGCGTGAGCCGTCGCGGCAGGGGGGGTCGGGCGCGCTGCAGCCGATCACCGCGGCGACCTGGTCTGCAGCGTTGATCACCTGTGTGGCCTGAGTCACGGTGAGCTGTCCGTAGGACCGCTCTTGCGCGGCCGTACGCACAACGCCGAACAGATCCATGCACACGCGGCCGCCGTTGGTGCTCTGTTCGGCGGCGATCGCATCCTGGAGCTGAACGCTCAACACTGTCGTCGCCGTCGAGGAAGGCAGCGGGCCGACAGTCAAGAAGTCCTACGGTCGATCGACGTCAGCCGACAGAGTGCTCGCAATCCTCGCGATTCACGGGCGACTCGGGACGCCACGTTGACGGAGCGCTCGTCTAATTGGTGAGCTGGTAGTCGTACTCCGCGTACTCCGACGCGCACCCGTTGCCGTCGTCGTACTTGTAACAGAAGGACGGACCGGGGTCCTCGACGGTGCGTGAGAAACTGCATGGAGTGTCATTCTCCGAGCAGCCGCCCTGCGGAACGCTGTGGTTGCTCTCGTTCCAGGTGACGCTGAAATTGACGCCGCCGGGTGCGGTTCCGTTGAGCTGGCCCCCGGGATAGACGAACGTGATCCCACGGTAGTTCTGCACGAACCAACCACCCCCGGGAAACATCCCCTCGGTTGGCTGCTGCTGCTTCTTGTCCGAGCTGTTGCTGAGCTGGACGTTCGGCTGGTTGCTCCAGCCGCTGTTCGCGAGCAGGTAACCGACGGCCAGGCCCTGGCCGTTCTTGGTCCACACCTCGTTGCTGCTGGCCGCACGCCCTCGGCGGTCGATGTGCTGAAGCGCAGTTACTGCGTCCCCGCGGTACACCCTCCCGCCGCTCGTCGTGAGGCTGATGGTGCCGTGCGCGATGATCGTGATGCGCCCCTTCTTCGCTGCGGCGAGGATTGCCCTGGACCGCGCCGCCGACAGGGCGACCTTGGTTATCCATGCTTGGGCACTGAGCGTTGACGGCATCACCTTGCTGAGGTCGTCACGGTGGTTGAGGCGCAACGCCGTCCGGGTCCGCCCGACACGGATCACGACGTCGACGCGTGTGTTCAGCGACGCGCCCCTCAGCGAGACGCCCGTGGGCGGAGCCAGAAGGGTGCGATGAACGATCAGCTGGACGGAAAGCCTCGAGCGGGTCGTCGTCAGCGGCCGAATGCCGATCCCGTCGACCGACCCTCCGCAGCGCGGGTCCCGGTTGCAGCCCGATCCCCCGGCTCCCGAAGCCGGACCGGCCGTCGCCACGGCCAGGGCGACCAGCCCGCCCGTCAACACGCCGGCCCAACGCGCGAGAACGCCCGCTTGCCGGAAACACCCCGCCCGGCGGAAATTCCGCATGACTCACCTCCGTGCTAGCGGCTCCGAGGCGCGGCAACCGGTCGCTTCGTTGCCCGGCTCAGGCTACCAGAGCGGCGCGCTCATCCCTGCGAATCGGTCACCTCGAGGCCTGGATGGATGCCGGGTCCGGAAACCTGCACGTATCCGGCGGCGAACAGGCCTGTCGTGACCGGGATCAGCTTATGCGGGGCGGCCGCCACCTGCACCGCGTAGCCGCCGGGGGTCGCCAGCAGCGCCGTCACAGGGACCGAAAGGACGTTGTTGGCCTTCGCTTGCGAGAAGTTCACACTCACGGATGCCTGATCGAGCCCAGCTCCAGGCTGGCGATTCGAGAGTGTGATCGTCACCGGGACCGTCGACCCGGAGCTGCCAGAGCCGTTGCTACTCCCATTGCCCGCGCCTGAGCCGGCGGCACTGCCCGAGCTGCCCGACCCGCTCGAGCTCTGAGCGACCGAGCTGACCGCGGTGATCCTGCCAGTCACGGTGCTGCCGGACGGCATCTCGACGGTCACGGCCTCTCCCACCTGCGCCTCTGACTGCTTACTCGCGTCGAGATCGACTGTCACGACCAGCTGAGTCGAGGTCGTCTGCAGGATCGCCGGCGCGCTCGCGGTGCCATTGCCGGAGCTGCCGCGGCTACCAGAGCCACTACTGCCTCCGGAGCCCTTGCCGCTGCCAGAGCTTGAACCGCTGCTGCTCTTGCCGCTGCCCGACCCGGAGCTGCCGCCGGCGCTGTTCCCGTTGCCAGAACCGTGGCCACTGCCGGAACCGTTCCCGCTGCCGGAGCTCTTACCGCCGCCGCCAGCTGACCCGTGGCCGCTGCCCCCGCCCCCCGGCTTGTGTCCCGACGATCGCGTTGTGGTGGTTGTGGTCGTTGTAGTTGTCGAACTCGTCGTGGCCGCAGTTCTCGTGCTCGACGTCGTGAAGTCGACGAATTCGGGATGGGATGCGGGTGCGGCAGTGCTCGCCTCCGAGATCCCGCAGCCGTTGGTCGGCGCGGAACCGTTGCCCGAGCCGGAGCCGCTACCGGACCCGCCGCCGGTCGACCCACAGTTGGTGGTCAGCTGTGTCACCCGCTGGGCACCAGGGAGGAACACGATCCGGCCGAGCGCGATCTTGCCGGTCTGCTTCTCGTCGAGCGACGCCTGCCAGCGCTCGACCGCGTCGGTGGTCGCGGTCTGCCAGGTACCGTCGATTGTGATCTGGCCGTCCGCGAACCCCATCTGCACGAGGTCACGGTTGAGCTGCAAGATGTCAAGGCCGTCGCCGTCCCCGGCCTTCAGCGTCCGGTAGGCGGGCAGCGCGCCGTCGAACAGCACCACCGGGCTTCCGTTGACCCGGTAGAGCGGGTGTCCCGGCACGATCACCTGCCCGACACTCGGTAGCCAAGTGATCGTCCCGCTCAGGCGGTTGTATACGGTCTGGGGATCGGCGTAACCGAGCGTGCCCGACTCGGTGTCGGTCTCGACCAGATCGCGCCGTTGCACGGTCGCGCTGCCGGCCACGCGGCTCGTGTTGGCGGTGGCCGCTGGCGGAGACGAGCGGGTGCCGAGCACGACGGCCACCAGTGCCGCCGCGACTGCGACGAGCACCCCGATCGCGTAGACGAGCCGCCGCTGGCGTGGAGCGGGGGAGCTGTCCGCCGGGCTGCCCGCGTCGGCAGTGGGTTGCATCAGTGGTGCGGGTGGCCGAAGCTCTCGGCGAGGGGGCCGCACGCGGCCGCTGCCTGCTCCCACGCCGGCGACTGCATGTCGATCGTGGCTGGGAAGAGAAGGAACACTCCCTCGTAGTCGGTGATCTCGGAGTACTCGCCTAGGCTGAGGTTGGCCGGGCGCGTGCTCGAGGGGTCGGGGAACGCCGAGATGCCGTGCACCCGCATGCACTGCGCAACCGCGCGCAGCTGCGTGAGCGCGTGCGCCTCATCCTGCGGCGAGGAACTCGACCCGCCGGCACCGGGCGGCAGGGGCGCGAACTTCCGACACTTCGCCTGTGCTGCTTTGACCGCGGGCGCTGCGGGATTGATGGCCGCCGCGCTGAACACGAAGCCGCCGCCGGCCGCAGGGTCTGGGAAGTTGGGCACGCCGTTGGCGCGCATGCACTTGGCGAACGCCAGCGCGTTCGGGGTGCCGCTCGCCCCCGTCGCGCCCGAGCTGGTCGCACTGGCGCCGGCGGCGCTCGACCCATTGGTGGTCGCGGCGCCAGTAATCGCAGCGTTCGAGCCGGTTGAGCTCCCCCCGCATCCCGCGACCAGGATCCCGGTTGCCATTCCTGCGGCGGCGAGCAGTCGCGCTCGCGGCAGGCCGGCTCGCCTTCTCGGATGAATGCTGTCTCCCATCTGGTCTCCTTCTGGTCTGCCTCGGGTGGGCGCAGCGGTTGTAGCTGGCGGCCGGTTTCGGGACGGTTTCGCTACTCGAGATCGAGTGGCCGAGCGGTGCATTCGCCGAGCCCACCGAAACCGTGCTGAAACCTCGCTCCAGGTACCGTCATTCCTCAGAGGAGCATCGGTGCGCGTCCTTGTGATCGAAGACGACCAGGAGTTGGCGGAGACGGTCGCTGCCGGACTACGCCACGCGCGGATGGCTGTCGATGTCGCGCTCGACGGCGAGACGGGGTTGGCGCGCGCGCTGGTCAACGAATATGACGTGATCGTGCTGGATCGTGATCTGCCCGGGCTTCACGGCGACCAAGTCTGCGCGCGCCTGGTCGCCGGAGAAGGACGCAGCAGGCTGCTGATGCTGACTGCCGCGGCGACGAACGACGACCTCATCGACGGGCTCGGGCTGGGCGCCGATGACTACCTGCCAAAGCCGTTTGACTTCCCGGTGCTGGTCGCTCGGATCGGTGCGCTGGCTCGCCGTACACAACCGAGCATCCCGCCCGTGCTGAAATCCGGAGATCTCGTGCTCGACACGGCAAGGCGCTCCGCCCGGCGAGCTGGGCGGCAGCTGGAACTTACCCCGAAGGAGTTCGGGGTGCTGGAGCGGTTGCTCGCCGCTCAGGGCCGGGTCGTATCCGCCGAGGAGCTACTCGCACGTGTGTGGGACGAGGCCGCCGACCCGTTCACCGGCGCAGTCAAGATCACGATCAGCCGGCTGCGAGCAAAGCTCGGGGATCCGTCCGTGATCGAGACAGTCGCCAGGGCCGGCTATCGGATATGAGCGTCGGTACGCGGCTCAACAAGCGCCTCACGCAGCTGGCGATGGGCCGGCACCTGCCGCGCCGGACCGTGCGCGTAAGACTGACGCTCCTGTACGGCGGACTGTTCCTGCTCTCGGGCGCCGCGCTGCTCGCAACCACCTACGTTCTTTTTGAACGGGCGACCGAATACACGAAGCCACACTTGCCGAAGGTGCCTCGTGCTCCGGCCATAAAGCCAGAGTCACAGCTATCCGCATTCCCTCACCCGGCCGGCGTCCAAGTGTTCCAGCTGCCCCAGGCCCTCTCGAAGCTGACTCAGGACCAGTATCAGCTGGCACAGGACCGGCACCAGCTGGGCCTTTCCCTGCCCAATGCCGCACGGACTAGGCACCCGCTGGCACAGGGTCTGCTTCCTGGCCTAGCACAGGACCAGCATCTACTTGCAAGCGACCAGCATCAACTGGGGCAGGCTGTGAATCAGCTGGCACAAGCCGTTCATCAGCTCGGACGGGCGGGGTCCGTGGAGGCCGCACAGCGCGCCGCCGATTCGCACCAGCTTCTCGTCGACTCGGGAATCGCTCTGGCCATCGTCGCCGTACTCGCGCTCTTGGCGGGCTGGCTTGTCGCCGGCAGGATGCTGCGACCGCTCCGGACCATAACCCGCACGGCACAACGGATCTCCTCCACGAACCTGCACGAGCGCCTGGCCCTCCACGGGCCGCAGGACGAGCTCAAGGAGCTCGGGGACACACTCGATGACCTGTTCGGGCGGCTCGACGCGGCGTTTGAGGCACAGCGCCATTTCGTCGCCAACGCCTCGCACGAGCTCCGCACGCCGCTCGCGCGCCAGCGTGCGCTGATCCAGGTTGCGCTCGCCGACCCGCAAGCCAACTTCGCGTCGCTACGAACGGCCCACGAGCGCGTGCTCGCGTCCGAGCAGCACTTGGAGCAGATGATCGATGCCCTGCTGACGCTCACGCGCGGGCAAGCCGGGCTTGAGCGCCGCGAGCATCTGGACCTTGCGCCGATCGCGTCCGAGGTACTGAGCGCGCGCGAGTCCGAGGCTGCGGCCCATGGCCTCGAGGTTCGAGCGACGTTGGCCGCAGCGCAGACGGAGGGTGATCCACGCCTGATCGAGCGCCTGATCGCCAATCTGATTGAGAACGCGATCCGCCACAACATCGACGGGGGCCATGTCGAGGTCACCACCGGTACCCGCGATCATCGCGCCTTCGTATTGATCGCGAACGCCGGCCCGCCGGTGCCGCCGGAGGAGATCCAGCGCCTCTTCGAGCCCTTCCAGCGACTGGATGGCGCCCGCACCAGTCACAACAACGGGCACGGACTCGGACTTTCGATCGTTCAAGCGATCACCACCGCGCACGGCGCCGAACTCAGCGCACGCGCGCGACCGCAGGGCGGACTCGTCGTCGGCGCCTGCTTCCCGCCAGCGGACGGCGCGCTTGCCCGGCGCTCAGGGGGTGGCTACGCTCTGGCGCGGTGACCAATGCGGCTTGCCGTTTTGGCGTGCTTGGCCCGCTACTGTTCGAGCGGGACTCCTCCGCTGTCACCGTGCCGGCGGGTCGTCAACGGTCGCTGCTGGCGCTGCTCCTGTGGGCCAACGGCGTGCCGCTTTCGCGTGATCGCCTGGTCGACGAGCTGTGGGGAGAACGGGTGCCGGCGAGCGCGGTGTCGGCGCTGCACGTGCATATGTCAAAACTTCGAGCTCTGGTCGGTGACCTGCTGGTGCACGATGCCGGCGGCTACGTTCTGCAGCTGTCGGATTGTCGGGTCGATGCACGGGAGTTCGAGGCACTGGTCGAGCAGGCCCGCGCCGAGCCGGAGAGGGCTCGGTCGCTGCTCGCGAAGGCGCTCGAGCTGTTTCGCGGTGAGCCGCTGTGTGACGTGGATGCCGAGCGCACCGTGGGCCGCTGGCGGCATGAGCTCGAGGAGAAGCGCCTCCAGGCGCTCATGCTTCGATTCGACGCTGACCTCGCCGCGGGCCTTGCTGCTGAGCTTCTGCCTGAGCTCGAGCGACTGATCTCAGAGCATCAATACGAGGAGCGGCTGTGGGGGCAGCTGATGCTGGCCTCCTATCGCGGAGGACGCCAAGCCGACGCGCTGGCCGCCTACCAGCGGGCGCGGACGTTGTTTGCACGGGAGCTCGGACTCGAGCCGGGCGAGATGCTCACCGCGCTGCACCGGCGCATTCTTGATCAGGACCCGTCGTTGCTGATCGCACGCGAGAGCGCGCCGCCACGGCGAGCTACGAAAGCCGCATCGAACCTGCCCAGTCCCCTGACCCGACTTGTCGGGCGCGAGCGCGAACTGGCGGAACTCGAGAGCCTGCTCGCTGATCCAGACGTGCGCCTGGTGACTCTGACCGGCACCGGTGGCGTGGGAAAGACCCGGCTGCTCCTGGATCTGGCCCGGGACCAGGAGTCGCGTTACGCGGACGGCGCACTGTTCGCCGCGCTCGACGCCGTGACCGATCCCGCCCTTGTCGCGGCCGAGGTCGCCAGCGCCCTGGCCCAGCGTGACGGATCCGAAGGTCTGAGCGCCGATGGACTGATGCGCTACCTCTCTGATCGGGAGCTCCTGCTGGCCCTCGACAACTATGAGCATCTGCTGGCTGCCGCGCCACTCGTCTCCGAGCTGCTCGCGAGCGCACCAGGCCTGCGCGTGCTCGTCTCGAGCCGGACCCCGTTGGGACTGCGAGGCGAGCATCTCTTCGATGTCGAGCCGCTCGCACTCCCGCACGGCGCGGGGGATGTGGAAGCGGCCGAAAGCCCCGCCGTCCAGCTCTTCTTCCAGCGCGCGCTGGCGTCCAATCGAAGGCTCGAGTTCGATGGGGCCACCACTCGCATCGCGGCCCGGATCTGCGGCGCCCTCGATGGACTACCGCTAGCGATCGAACTGGCCGCGGCGCGCTCTAACACTCTGTCCCCTGAACAGATAGAAGCGCAGCTGACGCAACCGCTCTCGGTCGGCGAGCACGCGCTCCGCGACCTGCCCGACCGCCAGCAGACGCTCGAGGCGACGATCCGGTGGAGCTACGACCTTCTGTCTCCCGGGGCCCAAGGTGTCCTTCGCGGCGCGGGTGCATTCCTTGGCGGGTTTACCCCGCACGCGCTCGAGGCTGTTCTGGATGGACCGGTGCAAGGGGAGCTTGGCGAGTTGCTGCTCGCGAACCTGATTCGCAAGCAGCCAGAGGGCGATCGCTTCACGCTGCTCGAGCTCATCCGCGCCTTCGCGCTTGCGCAACTCGAATCCAGTGGCGATGCGCCGACGGTGCGCGAAAGCCATCGGCGCCATTTCGCCGCCTACGTCAGGCCGGCGAGCGATGCGCTCGACGAGCGCGGATCATCCGCCGCCCTCTCATCGCCGCTCCGGCCAGAGCACGCCAACATTCGTGCCGCGCTCGACGATGCGTTTGAGAGTGGAGACCAGGACTCCGCGTTCGCGCTCGCGCTCGGGCTGAGACCGCTCTGGTACACCGACCTGCTCCGCCACGAGGCCCACGAGGTGATCGACCGCCTGTTGGCGCACTTCGAGGTGACCGACCAGCAGGAGATCGCGCTGCTGAAGGCCGGTGCGTTCGTCACAGGTTTCGGGCCCTCCGCAGCCGAATGGCTGGAGCGACTGGCGGCCCGTGCCGCAGAAGCTGGTGACGGTGCGTCGTACGAGGTGGCGATCTGCAATCAGTTCATGATGGCCGGGAACGCGCGGGACAGAGAAGCGGTTGACCGGCTGCGGCCGGCGCTGCTCGGGCTGATCACCCCGGACACGGGCGCCAAGACACTGGGCTGGGTCCACTACTACCTGGCGAACGACGCCTACGCGGAGGGCCGGATGGACGAGGCCGTGGAGCACGCGTCCCGCAGCGCCGAGCTCGCGGAGGAGATCGGCCACGACTACTTGCTCGGATCGGCGCACTGCACCCGGATGCTCGCTCAGTCCGCGCGGGACGGCGCGATTCCGCAGGCGGCGCTGGCGGAACTGCTCGAGCTCACCAGCCGGACCATGATCAAGACCGACGTTGTCTATGCGCTCTGGTGGGTTGCCCGCTACGCCGCGTCAGTCGAGCCAGCGACAGCCGGGCGGTGGCTTGCGCTCGCCGAGCCGATTCGCGCCGAGTTTGACCTGGAGATCTGGCCCGAGGGAGAGCTCCGCGACGAGACCATGGCAATCCTCGGCATCGACGACCTCCAGGCGCTGGTGGCCGCCACCGAGCCACTCGACCACGCGGCAGCGTTCGCTCAGGCCACTGTGTGGCTGGCAGGACGAGATCCAACCGAACAGGCACCGCGCGAGATGCCGGGTCGCGTCGCGACCAGCACCGGTTGATGCCTGCGATCGGGGCTCGATCCGCATGACCATGATTGATCCGATAGGTTCGGACCGTGGCCACGATCCGAATCAGATCGAAGGTTCCCGTCGTGCAGGCAGCTCTCAAGGTGCGCCCGCTGCGCGTGACAATCGACGGCGGCGAGTAGCAGGAGTTGTCTCTGGCCAAGCCCAACGACGTGCACGTCGAGCTCGGCAACCATCACGTCGCGATGTACGTGCCGTGGCTGCTGCCGGCCAATCTGGGTCCCGCTGAGATCGATGTGTCCCTTAAGGACGGCGACACTGTGGAGCTCGTCTACAAGCCGCCGTGGATCCGGACCAAGCCGGGCAAACTCAAGGTCTCGAGCTAGACGAATTGATTTTTCGGACGCTGGTCAGGGCCGCACGAACTCGTACGCGAGGAACGTGACGCCGCCTTCGACGGTCTGTGTGTTAATGAGGCGCAACGATTTCGGATTGCTGGACTCGCCGAAGAGTCGCTCGCCGGCCCCGAGCACGACCGGGAAGACCTTCAGCCGGAGCTCGTCGACGAGGTCGTTCTCGATCAGCGTGTGAACCAGCTGGAAGCTGGCGGGGACGACGATTTCCCCGTCTATCTGCTGCGTCAGCCTCGAGACCTCGGCCACCGGGTCGCCGTGGAGCACGGTCGAGTTGTTCCAGCCGGGGCCTTCCAGGGTGGCGGACACGACGTACTTGGGCAGACCGTTCAACCTGTCCGCCAACTCGCCGTTCCTTGACGGCCAGCGCGCGGCGAACCACTCGTAGCTTCGCCGGCCCAGAAGCAAGGCCTTAGCGCCCAACGCCTCGTCCAGTGCGAGCTGGTTGAGCTGTGGGCGATTCTTGATCAGGCCGACCCAGCCGCCGAGCCTGAAGCCTTCGTCACCGGCCGGGTCCTGAACGACTCCGTCGAGCGTGACGTTGTCGCTAACGACGATCCTGCCGCGTGCCCGGCGGGGTCTGGCGTGTGCGTCGCGGTGCATCTCGCCTCCTCGTTCTTTGCTGTGCGTTTGTTGAGGCGTTCGCTCGGCAGGAACCGAGCGGCAAATCTTATGGACCGGCGGGCGACGGGGGCGGGCGGGACTTCACAGACACGCTCCGTCCGGCCGAAGCCCGAGAAAGGGAAAGCCGGGCGCCCATTTAGTTTAGAAAGGGAAAGCCGCGCGTCCATCTAGAAAGGCAAAGCCACACGTCCATTTGGTGACAAAGCGCCCAGTGGCTCAACCGGTCCTCGCAACAGTAGCTGTCGAGGTGACGGTACCTCTCGTGGGGGATGGACTGGGGTGGCCGAGGGTCGGGCTGTCGTTGAGTTCTGGGCGGTTGGTCGTCTAGGCGTGACCTCCACGGCCTGACTCTGTCGTTCAGGGCGGCGAGGGGATCCGGGCCGGCGAGGCGCCAGGGAGCTTGCGGTTGGTTTAGCCGTGATCGCTCCCTTCCCCAGCCGCCGTTTCGGTGGCCGGCGTGAGCGGTGGGAGGGGCGCGGTGGCGAACGCGAGCCAGGGGGCAAGGGGCCTGCGCTTGAGCGGCTGCCACCCGCCGGCCGATCGTGCGTGGTTGGTTTAGATGGTTCTCAGGTACTCGTTGAGCGCTTCGGCGGGCGTCTTCCAGCCGAGCGTCTTGCGCGGTCGGCTGTTCAGCGCGGAGGCGACCGCAGCGAGGTCCTCGGCGCTGTGTCTG
This sequence comes from uncultured Solirubrobacterales bacterium, assembly GCA_963824755.1. GTDB lineage: Bacteria > Actinomycetota > Thermoleophilia > Solirubrobacterales > Solirubrobacteraceae > Palsa-465. Next base: position 51,210 of record CAWGQT010000003.1, on the reverse strand, counting down.
GAGAGGTCGGTGCCTTTCGGGAAGTACTGGCGCAGCAGCCCGTTGGTGTTCTCATTGGTGCCGCGCTGCCACGGACTGTGTGGATCGCAGAAGTACACCGGCAGGCCGGTCTCGATCCGCAGCTGGGCGTGTTGGGCCATCTCGGTGCCCTGGTCCCAGGTCAGCGAGCGGCGCAGCTGCTCAGGCAGCGTGACGATCGTCCTGGCGATCGCGTCGCGGACCGCCTCGGCGCCGTGCCCCGTTAGCGCGGGGCCGTCCTTTACTCCCGGCGCTTGGCCGGTCATCGGCGGGAGGTAGAGCAGCATCGTAAAGCGGGTTGAGCGCTCCACCAGCGTGCCGATCGCCGAGCTCCTCGCTCCGATGATGAGGTCGCCTTCCCAATGGCCGGGAACCGCCCTGTCCTGGGCTTCGGCGGGGCGTTGGCTGATCATCACCTCGTCGCTGACGAACCCGCGACCGCGACCGCTGGTGCGAGCTCTCGGGACCCGCAACGCCCGCCCGGTCCGCAGACAGGCCGTCAGCTCACGCCGCAACGCGCCACGCCCCTGAACGTACAGCGACTGGTAGATCGCCTCGTGCGAGATACGCATTGACTCATCATCGGGGAACTCCAAGCGCAGGCGATTGGAAATCTGCTCAGGGCTCCACGCCCTCGCCCAGCGCCGATCCTTGCGCAGACCGTGACGCCGCCCGATCCACCTCACCCCAGGACCGTCGAGAGCCGTCCCATCGGGCCGCTTGACAGCTCCCGACAGACGGTCCTGCACATACCGTCGCAGCCCGGCGTTCACGACCAGCTTCGCCGGCTTCGCACGCCGAGCCCGCCGGTCCGCGTACCGCTGCGCCGAGCTCGCCCGATACTCAACGACGCCGCCACACCTCACGACGTTCCGACGCAACTCACGAGAGATCGTCGACGGCGAACGCCCGAGCTGACGAGCGATCCCCCGCACCCCACACCCCCCAGCGCGCAGGATCGCGATCTCCTCCCGCTCAGCGAACGACAGATAACGCCCCGACAACGGCGCCTGGGTAACGGTCGGCATCCCCCCACCCTTCCGAAACCACCGGACACCAACCGCCGGCGACACGCCCGCCTGGACACCAGCCTCCCGGCTACTGAGCCCTCGCGCGACCGCCGCCCAGAAACGCACCCGATGCTCCCGCCGCCCAGACGGCAGACGCCCCGGCGAACGCACCCGCGCAAAATCCGAAGCCCGACTTCTCTCGCCCATCGCAACTCCTCTCGGTCAAGGTGTTGCGACGACCAGATGAATCCGCCGGGCGAGCGAAATGTGCCTAATGGCCGCTATGTAGGGTGTCGCACAAACCGGGGCCGTTGGGCGAAGTTGATAGTGGCCGCATCCGGGTGCAAACCCACCGTCCGCGCCGGCGCAAGTGAACAATGGCGAATTTGTTCGGACTGTCCGAACAAATGCGGCAAAGTTCAGCCCCGGCGGGGTCGCAGGCCTCAGGCGCCCAGTTCAGAGCTGTAGCCCGGTGCCCTCCTGCCAGCGACCGCTGTTCTCAATTCTTGCTAGAGAGCCGGTGGTCTCGCGGGTTTGAGCGACAGCCTCTATGGCGGCCATTTCGTTCCTCATCGACTCGGGCGCGTGCCGCTTGGTTAGAAAATAGCCGTGGCACCCCGTAAACAAGGTTGCCCCGGTTTACGGTGCGCCGGGGCCATTTTCATCCCCCGGGGCGCCCGCATGCGGGCATGAACCTTTGTTCCGAAATGGACGCTCGCGCTCCGCTCCGGCTCATCGCGGGTTTTTGATGTGCCGAGGCGGGTCCACCCTGCCCCGGCGTGAAGGTGCGCGGCACGCCGGCGTGACTTGGCCAGCTTTGCGGGTAGGCGTAGTTCGTGTTCGAAGGGTTCACACTCGAGTACGTGGATCTCGGCGATGTGACGCTGCGGGTCCGGCATGGCGGCAAAGGCGAGCCGGTGGTGCTCGTGCACGGGCATCCGCGTACCCACACGACTTGGCACCGCGTGGCGCCATTGCTCCCTCTCTGTCAACGTCCGGCGAGACGCTCACCATCGAGGAATCAATGACCTTGAGGGCGAGAACGGAGAACGCCGGACATGTTGGAGTCGAGCACGAATGGAGCTGGAGCTGCGCCTGAGGCTGCTGCCGCCGGCCGCGAAGACCAGCGCGGCGTAGCCGGGCTGGGATTCGGGGCCGGCGGGCGCGCCGCGCCGGAGGGGGTTCCTGACCCGGAGCTGGTCGAGCAGGCCAAGCGCCGGAAGTTCACGGCGAGGTACAAGGCCGAGATCCTGGCCAAGGCGGACGCGTGCACCAGGCCGGGCGAGGTCGGCGAGCTGCTGCGCCGGGAGGGCCTGTACACGTCGCACTTGACGTACTGGCGCAAGCAGCGCGAGGCAGGCGCGTTGAAGGAGCTCGGCAAGCAGCGCGGGCGCAAGCCGGTCGACCGCCGCGACGAGGAGATCGCGAAGCTCACGCGCAAGCTCGAGCGCTCGGAGGCCGAGCTGGCGAAGATGAAGCGGGTCGTGGAGATCCAGGGAAACGTCTCAGCGCTGCTGGAACAGATGCTCGGCACCGACAGCGCGACCAGGAGCACCGAGCGATGATCGCCGCCACCGTCGAGGAGCTCACGCCGTTGATCGGTACCCGGCCGGCGTGCCGGGCGCTCGGCGCGTCGCCGGCGACGATCTACCGCCGCCGCAGGCCGCCCGAGCCGAGACCGCACCGGCCGCGGCCGACGCCCGTCCGGGCGCTGTCCGAGGCCGAGTGCGGGCGGGTGCTCGAAGTGCTCCACTCGGACCGGTTCGTCGACATCTCGCCGGAGGAGACCTGGGCGACGCTGCTGGACGAGGGCACCTACCTGTGCTCGACGCGGACGATGTACCGGATCCTCGCTTCCCATCACGGCGGGGTCCGGGAGCGGCGCGATCAGCTCACCCACCCGCCGTATGCGAAGCCGGAGCTGCTCGCTGAGCGGCCGAACGAGCTGTGGTCCTGGGACGTGTCGAAGCTCAGGGGCCCCGCCAAGTGGACCTACTACTACCTGTACGTGATCCTCGACGTGTTCAGCCGCTACGTCGTCGGTTGGGCGGTCCAGTACCGGGAGAACGGGCGGCTCGCCAAGGCGCTGATCGAGCAGGCGACCGAGCAGCAGCAGATCACCCCCAAGGTGCTGACGCTGCACGCCGACCGCGGCGCGCCGCAGCGCGCCAAGCCGGTGGCTTTCTTGCTCGCCGACCTTGGTGTCACGAAGACGCATAGCCGCCCGTACACCTCCAGCGACAACCCGTACTCGGAGTCGAACTTCAAGACCCTGAAATACAGGCCCGAGTTCCCCGAGCGGTTCGATGACATCGAGCACGCCCGCGCTCACTGCCGGCAGTTCTTCCGCTGGTACAACCACGAGCACCGGCACTCCGGGATCGGGCTGATGACCCCAGCCGCCTTCCACCACGGCCAGGCGACCGCGCTGCACACCGCCCGAGGGCACGTGCTCGACGCCGCCTACGCCCGCAACCCCGAGCGGTTCGTCCGCAAGCCGCCCGTCCCGCCGGAGCTACCGACTGCCGCGTGGATCAACAAGCCAAAGGAGGTCACTGCCGCTCACTAATTTCGAACGCGAGCCGTCTCACCGGGCTTGACAGGCTCCGGCTCGCCGACTCGCTGTTCGTCGTCTGCCCTGACCTGCGTGGCTACGGACGGTCGACGCTGCCCGCCGACGCTCCGGAGCACGCGCAGTCGTCCAAGCGCGCGATGGCCAACGACGTCGTATCACTTGTGCACCGGCTCGGCCACGACCGTTCGCCATTGTCGGGCACGACCGCGGCGCTCTCGTCCGTTCCGCACCGTGATGGATCACCCGGACGTGATCTCGCGGCTCGTGATGATGGATGGCCTGCCAGTCATCGAGCACCTCGAGCAGCTGAATGAGACCTTCGTGCGGTCGTGGTGGCACTGGTGGTTCCTTGGGCAAACCGACAAGCCCGCGGAGCGGGTCATCAACCTCGACCCCGACGCCTGGTACCGGACTCCCTTGCCGGCGGAGATGGGAGAGGAGAACTACGCCGATGTCTGGGCGGCGCTGCGCGATCCAGCCGTCGTGCATGGCATGTGCGAGGACTACCGAGCGGGCCTGCGCATCGACCGCGCGCATGAAGAGGCTGACCGCGCCGCGGGCCGCCGGATTGCCTGCCCGATGATGCTGCTCGCCGCGACGGAGGATGACATCGACATCCATGGCGACCCCGTGGCGATCTGGCGCTCGTGGGTGGCCGGAGAGCTACGCAGCGCACCAATCCACTCCGGTCATCACCAGGCGGAACATGCGCCCGAGGAGCTCGCGCGAGTGCTGCTCGAGTTCCTCACCAGCGATCAGTAGCGGCACGGCGCAGCTCCCAGCACAGCCGTACTAAGCGGCCCGAGCGCCGGCGTAAGCCGTACTAAGGGCCTATGCCGGTAGGAGTTATGTAGCCCGCGTCGATAATCCTGGTCACCGCGTTTCTTGACCGGGGAGGTCGATGATGGGACTCGTCTCGAAGGACGATGGTTGGCGGATGCCTGACTGGTTGTGGGAGCGGATCGAGCCGCTGTTGCCCAATCGGCCCTCGCACCCGTTGGGTTGCCACAACCCGCGCGTGCCGGACCGCGACGCGATGGACGCGATCTTGTTGGTGTTGCGGACGGGGATGCAGTGGAACGCGCTGGATCTGACGGGTCCGTGCTCCTCGAGCTCGGCGCACCGACGCTTTCAGGAGTGGCGGGCGGCTGGCGTGTTCCACGAGATCTGGCGCGAGGGGCTGCTTGACTACGACGAGCAGGTCGGGATCGATTGGTCGTTCATGGCCGCCGACGGCGCGATGACGAAGGCGCCGTTGGGCGGCGAGAAGACCGGCCCAAACCCAACGGATAGAGCCAAAAGGGGGCCAAGCGCTCGGTCCTCACGGACGCCGCAGGGGTCCCGCTCGGGCTCGCGCATGAGGGCGCGCACCGTCATGACATGAAGCTGTTGGACGACACGATCGCCTCGGTCCCGATCGCGCGTCCGATCCCCACCGACGAGCGTCCCCAGGGCCTGTGCCTGGACCGCGGCTATGACTACGACACGACTCGCGAGTCGGTGATCGCGCAACGATTCTCGCCGCACATCCGTGCCCGCGGCGAGGACACCGCCGGGCAGTTACACGACCCCGAGTGGAAGCCGCGGCGGTGGGTCGTTGAGGCATGCCACTCGTGGCTGAACCGCAACCGCGCGATCCTGATCCGCTGGTCGAAGAAGGACGAGAACCACCTCGCGCTGCTGCAACTCGCCAGCGGCTTGATCGCGTTCAAGAAAGCTCACGCAGCGGCACTCGCGGCCCTACCGGCATAGGCCCTAAGGGGCCCGAGCGCCGGCGTAAGGGGCGCCGCGCGCGAACTCACTCCATATGCCCGATGTGAAAAGGGGGGCTTAGCTCCATCATGCATATAGCCCGACAGATAGGAACCCGCGATGACCACCTCAGCCAGCAACTCCGCCGTCTCACAAGCGTCAGTCTCGATCCGGCTCGCCGGCATCGATGACGAGCAGGTACTACGCGATCTCGCCGCGTTGGATGATGCGCCCATCCCGAAGGGAGAAGTGCTGCTGGCGCTGATCGATGGCGAGGCGGTCGCGGCGCTGTCGCTTGGCGATGAACACGCTGTCGCGAATCCGTTCGTGCACACGGCGGCGACCGTCGCGCTGCTGCGCCTGAGGGCCGATCACCTCTACGGCAGACGTCCGCGCCGTCGGCGGCGATTCATCCTCCGCCCCCGCTTCGCCTGAATCGGCGTCGCGCGCAGCCGATTCGGCCCAGCGCCTACGAGGCGTCCCAGATGGCCTCGCAGATTACGAGTGAATCGGGCTTCTCGTCCACCTCGGGGTGAAGCAGCAGAAGCGCTCGATGCGCATACCAGTGGGCCGCGCACCATCCCTCTCGGAAGACGGGCTTCAGGCAGTCGTGCGCGGCGCAACGTGTGGCGGATGAGCCTCCTGCCATCTTGACTTGAGGATTCGACTTCAGCGGCCTTATGAAACGCGCGGCGTTGAGTAGCAACGTGGATCGCGCTCTAGCGAGCTCTGCCCGCGCGTACCTTTACATCGTACGTATACGATGTATACTTATCCGGGTGCCCCGGCCGGCTCGCATATCTCGCGCCGACGTACTGGAGTCCACGCTTGCTGTCGCCGACGAGCGCGGGCTACCGGCACTCACGATGCGCGCCGTCGCCCAGCATCTCGGTGTCAGCCCGATGGCGCTCTACCACCACGTCCGCGACAAGGACGACCTGCTGGATGGCCTCGTCGAGCGACTGCTGGCCGAGATCCCGTTGCCCGACCCGAACCTGCCGGGTGAGGAGCGGCTCTACGCCATGGCAAGGAGCATGCGCAAGGCGGCTGCTCGCCATCCCGCCGTGTTCCCGCTACTTCTCAGGCGGCCGGTCGCGACCGACGCGGCGATCGGCGTGCGCAACACGGTCTACGCGGCGCTGGACGACGCCGGCGTCCCGCCGGCGCTCGTGCCGAGGATCGAGCGCCTGCTCAGCACGTTCGTGATCGGCTTCGCCGCGTCCGAGGTTGGCGGACGATTCGCTGCCCACGACCAATCGGTCCGCGACGAGGACTTCGCGTGGGCCTGGCGGCACATTCTGATGATCGCTCGCACAGACGCGGCTCGCTCATGACCGCGGAAGGTCAAGCCTTCACCGCCGGTCCGTATCAGCTGGAATCGCCGCGGTCGACGGCGGTTTCCTCGGCACGTCCGCGGACCTCCGCGCTCAGCACTCTCCTCGTGGGCCTCGCTGCTGTGGCGCTGCTCGCTGCCGTGACGGTCCCGTTCATGGCCCGGTACGGCTGGGACCGCGACGAGCTCTACTACCTATCCGCGGCTCACCACCTGGCCTTCGGCTATGTCGACTTTCCGCCACTGATCGCGGTCATTGGCTGGATGGTCGATCAGCTCGCGCCACATTCGCTGATTGCGCTCCGCGCGGTCAGCCTGATGTCCGGAGCCGCGACGGTGATCCTTGTCGCGTTCACCGTGCGCGAGCTCGGAGGCGGAAGGCGAGCGCAATGGATCGGTGCGCTCAGCTGGGCGCTGACCCCGTACATCCTGGGGTCGGCGGGCATCTTCCACCCGACCTGGCTCGACGCCTTCGCTTGGACCGCGTTCCTGTACGTCGCGACGCGCTTGTTCGTGCGGCGCGAGCCACGGCTCTGGCTGCTCCTCGGGCTGATCGCCGGAGTCGGTCTCGAAGCCAAGTACACGATCGCATTCCTGATCGCCGCGTTCGTCGTGGCCCTCGTGCTGAACGGGGAGCACCGTCAGTTGGCGGGTCCGTGGCCATGGCTGGGCGTGGCAGTTGCCGCGACACTGCTCGCGCCGAACATCATCTGGCAGGTACAGCACGGTTGGCCGAGCGTGCAGTTCTCCTCGAGCCAGAACGCGCAGACCGCCGCCGACACCTCGCGCGGTGCCTATCTGACCGAGCAACTCCTGTTCCTCGGGTCGGCGACTGCGCTTCTTGTTGCCGGCGTCGCGTGGCTATGGCGACGCGGCCTGCGCACGCTCGCGCTCGTGCCCGTGCTCGTCACACTCGCCTTCCTGCTCGAGCGCGGGCGCGGCTATTACCCGCTACCGGCCGACAGCGTCGCCGTGTCGGCCGGAGCGATTGCTGCCGACCAGTGGCTCCGCGGGCGCGGACGGTATGCGCTGCTTGCGGCTGCGGTCGCAATTCAGGCTGCGGTGATCGCGCTGGCCGGGCCGATCGTCGTGCCGTTCTACTCCACCCGTCAGCTGGTCAGCTCAGGGGTCTGGAAGATCGGTTACTTCAAGGACGAAATTGGCTGGCCCGAATTAACCGCCCAGGTCGAGCGGGCATGGTCGAAGCTGCCCGCAGCCGAACGCGCCGACGCCATGATCCTGGCCAGTAACTACGGCGAGGCCTCGGCACTGCAGCTCTACGGCCGTGGCCTGCCTCCGATTCTGAGTGGCCACCTCAGCTGGCAATACTGGCATCCGCGTCGGCTCCCAGAACGCTATGTCCTGACCGTCGGATACGCCGGACCCGCGCTGCAGCGCCTTTGCCGCACGTGGACGCCACTGGCACAGATCGACAACCGCTGGCACCTCGACAACCAAGAACGAGGCCGCCTGATCGCAAGCTGCACCCTGAGACGGCCGCTGGGTTCGGACTGGAACAGACTGATCGCAACGGACCGCCTCTGAGTGCGGCGCGGGCGTGGCTCTGGCCAGTCGGGCACGGTTCCTATCCACTTTGTGCTGGTCATGACACGATCCACTCGACCTCGTGCCCGGTTGACGCGCGTCCCTCCGATGGCAGTTAGCACTCCGACCCCCACGATCGAGACTCCTCGTCCGCCTTCGGCGACTCGGAAGCTCACCGACTCCGTGCTGGGCAGCATGCGACGTATTCCCGCCGCGTGGGTCGCGGTGAGCGTCGCGGTCGTGTGGAGCCTCGTGAGCCTCAGAGCCGAGACGTTCGCCGTCTCCTATCTCGACGACTCCTCGGTGCACGAGCAGATGGTCCGGTTCGCGACGCTGCGGATTCAGGGCGGGCACCTGCCTCTCACCAGCTGGTTCCCATACCTCGGGCTGGGCTCGCCGCAGTTTCTGCATTACCAAAGCCTGCCGGCGATGCTGACGGGTCTGCTCGGGACGGTGACCGGACCCGACGCTGCCTTCCGCTGGACCCTCTACCTATTGATGGCGCTGTGGCCGGTCAGCGTTTATCTGTCCTCTCGTCTGTTTGGCTTCTCGCGCGGGGCGTCGGCCGCGGCGGCGGTGTTGGCTCCGTTCGTGATGAGCGTGACCGGCGTCGGCTATGAGCCAAAGGCATACCTGTGGATCGGATACGGAGTCTGGGCGCAGCTGTGGGCATCAGTGACGCTGCCGATCGCGTGGGGGCTGAGCTGGAGGGCGATCCGCGATGGGCGGAACTTCTTTGCGGCAGCGCTGATGGTGTCGCTCACGATCTGTCTGCACTTCGAGACCGGGTACCTCGCGCTCCTTCCTCTGCTGTTTTGGCCCTTCGTCTTGGGCAGGCGCCTGTTGATCAAGCTGGCTCGGGGCGCGATCATCGGCTGCGGGGCGCTGATCGCCTCAGCGTGGGTGATCGTGCCGCTGATCGATCAGCGAACGTGGGCGGCCACGAACGAGGTCCTCAGAGGAACGGGGCTGGTCAACGGCTATGGCGCGCCGCGCGTGCTCGGCTGGCTTGCCACGGGCCAGCTACTGGACTCGGGTCGCCTGCCGCTGATCACGGTCCTCGCTGCAGCAGGCTTGATACTCGCATGCGCTCGGTGGCGAAGAGATGAGGGCGCTCGGGCGATTGTCGTCGCGCTCATTCTGTGCCTGCTGCTGTCCTTCGGCAGAGCAACATTCGGATCGCTCGCCAACCTCCTGCCAGGCAGCAGCGACATTTTCTTTCGCCGGTTCATGATGGGCATCCAGCTCGCGGCGCTGCTCCTGGCCGGAGTCGGCGTGGCATGGGGCGGGCAGATGATTTTGAAAGGGCTGAAGCGCTGGGGACCGCTTGAGCGCCTCGTCGCACGCCCGCGGAGCGCACCGCGACAGGTAATTGCGGCCGCGCTCCTGGTTGCCGGGTTGGTTTTGGTGCTGTACCCCGCCTGGGGGCAGGTGAGCTCGTTTGATCGCAAGAATGCCGCCGCGGTCCGCTCACAGCAGTTGGCGGACCGCGTTCAGGGCGCGGAGGTCGATCGTCTGCTGGGGGTGATCGCGCGATCTGGCCCAGGACGCGTGTACGCCGGGATGCCGTCGAACTGGGGAGCGTCCTTCACCGTCGGCGCCGTGCCCGTTTTCAAGTACCTGGAGAGCAGGGATGTCGATGAGGTCGGCTACACGCTCCGGACCGCCTCGCTGATGACCAATCCCGAGTACTTCTTCGACGAACGCAACCCGGCCGACTACTCGATGTTCGCAATCAGGTACCTGATCCTTCCGTCTGGATGGGCGCCCCCGGTAGCGGCCCACCTGCTGCTCCGTGCGGGTCCGTACGCGCTCTGGCGAACGGAATCGAGCGGCTATCTCAACGTCGGCGCCGTGGTCGGCACGCTGGACGCCGACCGCACCGACCTCGGCGCGCGCAGTTATCCGCTCCTGCGCTCACCGCTTGGCAGCGAACATGCATACCTCCGGGTCAATGCAGCCGGTCCAGGCCGGGGTCGCCCAACACTGCCCACCGTCCATCAGGTGTCCACCGGCAGCGTGAGCACGGAGACCGACCACCTCGTGCAGGGCAAGGTCAGTGCGACGGTCAGCATGCACAGGCCGGGTGTGGCGGTCCTGAGCGCGTCCTTCGACCCCGGGTGGACGGTCACAGTCGACGGACATGCCCAAAGAACGGAGATGATCGCCCCAGCGGTGGTGGGAGTTCGAGTGCCGGCCGGCGTCCACAGGATCGTGTTCCGGTACGCCGGCTTCTCGGACTACCCGCTGCTGTTCGCAATCAGTGCGCTGGCCCTGACGCCTGCTCTTCCTGGCCGACCGAGTTCTCGTTCGCCGAAGGCGAAATGCGCTCAAGATCCGCTCAGCGGCGGCGCTCGCGAGTCCTACGAACGCAGACCGTAGGTCCTGACCCCCCGATCGAGCTCGCAGCTCACACGGCCGTCGTCTTCAAGGAGGTCCAGGTGACCCTGCACATGCGCGAGACCGAGCAGGAGCCTCCCGCCCTCGGGATGCCATTGCAGCCGGCGGGCGACCGTCACCACGCTGGCCGGACCCTCGCGGATGAGACTCGCAATCTCATCTGCCCGGTGGCGGCTGTGCGCGCGGATTCGGTCAGCGAGCACATCAACCTCGGTGAACGCACGACCGTGCCCCGGGAGCACTACCTGCGGGTCAAGGGCAGTGAACGTCGAGAGGCTTGCGAGATATGCGGGCAGGCTGCGACGGCGGTCCCCGTCACCGAGGTTCGGCACCGGGATGATGCGCGCGAGCAGGTGATCGCCGCTCAGCAGCACTCGGTCGACTGGATCCCACAGGGAAAGGTGCCCGTCGGAGTGCCCCGGGGTCACCACGCACACGAGCCGGCGCCCACCTGCCGCCAACACCTCACCGTGCTTGACGCCGGTGACCATCTCGGCGGGTGCCCGTCGCACCGTCCGGGCGATCTGCGCATCGATCCTCGTGATCAGCGATTGGGCCTCGGCGTCCGGCAGACCCAGCGTGACCAGCAGGTCGACTCTGGATTGCACGTCTTCGGACTCCCGGAGGTTCTCGACCTCGGGTAGGCCGCACACGATCTGCGAGCGCGAGCGAGCCGCGAGCACCGCCGCGGCGCCGTAATGGTCAGGATGGGCATGGGTCACGACGACCACTTCGATGTCGTCGAAATCGAGGCCGTTGCCGTTCAGCGCCTCTCTCAACTTCGCCAACGAGCCGGGCTGCAGCGTGCCGGGATCGATTACGGTCACCGGCCGCTCCATCAAGACGTAGCAATTGACGCTTCCGACCCGGAAAGGTGTCGGCAGGCTCACCCGCAGAACCCAGTCCGGCAGCCGGTCCACGAATGCCGGCAACAGCGGCCTCGTCACGCTTCCACGGTACCGCGCGGCCGCTCGGTCCTCGGCGGCCGGCGCGGCGCGGCCGATCGGAGCCGATCCGAGACCGTAAACGAGGGTCAGTATTAGGTGTTCATCCAGCGCGGCGAAGGAGGGCCTGTCACGCCGGGTCGGCAGCGGAAGATCGCGCCGTCGAAGGGCTCCACCGCGTGATTATCCGGTTCGCAGTCCACCCACGAAGTGGTGATGTAAAGCTCGTCTCGGTTATCCCCGCCGAACGCGATCGACGTGGGGTTCGTTGTCGGGAGCTCGATGGCCCCGTCCAGTGTTCCATCCGCGCGGTAGCGATGGACGGCGGCCGCCCGGCCAAGCGCGACCCACAGCATCCCGTCGTCGTCGACCGTCATGCCGTCGGGCCAGACCTCCTGAGCGGCGAGATCGACGAACCGGCGGCGACCGCCGAGAGCACCCGTGGCCGGATCGACATCGAATACGTCGATCGCGCCGAGCGCGGTGTCGGCCAGGTACATGGTCTCGCCGGAGTCATCGAACGCGGGTCCGTTTGAGATCGTCAGGCCGTCGACCATCCGGGTGGCGACGCCATCTATCACCCGGTACAGGGCAGCGTTTTGCGGGCGCTTGTCGTACGCCATCGTGCCGACCCATGCCGTTCCGGACGGATCGACCTTGGCATCGTTGGCGCGGTTCTCTGGTTTGTCCCGCTCGATCGGAACTCGCAGTGCGAATGTGCCCGTGGTCGGATCGAGCTCGGCCAAGCCGTCCGGGGTCGCGACGACAGGCTCTCCTGCGGCAGCGAGGATCACTCCTCCGGGTTCCTCGCGTGTGTCCCACGACGTGTGCTGGCCGGATCGTGGATCGAAGCAGTGCACCCTCCTGCCGGAGATGTCCACCCACCACAGCCGGGAAGTATCGGCGTCCCACAGCGGCCCTTCCATGTGTTCTCCGCGCACGCTGAGTGCGACCTCGAGCGAGACGTCACCCATGTCTCGATTATGCATGCTGCCAGCGTTGATGCGGGCTCAGCACGCCGCTATCCGCTACGTGAAGGTTCCAGACGCGGGAGTGGCCCTAGACGCCGGCGAGGGCTAGCGCCTTCAGCGTGCTCGGGCTATCGCAGACGAGCTTCAGCTGCACTCCGCGGCGCAGCGCAAATGCACGCGCCCGCAGCAGCACCGCGAGACCCGTCGCGTCGGCTATCTCGGCATCGCAGAGATCAACGACGAGTCGAAGCGGTGCGTCGTTGAGCGCCTCGTCGATCGCCGAACCGAGCTGGCGGCAGCGGACAACGTCGATCTTCCCGCTGACGACCAGCAGCGTCGACGGACCGGCGTCCACACGTCTCACCTGCAACCCCAACACGCGGCGACGGGTCTGAGGTTCGCGGTTCATCGCAGGCCACCCGGAACCGGGGCCGGCTGAGACGGACTCGGCCGGCCCCGATCGGTCCCTGCGCTCGCCCTGATAGCCGCGACCTCCGCGAGCTGCCGCTTCTCGGCCGCGAGGCGGGCCCGCTGGCACGCAGGGCAGGTGCCGACATGTCGTACATGCTGGGGGCAATGGAGTGTTCGCGCGGTGGTCATCGGCTCCGGTCTCCTCGGGAGCGCGGCTGTACCGATACGGATGGGTCCGGTCCCGGATCGGCCCTGCCGCGTAGAACGCGGCTCTTCAATCGGATTCCCGCAATACCCACCCCGATGCCAAATAAGCGATCCTGGACAAATATCCGATGACGGTCGCGCGGACGGCGACCCCAGAACCTTGATCGGGAGGTGATTGCCCCGCCCCGCCGACCGGGTAGGCGTAAGCGAGGAGAGTTCAACAGGAGGAGGGGTCCATGACTTACGAATTTGGAGCCGACGAGCCCGTCGGCACGGCGTTCGTGCGCTGCGCCCGCGAACAGCTCGATCGCGCGATCGACGAGCTGAGCACGGGCGTCGATGACGAGCCGGCGCGCGCGGTTCACGATGCGCGAAAGGCGATGAAGAAGACCCGCTCGCTGCTGCGCCTAGTCCGTGGCGCGACACCCCGGCGCCAGCGCCGTCACGCAAACGCCGCTCTGCGAGCCGCCGGCCGCGAGCTTGCACACACGCGCGACAGCGACGTGCTCGGCGCCACGCTCGCGGCACTCTCCGATCGCTTTGCAGGACAGCTGCCCGCGACGACGTTCGCCGCCCTGCGGGAGCACTTCGGCGCGCGTACAGATGGTCACGACGCCCGCATCGCAGCGCGCAGGTCGCAGGTTGCGGCCCTCGAGGAGTTGCGCGGATTGCGCCTCGACGTCGACCGATGGAGCTTCGGCAGTGATGGCTGGAAGGCGATCGAGCAGGGGCTTGTCACGTCCTACACGCACGGCCGCAAGGCATTCCGCCGTGCTCGCAGCGGCGGCTCGCTCGAGGATCTGCACGAGTGGCGTAAGCGCGTCAAGGATCTCTGGTACCAGGAGCGCCTGCTCACCGCCGCGTGCGGTCAGGCCGTGCGCGGCCATAACAAGGACGCCCACCTGCTGGCGGACCTCCTCGGCGACGATCACGACCTGGGTCTGCTGCGGGAGCAGCTGACCGATCGTGCGGTGCCGGTGCCGGTCGACGTGGACGCGGTGATCACGCTGCTCGACTATCGACGCGAGGAACTGCAGGACGAGGCGGTCCGCGTGGGCGAGCGCGTCTATGCCGAGAAGCCCAAAGCGTTCAAGCGCCGGATGCACCGCTCGTTTGAGGCCGGCCGTGCGAGCGCGTCGGCGCCGTACGGGCAGCGGCCGGTGGAGCTGGCAATGGCCACGCGTACGGCGCACCACTGACGGCCAGGCGTCCAGCGGTCAGCGTGGCGGAGCCGTTGCGAGGCCGCGCGAGCTGGGCCGCCAACAAAAAGAGCGCTCGTTTTGTTCTAATGATGGCGAGACGTCGTGAATCCGTCGGGTACGAAGGCCACGCCGCACCGGCGGCGGACACAGGAAGAACGCCGAGCGCAAACGCGCGCGAAGCTACTCGACGCCACCGTCCAGAGCGTCCTCGACGTCGGCTACGCGGGGACCACCACGCGGCGGGTCGCGGACATCGCCGGCGTCTCGCAAGGCGCACAGACGCACCACTTCCCGCATCGCGTTGACCTGGTCGTGGCCGCCGTCGAGCGTCTGGCCGAGCGACGGGTGGCGGAGCTGCGCGAGATGGCGATCACGCTTCCCGAGGACCCGACGGAGCGCATCCGAGCGATGCTCGATCTCATGTGGAACGACTTCTCGAGCTCCACGTTCACCGTGTTCGTCAAGCTCTGGGTCGCCGCGGCCGACGATCAGGAGCTGTACGCCCGTCTGGTGCCGGTCGAGCGGCAGATCGCGCGCGCGATCGCCCAGCTGGTGGCGGCTTGGCGCCACGAAACGATCGAGACCGATGAGTGGGACGCACGTCTGCAGCTGACCCTCGCGGCGCTGAGGGGCCTCGCCCTGACCCAGCATTTCGAACCACGCCGACATCAGCGGCGCGATCCCTGGCCTCGCGTGCGCGAGAGTCTGCTGCGGCTCCTGGCTCCGGCGTGAGGACCGCGCCGTCAGGCCGGACTACCCGACCCGAACTGTTGCCCTGCCGGCGCCCCGGCGCTACGTCGCGCGCAGAGCGCCGCCATCGACGGGGATCGCGGTACCGGTGATGTAGGCGGCGCGCTCCGAGCACAGGAACGCCGCCGCCCACGCCATCTCCTCGGGGCGACCGAGGCGACGGGCCGGCACGCTGCTGGCGGCGTGCTGCTCCGCCGCCTCCATCGAGCCGGCCAGCGATGCGATGCGCTCGGTGGCGATCGAGCCGGTGAGCAGCATGTTGATCGTGACGCCGTCGCCCGCGACCTCCCGCGCCAGGGTCTTGTACGCGGCCAGCGCGCCGGAGCGCTCGGCGTTGGAGAGGATCAGCGGCTGGATCGGCTCGCGAACGGAGGTCGAGGCGATCCCCACGATGCGCCCCCATTTGCGTTCCCGCATCCCCGGAAGCGCCAGCCGGATCAGCGCCAGCGGGGAGAGCAGGAGCGTCCGGTGCGCCAACTCCCACTGCTCGAGTGACAAAGCCAGCGGGTCGGGATTGGCGGGCGGACCGCCGGTGTTCGTGATCAGGATGTCGACCGGCCCGGCGAGCTCTGCGACGAGCGCGAGGAGATCCGGGGCGGCGTCGAGGTCCGCGCTGTCCCACGCGAGACCGGCCACCGCGCCGATCTCCTCTGCGACCTGTGAGGTGCGGGCTTGATCTCGCGCCGTGATCACGACGTGCGCGCCTTCGGCGACCAGGGCCTCCGCCACCGCACGGCCGATGCCCTTGCTGGCGCCGCCGACCAGCGCTACCCGTCCTTTGATGCCGAGATCCACGACCCTCCGTTCAATCGGGGTACTCG
The DNA here is from genome assembly GCA_963824755.1 of uncultured Solirubrobacterales bacterium. Lineage (GTDB taxonomy): Bacteria > Actinomycetota > Thermoleophilia > Solirubrobacterales > Solirubrobacteraceae > Palsa-465. The sequence continues at coordinate 35,271 of CAWGQT010000003.1, read as the reverse complement.
TCCTTGCGCCAGGCTCGAATCTCCGAGGGTCCGGCCTTGGGGGTTCGCTGGAGCAGGAAGGAATGGTACGGCGCTACGAACGGGTCGGGCGCCATCACCGTGTAGGTGTGATAGACGGTCCCGTTCTCGCGGGCGAACGCGATGTAGCTCGGGCCCTCGCGCAGTCCGTCTTCGAGCTTGGCTCCGATCTGCCGCGACCATTCCTCGAGCCACTCTGGAGGATTGTCGATCATCTCCTTCACCTGGGGGATCTCCTGCGTCTGCTCGCGCGTCATGGCCAGACCAAAGTCGAACGGAAAGTCGGTCGTGTAGGTCGAGACGTAGGGGAACGTCCAGCCCATCCGCTGCTTGTAGGAGATCAGCCGGTCGATCGGTGCACGGGAGAAGCAGATCAGCGTCACGTCGCGATGGTTGAGGTGCACGCGCGTCCCGTCAAGCTCATCGCCCAGGTTCGAGCAGCCGGGACAGGCGCCGAGCTCGTAATCGGGGCCGAACATGATGTTGTAGGCGAGCAGTTGCGAGCGCCCGTCGAACAGTTCGGCGAGCGTCCGCTTGCCATCCTCGGTGTCGAACACGTACTCCTTCTCCACCCGGACCCATGGCAGCCTGCGTCGCTGCTCGGTGACCCTCTCGGAAAGCTCGGCGTGTTCGGCCTCCAGCTTCGCGAGCTCGGCGCGAGCGGCCCGCCATTCCTCGCGCGTTCCAATCGTGTGCTCAGGCATCGTCACCTCCGGTGCAGTTGTTTTGCTGGACGTTAAGACCCCCGGTCGGCGGCAGACTAATCGCGGCCCGGGATTGGGGCTGCTTCGCAGCGTCCATGGGGCCGGGAGGGCCCGTCCGGTCGGGTATCGCGGGGGTGGCTGTGCTCTGGTTGGCGCAGCGCGCTCCGGTCAGGCACGCCGGAGTCTGCCCCGGATATAGTCCGGCGATGGCCAACCGATCGACGCACAAGGAAGACGACGAAGACGGTATCCGGATCGGGCGACGGGGGTTTATCGGGGCGGGTCTGGCCGGCGCCGGCGCGGCGCTGATCGCTCCCGGGAACGCCGCCGCGGCGGCCCCGGCCCCTGCCGGCGCCGCTACCGGTGCGCCCGCCGGACAGTCGGCAGCCGCCAGCGCCGCGGCGCAGAAGATCTCGCCGCTGCCGATTCAGGCGCACTTTCCGTCGCTGCCAGGCGTGCCCGTGGACACCGCGCAGGCGCTCGACACCGTCGCCAGGCTCAAGATTCGCGCCGAGCAGATCATCCAGCCATTGCAGGGACTGACCAACAAGTACATGATCGGCGGTGTCACCCGCACGGCCTACGAGTTCCTGTATGGCAACCTCGGTCCCCCTACGCTGGCGCCCGACGCGCTGCAGGAACTCGGCACGGCGCTCGAACAGCATCCTCAAGCGGTGCTGTCGAACCTCTCGCGACTGCGCGCAATGCCGAGCGCGAGCACCGCGGCGAGCAGGGGATTCTCACTGGAGCAGCCCGGGCAGTTCTCGATCGGTTGGACGAACTTCCCCGCCGTCTACCAGTCCGGGCTCCAGTCTCTGCCTGCCTGGACATCGAGTCTGACTGACGCCGATTCGGCCACCGCTCAGTTCTGGCCGACGATCGCGCAGCACGGGTTCGGCTACAACCTGATCATCCCGCAGAAGGTCAAGCGGTCGCAGGTCCCGGCGCTTCGGCGCCAGTTCGGCGCGATCTGGAACCGTCGGCTTGACGCGGCTGTTGCCGCGGGCCGGCTGTACGTGATCGACATGAGCCGCTTCGAGTCGCTCCAGCCCCAGACGGTCAATGGAGCAACGCGGTTCACGCCGGCCAGCGTCACGCTGCTCACGCAGAACGCCCACACAAAGGACCTCACGCCCGTCGCGGTGCGGGTGTCGGGCAACCGAGGACGCGGAGCTCGCGTGTACAGCCGAGCCACCGCAAGCGCTGGTGCCTGGATCTACGCGCTGCAGGCGGCGAAGACGTCGATCACCGTCTTCGGCGTGTGGCTCGGCCACGTCTATCACTGGCACATCGTCACCGCCGCGATGCAGATGACGATGTTCAACACCTTTCCCACCAACCATCCGATCTACCAGCTGGTCGCGCCTCAGTCCAAATACCTGATCGGCTTCGACGACGTACTGCTCTTGCTGTGGTCCAGAGCCGCGCCGCCGACCTCACTCGCGACCTCGAACGAGTTCCTCCAGCTCGCCAACGACTACGCGGTCGGCCGGAAGTACTTCGACGACGACCCGAAGGTGACGCTCGCGCAGCTTGGAATCACCCAGGGGGATTTCACCGTCAAGACGCCGTGGGATCGGTACCCGGTGGTCCAGCGCCTCCTCGAGGTCTGGAACCTGGTCTCCGATTATGCGAATGCGTTTGTCCGCGCCACCTATCCGTCCGATGCTTCGGTCGCTCGCGACCGGTTTTTGCAGACCTGGATCGCGGCGTCGGCCGCGCGCAACCAGGGCAACATCCGGGGCCTGCCGCGGATGACCAGCCGGGTCGCGCTCGAGCGAGTGCTGACGAGCATGCTGTACCGAGCCAACGCGCACGGCATCTCGAGCATGAACACGACCGCAAATCCGGCCTTGACGTTCGTTGCAAACTTCCCGCACTGCCTTCAGCGCAGCGACATCCCGCGGCCCTCAGCGCGAATCGGCACCCGCACGCTGCTCACCTATCTGCCGAACACCGAGACGATCGGCGAGTCGGTCAGCTTCTACTTCACGTTCGTCTTCTCTCCCCCCAACGAGTCCCTGATTCCACTGAGTGGGGTGAGCTCTTCGTTGTTCTTCCCTGGAGGCCCCGGCGCGCCACGAAATCGCGCGCTGGTCGGTTTCCGCAGCGCGATGGCGGACTTCATCAACTCCTACGACCCAGCGATGCCACAACGCTTTCAGTGGCCGCTCAACGTGGAGCTCTGACCGCCTCGCGGTACTACCGGCCGAGGCGCAGGCCGAAGCCGAACGGGTACAGGACCTGCTTCGACGGCGCAGGCTTGGGCACCGTGACCGGCAGCTTGCCGGTCAGCGGGAAGCGTCCGAACATGGCCGCGACGAGCGCGTTCAGCGAGACCGGCTGGTAGTCATAGCCGGTGATGAACGTCGAGACGGTCGGGAAGTAGGCGATGTCGTAGGGCGTGCCGACGGCTGCGACGATCAGCGGTTTCCCGGTCGCGAGCAGCGCATGCACCAGCTGGATCTGGCCGGCGGCGCCCCAGGCGTTGAACGTCGAGACGACGATCAGGTCGCTGTTGCCGGCGGCGGTGACGGCGCTGTGGATCTGCGCAGCGTCGGGGTCCGACCCGGTGTCCAGCGGCGTCGTCTTCAGCCCGTGTGCCGCGATGTCCTGGGCGAGCGTCGTCGTGGTCACCTGCCCGAAGCCGGTCACGAGCACGCGCTTGCCGCTGTCGCCGGCCAGCGGAAGCAGATGAGCGCTGTTCTTGAGCAACGTGATCGAGCGGCGCGACGCGCTCGCCGCAACTGCGAGATGGGCCGGCGTGCCCACGACCTGATGGACCCTGGCCGGGTTCGTGAACGGGTGCTTCACGAGCCCCAGCCGCCACTTGAGCGCGAGGATCCTGATCACCGACTGGTCGAGCCGGCGCTTGCTGATGGCTCCCGTGCGCACCGCGTGCAGCACCGCCTTGTAGGCGGAGACGAGGTCGGCTGGTTGCTTGTCCGTCGGCGTCTGAGCGATCTCGAGTAGCTCGTCGTCGCCCGCGCGCAGCGCTCTGAGCGCGACCTGAGCGGCGCTGAAGTGGTCGAGCGCGGCCGCGTCCAGTGCGTCGGTGACAACCGGGCCGTTGTAGTGCAGCTGACCTCTCAGAAACCCGTTGACCCAGAACGGACTGAGGCTCGTCGGGATTCGCGAGCCCGTGATCTTGGGGAACAGGATGTGCGTGACCATGACCCGATCGACGCCGGCGGCAAGTGCTGCTCGGAACGGCGGCACGTTGATGCGCTTGACCTGGGCGAGCGTCTGAGGGGACGTGGCTACGCCGCTGTCGCTGTTGATCTTCGAGTCACCGAACCCGGGCCAGTGCTTGGCGGTGGCGCCGACGCCGGTCGTCGCCTGCAGCGCCTGATAGCCCTTGACCTGCGCCACCCCGAACTTCGAGACGAACGGGACTCGGTCGCCGTACGCCCTGATCCCGTCGGCTTGGTTGAGAGGCTGGACGTTGACGTCGACCACCGGAGCGTTGTCGACGTTGATCCCCATCGCGCGCAACTCGACCCCGGTGATGTTGGCGGCGCGTCGGGCGAGACCGACGTCGCGCGTCGCGCCCAGCGCCATGTTCCCCGGGAAGACGGTCGCGGGCGGCCCGATTCGCAGCACCTCACCCTGCTCCTGATCGGTGCTGATTACCATCGGCACCGGCGTATGGGCTTGCAGCGCCACACGCTGGATCCCGTTCGACAACCGCACGATCTGTGAGGGGCTCTGCAGGTTGTTGGTCCAGTCGAAGTAGATGATTCCGCCGAGGTGGTACTTCTCGATCAGCTGCGCGATGTTGCTCACGCCGTAGTACTGCCGGTTGAGCTTGACCATCGCGGGGCTGGGATCACGGACGGACTGGCCGTACCCGTTGACCTCGAACAGCTGGCCGACCTCCTCGGGGAGCGTCATGTGCGCCAGGGTGCGCGTGATCCAGCGGGTCTCCGCTCTTGACGAGGGCGAACGAGCATCGCGGGCGCGACGCGACGACCTCGCACCAAGCGCCACCGTCGCCGCGGCCCCGAGCACGATCGCCAGCACCAGCAAACCGACCGGCGCGAGCCTGCGCCGCCTACCTCTCTTCATCGCCGGAAATCCTAGACCGTTTACATGACACGAGCGATATCCCATCATCGATGTGACATCATCAATGTCACATGATTGTCTCCGACGAGGAGTTGACAATCGACGAGCTGGCGCGGAGGACCGGCGCCACGGCGCGCAACGTGCGCGCGTATCAGGCTCGAGGCCTCCTCCCGCCGCCGACGATCCGCGCCCGCACCGGGTACTACGGCCCCGAGCACGTGGCCCGTTTGGAGTTGATCCAGGCGATGCAAGCCGAAGGGTTCCGCCTCGAGGCGATCGGCCGCGTGCTCAGGCAGCCCGGGGGTGCCGCGGAGCAGATGTTCGAGTTCGGACGCACGTTGTTGACCGCGTTCGGTGAGCCACTTGCCGAGTTCGCCACGACCGAGGAGCTCGAGCGGCGCCTCGGCGGCCCCCTCGATCCCCGTCTGGTGCGCAAGGCCGAGAAGCTCGGGCTGATCCGGCGCCTCGGTGACGGTCGCTGGGAGATCCTCAGCCCGAGGCTGATCTCGGCGGGCGAGCAGCTGATCGGCCTCGGCGTGCCCGTATCCCACGCGCTCGCCGTCGCCGAGCAGATCACCCGACACACACGCGCGATCGCGACCTCCTACGTGCGCCTGTTCATGACCGATGTGGTCGGGGAACGCGGCGAGGACTGGGATCGATTGAGCGATGCCCTCGAGCGTTTGCGGCCGCTGGCGATGGAGGCCATCCGGGCGAGCTTCGAGCAGGAGATGAGCGAGCTGGTCGAACGAGAGGTGAAGAAAGCGATGACGCGAGGATGAGCCCCGTGCCGGCACTACCCGATCCGCGGCGCCTCGTCGCGCAGTCCGAATGGGTGGCGTCGCAGCCCGGGCTAACCCGAGCGGCTGCGCACTGGCAGCGCGCGCTGCCCACGGTCCGCCGCCGGCTCGAAGCCGAGGCCGCCGATCTCGCCCGCCCCCGGCTGTGGCTCGACACGATCGGGTCGCTGGCGTCAACCGGATGGAGGATCACGACCGCGGCAGCGCCGGATGCACCATTGATCTTGCTGAGCGCGGCGGCCGCGGCCGCCGGACTGCCGATCGCGCCGCCGCGCGGCACCGGCGGCAAGATTGACCGCGCGCAACGGCTCGTGCGAGCCGGCGGCCCTGCCTACGTCAAGCTCGGTCAGTTCATCGCGAGCGCCCAGGGTTTGCTTCCCGAGGAATGGGTGCAGGCCTTCGGGTGGTGCCGCGACCAGGTGCCGCCGCTTCCCGCCGGCGTCGCGCGTGGCGTGGTGGACGAGGAGCTGGGCGCTCGCCGAGCTCGGCTGCGCGAGTTCGACGAGGAGCCATTGGCGGCCGCCTCGATCGCGCAGGTGCATGGCGCCGTACTCGAGGACGGGATGGAGGTCGTGGTCAAGGTGCGCCGGCCCGGCCTGCGGCAACGGCTGCGCGCGGACATCGAGACGATGGCGCTGGTCGCCGTGATCGCGGAGCGGCTGCACCCGGCCGCCAGGGTCGCCAACTTGAGCGGGTTCGTCGAGTTGTTCGCACAGCTCGTCCTGCAAGAGCTCGACCTGCGGCTCGAGGCGCTGAACCTGGTCGAGCTCGGGGCGGCTTTCGAAGACGCCGGCATCGACTACTGCACGCTGCCGCGGCCGGTCCCCGGGATGGTCACCGAGCGCGTGCTCGTGATGGAGCGGGTGGCCGGCGTCGCCTACGACGCCGCGCCAGACGAGTACGGCGAGCGCCTGGACGGCGACCGACTGCTGCGGCTGGCGATCCAGGGGGTGCTCGAGACGACCTTGATCTACGGCACGTTTCATGGGGACCTGCACGCGGGCAACGTGCTGATCGACGACGGCGATCGCTTCGCCCTCGTCGATTTCGGGATCTGCGGGCGGATCACTGCCGAACAGCGCGCCGCGCTCGTCGCTTTCATGCTCGCTTTCGCGCAGATGGACGCAGCGGGTCAGCTGCGGGCGCTCGAGCAGTTCGGCGCGATTCCGGCCGGCGCCGATCTCGAGATGCTCGCGGCCTCCCTGCAGCGGGAGATCGATGTGATCGATCCGGCGGCCGGTCACCAGCTGACCTTCGATCAGCTCGGTCAGACGCTTAACGGCGTGCTGCGGGTCCTCTCGGAGAGCGGCTTCCGGCTGCCCAAGGAACTCGTGCTGTTCTTCAAGAACCTCCTCTACTTGACCGGCTTCACCGCCAGCGTCGCTCCCGACGCCGACCTGCTGAGCCAGATCGCGCCGATCCTCGGACACTTCAGCGATAAGTACGCGGACGAAATGGCGGCGTTTGCGACTGCATCGATAGCCTGATCCGATGCGCATCGCGACCATGCTCCCGGGCAATGGGATCCCGCCCACCCCGGAGCCGATCGCCGAGGCGGCGCGGCGCGTGGTGGAGATGGAGCATGCCGGCCTCGACGTCGTCCTCGTCGCCGAGGCCTACTCGATCGACGCGATCAGCCGCGTGGGATACCTGGCGGCGGTCACGGACCGAGTGACGGTCGGCACCGGGATCATCAACGTCTACTCCCGCACCGCGACCGCGATCGGCCAGACCGCCGCAGGCTGCGATTACGTCTCTGGCGGGCGCTTCTTGCTCGGACTCGGCACGTCGGGTCCGCAGGTGATCGAGGGATTCCATGGCGTCCCCTACGCCAAGCCACGGTCGCGGACGCTCGATGTGATCGAGGTGGTGCGCAAGGTGGTACGCCGTGAGAGGGTGGTCCACGGCGGCCCGACCGTGACGATCCCGCTTGGGCCCGAGCAGGGGACAGGTCTCGGGAAGCCGCTGAAGCTGATCGACCATCCGGTGCGGCCGGCGGTCCCGATCTGGTGGGCGGCGATGCTCGACCGCGCGGTCGCGAGCGCAGCCGAGGTCGCCGACGGATGGATGCCGCTGATGTTCGTGCCCGAAGCAGCAAACGACGTATGGGGACAGGCTCTGAGCGCCGGCCTGGCGCGCCGCGCCGACGATCTCGCGCCGCTTGACATCGTCGCGGGCGGCAAGGTCGCGATCGGTGAAGACGTCGACCGCATCCTCGACGACGCGCGCGCTCCGCTGGCCCTCTACGTCGGCGGCATGGGCGCGCGGGGGAAGAACTTCTATAACGACATCGTCAGCCGGGCCGGATACGCGGACGCGGCGCGCCGCATCCAGGACCTCTACCTCGACGGCCACAAGGTGCAGGCCGCAGCCGCGGTGCCCAGGGAGCTGCTCGAACGCATGCACCTCGTCGGGTCACGAGGTCACGTCGCCGAGCGTGTCGCGGCGTTCCGCGAGGCGGGGGTCACGACGCTGTTCGTCGAGCCCGCCGGGGCCGATCCGGCGAGGACGATCGCCGAGCTGCGCTCGATCGTCGACGAGTAGAGCTTTCGAAGAGCGGAAGGGGCCGTGGCTACGTCCATTCCGTAGCAAAGCGCCGGCTCCCGGCGGCGACGATGAACGTTATGGACGTCCCAGCGTCCATTTCGTAGACCGTTGCCCTGCGGCAGGGTCGTTTTGTCACGAAATGGACGTTCGGACCTCCTGATTCGCGCTTCAGCGGGAGCGGGGTGCTGTGGCGGTCTGGACGGGCCCGCGCGGGTGGGCGGGACCCCAGTCCCTGCCGCGAAGCGGCCCCTTCAACCGAGCTCAGCGCCCACCAGCGAGACGAACGACACGCACGACCCCGGGCGGCCGCCGAGGTTGTGGGTCAGCCCGAGCTTGGGCTCGCCGAGCTGGCGCTCGCCGGCCTCGCCGCGGAACTGAAGCCAGCACTCGTAGAGCATCCGAAGGCCGCTGGCGCCGACCGGGTGGCCAAAGGACTTCAGTCCTCCGTCGGGGTTGACCGGCAGCTCGCCGTCGAGGTCGTAGATCCCGTCGAGCACGTCCCGCCACGCGGCGCCGCGCTGGGAGAAGCCCATGTCCTCCATCAGCACGATCTCCGTGGGCGTGAAGCAGTCATGTACCTCGGCCAGCGAGATCTCCCCGCGCGGATCGGTGACGCCGGCCTGCCGGTAGGCGTCCTCGGCGCAGCGGGCCACCTCGGGGAACGTCGTGTAGTCGTAGGCGGGATCGATCGGACCGCTGGCGGGGCCGGCGACCATCGACAGCGCCTTGACGTACATCGGGCGGTCGGTGTAGCGATGGGCGTCCTCGGCGCGCACGATCAGCGCGCATGCCGAGCCGTCGGAGACGCCCGAGCAGTCGAACACGCCGAGCCGTCCCGCGACGCCGCCGGCGGTGGCGGCGATCTTCTCCTTGGGGACCTCCCTGCGGAACTGCGCCCGCGGGTTCTTGGCGCCGTTGGCGTGGTTCTTCCACGCCACGTGGGTCATCGCCGCCCGCATCGCATCCGGGTCCACGCCGTACTTCTTGCAGTACGCCGGATCCAGCAGCGAGAATGCCGCCGGCGCGGTGAGCGAGCTTTCGGGTGCTGTGCCGTCGTTCGGCGCGCTCGAGCGGACAAGCCCGGAGTAACCGGAGTCCTTGAGCTTCTCGACGCCCACCGCCATGACGACGTCGTAGGCGCCCGAGGCGACGGCATAGCTGGCGTTGCGAAACGCCTCCGAGCCGGTGGCGCAGAAGTTCTCGACCCGCGTCACGGGCTTGTAGTCGAGTCGCAGCGGGCGGCTCAGCACGAGCCCCGATTGGCCCGAGCTGAGCGTCCCGAGCCAGTATGCGTCGACGTCGTCTGAAGTCAGCGAGGTCCCTCCGAAGCACTCCTGCGTCGAGTCGACCAGCAGGTCATCGGCACCGCGATCCCAATGCTCGCCGAACGGCGTGCAACCCATTCCGACGATCGCAACCTTGTCAGCTATCCCGTGAGAAGCCATCCGAAATCGGCCTCGCCTTCCAGAAGTAGTTGTGGACTCCGCCCGAGGTATACAGGCGGCGGAACGTCATCTCGACCCTCGTCCCGATCTCGACCTCGTCGGGCGCGGCGTCCGTGAGCTCGAGCGTGTACCGGCCACCGCCGTCGAAGTCGACCACGACGTCGATCATCGGTGGCGAGGGAGAGTAGGCGAGCCGGTCGACCGTGTAGGTCGCAACGGTTCCCGCTCGCCGCGCGAGGGGCGCCCGGTCCATCTGATCGACGGCGTGGCACGCGGAGCACACACGCGTCGGCGGTACGTGGATCCGTCCGCAGGATCGGCACCGCGAGCCGACGAACGCGAACTTCCAGCTCTCCGAGCGGGCAGCCGGCGGACCGGCCGGGCGGTCTGGCTCGGGCCGGCGGGGGGTCTCGCGCTCGATCAGCCCACGCCAGCTGAGATAGGTGGCGTAGCGGATGTCGCGGCCCTGCGGAAGCTGGTCATCGAGGGGCGGCGTCGAGCGCGTGTCTTGCAGCCGCTCGGTGGTCTTGAAGATGAGTGCGTCGCAGCCATCGGCGGCCACCAGGAGGAGGATGGTCTCGTTTGCACCCGCGCGGTCGAGGATCGATGCGAGCTTCAACCCGGGATCGGCGGCCCCGGCGTATCCCGTGGCCGGCGGCCGCGCGCCGAACAGCTTCGCGGCCGCGATCGCAGCGCGCGAGTGGGGGGAGGACACGATCACATGGTCGGCGGCGCTGCACCCCGCCGCCCTCAGCGCCCGCTCGCCGGCGTCCTTGATCAGCGGCAGGTAGGACTCGAGCCCGAACCGCTCCTCCCAGGAGCGGCTGGCGTACTCGCCGGGCGCGCGCCAGCGGTCAAGGAACTCCGCGGTCGCCGACGCTTGCGTGATCAGCTCAGCGACCGGATCGCCGTCACCGAACAGAAACGCGGCCGCGGCGTCCGCCCCGTCGCGCTCGTCCGCGGAGCCGGGACGACCCGTGCGGACGTCGGACATGATCGCGAGACCGCCCATGGCCGCGGCGGCGCGCAGGGCTCCGACGCTGCCGCGCGCCGAACCCGCGAGGTCTACGGCGAAGCCTTCGTGCCCGAGGTCGAGCGCGGCGTGAATCGTGCTGGCGTTGGTCTTGTCGAAGTACGCCGGCGCGGTCGTGGCGAAATAGATCGAGCCCGGCCGCCGCCCGTCTGAGAGCGCTCGTCGTGCCGCCTCTACGCCCATCGTCGTCGAGTCCTCGTCGTAGGCGGCAACCAGACGGGACCCGCCAGGCGAGGCGCCCGTTCCAAGCGCTGCGGCGAGCTCCGAGCGCTGGAGGCGGTGGCGGGGCAGGTATGCCGCGTAGGACAGCAATCCACTCATGGCATCTGGAATGATGCTCAACTGACAGAGGAGAGGGCAATGTCACTGCGAACCGTTCCCGTCATCCGTACCGCGGATGAGCTGACCGCCGACTGGCTGGCGAGTGCGCTCGGGCGCGAGTCCCTGCAGCTGATCGGCGTCGAGCGGATCGGTACCGGGCAGCTCAGCGAGACGCTCAGGGCCACGTTTGAGGGTGGCAGCGTGGTGATCAAGCTCGCGGCTCACGACCCGACGAGCCGTGCCACGGGCGTCGGGATGGGCGCGTACCTGCGTGAGATCTCCTTCTACCGGAAGCTCGCCCCGCGCATCGTGGGTCCGGTGCCGAGGTGCCACTTCGCCGACTACGAGCCCGCGGACGGGTGGTTCACGCTCGTGCTAGAGGACATCACCGGTGCCACGCAGGGTGACCAGATCGAGGGGTGCGACGTCGACCACGCGGCGCTGGCGCTGCGTGCCCTGGCGGATGTCCACGCGCCGGTACTCGGCGACGTCGCACTCGGGAGCTCGCCCTGGCTCAATCAGCCCAACCCGCTCAACCAGGCGTTGCTCGCCCAGCTGCTGCCGGTGTTCCTACAGCGGTACGCCGAGCGTATCCGCCCGGAGCACGCGGAGGTCTGCGAACGCCTCGTCCCGAGTCTGGATGCGATGGCGGCGGACAGCCGGCCGCCCCTCGGGCTCGCGCACGGCGACTACCGTCTCGACAACCTGCTGTTCGGCCCCGAGGGGTGCAAGGTCGTGGACTGGCAGACCGTCGGCTGGGGCCCCGCGATGCTCGATGCGTCCTACTTCATGGGGAGCGGGCTGAGCATCGAAGACCGTCGCGCGCACGAGCAGGAGCTGCTGCGCGAATACCACGGCGCGCTGCTGGCTCGAGGGATCAGGGAGTTCTCCTGGGAGCAGTGCTGGGACGGGTACCGCCGTCAGACCTTCGCGGGGATCGTGATGACGATGGCCGCATCGATCGTGGTGCAGCGGACCGAGCGGGGAGATGACATGTTCATGGCGTGGTTCGAGCGGGCAGCCCAGCAGGTGCTCGACCTCGACGCGCTGTCGCTGCTGCCGGCGCCGAGCGGCAAGCCTGACCCGCTGCGTCCTCGCGGGGAGGACGAGGGAACGCATGAGCCGGGGAGCGAGCTGTTGTGGAACGAGTCCTGGTACTTCGACGGCGTCAGCGAGGCGGGCGATCTGGGCGTTTATGTGAGGCTCGGACGGCTGCCCAACCAGGGCATCGCGCTGTACACCGCGTGCGTCTGCGGACCGGGCCGGCAGAGTGTGATGCTCGTTCGTGATGACGCGCCGCTGCCCGCGGCGGACGATCCGTCGCAGACGATCGTGCTCGACGACATGCGCTCCGAGCAGTCATGCGAGGTTCCGCTGGAGCGCTTCCGCGTGCGGGTCGAGGGGGTAGCCGAGGCGTACTCGGATCAGGCGGCTCCGTTGCGCGACGAACGAGGCGAGCCGGTGACTATCGGTCTCGATCTCTTCTGGCATACCGACGGGATCCCGTACGCCTGGCGCCAGACCACCCGCTACGAGATCCCCTGCCGGGTCAGCGGAACGGTGAGCATCGGCAACGAGGAGTTCGACTTCAGCGGCCCCGGGCAGCGGGATCATTCCTGGAGCGCCCGCGACTGGTGGACCGTGGACTGGATGTGGAGCGGGCTGCACCTGGAGGACGGCACGCACATCCATGCGGTGGGGATCCCGACGATGCCCGGCGTCGGCGTCGGCTATGTCCAGCGGGGTGAGCAGATCGAGGAGATCGAGTCGGTCACTGCTGTCGAGCGGGTGGCGGACGACGGATTGATCACCGATGCCAGCGTGGACTGCAAACTCGTCTCGCTGGAGATCGAGCCGATCGCGTTCGGCGCGCTGCGGCTCGAGTCGCCGGACGGGCGGCTTTCCCATTTCCCGCGCGCGATGTGCCGGCTTCACACGGGGGACGGCCGATCCGGGACGGGCTGGATCGAATGGAATCGGGTGCAGCGCGCCGAGTGAGTCATCCCTCGGCGGTGAGCGTCAGCTCCACGCGCTCCACCGGAGCGGCCGCGAAGTCAACGCGAAAGCTCTCGTCGTCAGGCCAGTCACGCTTGGGCAGGATCCGGCGCGTCATGTGAAGTTGGGCCGGCGAGACCGCGAGCGGAAAGGGATCACAGCGCGCCGTCCACGGTTCTTGCAGCCCCTGGATGGTGTGCACCCCGACGCCCATCTGTGCGTCTCGCTCGCGCCGGATGTCTTCTGGGGTTGAGTCGAGCGTCCAGCTATCGCCCTGCTCGAGGTTCGCCAGGCCGAAGAACAGCGACAGGACGTCTAGGAACTGCAATCGCCGGTAGGCACGCCAGCGTTGCTCCTCGGTGACCCCGAGGCTCGACGCCAGCTGCTCCTGGCGCTGCTCCTCGGCTGTGGCGAACTCGCGGATCGCGGGTGGCAGTTCCTCCAGCGGCGTGCACACTCCACCCATCAGGCCATAGCGCCCCCGCTGCAAGCCGCTGACGTGCATCGAAACGAGCAGCCCGGCGGCCTCGTTCTCGGCGCACACGATGTCCGCGCAGGCACGATACGAGGACAGCATCGACGGGCGCGGCACGCTGAGAAAGCCCTGCGGGCGGTGCTCCTCGTCGAGCCGGGGGTCGCGTTCCCAGACGGCCCACCCGTCGTCGTGGCGGGTGGCGGCGAGGACGAGCGCCTGTCGGAGCTCCGTGGGGAGGGCAGGATCCTCTGCCCAGGCGGCAGCGAGCTGGCCGCTCAGGCGACTGTGATCGGGCTGGAGCACGAGCTGATACGCCTCGCCGAGGTCACGCACGAGCATGCTGCGAACGCTACCGCGTCGCCACCGCATCATCCGCGTCTGCAATCGGTTAAGGGGATGAGGTCCCTGACGCGGTTCTTATCGATCGCCGCGTACGCTCTGCCAGAGAGATTCCGATGCTAAGAACACGAGTCGCATGCCGTGCGACGCTGGGACTGCTGATTCCCGGCGTCTTTTTGTTGGCGGGTCTATGCCTTCCGGCTGCTGCCGGGGCAGCTCCGCTGGTCAGCGTGTTCCCGATCGCCGGCAGCAGAGTGGCCTCGCCCCAGACGCAGATCGCGTTCCGGGGAGAGCCGGCAAGCCGTCTCGGGGTGATTCTCGTGTCCGGATCGCAGAGCGGCCCCCACACCGGCACGGTGAAGCCCGATTCGGACGGCAACGGCGGGAGCTTCCTGCCTACGACCCCGTTCAAGCCAGGTGAGATCGTCACGGTCCGGACCACGCTGAACATCATCGGCGGCAGCAACGGATCGTTCCGCTTCACGATCGCGAACCCGGCCGGCCTGTATCCCCCGTCACACTGGCCGGCCGCTAGTCGTCCTCGTGATCACCTCGACGTGTGGCACTTCCACTCGCGCAAGGACATCTTCCCCGACGCCGTCTCCATCGATAAGAGCGGGCCGACAGCGCCCGGTTACATCTTCGTTGCGTCACAGTACGGACCGCTCCAGGACGGGCCGGAGATCCTCGACAACAACGGCAACGTCGTCTGGTTCAAGAGCATGACCGGAGACGACTCGGCCTCGGACGTCCGGGTCCAGACCTATCAGGACAAGCCGGTCCTGACCTGGTGGCAGGGTTACGTGACGGGCGGGCTCGGCTTCGGCGAGGACGTGATCAACAACAGCGCCTACCAGGTGACGAACGTCGTCAAGGCTGCGAACGGGCTGAAGTCCGACCTTCATGAGTTCCAGATCACGCCTCAGAACACGGCGCTGATCACCGCCTACTTCCCCGTGCACTGGAACACAAGCTCGATCCACGGCTCAAGCCACCAGATCGTCGACGACGCGGTCGTGCAGGAGATCGACATCCCGACAGGCCTGGTGCTGTTCCAATGGGACAGCCTCGACCATGTGCCGGTGTCCGACAGCTACTCGCACATTCCCCAAGGGGGAGCGGACAGCCCGTTCGACTACTTCCACGTCAATTCGATCGACGTCGACCATGACAACAACCTGATCATCTCCGGCCGCAATACGTGGGCTGCCTACAAGGTCAATCGCGCCTCCGCCCAGACGATCTGGACCCTCGGCGGCAAGCACTCGAGCTTCAAGATGATGCCGGGTGCGTCTTTCGCCTTCCAGCACGACGTCCGGGTCCGCTCGGCGCACGACTGGTTCATCACGATGTTCGACGACGGAGCCGGGCCGCCGGCCGTTCATCCTTCGCGCGGGCTGAAGCTGTTCCTGGATACGAAGAAGATGGTTGCCAAGAGCGTCGGCGCCGAGGCGCACGACCCGTCGTTGACGTCGTTCTTCGAGGGCAACTACCAGCAGCTGTCCGCGGGCGACGATTTTCTCGGCTGGGGTCAGCAGCCGTACTTCACCGAGTACAACTCGCACGGCCAGGAAGTGTTCGACGCCCACTTCAAGGACTACATCGCCAGCTACCGCGCGTATCGATTCCAGTGGACGGGGGCACCGGACACCACGCCTGCGGTAGTCGGCGCAAGCCACGGCAGCACGACGGGCATCTATGTCAGCTGGAACGGGGCGACCCAGGTGTCCTCCTGGCGTGTCCAGGGTGGCAGCAGTCCAAGCTCGCTGCACAACGTCGCCTCTTCGCCCAAGCATGGGTTCGAGACCCCAATCACGTTCGGCCACCAGACCTACGTCCGCGTGCAGGCGCTCGATGGCAGCGGTCACGTGCTCTCGACGTCCGGGACCGTGAAGGTTGGGTGACGCCGTGGCCCCGGTGGGCTCGGGCGCCCGCGTGCTTCAGCGGATGAACGTGACCTGCATCGGGTCTTTCAGCGCGTTCAGCACCGGCTGTGTCTGGCTCGGTCCGGGCGCCGTGTAGCGGACGCCCGGCGTGGGATCGTTGCCCGGTCCGCCGGGGTTATAGAACGGCGAGTACCGGCCCCTCGCGGGAATCTCCGCCGCCGTGATCCGCGCGACGGCGCGTTCATCGCCGCCGAGGACGATGTTGATCTGATTGTCCTTGTCCTCGACGTAGCAGTCGTCGTAGTGCGACTGCTTGCGTCCCAGATCCGCCAGGCCCAGGATCCGGACCACGCCGCCGCCCAGGTGGTAGTTGACCCCAGTCTTTGTCAGGAGGACGGTCCGCCCGTAGTCGCCCCTCGCCCGGAGCCGGAAATAGCGGGAGAACTCAGTCGGGAAGACGGCTCGGACCCCATCAGGAGAGAACCCGCCGGAGGTGAACACTCGGATCCGGAACCTGGCGGCGCTTCCGTAGAGCGAGACGCCATCGTTCGGCAGCGCTGCGTTGAACGGTGGCGGCGCGGTGTCGCCGCGGGCGGACATCCGGGTCAGCTTCGCCGCCACCAGGTGCGGGCCTGTGCGCTTCGCCGGATTGGAATTCTGGGCGTACGGGGTGGTAGAGGTTGTGGCGAACATCCCGATCGCGCTGACGAGACGGTCGTGCTCGCCGACCAGCTGAAGGCTGGTCTTGCCGCGCACCACGCGGGTCTTGACCGGGTAGGCGGAGCGCGGGTTCTGAGGTGGCAGCCGGTTGCCGAACTTGCCGAACAGCACGACGGTGGAGCGCTCGTTGTATTCGGCGTTCGGGTAGAGGGCCGCGAGCTGCGGCGTCACCGTGCGGCCGTTGGAGAGCGTCACGCGCAGGTCGCTCGCGTCGAGCATGCTCGGCCGCACAGGCCAGCTGAACTCGACGGGCAGTCCGTCGGACCTGACGGTGGGATAGCCGAACGAGAACGCCACGGCTTGGGGAGTTATTGCGGACGTGTAGTTGCCCAGAGCCGGCGTCTCGCCGGCCGCGCACGAGACTTTGTTCCACGCTCCGCCGGCGGCCCGGACGCGCAGCTCGCTGGTCGCGAGATCGCTCGTGCTCAGACCCGGGACGCCGACGATCTCCGTGAAGCCGAGGCCGGCGGCCATCATCCGCGGCCGGCGCTCCCACATATCCGCATCGATCAGCACGTCGCGGTGCAGGATCAAGGAGGTGGGGCGGGAGGCGGCTTCGGCTTGGTCTGGGCTGCGCCGGCCGCTGACTCAGCGGCGAACGCCGCGGCCGCGCCAGCGATCGCCACCGCTGTCGCGCCAGCGATCGCCACCGCTGTCGCGCCAGCGATCGCCACAGCGGCCGCGCCAGCGATCGCCACCGCTGTCGCGCCGGCCATCAGGCCTCCGGTCCGACATCTGCCTCTCCTCACAGCGGGGCAGAAGGCTGACAGCGTCCTGTGAGATGCTTCGGGCGTGCCGAGCGACCAGACCCTCTCGCGCTTCTCGAGCTCAATCCCCGACTGGGCCCTGCGCTGGGGAGGGAAGCTCAATGTGCCTGTGTACCGCCTCACTCGGGGGCGACTGTTCGGGCGAATCGGGCGCGCCCCGGTGCTGCTGTTGACGACCACGGGCCGGCGGTCCGGGAAGGTCCGCACGGCGCCGGTCTTGTTCCTGGCCGACGGCGACCGGCTCGTGGTGATCGGCTCGAACGCCGGCAACGAGCGGGCGCCGGCGTGGGCGCTGAACCTGGCGACCAATCCCGATGCAGCGGTTCAGGTCCGCGGTAAGCGGCGCCGGGTGCACGCCCGGATCGCCGAGGGCGAGGAGCGCGCCGAGCTGTGGCGCCGGATGAACGAGCAGTACGCCGGCTTTGACGACTACCGCGAGCGGACGGGCCGGCAGATAAACGTGTTCGTGCTCGAGCGGCGAACTTAGGCCGCTCGTAGCGCCAGCGCCTGGGCGATGCGCGCGATTACCGCGTACGGCTCGGATTCGAGCTGCTGCCAGGTGACCCGGATCACGGTGTAGCCGGCGGCGATGTGGACCTGGTCGCGTCGGCGGTCGCGCTCGAACGCGATCCGGTTGCCGTGGGTGCCGTACGCGTCGACCTCGAGTATCAGCTTGTGCTCTTCCCACAGGAAGTCGGCCGTGAAGCCGAGCAGTGGGACGTTCACCCTCGGCTGCGGGAGGTTCGCTTGCTTCATCAGCTTTCGTATGCGGCGCTCCGTGCGGGAGCGGGTGTAGGTGCTGCCCGGGTCGGCGTAAAGCAGGCGTCTGACCAGGGCGGCGCCTGGATCGTTCTGCGGCAACCGCTCGAGCGCGTCGTTCAGCTTGTGCTCGTTGATCCTCTGCTTCGCTCGTGCTTCGCCGAAGCGTGCTCGAGCTCGGAGGAAGTTGCTTGGCCGGCAAACTCGATCAGGGCTCGTGCCGGAGAGGTGAGGCGCAGGTTGGACCTGGTCGTGACGTCGGCTGGATGGAGTGTCTTGACCCGATGGATGCGCATCCGGTCGCGAGCTCGTGCGCTGCGGCCAACGAGTGTCACGTCGACGATGGCCGGGCTCGGAATCGCGAGTCCCCAGATTGCGGCGGCCGACCTATGGCTGAGGAAGGAGTCCGGACCCAGCGACAGCAGCGCCGCGGTCTCCCACGCGAGCGGCAGAACCGTCGGGTCGGCGATCGCGTACGTGCCGTGGAACATGCGGAAGAGCCTGCCGGCGCCAACCGCGGCCTTGATCGCAGAACACGTCGCGCCCGACGCATATAGCTGCCGGCACCCGACCACGCCGTTCTGCGTGAGCGCGCGATCTACGTCCATTTCCTGTCAGGGTGTCGCACAAACCGGGGCCGTTGGGCGAAGTTGATAGTGGCCGCTTCGGGTGCAAACCCACCGTCCGCGCCGGCGCAAGTGAACAATGGTGAATTTGTTCGGACTGTCCGAACAAAGGCGGCAGAGTTCAGCCCCGGCGGGGTCGCAGGCCTCAGGCGCCCAGTTCAGAGCTGTAGCCCGGTGCCCTCCCGCCAGCGACCGCTGTTCTCAATTCTTGCTAGAGAGCCGGTGGTCTCGCGGGTTTGCGCGACACCCTGGTAGCAAAGCGATTGCTGGGCATGGCAACGATGAACGTTTTGGACGTCCCCACGTCCATTTCGTTGCTCGTCGCTCGCGCGGCGGGGCGCTTTGTTACGAAATGGACGTTCGACCGGCGTCTCACGCTTCCAGCATGAACCATTCCGCCGGAAAGTGGGCGGATTGGCACACATTTGTTACAGATCAACGGCGCCGGTCAGAGCCCTGGGCGCGCGCGATCGTGGCGCTCGCAGGATGAGCGTCGCCGCTCTCGCCCAGCACCACGAGCGCGAGTGAGGTGAGCGTCGGCACGAGGTCCGGCAACTGCTCCACGCGTCCGCCGAGAATCTCGTGCTGGACGATCTCCGCGATCGCGCCGACCAAACCGCGAAGGAACGTCTCGGGGATCGGCGTGATCGCGCCCGCCTGGCAAGCCCGCGCCGCCAGGCGGCGGTAGAAGTCGGTGTACTGCTGCAGGATCTGCTCCCGTGCCGCGAGCGCGCGCGGCCCCGCCCCGAGGATGTCGATCAGGGTCACCTGCGCCAGTGATGGGTCCTCTGCGAGGATCCTGACGTAGGTTTCGAGCCCGACCTGCAACCGGCCGCGCCAATCCTCGGCCGGAACGTGGGCGGTGGCCTCGGCGATCTCGCGCAGAGTGGCGTGCGATGCGGACTCGTATGCCAGCAGGAAGCAATCCTCCTTGTCGGCGAACTGCTCGTAGAAGGTGCGGCGCGAGATGCGCGAGCGGGCGGTGATGTCGGTGACGGTCGCGGCGGCGTAGCCCTTCTCGGCGACGGCTCGGGTGATCGCGTCGAAGATCCGCGCACGGACGAGCGCGGTCGGAGTGGCTCGCGCGCCATCCCAGTCGTGCGGGGCAGGAACGGCGCGCAGGAATAGAGACGTGGAGCTCATGTGCGACTTGGAGCTCGTGCGCGACTTGGAGCTCATGCGCGACTTGGAGCTCATGCCCGGCGTGGAGCTCATGCGCGCGACCGTACCACGTTTGACACACGCAGTTACGAACTGGTACGTTCGCGTTTCCCGGCGAAATCGGCGCGGACGGCGATCCGAATCAGCCGCGTCCGGGTTAGTGCACGTGATGCCAACCACCCGCACACTCACAAAGGCAGCGGCGTCAGTCGCCGCGTGCGCGTTCGCTGCTCTCGCGCTCGCGAGCCAGGCGTCGGCGGAGAGCACGTCGGTCAGGTCGTTCGACGGCACGATGATCCACGTGAACTTCTTCGCCGCCGCCGGGCTGGCGGCTGGTCATCGTGCACCGTCAGTGCTGCTCGGGCCGGGTTGGGGTTCTGCCGGCGACACGAACGAGAGCGACTCGACCGATACGTCGACTGCGATCCCGGGCGTTGGCACGCTGGTCCGGGCGGGTTTCAACGTCTTGACCTGGGATCCGCGCGGGTTCGGGTCATCCGGCGGGACGGTCGAGGTCGACAGCCCGCAGTACGAGGGGCGCGATGTCTCGGCGATCATCAGCTGGCTGGCGCGGCAACCACAGGCGCTGCTCGACCGGCCCGGCGATCCGCGGGTGGGAATGGCCGGCGGCTCCTACGGCGGCGGCATTCAGCTCGTCTCGGCGGCGATCGATCGACGGATCGACGCAATCGTCCCGGACATCGCGTGGCACTCGCTGGTCACGAGCCTCTACAAGGAGCAGACGATCAAGCTGGGGTGGTCGACGATCCTGTACACGCTCGGCAAGAGCGCCGGCCGGCTCGATCCGCTGATCGGCGAGTCATACATGGCCGGCCTCGAGGGGCAGCCCCTGACGCCCGCGGAGTTGAACTTCTACCGCAGCCGCGGACCGGGTGATCTCGTCAAGCGGATCCACATCCCGACTCTGCTCATGCAGGGCACGGTCGACAACCTGTTCACCCTGCAGGAGGCGGTCACCAACTACGGGATCCTCAAGCGCAACCATGTCCCGCTGCAGATGCTGTGGTTCTGCGGTGGGCACGGGATCTGCCTGACCACCCCCGGCCAGACCTCGCTGATCGACAAGGACCTGATCGCGTGGCTGGACCGCTACCTCAAGCGCGACACGCACGTCCGGACGGGACCGAAGTTCGAGTGGGTCGACCAGGACGGCGCCGAGCACACTGCCCGCGGCTATCCGCTTGCGGCCGGCCAGCCGATCAGCGGGCACGGATCCGGGTCGCTGACGTTGATGGAGGCAGGTGGCTCGGGACCGGTCACGGCACCGCCGGGCACCGGCGCGGTTGGCGCGGTCGCGGCGCCGGTCACGCCCGCGAAGGCCCTCAACGCAGTGAACGTGACGCTGCCTGCACCGCGGCGTGAGCAGCTGATCGTCGCTGCGCCACGGCTCACGATCACCTACACGGGGACCGGCGGTGGCGAGAACGGGAAATCGACCCGGGTGTACGCGCAGGTCGTCGACGACGCGACCGGGAAGGTGCTCGGCAACCAGGTCACGCCTGTGCCCGTGACGCTCGACGGTGCCAGGCATACATTCACCGAGCCGCTCGAGATTCTCGCCGCAGCCGACCACCCCGGTGAGAGATTCACGCTTCAGCTGACGGCCAGCACCGTGGCTTACCAGACGCAACGCGCCACCGGTGTCCTGCACTTCTCGCACATCGCGATCACGATCCCGACGGTCCGGCCTGGCGCGTAAGGCGCGAGCGGTTCACTCGTCCAGGAGCGTGAGGTCCAGGCGTGCGACGCGCTCAGGGTCGGCGAGGATGTCGATTTCGACGATCTTTCCGCCTCGAACGGTGAACGCACCGACCGAGAACGGGCGGCCGTCGCGAATCGTCACCGCCCCCGCGACGCCGTTGATCAGCGCGGGCCTGATCACCAGTCCAGCCTGCGACCACATCACCGCCTGGCCGGCGACTGTCTCGGCGCCGCGGACCTCGCGGGTCAGGCTCGGCGCGGTCGGCCCGCCGTCCGATCTCAGCACCACGTCTGGGTCGAGGAGCGCCACGAGCCCCTCGAAGTCGCCCTCGCGCGCCGCGGCCTCGAATGCCTCAAGCAGCTCGCGCTGGCGATTGACATCGGTGTCGGGGACGGCGGTCTCGCCCTGAACGCGCCGGCGGGCGCGGCTGGCGAGCTGCCGGGTGGCCTCGGGAGACCGGTCGATGATCGCCGCGATCTCGTCGAACGGGATCGCGAACATGTCGTGCAACACGAACGAAAGCCGCTCGGCTGGTGTCAGCGTCTCGAGCACGATCAGCATCGCCAGCCCCACGGAGTCGGCGAGTAGCGCCTCGTGCTCGGGATCGGTGCCGTTGGGGTTGTCGATGATCGGCTCCGGCACGAACACGTCCAGGGGTTCCTCGCGGCGTTGGCGTCGCGAGCGCAGCATGTTCAGCGACACGCGCCCCACAACGGTGGTCAGCCAGGCGCCAAGGTTCTCGATTTCCGACGCATCGGAGCGGTTTAGTCGCAGCCACGCCTCCTGCACCGCGTCGTCAGCCTCGCTCAGCGAACCGAGCATCCGGTAGGCCACGGCCCGCAGCCGACTGCGGTGCTCCTCGAATCTCTCTGCCAGCCAGTCGCGTTCATCCATCGGGTCGTACCTCCGTCACATCGGTCATATCACGCAGACACGCGGCAGGACGCAGATGTGACGGCACGATCGCGAGAAACTGTGGCGAATCAGGTCGCAGAATCGGACTCGAAAGAGCAAAGTTCGCAGCGATGAGTTTCCGAGGGGCTGGCAGTCAAAGCGGTTGTATTTCCAAACCCCACAAGGAGGATGTCGTGCCCAGCACCAAGACCAGCGTGAGTAAGATCGCCACGGTCATCATCCCGGTCGCCGACCAGGACAAGCAGGTCGACTTCTACGTCGCGAAGCTCGGCTTCGAGAAGCGCGTGGACCTTCCGTTCGGCGGTAAGTACCGCTGGGTGGAGGTCGGGATCCCCGGCCAGGAGACCACGATCGCACTCGCGCCGCCGCCGCCCGAAGGCGACACCCAGGTCGGCAAGCGCGAAACGGGCATCAGCCTGCACGCGGAGGATATCGACGGGTACCACTTGCAGCTGAAGGACGCCGGCGTCGACGTGGACGCCGAGGTCAGCCGCATGGGCGACCCCGTCCCGCCGATGTTCTGGCTGCGGGACGCGGAGGACAACACCCTGATGGTGGTGGGCTGAAGGCCGCGCACGTGCCGCTCGGGCTAGGCGTCACCGACGCCGAAGCCCGAGCGGACCGGGACCGCCGCTCACCGCAACGCGACGCTTCGCGGCGTCCCGTCGTGGCTCCAGGAGAGTACGTCGCCCGTCAGCTTCAGCCCCGTCAGGAACGGGCCCTCTCCCGGCAGGTTGCTCGAGTCGATCGTCTGTACTCCCCGTCCGGCCGACGCCAAGATCTGCTCGTCACTGCACGGCGTCGTGTCGTTACAGGGGTCGCCGTCGATCAGTGCCGGCATCCACGTCGAGGGTCCGCCGTTTGGGTCGGTCGAGGTCACGACGTGGCCGGCGCCATCGACCGCCACGCATAGCGAGGTCGACGGGCATGAGATCGAGGTCAGATCCCGGCCCTTATCAATCGTCGTGGATGACCACATGCCCGACGCAGGGTGCGTGGACGACACGAGCGTGTCTCCCGATCCGACCGCCAGGCACAACGATGCCCCGCATTCGCCGTAGCTGTAGTCGGAGCACTCCACAAACTTCTCGCCACCTAGCTTCGGCTGCGACGCTCCCGTCCGGAGGTCGAACACCTGTACGGTGCTGCTCTGCCCGCCATAGTGCTCGTCTTCCAAGTCTTCGATCAGCGCCACGTAAGGCGGGGCAAGGACGGCAGAACCGACGCTGTATGCGGAGTCGACGTTGTTGCCCTCGATCTCCTCGAGCAGCCGCTCGCGCCCGTCCGCGCGCAGACAGCCCATGTAACTAAGCGGCGGCGCGCTCGAGAAACCGAGCGGAGGTTGCGAGCCATCCCCGATCACCAGCGCCGTGCTGGACGAGGCGAGCGTCGTCGCCCCGGGCGGCACAGGGCAGCCGGGGTTCGGCCCTCGCGGCCGCGGCTGCCAGTCGACCGAGACCGCCTGCACGCTGCCGACGGGTTTCGCCTTCGGATGGCGCCCTCGCGTCGCGACAATCATCAACCGGTGGTCGGGGGCGATGAACGCGACGAAGCGGCCATCGGGTGAGAATGCGGGAGCAGAGCCACGAACGAGTCGTCGCATACCGGGATGGCCCACGCCGAGCAAGACGATCCAGCCGTGGGCCGCCGCCGCGACCGCCGTGCCGTCGGGCGACCACGACGGGTCGTTCCCGGCCCCGAGGCGCTGCAGCCGACCTGGCCGGCCCGCCCATGTGAAACCGCCGCGCGTAACGGCTAACAGACCGCCGCCCGACCACACGGCATCTGCCACGACGTCCCCGAAACCCGTTGACTTGCGGATCCCGTCGATTCCGTCGGTCGTGATGTACCCGTTCTGGATGAACGAGATCACCGCCCCGCCCGGCTTGAATGCAGGGTTCGGCGCCGCCCCGAACTGGCAGTTCATGCACGAGCCGTCCGGATAGACGATCTTGATCCCGGGCCCGGCGAACACGATCGCTCTGCCGTCGGGAGACCAGCGCGGACGTTGCGGCGTCCCGCAACCAGTCGTGCAGATGCGCCGTGCGCCCGTTCCATTCGCCCCCACCAACAGGATTCCGCCACCAGACCGGGGCTGGACCGCGAGCATTCCGTTCCCACCGGGAAACGCGGCCCACGCCGGCGCGGCCATCCAGAGCACGGCAACCACCACCAGCAGCGGCGCGACCCGGATCACTTTCACACCAGCGTGAACGTGACGAGCGCGGGGAAGTTGCGCGGGTCGGAGCTCACCCCGACCCGCGCCACAGCTCAGCGAGTCGCCGAGCGTGAGAACAGCCGGATCGCGACGACCGTCATCAGCGCCGCGAATGCGGCCACGACGGCCAGGCTGAGCCACGCCTCCAGCGTTACGTTGCTCATCCCCCAGATGTCGTGCAGGCCCTTGCCGGTCGGGTCGACGAACGCGTAGCGCATCAGCGCGAGCGCGTGGGTCAGTGGCATGAACTTGGCGATCGTCGTCAGGAAGGCGGGCATCGCCCCGATCGGGAACAGCGCGCCGGCGAGGAAGAACGGCAGGATCGCGACCACGGGTGTCGCGCCGATGTACTCCTCCGGCTGCGAGACACGGCTCGCGAGCGCCTCCGCGACGCAGTACATGAACACGGTGAACAGCACCCCCGCTGCGGCGAACCATGCGACCCCGCTCACGGAGATGTGAAACGAGGCGCCCCGCAGCGCGGACAGCGCGATCAGCACGATCACCTGAAGCGCCGACAGCACGAGTGCGACGATCAGATTGCCGATCACCAACCACGAGCGGGGAACCGGTGCGGCGAGCAGCTCGCGCTGCGCGCCACTCTGACGGTCGACGATCACGCTGAGTCCCGCGAAGATGCAGCTCAGCGGGACCACCAGTCCGACCGTGCCCACGCCCACGAACGCCGTGTAGTCGAGGTGCGAGCGAAGGCCGCCGGTGGCGATCTTCAACGCCGGCGCGACAACCAGCGCCAGCAGTGCCGGGCCGACCAGCGGCACCAGGATCTGGCGGGGGTTGCCGGCGGTCAGCGCCGCACGCCGGCGCGCGAGCGTGGCCAGCGCGCCCGTCGTGCGCACGCGCCGCGGCCGGCCGATGGGAACTGCGATTGGTTCAGCGATTGCTGACATGTCTCTAACTCCTCTTTGAAAGGCTCATGCCGCCTGCGCGACCGGGCCGGTGAACTTCAGATAGACGTCGTCGAGGTTGGGCGCGCGGGTGGCGATCTCCGACGCGCGAATCCGTTCCGACTCGAGCGCGGCAAGCGCATCGGCGGCCGCGTGGTGGTGGAGCGGGACGATGATTCGCGCGCCGATTGCGTAAGCGTCCTCGCCGGCCACACGCCGTTGACGCAACCCGGCAAGGGCGGCCTCGGCGCTGCGGTCCACTCGGAACTCGAGGATCTCGCGGCCGAGACCGGCCAGCAGTGCCGAGGGGCTGTCGAGCGCGACCACCGACCCCTCGTGGATGATCGCGACGCGGTCGCAGAGGCGCTGCGCCTCGTCGAGGTAATGCGTGGTCAGTAGGATCGTCAGCTCCTCGCGGTCGCGCAAGCCGGCGATCACGTCGAGCAGCTCGTGGCGGATGCGCGGGTCGAGGCCGACGGTCGGCTCGTCGAGAAACAGCACCTGGGGATGCGAGGTGAGCGCCCGCGCGATCTCGAGCCGGCGGCGTTCGCCGCCGCTGTAGCTCTCCACCGGCCGGGCGATCAGCCCGGAGAGCCCGAGCACGTCCACGAGCTCCTCGATCCGGCGCCTGGCCTGCGCGGCCGTCACCCCCCACAGCCTGGTGTGCAACTCGAGGTTGGCCAGGCCGGTCAGACCCCGGTCGACGACGGCCTCCTGGAACACCACGCTCGAGACGCTGCGCGCAAGCAGCGGCGAGCGGATCACGTCGTGTCCGGCGAGGCGCGCCGTGCCGTCGCTCGGCACGATCGTGGTCGTCAGCATTCCCACCGTCGTCGATTTGCCGGCGCCGTTGGGACCGAGTAGACCGAACACCTCGCCGCTCTCAACCTCGAAATCGATTCCCTTGACCGCTTCGACGCCGCCCGGATAGGTCTTGCGAAGCCCTTCTGCTTCGATCGCATGCATGGTCGGTTCTCCGTTTGTCGGTTGGGCCCGCCCGCCCTTGGTCACGTCAGGCCCGTTTGTTTCGTCACCTCGATGACGTACGCCGAAGAGAGGATGTGACCGATGGACGCAAAGCACTGGCAAGACGAGCAGTTCGAGGAGAGCCGCGATCACCTGCGCGCCGTCGCGCAGCGGATGCTCGGGTCGGCCGCCGAGGCGGAGGACGCGGTGCAGGAGGCCTGGCTGCGGCTGAACCGCGCGGACACCTCCGAGGTGGAGAACCTGCGCGGGTGGCTGACGACGGTGGTCAGCCGGATCTGCTTGGACATGCTGCGCTCGCGCCAAGCCCGCCGCGAGGAGTTCGCGGACCGCTGGCCCGAGGAGCCGGTGATCAGCTTCTACGAGGACAGCGAGCCCGAGCACGAAGCGCTGATGGCCGACTCGGTCGCGCTCGCCCTGCAGGTCGTGCTCGACACACTCTCGCCGGCGGAGCGGCTGGCGTTCGTGCTGCACGACATGTTCGGGGTGCCGTTCAGCGAGATCGCGCCGATCGTCGAGCGTGACGTGAGTGCCACGCGCCAGCTGGCGAGCCGCGCCCGGCGCCGCGTGAGAGGCGCCGGCGATCCCGAGCAGCAAGGTCTCGCCCAGCAGCGCGAGGTGGTCGACGCGTTCCTGGCGGCTTCGCGAGACGGGAACTTCGAAGCGCTGCTCGAGGTGCTCGACCCCGATGTCGTGTTCCGCGGCGACGGTGGCGATGCCGGTCCGCCCGTGCCGGCGACGATCAAAGGCTCGAGCGACGTGGCCAATCTGGTGCTGGCGCGCGGCACGCCGATGGCGCCGTACGGACGGCCGGCGATCGTGGACGGGCGGCCAGGGGCCGTCGTCATCCTCGGCGGTCGGGTCGTGTCGGTGGTCGCGTTCACGATCGTCGGCGACCGCGTGACCGAGATGGACCTGCTCGCCGATCCCGTGAAGCTCGGTCGCGTGCGCGTGTGACGCACGAACGGCATGGGACAGCCTTGCTCTCGTCCCACAGCTTCAGGCAGATCCGGATCAGCTCGCTGTCACCCTGCTGTCACCAGCGACCGCCTACAACTGGGCCATGCGCCCAATAACCCCACTCGCGATCGCCGCTGCCGCCGCAATGCTTGCCGCGGGGTGTGGCTCGAATTCGCCCACATCATCTACCGCGGCGAACCCTCCGCGCAACGGTGCCGAGGCTGCCTTCAAATTCTCGGCCTGCATGCGCGCACACGGCGTGAGCAACTTCCCGGACCCGCTGATCACAAGCAGCCCCGGCCACCAATCTGTCGCGATCCGGGTGACTCCCCGCGAAACCGGCTCGCCGCAGTTCGCCAGCGCGCAGAAGGCCTGCGCGTGGATCATGCCTGCGCCGAGCGCCGGCCAGATCGCCCAGCAGCAGCGCACCGAGCAACAGGGCAAACTCGCGTTTGCGAGGTGCCTGCGCAGCCACGGGTTCGCCGACTTTCCAGATCCGACCCCTTCCGGACAGCTGAATCCAGCGATGCTCGCGGCGGCCGGAGTCGACATCCACACCGCCGGGTTCCTGCGCGCAGCCCTGGCGTGCGCGCCCTCCTCGAGCGGCGTGATCACCAAGGCTGAGCTGCAGCAGGCATTGAACGGAACCCAGTAGACGCGTCCGCTACCGTGCTGGCGTGAGCATCAAGCGGTCGCATTCCGAGCGGGTGCATCCCACGCTGATTCTCGCGGTGCTGTCGCTCGCCGGCCTCGCGTATGCGGTGCTGAGCTCGGCGGTGATCCCGGCGCTGCCGTCATTCCAGAAGAGCCTGCACACGAGCGAGACCGGCGTGACCTGGCTGCTGACCGGCTTCCTGGTCTCGGCGTCGGTTGGTACCTCGATCATCGGGCGGCTCGGGGACATCTACGGCAAGGAGCGGCTGCTGCTCTACACGCTGCTCGTGCTCGCGTTCGGGACGCTGCTCGCGGCCGTTTCCCAGTCGCTGGCGATGCTGATCCTCGCGCGGGTGATTCAGGGGGTTGCCGGCGGGATCTTCCCGCTCGCGTTCTCGATCGCCCGCGACGAGTTCCCGCCGGACAGGGTCGCGGGCAGCATCGGGTTGATGTCATCGATCCTCGGTGTCGGCGGCGGGATTGGGCTGATCGTCGGCGCGATCGTCGACGAGCATCTCGGCTGGCACTGGCTGTTCTGGATCCCGCTCGCACTGACGTTGATCGCCGCGCTCTTCACGTGGCTGTACATCCCCGAGTCGCCGGTTCGCGCGCCGGGACGCGTGAATTGGATTGCCGCGGCACTGATGAGCATCGGGATCTCGAGCGTTCTGATCGCGATTGCGCAGACCACCACATGGGGTTGGGGCTCGTCGAAGACGCTGGGCCTGCTCGCGATCGGCCTGGTGTTCTGCATCGGATGGGTCGTGTTCGAGGTTCACAGCTCGAATCCGCTCGTCGACATGGCGATGATGCGGATCCGCGGGGTCTGGACGGCGAACCTCGCGGCGTTCCTGTTGGGCGCTGGGATGTACGCCTCGTTCATCGTGTTTCCGCAGTTCGCACAGCTGCCGAAGAGCACCGGCTTCGGGTTCGGGGCGTCCGTGCTCGTCTCGAGTCTCTACCTCGCGCCGTGCGCGCTCACGATGGGGATGCTGGGCTCGGTCGCGGGGCCGGTCGCCGAACGGTTCGGCTCGAAGTCCGCGCTGGTCGCTGGATCATCGATCTCGGCGGTGTCGTTCGCGTACGCGGCGCTCGCCCACAGTCATCCCTACCAGATGCTGATCACGGTGACACTTCTGGGGATCGGGATCGGGCTTGCGTTCGCCGCGCTCGGCAACCTGATCGTGCAGGCGGTGCCACCGACCCAAACGGGCGTGGCGAGCGGGATGAATACCGTGATGCGCACGCTCGGTGGCGCCCTCGGCGGTCAGCTTTCAGCGACGTTCATCGCCAACAACACCGCGCACGGCCTGCCGACCGTCACCGGCTTCGTCGTCACCTACGTCATGGCTGCCGGCTTCCTGGCAATCTCGGCGCTGTCCGGGCTGCTCGTCCCAGCGCTTCGGGCCCGGCCCGAGGCGCCAGCGGTCGAGAGGCGTTACGCGACTCTCTCCGAGACCGGCTGAATCTCGATGAGCCAGACCGACGGAGTGCTACGCGCCAAAGGCGCAAGGTCACTGGTTAACTGGATAGCCGTGAGGAAGATCCTCGTAGCGACGCTCCTCGCCCTCCTGCTCGCGCCGGCGCTCGCGCTCGCCGACGGCGACCCCGCAAGCGACGTCCTGCTCGGCGAGAACGTCTTCTATCCCTACCAGCCACCAACCTCGAACGCGCTGCAGAAGCAGCTGAACGCCGTCACCGACGAGGCGCAGCACCAGAACTTCCAGATCAAGGTTGCGCTGATCGCCTCGCCCGTCGATCTCGGCGTGATTCCGGACCTGTTCAACAAGCCGGAGCAGTACGCCAAGTTCCTCGACCAGGAGATCAGCTTCCAGAACAGCCTGCAGCATCTGCTGGTGGTGATGCCGGCCGGCTACGGCGTCCAGGGTTTCGGCCCGCCGGCCACCCAGGCCGTCTCGGCGCTGCCCAAGCCGGCGGGGAAGACGAGCGACGACCTGGCGCAGGCCGCGATCACGGCGGTCACCAAGCTCGCCGCCGCATCGGGTCACCCGCTCAAAGCTCAAGCCGCCACCACCCAGACCTCGAAGAGCGGAAACTCGCGGGTCCTGGTGCTGGTGATCCTGATCGTCGCCGCGGTCGTGGTGGCCGGCGCGCTGATCGCACTCCGCCGGCGCCAGGCGACCGCGCGTCCCTAGGAGGGGCTGCTGCTTCGCAGCAGCGTCCGTGGGGCCGGGAGGGCCCGTCCGGACGGCGCCGGGAGGGCCCGTCCGGACGCCGCGAAGCAGCCCCCAGCTATCCGAGTGTCGTGCGGACCAGCTCGATCGCGATTACGACCGCCGCGACGCCGGCGCACAAGGCTAGGAGTGCGGCGAACAGTCGCAGGCGTACGTTGCGAGTTTCCATCAGCCGTTGGCCTGGTCGACGATCAACACGGTGAACGGAGGCACGCCTCTTGGCGTCACCTGGAACGAGAGTCCCCACTTGCCGACCATCACCAGCGCCGGCGCCGAGCGCGAGTAGACCCCGGGTTGGATCTCGCTCAGCTGGTAGTTCTGCTGGGGCATCTGCATCTCGAGGTGGTTCAGGGCGAGCGTGACGTCGGCGCCGCGGACGAGCTGGCGACCCTTGATGATCCGCAGGGCGAAGGAGTTCGGAGCCGCCGCCTTGTTGGGCAGCACGAGCACCTGAATCTTGTAGCCCTTGTCGTTCACCGTGCGGACGACCCGACCGGGTCCGACCTTCGCGATCGCGGAGTTCTGAAGCGCGAAGGAGGGAGGCGGCGGCGCAAGGCTCGAGAGGACTGCCGCAACGAACACCGCGCCGGCGACGAGCACCGCCTCGCCGCTGACGAGGCTGCGCAGCATGCCCGCGGCGGGGGCGCCGAGCTCGGTGCGCTCGCGCGCGGCAACCAGCTGCGGCTTGGAGCGCAGGAGGTTGCCGGCTGCGAGCACGAGCGCGACCGCGACGATCCCGGTCTTGACCAGGATCGCCTGGCCGAAGCCGGTCAGCCACAGCGCGTTGACGGCGGGCATGTGGTTGATCGTCTCGCCGATACCCGCCGCGCCCAGCAGCAGGACGGATGCGAGCGCGACGTTGGAAAAGCGCGGGACGACAACCGACAGCACGGACACACGAGTGGCTCGCTCGGCGCTGAACCAGAGAACGAGCAACCCGATCAGTCCGCCGATCCAGAGCGCTCCGGCGGTCACGTGGACCCAGTCGAAGAGCAGCGTCAGTCCTCGCGGCGAGGTTTGCGCGGCGTGGCCGACCGTGCCGGGGATCAGCAGCACCGCTGCCCCGGCCGCAAGCGCCCCGCTCGAGGCGGCCAACTCGGCGACCGAGCGCCGCTCGCGGTTGGGCCGGTCGACCCACAGCGCGACCCACGCCGCGACCGAGAACAGCGCGAAGCAGATCTCGAGGTCGACGTAGCCCCGGCCGAACGCGGTCACGCGGAACAGCGGGACGAGCGTACCCACGTCGAACACAGACCGCAGCGAGTCGTTGGCGATCGAGAAATCGAGGTACACCGGGATCGCGATCAGTCCGACGACGCTCGCGACCACGAACGCGACCGAGATCGGTTTGAGGTTCGCGCCGTGCGCGCGCCGGACCGCCGGGCGGGCGATCAGCGTCCGCAGGACGAACAGCCCGACCGCGCTCATGATCGACAGGAACACCGCCCACCGCGCGATCAGCAGCTGCGGCGTGACCGCGGTGGCGGAGATGCTCGGGACCGGGAACTGCGGCGCTGGGCCCGGATTCGGCCCGATCGCGTAGGTGAATGCCCCCTGCACGGGATGGCCGTCGACGGAGATCGCGCGCCAGTAGATCAGGTACCAGCCCTCCGGCAGGTTGGGACGCAGCGGCACCACCAGCGTGTCGGGGTTCGCCGGCGAGCGGCTGACCGGCGCGGTCGTTTCCTGCGTGCCGTTCGCGTTGGTCACCGAGATGATCGCGAAGCGGGGCTCGACTGCCTCGTCATAGGTCAGCGCGACCTGCTTCGGGGGGCCGTTGAGGACTCCGCTGGCGACCGGCGCGGTGCGGACCAGGTACGCGTGCGCCGAGGCGGCTGCCGGGAACGCGCACGCGGCGGCGATCGCGACCGCCGCGAACACGAGCCATTTCGTGGCGCGGCGCATTGTTTACGCCAGCGATCGCTCCCGGGAGCCACGGCTGGCCAGCGCCAAACCACCGGCTGCCAGTCCCAGGATCCCCACGACGAGCGCGATGATCGTCAGCACCGAGGTGCTGCTGCCGCCGAGCGAGTCCTTGACCTGGATCGTCGGCGCCGGCGAGTCGGAGGACTCCGATCCCGACCAGTTGATGATCGAGCCGTCCGAGTAGGTCTGCTGAACCTGGAAGGTGTAGGTCTGGCTCGATGCCGGCTGGGCCAGGAACGAGAACACCGAGTCAATTCCGGTCGGGGTGTGACCGCCGGTCCAGGTCACCTTCTGAACGACCGCGCTGTCACCGGAGCCGGTCTGCTGCAGCACCATGTGCCAGCCGGGCGGGGGTGGTGCGAACGAGTCGATCCCGAACCCATTGGGGACGGTCATCACGATCTTCGTGGTAGTCAGGTTCGACTTCTCGGTCGGTACCGCGAGGCTGTAGAGCTGCAGCTCTCCCTTGACCGAAACAGCGGGGCTCACCCGTGCGTGAGCGGCCGCGGTCGCCGGCGCCGCCAGCGCCACGAGCAGGGTCGAGCCTGCGATCAGCGAGTTGCGGATGCGCGAGTTCACGACGAGACCTCCAGCGTGTAGGGCGCGGTGATGATCTGACCACCGAGTTTCATCTGCAGGAACAGCCGCCAGGTGCCGGCCACCGGCAGCAGCACTCCGAGCGTCAGCTTGCCCGGGGCGGTCGCGGTGCCGGAGACGCGGCTCGCGCCCAGCACGCTTGTGCAGTTCGGCGCGCCGGCACCGCACACGTGCGTGTGGAAGTAGTCGAGCGATCCCTGGTGGAAGAAGATCGCGTGCGCGAGCGCCCCGAACCAGGGAACGAAGTTGACCTTGCGGCCCTGCGGATCGGTCACCTTGACATTGACGAACTGGGCCTGCACCGCGTGCAACTGCGGGTGACCCTGCATGTCGATGTGATAGCCGTTGACGACCTGGTCGGCGGTGAATCCCGGCAGCGGCGCGGGATGGTAGGGGCCCTTGACATCCACCTTCTGGAACAGCTGGAAGTTCGGCTGCCCGCCGGGGATATTCGGGTACACGTCGACCAGCACGCGGTATGGGCCCGGCGCTGGGAACGTGACGGTCTGGCGGAGCAGACCGTCAGGCCCGACCGGCGGGTGCTGGTGAATGATGTACTTGAGGTCGTTGCGGACGATGATCAGGTGCACGCCGGTATGCGGGCCGGCTCCGGTCTTGTAGGTCGTCAGCGGGGTGCCGTTCGGCAAGCGGACGGTGAACGAGACCGTCACCGGCTTACCCGGCACGACGGGCGTCGCCGGCTGAAATCCGCCCAGCGTGAATTCCCGTGCCGCAGCGATCTTCGGCACGGTCACGGCGCTCCCGGAGCTCGAACCACAGCCCGCGATGACGGCTGCGGCAGCGAGCACGGCTGCGGCCGCGAGCACGGCGGCGGGCATCGCTGCGCGCGTGCGGCGCAGCATCTTTCTATTTCTGCGCTGCTTGTTCACTTACACCTCGCGTTGACGAACGGACTGCCGGACGCAGCGGCGTGCGGCGGGGCCTTGGCCCGGCGCGCGGCGTCCCGGTCAGAAGGGATGATCTGAGGGGTTTGTCAGGCG
The DNA here is from genome assembly GCA_963824755.1 of uncultured Solirubrobacterales bacterium. GTDB lineage: Bacteria > Actinomycetota > Thermoleophilia > Solirubrobacterales > Solirubrobacteraceae > Palsa-465. Next base: position 1,529 of record CAWGQT010000003.1, on the reverse strand, counting down.
GGTGGCCCGCGGCCAGATGCGCCTTGAGCGAGCGGCGTGAGGAGTGGCAGCGCGTCGCGCCGCCGAGGCGCTGAGGCATTTTCGCGCTGGTAGGCGGGGGCCTGGCGCCGGTGGCGCCTGGCGACCTCGTCCAAGGTCCATCGCGCGCCGTGGAAGACCGCCGCGAGGACCAGGCCGACGCACAGCGCGGCCGGGATCGACCACCAGCCGCCGTAGCTGAAGACCCCGGCAAGCCCCGCCGTATGGCCTGTTGCGAAGAAGCCTTCGAGCAGCTCCTGGCCGGCGTAGATCACGATCAGGGTGATCGTGCAGACGATCCACAGGACGGTGAACGAAGCGGCGTATTGCGTCGGCCTGCGGTTGCCGCCGAGCGCGCGCCCGAGCGACCACAGGAACAGCCCCGCGGCGGCGGCGACAGACAGCACGATCCACGGCACCAGCGAGTGCATATACGCGTGCCCCTGCTGCGAGAGCACAACGGTCGCGCGGCCGCCGAACGCGAGCATGAACCGCAACTGGTGCACCGCGAGCGCGGCCGCGGGAACCAGCATGCTGCGGCCGAGGGCGCCGGCGATGCGGCGGCGATCAGTGCGAGCGATCACGATCGCAAACGAGGGTACCTCACGTTTCCACGTCTCGCGCGGACTACGTATTAGGCGGGAATGTGTAAGTGGAGTGGGGTGGGACGTGCGGTCCCACCTCGAGCACGATTTCGGCGTGGCGGGTCAGCGGGATTTCTGGCACTGAGCCGTGGTACGGCCGGCCACCGACATATGCGGTTACTTCGGTCCCAGCGGGGGCGTGGAACGGCCCGAGCTGAGTTCGCGAGAGTGGCTGACCCCAGGAGCGGAAAAGCTCGGCGAGGGTAAGGGTTCGGCCGGGAGTGCTCAGCACCACCCCTGTCGGCTCGATCGTCGCGAGCGCGCCGAAGCAGCGGGCCGTCGCTATTCGCCCGGCCGAGAACGTGCGCGGAGGCTCTGTGCCGATGCCGGAGGGGATGATCACCACCCGGTTGCGCGCGAACACTTCGACGTGGGCGCCGGCGCGGACGCCCAGGGTGCTCTTGCACGGTCCGATGACGAGCCCGGTCGGCGGCGGGTGGAATTCCGGGCCCCGGCCGATCGGCCGCGCCTCGGCGAGCAGCGCTCCCGGGATCCCTCCGGGCGCGGTTGTCTCGCGCGTGGTGGTACCGCAGCCAGCGAGTGCGATGAGCACTGTCACCGCGGCCCATCGGCGCCAGCGCGTCAGCTCGACTCCCGGGGGCGATCTGTTGGTGAGGGCTGGGCGGGAGATTCGGACGTTGCCGAGTTCTGGTGGGCGGCGATCGCCTCGCTCAAAGCAGTGGCGAGACGTCCCCGGTCAGGGCATGGATGCCATCTCAAAGCAGTGGCGAGACCCGGACTCGAACCGTCCGGATGACGTCCCCGGTCAGGGCATGGATGCCATCTCAAAGCAGTGGCGAGACCCGGACTCGAACCGTCCGGATGACGTCCCCGGTCAGGGCATGGATGCCATCTCAAAGCAGTGGC
>CAWGQT010000002.1:0-815258 GCA_963824755.1 uncultured Solirubrobacterales bacterium | reverse complement strand
GGAGCCCCTGTGATTACTTCTTCTCATGACCCTGCAAACCGCCCTACCACGATGGCGCATCGACTTTCGCCCGGGCATGGATATGTATTGGGAGATCGTGCGCAACGGCGAGTACACCGATGGTGAACTTCTCGAGACAAATGCCTGGCTCGCTCCCCACCAACCCAGCCCCTGTGCACGTGCACGACAATGCTGAAGACAGTTTTGAGATCGTCGAGGGCCGACTTGACGTGATGCTCGACGGCACCTGGTCTACCTATGGTCCCGGAGAGCGCGCCGCAGCGGGGCGCGGCCTAGAAGCACGGCGGATGATCCCCCAGTCCCCCATAACCGCCCCGTTCGCCGAGCACGAACTTGCTGCGTGGCGCGGCATGCTCGAACTCCACGCGGACGTGTCCCACCAGCTCGACGCTCAGATGCGGGCCGATCACGGTCTCACTCTGTCCGCATACGAGCTGCTGATCTGCCTCGACGACGCGCCCGCCCACCGGATGCGAATGGCCGAGATCGCCGAGCGCGTCCTGCTGAGTCCGAGCGGCGCCACCCGGCTTGTTGACCGCCTCGCCGATCTCGGTTACGTCTCGCGGCGGGCGGACAGCAGCGATGGCCGCGGGCTGCACGCCGAGCTTACGCCGGCTGGACAGGAGAAGATCAAAGTCGCCCGGCTGACCCACCGGGAAGGCGTACGGAGGTTGTACCTCGACCACCTGACGACGACCGACCAGATCGCACTTGGCGACATCTGGGGCCGGTTCCAGACCTCGCGGGCGGGCAGCTAGCGCACGGTCACCGACACGTGTCGTCCCTCCATCGAGGCTCTATCTGCAAGCACAGTTCAGCAGTAGTGGGTATGCGAGGCGCCCGCATTACTGCCGGCCGAGCAGCGAGGACCTCGAGGCACAGGGCTGGCGCGTACCCGTCCACCATGCGACGGACGGTATCCCCGGCCCGGACGGCTTTTGGCACGCGCTACGAACTCGTGTGCCGGCGCCCAACGTCAAAGCGATCCCGCCGGGGTTGACGCCAGCCGTCGCGTGATGAGGCACTCGCCGCAACTCTCGGGCACGTCTCCGGTTTGCCGAATGCAGCACGTGGTCGTCCAGGGTGGCGGTCCGCCTGCGACGCGTGGGCTTCCACCCATGGTCTGATACGCGGTTCCTTCCGCAGGGTGATGTTGCGGCTGCCGCGACGCGCTAGGTTCCGGGGGGTGGCTGGCGAGTCAGGCCGGGCGTGGGCCCAAGCAGATGAGCTCCGCCTCCTAATTCCGATCTTCGCGCTTGCTGTCGCGGTCGTGGGTGCGCTGGCTAGCCCCTCGTCAGTCGTTGATCTGATCCTGATGGCGATCCCGGTCGCGGCATTCGCGGTGTGGGCGTACCTGGGGAGCGTGCCCCTGTGGGTTCTCTCGCTCGGGGTGGTCGTGCCAGTCGTCGTGGTCGAGCGTTCCGGAAGCCACCAGCCGTTGTTGTTCGAGGTTTCGGTGCTCGCGTTCGTGGTGGGGCGCTGGTCTGGGTCGCTCACCGGGGCCGTTGCGCTTGGTCTGCTGGCGGTCGCAGCGCCGGTGGCGGTAGGCCTGATCGAATCCCCACGCAAGATCTCCGCAGGCATCTGGATCCTGGGGATCGCGTTCCCGTTGCTGATCGGTCGTGCTCTCTTTCGACAGGCGCAACTCGCGTCCGCGCTCGAGGCTACGCGCCATGAGCTGGCCGAGCGGGCGATGCTCGAGGAGCGCCGTCGGATCGCCCGCGACGTCCACGACTTCGTGGGTCACGGGTTGGCTGCGGTCATGCTCCAGGTCACGGGCGCTCGGCACGTGCTCCGCCGCGACCCTGCGGCGGCCGAGGAGGCGCTGCGGTCGGCCGAGGACGTGGGCCGTCGCAGCATGCAGGAGCTGCGGCGGACCGTAGAGGTGTTGCGCAGCGATGACGAGGCGGGGCTGCTTTCCCCGGTTCCGTCGGCGACGGAGATCCCCGCGCTCGTTGATCACGCTCGGGCTGGGGGCCTGACCGTCGAGTTGCGAATCTGCGGCGACCTGTCCGCGATCCCGCCGAGCGTTGGCGTGGCGGTGTATCGGATCGTCCAGGAGTCGTTGGCAAACGCAGCCCGTCATGCGCCGATGGCGCGGACTGCGCTCTCGCTGGAGCTGGCCGACGGGCACGTTACGCTCGTCGCCCAGACCACCGGCCCGGTGCTCGCCCCGCCGCCGAACGAGCCCCCGCGACACCGGTACGGGCTGATCGGGATGCGGGAGCGTGCGACAGCCCTTGGCGGCGAGTTCGCCGCTGGGCCGACGTCTGCGGGGTGGCGGGTGAGCTGCCGGCTGCCGGTCCAGGCAGCGGGTGGCGGGGCGAGCGGAGGGACTGGCAACGGATGATCCGCGTCGCGCTCGTTGACGATCAAGCCATGGTTCGCAGCGGACTGGCGCGGATCCTCTCGCCGGCGGACGGCTTCGAGGTCGTCGCCGAATGCGCCGACGGACGCCAGGCGGTGGCGGAGCTGCCGGCGCTGCGAGTTGATGTGGTCCTAATGGATATCCGGATGCCGGTCATGGACGGGATCGCGGCGACGGCACAACTGCGCCGGGCGGTGGACACGATCGCCGTGCTGGTGCTGACGACCTTCGGCGAAGACGAGGTCCTGTGGGGCGCCTTGGAGGCAGGCGCCGCAGGGTTCATTCTCAAAGACTCCTCGGCGGAGGACCTGATCGCGGCGGTGCGCGCAGTCGCCGCCGGCGCGGCGTGGTTCGATCCCGGGGTCGCACCGAGGATCCTCGAGCACTACCGCCGACGCGTCGCGCCTATCCACCGTGAAGCGGCGCGGCTCGAGCTGCTCACCGACCGCGAGCGCGAGGTTCTGCGACTGATGGCACGCGGCGCTACCAACAGCGAGATCGCCGCCTCTTTGTATGTCGCCGAGGCGACGATCAAGACCCACGTCGGGAGCATCTTCGGCAAGCTCGGCGTCCGCGACCGAGCGGCGGCCATCGTTTTCGCCTACGACCACGGGGTGGTCTCGCCCGGGCCAGGGCACCCGTAGCGGTCGGCGTTTCCGACTGCGGTCGCACCCCAAGTGAGGCCCCTGGGCCGATGTGCGATCGCCGGCTGGCGCTTAGCGTTGGCGTATGCAGAACACGACGCTCAAGACAACGACGGAGCGCAAGCGGATGGGTCGCCTCCTGGGCATCTGGCCGCAAAGCTCGTCGGTTGACGATCCGGCCGCGAGCCGGTGGTGACGGTGCTCGGGCGCTTGGCAACCCTGTCGTGCTCGCGGCCGCGTCTGCTGGCCCTGGTCGGCGCGCTGCTATTCGTGGTCGTTGGTGTGATTGGAGGGCCGGCGCCGGGCAGCTTCAACGCTTCGAATGCCTTCGACGATCCCGGCTCGCAGGCGACTCGCGCGCGAGAGCGGATCGAGCGCGCGACGGGGGAGGCGGCGAGCGCCGCGGTGATCGCGCTCGTGCGCGCGCCGCGTTCAAGCGCCGAGGCGTCGCGGGTCGCTGGGACGATGGGGGCCGAACCGGGGATCGCGCGTGTCTCTATTCCGCCGCCCTCCGGTCGATCTGCAGCCGTGTCGCGCGACGGTCGGCAGGTGCTTGTCGCCGCGACGCTGCACGCCGGGGCGAGCGAGAGCCGTGTCGTCAAGCACCTCCAGCGCGCCTTCGCCGGGGACCAGGCGGTGGTGATCGGCGGGACGGCGGTCGCGGGCCAGCAGACGGGTTCCCTGGCGACGAGCTCCCTCGCGGTCGCGGAGCTGCTCGCGCTCCCGCTGCTCGCGCTGCTGTCGGTGGTCGTCTTCCGTGGCGTGGCGGCGTTGTTGCCGATCGCGATCGGAGGCTTCAGCGTCCTCGGCGCGTTCGCGGTCCTGCGCGCGATCAACTCGGTGCTGTCGCTCTCGCCGTTCGCCCTGAACCTGGTGATCGGTCTCGGTCTCGGGCTGGCGATCGACTACAGCCTGTTCTGCGTCTCACGTTTCCGCGAGGAGCTCGGCCCGGGCGCCGACGTCCCCTCGGCCGTGCGTAGAACGATGCAGACCGCCGGGCGCACGGTGGTGTTCAGCGCGGTGACGGTGGCGGCAGCGATGGCGTGCCTGACAGTGTTCCCGCAGCGCTTCCTGATCTCGATGGGGCTCGGTGGACTGGTGGTCGCGCTCCTCGCGGCGGCCGCGACCGTCGTATTCCTGCCGGCGCTGCTAATGCTGATGGGACGGCGGCTCGGGAAGGTGACGCCCGGGCCCAAGGGCGACGGTCGCTGGTATCGCCTCGCGCGGGCCGTGATGCGGCGCCCCGGCGTAGTCGCAGCGCTCGCCGCCGCCGCGCTCCTGCTCGTCGCCACTCCCGCGCTCGGGATCCGCTGGAGCGGAATCGACGCGTCCGTGCTGCCGGCCGGAAAGAGCGCGCGCACAGTCTCAGACGCGATTGCCCGGGACTTCCCGGGCGCGGACTCCACGCCGGCGATAATCGCGGTCAGCGCCCCCACCGACGCCGGCCCGGCGATCCAAAGCTACGCCGCCGGACTACAACGGGTGTCGGGCGTGTACCACGTCTCAGCGCCGCGCGACCTGGGCCGTGACACCTGGGAAATCGACATCGATGCGCGTGGTACGCCGATCACACAACGGTCGCAAACGACTGTGACCACGATCCGGGCACAGCCGGCGCCGTATCCCGTGGCAGTCGGTGGTGCGACGGCCGATCTGATCGACCAGCACACGGCGACCTCGCGAACATTGCCGATCGCGATAGCGCTCCTCATCGTGCTCACGGTTGGCGTTCTTTGGCTGATGACCGGCTCCGTGGTGCTCCCGGTCAAGGCGCTGCTGATGAACCTGCTCACTACCGCGGCGACCGCCGGCATCCTCGTGCTCATCTTCCAAGACGGAAACCTCACAGGGCCGCTGGGGTTCGCCAAGCCCGCGGGGATCGAGCAAACCGACTTTCTCGTTCTCGTCGCGATCGTGTTCGGCCTCTCGACCGACTACGGCGTGTTTCTGCTCGCCCGGATTAAGGAGGGCCACGACCATGGTCTCGCCAACGCGGACGCCGTCGCCGTTGGGCTGCAACGCACCGGCGCGATAGTGACCGCCGCGGCGATCCTTCTTGCTGTCGCGCTCGGAGCGTTTGCGACGAGCCAACTCGTGTTCCTCAAGGAACTCGGCGTCGGCGCGGCGGTCGCGGTCCTGATCGACGCGTTCGTCGTCCGCGCGCTCCTCGTACCCGCACTGATGGGGCTACTCGGCAGCGCGAACTGGTGGTCACCCCTACCACTGCGCCGCCTGCACGACCGGTTGGGGCGTAACCGAATCGAGCCCTGGATTCGCGCCTGATCACAGCGCGCACCTTTGCTGATAGGTCAACCTAGGGTTGCCTCGACCGCCGCCGGGAGAGGGCCTCGATCGCCTGCCCTTTCGCGGAGGGCCCATCAAAGACCAGCCCCTCCCGACGGTCGTGAGGTGCCGCGAGCGGGTGCGTGGTACCGGGACGTCTCGGCTGCGAGATCGATGACGTGGACCCGGGCAACTGGCGGTTCTGTCGTGCGCGCGAGGTGAACTTCATGCTCGGCCGGTGTCCGGACCTACCCGCTGCGGGCGAACTCGGCGATCACAGAGGGCCTGTGTCGTCCCTGCGGTGGGCTGCCGTGCGGTCACGGCGGCCGCGATCGCGTCCCTCTCGTCTTGGTTGAGCTGATAGTTCTCCCGCGGGATCTGGATGGGCTCGGCCGACAGCGCCCGAGCCGCCGCGGCGATCATCGGCGCCGTGACGCCGTAGATGTCGCGGCCGCGCACCGTCGTCCGGCGCTCAACCTCGCCGTCGCTGACGGTGGCTAGGACTGTGAATCGCGAGTCGGCGCGCTCGTGCTCCGCCACCTGCTCAGGTGCCGGCGCATCAGGGCTGAATATCTTGCTCGGCTGGGAGCGCATGCGCCAGATCGAAGCGCCCCACTCCTTCGCTGTGCTCAGAGCGGGGCTCCAGGCGGCAGTGGACGACGGCCGCCTGCCCGGTCGCAACCCCACCATCCTGGCCTCCCTGATCCTCGGCGCGATGTGCGAAGGGGTCGCGGTGGTGGCGCTCAGCGACAAGCCGCGTGCGACCATCCGCAACCTCATTGGCGAGCTCCGCACCCTGCTGGTGGGATGAGCCGGCGTCCGGTTGTAGGGACGGCCGGATGAAAGACGCGACCGGGCGTGCCGCGGCAGGCCACCGCGGGTTCGGGCATTGGCTGGACCGCGGGCTCGGGTGCGGCCGCGGAAGCGATCATCGAGCTCGCGTCAAAAGGCTCCTGGGCCGGCACCATCCTGGTCAGCGACGATCCGACTGGCAGCGGCACCTGGGGCGGCGGGGAGCAACCCGCCTCCCAGTCCTATGGGTCCTTGGCTTGCCCGTCGGTTGACCTCTGCGTGCTCTCCCAGCTCTAGTCCGGTCAGATGCTTGTCCTCGGCGAGGCCGCGGCGGCGCCCCAGGTCAATCTCGAGCCGGCTGGGGCGGTCATCGGCGTCTGGTGCCCCTCATCGCAGATGTGCTTCGCCGCCGGTGTCCCAAAGGATGGCCCACCTGCGTTCGTAGTGATCCAGCTGTTCCAGTCATCCAACCGGGGCGCAGCGAACCCGATCTGGAAGCGGACGCTCAGCATCCACACAGGGATCAACGCGGTCGCCTGCCCTGCCGCCCGGCTCTGCCTTGCGGCCGAGGAGAATGGCATGCTGCTTGTCGGGACCGCAGCAACCCGAGCGTCGCCAGGTCGTCGGTTATCCGCTTGATCCGGTGCGCGGGATCGGCCCTGTGTCGATCCACGAATCGAAAACCGACGTCGAGACCGCGCTGCGGCGCGTTCAGGATTTTTGGGCGGGGTGTCCAAATCGTGGTTCGGGTTGCGTCGGGTTAGTGAGGTCGTCTCTGGGAGGCGGCGAGCACACGACTGGAGGTTGCGATGAGGTCTCGATCATCCGATATCAATCGTTGGCGGGCGTTCGCGCTGCTGGCGGTGTCGTTCTTTATGACGGTCATTGATCTGACGATCGTCAACGTGTCGTTGCCGACGATCGGCCGCGATCTGCGTTTCTCTGAGACCGATCTGCAGTGGGTGGTGACCGCGTACGCGCTGACGTTCGGGGGGTTTTTGCTGCTCGGTGGGCGGGCCGCTGATCTGCTCGGCCGCCGCCGGATCCTGATGGTCGGGCTCGGTTTGTTCACCGTCGCGTCGCTGGCTGCTGCGCTGGCGAGGGGTGCGGGGTTCATGGTCGCGGCGCGGGCGGTGCAGGGGGTCGGGGCGGCGATCATGCTGCCGGCCGCCCTGTCGATCGTGATGAACATGTTCGCGGAGGGCGCGGAGCGCAACAAGGCGCTCGGGATTTGGGGCGGGCTGGGCGCCGGCGGCGCGACCGTCGGAGTGATCGCCGGGGGGTTTTTGACGCGGTACGCCGGCTGGCAGTACATCTTCTATCTCAACGTTCCGATCGGGGTGGCCGCGTTGTTGTTGGCGCCGCGGATCGTGCCCGAAAGCCGGCTGGAGGCGGCGCGACGCAAGTTCGACGCTGCCGGCGCGCTCGCGGGGACCGGCGGGCTGGTGGTGCTGGTGGACGCGATCTCCCAGGCGCCGCAGTACGGGTGGGGCGCGACGAGGACGATCGGTGTGTTCGCTGCGGCCGTCGCGCTGTTGAGCGTGTTCTTGGTCATCGAGCGTCGGGTCAGCGATCCGATCTTGCCGCTGTCGATCTTCCGGTTGCGGACGCTGTCGGGCGCGAACGTCGCCGGGCTCCTGTTGGGCGGCAGCTTCTACGCGTTCATCTTCGTCGGCACCCTGTACATGCAGCAGGTGCTGCACTACAGCGCGCTGCAGACCGGTGTCGCGTGGCTGGCGGCGTCACTGACGTCGGTCGCGCTCGCGGGGCTCTCCCAGGCGCTGGTGACCCGCGGCGGGGCGAGGATCGTGATGGCGGTCGGGATGACGCTGATCGGCGCCGGGGCGCTGTGGGCGACCCAGGTGCCCGTCCACGGCCACTTCGGCGCGGACCTGCTCGGACCGTTCATGGTCGCCGGCGCTGGCACAGCGTTCGCGTTCATCCCGATCTCGATCGCCGCGCTCGCCGGCGTCCAGCAGCACCGCGCCGGGCTCGCCTCAGGGCTGCTGAACAGCTCCCAGCAGCTCGGCGGCGCGATCGGGATCGCGATCGCCTCGAGCGTCGCCGCCGGCCACACCCAAACGCTGCTGCACGCCGGCCGTCACGCCCCCGCGGCGCTGACCGGAGGGTTCCAAGAAGCGTTCTGGGTGCTCGGCGCGATCGGCCTGCTCGCCGTCCCCGCGATCTTCGCGCTCGTACGCCGCAACGAGCTCCCAGACGCGATCAGCGAAACCACCCTCCGCGAGCCGCAGCCCGCCCTCGCACCCTCGAGCTAACCCACCCGAGCACCAACCAACCACCCAACAACAACCAGCCAGGAGCCAACCATGCCCCACACCCTCGTCACCTACACCGTCAAACCCGGACGCGAACAGGAAAACGCCGCGCTCGTACGCGCCGTCTTCGACGAGCTCGCACACACACAACCACAAGGACTGCGCTACGCGGTCCTCCATATCCCCGACTCCCGCCAATTCATCCACCTATACACCGACGAAGGCAGCACCACCGGCCTAGGAGAACTGGCCTCCTTCCAAGCCTTCACAACCGCCGCGAAAGAGATCCACGAACAACCCGCCGCCTTCAGCAAACCCGAACTCATCGGCGACTACCACACATTCAACCAATGACCCCCCACCATCCGCCGGCGCGACCCACACACCCAGCCTCCCGCCGGCGGACCCGCACAGCCCACGCCGGTACAACGAAGGCGTCGCCGGAGCCCAGGCCACACGACACAGGAGGACAGAAGTCATGCGCAAGCTCATCGAATCCACACTGGTGTCTCTCGACGGTGTGATCGGTTCCCCGGACCGCTGGTCTCCGTTCGACGAGGAATCCAGGTGCTTGGCTAAGGAGGAGCTGGAAAAGTTCGACGCCTTGGTCCTGGGTCGGGTGACCTACGAGTTCTTCCGGGAGAACTGGGGTGCACCCACCGGCGACGCCTACATCGACCAGATCAACGCAATACCCAAATACGTCGCCTCCGGAACGCTAAGCGAGGTGACGTGGAACGCCACTCTCCTCGGACCTGACATCGTCGGCGCCATCGAGCAGCTGAAGGCCCAGCCTGGGAAGGACCTGTTCAAGATGGGCACCGGCCGCGTTGACGACACACTCCTGCGCGCACGCCTCGTCGACGAACTCCGCCTCTGGGTCATGCCCGTCGTGGCCGGTACCGGCCAGCGTCTGTTCGAAGACGTCGACACCGCGTCTCTGGAGCTAACGCTCACCGACGTCCGGAAGCTCGCCAACAGCTCGGTCATCCTCACCTACGTCCCCAGCTGACAATCAGGCCCATTGGCGACGGGTCATGAATCGGCAGTCAGTCGAAGCGCCAGACACGCGATCAGGTCAACGCCGATGCGCTGCCCACTAGCGCTTCGCACGTCGCGGGTCGTCTGCATCGAAGCTGACCGGCGCGGACGTGGCACGGTCCCAGCCGGATTGTTGGATGCGCATCAGTGTGGCGAGCGCCCCGAGGGCTACCACACCGCCCGCGACCAGCGCGGCCGCCAGCGAGTGCTCCGAAGCGACCGCGGCGAGCAGCCCGACAGCGGAGCCCGCCAGCACGGCCGTAATTACCGCCACCATGGCCGCGACCGATCGGAATGCCTGCCAGCGCCCCTCACCCAATCCCAGCACGCGAAGGCGCTCCGGTCCCGGGACGCTCATCAGGTACGCATTGAGCTCCGGCGCCTCATCGAAGTAGTAGCCGCGTAACAGGGCGATACGACGCGCATACCCCAGATCCTCAAGTCCGGACTGCAGGGCCCGCTGGAACGTCACCAACCCGACAAACGTAAGCGTGGGAAGGACAATGAGCCCGAAGGCGTAAAAGGCGGTTCCGACCCGGCTCGCGGTCGCAATCAATCCCAGTGCCACTGGGCCGCCGGACACGGCCATCAAAAACATGCTGGCGCGGCCAGTCGACTCGGCGATCGTGGCCGCCCGCGCACTCTGGAGCGTGAAGTGCTCAGTCGTTACGAAGGTGACAGCGGCCGGCCGCGGATCCGCGTTCGGCCGATGCAAGGCCAGACTCGGGTCGACGTCTGTTGTGTCTCCGTCGTCCGCCCTTTTCGCGTCTTCCACTGAGCCGGGTCCTTTCCGTTTCCGGCGCCGCTCAGGGTGCGATCGTAGCGTGCCAAAGCAGGACTCTCCCCACCGATACGGGTTCGTGGCAGCGCCCGTCCGGAACGATCCGGACAGCAGGGCCGACCCGGACTTTTGCGCCATTGCGGTCGCCCGCGCTGACGACCAGAGCGTGCGGAGCTGCGATTCGCCTTCGGCCCCACGACCCGTGTCCAAATGCGCGTTCACGCTGCGTCGTATTGACAAAGTCAACAATCAGGAGCAGCAGCATGTTCTATCCACACGTCACATACCTCGGCCCGGCCCATCCGGCCCTCCCCCAAGCAGGGAACGGGACGATCACGCGCGAGCTCGACAGCCGCACTAGCGACGGGATCCATGTCCGCCTGCTTTGGCACCCCCACGACGCCCGCGTATCCGTAGCGGTCCACGACACCAAGACCGGTGACGCCTTCGAGCTGCCAGTCCCAGACGGAACACGAGCGCTCGACGTCTTCCATCATCCCTACGCGCACGCGCCCAAGCGCCGCACACGCGATACCGAGCCCGGCCCGTGCCCTTGGCATCCCACTCACGGCGCCATCGGCCGCGCTCACGATGAGGCCAGCTGATGATTGACATGCGAACTTCACGCGCGAAGAGGCCCGTCAAGACCGGCTTGGACAGCTGGGCTCGTCCAAGCCGGGCGGGACGACGACGTCGTTGGACACTTCCGCGACGCCAAGCGCGAAGGGGAGTCCATGAACGAGCCGCACCGCCGTAGAGCGGGACCCGGCTGGCGCCTATCGGCCGACGTTGACGACAGTTGCGAACACCGCAGTGGTGGGGGTGCTGCTGTCCGATTTCCAGCTGGTGGCGAGCACGAGCTGTGTCCCGTCAACCGTCGAGGCCGTGTTCAGCACGGCGTTATAGCCGGATGGGGTCTGGAGGACGATTGGGCTGCTGCCGGCGCCGCTCGCGTTCCCCAGCTTGGCCAGCAGCCGGTCGCTGTGGGGCTCTGCCCAGGTGACCCACAGTCGCCCATCGGTGGTGTAGCCGGCGGTCGGATCGCTCAATCCTTGGCTGTCGCTCGCGATCGCAGTCGGGCGCGCCTGGCCCGGGGTCCACGAGTCGAGCTGAGTGTTCGTGTTGTCCTCATAAACCAGGCGGCAGACCGCGGCGCAGGCGAGCGCCGGCTGCGTCGCGTTGTTGTCGATCGTCCCGCTGGCGGGTGCGAGGTCGGGCTTGCACCTGCGGCGATGCCGCCCCGTGAGGAGCACGCCCGGCGTGAGCGGTAGCTCGGCTCACTGGTGGTTGCTTGGGCGTGCGCAACTTTCGCTGGCCGGGTCTCGTTTATCGTAATGTGCGGAGTGGGTCTGCCTTCGCGCCGCGCTGTGGCTTTGTAGTCGTTGCGTCTGAGCGCGCGTTCTGGTTATCGGCAGCTGCGGTCGCGGATGGACCACGCTTGTGTTCTTGGGTCGGCGACGACCACGCCGGGAAACCTGCGCCATGATGCAAGTGACCGTCGCCGCCCCGAGGCGTAGTGCGCCGAGCCGCGTCGGGCGCCTCGAGCCCGCCACGGCCGTGCTGATCCTGCTTGTCGTCGCGGCCGGCGCGTTCCTGATGTACGCCGGGCGTCATCTCACGTTCTACGCAGATGAGTGGGTGTGGATCGAGCACCTCCGCAAGGGTGGGATCGATAGCTTCTTGCATCCGTACAACGACCACTTCGTTCTGTTTCCGATGGCGGTTTACAGGTTCCTGTTCGCAGTGGTCGGCATCAGCGACTACACGCCCTTCCGGGCGGTCGGCGTCGCGGTGGCCCTTGTATGCGGCGTTCTCTTGTACGTCCTGGTGCGGCGTCGTTTGGGGGCGTGGCTGGCTTTGGTGCCGACGGCATTGCTGCTGTTCATGGGGACGGCAGCCGAGGATCTCTTGTGGCCGCTGCAGATCGCGTTTCTGGGCTCCGTTGCCGGTGGGCTCGGCGCGTTGATCCTGCTGGAGGATCGGCGCTCGGACGTCCTCGCCGCGGTCCTGCTCGTGTTCTCGATCGCTTCATCGGGCGTCGGCCTGGCATTCCTTGCGGCGAGCTTCGTGTTGCTGCTCGCCCAGCGTGATCCGCTGCGCAGGTTCTGGATCGTCGCGGTCCCGCTGATGGTGTTCCTCGTGTGGTACGTGGGGTGGGGCGGATCGCAACCGATAACAGTTCACGCTGTGGTGTCCGCGCCGAAGCTCGTCGCCGGCGCCGTCACCAACCTCGCGGCTGCGATGGCGGGCAAACGCACGATCTCGGCCACGACCGTGGACAGCGCCTGGGCGCCACTGATTGCGATCGGAGTGTTCGCCACATTCGCGATCTCCTGGCGCCGTACCGGGCGGCGGGCACCGACACCCTTATTGCTCGCGGCGGTCGTGGGACTCCTCACGTTCTGGGTGCTGATCGCGCTTCAGCGGTCAGGCTTCCGCAACCTGGACACCAGCCGCTACCTCTTCCCCGGTGCCGTGTTCGTCTGGTTGATCGCGGGCGAAGTACGGCTCGGATCCGGACTGTCGGGCGTATGGCTCGCGGTAGCAGCGCTGCTCGCAGCCGGTGCGCTGATCACGAACGTCGACGTCATGAGAACGACCGAGAGGAGTCTGCGGGCAACCGACGACCGGGTCCGCGCGTCGCTCACGGCGGTCGAGATTGCCAGCCGCATCGTGCAGCCGACGTTCCGGCCAGACCCCCAAACTCCGGCGATCGTCGCCGGACCGTATCTGGCGGCGGCGCGCGTCCTGGGCTCACCGGCATTCAGCTTGCGAGCGCTTTCGAGGGCGGGATTTGCCCTGCGCCGGCGGGCGGATACCGCGCTGGTAGGGGCTGAACGATTGACCGCGGATCCCAGCGCTCCCACGAGCGGGTGCCGGGCGAGCAACACGTCCACGACCTCCGCAGCGGCCGTGGCGCGAGTCTTTCCCGGCAGCTCGGTGCTGGTCTCCATCACCGGGGCTGCACCGGTCAGGGTCTATCTCCGCCGGTTCGCGCCGGATTTCAGGCAGCGATTCGCGCTGCTCGCCCCGGACTCCACCAGCGTGATCTCATTCCCGATGGATCGAGCCGGGGGGATTCCTTGGCACATCCTCGCGGTGGCGCAAGGAGCTGGCACGCTTTGCCTCCATCCCGAGATGTGATGTGAGTTGAGCGACTGACGCTCGCAGGGCGGTGGCAACGGCCGACTTCGCAAGGGCGGGCGTTTCGACGTCTCTCGTGACAGGGCCACCGTGCTGCTCCTGAGACACTCGGTCGTTGGTGTCAGCAGGGAAGCATGCTGCTCGCGAGTCGAGGCATTTGTTCGCGTCGACTACACCAGGGTGTTGGTGAGCGGCGGCCGCCATTTCGTTCGCCGCTCCGTCATCAATCATGTGGATTGACCGGACTCGCGTCGCTCGGGCCTGGCTCAGTGCGGAGTGTTGTATCGAGCTCGAGCTGAAGTGGCGACGACTCGAGCGGCTCGTCCGTCGCTCGCGGCCGGCCACGCTTGGCCCAGTGCGCCACGACGTCATGCCCACGACAGGTCCGGTAAGTGACGCGACGGTCGAGCGGCTGAACGGATAGGCGGCCCTGAGCGGTTCCAGTCACTACGGCATGAAAGCGACGGCCGAGCCGATCGACCTCGACGATGTCTCCGGTCTGGATGCCTTCGAGACGCACGCGGTGAAGGGTAGGGCTGGGCGCCGTCGTCGCCGTCGGCGCGGGGGTGCGTTCACTCCGACAGGCGTGAGCGGCATGCCCTGACCACGAAGCCCCGCTACGGTGCCCATGTGATCGTTGAGCTGAACGGCGACGCGGTGACCGATCGCGACGTGGTCGCAGTGGCGCGCGAGGACGCCACTGCCGTCCTCTCTGCACGCGCCCGGGAGAGGATGCTGATCACCTCTTCAGTCGTCGCGGCGCTCGCGGATTCGGGCGAGCCGGTGTACGGGGTGACGACCGGGTTCGGTTCCCTGGCCACGGTGAGGATCCCGATGCAGCGGCGCGCGGAGTTGCAGCGCGCGCTCGTGCGCTCGCATGCGGCTGGGATGGGCCCACCGGTGGAGCGCGAAGTGGTGCGGGCGATGATGTTGTTGCGGGCGCGCTCGTTGGCGATGGGGTTCTCGGGTGCCCGCCCGTTGGTGGCGGAGGGGTTGGTCGCGCTGCTGAATGCGGGCTTGACACCGGTCGTGCCCCAGTACGGGTCACTCGGGGCCAGCGGCGATTTGGCGCCGCTCGCGCATTGTGCCCTGGCGTTGATCGGCGAGGGGGAGGTCGATGGCCCGGACGGGGTCCGGCGGCCGGCTGCCGAGGCACTCACCGCGGCCGGGATCGAGCCGGTGGAGCTCGCGGCCAAGGAGGGACTCGCACTGATCAACGGGACCGATGGGTTGCTGGGGATGCTGGTGCTGGCGTGTTTCGATCTAGGGGCGTTGCTGCGGGTTGCCGATGTGGCGGCGGCGATGTCCGTGGAGGCGCTGCTCGGGACCGATCGCGCTTTCGCCGAGGACCTGGTCGCCTTGCGGCCACAGCCAGGCCAGGCGTTGAGCGCGCGAAACCTGCGCGCGATGCTCACCGGGTCGGAGATCGTGGCTTCCCATCGGTTTGGCGACCCCCGCGTGCAGGATGCATATTCGCTGCGTTGTGCACCGCAGGTTCTTGGGGCTGCGCGGGATGCCTTGTCATACGCCGAGGGTGCGGCGGACCGGGAGCTGGGTTCGGCGATCGATAATCCGATGGTGCTGCCGGAAGGTCGAGTCGAGTCGTGCGGGAACTTCCACGGGGCTCCGGTGGCGATCGCGTGCGACCTGTTGGCGATCGCGGTGGCGCAGGTGGGTGGGATCGCGGAGCGGCGGACCGATCGGCTGCTCGACGCTACGCGCTCGCACGGGCTGCCGCCGTTTCTGGCAGATGATCCCGGCGTGAACTCGGGGTTGATGCTCACGCAATATGCGCAGGCCGCGATGGTCGCGGAGAACCGGCGACTGGCGGCGCCTGCGAGCGTCGATTCGCTGCCCACGAGCGCGATGCAGGAGGACCACGTGTCGATGGGTTGGGGTGCCGCGCGGAAGCTGAGGACTGCAGTCAGGAACCTGGCCAGGATCCTGGCCGTAGAGCTGATGTGCGCCGCGCGAGCCCTTGACCTGCGGGCGCCGCTGAGCGCCGCAGCAGGAACCGGCGCGGCGCTCGAGGCGGTTCGAGCCGTGGTGCCTGGCCCCGGGCCGGACCGGTGGATGGCCCCTGAGCTGTCGGCAGTCGAGGAGCTGGTTCTGTCCGGCGCATTGCTCGAGGCGGTCGAATCCGTGATCGGAGATCTCGCGTGAGCGCGCGCGAGGTCCGCGCACCGCGGGGGTCCTCGATGTCCTGCAAGGGCTGGCCGCAAGAGGCGGCCATGCGAATGCTGATGAACAACCTCGATCCGGAGGTCGCTGAGAACCCAGCCGAGCTGGTCGTATACGGAGGCACGGGACGGGCGGCGCGGTCATGGGCGGCATTCGACGCGTTGGTGCGGATGCTGCGGGGTCTCGGCGGCGATGAGACGCTGCTGGTGCAGTCGGGCAAGCCGGTGGGCGTTTTCGGCACCCATGAGTGGGCACCGCGGGTGCTGATCGCGAACTCGAACCTGGTGCCCGAGTGGGCGACCTGGGAGGAGTTCCGGCGCCTGGAGGCGATGGGGCTGACGATGTACGGGCAGATGACCGCGGGCTCGTGGATCTACATCGGCTCGCAGGGAATCGTCCAGGGGACGTACGAGTGCTTCGCGGAGATCGCGCGCCGGCGGTTCGGCGGATCGCTTGCAGGGACCGTGACGCTGACCGCCGGGCTCGGGGGGATGGGGGGCGCGCAGCCGCTGGCGATCACGATGAACGGCGGCGTCGCGCTATGCGTCGAGGTCGATCAGGAGCGAATCGAGCGTCGCTTGCAGACGCGGTATCTCGATGAGGCCTCGGGATCGCTCGAGGACGCGGTCGCTCGTTGCGAGGCCGCAAGGCGCGAGCGCCGCGCCGTCTCGATCGGACTCTGTGCGAACGCTGCCGACGTGCTGCCAGAGCTGCTGCGGCGCGGGTTCGAGGCCGAGATCGTGACCGATCAGACCAGCGCCCATGACCCGCTGAACGGCTACGTGCCGGGACGGATGTCGCTGACGGACGCGCGCGCGCTGCGCACCCGTGATCCGGACGAGTACGTGCGCCGGGCGCGGGCGTCGATGGCAGCTCACTGCGCCGCGATGGTCGGCTTCATGGACGCGGGTAGCGAGGTATTCGACTACGGCAACTCGCTGCGAGCCGAGGCACGGCTGGGCGGCTTCGAGCGGGCATTCGCCTACCCGGGGTTCGTGCCCGCGTACATTCGCCCGCAGTTCTGTGAGGGCCGGGGCCCGTTCCGCTGGGTGGCCCTGTCCGGTGATCCGGCGGACATCGCCGCGACCGACCGGGCGGTGCTCGACGAGTTCCCCGACGACGAGCCGCTCGCCCGCTGGATCCACCACGCCTCTGAGCGAATCGCGTTCCAGGGGCTCCCGGCGCGGATCTGCTGGCTCGGGTACGGCGAACGCGCGCGCCTGGGGTTGCGGTTTAACCGGATGGTCGCATCGGGGGAGCTCAGCGCGCCCATCGTCATCGGGCGCGACCACCTGGACTCGGGATCTGTCGCCTCGCCCTACCGGGAGACCGAGGGGATGGCGGACGAGTCGGACGCGATCGCGGACTGGCCGCTGCTGAATGCCCTTGTGAACACAGCCGCGGGCGCGACATGGGTATCGATCCATCACGGCGGCGGCGTCGGGATCGGCCGCTCCATCCACGCCGGGATGGTGTGCGTCGCGGACGGGAGCGAGCCGGCGGCGCACAAGCTCCAGCGCGTGCTGACCACCGACCCAGGCACCGGCGTCATGCGCCACGCCGACGCGGGGTATGAGCGGGCGCTCGCGGTCGCGGAGGAGCGGGGCGTGCGTATCCCGATGGCTCCGTGAACATCACCACAGTGGGAGATCCGGTCCTGCGCCGGCGGGCCGAGGAGGTCTCGCTCGAGGAGCTGGCAACGCCGCATACGCAGCGGTTCATTGACGAGCTGATCGAACTGCGGCGGGACGCCGGCGGGGCGGGACTGGCAGCCAACCAGGTCGGCTTGCTCAAGCGCATCGCGGTGGTCGAGGTCGATGCGCGGACCCGCTACGCGTACAAGCCGGTCGTCCCGCTGACCGTGATCATCAACCCCGAGATCGAGCCGCTGTCCGACGAGAAGCTCCGGATCAACGAGGGCTGTCTGTCGGTGCCCGGTCTTCGCGGGGACGTGGAGCGATGGCTGCGAGTAAGGGTGCGGTTCCTCGACCGGGCGGGCAGGCCCGCAGACGTTGTGGCCGAGGGGCTAACCGCAGGAACCTTCCAGCACGAGGTCGACCATCTCGACGGCGTGCTGTTCCTGGACCGGGTGAGCGATCCAGCCAGCTTCTGCACTTGGGAGCAGTTCGAGCGCCACCGGCAAGACGAGTGGCTGCGAAGTGTCGCGCCGTACGTGCGCCGATGATCTGGTGCGAGCGCGCATGGCTGGGTGGGAGTGCGGTCGAGCACGGCGTGGTGATCGAGCTCGACGCAGGGAAGATCAACGCTGTGCGCGGCGGCATCGCCGCCCCTCCTCGCGGGGCGGAGCGCCTGGGAGGGCTCGTGATCCCCGGCTTCGCCAACGCCCACTCCCATGCGTTCCAGCGAGCGCTGCGGGGCCGGACGCATGCCGGCGACGGCGGCTCGTTCTGGAGTTGGCGCCGTCAGATGTACGCTCTCGCGGGGACGCTTGACCCCGACTCGATGCTGGCGCTGGCCCGGGCGACATTCGCCGAGATGGCACTCGCCGGCATCACGCTCGTGGGCGAGTTTCACTACGTACATCACGGTACGGCTGGCGTTCCGTACGAGGATCCCAACGCGATGGGCGAGGCCCTCATCCAGGGCGCAGGAGATGCCGGGATCCGGCTCACGCTGCTCGACGCCTGCTACCTCCACGGCGGGATCGATCCCGACCCCGTCCAGCAGCGGTTCTTCGACGCCGACGTCGAGGCCTGGGGGGCCCGCGTCGCCGAGCTCCGTCCGGCGCCGCTGGCCAAGATCGGCGCCGCCATCCACAGCATGCGCGCCGTCCAGCCCGAGCAGGCGGCCACCGTCGCGCGGTGGGCCGACGCACGTGGCCGGCCTTTGCACGCTCACGTCTCAGAGCAGCGCGCCGAGAATCAGGCCTGCCTCGAGGTCTATGGCGCGACACCCACGGCGTTGCTCCACTTCGAGGGTGCCCTGAGCGAGCGGTTCACCGCCGTGCACGCCACCCACCTCTCCGGCGAGGACATCGCGCTGCTCGGCGGCGCCGGCGCACATGTGTGCCTCTGCCCGACGACCGAGCGCGATCTCGCCGACGGAATCGGGCCGGCGGCAGGGTTACGCGACGCAGGTGCGACGCTGGCGGTCGGCACCGACTCAAACGCGATCATCGAGCCGCTCGAAGAAGCCCGCGCGATCGAGCTCGACGAGCGCCTCGCGAGCGGCGTGCGCGGTCTTCACTCCGGCGCGGGGCTGCTTCAGGCCGCGACGCGAGGTGGCTACAAGAGCCTCGGCTGGCCGGCCGGCGGCGTGATCGAGCCCGGAGCACCCTGCGACCTCGTAGCGATCCGGACGCACACTGTCCGACTCGCGGGCGTAAGCGACGAGGCACTGATCGACGGCCTCGTGTTCGCGGCAGCGGCCGCCGATGTGAGCGACGTGGTCGTCGACGGCCGCTTCATCGTGCGCGACGGTCGGCACGTGTCGATCAACGTCCCGGGCGCGCTCGAGGAGGCGATCCCGCGCTCGTAGTCGACAACATCGGGTTGCTGATCACGAACGAGCCGTCCCTGGGCGACGGGCCGCTCGGCCTCGTTCGCGATGCCGCACTAGTGATCGAGGGCGAGCGGATCGCGGCGATCGAACGCGCGGGCGTTCCCGGCGACGAGCGCCTGGACGCCGCCGGCCGCTGCGTGATCCCAGGATTCGTCGACAGTCACACGCACCTGGTGTTCGCCGGCGACCGAGCCGAGGAGTTCGTCGCCCGGATGGCGGGCAGTCCGTACGAGGCGGGCGGGATACGCGTCACCGTCGATGCCACACGCGCCGCCACGAGCGAGCAGCTGCGGGCGCTGACGCTGGCCCGCCGCGAGGAGGCCCTGCGCGCGGGAGTCACCCACGTGGAGATCAAATCCGGTTACGCGCTCGATGTCGAAGGTGAGCAGCGTCTTTGCGTGATCGCCTCCGAGCTCACCGACGACGTGACCTTCCTCGGCGCACATGTGATTCCGGCCGAGTACGACGACCGCCCCGATGAATACGTTTCGCTCGTGTGCGGACCGATGCTGGCGGCATGCGCACCGCACTCACGCTGGATCGACGTCTTCTGCGAGAGGGGCGCATTCGACGCCGATCAGTCACGAGCCGTGCTCGAGGCGGGTGCAGCGGCCGGCCTCGGGCTACGGGTCCACGGCAATCAGCTCGGGCCCGGACCCGGCGTACGGCTCGCGGTCGAGCTCGGTGCGGCGTCCGTCGATCACTGCACGCACACGACCGACGAGGACGTTGCCGCCCTGGCCTCCTCGGAGACGGTCGCGACGCTTCTCCCCGCCACCGACTTCTCGACCCGGCAGCCATACCCAGATGCGAGGCGCCTACTCGACGCCGGCGCGACGGTGGCGCTGGCCACCAATTGCAACCCAGGTTCCAGCTACACCACCTCGATGGCCTTTTGTCTCGCGTTGGCGGTCCGGGAGATGCGGATGACCGCCGATGAGGCTCTGCAAGCGGCAACGCTGGGCGGTGCGCGCGCGCTCCAGCGCGGTGACCTCGGCCGCCTTAGGCCCGGTGCCCGCGCTGACGCGGTCCTCCTAAGCGCGCCGTCGCACCTTCACCTGATGTACCGCCCCGGAGCGCCGCTCATCGCGGCAACGATTGTCCGAGGCGCGCTGAAGCAGTTTTGAACTCTTCGATTTGAGAAGCCCTGCTCTATACGCGTCCCCGCTGTGCGCGGGCGCGGCGCTGGCCCTCGTGCATCGCTTGCACGCGAGCGACCGGGATCGCACGGCCCTCCGCGATCAGGTCGGCGGGCAGCGACTGGGGCTCGGGCAGGCTGTCGGCCCACGGGTTACCGCCCCGGAGCAGTGCCGGCACCGTGTGGATCGTAAAGTCGGTCGGGCTCACGCGGTCCAGCTCGTCCCACGAGACCGGAAACGACACCGGCGCGTCCGGTCGGATCCGCGGACTGTAGGCCGCGACCACGGTCGCGCCGCCGGCGCGTGTGGCGTCGAGGAACACTTTGCCGCCCCGCTCCTCGCGGACAAAGGCGGTCGTGGCCAGTTGCGGGTCGATGCGCTCGGCGCACGCGGCCAGCGCGCGCGTGGCCGCGGCGATCTCCTCGCCGCTCGTGGGCTGCGCCACTGGCACGAAAACGTGCAGGCCCTTGGCCCCGCTCGTCTTGACGGCGCCTGCGAGGCCGGCGTCGGCAAGAGCCCCGCGCACGAGCTCCGCGACGCACACCACGGCGTGGAAGCCGGCCTCTGCCGGTGGGTCGAGATCGAGCACCAGATTCGTCTGCGCAAAGCCCTGGCCATCGCCGCGCGCAAGCGTCGGGTGGTACTCGATCGCCCGCTGGTTGCCGAACCACAGCAATGTTCGCAAGTCGTTACACAGTGCGTAGGCAACCTTGCGCTTCGAGCTCTCCGCCCAGATCGTGACCGTCTTGACCCACGGCGGCGCGTACTTCGGCACGTTCTTCTGCATGAACGGCTTCTGACCGCGCACCGCCCGCACCACCGACAGCGGTCGATCACGAAGCTCGCCGAGCAGCTGCTCGCTCACGGCTTCCAAGTACTCGAGGAGGTCTCGCTTCGTCGCGCGCGCGTTGTCGAACAGCGGCTGGTCGAGGTTGGTCAGCGGGACGTCGTCGCGGCCGTCCATGCCCGGCCACTGTAATGTACGCCGGTCAGGGCGCATGACCGGCGGTTCCGCCAGCGGTGCAGTTCGGTAGCGCACGGAGGGCAAGGTGCATACAGTCTGCGCCGTGAAGACGCTCCACACGGCGTATCGGGTCACTGACCTTTCGGCTTCGCTGAGCTTCTACTCGGCGCTCGGCTATGAGGAGGTCGGACGCGTCGATGTCGACAACGGCGGGAGCCTGACGATGCTCAAGTTCCCGGGGGAGGAGGTGGTCACGGTCGAGTTGGTCCAGCGACCGGCCGATGGGCCGGTGGATGTCGGTACCGGGTTCAGCCACCTTGCGATTCAGGTCGACGATCTCACGGCCAGTTTCCAGACGCTGCGTCGACACAGTGTCGAGCCGGAGCCCGAGCAGCGTCCCGGCGGACGAGAGGGGCCCCGGACGTCGTGGCTCACAGATCCCGATGGCTACCGGATCGAGTTGGTGCAATGGCCGGCCGGGCACGCCGACGGGATCACCGCCGCCGACTTCCCCCGATCCCTCAGGGCATCTGGATGAGCAAAGGTCCGAGCAGCGCGAGGATTGCGAGCCGGCGGGTGATGCTCACGCTCGCGCTCGGCAGTGCCTTGCTGGGCGGGTTGGTGGCGACGGCGGCCGGCGCGGCCAGCGGCGCATCGACCGTCACGCCTAGCCTGGGTCCCGTTCGGCACGTCGAAGCGGATGGTCTGTCTTTTGGCTACCGCATCGGCGGCAGCGGACCCATGTTGATCATGGTCATGGGACGGTCGGGGACGATGGCCGAATGGGATCCACAGCTGCTCAAGCAGCTGATCCGCAACCACCGCGTTCTGATCTTCGATAACCGCGGGATGGGCACGACCAGCGATGGGTTCTCCCCGGACTCGGTCACGGTTCCGCTAATGGCCAAGGACACGCTCGCGCTTGCCTCCGCGCTGCACATCCAGCGCTTCGACATCATGGGCTGGTCGATGGGCGGGGAGATCTCCCAGCAGGTCACCGTTGACGCTCCACACCGCGTGCTCAAGGTCGTGCTGTGCGCCACTAGTGCAGGCGGCCCAACCGAGAAGCTCCCCAGCAAGCCCGTGCAGAAGATCATGAGCGAGCCCAACCTGCCGGCCCCGGTGCTGCTCGCGCTGAGCTTCCCGCCGACACGGAACGGGATCAAGGGCGAGTTTGCGTACGCCACACGCGTCTGGGCACAGTACGTCCACGATCAGCTGCCCCCAGACAGCTTCTCTGCCAGCCCGGCGGGCAAGGCGGGCCAGGCGCACGCGCGCGAGCAATGGACATCGGCCACAGGTGGCGTATACAACGATTTGCCGAAGCTCAATCAGCGCGTGCTGGTCATGTGGGGCAACCTTGATGTCGTCGACCCGCCGGCCAATGGTCGGACGATCGCGAAGCGCCTGAAGCATGCGACGACACGTGTCTTCCGCGGGGCTGGCCATGCCTTCCTGTTCCAGGACGGCAGGCAGGTCGGGCAGACCGCCGACACCTTCTTGGCTACACACTGAAGTGCTCGCGTCGATCGCGGACGACATGGTTGGCTTCGACGGTCAGCGGGGTCACTGATCCCGGTATTGGACGTTGACCGAGACGCTGCTGTGGTTCGTCGCCGCGCAGGCGAGGAACGGGATGCGCTGAGCGAGGCTGGGTGTGGCCGATCCGTACAGCGTCTGCATCTGGGCGGCTGTCATCGTCGCGCCGGGTGGGAGCGTGATCACCGCACTTGAGTTTCCGCACTCGGAGCTCTGGTGACCGGGCTTGATGAAAAACAGCGTGACGCCGTAGCCCGAGTTGCTCACCTGGGTCAACACGGAGGTGTTGCCGGGACCGCCGCCGAAGTAGCCAAGGAACGGCACGTATCCCTGGACCGGTGGCTGCGCCGTCATCGTCACGCTCGCGTTCTGGATGGCACCGGTCGATGCGCTGGTGTCGGATTTCCAGTCGAGGCTGACGCCCCACGTTTGATGGCTGGCGACCAGGTAGCGGTTGGTGGCGCTGTTCCACAGCGCAAACGAACCGTTGGCGATCGGCGTGCCGGGAGGCTCACCGACGAGGTGCCACTCGTATGAGGGCGTGTTGGAGAGGACGAGGTCGACGCCCCAGGTCTCGTTGCCGTACTTCAACCAGCCGCCGCCCCATACCCGCAGCGCCACCGCCTGGCCGTACATCAGTTGCGGTCCGCCCTGCGCCTCGATCCGCCACAGCGCCGGGTTCTCGGAGTAGTCGAGATCCACACCGAAGGTCTGATTGGCGTGTGTCAGCGACATGTTGCGACTGGCATTGAACAGATCCCCGGTGCCATCGTTGGCACCGTTCAAGCCGAACCACTGCTGCATGTTCTGGGAGACGCTCTGGGGGAACTGGCTCGGGTCCGGACGCACCGTGCACTCCTCGCTGCTGTCCCCGGCGCCGGCGTAGTTGACCGCGGCGATCATGTAGCACTGGCCGCTCACGCTGTGGTCCGTATCCACCCAGGTGTAGTCGCCGTCTGCGCCAGCGACGTCGCGGCTCGGAACCTCGTACACCTGCTCCCAGTTACCTCCGAGGTCGCGCTTGTAGACCACGAACTGCTGCTCGTCGGTGGAGCGGTCATACCAGCTGACGGTCACCGCCTGCTGCGAGGACGCCAGCTGATAGAGCCCTGGGGAAACCGGGGGTGACGGCAGCTTGAACACTCCCCCCGGTGGCAGGTGGACACCCGGCGGCCGCATGGCGGCCGCCGCGGTCGACATCCCGGCGAAGCTCAACGTCAGCCCCGCGGCGGCGAGTCCGGCGACAGACAGCGCTCGGAACCGCGCCGGCGATGGCATGGAAGCGGCTTTGCGTCTAACCCAGAACATCTCTCCTCCTCATGGTCGGCGCCCTCCTGCGATCAGAACGGGCGGCATTGCGTTGGGAGATGGTTGTGGCCGCTCCCGTGCTTGACCAGGCACCCAAGGGTGAGTTGCACCCACCCCGGCGCGAGATCCGCTTGCGATACGCGACTCCTAGGCCGGCGGGACGAGCACTGCCTGGAGGACCGCGTCGAGCGGCCGCGGGACGCGATCGGCGTCGAGCGCTTCGACGAGTGACTTTGCGTAGCGGATCTTTCGTCGCGCTCCGCTGCCCATAAAGCGCCGCAGCTGGGCTTCGACCTGCCGCCCGCGCCATTCCGGCTGGTGCTGCAGCGTGCGAAATCGTTGCGCATCGCCCTGCCCGGCGATAACCGAGATCACAGCCTGGGCACCGAGCGCTCGGATCAGCTCGTCCTCCAGGTCGAGATCGCAGCAGAAGAATCCACACGCCTCCAGGTCCCGGCGTCCGGATAGCTCGCCGCACCCGTGGCGCTGCAGGCCGCGGCGGAACACCGCCTCCTCGCCCGCGTCGTAGAGCCCGCCCAGACGGCGTCGATCCCCGCGGTCACGGTAGTTGCGGAGCCATGCTCCGATTGCTTGAGCGCCTCCTAGCGCGACGACCTCGACGCCCGCTCGCTCCAGGTCCAGGTCCCGCCTGATCGCCACGGCACGCAGCGCTACGCGGTCGCTCTCACCCTCCACCAGTACGACCGCACCGGCCCCGTCCGGGTCCGGCCGATGAGTTTTGTGCGCGCCGACGGTCATATCCACTGGCAATATGATTTCGACGGGCGCCGTCCCGCGCCCAACCCTCGATTCCGGTGCTCACGCCGCCGGCGCAGCGGGGGCAAAGGGGGCCTTATGCCCTCGGGGCGCCGGCCAATGGTCTGCCCTTTCCGGCGGGGCGCCGTGAGCGTGAGTCGCTGGTGCCACGCCCGTCTGAAAGGAGCTGTCAATGTCCGAGCCGCATGTGCTGATGGAGGGTGTGGCGTTTGGCGAATCGCCTCGGTGGCACGACGATCGTCTGTGGTTCTGCGATTGGGGTGCGCAAGAAGTCTTGGCGGTCGACGAGGACGGGAACCGGGAGGTGATCGTTAAGGTGCAGTTCCCGGCGTTCCCGATGTGCATCGATTTCGCGGCTGACGGCGGGCTGCTGATCGTCGCCGGACGCGATGGCCGGCTGTTGCACCGCGAGCCAGACGGGTCGCTCGCCACGTACGCGGATCTCGCTCCTCTGTCCGCCAAGCCTTGGAATGACATCGTCGTAGACGCCGCCGGCAATGCATACGTTAACAACACCGGTTTCGACTTCCCCGGAGGCCAGTTCGCGCCAGGCACGATCGCGCTGGTGAGGCCCGGCGGGGCCGCGCGTCAGGTGGCTGACGACCTCGCGTTCCCGAACGGGATCGCGCTCACCGCCAACGGCGGCACGCTGATCGTGGCCGAGTCCTATGCGGAGAGGCTCACCGCATTCGAGATCGACAGCGACGGCGGTTTGCGCGACCGGCGCGTGTGGGCTCAGACGCCCGGCGATCACCCAGACGGAATCTGCCTCGACTCAGACGGCGCCGTCTGGTACGCCGATGTCGGCAACCGGCACTGCGTGCGGGTCCGCGAGGGCGGCGCGGTGCTCGACACCGTCGAGTGTGACCGCGCCTGCTTCGCATGCACGCTCGGCGGTGCCGATGGCAGCACGTTGTTCATCGTCGCGCAGGAGTGGGGTGGCCCCGAAAGCCTGCGGCCCGGCGCCCGAACCGGCCAAGTGCTGACCGCCGCCGCGCCCGCACAACGAGCCGGGCGACCGTGAGGGGAGGCGCGTGACGAGCCGATCGCGTCCGAGCTACCAGACCGACACGCGGGTCGATGACTACATCGACCGGCTGCCCGATTGGCAGCAAGCCCTCTCTCGCGAACTCCGTGACCTGATTCATGCCGCCGACCCAAACGTGATCGAGACCATCAAGCGAACCGTGCGGCCCTACTTCGTGCTCGATGGCAACGTATGCGCGCTCCTCGCCGCCAAGGACCACATAAACCTGTTCCTGTACGACGGGGGGATCGTTCCGGACCCCGAAGGCATCATCACAGCCGGTCATGAGAATAAGACGGCCCGAACGATCTCCTTCTATCGAGGTGACGTGATCAACGCACCCGCCCTGAGGGCGATGCTCAGGCAGATCATCGCGAACAATCGAGGCGGTGGATGGCGCAAGCTAAAGGGCCGCGACACGGGCTCCGAGCCGTCGCGTTAGCGCCCGCTGGCGCGGCTCCCGCACGGCTGGGGCGCGGGCCGGCTCGTCGAAGTCGACCCGCGCCCCGGAGCCCTACAAACCTACGGCACCACGTAGTTGACCGAGGTTCCCCAGTTGGCCAAGCCGTCCCGGGTCCCGCCGCAGGTTCCGATCGTCAGCGTGAACGCCTTGCCGGTGCAGTTGGGGTACTGGATGTACTCGTTGGAGAAGTACAACCGGTCGCCGCCTCCGGGGAGGTAGATCGCCCAGCCGTAGTCACCCCAGCGCGGCCTGGTCGTGCCTGGGTAGCCCTGGTACTCGCTGAAACCGCCTTGGGGCGACTGTCCGGCGTCCGCGATGTTGATCACCGACCCGTTCAGGCCACTCGAGGTAGCGGTCAGCCGACCGTAGGCCGTGCTTGGATAAAACCCGCCGTGGTCGGCATGGCTTGGTCCGCCGTCACCGTTGAGCGTGAAGACCATGATCGTCCCGCCGTTGCCGCCGGTCCCCTCGGCAGCCATGGTGGGGAACTCCAGATCTTCATGAGCCGCCGTGGCGTAACCCTGGTTGGTCAGCGTGAACTGACCGGTCTTATCGAACGATCCGGTGTCGACCACCCAGTAGACCGCGCCTTCGTGGATCTCCGAGCTGGATGCGAAGGCCTGGTTGACCTCGGTCGTCGTGGCCCCCCAGAGCTGTCCCTGCGCCTGCGAGGCCTGGGTCATGAAGTCGCCGTTCGTGGCGATTCCGCCTTCGGGACAGGATGCGGGCGGAGGATTGCCCGCGCTCAGACCGGCCGCTCCACATTCGCGGCCCAATGGAATCGGCCCCGCTTTTTGCGCAGCGATGAACCCCGAAGGCTCGGTGGCGACGTTCGTCGGGTCGTAGTACGGGTCTGTGCCTGTGAACAGCTGGCCCCCGAACTTGACGCCGTCGCAACTGCCGCATCCGGCGCTGCGCAGGTTGCCAAGTCCGGTCCAATCCCAGACCGCCATCCGGTTGTCGCCCGCAGAGGGCACCCCGGCGAAGCTGTTGAAGTCCAGGGAGTCCATCATGAACCCCGAGCCGTCGTAGTGGTTGTCGAACTGGCCGGAGTCCGCGGGCTGCGCCGGGATCACGGCGGCCCAGCAATCGACGCCCGTGCTGCCCGCACACGTCCCATCTGGCGTGGGGATCAGGCCCATGTTCTCGATCGCCACGTTGAAGTTGGTGTTCGGCGATCCGTTCGAGAGCGTGACGCGACGGCCATGTTCGAGCGCGCTCTTGTCGAACGCGAATTCCTGCGCGCCATTGAAGGCGCCACCGCCGAGCCCGGGCGCCGAGCTGTTGAGCGGGAACTCGTCATAGAACAGCAGGAACGCATCCCGCGTCACCGAGATCTTCGCGAAGTCGTTGAGCAGGTACGGATAGCCCGGCTCGTTCGGGTTGTAGTTGGCGTTCAGGTAGTACACGTGGTAGGGGCCGAAGGGGCTTGATCCCTGGCTCACAGCGATGCCCTCATAACAGCCGTTGGCCACGGCGGCAAAGCAGCCGGTGAACGGACCGCCGCTGGCCTCCGGGCTGGCCGAAACGATTTCGGTGAAGAACCAGTGCCCGCCGTTGCTCGAGTCGTACTCGCAGGACGGATCCCCGCCGCTGCTCCATGCGCGGCTGGTGAGTCCCATCATCGTGTCAAGCGAGATCGGCGTTGATTGGCGCTGCAGCGCGGTGTTGTACACCTGGATCTCGCCGATGTTGTTGGCCTGCACGACGTATCCGCTGCCCGCGCACAGTCCCTGATCGGGTGGCTCGATGTCGCCGTTGGAGTTGGTACTCAGCGATCCGCTGTCGACGGCGTTCAATCCCTTCACGCCCGTGGCGCCGCCCGCCGACGTGCTGATGCTGTCGCAACCCGCGCCCGGCGGCTCGCAGCGCACGCTCGGGATCACCGGGGCTGGCGTCGCGGCCGGCCGGATGGACGGGGGGTAGCGCGCTCCGTCGGCGCACGCATCGTGTGCGGGCCGGAGGATCCAGCATTCGGGCCTGCGGCTGGTATGGTCGGCGGCGCCGACGCGGTCGACTGCGTGGTGAACGGACCCGTCAGCAGCGAGCAGCCGCTCGCGCAACCGGCGGCGGTTGGCCCGACGAATGTCGGTGACAACGGGCCATAGCTGGTCGTGCCATCCCCGCTCGCCCGGACCCTCTTGGCGCTACCGGCCGCGACCGAGGTGCCCATCAGGACAGCGACGAGTACCGCAGAAAAGGACAGCAGCACCAACCCTCTGCGCATGATGCTTCTAGACATCCCTACCTCCCGTTAGGCAGGTCCCCGGCAGCTCGCCGAATATGTATCGCTGGCCGACGCGTATTCCCGCCGGGAGGTTCGGGTAAAACACGACGTGGGAGCAAAACTCAGACGTGTGAGATCCGCTCGACCGCGGGAGGCTGCCGGCTCGATAACGGACCGAGCTCCGGTGTATTCAGGAGCCGCGCCCGACGCGGACCACGCCCCCGTCGCCGGCCGCCGGCGGATCGGTCGACTCCGTAAACGCACGTCTAGATCACACTTAGTGGCGATGCGCGACCCAGATGACGCTCTGCGGGACCGCGACCACTGGTGGTCGGCGATCGTCTCGCTTGCCTCGTTCCCGCGACCGTCCGCCTCTGTCGGGGAGCGGCGCGCCGCGGAGTGGATCGCCGCACGACTGCGGAAGCTGGGATACGAGCCACGGGTCGAGGAAGAGCGCGCCGTTGGCGGGTACTGGTGGCCGCTGGGGCTCGCAAACGCGCTGGCAGGCGCTGCCGGCACGCTCGCGTTGAGCCGCCGCCAGCGCGGATCCCGCGCGCTCGCGGTTGCTCTCGGCGGCCTTGCCGCCGCCGCTCTGTGGGATGACCTGGGCCATGGACGCCGCTGGTTCAGAGGGGCGCTGCTGCCGAAGCGACCTACCTGGAACGTCGTCGCCGAGGCCGGCGATCCAAACGGCGCGCATACGATTGTGGTGATCGCGCATCACGATGCGGCGCACTCGGGACTGGTGTTTCACCCCTCGCTGGGCCAGATCGGACCGAAGCTGGTGCCCCGCCTTCACGAGCGCTCAAGCCACACCGTCCCGATCCTCTACGGGGTGTGGCTCGGGCCGGTGATGGTCTGCGCTGGAGCGCTGGCCGGCAGCCGGCGCGTGCTCGGCTTGGGGATCGCGTTCGCCCTCGGTGCGATCGCGGTGATGACCGACATCGGCCGCAGTGACGTAGTCCCCGGCGCCAACGACAATCTCTCGGCGGTCGCGGTCTTACTTGCCCTAGCGGCCTCGCTGCGCGAGCGGCCGCCGCAGGGGCTGCGCGTGCTGCTCCTCTCCACCGGGTCGGAAGAGTCGTTCAGCGAGGGGATGCAAGCGTTCGGGCGCCGTCACTTCGCGTCGCTCGACCGCAATCGCACCGAGTTCCTGTGCCTCGAGTGCCTCGGGGGACCGACCCTGATCGTCCTCGAGGGGGAGGGGATGCTGAAGATGCGCGACTACCCCCTCTCGATGCGCGAGGCGCTCGCGGCGTCTGCCGCCGACGCGGGTGTGGAGATCGGTCGCGGTCTGCGTACCGTCGCCGCCACCGACGGACTGATCGCGCTGCGAGCCGGATACCCCGTCGTGACGCTGGCGTCGGTGGACACGACCAAGCTACCGCTCAACTACCACTGGCCCTCGGACGTCCCAGAGGCATTGCACCGCGACACGATTGTCAACGCGATCGATGTGTGCGATCAGTTCTTACGACGCCGGGCCGACACGAACGGACCGTCGCCTACGCGTTAGGAGCGGAGGCTCCAAGTGGTTCTGTCAATCGACTAGGTCGCGCCCACCCGTGTTTCGCGTTCGGTCCACTCGCGCTCGCGCAGCGCGAATTTCTGAACCTTGCCCGTGGACGTTTTCGGGAGTGGGCCGAACTCGACCATGTCCGGACACTTGTAGTGAGCGAGGCGCCCGCGGCAGAACGCGATGATCTCCTCGGCGCTTGCGGTGCCGTTGTCGTTGAGCGTGACGAATGCCTTCGGTCGCTCTCCCCAGCGCTCATGAGGGATTGCGACCACGGCGCACTCGAGCACAGCCGGGTGCGCGCATATGGTCTGCTCGACCTCGATGCTCGAGATGTTCTCTCCGCCGGAGATGATGATGTCCTTGCTCCGGTCACGAAGCTCGATGTTGCCGTCGGGGTGCCAGACCGCTAGATCGCCGGAGTGGAACCAGCCGCCCTGAAACGCCTTCTCTGTGGCAGTCCGGTCCGCGAAGTAGCCGTTCATGACGTTGTTGCCTCGCATCACGACTTCGCCGATCGTCTCGCCGTCGCGCGGCGTGTCGTTCATGTCCCGATCAACGACCCGCACCAGGTCGGCCGAGGGGTAGGCCTGGCCTTGGCGCGCGAGTAGCTTGGCCTGTTCGTCGATCGGCAGCTCCCGCCATCCATCTTGGGATGGACACACCGTGATCGGACCGTACGTCTCGGTCAGTCCATAGACATGCACGACGTGGAAGTTCAGCTCGGCCATTCGAGCCAGGAGCGTCGGGGAGGGAGGCGATGCGGCAACCATCGCGGTTACCTGCCGCTCCAAGCGATGCGCCTTGGGATGGTTGATGATCATCAACTGCACCGTCGGAGCGCCGTTGTAGTGAGTCACCCCCTCCCGGTCGATCAGGTGCCAAACGAGGTCAGGATCGACGGCGCGGATCGCCACGTGCGTTGCCGCGACCGCCGTTACCGCCCAGGGGAAGCACCAGCCGTTGCAGTGAAACATAGGCAGCGTCCACAGGAACACGGAGTCGGGGCTCATTCCGGCGACGATCACCTCGCTCAGCGCATTCAGGTACGCGCCACGGTAGGAGTACTGCACCCCCTTCGGCTTGCCGGTCGTGCCCGAGGTGTAGTTGATCGAGATCGTCTCCTCCTCGTCCTGCAGCCAGCTCTCCGGCATCTCGCTGGACGCGGCGGTCAGGAACTGCTCGTACTGATCCTCTGCGTCACCCCGGTCATAGCGGATCACGGTTACATCTGACAACGCCGGCGGGACGAAGAGCGGCTCGAGCTCGGCGTCTAGCAGCAGGAAACGCGCGCCGCTGTGCTCAAGGATGTACTCAACCTCCGGGCCTGCCAGTCGATTGTTGATTGCCACCAGAATCCCGCCTGCCGATGGGACCCCGAAATGAGCCTCAAGCATCGGCGAGGAGTTAAACAGCAGCGTGGCGACGCGATCTCCCTTGCGCAGCCCCGCCGATCTCAGCGCATTGGCCAACCGCCATGAACGCTCCGCCAGTTGACGGTATGAGTAGCGGTGCTCTCCGTCCACCACGGCGGTCTTCTCGGGATAGATGAAGGCAGCTCTGCGAAGAAACTCGACGGGGTTCAGCTCCGTGCGAAAGACCTTGCTCGTGGAGTCGCTGGGCGCGAGGGCGCCTTCGTTTGCAGTTCGAGCGTCAGTCATGCCCTTCCTCCTCCAATCGAATCTCGCCACCCGCGCGCCATCACGCCCTCCCGTCCATTATCTCGCACCACAAGCTCCCGGCTGTCGGCAGCGCGTGATCCGGGCCGGCAGGGCGGGCATCGAGACCCGCGCGGGGTCACGCTCGGGCTGTGCGGATTAGCGGAGCGCCTCGACGTCGGCGTCGGTCAACTCGACCTCGGCCGCGGCGAGGTTCTCGCGCAGGTGCTCGAGCGTGAGCGTGCCCGGGATCGGAAGGGTTGTCGGCGAGCGGCGCAGCAGCCAAGCGAGCGCGATTTGCTCAGGCGTCGCGTCGTGGCGGGCGGCGATGTCGGCGAGCGCCGGTGGTCCGCCGCCGCGCAGCGGGAAGTAGGGAATGAAAGGGATGCCCTCGCTCGCGCAGTAGTCGACGACCTCTTCGTGTTTTCGCTCGCCGAGGCTGTAGTGGTTCTGGACAGCGGCGATCGACACCACCTGACGAGCCGTGCGTATCTGCTCGACGCTCACCTCGGAGATGCCGACGTTGCGGATCCTGCCTTGGTCGCGGTACTCGGCAATCACGCCGAGACTCTCCTCCATCGGGGTCTCGGGGTCGACGCGGTGAAGGTAGTAGAGGGGGATCGCCTCGGTCCGCAGTCGCCGGAGGCTTTCCTCGATCTGCGAACGGAGGACCTCCGGGCGCCCCTCGCCCGGCCGGAAGCCGCCCTTCGTCGCCACGACCACGCCCTCGGGGATCGGATTGAGCGCCGCACCGATCGTCGCCTCGCTCCTGCCGCCCGTATAGAGGTAGGCGCTGTCGATATGAGTGACGCCGGTCTCGACCGCGTCGCGGATGAACGCGACGTTCTCGGGAGTGTCCTGCAGCCGGTTGGTGCCGAGGCCGATCCTTCCAACCTCGACGTCGCCGAGTTGCAGCGTCATGGCCATGGGTCGCACACCTACCCCTAACCCCATCACTCAAAGCGCTAGCTTGCGTTGCCGTGCCAGAAGTCCGGACTCGGGCTACACACGGACCGCTTCGGTAACGAGCGGACGATGGTGGTCTACGTCCTGCGCGTCGCGTAAACCGGCTCACGCTCCGGCGGCGGGCGACGGTCAGCGCCCCGCGGCAAACATCGCTCGGGTCGCGCCCGCGATCTCCACCAGCGCATCGCGGCAGTTGCTGCTGACCCCCGCCGCAGCGATGAATGCATGGATGTAGCCCGGGAAGCGTCGGAGGATGGCATGAGTCCCTGCGGCCTGAAGGGCGTGGGCGTACTCCTCGCCCTCGTCACGAAGCGGATCGAAGCCGGCGGTGATGATCAGTGCGGGGGCAAGTCCGGAGAGATCCTCGGCCAGCAGCGGCGAGGCCCGCGGATCGCTCGCCTGCGTCCGGTCGGCGCCGAGGTAGTTGGCCTCGAACCAGTCCATCTCGGGGCTGGTAAGCAGGAATCCTTCGCCGAACAACTCTCTTGAGCGACGCCGGCCGGTGAAATCGGTCGCGGGATAGATGAGCAGCTGAAGCACCGGCGGGGGCCCGCCGTCGCGGGCGGCGAGCTGGGAGACGACCGCCGAGAGGTTGCCCCCGGCGCTGTCACCTCCTACGCCGACCCGCTGCGGGTCAGCGCCGAGCTGCTCGGCATGAGCGTGCGCCCAGCGAAGCGCCTCGCGCGCGTCCTCGACGGCCGCGGGGAACGGATGCTCGGGCGCGAGCCGATAGTCAATCGCGAGGACGTGGGCGCCGGCGTGCTTGCACAGCAGGCGGCAGACGCCGTCGTGCGTGTCCAGGTCGCCGTAGGTGAACCCGCCGCCGTGGAAGAACACCAACAGCGGGTGGGGGCCGCCGGGATCTGCCGGTGCGTAATGCCTTGCCGCCAACGGTACCGGGGTCTCGAGGCGGAGATCTCGTACGCTCCCCACGACCGTGGGCCGGCCCGCGTACACGGCGGCGAGACCGCGGCGCATCGCTCGGGCCTGCGCCGGCGAGATCGTCTCAAGCGGCGGCTCGCGGCGCCGCTCGAGCAGCGCCAGCGCCAGCTGCACCTCCGGCAGCAGCGTGTCGCCGTCGAGCTGGACGGCAGGGCGGCCAGACAGCCGGACCTGCAGGCGCGGTGGCAGCCCCGTGAGCAGCCTGGCCAGGTGATGCCGGGCGTTTTGGCCGAGAGTCAGTGAGAGTGAGTCCCCGGGCATCCGGCGATCCTATCCCGGCTCGGATGGCTTGACGGCCGCGACAACATGATCGAGCGATCGCGGATCATCCCGAGGCACGGCGGTAGCACCTGACCGCGGGCGCGCCGGAACTTCGACCGCGGTCGTGCGTTGATGGTGTGCAGGACCTATGGCGAACCCGCCAGCCGCCGTCCCTGGTGGTGGCTGGCAGATGACCTTCTTGGAGGCCGTACGTGCAGAGATCCCGCTGGATTCCGATCGCAATTTCGCTGGTCGCTTTGTTCATCGCGCTCGGCACGGGCGCCTATGCCGCGATCACGCTTCCCGCCAACAGCGTCGGTACGCCCCAGCTCAGGAACGGCGCGGTCACCGGATCCAAGGTCCACGACGGCACGATCACCGGCGCGAAGATCAAGCTCAGTACGCTCGGTTCGGTCCCCTCGTCGAGCCGCGCCGGTCGCGCAAGCGTCGCCGATAACGCCGACCGTCTCGGCGGGCTCCCGTCCTACAAGTACGCGCTGGACAGCCAACCTCCGTTCATTCAGGTGGCGCTCCTGCCGGGCTTCACCAACTTCGGAAGCGGTTATGCCCCCATCAGCTATATGAAGGACACGCTCGGCTTTGTGCATCTTCACGGAACGATGAACTGCCAGACCGGTACGGCCGTCGCGTTCACGCTGCCAGCCGGCTACCGGCCCGCGGAGTGGCTCCTGACCTCGCTAGGGACAGCGCCCCCCGGCTCTAGCGGACGGATGGACGTGGCGCCGAATGGCAACGTCTGGATCACCGCGACCAGCGACACGACGCTCTGCGGCCTGGACGGGATCACCTTCAAAGCAGAGCAATAACCCACATGGTCGGGCGCGGGCAGCGCAGAGCTAGTTATCGGGCGTGTCGAGTGCCGGCCCTGCAGTGATTCGGACCGGCTCGCTGGGGGTCCCGCTCGAGCGGGCGAACCACAGTCGTCGCCCGTTGGCCTCGATCGGCCGGACCCAGAGCTCCTGGATCAGGATCTTGATTGTGGCCAGGATCGGAACCGCCACGATCAGCCCGATGAATCCGAACAGTCGGTCCACGGCGACCACCCCCACGGCGATCACCGCGGGATGCAACTTCACGGTGCGCGCTACCACGAGCGGCTGGATCACGTTGCCCTCGGCCTGGTGCGCGATCACGTAGATGATCGCGACGAGCACGGCCTTGCCGGGCGAGATCGTCAACGCGAAGATGATCGGCGGGATCGAGCTCGCCAGCGCGCCGAAGAACGGAATGATCATCGCGATCGCGGTGAACACCGCGAAGAACGCCGCGAACGGCAACCCCACGATGCGCAGCCCGACGTACGTCAGCACGCCCAGCACGATCATCCCGAGAATCAGTCCCCGCAGCCATCCCAGGTATGCGATCCGAAGCTTGCAGACGATTTCAGCGCCGTGCTCGCGGTGGGCCGGCGGAATCAGGCTCAGCAGACCGTTGACGAGCGGGTCGGGATGGATCGCGGTGTACAGCGCCGTCAGCAGGACCACGATGATCGCCGCGACCGCACCCACGACGCTCGCGCCGATCGACTCGAGCGGACCCAGGAGCTTTGCCGGGTGATGTGTGTAGCCGTCGACGAACTGCTGCAGCTGCTGACCCACGTGCGTCGGTGAGGTACCCGTGAGGCTCCCGACGCGGTGGCGCAGGGAGTCCACGATGCTGGGTAGCGACGCGGCGAACTTGTTGATCTCGCTACTGAACACCGGAACGACCAAGGCGATCAGTCCGGCCAGGCATCCAAGTCCGATCAGCAATCCGAGCGTCGCGCCGATCCCTCTGGGCACGCCGTAGCGTTCAAGCGCCGACGCGAACGCGGACAGCGGCAGCGCCAGGATGATCACGATCAGCACCGCCAGGACGAGCGTCATCAGCGCCTGGAAGATGAGGCCCGCGACGATCAGCGCGAACGCGAGCAGCACCGCCCGATACACGACACCCGGAGTGATGGCCGAACCCGACACCTGTCGCAAGGCTGCCCGGTAAAGGGCGAGCGCATTCGGCTGGCAGTACGTGGGCGCGGGTCAGGGTCCATCGTCGCTCCTAGATCGATGGTTCACTTACGTTCACATGGCGAGCGTAAGCAAGCCTCTTGCAGCTTCTTTGCGCGCGCCGATGGCGCGCCGGGCTTTCGCCAGGCCGCCGACGTCGTTGACACCGGCGGCGATATGAGTGTCCGGTTGCGTGCGCTCCCGAGCGCGGCCCGTGTGCTGCGGGAGGACCCCGATCTGCTCGAGGGAATCCCCGTCCAGAATCGCCAGGCTGCGATCGACGAGTGCGTCGCGCCGGTGGGGCGGCTTGCTCGGGGCAGATGGACGGGCGAGTGGCCAGAGCGGGTCGACGAAGCGATCGGCCTGCTCGTGCTCCAGGGCCTGCTGGTGCGCCGGGTTGGGATCGACGGTCGCTTCGGCGCGGAGTTGCTCGGCCAGGGCGACATCTTGCGGCCATGGCAGCGCGAGGACGCTGAACCGACCATTCCCAACACGACCGGATGGCGGGTGCTGGAGCCGACCATGGTGGCGTTGCTCGATGGTCGCGTGGCGCACCGATTCGCGCGCTATCCCGAGCTCACGGGGCGGCTGGTCGGCAGGGCGCTCGAGCGCTCACGCAGGCTCGCGGTGAACATGGCGATCGTTCATCAGCCGCGCGTCGACGTGCGCCTGCACATGCTGTTCTGGCAGCTGGCCGATCGATGGGGCCGCGTGTCGCGAGATGGCGTCATCGTGGCGCTCCGTCTCACCCATGCGGTCCTAGCTGACCTGGTCGCAGCGCGCAGACCGACTGTCAGCACGTCACTCGCAGAGCTTGCGCAGCGGTCGCTGGTTCGACCGATCGGTGACGAATGGCTACTTGGGGGTGAGCCTCCCGTCGAATTGCTTGAACTGCAGGACGTCGACGTCCACGGTGGCTAACGACGTCGCGGGCCGGGCGCGACGTCACAAGGTCAGATTGGAACTACCACCACCGGACATCGGGAGACGTCGATCAGCTTGTCGGCGAGCCTCCCATACACCAGCGCGCGGAACGACCTGCGGCGGTGACCCGCCACAACGAGAAGATCGGCGTTCTCCTCCTCGATCACACGCATCAACACCTCAACAGGTGAGCCGAATTCGACACGTTGCGAGATGTTTTCGGTCTCGCACGCGCGCGCCATCTCGCCGAGGAGAGTCAGGCCTTCCCGCGTCCTGTGCTGCTCCTCATCGCTCGGATCGAGCTTGACGCCGTACATGTGCCCGCGAGCCGCCGGAGCGTCCTGGACCAGGACGAGCCGTGCGCCGCGATCTCGTGCCAGACGATCTGCCACCTCGATGACCTGCGCCGCGTGGTCAGCGTCCTCGACGCTGCAGACAATCGCGCTCGCCGTCGGTGCATCGCGCGCGACCGGCGCCACCGTGCGCGCGGGCGGGGCGACCGACCGAGGATCCGAGCCGGTGCTCGAGCCGATTACGTCGCGGGCAGCCATGACAATCGCGGATAGCTCATCCGTCAGCGTACTGTCTCTAAATGACGCCGATCTGAGGCGTCAAGCCACGGCCTTCACGATCGGTCAGACGCCTGACGAGAACCGATGCCAAAGCGCCGGCAGGCACTCGCTCGCCGCCGCCCGGTCACTCCACTAATCTCCTCTCCAACGCCGGATTGGATTCCTGCTAATAGAGGTTTGCACAGGGACCGCTGATCTTGTCCGTCACCGGCAGCGTGACGGGCAACCGGGCGGCAGGGACGGCGGACGGCTTCGGCGACGTCGGGGCGGGCAGCTCGGACTGCGGCACAGGAACAGTCCGCTGGAGCGCCGGTACGCCGTTGAGCCCACCCGGCCGGCGATTTGCCGGCCGTCGATCCCGGCACCGGTGCGGAAGAATTCATTGCGATGGACGACGGTAGGGAGCAGACGGGCCCGCAGGAGCTGGACAACATCAAGACGGTTAGAGGCGTGTTTCAGGCCTTTGCCAAGCGCGATCTCGAGCAGGCGCTCGCGTTCATCCATCCTCAGGTCCGGCTTTGGGTCGTGACGGCGGCGGTGGCACGCGAGGGGCGGCCGTATGTCGGTCACGACGGCATCCGCCAGTACTTCAAGGATGTCGACCGCGTGTGGGAGGCGATCGAATTGCTCCCGCTCGAGTTCGAGGTGGTGGGCGACACGATCGTGGTCCTCGGAGAGGCCCGGGCACGCGGGCCTGCTGGTGAGCTCAGGCAGCCTGCGGTGTGGACCTGGAGGTTCACGGACGGGCTCGTGATCGATGGTCGCGTCGATTCCGATCTGCGCGCGGCGCGCGACGCGCTCGGGCTCGCCAGTACGGTCGAGGACCTCGTTCGCCGCTACGTGGCGACGTTCAACCGGCGTGACATCGACGAGATGATCACGCTGACGGATCCGGGGGTGGTCACATACCCGCTCGTCATTCCTGGGGTGAGGCGCAAATACGCGGGCCATCAGGGACTTCGCCACTGGATACGGGACGTGGTGGCCGGTGACATCGGCTACTGCGTTGTCGTGCGCGAGGTCCGCCAACTCGAAGAAGAGCGGTGGGCGTTGCTGGGGGAGCTGGTCATCGATGAGGCGCCGGTCGGCCCGTTCGCCTCGCTTCTCTCGGTGGTCGACGGCTTGGTCGATGAGGCGCGCGAATACCTCAGCGAGGAAGACCTCCTCCGAGAACTCCGGCACCTCCCGTAGGGACCTTTGCCGTCGCGGCATGCGCAACCCCGGAGGCGGCGGAGGCTCCCGTGCGTTCCGCCGCCTCCGGCCATCGGAGGATTTGCGCCTTCAATATTCCCCGACGCGCGGCGTCACGGTCACCGGCTCGACGGATATACGACACCGGGTGTTGGATGAGGACTCGCCCCCTACCCGCAGCGATCCGAAAGGCCCTCCCGTGAGGATGACCCCGAGCTCACCCGACTCGCCCCGGGGCGCGCCGGCTGCTCGTCCGGCTGCCTTCACCCAAACCGGGTGATAATCCGCGCGCCAGGCCACCTAAGGTGCGACTCGAACTGCGTCAGGGCCCGTGGCCCGTACCAGGAGGTCTTTTATGAGCGAGCGGCACGTCGTGATCGTGGGCGCGGGCTTTGCCGGCCTGGGCTGCGCACAAAAGCTCGTCGACCACGACGACATCAGCGTCACGCTGATCGACTGCAACAACTATCACCAGTTCCAGCCGCTGCTGTATCAGGTCGCGACTTCACAGCTGGCGCCGAGTGACATCGCGCAGTCGATCCGCGACGTGTTCGCCGAACGCGACAGCACGAATATCGTGCTCGCCGAGGTAGGCGAGGTGGACCTCGACAAGAAGACCGTCCGATCGACCGACGGGGGAGAGTGGACGGGGGACGCGCTCGTGCTGGCGGCCGGCTCGCAGCCCAACTTCTTCGGCACCGGCGGCGCCCCCGAGAACTCGTTTCCTCTGTACTCGCTCGACGACGCCACTCGCTTGCGATCGCGGATCCTCGGACTGCTCGAGCAGGTCGACCGCGACCCGTCGCTCATCGATCGTGGTGCGCTGAACTTCGTGATCGTGGGCGGAGGCCCTACGGGCGTCGAGGTGGCGGGCGCGATCGCCGACATGGTCCGGGTGACGGTCCCGGCCGAGTACCACTCGGTCGACGCCGGCAGGGCACGCGTCTACCTGCTCGACTTCGGGGACGCGCTGCTGAAGCCGTTCTCCGACAAGGCGCACGGCTACGTCGCCAAGGTGCTGAACGACAAGGGCGTCGACATCCACCTCGGCACCGGCGTCAAGGAGGTCCACCCCGGCCACGCCGTGTTCTCCGACGGCACGATCGTTCCGACGCGTTGTGTCATCTGGGGCGGCGGGATCAAGGCGGCGCGGGTCGCGGCGGACTGCGGCCTGGCCGAGGGCAAGGGTGGGCGGGTTGACGTCCAGCCCGACCTGACCGTGGACGGCAAGCCCGGCGTGTACGCGATCGGCGATGTCGCCAACATCCCCGGCGCGGACGGGCAGCTGCTGCCGCAGCTCGGATCGGTGGCGCTGCAGAGCGGGAGCTGGGCGGCCGACAACATCGTGGCGGACTTCGAGGGCAACCCACGCAAGCCGTTCAAGTACCACGACAAGGGCATCATGGCGATGATCGGGCGCGGCGCCGCGATCGCGGAGGTCGGCAAGAACCACCACGAGATCCACGGGGAGATGGCGCACATGGCCTGGCTCGGGGTGCACGCCGCGTTGATGACCGGAACCAGAACCAAGATCGAGGCGTTCGTCGAGTGGGCCTGGGACGGCTTTTCCAAGACAGGCGGTCCGCATGTCCTCGACCGCGGCGATGCGGCGCAGATCGACTGGGACGATGACGATCCGATCCCGGCGCCCAAGGACGTCGAGACCTCCTCGCAGAATCGGGCTGACGGCTAGTCCTTCTGCGAGCCCGAGCGCACTCTGCGGCTGCCCGCGTACGAGCTGAGGTCGATGAAGAACGCGAGCACGACGAAGAACCACTCAAACCCGGCCACGTGGTGTCCGGGACCCCAGTCCCAGAACGCGGCATAGGCGAGCGTCGTCCACGGAAGCAGGAAGAAGCCGAGTAA
Organism: uncultured Solirubrobacterales bacterium; assembly: GCA_963824755.1. Lineage (GTDB taxonomy): Bacteria > Actinomycetota > Thermoleophilia > Solirubrobacterales > Solirubrobacteraceae > Palsa-465. Next base: position 774,859 of record CAWGQT010000002.1, on the reverse strand, counting down.
CGGGACGATCCAGCTGGAGAAGGCTCGGCTCAGGACGTCGCTGAAGAGCCACAGCAGGAACAGCACGAGCCGTGGCGAGATCAGTGCGAGGAGCGCGAGCAGACATCCCATGGACCACGAACGCTCCCAGCAGGCCGGGGATCGAGCATCATCTCGATCGGGTGATCTGCAGAGCAGGTTTCACCCAAACGGGGTGATGCTCGCTTCGGCCCTCGCTCGCAGCATCCCGGAGGTCTCATGAGCACCAGGGCAAGGCGTGCATCGAGCAAGCCGCAAGACGGCAAGGTGGTACCGACGGGCGGCGAGCCCGACACGATGCCGCAGAGTGCCGCTGCGCCGTCGCCGTTCACGCCGATCGCCGAGTACGGTTTCCTGTCGAACTGCCACACCGGCGCGCTGATGGCACCTGACGGCGCCGTCGGGTGGCTGTGCGTGCCGCGATTTGACTCGCCCAGCGTGTTCGGAACGCTGCTCGACCGCGGCGCCGGCTACTTCCGGTTCGGCCCCTTCGGGATCAACCATCCCAGCGGCCGCCGTTATGAGCCCGGGACGAACACGCTGGTCAGCTCATGGAAGACCCCGACCGGGTGGGCGACCGTCCGCGATGCGCTCACGATGGGGCCGCGGAGGGGCGAGGACACGGTCACGCCGCACACCCGGCCGCCTGTCGACGAGGACGCGGAGCACATGCTCGTCCGCACGGTCGAGTGCACCGAGGGCACCGTCGAACTGGAGTTGGTCTGCGAGCCGGTGTTCGACTACGGGCGTGTGACCGCAGATTGGTCGCTGTCCGACGATCGCCATCATGCAGAGGCCTCGGGCGCTGACCAGAGACTCGATCTACGCACCGACATGCTGCTCGGGATCGAGTCGGGACGCGCTCGGGCGCGTCATTTCCTCCAAACCGGCGAACGGTTGTACTGCGCGCTGTGCTGGGGCGGCGACACTCCGCCTCCGAGCACGGTCGAAGAGGCGGACGAGCGGCTTGAGGTGACGACGAGGTTCTGGCGCTCTTGGCTCGCGCGGGCTCGGATTCCCGATCATCAGCTGGGTCCGCTGATTCAGCGCTCGGCGCTGACTATCAAGGGCCTCACGTACATGCCGACCGGCGCGACGGTGGCGGCGCTGACCACTTCGCTGCCGGAGACACCGGGGGGCGAGCGCAACTGGGACTACCGCTACACGTGGATCCGCGACTCGACGTTCACGCTCCAGGCGCTGCACTACCTCAACCTGGACTGGGAGGCCGATGAGTTCATGCAGTTCATCGCCGATCTCGAGTGCAACGAGGACGGGGCGCTGCAGATCATGTACGGGATCGACGGCCGCAGGGATCTCACCGAGACGTTCCGCGCGGATCTGTCCGGTTACGCCGGCGCGCGGCCGGTCCGGATTGGCAATGGGGCTTTCAACCAGCGCCAGAACGACGTTTTCGGGGCGGCGCTCGACTCGATCCTGTTGCACACGCGGCGCAGCGACCGCCTGCCAAGGGCGCTATGGCCGCTGGTTCAGTCACAGGCCGAGTGCGCGAAGACCGTGTGGCGCAAGCCCGACCAGGGCATCTGGGAGGCGCGCGGCAAGCCGCAGCACTACGTCTCCTCGAAGCTGATGTGCTGGGTCGCCATGGACCGCGCGTCAAAGCTCGCGTTCATTCGCGGTGAGCAGGCGCTTGCGGCCGGTTGGGGGGAGGCCGCGGAGGAGATCAAGGCCGACATCCTCGAGCGCGGAGTCGACAAGCGTGGCGTGCTGCGCCAGCACTACGCAACCGACGCGCTCGATGCCTCGACCCTGCTGGCGGCAATCTTCGGCTTCCTGCCGGGCACCGACGAGCGCCTGCGCGCCACCGTCCGCGCGATCGCCGGCGAGCTGACCGAAAACGGATTCGTGCTGCGCTACAGGACCGGCGAGACCGACGACGGACTGTCGGGCAAGGAAGGGACATTCGTGATCTGCTCGTTCTGGCTCGTCTCGGCGCTGGCGGTCATCGATGAGATGCAGCAGGCGCGCGATCTGCTCGAGCGGCTCGTGAAGGTTGCCTCCCCGCTGGGTCTCTACGCGGAGGAGTTCGACGTCGAGACTGGGCGGCACCTCGGCAATTTCCCGCAGGCGTTCTCCCATCTGGCCCTCGTCGAGGCTGCGGAGCGGATCGTGTTCGCCGAGCTCCTGGCGGAGGTGGGCGGATGAGCGACCCGCGCTAGCCATGTAGACGCTCGGAGGGGTGAGGATTGCTGCAGCTGCGGGTGTTCGGGGGATCGCGGCAGCTGTCCGACGTCGCTGAGCACCTAAAGGGCATCCCTGGCTCCCGCCACGTGGTCTGGACCGCGGACGGCGATCGGGAGCATGGGCTGTTGACGGCTGATCTCGTCGACGATGCCGTCGACACGGCGGTCGCGTACGTCAACCGGCTAGGCCTCCCACCCGACGATGTGGTGCTGGTGCGGCTCGACACGATCGGCGCGGGGGCGGCCGGACGCCCCCTGGCGAGCGTTGTGTGGGCGGACCTGCTGAGTCAGGCCGGAGCCAATGCTCGCCCGATCGCGCGCTACCTCGTGTTCATGGCGATGGCTGGCGTGATCGCCGCGTTCGGCGTCATCTACGAGAACGTCACGCTGGTGGTGGGGGCGATGGCGATCAGTCCCGACACGCTGCCGATCACCGCCGCCGCCACAGCACTGGTGCTGCGCCGTTGGGGACTCGCGGGGCGCGCCGTCGCGGCGCTGGTGATCGGGCTCGGCACGGCGTGCCTGGTCGGCGGACTGATGACCTTCGTGCTCAACCAGCTGCATCTGCTGCCATCCGGCTTTGACGTCGGCCATGGAGGGTTCCTGGAAGGCCTCTCCAGCGTCAACGTCTCCACTCCGATCGTTGCCCTGGCCGCCGGAGTGGTCGGAATGCTTGCGCTGGAGACGCGGGCTAGCTCGGCCGTTGGCGTCGGGATCTCGGTGACCACGATTCCGGCGTCGGCATATCTGGGGGTGGCGGCGGGGGTGGGGGAGGTGTCGAAGGCGGCCGGGGCGCTCCTGGTGCTGGGAGTCAACGTCACGATGTTGCTCCTCGGCGGTTGTGGGACGCTCCTTATCCAGCGCCGGCTGGCATCCAGCCAGCGCCGATCCGGCGCGGCCGGCGCGATCACCCCGAAGGGGTGATGACTGGGTCTTCTCCGCTGCGAGGATGGGTGCGGTGACCGCGAAGACCGGTGACCGGCATGGCTGAGGCTACGACTGCCCCCGAGCCCGACGCTGCCACTCAGCCGCCGCCGGAAATGACGACCGAGCAGGCGGCCGAGATGATGCGCAGCAAGCGCTTCGTCGTCTTGCTGGTCCTCGTCGCCGTCATCGGGCTGATCGTGTCGCTGGTCTCCTGGTGCTATCTCGAGCTCGTCTACCAGATCCAGCAGGAGCTCTTCGTCCACCTTCCGCACGCCGTGGGCTACCCGCACGGTCCACCCCTCTGGTGGTCGCTGCCGGTCCTGGCGATCGGCGGCCTGATCGTCGCGCTCGCGATCCAGCGCCTCCCGGGTGACGGCGGTCACCTGCCGGCCAAGGGCCTCGGGGTCGGCGGGGGCGCGCCCCAGCTCCTGAATCTCCCCGGCGTGCTGATCGCCGGAATTGCGACGATCGGATTCGGCTTGGTCCTGGGTCCGGAGGCGCCGCTGATCGCGCTGGGCGCGGGCACTGCAGTGCTCACGATCCGGGCGTCTCGCCGGCCGACTCCTCCTCAGCTGTTGGTGATCATCGGGGCCGCGGGCAGCTTCGCCGCGATCTCGTTCATCTTCGTTTCGCCGCTGGTCGCGGCGGTGATCCTGATCGAGGCGACCGGGATCGGAGGGGCGAGGCTGCCGCTGGTGGTCATTCCCGGGCTGCTGGCGGCGGGGATCGGCTCGCTCGTCGCGCTGGGGATCGGCTCGTTCACGGGGTTGAGTACGAGCGCGTTTGCCCTCGGCCCGTTGTCGGTGCCGTCATTTGGTCACCTCACCGTCGGCCAATTCGGCTGGACGATCGCCCTTGCGATCGCGATCGCGGTCGTCACCCGAATCGTGATGGTGTCGGGACTGTTGACGCACAGAGTCGTCATCAAGCGGCTGCTGATCCTGCTGCCGGTGGTGGGGCTGATCGTCGCCGGCCTGGCGATCGCCTTCTCCAAGACCGCCAATCACAGCGTCAACAACGTCCTTTTCGACGGCCAGGCAGCGCTGCCCGGACTCATCGACCAGGCCAAGACGTGGTCGGTGTCAGCGCTGGCGCTGCTGCTCGTGTTCAAGGGTCTCGCATACGGCCTGTCGCTCGGCAGCTTCCGTGGCGGGCCGACGTTCCCGGCCGTGTTCCTAGGAGCGGCGGCCGGGGTGATGGCGTCGCACCTACCGGGGTTCCCGCTCACGCCGGCGATCGGCGTTGGAATGGGTGCGGCCGTCGCCGCGGTGCTCAGGCTGCCGATCTCCGCGATCGTGCTCGCGACGCTGATGACCGCCAAAGCGGGCACCGGCGACGAGCCGCTGATCATCGTCGGCGTGGTCACGGCATATGTTGTGACCCTCGCTGCCTCGGCGCTCATCCCCGCGCCGGCGGATCCCGCTCCTGACGCGCCTGCACGCGGCGCCACTCCGGAGGTGGCCGTCGCGCAGGGAGCATCGTGAACGACGATCGCGTGAAGGCCGACGTCAGCGCCGAAGAGTTCGCCGACCTATTCAGATCCCTGATGCGTTGGGGGGAGTGGGGAGACGACGACGAGCGCGGAGCATTGCACCTGCTGACCCCCGAGCGCGTCGTCGCCGCGGCCCGGCTCGTGCGCAGCGGCGTGACCGTGTCGATGAGCCTGCCGGTGAACACCGAGGCCGCCCCGCACAATCCGATGCCCGCCGACCACCACATGACCGCGCTCGGCAGCGGGGCTGATTCGCAGCCGGAAGGGGTCGAGTTCATCAAGGACTACGTCGGAGCCGACTACCACAACGACGGACACACCCACATCGACGCGCTCTGCCACGTCGCCTACGACGGTCTGCTCTACAACGGCAGGCCCGAAGAACAGGTGGACGAGGATGGCGCCGCGGTCAACTCGATCGAGGTCCTCAAGGACGGGCTGATCGGGCGCGGTGTGCTGCTAGATATCCCGCGCGCGCGAGGAGTGCGCTGGCTGGAACCCGGCGAGCACGTGTACAGGGCGGATCTGGAGGCGGCCGAGCGCGAGCAGGGTGTGACCGTGGACGCCGGCGACATCCTGCTCGTTCGGACCGGTCACGCGCGACGGCTGAGGGAGCATGGGCCGTGGAACACGCCGGCACACAAAGCTGGTCTGCACCCTACGGCGATGCAGTTCGTCAACGAGCGTGGCGTCGCTGCGCTCGGCTCGGATGGGAACAGCGATACCGCCCCGAGCACTACCGAGGGCGTCGACTTCCCGATCCACGCGCTCGCGATCACCGCGATGGGCGTCCACCTGCTCGACTACCTGCAGCTCGAGCATCTCAGTTCCACCTGCGAGCGCCTCGGTCAGTGGGACTTCCTGTTCGCCGGCGCGCCGCTCGTGATCGCCGGCGGGACCGGGTCGCCGTTGAATCCGATCGCGGTGTTCTGAGCGCGCTTCAGTCCGCGGGCGGAGGGGCCGCCTCCGGGCTGCCGGCGACGGCGTCCTCGAGCGCCTGGGCGTCCTGCGCATTGAGGCTTCGTCGCACCAGCGTCCCGTGTTGCCCGTCGAGCGCCGCCACCATCGCGTCGACGTGCTCGGGCGCAGCCAGCAAGCACACCGCTGAGGAGCCGTCGGGCACGTCCTGTCTCATTTCGTCGAAGAACGCGCTGCGGAGCTTCGGCGCCGAGCGCTCCTCGGAGACGCTTCCCGCCAGACCACCTCCGACGAACCCGGCCGTGAAGCCGGGCGGCCCGAACACCGCGCCGACAACCGCGCCCGTGAGCGCGCCTTCGACCGTCCGGCGCCCAAGGAACTCGCGAGCGTCGTCCGCGTCCACGTAGCGGCCGGCAAATTCCCCGCGCACGACGATCCGGTCGTGGCGGTGGTGCTCGATCAGCGCGATCTCCTGTGCCCATGGAACGTCGCTTCGATGATCGAGCGCGTTCGAATACGCCCGTTCGGCGCCCTCGGTGTGCTCGAACACCATCAGCGCGAGGTCGAGACCCGAACCCTCCATGACGGGCCAGGTTAGGAAAGATCTCGAGCGTCGCATCGTCCGAATTGGGTGACGTCGAGGAGCGCGAAGTGGGCACGATTAAGCGCGACGTGAGCAGGCTCCAGATCCCGACCGAGACCGTGCGCTTTGGCGCCCACCACGACGGGCGCGGGGCGACGTTCGCGCTGTTCAGCAGCGTGGCCGAGTCGGTCGAGCTGTGTCTGTTCGACGACTCCGGGGCGGAGACGCGATGGCCGCTGCAGCAGGGTGATGGCTCGGTGTGGCAGGGCTACCTCCCCGACGCTCAGGTGGGTCAGTGCTACGGCTTCCGTGTGCACGGGCCTTGGGATCCGGCGTCCGGGTCGCGCTGCAATCCCGCGAAATTGCTGCTCGACCCGTACGCCCGCGCGATCGCCGGCGAGGTGGAGTGGCACCCGGCGGTGTACGGCCACGTGGCCGGCGATCCCGGTCAGCCGGATGGTCAGGACTCGGCTCCGTACGTCCCGCGCTCGGTGCTGACCGGTGGTGAGTTCGACTGGGGTCAGGACAGCAGGCCGGGCCGGCCGATGGCCGACTCGATCATCTACGAGGTGCACGTCCGGGGATTCACGAAGCTCCATCCGGACGTGCCGGAGGAGCTGCGAGGCACGTTTGCCGGACTGGCTCATCCCGCCGCCGTGGCGCACCTGCAACGCCTCGGGGTGACCGCGGTCGAGTTGCTCCCCGTGCACACGTTCGTCAACGATGCCTTCCTGGTGCAGCGCGGGCTGCGCAACTACTGGGGCTATCAGTCGATCGGCTACTTCGCCCCGCACAACGCCTACGCCTCGACACCAGAGCGCGGCGGAGAGCTCGACGAGTTCCGAAGGCTGGTCCGCGACCTCCACCAGGCCGGGCTCGAGCTGATCCTCGATGTGGTGTTCAATCACACGGCCGAGGGCAACGAGTACGGCCCGACGCTGTGCTTCCGCGGCATCGACAACGCTGCGTACTACCGGCTCGCCGATGACCGGACCCACTACGTGGACGACACCGGGACCGGCAACACCGTGGATCTCGAACAGCCGCCGGCGCTGCGGCTGGTGATGGACTCGCTGCGTTACTGGGTGCAGGAGGCGCACGTCGATGGCTTTCGCTTCGACCTCGCCGCCGCGCTGGGGCGCGCCGAGGACAACTTCGACCTGCACTCCGCGTTCCTCGAGGCCGTCGCGCAGGATCCGGTGCTCTCCGAGGTCAAGCTGATCGCCGAGCCTTGGGATACCGGCTGGGGAGGCTACGAGCTCGGTCAGTTCCCCGCGGGGTGGAGCGAGTGGAACGGGCGCTACCGGGACACGGTGCGCGACTTCTGGCGCTCGACCGAGGGGATGCTGCCCGACTTCGCGACGCGCATCAGCGGCTCGCGAGACCTGTTCGGCCACGGAGGCCGGCGACCCACGTCCTCGATCAACATCGTCACCGTCCACGACGGCTTCACGCTGAACGATCTGGTCTCCTACAACGCCAAGCACAACGAGGCCAATGGCGAGGACAACCGGGACGGCAGCGACGACAACCGCAGCTGGAACTGCGGCGTCGAGGGTCCGACTGACAACGCCGGCGTGCTCGAGCTACGAGCGCGGCAGCGCCGCAACTTCCTGGCCACGATGTTCCTCTCCGAGGGTGTCCCGCTGCTCCTCGGCGGAGACGAGTTCGGTCGCACCCAGAACGGCAACAACAACGCCTACTGCCAGGACAACCAGCTCACGTGGTTCGACTGGGGCGCGGCCACCGAGCGGGACGAGTTGATCGAGTTCACGGCCCGGCTGTGCCGTCTTCGCGAAGCGCACCTTGTGTTCCGCCGCCGGCAGTTTCTGACGGGCACCGCTGCCCACGGCGACAACCGCGACGACCTCGACTGGTACCGGCCCGACGGTCAGCTGATGAGCGCCCAGGACTGGAACGCGTCCTACGCACGCGCCGTCACGATGGCCCTCAGCGGCGCGACCGGCGATGAAACGCGCCCCGACGACCCGTTCCTGGTGATGTTCAACGCCTGGTGGGAGCCACTCGAGTTCGCCATCCCCGAGCCGCTGCGGGACCTGAGCTGGGTGGTTGAGGTCGACACGAGTGCGCCGCAGAACTCGGGCAGCCCCGCCGGGGCGATCACGCTGGAGGGGCGCTCGCTGCTGCTGGCGCGCGGGCAGCGCGATTAATCCCAAGCTGATCTATGAACGTAGAATCGCCACTGTAAACGTGAGTCGCCGGGGAGGCGGGCGGCTTCAGATCTCGGGGGTCATGCCATGGCTGATTCTGCAATTGCCGTTGAAGAGCTCGCGTCTGCCTGCGCCGGAAATGTCATTGGCCAGGGTGACGAAGAATACGAGCAGGCACGTCATGTGTGGAACGGCTACTTCGATCGCCGGCCGGCGCTGATCGTTCGCTGCCACCGCGTCGAGGACGTGCAAGCGGCCGTCCGGATTGGCCGCGAGAACGGCCTTACGCTCGCGATTCGGAGCGGCGGCCACTCGGCGCAGGGCCACGGCACGTGGGATGACGCACTCGTGATCGATCTCTCTCAGATGAACGGGATCGAGGTCGACCCGGTCGCGCGCACGGCGGTCGCACAGGCCGGCCTCACCTGGGGAGAGTTCGACGCGGCCACCCAGGAGCATGGTCTGGCCGTGACCGGTGGGCGGTTCTCGACGACCGGGATTGCGGGATTGACGCTCGGAAGCGGCAGCGGCTGGCTCGAGCGGCGCTGTGGATTGACCGCGGACAACCTGCTCTCGGCGCAGGTTGTGACGGCCGACGGGGAGCTGCTGACCGGGAGCGCCGAGGAGAATCCCGACCTCTTCTGGGGGTTGCGGGGCGGTGGCGGCAACTTCGGGATCGTCACGTCGTTCACCTACCAGCTGCACGAGATCGGGCCGATCATCTACGGCGGCATGATGGTCTCACTTCCGGATCGCGCGCCGGAGATCCTGGCCTTCCTGCGCGACTACATGGCGGATGCGCCCGACGACCTGGGCCTGGGTGCCGCATTCATCAGCGCGCCGCCCGAGCCGTTCGTGCCCAGCGAGATGCACTTCGCGCCGATCTTCGGGCTGATCGTGTGCTGGACCGGAGACCAGGAGGAGGGCGAGAGGGTGCTCGCTCCGATCCGCGAAGTGGCGCAACCGGTGATGGACCTCGTGCAGCCGATGCCCTATGTGGCGCTGCAGACCATGCTGGATAACAGCGGACCTCACGGCACGCGCGCGTATATGAAGGCCGAGTTCCTTCCCGAGCTCAGCGACGAGGTGATCAACAAGCTGGCTGGCCATGGCGCTTCACGGCCGGGGCCGATGGTCCAGCTGCTGCTCGAGCCGATGGGTGGCGCGATCAGCCGCGTCGCGACCCACGAGACGGCGCTCGGCGTGCGCGACGTCCCCTGGTGCTACCACGCGCTCTCGCTGTGGATGGAGGCCGACGAGGAAGTCGACACCGCTCACATCTCGTGGGCGCGCGGACTCTCGGAGGACCTCGCACCCCACACGACCGCGGGCATCTACCTCAACTTCACCTCCGATACCGGCGACGATCGGGTGCGGGAGATGTACGGCGCGGAGCGCTATTCGAAGCTGGTGGCGCTCAAGGACCGCTACGACCCGAGCAACGCGTTCCGGCTCAACCAGAACATCAAGCCCTCGGCACAGGGATAGGAGGGGCCGCCTTCGGCGGCATCCGTGGGGCCGCGAGGGCCCGTCCAGACCGCCTTGGCGGGTGGGCGGGCCGCGCTTCAGCCCGCGGTGCCCGGTATCGGACTCTCGAAGAGGGGACGGAGCGCCTCGCAGCGTCCATTTCGTAGCAAAGGTTCATGCCCGCCTGCGGGCGCCCCGGGGGATGAAAATGGCCCCGGCGCACCGTAAACCGGGGCAACCTTGTTTACGGGGTGCCACGGCTATTTTCTAACCAAGCGCTCGCCATGAAGGGCGACGATGGACGTATGGACGTCCCAGCGTCCATTTCGTAGATCGTTGCCCTCCCGCGGAGTCGAATTGTTACGAAATGGACGTTCGGCCCTCCGTTCTCGTGCTTCAGCGGGAGCGAGCGTGCCTCCGAGAGGGTGTCGCCCGCCGGCCATGGATGGCCGGCGGAATAGACCCTATGGAGGATCGGCCTTGACGATCTCGAAGCCCTTGCTGGTGCTCGTCCGGACCGGTTCCGCCAGCGTCCGTGCCGGCGGGCGACACCCTCACGCAAACAACCCCCACCCGCACAAGCACAGGAGGATCAGCAACTCCGCTAAACGCGAAATCGTGTAACCCCTCCACATCCCCGTTGCGGCTGGCGAGGCGGCCCGAGCTCCCCGGCATCGCGCACACCAGTCCGCGGCGTGCCCATGAGCAACCACCCGTTCCGGGTGGCCGCGCTCGAGAATAGACAGCGGACGTGCGACGAAACCAAGGTCTTGGGGTACCCAGCCCCCGCATATGAGGCTGACCACCGTCGCGACACCCGCGGACGCCCGGACCGCCCCGCGACCCGCAACCACGCAAGGCAACCCCAAGGCCCAACACTCGGGTCGATCAACCCGTGCGCCTTGACAACCCATCCTCCATATGGGGCACGGACGGGGCGGGCACCGCCAGAGCGTCCGGCGCCGGCGCCAAGAAACCGCCACCGCGGTCTGGACGGGCACTCCCGGCCCCACGGACGCTGCTGCGGAGCAGCAGCCCCTAACCCACAGCGCTTGAGTGCGCAACAATACCGCCATGACCACCTATCCCGACACCCACAAGGACCTGTTCTGAGGCGCGGCGATGGATTCGCTGCTCCAAGGCGTCCGGGTGGTCGAGTTCTCGCAACTGATCGCCGCGCCCTTCTGCGGCCTGACCCTGCTCGATCTCGGTGCCCAGGTGATCAAGGCCGAGCCTAGGGGAGGGGACGCGATGCGCCACTTCCCTCCGTACCTCGAGGATGGCCAGGGCGCTCAGTTCCGTGCGCTGAACCGTGGCAAGCGCAGCGTCGTGGCCGATCTCGCGACGGTGGACGGCCGGGAGCTCGCCGCCAGGCTCGTCGCGAGCGCCGACGTCGTTCTCGAGAACCTGGGAGATGCTCGCTCCGGGCTCGGCGTGACCTTCGAGGAGGCTGCGGCGAGCCGGCCCCAGTTGATCTGGTGCTCGATCACGGGCTGGGGCGCGGATGCTCCCGGGCGCTCGATCGATCCGAGCCTTCAGGCCGCGATGGGGCTGATATCGATCAGCGGAGAGGAGGACGGCGGGCCCGTCCGCATCCCGGTTCCGTTGGTCGACTTCATGACGGGCATGTACGCCGTGCAGTCGATCCTGGTGGCTCTGTGGCGCGTGAAATTGGGCGGTGAGGGCGCGTTTCTGGACTGCGCGATGGTCGACGCGACCGCCACGCTCGTGAGCACCAGCGCTCTGCTCGCCGCCGGCGGTCGTTTCTCACCGCGCCGCTTGGGGTCAGAGAGCCCGCTCGTGGTTCCCTCGGGGGTGTTCATCGCGAGCGACGGGCTCGAGGTGCAGATCGTGTGCGTGACCGAGCGTCACTGGCGCGGACTGTGTGCGGCACTTGATCGTCCCGAATGGATCGAGGACCCGCTGAGCGCGGACAACTCGGCGCGCCTCGCCAACCGCAAGCTGATGCGCGAACGGCTGGCCGCGGTGATCGCGACGGACACGGCGGCGTCGTGGGTGCAGCGGATCTCGTCGCGCGGCGCGATCTGCGAGCACGTGCGCGATATCGAGGACGCCTGGTCCGACGAGCGGCTCATCGCGCGCGGCCTCGTAGCCGACGCGGGCACCGGTCCCGCGTGGGCGGCGAGGCTGCCGCTGATCTCCCTGGCGCGGGGGCAGCGCGATGGCGGCCAGCGGGCTCCCGAGTTGGGAGCGGACACCGAGGCGGTGAGGCGTACCTTGGCGGATGAGCCGCTTGGCTAGATTGGATCGCAAAACCACGACACGACGGGAGACACCATGGACGTCGGAATCGGACTGCCCAACGCCGTTGCGGGGACAACGAGGGCGCAGCTGCTCGACTGGGGGCGTGCCGCCGAGCAAGCAGGCTTCTCGACGCTCGGAACGATCGACCGCATCGTGTATCCCAATTACGAGCCCCTGATCGCGCTGTCGGCGGTGGCCGCGGTCACGGAGCGCATCAGGCTCGCCACGACCGTGATGCTCGGGCCGTTGCGGATGAACGCGGCGCTGGTGGCCAAGCAGATGCTCTCGCTGGACGCGGTCGCCGGCGGCGGCCGGGCCGTGCTTGGGATCGGGCTAGGGCAGCGCGGGGATGACTACGCGATCAGCGGCGCGTCGCTGTCGAAACGTGGCGCGTGGCAAGACCAGGCGCTAGCCGAGATCCGGCGCGTGTTCGACGGCGATGGAGACGACGAGGCCAAGGTCGGACCGCGTCCGATAGATGATGGACCCACCCGCCCGCCGAGCCTGCTCGTCGGCGGAACCGTCGAAGCGTCGTACAAGCGAGCCGCTCGGTTCGGCGACGGATGGATTCTGGGAGGCGGAACCCCGGATATGTTCAGCGGCGCACTCGAGCAGCTCAATGCCGCCTGGGAGCAAGAAGGCCGCGCCGGCGCCCCGCGCACGGCGTCGCTCGCGTACTTCGCGCTCGGGGACGATGCCGAGCGCCAGGCTCAGCACTACCTGCTCGATTACTACGGGTTCCTGGGCGAGGAGCTGAGCGGGATGATCGCCGCGGGGGCGGCCAAGGACGCGGACACGGTGAAGGGCTACGTGGCGGCGTTCGAAGCTGCAGGCTGCGGCGAGCTGATCATCTTCCCGACCTCTGCGGATCCGCGGCAGGTCGAGCTGCTGGCCGACGCACTCCGATAGCTCAGCGCCTGAACGACTCGATCCAGCGGCGGATCATGTTGGGCCGCACGTACTCGACCTTGAACCGCCGTATGTGTCCTCTTCTCCAGGTAATGCTCACCCGCACGGTTCGAGTCCCGAACAGCGGAAGCAGGTGCGATGCCAGTCGTACGAGCCGGAACGTGTTCATGCATGCAGACGATGCCCCGTACGCCCGCGGACGCATCGTCCAAATCGGATGAAGCGCCAGTCAATCGGGTCTGTAGTCGCCGCGCGGGTAGTCGCGGGCTCGCACGTCGCGCGTGCGGTCTGGGGAGTAGCAGGCGATCGAGTAATACTCGCGATTCTTGCGGTCGACCCGCTTGGTCTGCGTGCACTCATACGTCTGGTTGGCCCTGACATCGTGAAAGTACGCGGTGAACGTGCAGGTCGGATGGTGTTCACAGCCCCCTGAACATTCCAACCACAGCTGTCGCCCCGATCGCCGCACTCCATGCCGCGAATCGCATGGCGCAATCGTAGAGAGATAGGCTGGCGCATTCCAGTCAGATGGCATTCGACCTGGTAATCGACATCGAGAACTCGCCCGGGGCGCTGGCGGAGGTGGCGGCGGCGGTCAGCGACGCCGGCGTCAACATCGCTGCGGCGACTTGCATCGGTACGGGGGAGCGGGCCGAGCTGCACATCCTCGTAAAGCATCCGGAGGCGGCCAGGCACTCGCTCGCGATCTCGCATCTCGGCGTCAGCCGGGAGCGGGAGGTCGTGGTCGTCGACGTCGAGGACGTTCCCGGGGTGCTCGCTGACCTGACGCGCAAGATCGCGAGGGCGGGCGTCAACCTCGATCTCGTGTATGTCGCGACGCGCAACCGCGTCGTGTTCGGGGCGACCGATCTCGACGCGCTGCGCGCCGCGGTCGGAGACTCTCGCTAGCTCGCGACCGGGGCGCGCAATGAATCGAACAGCTCCTGCCGTCGATCCGGATCGACCCCGTCGGGCAAGAGGATCGTGATGCGGGTAGCGAGATCGCCGTAGCGGCGCCGGACCTCCGCGAACGCCTCCTCGGGGGTGCCCACGATCGCGAACGTCCGCAGCACCTCATCGTCGACCGCCTCGTGAAGCCTGTCCCATTCCCCGCGGTGGGTCATCGCGTTGAGCTCGTCCTGGAGATCGCCCCAGCCGTGCAGGTCGAGCACCGGGCGGTACGCCGGCGTCGAACCGTAAAAGCCGATCTGCTGGCGGACGAGCTGGACTCCCGCGGCGTGCTCCTGCTCCGAATCGCTCGCGACGATGAATCCGGGGCCGCTGATCTCGAACCCTTCGATCGTCTTGCCCGCCTTGGCGCGGCCGCGCTCGAGCGCCGGCAGGGTGACCTCACGCACGTAGCGCTCGGTCGAGAAACCGTGGCACAGCATGCCGTCCGCCACCTCGCCCGCGGCCTCGGTCATCAGCGGGCCCACCGCGGCCATGAATACCCTCGGGTTCCCGTGCGGGTTCGGTCCGGGGTTGAAGAACGGCGTCATCAGCGTGTGCGTGTAGAAGTCGCCGCGGAAGTCGAGGCGTGCACCGGTCGCCCAGGTGTCCCAGATCGCCCGGAGCGCGAGCACGAACTCACGCATTCTCGCCGCCGGCTTTGACCACGGCATCGAGTAACGGTGGGTGATGTGCGGCTTGATCTGCGAGCCCAGGCCGATGAAGAACCGCCCCTTGGAAAGTGCCTGGATGTCGTTCGCCGCCATCGCGACGGTCATCGGATTGCGTGCGAAGGCGACCGCGATCGCGGTGCCGACCTCGATGCGCTCCGTACGCTCGGCCGCGACCGTGCAGCCGAGGAGCGCGTCGATCTGCGTCTCTGCTGCCCACCAGCCGTCGTATCCCGCCTGTTCGGCCGCGTGCGCCGCGGACCCTGCCTGGTCGATGCTGCCTGAGTAGCCACCGGCGTCGATCTGCATCGGCTGATCCTATTCGTGAGATGATTTGCGCGCCAGGTGAGAACTCCGGCAGGGAACAGTGCAGCGCTCGTGGCCGCGTTGATGACGGCGCTGCTGGGCGCTGGCGTTGCGCGCGCGTACGCGCCCGTCAACCAGCCCGGACCGGCGCTGGATGTTCCGCAGGCGGTGCTGAGGGCCGCGCTGCATTGCCCCGCGCCGCTCGCTTCGGCGCGCCGGGACGTGGTTCTGCTGATCCCTGGCACCACCGTCGATCCCGACCAGGCCTACTCATGGAACTGGGAACCCACGTTGACCCGTCAGGGCATCCCGTACTGCACGATCACGGTGCCGAACCACACCGATGGTGACATCCAGATCGCGGCCGAGTACGTGGTCTATGCGGTGCGCACGATCGCCCGCGCCACGCATCGGCGGGTCGAGCTGTTCGGCTGGAGCCAGGGGGCGAGCACGCTTCCGCGGTGGGCGATCCGGTGGTGGCCCGATGTGCGCCCGCGGATCGCCAGCCTCGTCGGGCTGGCGCCGCTGAACAACATCGGCTCGATCGTCGCCAGCGCGGCTTGCGCGCCCGGGTCGTGCGTTCCAGCCGCCTGGCAGCAGGCGGTCGGTGCGCACTTCATGGCCGCGCTCGACTCTGGGCAGGAGACATTCCCGGGGATCGCGTACACCGCGATCTACTCGCGCGTGGATGACGTCGTGACCCCGGACGTAACGGGTGCCCTGTCGAAGCTCCCGCCTGGCCCGAATGTCGTAAACGTCGCCATTCAGGACGTGTGCCACGCCGACCTCTCCGAGCACCTCGCGATCCCTGCCTCGCCAACCGCGTACGCGATCGCGATCGATGCGCTCGAGCATCCCGGCCACCCGGCCGACCTGAGTCGAGTGCACGTCTCGCAGCCATGTCTGCCGGGGACGATGCCGGGGCTCACGCCCGAGGAGTTCCTAGCGGGCGAGGCCGCCGTGGCCGGTCCCATCGCCCAGCGCCTGGAGACGGGCAAGGTCAACCGGGAGCCGCCGCTGCGCTGCTACGTAACCGCGTCCTGTCGTCGCCGCACAACCCGCCGATAGACTCCCGGCCACCGATGCCCGGCCCGCTCTCAGACCTTCGCGTACTGGAGATGGCGGGAATCGGCCCAGGCCCGTTCGCGGCGATGCTGCTGGCCGACATGGGGGCGGAGGTGGTCCGGGTGGTGAGGCCGAACGATGTGGCGTTGGTGGGCAGCGGCCCCGACGTCACCGTCCGCGGGCGGATTCACGTCGAAGCTGACTTGAAGTCGGACGATGGCCGCGAGCTGGTGCGCTCACTCGCGGACGGAGCCGATGCGCTGATGGAGGGGTTTCGTCCGGGGGTGATGGAGCGTCTGGGGCTCGGGCCCGAGGAGCTCCTGGCCCGCAACCCGCGGCTGGTGTACGGACGGATGACGGGCTTTGGCCAGGATGGGCCGCTCGCGCAGCGAGCGGGTCACGACATCAACTACATCTCGATCGCGGGGGTCCTGGGCGCGTGCCGCCGCATAGGTGAGCGGCCAATGTTCCCGTTGAACCTCGTCGGCGATTACGGCGGTGGAGGCATGCTGCTGGCGCTGGGCGTCGTTTCCGCGGTGCTACACGCTCGCGCCACCGGGGAAGGTCAGGTCGTCGATGCGGCGATGGTCGACGGGTCATCCATGCTCGCGACACTGATCCACGGACTGCATGCGCAGGGGATCTGGGGCGAGCAGGCGGGGACGAACCTGCTGGACAGCGGCGCACATTTCTATGAGGTCTACGAGACTTCCGACGGCGGGTTCGTCTCGGTCGGGTCAATCGAGCCCCAGTTCTACGCCGAGCTGCTGGAGCGGCTGGGGCTGAGCGCCGACGAGTGGCCGCAGTGGGATCAGGGGCGCTGGCCGGAGTTCAAGCACCGATTCGCCGAGCTGTTCCGGGCTCGTACGCGCGACGAGTGGACGCAGGTGTTCGATGGTTCGGACGCGTGCGTCGCACCGGTTTTGGGGCTGTTCGAGGCGCCGTCGCATCCACACAACGAGGAGCGGCGGGCTTTCGCCGAGTTCGGTGGCGCGACCGTGCCGGCGCCGGCGCCCCGATTCAGCGCCACGCCATCGGAGATGCGTGAGTCGGTGCGCGCCGACGCGCAGGACGTGCTCGCCCGCTGGGCACTGACGCCGACCGGCACCAGCTGAGCAGTCAGCAGCGGGTTCGTTTCAAACCTCGGAGCCCGGGGTAGATCCAGGGAATGTCGCCTGGGGTACCCTTAGACCGCTGCTCCTAACATGAGCGCGGTCTTCGGCAACGGCGAGGAGTGGACCACGGACTATGAGCCGGGTGCCGGACAGGTCGTATTGCAGTCGGCTGATCCGGTCAGCGGCACGAACGCAGCTCTGCGCAACCTCTACACTCTGAGCGATCCGGAGCTCTCCGAGCTCGAGCTGAACGAGTTGCTCGACACGCTCCTGCTCCGCGTCCGAGACATGCTGGACGTCGACACCGTGGCGATCCTGCTGTTCGACGAGGAGACCAACGAGCTCGTGGCGCGCGCCGCAAAGGGCATCGAGGAAGAGGTGGAGCAGGGCGTGCGGCTCCCACTCGGCCGCGGGTTCGCCGGCCGGATCGCCGCCGAACGCGTCGCGATCTTCATCGCCGATGTGGATCACGCGGACATCCTCAACCCGATCCTGCGCGAGAAGGGAATCTGCTCACTGCTCGGCGTGCCGCTGATCGTTGAGGGCAAGCTGATCGGCGTGATGCACGTGGGCTCGCTCCACCCGCGCGAGTTCGACGAGACGAACGTCGGCGTGCTCCAGCTGGCGGCCGCGCGGATCGCCCCCGCGATTGAACGAGCGCAACTGACCGTCGAGCTCGAACACGAACGCTACGTCGCGATGCTGCTTCAGCGCAGCCTGCTGCCCGGACGCATCGTCGACGTTCCCGGCATCACGGTCGCGGCGCGCTACCTGCCCGCACGCGACGAGGTCGGCGGCGACTGGTACGACGTGATCGAGCTGCCCGGCGGACTGCTCGGCATCGTGATCGGGGACGTGGTCGGGCACGGCGTGCGCGCGGCCGCGCGCATGGGCCAGCTCCGCACGGCGCTGCGCGCCTATGCGCAGGAGGGACACGGTCCCGGGCGTACGCTCGAGCTGGTCGACCGCTTCGTGCAGGACATGGATGACGCGCCGATGGCGACAGCCGCATACGCGGTGCTCGACGCCAACACCGGGATCGTGAAGTTTGCGACCGCCGGGCATCTACCTCCGATCGTGTTGGGCGGTGGCGAGCCCCGCGTCGTCGAGGTGCCGCCCGCGGTCCCGCTCGGGGCATTTCCCTACCGGACCTATCGCGAGCACGAGTTCACGCTCGCCAGCGGAGAGACGATTGTGCTCTACACCGATGGTCTCGTCGAGCGCCGGGGGACGTCGGTCGCGGACGGGATCGGGCTCCTGTGCGGGATCCTGAGCGAGGCGAGTACTCCGGAGGAAGCCTGCCTGCTGGCGATGGATCGGATGGTGCCGGTGGAGGGCTCGCCGGACGACGTCGCGATCGTCGCCCTCCAGAACAGTCTGATCCCGGAGGAGCTCGAGATTCGATTGCCGAGCGCGCCGTACGTGCTGGCGAGGGTTCGCCGCCTGGTCAGGCGGTGGCTCACCGCCCGGGGCGTCGACCGGATCGCCCTGGACGAGATGACGATCGCGGTCAGTGATGCTTGCGCGAACGCGATCGAGCACGCCTACGGACCGGGGCGAGGATCGTTCGAGTTGAACGCACGCCTCGACGGCGACGTCATCGTCTTGACGGTGCGCGACTTCGGGACCTGGCGGGCTCCCCGAGGCGAACATCGGGGGCGGGGACTTTCGGTGATACGCGCGGCCATGGACGAGGTCGACGTCCGGACCGACGCGAGCGGGACCGAGATAGTCATGCGGCGCAAGATCGGAGGCCGGCATTGAGGCCCGGCGATCTCCAGTCCGAGTTGGTCTCCGGGATCCTCCACGCGCGGATCCTCGGCGAGATCGACATGTCCAACGCTGCCGAGCTCGGCGACGCCGTCGCCGAGGCCACTCCGAACGACGCAATTGGCATCGTGCTCGATCTGTCGGACGTCGAGTACGTCGATAGCGCTGGGATCCAGCTGATCTACCGTCTGCGTGAGACGCTGCGCGCGCGCGGTCAGCGCATGGCGCTGGTGATCCCGGAGGACTCGATCGTCAACGACGCCCTGCGACTAGCGGGAATCGAGCAGGAGGCGGGGGCGACGCGCTCGCTCGAGGAGGCGACGCGGCTCGTCAATCCCCGCCACCGCTCCGGCGACGGCGCCCAGCTGTAGGGACGACCGGCGCCCGGCCGCAAGACTTACTGTCAGCTCCCTGAATCTCGCTGGAAGGTCCGCGTCCCGAAGGCCATGCCGACGAGGATGAGCGCCGCACCGACGAGCGCGCCGATGCCCACCGTGCCGCTGATCACGTGGCCGTGGAACAGCGTCCGGAGGGCGTCGACGATGTGCTTGACGGGGTTGACGTTCGAGACCGTCCGCAGCCATCCGGGGGCCAGCGTCATCGGCAGCAGGATGCCCGACAGCAGCAGCAGCGGCACGGCCAGGCTGTTGGTGATCGACGCCATCGCGTCCTCGGTACCGGTCAGCAGCGCGACCGCGTAAGAGGCCGACGCGAACGCGCACCCAACTGCCATCACCAGCAACACCGCGAGCGCCACGCCGCCGATCGGCGCGCGAAGGCCGAACGCGTACGCCGCGGCCAGCAGCACGGTCGACTGGACAAGCAGGACGACCGCATCCCTGAGCACGCGGCCCGAGAGCAGCGCAAGCCGCGATGCGGGCGTCACCCGCATCCGCTCGATCACGCCGTCGCGGACCTCGCTGATCAGCCCGAACCCGACGAACAGCGCGCCGAAGATGCCGAGCTGCACGAGCAATCCCGGCGTGAACACCTGCCATGAGTTGCCGCTGGGAAACCCGGGCATCCCGGCGATCCGCTTGAGCAACGGGCCGAACAGAGCCAGGTACAGGAGCGGCTGCATCAGCCCGATGATCAGCCACACCTTGTTTCGCAGCGACAGCCGCATCGCGCGCATGAATACGAGCCAGGTTTCGTTGATGAATCGCATCGTCGCCTCCTCAGGCAGCGACCGGGTCGTCGCGAAGCTCCCGGCCGGTCAGGGACAGGAACACGTCGTCGAGCGTGGGGCGGCGGACCTCGATTCCGGCGAGGTCGATCGCCGCCGCTGACAGCGCGGCCAGTTGACCTGGCAGCGCGGCGCTTGCATCCGGCACGCCCAAATCGAGTAGATCTCCCTCGGCACGGAGCACCTTTACGTTCGTGTCGCGCTCGAGCACCGCCCGCGCCGCAGCCAACCGGTGGGGGTCGCTCAATTGCAGCGCGACCCTGTCCCCGGAGACCTCGCGCTTTAGCTCGGCCGGCGTCCCCTGGGCCACGATCACGCCATGGTCGATCACGAGAATGCGGTCGCAGAGGGCATCGGCTTCCTCGAGGTAGTGAGTCGAGAGGAACACCGTGACACCGTGCGCGTCGCGCAGCTCGCGGATGTGCTGCCAGAGATTCGCGCGGGACTGCGGATCGAGCCCGGTCGTCGGCTCGTCCATGAACAGAAGCGGCGGCTCGTTGATCAAGCCGAGCGAGATGTCGAGCCGGCGCCGCTGGCCGCCCGACAGGCTCCCCGCCGGGCGCGCCCAGGTGCCATCCAGCTCGAGCCGGGAGATCAGCGTCCGTCCCCGCTGCTCGGCAGTCGCCCGAGAGAGGCCGTGCAGCCGCCCATGATCGACGAGCTCCTCGCCGACAAGCGCCTGCGGCGTGGTGCTTCCGCGTTGCGGGACATATCCGATCTGCCGCCGCACGGCCACCGGCTCGTGCCGCAGGTCGTGACCGGCGACAACCGCCTCGCCGGCGCTTGGCGAGAGCAGCGTTGTGAGCATTCGCAGCGTGGTCGTCTTGCCGGCGCCGTTGGGGCCGAGGAAGCCGACGATCTCCCCGGCTTCGACATCGATGTCGACGCTCCGGACCGCCTCGATCGCGCCTGCTCTTGACGTGAAGGTCTTTGCCAGGCCACGCGCCTGAACCATGTAGTCAAGTTTGATCATGGGCCGATAGTCAAACATGAATAATCACTGTTGTCAACTATGATCTCCGAGATGTCCGCAACGAGACTGCTCCTACTTGGCACGGTGCGCATCTTTCAGCCGGTTCACGGTTATTTCGTCCGCCGCGAGCTGCTCAGCTGGCGGGCCGATACCTGGGCAAACCTGAATCCCGGCTCTATCTACAACGGCCTACGCACGCTCGCGCGCGAAGGGTTCGTCGAGGAGGTGGGCACGGAGTCGCGGGGAAGCCGCCCGGCGCGCACCAGCTACCGGCTGACCGGTGAAGGCGAGGACGAGTTCCTGGTGCAACTACGGGACGCGCTTTGGACTGTCTCGCCTCACGACCCAGCCAACCTGATGGCCGCCTGGAGCTTCGCGTGGGCGCTCACTCGTGAGGAGGTGATCGCTGCGCTCGAGCACCGCCTTGAGCAGATCACGGCATTCGCTCGCGCCAGCGAGTTCGCGATCGAGGACCTCCGCCGCTCCTCGTCCACGCCCGACACGGTCGCCGAGCACTACCGGCTCGGTCGGGGACGGATGGAGGGCGAAGGCCGCTGGGCGGCCGATCTGCTGGGGCGGCTGCGCGCCGGCGAGTACTGGTTCGAGGGCGAGCCCGGCAGGCCCTGGAGCGCGCCCGCGCCCGCGGCCGCGAATGAGATGCGGTCAGTCGACGGGAACCCCGAGCCGCCGTATCGCCCGCCGGCGCAGCAGCTCGAATGACACGACTAGCCAGGCGACCCCCGCGCAGATGAGGACGATCTGCAGCCAGGTGTCGGCACTCGCCAGCGCGTGGCCGAAGTAGTAGTACTCGAGCGAGCAGATCACCGCCCACACCACGGCCGCCGCCGCGCACAGCGGCAGAAACCGTGCGATCGCCATGCCGCTCGTGCCCGCGAGCAGGCCCACGACGTTGCGCAGGCCCGTGATGAATCTGCCGGCGAACAGCCAGAGTCCCCCGCTGCGGGCGAATTCCCGCCGCAACGCCTGAACTCGCTCGGGCGGCTGGCGCAGACGACGGGCCACGCCCGAGAGCACCTGCTCACCGCGCCAGCGCCCGAGCACGAAGCCCGCGCTCGTTCCGAGCAGCGCTCCCAGTGCGCCGGCCGCGATCACGCCGGCGATTGGCAGTCCGTGTGCGGTGGCCGCGTACAGCGCCGCCGCGATCAGGGCGGTCGTGCCGGGAAGCGGCGCGCCCGCCGCTTGGAGGGCGACGACCGCGAAAACCAGCGCGCAGCCGTACTGGTGGAGCAGATGCTGTATCTCGTGCGACCCCAGGTGCCTAAGTCTGTCCGATTGACTGCTCGCGGGAGCGGGTAGCGCCCCATCCTACGGTTAAGTAGGTTCGAGACAAGGGGAGCAGACATGGCACAGACCAAGGCAGATCGTTCCGCCGCGAGCAAGAAGGCGGCGGCCACCCGAGAGCGCAACCAGCAACGGGAGCGTTCGCAGACCGCCGGCACGAAGGCCTCATCCACCCGGCACGCAAGAAACGCCGAGCAGGCGGCGGATCAAGCGTCGCGCGTCGCGCGCGGGGTCGTCACCGGCGCGGTGAGCAGCGCGAAGGCGGTCGCTCGGCTCACCGGGACGGCGGCCGCACAGGCCGGGAAAGCCGCCGCGACACGGGCCAAGCTCATCCGCGACGACCGATAGGAGCGTGAGCAGGGCGGATGTGACCCGCAGCCTCTACGCTGCTGTCCCCCGGTGGCCGATCCGCCCGCTCACGCAGCTTCCGGGCGTCCTCGGCGCCCATCCCCTCGGCGTCGCCGGCCAGTGCTGGCGCTGGTGGCCGTTCTCGCACTCGCCGGAGCGGCAGTGGCGGTGCTCGAGGCCGTCAGCGGTGCGGCGAGCCGAGCGAAGCACGCGGCGACCGAGGTGGCAGTGCCGGCCGCGCACGGCCACCGCCGGCGGCACGCCGTGCCGGGGCCGGGCGCGACGACCGCCGCCGAGCGCGCCTCCATCCGCCGTCTGCTTTCGCTCGGCCTTCCGATCTACTGCGCGGGGCACCGCGGGAACGAGGTCGCGTTCACGTTCGACGACGGCCCCGGGCCCTACACGCACTACGCGCTGCGCAAGCTCGCCGCGTCGGGCGAGCAAGCGACGTTCTTCGTCGTGGGCCGGAGCATGGACGCCTATCCGGGCTACATCCCGCGCGAGCTGAAGGTGGCGGCGATCGGGGACCACACCTACACCCACCCGGCGCTGATCGCGCTTTCGCCAAGCGAGATCACCTGGCAGCTCCAGGCCACGGCCCAGAAGATCGAGCGGGACTCGGGCGATCGCGTCGAGCTGTTTCGACCGCCGTACGAGCTGCACAATGCGACCGTCGATCGAATCGCGCAGCGCCTGGGACTACTGCAGATCCTGTGGGACGTCGACTCCCAGGACTCGCTCGGCGCCAACTACGCACAGATCATCAAGAACGTCGAGGCGGGACTGCACCCGGGAGCGATCATCGAGATGCATGAGAATCGCGGGCAGACGATCCGGGCGCTGACGACATTGCTACCGGAGCTCAGACGCCGGCACCTGCGGTCGGTGAGCGTGCCGGCGCTGCTAGCCAGCGATCCACCCTCGCCGGCGCAGGTCCGGCAAGGCCACACGGGCTGCCTTCAGACAGGCGCGGTAAATCGACCCGGGAGCGAGTAGGCATCGTAAGCTCCCCGCATGGCCAAACCCAGCAAGAAGTTCAAGGACCTCCCGCCGCGACAGCGCGCGATCGCCTCCGGCGTGATGCTCGTCAGCATCAGCCTGGTCATCGCCGCCGAGCGCGACCTCTCCCACCGCAAAGCCACCGAGCTGCGTGGCAGCAAGCTCCTGTGGCGTCTGCTGTGCCTGAACGCTCTCGGTGCGATCGCGTATTTCCGCTGGGGCCGGCGCCCGGCCGGGGCGTAGGCGCGCTCAGTCGGCCACGAGGCTGCGGATCAGCCGTCGCAGCCCGACCGCAAACAGCTCCTCGTCTCGCTTCGGGTCGACGATCGAGACCTCCATCACGTCGTCGATCGTCAGCGGCGCGCCGCGCTTGCTGCCACCGGACTCCGCGAAACGGTCCGCGGGACCGCCGGCTTTCTGCTTCTCGACGAGCTGCTCGTTGGCGCCCATGCGTTCGGCCGCGAACAGTACGGCGCCGATCATGAACGAGGCGTAGCTGTGGAACGCCAGTGCCGCCCGTTCTCCTTCGAGGCCGAGGCGCGAGAAGATGTGCGCCATCAGCCGCGTCGAGGACAGGATCACCGTGTTGGCCTCGGGCGTGGCCGCCATATAGGGGGCGAGGCGGTAGTGGGCGAGCCACGCCCGGCGGGTCGCGATCCCGCACACTACGAGCAGCTCAGCGGGATCGGCCTCGAGCGGCCTTGGCTCCATCCGCAGCACCTCAGCCATCGCCTCGTTCCACACCAGCTCGACCGCTGCATGGACAATCGCCGCCCGCGAGGGGAAGTGATAGTAGATCGTGGTCGGGGCGACGCGAAGCGCGCCGGCGAGGCCGCGAATGCTCGGTTCGGCCTTACTGCGGTCGAATTGGCGTAGCGCCTCCGCCGCAATTTCCTCGCGGCTGAGGCTCGTATCACGTTCAGCGGCGAGCCTAGCCATCAGATGCCCCTCCCATACTTGACAACCCTGAAACTTCTCTACTATTGTACGGCACGCTGTACGGTAAGGGCCGGAGGGAGCGACCGGCTGAATCGAGCGCCGCGATTGGGGGCAAATCGATCGCGCACTTTGTCGCAGTTCCACTGCGCGAGTACCTCCTGCACAACGAAAGCAGCGGTTTCCATCACGGTAGCTGCAGCGGTGCCTTCACGCACGTGTTCGACAGGTACAAGACAAGTTCGGCCAAGGTCGTCACGTTCCAGATCCATCAGCGCAAGTTCCTCAAGGAGATGTTCGTCGGCCGCGAGAAGTGGATCGGTTCTGCCGACATCGGCTTCGGGGTGACATACAGGGCGAGCGAGAATGGCCACGACGTCGCGGGTGAATTCCTCGGCGACTTCGAGACCGAAGGCACGATCACGCTCCAAGGCCAGACCGGCTACTTCTACGCGATCTGGATCTCAGGCTGATCCACCGCTGAGCAACTGCCCCGGCGTGCGCCGGGCCGCACGGAGGCGGTCTGGCGCTACGCCGCGGCGTGGCTGTTAGCTTCATGGGCGATGCGCAAGCAGTTCATGAGCCGCGCAGCGATGCTGGTGGTGGCCTTAGGTCTGGCCGGGTGTGGCGCGAGCGGCGGCTCGTCTGGCGGGCGCGCCAGCGCCGGTGCCGCCGGGAGCGAGCGCTCCGGCACAACCACCAGTGGGATTCCTCAGGCCCGCCCGCAGGCAGTTGAACCCGTCGCCGGACAGCAGGCTGCGGCGGTCACGCCGAGCGACCCCGTCGGCGATCCGACCGCGCATGCTCCGTCGCTGACGGAGGTCAAGCGCGAACTGCAGCTGGAGCTGGTCGCCGTCCGCATCTCCAATGCCAGGTACATCGACCCGCTTCGCTACGTGACGACCTGGGGTCGCACCGACCAGGGCGTCGACGCGGGGATGCCGGTCGGCGCGCCGATCCTCGCGCCGTGCAAGGTCAAGGTCCTCGCGATCATCCCGGACTGGTACGCGGGCCAGCCGCTGGTGTACTGGGAACTGCTCGAGGGACCGGACGCCGGCAAGGTGCAGTACGTCGCAGAGCAGATCACCGACATCGCGCCGCCGGGCAGCATCCTGCAGCAGGGCCAGGCGATCGCGCGCTTTGCCAGATCAGGCACCGACATCGAATTCGGCTGGTCCACCATCGACGGCGTGACGCTCGCCCGCGCCACCACCGGATACGAGGAGGGCCAGGTCACCCCGGCCGGACAATCGATCCGAGCGTGGCTCAATGCGCTCGGTGCGGGGGCCGGCAGCAGCTGATTTGGTTTTCAAACCGTCCTTTCGGGTATCTGACTGGCCAACATGAGCGTGATGCAGTCACGTCCAGGGCAACGACCGCTGATTCGGTCGTCGGCGCGCAGCAACGGCGACAAGTCATTCCTTCGTGAGATATATCGGGCCGACCCGACCTCGATCGGCGATGCCCGCCACGCGGTGACCGAATTCGCAAGAGCCGCGGGCGCGGGCGAGGCTCAGCTCGACGCAATCCGCCTCGCGGTCTCAGAGGCCATGACCAACGCCGTGCAGTACGCCTATCCCTCGCGCCCGGGATTCATCCACCTGACCGCGCGGCTCGCTGCCGGCGAGCTGTGGATCCTGATCGCGGACAACGGTCGCGGAATCCACGCCGGGCCCGAGAGCGCGGGCCTCGGCCTCGGGCTCGCGCTGATCTCACACAGCACCGACGGGCTCTCGATCGTCGAGCGCTCGACGGGCGGGACCGAGCTTCAGCTTCGCTTCGTGCTCTAGCCGCGGGCCGGGGGTTCAGCTTCGATTCGTGCTCTAGGAGCGCGGATCGGTCGCCTCTGCGACCCGGCCGCTCTCCGAATGCTTCTCGACGACGATGTAGGTCGGATGGCGCTCGACGACCGTTTCCACCTCGGGTATCTCGTGGTCGGGCACGACGATGAAGCGCCGCGGGTTGGCCCGGACCCGCTCGTACTCCACGCCCTTGAGCTCGATCAGCATGCTGCACCCGAGCCGGCCGCACTCGCAGCGAAACGCAATCGGCGATTCCTCCTCGCCCGGCCAGTGCCCACCCTTCAGCGCCTCGTTGACGTCACGGAAGATCGACTCGTTGTGTGCGATGGCCCGCTGGGATCCCGCGGGCGGGGGCCCCTCTTTCACAATTGAAATGATCGCATGGAGGCAGCAGCACGGGTTGCCAGCCGGCGCCGGCACGCGCTAGGGTCGCGATCGGTGCGAGCAGCCGAATGAAAGCGGTCCTGTGCAAGGACGGCGAGCTAGAGGTCGCCGAGCGGCCCGAGCCGACGCCAGGCCGAGGCCAGGTGCGGCTGCAGGTCCTCCGGTGCGGGATCTGCGGGTCGGATCTCCATGCGCGCCATGGCGTGGACCAGTGGGCCGAGCTGGCTCAGCGGATGGGCTATGACCGCTTCGCCCGCTCCACGCAGGAGATCGTCTTCGGCCACGAGTTCTGTGGCGAGGTCGCCGAATATGGCGTCAAGTGCCAGGCCGCATTGCCCACAGGAACGCGCGTTGTGGCGCTGCCGCTGCTGCGCGGGCCGAAGGGCGTCGACACCGTGGGGCTGTCGGTGCACGCCCCGGGCGCGTACGCCGAGCAACTGCTGGTCGAGGAGTCGATGATGATGCCGGTCCCCAACGGGCTTGGGGCGGACGTCGCGGCCCTGACCGAGCCGATGGCCGTGGCGTGGCATGCAGTGCGGCGAGGCGAGGTGGGCAAGCGGACGGTCGCGATCGTGGTCGGCTGCGGGCCGATCGGGCTCGGCGTGATCCTGATGCTCAAGGCAAGCGGGGTTCGGACGGTCGTCGCCAGCGACTACTCCTCCGGGCGCCGTGCGCTGGCCGGCGCATGCGGAGCCGACGTCGTGATCGACCCGGCACAGGGCTCCCCGTTCACCGCCGTGGAGCGCCGCGGACAGCTCAACGACATGCCGTCGGCGCTCGAGCTGGCGGTCTCCACGACCGAGAAACTGGAGCGCCTGGGTAGGTGGGCTCCCAATCTCCCATGGCACCTCTGGCGTCTCGGCGAAGCGCTCGGCGTGGCGCCGAAGCATCCGGTGATCTTCGAGTGCGTCGGCGTGCCCGGGGTGATTGACAGCATCATCGATGGCGCGCCGATGTTTTCGCGGGTGGTGGTCGTCGGCGTCTGCGTCGGCAGCGATCAGATCACTCCCGCGATGGCGATCAACAAGGAGATCGACCTGCGGTTCGTGATCGGCTACACGCCGCTGGAGTTCCGCGACACCCTGCTCATGCTCGCCGAGGGCAAGGTCGATCCCAGGCCGCTGCTCACCGGCATGGTTGGCCTCAATGGCGTCGACGCGGCATTCAACGCCTTGGGGGATCCGGAGGCCCAGGCGAAGATCCTGATCGATCCGCTGAGCCCTGCAGCCGAACCCGTGCAGCCCTAACCAGCCACTAAACTGTCGCCAACAGTTGCGCGGCTCTGGGGCAGAGGCGCGACGTCAACGAAAAGGGGGTTCTGTTGCTATGACCAGTTCTGCGGCCGAGGCCGCGATTCCGGCGTCAGGGTACGGCGTCGATGTGATCATGTCGCGGCCGCCGAAGACCAGCCGGCTGCTGCTGTTGTTCCGTTGGCTCCTGCTGATCCCGCAGTACTTCTTCGCGATAGGTGTGTATGTCATCGCGCTGGTCCTGCTGCTGATCAACTACATCGTCGTGCTCATCACGGGGCGGTGCGCATTCTTCGGCTTCCTGGCCGGTACGGTGCGCTACGGGACCCGCCTGACCGCGTACTCGTACTTCATGACCGACAAGTACCCGCCCTTCTCGCTGGGCGAGGTGCCCGACTATCCGGTGCAGATCCGGATCGAGCATCCCGGCAAGGTGCATCGCTGGCGGGTCTTCAGCTACATCCTCGCGATTCCGCAGATCCTGATCCTGTACGGGCTGACCATCCTGTGGTCGGTGACGACGCTGATCGCGTTCGTCGCGGGGCTGATCCTCGGCCGCTACCTCCCGGGCCTGTTCGGGATCGCGCTGATGACCCTGCGCTACCAGGCCCGCGTCAACGCATACCTGTTCCTGATCACCGAGGGCTACCCGCCCTTCGACTTCGCTCAGTGACCGGGTGCTGATCGTGGCCGTCCGCCGGCGTGCCGGCGGGCGGCCCGGATCGCTCGCTACATTCCCGCGGTGAGCGCTTCCGGCCTGCCGCTGCCGCCGCCGCACCTCGCCACGCGGGTGGGGACCGTCGACGGCACCGACCCCATGGGGTTCTACCTGGAGGAGGGAGCCCGGCTGCGGAATGTGATCGACCAGCTGCTGCCGGGGGGCTGGGCGTGGGACGGCAAGCGCGTCCTTGATTTCGGGTGCGGCTCGGCGCGAGTGCTGCGGCACTTCGCCGCCGAGGCGCAGCAAGGCGCGTTCTCTGGCTGCGATATCGACCGCGCCAGCATCGAGTGGGACCAGGCGAACCTCAGCCCGCCGATGCGCTTCTTCCGCAACGACATCGCGCCGCCGCTTCCGCTCGGCGCCGGCTCGCTGGACTTGGTCTACGCGATGTCGGTGTTCACGCACATCACCGATCTGTGGAGCGACTGGCTTGCCGAGATGCACAGGCTGCTCGCGCCCGATGGAGTCCTGATCGCCAGCTTCCTCGGCGAGGGGATGTGGGAGGCGCTCGTGCGCGAGCCGTTCCACGAGGAGGACATCGGGATGACCGTGCTGCACCATGCCGAGGGCCCCGACGCCTGGGTGTTCCACAGCGAGTGGTGGCTGCGCGAGCACTGGGGCCGCGCCTTCGAGGTGCTCGATGTCAGGCGCCCGCCGCGCGGGGCCGACGGCACGGCGCAAATCACCCACAGCTACATCGCGCTCCGAACACGCGAGGTCGAGGCGAGCCGGCGGGTGCTCGAGCAGATCGACCCGAGCGAGCAGCGCGAGCTGGCGGCGCTGCAGACGAGCCTGCGGCTCACCCGTGCCGAGCTCGCCGAGCTGAGCGCCAGGCGGCCCGGCGCGGGCGGACGCGTCCATTTGCGCAGGCACCTCAAGCCGCTCACGCGGCTGCTGCGCCGGCCTCGCTACTGAGGCGAGAGCAGCGCGAACGAGAACTCGTTGTCGACGGTGTTGGCGGCAGCGTCGTCGAGCCGCACCTGATAGACGGTGGCGTGCAGGCCGGCGTCGAAGACCAGCTTGAACGACAGCTCTCCGCCGTTGACCTGCGTTCCGTTCGGGTCGACGCTCTGATTTCCGACCGCGATCAGCTCCGCGCCACTGTCGAGGCCCGCGAAGTGAACGTCGTACACGCCGGTCCCGGTCCGCTTGACCTGAACGGCGCCGCCGGTGCAGTTGAACTGGTCCTGGAGAACCGCGCTGGAGCTGGTGTAGGTGGCCGAGAACGTGGGGCTGCCCTTGACGTACACGTGTGCCGCGACCGCGCCGGAGCGGCAGCTGCGCTGGTAGGCGCTCGGTGCAAGTCCGCCAAGCGCCAAAGCATTGGTTGCCGTGACGGCGTTCGTCGCGCTGGTGGCGCTCGTGGCGTTCTGGGCGTTGGTGGCGTTCTGGGCGTTGGTGGCGTTCTGGGCGTTGGTTGCGTTCTGGGCGTTGGTTGCGTTGTCAGCGCGCAGCGCACGCTGAGCGATCACCGCCCGATCCGCGCGCGCAGCGCTCGGCACCTTGCCCAACTTCGCAAAGTTCACCTCGGTCCGGGTGATTGTGTGCTTCTTGAGCTTGACGGCGCCGACCGACCGGTTCTGCAAGAGATTCCCGTTGATGCTCGAGAGCGCCACGGCACTACCGCCGAGTGCTACGAACAGAGCGCCGGCGGCGACGATCAACGCCGGCGAGGGGCGGTGGAGCTTTTGCAACCTCATGACTGACGACCTCCTGTTGTTATGGGATCCGAACGTCCTGGACCTCAGCGATCTCCGACCGCTCGGCGAGCCACTCCGGGAGCTGGGCGAGTGCCGCCTGCTCATCCGGAGCGCTCACGACCCAGTAGATGCGATGGCCCCCGCCGGCGCACGACGCCAATGTGGGCCGGTTCCGCAGCGGGCTGTCGAACCCGGACCACGCCGCATAGGCGGTGCGACACTCCCGCGGTCCGTGACGATGAGTCAGAACGAACTTGGCCATCGCCGCGACCGTAGAGCGCGCGTCGACTGCCAACATCGGGGAAATCCCCCCACTTCGGGGACTAGTGCGCGACCGCTCGCTCCCGTTCGACGGCGCGCGCAACGTCGACGCGCGTCGAGACGTCCAGCTTCCGGAAGATGCTCGACATGTGCCGCTCGACGGTCTTCTCGCTCAGCACAAGTCGCTCGGCGATCTCGCGGTTGGTGAGGCGTTCCGTCACGAGCGTCGCGACCTCCAACTCACGCCGGCTCAGAGACCCGAGGCCGGTCGCGGCTTTGGCTCGGTGGCCGCCGCTACCGATCCGCCGCCCCAGCCTTCGTAGCTCCCGAATCGCCTGGTCGCGATGCCGCGCAGCGCCGCACTGCTCGAGCTCGGCGCGGGCGCGCTCGAGCTCGGCAAGGCTCTCCTCTTGACTGCCCTGCGCTGCGAGCGCACGTCCCAGCAGCAGGCGGGCCCTGGCGGCGTCGAGCCGGTGGCCGGTGGTCGCGAAGGCGTCCGCGGCCTGCCTCGCGAGCACGATCGCAGCTTCAGTCTGTCCTCGCGCCAGTGCCAGCTCGGCCTCGGCCCGGCGGGCGAACGCGATCCTCCCCGGCAGCGGCACGCCTGCGAGCGCCGACCCCGCCCGCGACACCCATTCCACCCCCTGTTCGGGCCGCCCGAGCGCGATCGCCGCGCGGGCGAGGACCTCGTAGAAGTACGGGCGGAACGGCTGCTCGATGAGCGGGAGCTCGGGTCCGCCGAGCGCCGCAAGCAGCTGGCGCTCGCCGCGACGTGCATCGCCCGCCTCGATCAGGGCCTCGCCGAGCCAGCCGCCGCACACGGACGAGAACGGGTTCGCCAGGACCTGATCCGCGAGCTCGCGCCCCTCGTCACCGAGGCGCATCGCTTCGGCCAGATCCCCGGAGCGCAGCGCGATCCAGGCGCGCATTCCGAGGGCCCAGCTGACCAGCTGGGTGCTGCCGGACAGCCAGGCGAGCTCCACGGTCCGGTCGGAGACCTCGACCGCCGCCGGGAGCGAGCCGCACATGCCGTTCACGAATACGAGCCCGAAGTTCATCGTGGCGAGCAGATGACCTTGACCGGTGCGCCTGCCGATCTCGAGGCCTCGCTCGAAGTGCCCTTTTGCCGCCGCGTACTGCTCGAGGCTGAGCTCACACCATCCGAGCCAATCGAACAGGTCGAGCCGCTGCTGGGCGGTGTGCTCGGAGGCCGCCAGCAGCTCGTTGGCGCGCCGCACCAGCTCCTGCGCGCGCGCCACGTTCCCGAGGCTGTAGTCCGCGAGGCTGAGCTGAGCGGTCCCGACGGCGTCAAGGCCCGGATCTCCGAGCCGCTGCGCAATCCGCAGCCCCTGCCCGGCCGACTGCTTCATGCCCGCCCAGTCTCCGACGAAGAAGCGGTCTGAAGCGAGCTCGAAGTGAAGGAAGGCGGCGGCTGCCGAGCAGGGATCGCCCAGCCCTACGAGCGTTTGCTCCAGCAGCGAGCGGGCCTCGCCGTGCCGTCCTCGCAGGTGATCGAGCACCGCCATGAAGCCGACGATGCGGGGACTCAGACGCGCTGCTGAGTCGGGCAGCAGTGCCAGCACCTGTGCGAGCGTGTCGCGGCTCTCCTCCAGCTGACCGGATGATCCAAGTGCCGAAGCGAGCGCTACCAGAAGCGGCAGACGTCGTTCGTCGTCTTGGCCGTCGTCCAGCAGGTGGAGCGCCGCCCGCAACCAGCGCACGGCCGTCGTCAGCGCGCGAGCGGCGACCGCCGTAGCGGCCCTGCTCAGCAACTCGACCGCTGAGTCATCGCCCGGCAACGCCGACCGCTCGACGTGGGGTGCGACCACGACGTCCGTTGCTCCTCTTTGCTCTAGGGCGTCGGCGATTCGCGCGTGCGCCGCAAGCCGCCAGCCGGATGGTGCCGACTCATAGACCGCACGCCGCACGATCGGATGGCGGAAGCGAAACTCGATCGGCGTTGATCCCGGCCGCACCAGGTCCTCCGCTACGAGTTCGTCGATCGCTGCCAGAACCTCCCGCTCGCTGATCTCCGCTGCTACGGCGGCAAGATCGAACGTGAACGGATCCCCCGCGACAGCGGCGCCGCGAAGCGCGGACAGCGTGTTCTGCGGAAGGCCCGCGAGCTGCTCGCCAATCGATGCAAGGACGACGCTGGGAACCCCGTCGATCGCATCGGCTGGATCGCCTGCGAGCTCGCCTCGGCCGACCGCGCGGGCCAGTTCGACGAGGTAGAACGGAACCCCGCCGCTCGCCGTAAAGATCTGCTCACGGACAGGCGCGGCGAGTGCCGGATCGAGCAGCGCATCGGCGTGTGCGCGGCCAAGCGGGCCGAGCGTCAGCTCCTCGCACGCCTCGCGGCGCCGCGCTCGGGTGACCGCCGCCGTCAGCAGCTCGGGTGTCTGGGCGGGACGGAACGCGAACGCCAGCGCCAAGCCTGCCTGTGGCGGACGCCGCAGGAGGTGTGCGAGCAGCTCGAGCGATGCCGCGTCGGCCCAATGCATGTCGTCGAGCACCACGAGCACACCGCGATTGCCCCGCGCGAGCAGCTCGAGCAGCGAGCTGACCGCACGATGAGCGCGGTAGCGCTCCTGCTGTAGCGGCGCCGAGCGCCGCCGGCGGAGATCCCCGAGCGCCGGGAAGATCGCCGCCAGCTCGTCTCGCTGCTCCTCCGTCAGGCCGCGCAACCTGCTGGGGGACATTGAGCCGAGATACGGATCGAGGGGCGTCGACGAACGGCCCGAACGGGATCTCGTGCTCCAGCTCGGTCGCGCTCCCCGCGAACACCAGGATGCCGAGCTCGTCTGCGTATCCGCCGATCTCTCCGAGCAGGCGCGTCTTGCCGATGCCGGGCTCACCGACGATCGCAACATTCGAGGGCCGCTGGCGCCGCGCCTGTTGGAGCGCCGAGCGCAGCTGTGCGAGCTCCGACTCGCGGCCGATCAGGACGCGCCCTCGCATATGACTGAGCCTACCGGCCACGCGGCCCGGCGCATAGCTTGACCTAAACCGCCACCCCTGGAAGAGTCCCGGGCTGACCGCGGCCGCTCCAGGAGGGCAAGGATGAGTTCATACGACTACGTAATCGTGGGTGCCGGGTCGGCCGGCTGCGTGCTTGCAGCGCGTCTGACCGAGGATCCGGACGTGACCGTCTGCCTCCTGGAGGCGGGGCCGCCCGACTCGGCCGACGAGATCCATCTGCCCGCCGGGGTGCTGGCCGTCGGCCAAAGCAAGTACGACTGGGCATTCTTCTCCGATCCGGAGCCGGGGATCGGCGGGCGCCAGAGGGTGCTGCCGCGCGGGCGCACGCTCGGCGGCTCCTCGTCCACCAACGCGATGGTCTACATCCGCGGCAACCGCGCCGATTACGACGGCTGGGCGGCGATGGGATTCGAGGGATGGGGCTGGGACGACGTCCTTCCCTACTTCATCAAGGCCGAGGACAACGAGCGCGGGGCGAGCGAGCTCCACGGCGCCGGCGGTCCGCTGCGCGTCAGCGAGAACCGCTCCCGCTTCCGGACCTGTGAGGCGTTCATCGAGGCCGCACTTCAGGCGGGACTCGCACCGACCGACGACTTCAACGGACCCCAGCAGGACGGCGCGGGCTGGTATCAGGTCACGCAGCGAGACGGTATGCGCTGCTCGGCCGCAGTCGCCTACCTGCATCCTGTGCTCGAACGCCCCAACCTAACGCTCGAGACAGGCGCGCACACCACCCGCCTGTTGCTCGACGGACTGCGGGCGACCGGCGTCGAGATCGACCAGCGTGACGAGCTCAGGGAGATACGCGCCGAGCGCGAGGTGATCCTGAGCGCGGGCTCTTACCAGAGTCCGCAGGTGATGCTGCTGACCGGTATCGGCCCGGCGGCGGATCTCGAGCTGGCAGGCATTCCGCAGGTACACGAGCTACCAGTCGGGCAGGGTCTGCAGGATCACATCGCGTGCTGGATCACCCATACAACCGACGAGCCCTCCTTGCTGACCTCCGAGACCGAGGAGAACCTTGCGCTCGTGACGACCGAGGGTCGCGGCCCGCTGACCTCGAACTTCGCCGAATCAGGTGGTTTCTTCCGCACCCACGAGGGCCTCGGCGCGCCCGACATCCAGATTCACTCGATTCCGATCCTATTCCCCGAGGCCGGCGCAGGCGAGATCCTCGTCGACGGCTGGGCGATCTCGGCCTGTCTGCTGCGCCCGACGAGCTCGGGGTTCGTCAAGCTGCGCTCGCGGATTCCGACGTCCAAGCCGCGGATCCTTCACAACTACCTGGTCAGCGACGAGGACCGGCAGACGATGCTCGCCGGAGTGCGCCGCTGTTTCGAGATCACCGAGCAGGCGGCCCTTCAGTCGGTCAGCACTGGCGCGGTGGAGGTACCCGCCGGCGACGACGACGGCAGCATGCTCGAGTACATCGCGCGCAACTCGACCACCCTGTACCACCCGGTGGGCACGTGCGCGATGGGCCGGGTTGTGGACTCCGAGCTGCGCGTGCTCGGGATGGAGTCGCTGCGAGTCGTCGACGCGTCGGTGATGCCCACGCTCGTGCGCGGCAACACCAACGCCCCGACGATCATGGTTGCCGAGCGGGCCGCGGACCTGATCCGGGGACGCAAGCCGGCCGCGGCTGCAGCTGAGTCAATGACTGCCGCCTAGGTCATCACGCCTCATAGAGAGCGTCGAACAATTCGGCGTACTTCTCGTAGACGATGTTGCGCTTCACCTTCAGGGTCGGCGTCAGCTCGCCATCTTCCTGGCTGAGCTCCCGCTCGAGGACCGTGAACCGCTTGATCTGCTCAATCCGGGCGAATCGCTGGTTGACCTCGTCGACGGAGCGCTGGATCTCCTCGAGCACCCGCCGGTCCTTGGACATCGCAGCGGGGTCGGCGGCAATGCCCAGCTGCTGGGCGAGCTTCGGCGCCTCATCCGGGTCGAGCGTCAGCAGCGCGACCAGGTACGGACGCCGGTCGCCGAAAGCCACCGCATCCGCGATCCACCGTGTCTGACGCAGCGCGTTCTCGATGTTCGCGGCGGTGATGTTCTTGCCGCTGGAGGTGATGATGATGTCCTTCTTGCGGCCGGTGATCCGGACGTAGCCGTCCTCGTCGATCGAGGCGAGGTCGCCGGTGGCGAGCCAGCCGTCGATCAACGCATCCTCGGTCGCCTCCTCGTTCTTGAAGTAGCCCTCGAAGATGTTCGGCCCGCGGGCGAGCAACTCACCGTCGGGCGCGATCTTCAGCTCGAGCGTCGGCACTGCCCGTCCGACCGTGCCGACCTTCATCTCGCGGTCGGTGTTGATCGTGCCCGCCGCGCATGTCTCGGTCATTCCCCAGGCCTCGAACAGCAGGATGCCGGCCGAGTGGAAGAACTCGAGGACCTCGGGCGCGATCGGCGCGGCGGCGGTGAACGCTAGTTCGAGCCGGCCGCCGAGCAGGTCCTTGACCTTGTGGAGCACAAGGCGATCGGCAAGCCCGTACTTGACCTTCAGCCACGCCGGGATCGGCTTACGCTGGCGGTCGAGCTCGAACTGCTCGTGTCCGACCCGCAGTGCCCAGTGGAAGATCGCCTGCTTGAGCTTGGGCTGCTCGGCGATCCCGGTGGTGGCCGCCGTGTAGATCTTCTCCCACACGCGCGGAACCGACGGGAAGTACGTCGGCCGGGCTTCGCGCAGGTCGTCGAGCAACTTCAGCGAATCGCGCTGCCAGTAGATGATCGTGCCGCCGAGATCGAGCGTGAACACCTCGACGATCCGCCCGAACACGTGCGCCAGCGGCAGGAACAGGAAGAACTCGATCGGCGCTTCCGTGCGCGTCAGGTCGAGCCGCTCCTCGAGCGTGTGCGTGGCCTCGATGAAGTTGTCGTGGGTGAGGATGCAGCCCTTCGGCGGGCCGGTCGTGCCGGACGTGTAGACGAGGCTCGCGATGCTGTCGGGGGTGATCGCTGCGACCCTCGAGTCGACCTCGTCATCCTCGACCGAGATCCCGAGGCCGATCAGCTGTTCGAGGCTGATCGAGCCCTCGCCGCCGTCATGGAACGCGATCACGTGCTCGAGCGCCGGGCAGTGCTGGCGGATCTCGGCGATCTTGGCGAGCTGCGAGGCGTCTTCGCAGAACACGGCGCGGGCCTCCGAGTGGCGCAGGATGTACTCGCACTCCTCGGGCGAGTTGGTCTGATAGATCGGGGAGACCGCCGCCGCCGCGCAGAACGCTCCGGCATCGGCCAGCGTCCACTCCGGCCGCGTGTCGGACAGGATCGAAATCCGGTCCCCGGGCTCGATCCCGAGTGCGATCAGGCCCTTGGCGATCGCCCTGGCCTTGCTGACGAGCTCCACGTAGGTGATCTCCCGCCAGCCGCCGCCTTCCCGGTAGCGCAGGGCCACGCCCTCGTGCTCGCGCGCTCGCAAGATCATTGCGCCGAGGGTTCGCGCGCCGGTCGAGAGCTCGAGCGCCGTCCGCTCGTGCACAGGCGGGGGTGTGGGCCCTCGAGTCGTAGCAGGGGCGGCACTGGTGGCCGCCATCGGTGTGAAGAGACGACTGCGCATGGACTCCTCCTCTGTCTCGACTGAGCAATCTCAGCGTTGCACCGCGGAAGCCGCTGCGCATCGGCGGAAATCCCCGCGTGCGCGCGTGGTTTCTACCGCCCGTGACTGCGGGGGCTAGGGAGTCCGCATCCCCAGGAGCCGCAGGTAACGAGCCACCGCCTCAGCACGATTGGCCACATGCAGCTTGCGCAGCAGGCTGTTGACGTGGAACTTGATCGTGCCGGTCGAGACGACAAGCTCGTCGGCGATCGCCTTGTTCGATTTGCCCTCGGCGAGCAGCCGCAGGACATCCAGCTCCCGGCGCGTCAGTAGCCCCTCGAACACGGCGCGGTCGTCGCGACCCTCGCCGAGCGCAAGATCGTCCGCGATGAAGGCGCGCCCTTCCGGCGCGAGCTGAGCATCTGCGCCGCGCGCGAGCGTGACCGGCGCGTCTGAGAGCTCACTCGAGCGAGCGCCCAGCCACTGCAGGAACTCGCGCATCTGGTCGCGCTCGTGGCGCAGCGTTCGCCGCAGGCTCGCGCTCTCGTACGCCTGCGCAAGGCCGCTGGTGAACTCCCACAGCACGTCGCGGTCGAGCACGTCGAGTTGCTGGTCGGGGCCGCGGTCGGCGTGGATCACGCCGGTCACCTGGGAGCCGGCGACGATCGGTGCCGCGACATACGTCCGCCAGCCCATCAGCTCGGTCAGACGGCGGTCGACCCTGGGGTGCACGCGTGCGTCGAGCACGATCGTTGCGCGGCGTCGCCGCAGCAGCTCGGTCTCGATCAGCGGATGCTCGAGGCGCACCGGTGCGGCGCGCAACTGCGCCAGGACTCGCTTGGCGGCGTCCGCGTCGCCGTCGAAGTGCACGGACTCGACGATCATCTGGCCTCCGCGGACGAGGCTGACAAAGGCCCGGCAGAGCTCCGAGCCGCCGCACAACGAGGCCGGCGCACGCTGGAGCATCGCCGCCGGCGAAGTGATCTCGCGCAGCTCGGAGACGCTCGCCTGTGCGCGCGCCAGCGCCCCGAACCGCGCCTCGAATCGCTGGCGCAGCCGTCCCAGCGCTGCCTCGTGCTCGGCGAGCGCCCGCTCGGTGTCGGCCGGCTGCTCGACCGCCAGCCGCTCGGAGAGCGCCACGATCAGCGAGTGCAGGTCGTCGCTGGTGGCGCCGAGCAGCTCGCGCGCCTGTCCGGTGGCCTCCTGCAGGCGACGAGCGAGCACCGGGTCGACAGTCGCTGAGCTCATGCCGGCGGCCTCGTTGCGGTCGCGCGGACGTAACGCGACACCGC
This sequence comes from uncultured Solirubrobacterales bacterium, assembly GCA_963824755.1. GTDB lineage: Bacteria > Actinomycetota > Thermoleophilia > Solirubrobacterales > Solirubrobacteraceae > Palsa-465. The sequence continues at coordinate 736,359 of CAWGQT010000002.1, read as the reverse complement.
GTCCGTGCGGCTGGTCGCACCGAGCTTGCGCAGGATGTTCTTAACGTGGTACTTGACGGTCCCTTCGCGGACGACGAGCGCCTCGGCGATCGCCAGGTTCGTTTGCCCGCGTGCCAGCAGGCGCAGCACCTCGAGCTCGCGCGGAGTGAGCGTGTCGACGCCGGCCTGGTCGAGGTGGCTTGCGGGAACCATTCTGAGCTCGACGCCCTCGGCGGCCAGACCGCTCAGGCGCGCACTCATCCACCTGATCGCCGACTGGAGCTCCTCGCGGTGGCGCCGTAGCCTGGCACGGAGCACCGCTCGCTCGAACACACCCGTCAGTCCCTCGGTGAACTGCTCGGCGACCTCAACGTCGAGCGCGTCGAGCGGCCGGTCGCTGGCCGAGGCATCCGCGTGCAGCAGCCCGACGGTGTTGCCCTGGACGGTGAGCGCAGCGACTACGTACGCATCCCAGTGAAGGATGTCCGACAGCGCCGCCGGAGCGCGCGAGCGCGCGCCGGCCACGGTAACCAGCTCAGGGCGCTGCAGCCGCGCCACCTCCTCCTCGATCAGCGGGTACTTGAGCGCGATCGTGGTCGCCTGGAGGTGCCCCAGCAGTCCGTTCGGCTGGCTCGAGGGCTCCGCCAGCCACAGCGCGCGCGGCTCGAGCGCGCCGGACACGACTTCGCTGATCAGCACGCGGTCGAACTGCGAGCTGACCCCGAGCTCCTCGGCGGCCCGGTCGAGGATTCCCTGCGGCGAGCCGACGTCGCCGAGCCGGCGAACTGCCTCGCGGACCCGTTCGAGCGCGTCCGCGCGGCGAACGTAAGTCGCCTCGAGGATCTCCCTCTCAAGAGCAAGCAGCTCGACGAGCAAGCTTTCCAAGGCGAGTCAAATATATGAGCCGCCGGGGCGCGTGGGGGCGCGGGCGCGGGGCGCGGGCCCGGCGCGCGCGTCAGGGGCGCGCGTCAGGGGCGCCGTGTCCGCTCGATCAGCTCGTAGCGGCTGGCGGCATCCCAGCCCACACAGCTGATGCCGACCGGCCGTCCCGCCTGCTCGAGTTCTGACCAGGCCTCGCCGGCGGCGGCGGCGGGAACCAGCGCCAGCGCGCGCCTGTCGCTCTTGACCAGCCAGTGAGCGGGCACATGGCCGATCGGGGCGCTCGCGAACGGCGCCAGTGAGCCTGGGACGCGAAGCGCGCGCAAGACGTCGTTCGTTCTGGGCCCGACCAGCTCGATCGCGCTCCACTCCTGTGCCTGGAAGCCGTCCGCGAAGCTCGCGCCGTGGAGTTGCCCGAGCTCGACATCGGTCAGCGAGCCACGACTGACGAGCCCGACGGCACTGACACATACCGCCAGCTCCCCTGCGACCGAGCCGTAGTCGACGGGTACCTCGCTGTCCCCGCGGCGTGCAAAGACTGCCCCGGCCCGGCGCAGGACCGTCGCCAGCGGAAGCTCGGGTTGTGCGCACACAGCCACGGCCGAACCGTACCGCCGCAGGACCGGCGTCGCGCCGTCCTTAAGTCTAGGCTCTCCTGGCCAAACGGGGGTGGCGCATCGCCCATTCGAACGGCAAGCTTCGTGCAGAGGAGACCAGGATGAATGCAAGAGCGAGCTCTGTCGAGGCCGCGAGCACCGCGGCGAGCGGTTATGCGCGGATCGCGCGCCTGATCGCTACCGATCGCTGCGTGGTGCTCGACGGCGCCAACGGCACCGAGCTGATCAGGGTCGGAGGCGAGCGTCCCGAGGTCGAAGAGCACCTCTGGGGCCTGACCGCGATCCTCGAGTCGCCCGACGATGTCCGCGCCGTCCACCGCCGCTATGCGGAGGTCGGCTGTGACGTGATCTCCACGAACACGTGGGGTCTCCCGACCGCGCTGCGGGCAGGTGGCGAGCGGCTGTGGGCCTCGCTCGGGCCGGTCCACTGGATGGACGTCGCGCGCAAGGCCGTGCGGCTTGCGCGTGAGGCCGCGCGCGACGCCGGCCGCGCCGGCGAGGTGGCAGTCGCCTTCAGCGTCAACGGCGATGTCGACACGCCGGACGGGCGCGAGACGATCCGTCTCCTGGCGCGGGCTTTCGAGGAGGATCCCCCCGATCTGATCCTGCTCGAGACGCTCTCGCTGGTGCGCAGCTCGACGTACGCGACCGTCGAGAGCCTGCTCGCTTCGGGGCTCCCCGTGTGGCTCAGCTTCCGGCGCTGCCGGCACGGCGTATGCGGCGTGTACGGCGAGCACTGGGGCGGTCCCGAGGGCGACGCTTTCGGGCGCGCGGCACGGCGTTTCGAGGAGATGGGGGTCGCGGCGCTGGCGATCAACTGCGTGCCCCCCGACCACGTGACCGGGATGCTCTCCTGGCTGCGCGACTTCAGCGACCTGCCGCTTGGTGTGTATCCGAATCTGGGCTACCTCTCGGCAGCCGGCTGGCGTCACGAGCTCAGCATCGGCGGCCCGCAGTACGCCGAGCTCGCGCTCGGCTGGCGCGAGGAGGGTGCGCAGATCATCGGCGGCTGCTGCGGCGTCGGCCCGGAGCATCTGGCGGCGGCGCGCACCGTGCTCGAGGACACCAAGCCAGGCCACAGACGTCCCGAGCCGCTCGCCGAGTCGCTCGACGACGTGCGGGGATCCGGTTCCCGCTCGGGGTTGGCGGGCGCCGCTTCGGTGCAGCGCTGGAGCGATCCGCGCGGCCGGCCTCTGTTCCCGCTGGACTTCCCCGAGATCGTCTGCGAGCCGGGTGTGTTCGTGCCCACCCAGGGCAGCTTCCTGATGTGGAAGTACCTGTACCGCGAGGGCATCGGCGCGCACCAGCGCTGCCTCGATCTCGGCTGCGGATCGGGCCTACTCGCCGTTCAGATGGCGCGCAACGGCGCCGCCCACGTCCACGCGATCGACATCGACGAGGCCGCCGTCAAGAACACGCTGACGAACGCGTTCCGCAACGGCGTTGCCGGCAGGGTCAGCGCGGCCAGGCAGGACCTCTACCCATGGGTCCCTGAGGAGCGCTACGACGTGATCGTGGCGAGCCTCTACCAGCTGCCGGTCGATCCGTTCGAGCAGGTGACCACCCACCGTCCGCTCGACTACTGGGGCCGCAACCTGCTCGATCATCTGATCAGGCTGCTGCCCGAGGCGCTCGCCGACGACGGGGTCGCCTACATCATGCAGCTGTCGATCATCGGTCAGCGACGCACCGTGCACTTGCTCGAGCGGCAGGGCTATTCCTCACGTGTGGCCGACTTCGGATTCTTCGAGCTGAGCGGGCTGTTCGCGGAGAAGACCGAGCAGATCGAGCGCGTCGAGGAGCATTCGGACGCGTATCACCTCGCGCTTGGCTCGACCGACATGATGGTGGCCTACCTGCTCGAGGTCACGCGCGCGAATCCAGGTGCTTCCGGGCGGCGTTGAGGGTCTGCGCCGATTTGGCGATCTCACGCCAGGGATCGCTGCCGAGGTCTCGGAGGCGGTCGGGGAGGGTCTCGAGCGTCCAGCGGGTGGGACGGGTTTTCGAGTCCGACAGCTCGTCCCAGTGCAGTGGCGTGGCGACCGGCGCTCCGGGCCGGGCGCGAACGGCGTACGGCGCGACCGCCGTGTGCGCGTAGGCGTTTCGCATGATGTCGATCAGGATCCGGCCTTCGCGCTTGGCCTTGCGCTGCTCGAGCGTGAACATCTGCGGGTGCTCCTCGATCGCCCGCTGCGCGAAGTCGCGAGCGAATGCGCGGACGGTGTCGAAGTCCGGGCCGCGGCGCAGTGGGACGGTGACGTGGTAGCCGCGCGAGCCGGTCGTCATCGCGAACGGTTTGAGGCCGAGGTCGCGCAGTAGCTCGCCGATCTCCTGGGCCGCGCGCCGCACCTCGTTCGGCTTGCTCCCGTCGTGCGGATCGAGGTCGAAGATCATCCGGTCGGGCTGCTCGAGCCGATCGCGGCGGCTGAGCCACGCGTGCGGCGTGATGCTCGCCTGCCCCGCGAGGTACACGAGCGTCGCGGCGTCGTTGGCGACCACATGCTCGACGCTGTGACCGCGTGCCGGCACCTCGGCGCGCTTGATCCAATCCGGAAAGTGCTTGGCCGCGTGCTGCTGGAAGATCTTCTGCCCGTCGATGCCGTCCGGGTAGCGCTCGAGGTTGAGCGGTCGATCGCGGATGTGGGGCAGCATGACATCGGCGACCTGCTGGTAATAGTCCGCGAGGTCGGCCTTCGTGATCCGATCGCCGAACAGCACCTTCTCCGGCCGTGGGATCTCGACGGACCGCGCGTTCATCGTCGCTGTCGGTGCCGAGCCTTTTCCTCGCGCGCCAGCTGTGCGTGCAGGCGGCGCAGCGCGGCGAACGCCTCGTCGGCTATCTGCTGCTGGCGTTCGCGGGGTGGATCGGGCTCGATCGGGAAGCGCATCGGCTCGCCGTAGCGCACGGTGACCGGCGGGAACTGTAGCCGGCGCCAGTTGCGTGCCTGCTCGGAGCCGTGCACCGCGACCGGGACGATCGGCGCACCTGATTGCAGCGCGAGCCTGCCGATACCCGGCCGCGCGCTCTCGCCCATGTTGCCGTTGCGCGATCGTCCACCCTCGGGATAGATCACGAGCACGCCGCCTCGCCGGAGGATGGTCAGCGCGGTTTCGATCGACTGCTCATCGCGGTGGCCGCGGCGAACCGGGAACGCGCCGCCGTGGGGCATGATGAACCCGAGCGCCGGTCCCTTGAACAGCTGGGATTTGGCCATGAACCGGACCCGGCGGCGGAGTTCGATTCCGACGAACCAGTGATCCATAGCGGAGAAGTGGTTCGGCGCGAGGATCACCGGGCCGCTGGCCGGAACTCGCTCGCGGTGCTGGGTCTTCAGCCGGAACGCGAGCTTGCAATATGGGTAGGAGACGATCCGGGCGAACGTGTAGAACCAGTCGGGCTCGCGCGTGCGCGCGTGCTCGTGGAAGCGGTCGAAGTACTCAGCCGGACGCGGATCGACGTAGATCTGCTCCCTCATCGGCGCGAGCTCGCGGCGTGCCATCGCCGTGTAATACCGCGCCGAGGCGTTTAAGTGACAGTCTGCTTCGGGGCGCTGGTCAGGTAGGTGGCGCACATGTCCGCGTCGCCGTGGTGCTTGGCGCCCTCCGCCATTCGCGCGCGCACCGCCTCGAGCACCGGCAGATCGAGTCCGCGTTGCTTGGCCGATTCCTCGACAAGGGCCGCGTCCTTGGCGGCCAGCGCGAGCCGGAACGCCGGCTCGAAGTTGCCCTCCATGATCGCCTTGCCCTTGATCCGCAGGTAGGGGAGATCGAGCGTCCCGCCGTCGAGCGCCTCGAACAGGAGCGACGGGTCGAGACCCAGTCCCTGCGCCAGCGCGATCGTCTCCGCGCCACCCTCGGTGACGGTCAGCACCCAGCTGTTGAGCACGAGCTTCAGCCTGGTGCTCGACCCTGCCTCTCCGACCCAGATCGTCTTCTGGGAGATGGCATCGAAGATCGGCTGGATCCGTCGGCGGATGTCCTCGGGACCGGAGGCCAGGACCACGAGCTTGCCCTGCTCGGCGGGCTGCTTGGTGCCGAGGACCGGAGCGTCGATGAACGTCACGCCGAGCTCGGCGGCCAGCGCGATGCAGCGTTCGGTCCCGGCTTCCCCGATCGTGCTCATCTGCAGCCAGATGACATCGTCGCCGGCGGACTTCACCGCGGCCTTCGCCGTCTCGATCACGGCATCTGCGTCGGACAGGATCGTCAGCACGATCGTCGCGCCATCGGCTGCGTCATTCGCGGCGTTGAAGATCTCGATGCCGTCGTCGGCGAGCGGCTCTGCCTTCTCTCTCGAGCGGTTCCACGCGCGGACCTCGATCCCCGCCTGTTTGATGTTTCGCGCGATCGGCAAACCCATGGTTCCGCCGGCACCGAGTACCGCCACCTTTTCGCTTTGTTGTTTGGTCATGACGTCCTTGTTACCCCGTGGTTATCGTGGATACGCGAGTTTGACGGGATCCACCTGGGGTACCAGAATCTTCCTGGTGGAGAGGCGCGATACCCAGCAAGAGCGGCTCCTCGAACGGCTGCGAGCCGCGCATGGTGAGCCGGTCACATTCGCCGATCTGCATGCCGGCGGTATCGACTTTCCGGCCGCGGTTGTGACCGAACTCGAGCTCAGCGGATACGTGATCGAGCGCGTCCATCGCGACGGCCGCTTGGTCGGCGTGCGGCTGATCGAGGACCAGGCGCCGGCGCTCGTGCTGCCCGGCCGTTCACATCGGCGCTGGCCGAGGCTAGTCCGGCACGTCGGTGCGTAGCTGCTCGAGCCACGCGGTCGCCACGCTGTCGCTGGGTGCTCGCCAGTCGCCGCGTGGCGAGAGCGATCCGCCCGAGCCGACCTTCGGCGAGTTGGGGACCGCGGAGCGTTTGAACTGGCTGGTGCGGAAGAACCGGTCGAGGAATATTCCGAGCCAGTGCTTGATCGTGGCGAGCGAGTACTCGTTGCGCTTCAACTCGGGGATCAGCTCCGGCCAGTTGCCGAGCGCGCGGTCATGCCACGCGTGGTAGGCCAGGAACGCGACCTTGCTCGGCGGGTACCCGAAGCGCAGGACGTAGTACAGGAAGAAGTCCTGCAGCTCGTAGGGCCCGACGACGCTCTCGCTGTCGGCGCCGGGCTTGTCTGAGTCCGGATCCTGACTCGGGATCAGCTCCGGCGAGATCGCCGTGTCGAGCACCGACTGGAGCACCTCGCTCGCGTCGTGGCCGAACTGCTCGGTGTCGATCGCCCAGCGCAGCAGGAACTGGATTAGCGTCTTCGGGACCGACGCGTTGACGTTGTAGTGCGACATCTGGTCGCCGACCCCGTACGTGCTCCAGCCGAGCGCGAGCTCGGACAGGTCGCCGGTGCCGACGACCAGCGCCTGGTTGTGGTTGGCTAGGCGGAACAGGTGCGAGGTCCGCTCGCCGGCCTGCACGTTCTCGAACGTCACGTCGTAGACGGGCTCACCCTCGGCCGCCGGGTGGCCGAGGTCTTTCAGCATCTGGGTCGCGGCCGGGCGGATATCGATCTCCTTGGCGCTGACTCCGAGCGCCGTCATCAGCTTGTGTGCGTTGGCGAGCGTCAGCGAGCTGGTGGCGAAGCCCGGCATCGTGTACGCGAGCACGTTCTCGCGGGGGAGGCCCAGGAGATCGACCGCATGGGCGCAGACGATCAGGGCGTGGGTCGAGTCGAGCCCGCCAGAGACGCCGATTACGACCTTCTCGATACCGGTCGCGCGCAGCCGCGTCTCGAGGCCGCGGACCTGAATGTTGTAGACCTCAGCGCAGCGCTCGTTGCGGCGCACCGGGTCGGCGGGGACGTACGGGAAGCGCTCGACGCTGCGTCTGAGCTGGACGGTCGCTCTGCGCAAGCCGAGCTCGAACCCGATCCGGCGCATCGCCGTGAGCCTGTCGCGGTGGTCGTGGATCGAGTCGCCATAGCTGCTGGTGCTAGCCCGGTCGGCGACGATCCGGTCGAGATCGATGTCGGCGCAGATCAGCTGCTCGGACTCGGCGAATCGCTCGGCCTGCGCGAGCAGGTCGCCGTTCTCATAGATCAGTGCCTGGCCGTCCCAGGCGAGGTCGGTGGTCGACTCGCCGACCCCGGCCGCGGTGTACAGGTACGCGCCGATCGTCCGCGCGGATTGCGCGCCGCACAGCTCGCGCCGGTAATCGGCCTTCCCAATCGTGATGTTGCTGGCCGACAGGTTGGCGAGCACCGTCGCGCCGGCGAGTGCGCCGTACGTGCTGGGCGGGATCGGCACCCACAGGTCCTCACAGATCTCGACGTGCAGGGTGAATGCCTCGAGATCGCTGCTCGCGAAAAGCAGGTCGTTGCCGAACGGGACCGCGCGTTCCTCGAGCAGCGCGATGTGCGTGCCGATCGCATCGCGGGCGGCGCGGAACTGGCGCTTCTCGTAGTACTCGCGGTATTCGGGTAGATAGCTCTTGGGAACGACCCCGAGCACCCGGCCGCGGTGGATCACCACCGCCGTGTTGAACAGGCCCCGTTCGGCTTTCAGCGGAGCCCCGACGACGATCACTGGCCACAGAGAAGCGCTCTCGATGACGATCCGCTGCAGTGCGTCGAGCACCGCGTCGAGCAGCGCCTGCTGGTGGAGCAGGTCATCGATCGCATACGCCGAAAGTCCCAGTTCTGGAAAGATCACGAGGCTTGCGTGGGCCTCCGAGGCTTCTCTCGCAAGCTCGATCGTGCGATCGGCGTTGTGCGCCGGGTCCGCCACGCGTGTATGGGGAACCGCCGCGGCGACGCGTGCGAAACCGTGGTTATAGAGCGAACTGAAAGGTTCTTGTTCGGTTTCGTTTAGGAGGCTCATACGTGTGCCGATACGTTGGAGGGCGGGTAAAGAAAGAATCATGGTTGCCGATACGGACATTTCGCGCTCGCTGCTAGAGCTCGCCGAACACCTCGCCGCACGGGGTGAATCACGCCCCGAGCGCTGCATCGAGCTCTCCGAGCTCAGCGAGGCCGTGCAGGAATCTGAGCTTGGCGACGACGAGGCCCAGACCCTGCAAGACCTCCTGCAAGACCAGGGTTTTGAGCTGCACGACGATTGTGGCCGCGAGGCGCCCGAGGAGGTCGTCTACGTCCCCGATGACCTTGCGCTCAGGACGACGGACGCGATGTCGCTTTTCCTACAGGAGGTCCGGCGCTACCCGCTGCTGACGCGCGAGGAGGAGATCGAGCTGGCGCAGCGGATCGAGCGCGGCGACCTTCGCGCCAAGGAGCGGATGGTCAACTCGAACCTGCGCCTGGTGATCTCCAACGCGCGCAAGTACCAGGGGCACGAGCTGCCGCTTCTGGACCTGATCCAGGAGGGCATCCTCGGGCTGATCCGCGCCGCCGAGAAGTTCGACTGGCGCAAGGGCTACAAGTTCTCCACCTACGCGACGTTCTGGATTCGCCAGGCGATCCAGCGCGCGCTCGACAATCGGGCGCGGACGATCCGGATCCCCGTCCACCTCGGACAGCGCGAGCGCAAGATCGCGCGCGCCGAGCGGGAGCTGGCGGCGCGGCTCGGTCGCGAGCCCAACGACCGCGAGATCGCCGAGGCGGCCGAGCTGCGGCTCGCCGACGTGATCGAGGCCCGCGAGGCGGCGCGCGTCGTGACCAGCCTCGACCGGCCGATCGGCGAGGAGGAGGACACCTCCTTCGGGTCGCTTCTGCCGAGCTCGGAGCGCGGGCCCGAGGAAGAGGTCGACATCACCCTGCGCGACGACGCGATTCGCCGCGCACTCGAGCGGCTCCCGCCCCGTGAGCGGGCGGTCGTCCAGCTTCGCTACGGCGTCGGCGGCGACGACCCCACGCCGCTGAGCGAAACGGGCCGGCGACTCGGGATCTCGCCCGACGCCGTCCGGCGGCTGGAGCGCAAGGCTCTGTCGGAGCTCGCCGAGAGCCGTGAGCTCGAGGCGCTGCGGCCGGCCGCGTAGGGGAGGGGCCGCCTTCGGCGGCGTCCGTGGGGCCATGCGGCCCCGTCCGGACCTTCGTTATGTCCTAGGCGGCTTTCGAGGTGCCACCCCCGTCCGGGTGGGCGGGATCCCAATCTCCGGCCATCCATGGCCGGCGGGCGACGGGTGGGCGGGACCTAATGCAGACAGCCTTCGTCCCGCAGAAGCACGAGAAGGGAGGGCCGAACCCCCACATTGCTCCAAAACGCCCAGACCGGCCGGCGAAATGGCGCAATGTGGGTGCTACAGCCCCGGCCCCCACTTTGCGCCAAAGCGCCACGGCAGCCGACCGCTTTGGAGCAATGTGGGGGTTGGTGGCAGCCCAGCCACCTCTTCCCCAGCACCAACCAGGCAGATCGCACCTTCAAGGCCCGCCCGAAGGGGCGGAGGCGCCAGCCGACACCCCATAACATCGGCCTGTGAAGCGCGTTCTGATCCTCGCGGCCCTGGCGGCAACCACGGCCGCGCCGAGCGCGGCCGCAGCAGCGTCGGACCCCTACTGCACCGCGTCCTATGGCGCGGCGCAAGCCCACCCCGGCGCGCGTCTGCGCTTCGGGGTCGACCCCGGCATCGCCGGCAACGTCGGCTCCGTTCAGCTTCCGTCAGTGCCGGACAACCCGGCCAAGGACCTCAAAGCGCTAAAGGCGCTGAAGCCGCCGAACCGCCGGCTCGTCGTGCGACTGAACCGGTTGTTCTGGTCAGACGGGGACGCCGGGATCGCGAGCTTCCGTCGCGCCGCTGCCCGATACGCCAGAGCCGGGTTCGAGGCCGAGATCCAGGTTCGCTATCACCCGCCGAGCGGCGAGGCAGGGAACCTCAAGGCGTGGACGAGCTACGTGCGCCACGTCGTCGACGTACTCGGCGCCAACCGGCACGTGATCGCCATGACGATCACCAACGAGGTCAACGTCACGTTCTCGCCCAACACCTCCGATGGCTACTACGCGCGAGCGCAGGACGCCCTGATCGAAGGGATCGAGGCGGCGCACGCCGAGGCGCTCAAGCGCGGCTACAGGCACCTGAGCTTCGGCTTCACGTACGCGTACCGCTTCGCGCCGACGACAGACGCCGCGTTCTTCTCCTACCTCGGCGCGCACGGAGGCGCGGCTTTCCGCAAAGCGCTCGGATTCGTGGGGCTCGACTTCTATCCGGGAACGATCTACCCGCCGGCGATGGCGCCCGGCGACACGTACCGCGGCGAGCTGGCCCAGGCGGCCGGCGTGGTGCGCCGCTGCCTTGCCCCGATGGCGAACATCGGCCGAAGGACCCCGATCTGGATCACGGAGAACGGGGTACCGACGGGCGTCTTGAGCGACGCCCAGCAGGCCGCCGCGCTCGCTCAGCTCGTGCGCGCCACCAGCGATTTCGCCCGTGCCTTCAACATCACCGACTACCGATGGTTCAACCTGCGCGACTCGACCTCGTCGACGCCGGCGAAGCTGGTCGGCCCCACGTTCTCCTCCGACGGGTTGCTGCGCGCCGACTACTCGCGCAAACCGTCATTCGCCACCTACCGCGGATTGATCGCCAAGCTCGGCTGGGGCTGAGCGGATCGCGGCTCGCGCTGGAATAGCCGGGCGGTTCGTGCCGCCGTCTGATGGGCCCACTCGGTGGTGGTCAGGAGGCCGAGCACGAGCACGGCGAGGCCGAGCGCGGCGATGATCCACCACGCCGGGTGCGTCGCCTCAGCAAACCCGTTGCCCAGACTCGTGGCAACGGCACTACCGACGACGGCGCCGACAATCGCTACGCCCAGCGTCATCCCCACCTGCCGGCTGGTCGAGGCAACCGCCGAGGCGACGCCGGCCTGTGCGGACGGCATCCCCGAGACGGCCGTGTTCGTGATCGGCGGGTTCACGAGGCCGGACCCGATCCCGAAGATCACATAGGACACGAACAGCACCGCAAGCGAGGTCGAGCGGCTCAGGCTGGTCAGCATCAATGCGGCCACCATCACCGCGAAACCGCCGACGACCAACGACACGCGGGAGCCGCGATGCGCCACAAGCCTCCCCGACAGCGGCGCGCAGATCACCATCATCCCCGCCATCGGCAGCGTGTACAGGCCGGCGTGGAATGGCGAGAGACCGCGCACGTTCTGGAGGTAGATCGTGTTGAGGAACAGGAAGCCGCCGATCGCCGCAAACACGCACACCGCGATCGCGCTTGCCCCCGAGAACGGGGCGCTGCGGAAGAAACGGATCTCGAGCAGCGGCTCGTCGCGGCGCAGCTCGTAGCGCACGAGCGCGATGAACGAGACCAGCGAGACGACAAAGCACGACACGATCTCGGGCGACAGCCAGCCCGCCTTGTTTCCCTCGATGATCCCGTAGGTCAGCGACGCCAGCGCGACGATCACCAGCACCTGACCGACGGGGTCGATCCGGCGCGGGTGCGGCGCTCGCGACTCGGGGACGTAGGCCGCGGTCAGCGCGATCGCGATCAACCCGATCGGGACGTTGACGAGGAACACGGCGCGCCAGCTGCTGAGGTCGACCAGCGCTCCGCCAACGACGGGACCGAGGGCCATGCTGATGCCGAACACCGCGCCCCACACGCCGATCGCCCGCGCGCGCTCGCGCGGGTCCTCGAACACGTTGCGCACGATCGACATCGCGACCGGGTTGAGCATCGCGCCGCCGATCGCCTGGATGACCCGCGCACCCACCAGCGCGCCGTCGCTCGGCGCCAGCGCGCACAGCAGCGACCCGAGCGAGAACACCACCAGGCCGGTCTGGAACGTTCGGCGCCGGCCCACGCGGTCGGCGGTCGAGCCGGCCAGCATCAGCAGGCTCGCCAGCACCAGCGTGTAGGCGTCGATCGTCCACTGCAGTCCGGAGAGCGAAGCGTGCAGCGAGCGGTGGATCGAGGGCAGGGCGACGTTGACGATCGTCGTGTCGAGCCCCACGATCAGCAGGCTCATGCTGCAGATCCCGAGTACGAGCAGGCGCCGGCGGCGGCTCAGGTGCTCCTCGCAGCGCTCTTCGGGTTCGGCCACACGATCGATGCTACCCACGGTCACTGGACCCACCCCCGAGGCAACCGTCACCGATGCCGCCAACCAACCCGATAGCCTAAGGCGCGGACCCGGTCCGGTTTGCCTCGTGTCAACACAACACACCGCCCACCAAGAGGGGCTGTCGGCCTACCCCCAGGCGGCGACGCTCGAGCTGGAGAACGTCAGCAAGCGGTACCCCGGCCAGCGGGAGCCTGCGATCGCGGACCTGAGTTTCGGCGTCGGAGCGGGGGAGGTGTGCGTGCTGGTCGGTCCGTCCGGGTCGGGCAAGACCACCGCGATGCGCCTGATCAACCGGATGATCCCGCTGAGCAGCGGCGACATCCTGCTCGGCGGCAAGAGCGTCCTGCAGCGCGAGCCTAACGAGCTGCGCAGGGAGATCGGCTATGTGATCCAGCAGATCGGCCTGTTCCCGCACCACACGGTGGCCGAAAACATCGCGACGGTCCCGAGGCTGCTCGGCTGGGACAAGACGCGTACCAAAGCGCGCGTCGACGAGCTGCTCGAGCTGACCGGGATGGACCCCGAGGACATGGGGCGCCGCTACCCGGCGCAGCTGTCGGGCGGCCAGCGCCAGCGGGTCGGGGTGGCCCGGGCGCTCGCCGCCGACCCGCCGCTGATGCTGATGGACGAGCCGTTCGGCGCGATCGATCCGATCAACCGGGCGCGGCTGCAGGACGAGTTCCTGCGCCTGCAGGCCCGCGTCCGCAAGACGGTTGTGTTCGTGACTCACGACATCGACGAGGCGATCAAGATGGGGGACAAGATCGCGATCCTCCGCGAGGGCGGTCATCTCGCTCAGTACGACACGCCCGCGGAGATCCTCACCAACCCGGCCGACGAGTTCGTTGAGCAGTTCGTCGGCGCCGACCGGGCGCTCAAGCGCCTCGGGCTCGCGACGCTCGAGGACGTCGAGCTGCAGTCGGCGAACGGCGCGCGGCCGGGGCCGGATCCAGTCCCGCTCACCGCCAGCGTCCGCGATGCGCTCTCGCAGTTGCTGGCGGGAGGGGGCGCGCCGCTGACAGTCGTCGACGCCGGCGGCCACGTCGCCGGAGTGGTGACGCTCGAGCTGCTCGGCGGCCTGCTTGGCAACGGGGCGCTGGGTGCCGACCACGAACCCGCCCCGGCCGGAGAGGAGCCGGCGCCGTGATCGCGTTCGCCTTGGGCGGACCCGTGATCCCCAACTTCGGGGGCGGGGCGTCCTCGTTCTCCTGCGAGCGGGCGAACAAGCTGTTCTGTCCCGATTGGGTGTCGCGCAACTGGGACAGCGTCCTGTGGCCGGCGCTGCGCCAGCACATCGAGCTGACGCTGATCGCGATCGCCTTCGGGTTCGTGATTTCGACGGCGCTCGCGCTTGTGGCCTATCGCCGCAACTGGTTCGAGCGTCCAGTCCTGATCGTCACCTCGATCCTCTACACGATCCCTTCGCTCGCCCTGTTCGAGCTGCTCGAGCCGATCCCTGGATTCGGTCTGAGCCGCACGACGGCGGAGGTCGCGCTCGTCTCCTACACGCTGCTGATCATGTTCCGAAACACGCTCACAGGCCTGCGCGAGGTACCGCCCGAGGTCCGTGACGCCGCCGCCGGAATGGGCATGGGCCCGATGCAGTCTTTGCTGCGCGTCGAGCTGCCGCTGGCGTCGCCCGCGATCATTGCGGGTCTGAGGATCGCGACAGTGACGGTGATTTCGCTGGCGACGGTCGCGGCGCTGATCGACAACGAGGGCCTCGGCGCGCCGATCCTGAACGCGATCTCGAACGAGGTGTTCAAGACGGAGCTGATCGTCGCCGGCGGAATGGCGATCCTGCTCGCGATCGCCGCCGACGGGCTGCTCGTGCTCCTGCAGCGGGCGCTGACGCCGTGGACCCGGGTGAGGGCGGCCTGATGAACAACTTCGTCGAGGCGATCAAGTTCATCGGCCGCAATGGGCAGATCCCCGGCGAGCCGCACCTGCCCACGCTTGTCCACCTGACGCTTGAGACGCTCAAGATCGCCGGCATTGGCGTCCTGATCGCGGTCGTGATCGCGATCCCGCTCGGCGTATGGCTGGGGCACATCCATCGCGGCTCGTTCGCCGCGATCAACCTCGGCAACATCTGGCGCGCGCTGCCGTCGCTGGCGGTGCTGGCGATCGGCGTCGCGTTCCTGGGAATTGGCTTGCGCAACGTCGAGCTGGCGCTCGTCGTCCTCGCGGTGCCGCCGATCATCACCAACGCCTACGTGGCAATCGACGGCGTAGACCCGGACATCGTCGATGCCGCGCGGGGGATGGGCATGACGGGCTGGGAGATCGTGCGCAAGGTCGAGCTCCCGCTCGGGATTCCACTGATCTTCGCCGGCATCCGCACCGCCGCGCTGTTCGTGGTCTCGACGACCACGATCGCCGCGTTGACGGGCTACAGCGGCAGCCTCGGCGACATCATCAACAACGAGACCAGCTACCACCTCTCGGGTGTGCTCGGCGCCGCGATCCTGATCGCGCTGCTCGCGCTGCTGGTCGAGTTCTCGCTGTCGGTGCTCCAGCGGGCGCTGACCCCGAAGGGACTGAAGCTTTCAAAGGAGAGGGACGACCTCGCGCTGGCGATCGCGCCGGTCGTGACCGAAGGGGCCACCTAACCCGAAACAACAGGAGGACTGCATGAGGAAGTTGACAATCAGTGCTGCGGTAGTGCCGCTCGTCTTGGCGCTCGCTGCGTGCGGGAGCTCGTCGAGCTCTTCGAGCACGTCGAGCGCGTCGAGCGCGTCGGGTAGTGCGACGAGCTCGGCCGCGAGCGGTGAGCCGGGCGCCGGCAAGCCAGCGATCGTGATTGGCGACAAGAACTTCACCGAGGAGTACATCCTCGGTGACCTGTACGCGCAAGCGCTGCAGGCGAAGGGCTACAAGGTCACGCTGAAGCCGAACATCGGCTCCTCGGAGATCACCTGGAAAGCCCTCACCTCCCACCAGATCGAGATGTACCCCGAGTACACCGGCACGCTGCTGTCGGCGATCGCCGGCGACACCAAGCCGCCGACGAGCGCCCAGCAAACCGACGCGCTCGCTCAACAGTACGTCGTCAAGCACGGGTTCGTGCTGCTCCACCAGACCCCGTTCTATGACTCCGACGCACTCGCCGCGACGAAGAAGTTCGCGAGCGCACACGGCCTGACCACGATCTCTGATCTCAAGAAGCTCGGCCCTTCGCTCAAGCTCGGCGGCGCGCCGGAGTTTGCGACCCGCTACGCAGGCCTCGTCGGCCTCAAGCAGGCCTACGGCATCAATCCGACGTTCGTGCCGCTGGCGATCGGGATCACCTACCAGGCGATCGACTCCGGCAAGGTCGACGTGTTCGACGCGTTCACGACCGACGCTCAGCTGACCAGCGGCAAGTACGTGCTGCTCAGCGATCCGAAGCGGGTGTTCGGCTTCCAGAACGTCGCCCCGGTCGTCGACAAGAGCCTGATCACGACGGAGGGTCCGGCGTTCACCGCGACCGTCAACAAGGTCAGCTCGCTGCTGACGCTGCCCGCGATCCAGAAGATGAACGCGGCGGTGGCCCTCGAGCAGCAGTCGCCGGCGAACGTCGCGCACCAGTTTCTGGCCGCCAACGGGCTGACATAGGCACTGGCGCCTCCCGGCCCCGGCGCAGCTGCGGCTCGCCGGGGCCGTGGGGCTACCGCGTGAGCTTGAACACTTCGACCGGCTCTGACACTCCGCGGATCTCGAGCGTGCCACCGCGCTCCCAGGTGAGGGCCTCGCAGCGCGACATGACCGGTCTGGTGCACACGAGCTCGCCACCGTCGGCACAGCCAAGCAACCGCGCGGCGAGGTTGACCGTCGCGCCGAAGTAATCGGTCTCGTGCGGGATCGCGAGCCCGTGGTGGACGCTTGCATGCACTCCCGGGCGCCCCGGCGAGCGCATCGCGTCGATGATCCGTGCTCCCGCCTTCACGGCCAGCAGCGGGTCGGAATAGGCACACATGAAGCCGTCCCCGATCAGCTTGGTCAACCGGACGTCGGGGCCCTGCTCGCGCGCGACCACATCGGCGAACCTGTCGATCAGCTCGACCGCGGCATCGTCACCCTCCCGGTCCGCGAACGCCGTGAAGTCCTTCAGATCGCAGAACAGCAGCGACACCTCGACCGCACCCGGGACGTCGCTCGACAGAGCCTGATCGCGGAACGCCATCTGCGCCATCTCGCGCTCGACCCAGCGCTGATGAACGGCGACGAGGATCTCGCTCGCCAGCGGCATCAGCGCTTCGAAGCTATCGGCGCCGGACAGCGCCCGGGTGCGCTCGTCGGGGTGCTCGCGCAGGCTGGGCTCGACCACGCTCACCCACGTCTGAACCTCGGCATGCGCGATTCGCGCGAGCAGCCGGCCGTACACGCGGCTGATCCGCACCGCCAGATCGAACGGCCAAACGTCCCGCCGCCGCCACAGCTCGGCCATCGCGGCCGACTCGCTTGGCGTGAAGGTCGGCTCGTCGGCCGGCGGCGGCGGAAAGCCGAAGGCGTTCATGAACCTGCCCAGCTCCTCGAGCGGCGGTCCGCCCTGTCGCTCGAGCTGCGCGGGCGTGACCGTCCGCTGAGCCGCGCTGCGCACCGCCAGCGCCTCGAAGATCGCCTCCTCGAGCCGGCCGCTCCCGATCGCCTGCTCCACGGCCTGCTCCGAGGCGCCGAATTCACGCAGGTGTTCGGCCAGCTGCGCCAGCTGCTCCGGTGACTCCCTCGGCGGAACGGACATCGCTCCGCGCAGCCTGACACAGTTCCGGTTCAGTGGCGACTGCGACCCGCCCGCGGGCAGAAAAGATCCGGGTCGGAAAGCACTCTGAGGGTGGTCACGATCTTGGGGTGCTCAGCGGGCTGGCCGCGCTGAGCCTCGACGCCCTCTCGAGCGTCGCGTACGGACCCCAGGCGATGATCCTCGTGCTGGTCGCTGCCGGCGCGAGCGCGCTGCAGTACACGGTGCCGCTGACGATCGTGATCGTCGTGATGCTGGCGCTGCTGGTCGTCTCCTACACGCAGGTGATCGCGGCGCATCCAGACGGCGGCGGCGCGTATGCCGTGGCCAAGGCAAACCTGGGTCGCTGGCCGGCGCTGCTCGGCGCCGGCTCGCTGGTCGTCGACTACGTGTTGACGGTCGCGGTCAGCCTCGCCGCCGGCGCGGCGAGCCTGGGCAGCGTGTTCCCGGCGCTCGCCCACCACCTGCTCGCGGTCTCGCTGGTCGGGCTGGTGCTGCTGACCGGCATCAACATGTTCGGGATCACCGAGTCGGCGAAGTTGCTGATGCCGCCGGCCGCCGTGTTCGTAGTGAGCATCTTCGCGGTGATCGTGGTGGGGGCATTTCATCCACATCCGGTCGCGACGATCGGAACGCCGATCCCGATCCATGCGACCGAGACGCTCGGGCTCCTGCTGCTGCTCAAGGCGTTCGCCGCCGGCTGCTCGGCTGTCACCGGCGTCGAGGCGATCGCCAACGGCGTGCCCGCGTTCCGCAAGCCTCGGATCCGGGTTGCTCAGATCACCGAGGTCTCGCTCGGCGTGCTGCTCGGAGTTATGCTGCTCGGCCTCGCGATCCTGGCGCGCGCGCATCACGTCCAGCCACGCGGTGGGGTCACGATCCTCGCCCAGATGACCGCCGGCGCGTTCGGCAAGGGCGCGGCCTTCTACATCTCGAATCTGTCGGTGACGCTCGTGCTGGGGCTCGCGGCGAACACGAGCTTCGGTGGGCTGCCCGTGCTGATGAGCCTGCTGGCGCGCGACCACCGGCTGCCGCACCTGTTCTACCTGCGCGCGGAGCGTCCCGTCTACCGCCTCGGGATCTTTGCGCTGGCGCTCGCGGCGATGCTGCTGCTGATCGCGGTCGATGCCGACACCAACCGGCTGATCCCGCTGTTCACGATCGGCGTGTTCGTCGGGTTCACGATCAGCCAGGTCGGGCTGGTCCGTCACTGGCGCCGCGAGCGGCCGGCGCACTGGCGCGCGCGAGCGATTCTCAACGGGACAGGCGCGGTGATGACCGGAGTCGCCGTGGTGGTGTTCATCTCCTCCAAGTTCCTCGAGGGCGCCTGGGTCGTGGTGATCGCCGTGCCAGTGCTGATGTACCTGTTCGCGAAGACCGAGAGCTACTACGCGCGCGTGGCCAAGGAGATGAAGATCGGCCTGACGCCGCCCCTTCCGCACAAGCGCGAGAGCGTCGTGGTGATCCCGATCAGCACCGTGAGCCTGCTCACGGAGCAGGCGGTCAGCGCCGGGCTGTCATTGGGTGAGACGGTCGTCGCGGTAGCCGTCGCCGGCGACGAGCACGAGGCCGAGAAGATCAAGGACGACTGGGAGGACTGGCCCTCCGGGGTCTCGATCGAGGTGCTGACCGACCCCCACCGGTCATTGATCCGCACCGTCCTTCGCTACATCCGCTCGATCGAGGACGAGGGCGTGATCATCACCGTCCTGATCCCCGAGATCATCCCCCGAAAGCGCCGACACGAGATCCTCCACAACCAGCGCGGGCGGATTCTCGCGACGGTTCTGAAATCGCGCACGAACGCGATCGTGGCGACGATGCCGTTCCGGATTCACGATTAGGTGGGCCGCCACCGCGGTCCGGACGGGCCCTCCCGGCCGGGCCGGCGGGACCCCATCCCCGAGCGAAGCGAGGCCCCACACTTGACGCCCTGGCGGTGCGGCCGAGCGCCGTGGGTGAGATCGCGAGCGAGCTGCCGGTGAGCCTGCAGCGCTTCGCGGAGGCGGCCGCCGCCACGTAGTCTTTCCACATGCCTGAACCGCGGCGGGTCCACCGATCTGCAACGCGGGCATTTTCGATCGCGATGGGGGTGATCGGCGTGGCATTGATCGCGCGAACGATCGCAGCGGGGGGCGGCGCGATCGCCACCGGCGTCGTGCTCGGGGTGCTGTTCATCGTCGCGGGCGCCGCGCGGCTCTGTTTCGAGGCCCGGTGAACGGCCGTCCGATCGGCTACCGCGCGCTGTTCGCGGTGGTCTACACCGCGTCGATCAGCTCGGTCTACTTTGCGCTGGGCGTCGTCGCCCACTACGCCAACGGTCTGACGCCGGCCGTATTCCTGGCCGCCGGCGTCTTCTTCCAGCTCTCCGCGATGACGTACACGGAGGCCGCCGCGCTGCACCAGGAACGCGGCGGCTCGGCGGTGTTCGCCAGGTACGCGTTCAACGAGCTGGTGAGCTTCGTCGCGGGATGGTCGATCGTGCTCGACTACACGATCCTGCTCGCGGTCACGGCGCTCACCGTGCCCGCGTACCTGTCGGTGTTCTGGGGCACGCTCGGACACGGCGGCGTCGAGATCGCGGTCGCGCTGGCCGTGATCGCGTTCGTCGCGCTCGACAACCTGACCGGCGTCCACGCGCGGCGGCTGCGACGGCGGATCCTCATCACCGTGGCGGACCTGGCCGTGCAGGCGGCCGTGATCGTGCTCGGGCTCGCGCTCGCATTCCATCCCGAGCACCTCACGCAGAGCATCAACATCGGCACCGCCCCGACCATCTCCAACCTGGCGTTCGCGCTGCCGATCGCGCTGATCGCCCTCCAGGTTCTGCGGCGGGGCGTCTGGGTTCGGGTCCCGCTGAGGCGAGGAAGGGCGACGGTGCCAGGAGGGAGCCTCGTCCAGCTGCGCCTGACGGGCCGGACCGCGAGCGGCGCGGTCGTCACCGCTATCGCGCCGATGACCAGCTAGCGCCGTGGTCATCACCGCTATCGCGCCGATGACCAGCTAGCGGCGCAGCGCTGCGGCGGATGCTGACCCCGCCGTCGAGCTCTATCCAGTCCCGGAGGCCATCTCCTCGGCCACCTGTTCGATCTTCTCGGCGGGCATGTGCTCGAAGGCCTCGTCGCGTAACCACGCAAGGATCGGGCTGTGGACGGTCGCCAAGCGGATCATCGACCGCGAGTGCTTGATCACCTGCTCGCCGCGCTTCTTGCGCAGCTCCTGGTAGGACGCGAGCGCATCGGGCATCGGGCTCGAGGTGATCAGGCGACTGAGCTCAGCGGCGTCCGCGATCGTGGTGCACGCACCCATCGCGGCGAACGGGGTGGTGGCGTGCGCTGCATCGCCGAGCAGCACGACCCGGCCGTCGACCCAGGTTGGAAGCGGGTCGAGATCCCAGGCCTCGGTGTGAGTGACGGTTTCTGCGGGCGTCGCGCTGATCGCCTCAGGGAGCACCGGATACCAGTCGCGCACATGCTCGAGCAGGTCCTCGCGCGACGGTCCGGGTGCCCCGGCCTTGCCGTGCGTTACCACGTACCAGCGCGCACGACCGCCGCCGATATCCGCAACGCCGCCCTTTGAGCTGCGGCCCCAGAGCTCGATGTGATGGCCGGCGGGCAGAAGCTCATGGGTGAACTCCAGCACCCCGCCCGAGCCGATGAAGCCGGAGTAATGCAGCTGCGCGTCCGGGGCGACCGCCTTGCGTACGACGGAGTGGATGCCATCAGCGCCGATCAGCAGATCGCCCGTGGCGCGAGCGCCGTCGGCGAGGATCGCGCTCGCGGAGTCGGAATCCTGTTCGACGCCCACGCACTCGGACCCCACGTGTACGGAATCGGGGCCTAGCAGTTCGAGCACCGCTTCGAGCAGATCGCCGCGGGAGCAGTCGTAGCTCGGGGCGCCGAGCTTGCGCGACACATCTCCCACCGGCAATGCCTCGAGCAGCTTCCCGTCGTGAGTTAGGAGCTCGGTGCCCTCGATCGCGGAGCCAACCCGGTCCAGGCGGGCCTCATCGACCCCAAGATCGATCAGGCTGCGGATCGCGTAGGACCAGATCGTGAAGCCGGTCTGGCGGGCGGGCGGATGGTCGAACTTCTCGTGCACCTCGACGGTGGCGCCGGCGCGCTTGAGCGCGGCAGCGGTCGTCAGACCGCCGACGCCGCCGCCGACCACCACGACGCGTTCCACCTGTCGCATCACCTACCTCCGCGCTCGGCCACGAACCCATCATCGCACGGATGCGAGGTCCGCCAGCCGCTGCGCCAGGCGCTCCATCGACCGCTCGTTGGCACGACGCATCGCGGCCCTGACCAAAGGCGCCGCGAGGCGTTCGCTCGCCGGAGCCCGCTGCCAGGAGTACTCGAAGGTGATGCGCGTTCCGCCGGCCGGCAGCTCCTCGAGGATGTAGGTGCCGTTGCCTACGCGTTTGCCGCCGGCGCCAATGTTCTGCTCGACGATCCGCTCCGGCGCCTGCGCCGAGACGACCTCGAACTCGATCTGGTCGGTGCGGCCGCCGAGCTTGGCCTCGACCTGTGCTTTGGAGCCGACGCCGCGTGGCGGGGCGGGCGGGCCGGCAACCCTCCAGTTGACCAGCATGTGATCGGTGAATTGCTCGTGGTTGGCCATCACGTCGAGGAAGTCGTAGACGTCCTCGCAGGCCTGAGGGACATCGATTTGCACTCGTACAGGACTTAGATCGAACATGATGTACCACATGGTACACTCGCGTCAAGTGAGCGATCAAGATCCCCGGCAGCGGAAAGTGAGCGATCAAGATCCCCGGCAGCGGAATGTGAGCGATCAAGATCCCCGGCAGCGGCTTCTCGATCTGGCGATCACGTACGTCGCCGAACACGGCATCAGCGACCTCAGCCTGCGAACCCTGGCCGCGGCGCTCGGCACGAGCCACCGCATGCTGATCCACCATTTCGGTTCCAAGGAAGGGTTGTGGGTGGAGATCGTGCGAACGGTCGAGCAGCGCCAGCGCGAGCTGATGGGTGAGTACCTGCCCGGGGCAGGCGAGCCGCTCGGCGACACGATGCGCGCCTGGTGGAAGCACATCTCCGATCCCTCTCTGTGGCCCAACGAGCGGCTGTTCTTCGAACTCTACGCGCAGGCCCTGCAACGCCGGCCGCACACGACCGAGGTGCTCGACGGGATCGTCGAGCAGTGGGTCGAGCCGGCGGCGCAATGGAGCGCCGCACGCGGCGTGCCTGCGGACCTCGCGCGTGCACACGCGCGGCTCGGTGTGGCGGTCACACGAGGCCTGCTCCTCGACCTGCTCGCGACTCGCGAGATCGAGGAGGTCGACGCCGCGATGGATGCCTTCACCGAGCTCTATGAGAGCTGGATCGATGCGGCCGCGGAAAAAACGGGGAGGACTCCGGCGCCGGGGGGCGAAACGCAG
This sequence comes from uncultured Solirubrobacterales bacterium, assembly GCA_963824755.1. GTDB lineage: Bacteria > Actinomycetota > Thermoleophilia > Solirubrobacterales > Solirubrobacteraceae > Palsa-465. The sequence continues at coordinate 713,788 of CAWGQT010000002.1, read as the reverse complement.
CCACATGCTCCTCAGACATCGCCCCCCGCGAATCGACGCAAAGCCGACCACGCCCGCAAAGGGCTTCGAGCATCTCGATGAGAAGAACCTCGCTGTCCTGCGCTGGCTGCGCGCAAACCGCGTCGAGTTCGTGCTCGTCGGGGTCGTGGCCGAGGCGGTTCGAGGCACATCGACGGCGGCCGGACCGGTCGCGATCGTGCCCGCTCCGTATGGGCGCAACTTCGAGCGCCTCGCGCGCGCGCTGAACGCAGCGCACGCCCGGCTGCGGATCGACGCGACCAGGGCTGGCGAGGAGACGATGCCGATCAAGCTGACCGCGGAGAAGCTCGCTCGCGGACAACGCTGGACCTTCCGCTGCGGTGACTATGACGTCGACATGGAGGGCCGTCTCAAGGAGGCGCCCCGCTACCAGGAGCTTCTGTACGAAGCGGGACGGTTCCAGCTCGCCGATGATGTCAGCGTCGAGGTGGCCTCGCCCGAGGACATCGAGCACTACGCCCACCTCCGTCGGACCGGGACGGCGCCGCAGATCAAGATCCGTCGCGGCGAGAGCATCCCGCACGACACCGCGGACGCTTAACCCCTGCTGTGACAGGGCTTAGGACCGCCTGAGGCCGCTCGATACGCTGGGCAGATGCCCAGGCGTGCGACGTTTGCGCTATTCGGAGCGCTGGGCGGGATCGCGCTCCTGTTCCTGACCTGGTTTCTGGCGTTCCACGTGCGGGTGTTCGAGCACGCTGACCAGTCGATCTTCGACGGCTTCGCGGGGCTTCAGCACCATTCGCACGTCGGTGCGCTCGCCAAGTTCGTGGCCCATCTGTGCGATCCCAATCCGTATGCGTACTTCGCCGCGATCCCGATCCTGGTCGCGCTCGCCCGGGGGCGCTGGCGGGTCGCGCTCGCGGTCACCGCGATTCTCGTGGGAGCCAACGTGACCACCCAGCTGCTCAAGCCGCTGCTGGCGGAGCCGCGCGCCGCGTGGCTGGTGCCGGGATCGCTTCGTATCACTGCAGCCTCGTGGCCGAGTGGACATGCGACCGCGGCGATGGCGCTTGCCCTGTCCGCTGTGCTCGCGGCGCCGGCGAGGCTGAAGCCGCTCACGGCCGCGCTCGGCGCTGTGTTCGCGGTCGCCGTCAGCTACTCATTTCTAGCGCTCGGGTGGCACTACCCGAGCGACGTGTTCGGCGGTTTCCTGGTCGCTGGAATCTGGACGTTGCTCGCAGTTGCCGCGGTGTTCGCCACCGATCAGGGTCTCGTGGCGCCGGCTGATCCCGGCATCCGTGGCCTACCGGTAAGTCGTGCGCTGACGCCCGCGGCGCTCGCGCTCCTCAGTGCGGTCGCGCTGATCGTCCTGGTTGCTTTAGCTCGTCCGCACGGGGTGATGCTCTATGCCCGGTACCACGAGGCGTTCATCGCGGGGGCGGCGGCGATCGGCGCAGTCGGACTGTCGCTGGCGACAGGGCTGATGCTCGTGCTGCGGCGCTAGTCTGCGCGCTTCGCGGCCGGCCGGACGGGGGGGCCTCCGGCAGAGTTGCCGCACTGAACATCGTTCGGTATCTTTGCTCTGTTCGACGAGAGACCGGACGACCACGGAAGGGCAAACGTGACTGGGGCAGTGAGTAGGGCCCGTGCTGGAGCGATGGCCGTTGTCGTGTCGGCGCTCGTCCTGGCAGTCGGTGCCGGGTCGGCACAAGCGGTAGACCCGACGACGTTCACGCTGAGCCAGCTCTGCGCGTCCCAGACCCCTACGTACACCGTCCCGAACAGCAGCAGGAAGCTGCAGGTCACGGCCGTGGGCCAGGTTGGGGCCGGCGGGAGCAGCGACCCCGCGGCGACGCATGGCGGCGGTGTCGGCGGTGCCGGGAGAAGGTGGTGGCGACGATCGCGGTGACGCCCGGCCAGACGCTTTACCTCGAAGACATCATCGGGGGCTATAGCGACAACACCAGCGCCAGCGACCCCATCGACCCGCCGACTGCGATCGCGGGCCCCGGCCAGGGCGGCGACGGGGTAGCCGTGAGCCTAGATCCCGGCCGCAGTTGCGTCCGCACACCGGGGAACAAGCCCGCGCAGCCGCTCGTGGTGGCGGCTGGCGGTGGCGGTGGCGGCTGGGGCGATCTGTCCGGCCCGGGGGGACCGGCGGGAGCGCGGGTTTCTCTGCCGGCGGGGCCGGCAACCCTGGTGATGACAACGATCAGCCCGCCGGCGCCGGCGGCAACGGTGGCACGCAGTGGCGGGCGGGAGCGATGGTTGCGGGGCTGTCGTTTGCCCTCCCCGGCCAACAGGGGTTCTACTTCTACGGCGGCCGGGGCGGATATAACGGCCTCGCCTTCGCCTCGGGGGGCGGCGGTGGAGGCGGGTATTACGGCGGCGGTGGCGGCGGCGGCTCCGACGGTGATGGCGGCGGCGGCGGTGGCGGCAGCAGCTATGTGGTCTCCGGCGCGACGGACGTCAGCTCGTCCTTGACGACGGATACGGCTGGGATCACCCTTACGCCGATCGGCCCGGTGAACACGAGCCCGCCGGTGATCTCGGGCTACCCGTATCGCTCAAAAACGCTTACGACTACGACCGGGTCGTGGGATGGGGCCGGCACGATCACCTACACCTACCAGTGGCAGGACTGCACCGGCGTCGACGCAAACGGCTATGGAACGGGCTGCACGGACATCTCCGGTGCGAACGGGTCGAGCTACGTTGTGCAGGGCTCCGATGTGGGTCTGCGGCTCGACGTGGTGGTGACCGGTACCGACAGCACCGGCTCCAACAGCACCAGCTCGCAAGCCACCGGGGTCGTGGCGCAGTACTCGGGGGTGATCCAGGCGGACGGCCCGATCGCGTACTGGCGACTCGGCGACGCATGGGACCAGTCGGTCATGAGCGACTCATCCGGCCATGGTCACAACGGCGAATACAAGAACGGCGCGCGAGGCACCGCCGGCTCGCCGCAGCCCTCCTATGGCGTCTCGGGCGACGGTGACACGGCCGCGATCTTCATCGGCAACGGCACCTACGGGTACGTGAACGGGCTCGCGGCTCCGCAGCACGCGTACACGATCGAGACGTGGGTCATGCCGACGAACCTCGGCGCGCAGATGATCTTCCAGCAGGGTGGCGCCGGCGCGATCTGGATCAACGGCTCGCGGCAGCTGGCGTTCCGCCAGGTCGACAACTTCACGGACTCGGAGATCGACTACACGCTGCCGGCGGGGTTCGACCTCACGAAGTTCCACCACATCGTGGCGACGTGGGACGGGACGACCGCGACGCTGTATCTCGATGGCGCGCTGGTCGGTCAGAAGAGCGTCGCCGATCCGGTGTCGGGCGCGTCGACGATCTACCTCGGCTACGGGTCGTTCGCGCCATGGTTCTCGGGCTACATGGACGAGACGGCGTACTACGACTACGCGCTGACCGCCTCCCAGGTCGCAACCCACTACCACGCCGACCCGCCACTGAACCGCCCGAAGAGCGCGAGCAAGGCCAAGCCGAAGCCGAAGCCGAAGGCCAAGGCCAAGAAGCACAAGCCCGCCAAGCCCAAGCACCCCAGGAAGAGTTCCCACCGCCGCTGACCCGCGGGGGCGTCGAGGGACTGCGGGGTTCGAGCGTGGCTACCGGTAGCGGCCCGGTTCCCAGAGCTGGTCCACGCCGGCGTTGGCGCCACGGCTGAGGATGAAAAGCAGGTCCGAGAGCCGGTTGAGGTAGCGGACGACCTCCGCGTTGATGTCCTCGCCACACGCGACCGCGAGCCGCTCCGCGCGCCGGCACACGGTTCGACACACGTGGAGATGCGCGGCGGCGGGCTGGCCGCCGGGCAGCACGAAGGATTTCAGCGGCTTGAGCGTGGCGTTGACCTCGTCGCAGCGCTCCTCGAGCCACTTTGTCTGCTCGGGCAGTACGCGCAGGCGCTCTCGCTCGGGGTCGAATGGCGCCGAGACGTCGGCGCCGACGTCGAACAGGTCGTTCTGGATCCGCTGGAGCCAGTCGCGGTAGTCGGAGGGCAAGCCGCGGACCGTCAGCGCCACGCCGATCTGCGCGTTCAGCTCGTCGATAGTGCCGTAGGCCTCGATCCGCGGATGGGTCTTCGCGACCCGGCTCATGTCGCCGAGGTGGGTCTCGCCGCCGTCGCCGAGACGGGTGTAGATGCGGGTCAGGTTGACTGTCATCGGGACCGACTGTAGCCCGCCGAGGTCGTCGGCGGCGTGGCGCCCCGAATAACTGCACAAATCGTCCGCGCGCTGCGGATTGGGTGACGAAACTCGGGCTCACGCCGAGTTTTGTGTGCTGGTGTGTGGCGCCGGCACGGTTTGTGCACTTTCTCGGGTTCGCGAACCTCATCCAGCTCCCACACGGTACGATCCTCGGCGTTCAAGGTCGGTGTGATGGGAAGCCGGTGAGAATCCGGCGCGGACCCGCCACTGTGATCGGGGACGCCGGTCGTAGATAGCCACTGGGTGACGCACAGTGACCCGGGAAGGCGCGGCTGGTAGGCCCGTAAGCCAGGAGACCAGCTCCGGCCGCAAAGCCGATACGCCCTCGTGGAAAGGGGTGGCCCTCATGCATCGCAGGAAATCGTTCGCGCTCCTCGGAGCTACCGGAGGAGTCGTGGTGGCGCTCGCTGCGCTCGGCTCGAGTGCCGCGGGCAAGCCAGCCGCAAGCGGCGCAGCCGCCGGCATCCCGGTGACGGTCCGGATCGAAGGCGACAGCAAAACGCTCCTGCCGACCACGGCCGTCAGTCCGCACGCCGGCGTGGTCAAGAAGGGCGGACACAGCTGCTCTGAGACCAGCGCCGCCGGTGCGCTCCAGCTCGCGACTCGAGGCAGATGGTCGGGCAAGTGGTACTCGGGCCTCGGCTTCGAGGTCTTCAAGGTCTTCGGCGAGACCGACATCTACAGCAAGACCCACAGCTACTGGGAGCTGTTTGTCGACAACCAGGCGGCGTCAGTGGGGATGTGCGGCCTCAAGCTCCACCGCGGAGACCAGCTGCTGTTCGCGGCGGTCGCAGTGAAGGGGACCGAATATCCGCTGGCGTTGAAGGTTCTGACCAAGCCCGTCGCCGGCAAGCCCTTCAGCGTCAAGGTCGTCTATTTCAAGGGCCACAAGGCCACGCCGCTCGCGGGAGTGACCGTGACCGCCGGCGGCGTCAGCGCCGAGCCGCAGGCCGGCAACGAGGTGCGCGCCAAGACCAACGGCCAGGGTTTCGCCACCATGACCGTCCAGCACGCCGGCCTGACCGAGTTCGGCGCGACCAAAGACCACTACATCCGGGCCGCTTCCGTCACCGAGGACGTGACCTCGTAGCCCGATGGGAACCGGCCGCACAAATGCACGTCTGATCGCCGCGGGCGCGGCTGTCCTGGTCGCGCTCACGGCGACGGGCTGCGGCCTGGGCCCCGGGGGCGGGACCTCCAACGTCAGCCTCACGGTGACCCGCGGGTTCGGTGGCTCGCGGGTGGGGAGGATCGTCGAGTCGAAGGTTCCCGGCTCGGAGACCGTGATGCGGATGCTCGAGCGCACTTTCCGCGTGGACGCGAAGTACGGCGGCGGCTTCGTGGAGTCAATCGACGGCCACTCGGGCTCGTCGGATCGCGTGGACTGGTTCTACTACGTCAATGGGATCGAGGCCCCGGTGGGCGCCGCATCAACGGCCGTTCACCACGGCGATCGGATCTGGTGGGATCTGCACGACTGGAGTCAGACCGACACGATCCCGGCGGTCGTCGGGTCATTTCCCGAGCCCTTCGTTCACGGGGTCGGCGGCAGGCGGTTACCCACGGCGCTCGAGTGCGCGACCGACACGCAAGACGCTTGCCAGAAGGTGACCGGCGAGCTCAAGTCGATCGGAGTACCCGCCCCCAGCCAGCTGCTAGGCACGGGGTCTGGCCAGGACTCGCTCGCCGTGGTCGTGGGCACGTGGGCCGATCTCCAGCGTTCGCTCGCCGCGACGCTGATCGAGCGTGGGCCGCAGGCGAGCGGCGTGTACGCACGGTTCGCCGGCAAGAGCGGTCAGACGCTTGAGCTGCTCAACCCGCGCGGTGCCGTAGTCCAGACGCTCGGCGCCGGCGCCGGCCTCGTCGCGGCCACCGCCGATCACAACTCGCAGCCCACCTGGCTGATCACGGGCACCGACCCCGCCGGGGTGCTCGCGGCAGCGGACGCCCTGAACCAGTCCCGTCTGCAAGACCATTTCGCGCTCGCGATCGCACCGGGCGGTACGGACCTTCCGGTGCCCCAGGACGGATCGCAATGACCTACATCAAGCGCCCAAGCCCGCTGCACGCGGCGCGCGCCGGCGCCGGATGCCTGTACTGCCTGGCCTTTGCCTGTGCGGCGCTGTTGCTCTCGAGCCCGATCGCGCTCGGAGCCGTAGTCGTCGCGGTCGCGGCCGCGGGATCTCTGGCCGGTGTAAGCCGCCAGATGCGCCGCGCCGCTCTACTGGCGATCCCGCTGGGGCTGCTGGTCATGCTGATCAACGCGCTCGTCACCCGCGACGGGCTGACCGTGATCGTGCGCCTCGGTCAGCTGCCCGTGCTCGGCCACACCGACATCACGCTCGAGGCGACGGTCTACGGCGCGATCCTCGGTCTGCGCGCGGTCGCGCTGATCATGTGCGGCGCCCTCTACACGGCCGCGGTGGATCCGGACGAGGTGCTGCGCCTGTTCCGCCGCCTCTCGTTTCGCTCCGCGCTGACCGCGACGCTCGCCACGCGCATGGTTCCAGTGCTCGCACGCGATGCAAGGCGGCTAGCCGACGCCCAGCGCTGCCGGCCCGGGCCGCCGCCGTCGCGGGTCGCGCTGATGCGGGCGGCGACCTCGGGGCTGCTCGATCGCGCGCTCGACGTGGCGGCCGCGCTCGAGGTGCGGGGATATGGCGCCGCTCGCAGGCCGCCCAAGGCGAAGCAGCCCTATTCGCGCCACGACCTTGCGTTCACCGCTTCGGCGATCGCGTTGCTGGCGCTGGCGATCGCCGCCAAGGCCGCCGACCTGGCCCCGTTCAGCGCTTATCCGGCGCTCCACGCGCCGGTAACCACGGCGGAGCTCGTCCTGGCTGCCGCGATCCTTCTCTGCGCGCTGCTCCCGTTCGCCGACCGGAGGGGAGTGCAGCGGTGAGCGTTCTGCAGCTCGACCGGGTCAGCTACACCTATCCGGGCAGCGAGCAGCCTGCGTTGAAAGACGTCTCGCTGCAACTCGAGCCAGGCGAGCTGGTTGTGGTCGCCGGAGCCTCGGGCTCGGGAAAGTCGACGCTCCTGCGCGCCGCCAGCGGCCTCGTCCCGCACTTCCATGGAGGCACGCTCGCGGGGAACATCGAGGTTGCGGGCCTCGACACCCGCGAGCACGGCCCGGGCGAGCTCGCGGCCAGGGTCGGGACGCTGTTCCAGGATCCCGAGACGCAGGTCGTGATGGGCACCGTCCGCGCCGAGCTCGCGTTTCCGCTCGAGAACCGCGGTGAGCCTCCCGGGGCGGTGGCGCGCGGTGTCGAGGAGGTGGCACTTGCGCTGGGTCTCGCGCACCTGCTGGACCGTCCGACCGCGACCCTGTCCGGAGGAGAGCTTCAGCGGGTGGCGCTCGGTGCGGCGCTCGCAGGGCGACCCGCGCTGCTCGTCCTCGACGAGCCCACCTCGCAGCTGGATCCGGTCGCCGGCGATGAGCTGATGAGCCTCCTGCGCAGGTGCAACGAGGACTTCGACGTCACGATCCTGATCTCCGAGCACCGGCTCGAGCGCTGCCTCACCGCCGCCGACCGCGTGATCGCGATGGCCGTCGGGCAGATCGCCTGCGACGCGTCGGCGCCGCGCTTCCTGGCCTGGGCTGCGGACTCGGCCGCGTCCCTGAGCACGCCCGGGGCGCGCCTGCTTCGCGGTCTTGGCCTGCCGCCCGTTCCGGGCGTCAAGGCCGCGCGGGCGCAGATCCGTAATTCCGGCCTGGAGCCAATCGATGAGCCGTCCACGGCCCCGCCTAGGCCGCCGTTGAGCGGGGCGCGAGCGGACCGCGCGCCCGCCTTGCGCTTCGAGCGCGTGTGGTACGAGGTACGCGACGGACCCACGATCCTCCGGGGAGTCACGCTCGAGGTCCATCCGGCCGAGCGTGTCGCGCTGATGGGTCGCAACGGCGCCGGCAAATCGACACTGCTGCGCCACGCAGCCGGCCTGCTCAAGCCCACGCGCGGCAAGCTCACGAGAGCCGGACGCATTGCCCTGCTGTTGCAAAACCCCAACGACTACCTGGTGCATGAAACCGTCGAACAGGAGGCGCCGCCGGCGGCACTGACGATGCTCGGGCTCGACGGATTCGCCGACCGCCACCCCCGCGACCTCTCCGGCGGCGAGCGGCAGCGGCTCGCGCTCGCGATCGTGCTCGGCGATCCACAGGGGGATCCGCCCGCAGTCACCTGCCTTGACGAGCCGACGCGCGGCATGGATCGCGGCCTCAAGGACGAGCTGGCAGCAACGCTCAGATCGCTCGCTGGCGCGGTGCTCGTCGCCACCCACGATCCGGAGTTCGTCGCCGCATTTGCCGATCGAGTGATCCTGCTGGGGGACGGCGCGCCGGTCGCGGACGGCCCGGCATCCGAGGTGCTCGCCGGCGGCACGTACTTCGCGACCGAGACCGCTCGAATCCTCGGCGGCGCCGGCGGCGCGCTGCGGCCCGAGCAGGGCGTGGAGATGCTCAGACAACGAACGACCGCCCCCGCATGACCTGGCAGCTCGCGTCGTTCTCGATCCTCGTGCTGGCCCTGGCGGGTGGCTTCGCCTGGTATGAGCGTACCCGGCCCGACGCGCGGATCGTGGCGCTGGTCGCGACGCTGGCGGCGTTCGCGGCGCTCGGCCGGATCGCGTTTGCGGCGGTGCCCAACGTCAAGCCGACGACCGACATCGTGCTGATTGCGGGCTACGCGCTCGGCGGCGGCCCGGGCTTCGTCGTCGGCGCCCTCGCCGGACTGACCTCGAACTTCTTCTTCGGACAGGGTCCGTGGACACCCTGGCAGATGGCCGCCTGGGGCGCGACCGGCCTGATCGGAGCGGGCCTCGCGGTGCTCACGAGGCGGACGCTCGGTCGCTGGTCAATGGCGCTGATCTGCGGCGTGGTCGGCTTCGCGTTCACCGCGCTGCAGGACGTGGGCGACTGGGTCACCTACAGCGATCACAGCGCCGCCCAGCTGCGCGTGTACGTCGGCAAGGGGATCGGCTTCGACCTCGTGCACGCGATCGGGTGCGTGCTGTTCGCGCTGGCGTTCGGGCCGGCGCTGGCGCGGTCCATCGCGCGCTTCGCGACCCGGCTCAACGTCACCTGGCGGCCGCCGAGCGGGGCGACTGCCGCGGTGATCGCCGTGGTCATGCTCGCCGCCGGGCTGATCGCCGCCACGAACACGCAGAGCGCGAGCGCCGCGGTTTCCCCGACCAGCTACTTGCTCTCCGCGCAGAACGCCGACGGCGGCTTCGGCCCGAGTCCGGGCTCGCCCTCCTCACAGCTCTTTTCCGGTTGGGCCGCTCTCGGTCTGGCCGCCGACGGACTGAATCTCCAGGCCGTCAGCCACGGCGGCCCCAGCGTGATCGCCTACATCAGCGCCGGTGCCCCCACGGACGTTGGCTCGCTCGAGCGCACGATCCTCGTGATGCGCGCGGCGGGCCTGCCCGCCACCAGCCAGGTGGCGGCGCTGCAGCGCGACATCCGCGCCAACGGATCGGTGAGCGATCAAGTCAACCTCACGTCGTTCGCGATCCTGGCGCTCCGGGCCGCCGGTGTGGCGCCCCCGCAATCGATGACGGTCTGGCTGAGCAGGCAGCAGGACTCCGACGGCGGCTTCAACTTCGCGACCGCTGGAGGTTCGAGCGACGCCGATGACACCGGCGCCGCGCTCGAGGCTCTAGCGAGCGCGGGCGGGTTCGGCAGCACGATCTCCCGCGCGGTCGCGTTCCTGCGCCACCAGCAGAACCCCGACGGCGGCTTCCCCTCCGTTCCCGGCGAGGACTCAAACGCCCAATCGACCGCTTGGGCGATTCAGGGGCTGATCGCGGCCGGCGCGAGCCCGGACGCGCTGGGTGGGCGGGATCCAATTAGCTCGGCGAACGCCTACCTGCGCTCGCTGATCGCGGCCGATGGGCACGTGCGTTACTCCCGCTCTGCGGACCAGACACCGGTGTGGGTTACGGCGCAAGCAGCGATGGCGCTGGCCGGCAAGCCGCTGCCGTTCCCGGCGCCCGCGCCAGCCCGGGCTGGCGGTGGTGGCGGCTCGGCCTCGGCGCCGGGCCAGACCCACCAGAAGGCCTCCCGCGCCGCGCGCGCCGGCAGGTCGACCGCGGTCCATCATCGCGTCCGTTCAGGCAGCAGAAGCCCGATCGACAGCCTCGGGCAGCTCGCGACCGACGCCGGCGTCGCCGCGGCGCTGGCGCTCGCTCCCATCGGTCAGTAATCACGGTAAATCGATAGCCTCCTGCGCCGATGCAGATCGGAGTTCCCAAGGAGACCGTGGAAGGCGAGCGCCGCGTCGCGCTGGTACCCGAGGTGGTCCGCAAGCTCACGGGCAAGGAGCTGGAAGTGCTCGTGGAGAAGGGCGCCGGCTCCGGCGCGCTGATCCCCGACGCGGAGTACGAGGATGCGGGCGGCAAGCTCGTGGACGATGTGTGGGACGCGGACGTCGTGGTCAAGGTGGCTCCGCCTACCGACGCCGAGATCGGGCGGCTGAAATCCGGGAGCGTCCTGATCGGGTTCCTCCAACCGCTCACCAATGGGGACGGCATCAAGGCGATCGCGCAGACCGGCGCGACCAGCTTCGCGCTCGAGTCGGTGCCCCGCATCAGCCGCGCGCAGTCGATGGACGCGCTCTCCAGCCAGGCGAACATCGGCGGCTACCGCGGCGTCCTGATCGCGGCCCAGGAGCTCGACCGCTTCTTCCCGATGCTGATGACGGCCGCCGGCACGATCCGCCCCGCGACCGTGCTGGTGCTCGGCGCCGGGGTCGCGGGCCTGCAGGCGATCGCGACCGCGCGCCGGCTCGGCGCCGTCGTGCAAGGCTTCGACGTGCGCGCCGCCGTCAAGGAGCAGGTCGAGTCGCTCGGCGCGACCTTCCTCGAGTTCGATCTCGGCGGCGACCTCGAAGGCGCGGGCGGCTACGCGAAAGAGCTCACGCCCGAGCAGCAGGCCCGCCAGCAGGAGCTGATGGCCGAGGCAATCGGCAAGGTCGACGTCGTGATCACAACCGCCGCAGTCCCCGGACGCCGGGCGCCGATCCTCGTCACCGAGAAGGCCGTCGAGCTGATGAAGCCCGGCTCGGTGATCGTCGACCTCGCTGCCGAGAGCGGCGGTAACTGTGAGCTCTCCGAGCCGGGCAAGACTGTGATCAAGCACAACGTCAAGATCGCCGCGCCGCTGAACGTGCCGAGCACGCTGTCCGAGCACGCCTCGCAGCTGTACGCGAGGAACATCGAATCCTTGCTCGGGCTGATGATCTCCGAGGAGGGGACGCTGTCGCTCGACTTCGAGGATGAGGTGATCGCCGGCGCGTGCATCACCAAGGACGGGGAGATCGTCAACGAAGCCGCAAAGCAGGCGGCGGGAGTCAACGCATGAGCACAGTTACAGAGATCGCGATCCTCGTCCTCGCCGCGTTCGTCGGCTTCGAGGTGATCTCGAAGGTTCCGAACACGCTGCACACGCCGCTGATGTCCGGCACGAACGCGATCCACGGGATCGTGCTGCTCGGCGGCCTCTTGCTGATGCACGAGGCCACCGGCTTCCTCGAGCACTTCCTGCTCGTGATCGCGATCACCTTCGGCACGATCAACGTGATCGGCGGCTTCTTCGTCACCGACCGGATGCTCGGGATGTTCAAGCGCAAGGACCCGCCCAAGGAGGGCGAGGAGGAGAAGTGACCCTCGCCGCGTCCTTCTACCAGAGCTCCAACTTCACCGACGCGCTCTACATAGTCGCGTTCAGCCTGTTCATCTACGGCATGAGCGGGCTGACCGGCCCACGGACAGCGGTGCGTGGCAACAAGATCGCGGCCATCGGCATGGCGATCGCGGTCATCGCGACGCTGATCCAGCCCCACATCCTGTCTGGCTCCTCGACGCCTTGGCTGATCGCGCTCGGGCTAGTGCTCGGCACCGCGATCGGGATCCCCGCAGCTTTGCGGGTGCGGATGACCGCGATGCCGCAGATGGTCGCGCTGTTCAACGGCGTCGGCGGCGGCGCCGTCGCGCTGATCGCCTGGGTCGAGTACCGCCATCACTTCACCGTCGGGCCCGGCGTCGGCGCCTGGGCGCTCAAGCGCGAGATTCCGACCCTGTTCGCGGCGATCGTCGGCTCGATCTCGTTCTGGGGCTCGAACATCGCCTTCGGCAAGCTGCAGGAGATCATTCCGGGCCGCCCAATGAAGCTCCCCGGCGTCTGGCAGGCGGTACTCAACACGGCACTGTTCGTGATCGCGGTCGGGGTCGCGATCGTGCTCGCCTCCGGCACCCACTCACAGGCCCTGTTCATTCTTGGGATCCTGGTCGTGGCTGCGATCCTCGGGAACATGATGGTGCTGCCGATCGGCGGCGCCGACATGCCGGTCGTGATCTCGCTGCTGAACGCGTTCACGGGACTGTCGGCCGCTGCCACCGGTATCGCTCTGAACAACACGGCGATGATCGTCGCCGGCATGATCGTCGGCGCCTCCGGAACGATCCTCACAAACCTGATGGCGAAGGCGATGAACCGCTCGGTCCCGGCGATCGTCGCCGGCGGCTTCGGCGGCGAGGTTTCGGCGCCGGCCGGTGGCGAGATCGACCGCGGGCCGGTCAAGGCGACCTCCGCGCAGGACGTCGCGATCCAGCTCTCCTACGCCCGGCAGGTCGTGATCGCGCCGGGCTACGGCCTCGCGGTCGCGCAGGCGCAGCACGCGGTGCGCGAGCTCGAGAAGGCGCTCGAGGCCAAGGGCGTCACCGTCAAGTACGCGATCCATCCGGTCGCCGGGCGCATGCCCGGCCACATGAACGTGCTGCTCGCCGAAGCCGACGTCCCGTACGACCTGCTCAAGGAGATGGACGAGATCAACCCGGAGTTCCCGCGCACCGACGTGACGCTCGTGATCGGCGCCAACGACGTCACCAACCCGTCCGCCAAGGACGAACCCGGCTCGCCGATCTACGGGATGCCGATCCTCGAGGTCGACGAATCGCACTCTGTGATCGTCCTCAAGCGCTCGATGGCGTCCGGCTTCGCCGGCATCGACAATCCTCTGTTCTACGAGGAGAAAACCCAGATGCTGTTCGGCGACGCCAAGCAGTCGGTGAGCGACATCACGTCTGAGGTTAAGGCTCTTTAGCACGGCCCGGATACGGGCCGGCCAGGGACGTTCGGAACGCCCCTGGCCGTAGACCCTGCAAGCGGTGCCAGGGCTAGTAGCAGACCTTTGTTGTGGTCTTTGACTGCTTGCCGGCGTTGTACTGCTGGAGGAGTTGCGAGTACGCCAGGCTCGTCGCCGTATCACCGCCGGTCCACTTGTAGATGCCGAACCAGTCCTCTGAGCTCTGCGGGTTCTGCATCGGTGTGGTCCAGGCATAGGGGAACACGGCGGCGACACCGCAATCGGAGCGCGCCAGCGTGTCCGCGGTCGTCGGGAGATACGACGCCCTGGTTGCGTCGGAGACGACCGCCAAGTAGTAGCCGGAGGTCGGCCAGCCGAACTCCGTGAGGTAGATCGGAATCGTGTGCGGGTCCGGCCAGCCAAGCATCTGGCCGATCCAGTCGAGATCCTGCTTGAGCAGCTTGACCATATTGTAAGAGTCGCTCGGCGTCTTCCCGTACGGATGCAGCGCGATCGCGTCCGGGTGAACGCCGAGCTGGGCGAACTGCCAGTACATGGTCTGGATGTAGCGCCAGTTGCCCGTGAGCCCGCCGATCACGACCGTCGCCCCCGGATCGACCTGCTTGATCGCCTTGTATGCGGCGGCGTAGAGGTTCGCGTATGCAATGGGGTCGGAGGCGCCGCCCCAGAAGTAGTTGCCGTCCTCCTCGTTCCAGATCTCGAAGGTCGAGACCGGCAGGTACGGCAATGACGGATTCGCCTTCCAGAAATCACCACCGGGGCCGTAGCGCTGCGCGAAAGCCTGGGCGTAGGTGGCGTAGTCGGCGTCGGAGGTCGGCGGCCCGTTCTGGACCGTCTGGTCCCACGGAGCCGAATAGTCGATGATTGGCTGCCACTGCATGTGGTACTTCGCGAGGTTCTTCTCGATGAAGTCGAGCGGCGCCCAGTTGTAGGAATGGACGCCGTTCACCGGCGCGTTCGGCTCGGCTACAGCCCACAGCGCGTCCTCGCGCACGAGCGTGATGCCCTCCCTACTCGCCGCCGAGAGCTGCATGTCCACGAAAGACTGGTTGTACCCAATGCCGTTGAACACGCGGCTCATGTTGATGCCAAGTCGGGCGCTGGCGGACGCCGCCGGTGCGGCAATCGAAGCGATCGCCAACGCCGTGAGCACGGCGAGCAAGGCGGCCCGCCCCAGCCGAGGGGTCGTCAAATACATATTGCTGCCTCCCAAAAGCAGGATCAGTGGTCAGGTGATACTTCGTGCGACGGGCGGCAGCCTCGCGGAGGTCCCTGCCTGCGAAAGAGCCCACCCGCCCAGAGGAGGTATCGGCATCTCCGAGCGGATCCTGATCCGAGGTGTACGGAGTCTGACTCCGAGAAACCACGATGGCATCGTCGGCGCCAGTGGCCGCGTTGCTTTTGCAGCGACCAACACCGAACGGGAGCAAGGTTCAGGTGAGTTCGGTTAGAGTGGCGCCCGCATGGATCCAGCACGCCTCACCGCGATTCCGATCTTCTCTCACCTGAGCCCCGACGAGGCCAAGCGCCTCGCCGCGTTCGCGACCGAGACGAGCGTGGCCGACGGCCAGATCCTGATGAAGCAGGGGGACTACTCGACCGAGCTGATCGCGATCGAGGAAGGCACCGCCGACGTTCTCCGCGACGGCAAGAAGATCGCCTCGCTCAAGCAGGGCGACCTGATCGGTGAGATGGGTCTGCTCTCGCGCGAGCCTCGCAACGCCGACGTGATCGCGACCTCCCCGATGCGCGTGATGAAGCTGACGCATTGGGAGATCCGGCGCATGTCCCAGGACACGGTCGACCGGATCCGGCAGATCATCGAGGAGCGGCTCAAGGCCGGCCTAGCGGATCCGGCTCACTGAGCTGCTAGCCCTCGCCGCCTCCACACGTAGTAAGGGCTGATGAGGTCCTCTGTGCTCGGACTTTGTTCCGACCGCCTGCGGCGACAGGACCTGCACAACCGGGCGACCTAAGCGCCACCGCCTAGCAAGCCGCGCAAACCCTTCCGGCGCGGCGCGAGCACGAGTGGGCCGACCGGCACCGGCTCACCCGCCAGAATCGCCGCCGGTACGGCCTCCGTCATCCACCGTGCCCGTTCGGGCCCCACCAGCTCCGCGACGGCATCGGTGGCCTGGGCCAGGGCGGTCACCGGCCGCCACGAGTCGGCTCGATGGCCGTCGGATGCAAGCGCGTGCGCCAGCCCATCCATGCAGAGCTGGCGTCCGAGACGCGCCCACGGCGAACCACGCCCCGCGAGCAGGGAGCCGGCGTTGACCGCGAGCAGCACATTCTGCTCCACGAGCTCTGCGACACCGTGCGGCGACTGCTGGAACAGCGGGTTGCGCTCCGGATGGGCGAGCGTGACCCGGTAGCCACGCTCGCGTAGCCGCGTGAGCGGCATCTCGAGCGCCATCGCCCCCATTGCCGGCGTCTCGATCAGCACATCGGTGCCACGCTGGCCGTAGCTGACGAGCACGAGCTCCTGATCGCTCGCCTCGAGCGCCCAGATCAGCGATACCTCGCCGGCCTGGACGATCTCCACCTCGATACCGTCCCGGCTCGCGGCAGCCCGGAGTTCGCTGCAGCGCCGGGCGAGCTGATCGACGTGCACATCGGGAAAGTCCGCGCGCACGTGGGGCGTCGCCGCGATCACTCGCGTTCCCGATGCCGCGGCCGCGGCGAGCATCTCCAGTGACCCGTCGAGATCGTCAGGCCCGTCGTCGATGCCCGGCAGGACGTGCGAGTGAAGGTCGATCCGGCCGCTCACCTTCTCGATTGTGCCTGCAACCGCGCAGTCACGCAGGCCCACCGCCCACGTTCAGTTCGACGTCTGTCGATTGTTTCTGATAGTTTGCCGCCCGCCGAATCCCCGGACAGCCGCCCCGGGGAGCGGGGAACCCAATTCGTTGGGGCGAGTCTCGTGGTGATCCGCGAGAAGCGCTAACAGAACAGCGCTAGCCCGTCAGCTAACTCCGTAGGCCACAGGCGCACGCATTGCAACACCGCATCCGGCGGAGGGTTGACGGTGCTCGCTTTTTGCAACTTTCGGAAATCGAATATGCGCAACCCCGGGCGCCTTGCTGACGCAGCAAGGACACGCGTCGAACGTGGGCCTGGGATGCAACGCTTGCACCGTCTGTTGATTGGCGCCGCGGTGGGCGCACTGGCTCCCGTGGGCTGCGCGCTTGCCGGCGCGAGCCCCGGGATCGCCGCCTCGAGCGGCGGGAGCAGCGGCGGTGCCGCCCTGATCGGTCCCCAATCTCCCCACGGGCTGGTCCAGGCTCACGTCGCGCAGGCGGTCTTCAGCCGCGTTCTACGCTACGGCGACTCCGGCAACGACGTCAAGACGCTGCAGACCTGGCTCAACGACCTCGGCTCGAACCTGCCGGTGACCGGGTACTTCGGGTCGATGACCAAGGGCGCGGTCAAGCACTTCCAGATTCAGCACCACCTGAGCCCGGCGAGTGGCACGGTCGGCGACCGAACCGCCCAGGCCCTCTACAACGCGATCAAGAAGTACTCCCGCAGCAAGGTCTCGAGCGGCGGCACCGCGCCGGGCGGAAGCCCACCGCCGCCGTCATCTGGCGGCTGGGTATTCCCGCTCGAGCCGATGTCGCGGGTGCTCCCGCCGAGCACCTGGTCCAACGATCAGGGGATCGACATCCCGACCGCCAACGCCGCCTGCGGCAGCCAGGTCAAGGAGGTCGCGATGACCTCCGGCACGATCGTCCAGGAGGGGATCGACGGCTTCGGGCCCGCCGCGCCGGTGCTGAAGGTCTCAAGCGGACAGTACGCGGGCCGCTACATCTACTACGGCCATGCGCTGCCTGCCCTGGTGCCGGTCGGCGCACACGTGACGACGGGAGAGCCGATCGCCGAGGTGGGCTGCGGTGACGTCGGGATCTCGACCGGGCCGCACATCGAGATCGGAATCAGCGCTCCCGGCGGTCCGCCGTGCTGCCCGGGCTACCAGGAGACCTCGCCCTGGTTCCACGGGATTGTGCTCAACCTGTATCACAAGGCCGGCGGGCAGGGATAGGGGCTGCTGACGCAGCGTCCGTGGGGCCGGGAGGGCCCGTCCGGACCGGATCGGCCGCCTAAGGCCAGATTTCACCCTCGATTCCGCGGGTCGGCCGTGACGAGTATCGGTCGGTGCCGGCGGCAGCACAGTGCCGGCGGCGTCGCGACTCGGTCTGCGCTCTAGATACGCTGCCCTCCATGCTGCCCCGCGACCGCGCGCTCGAGGTGCTCGCCGCCGAGCGCTTTGACATCTTGGTCATCGGGGGCGGGATCACCGGCGCCGGCGTGGCGCTCGATGCGGCGTCGCGTGGATTCAGCGTGGCGCTCGTCGAGAAGCGTGATTACGCCGCCGGAACCAGCAGCCGCTCCTCGAAACTCGTCCACGGCGGGCTGCGCTACCTGCAGAGGTTCGACCTCGGGCTCGTCCGCGAGGCGCTGCTCGAGCGACAGTTGCTGGTCAAGCTCGCTCCGCACCTGGTACGCCCACTGCAGCTGGTGGTCCCTGCCTTCGACGGCGCGCGGCCAGACCGGATCCTGGGCTTGGGCTTGAACGCCTACGACGTGATGGCCATACGAGGGCGGCGTGCCCGGCGCGAGGATTCCGAAAGCGATTGGAGCCCGGCGCGCCACCGCGTGATCTCAGGCGAGGAGGTCGCAGAGCTGCTGCCTGCCCTCGCCGGCCGCGATCCGAGCGGCGGCTACCTCTTCTACGACTGCCAGACCGACGACGTCCGGCTGGTGCTGACCGTGCTCGGCGAGGCGGAGCGGTTCGGCGCGATCTGCGCGAATCGCCTCGAGGTCCTCGAGCTCGTCCACGAGAACGGCAACGCAGCGGGCGTCAAGGTTCGCGACGGAGAGAGCGGGGGAGAGATCGTCGTCCAGGCCGACAACGTCATCAACGCCACCGGCGTGTGGGCGGACCGGATCCGGCCCGAGGAGCTCCACTCCGAGGCCGAGGTCCCGACGATCGTCCCCAGCCGCGGAACCCATGTGATCCTCGACCGTGAGGACCTGCCGCTTGTCGCCGGGGTGATCGTCCCCGCCGGCGAGGGCCGGTCGATCTTCGCGCTTCCGTGGCTCGGCCGCAGCCTCGTCGGCACCACCGACGTCACCTACGAGGGGACGATCGACCACGTCAAGCCGTCCGCCGAGGACATCGACTACCTGCTCGGGGCGACGAACGCATTCTTCGGCACCGCGCTGGCGCCGGCGGATCTCGCGGGCGCGTACGCGGGCGTCCGCCCGCTGATCTCGAGCGGTGACAGCCGCAAGTCCGTCGACATCTCGCGCCGCGCCGAGCTCTATGAGACCTCGAGCGGGCTGATCACGATCACCGGCGGCAAGCTCACCACGTTCAGGCGGATGGCGAAGATGGCGGTCGATCGCGTCGTCGAGCGTGACGGCCGGCAGGCCCCGTGCCGCACGCACGAGATCCCGCTGGGGTTGCCCGTCGAGGCCTCGAGCCTGCCGCGTGTCGAGGGCGTCCCCGATCCGTCATACGAAGCGCTCGCGAGCCGCTATGGCCACGCAGCCCAGAACGTGCTCGAGACCGCGCGCGGGCGAGCCCAGCTCGCCCAGCCGATTCTCACCGGGCTCCCCGACCTGCTCGCCGAGGCCACGTTCTCGGCCCGCAACGAGCAGGCCAGATCAGTCGGCGACGTGCTGCTCCGGCGCACGCGTCTGGGACTGCTCGCCGGCCGCGACCTTTGTTCACCGGAGAACCAGGCTCCGCTGCGCGTCGCGCGCGCGATCGCCGGCGAGCTCGACTGGGACGAAGGCCGGGTCAGCCAGGAGGTGGAGAGCTTCCGCGAGGAGGCCGAGCTCGAGGGGATCGGGCTCGACGCGTGCTGAGAGGATCTATTCCTCTTCTACGTCCGCGTGCACGATCAGCACGGCCCCGGGGCTGGCGTTCAGCACGTGGTGGCTGACGCTTCCGAGCAGCAGAGAGCGGACCTGGCCACGGCCGCGGGAGCCCATCACGACCAGGTCGTAGCCGCCCTCGTGGAGCTGCTCGAGGATCCGCTCGCCCGGGTGCCCGTGCATGACCAGCTTGGTGACCGGCAGCTCGCCCACCTGGGCGACCGCGGCGTCGAGCAGCTCGACGTACTCCTTCTCGCTCTCCTTGGCCAGCGCCTCGAAGTCGACCCCGCTCGTGTACCCGGCGCCGCCGAGCGCCCACGTCGAGGGGTCAGGAATCGTGGTCATCAGCGTCAGCTTCGCGTTGCCCTGCTGGGCCAGATCGACCGCCTCCGCCACCGCCCGCGTGGCGTGTGGCGACCCGTCGACCGCGACGAGGATGTTCCGGAACATGCCGGAAAGGCTACCCGGCTTCGAACAGACCGCGGTCGACCGCGTAGCGGACGAGCTCGGCGCGACTGTTCACGCGCAGCTTCTGCTGGATGTGCTGGCGGTGTGTCTCGACCGTGCGCACCGACAGGTACAGCTGGTCTGCGATCTCGCGGTTTGTATGCCCGAGCGCGATCCGGCGCAGCACCTCGACCTCGCGCTCGGTGAGGTCATCGGGCGGTCCGGGCGGCGGCTCGGCCGCGATCCGCGCGCCGAGCTGCGGGTTGAGATAGATCTCGCCGACGGCGGCTCGGCGAACGGCCTCGACCAGCTCGCTGTCGGCCGCCTCCTTGAGCACGTAGGCGAGCGCCCCGGCGCGCAGCGCGTCGCGCGCGAACGCCGGATCCTCCTGCATCGTCAGCACGACGATCTGGCTGTTCGGCCGCTCCTTGCGCATCTCCGGGATCGCGTCGAGCACCGCGCCCCCCGGCATGTTGAGGTCGAGCACGACGACGTCGGGATGGTGGCCGCGCACGTAGCGCCGCGCCGAGTCGACATCTCCGGCCTCGGCGACGACCTCGAAGTCCGATTCGCCGTCTAGCAGGAGCTGCAGACCCCGCCGTACGACCTGGTGGTCGTCGGCCAGGACGATCCGAATATGTCGCGGAGCCGGAGCGCTCAACTCTGATTCCTCGCTCATAGCAGACACCAGCCTATCTTCTGGACCGGCGCCTCTAATAAGCTGGCGACCTCGATGGACGAGGTGCGCGAGTTCTGCAACCGGGTGCTGGGGACGGGGCCGGCGGCCGAGCTGGCGTGCAGGCAGGCGCAGGCATCCGGCGCCAGCGGCAGGATCGAGTTGCTCGCGGCGGCGGCCGAGTCGTGCCGCCGTCAGACAGTTGCTCCTCAGCCAGCCGTTGCGGCGGAGCGGTCGGGCGACGAGAGCCTCGCCGCCAACGTCGCGCGTGAGTTGCAAAGCGCGCTCGGCGAGCTGCCCGAGCGCCAGCGCGAGGTCCTCGCGCTACGCGAGCTGCTGCGGCTCTCGCACGAGCAAATCGCGCGGGTGATGAGCATCGATCCGGCCGCCGTCGCGCCGCTGATCGCGCGCTCACGACTGCGTCTGCAGTCCGAGCGCCGGGGACCTGCGGCCGAGAGGCCGGCCTGTCCTGACCGCGAGCGGGCGCTCCGGGTACTCGTCTGCCGCCAGGACTCAGAGCCGCTGAGCGGCGCCGACGACACGTGGGTGATCGACCACGTCGCGGCCTGTGCGGAGTGTGGGCGCGCCCACGCGGCAATGCTCGAGGCCTCCGCCTGCTACCGGGTCTGGCCGGTCGACTGCGCCGCCCGGCGGGTGCCGGAGACGGTCGCGGCGCGCGCGGCGGGATGAGCGCGCCCACCCGCGCGCTTCGCACGACCTCGCAAACGCTCGGGCTGGCCAGCGGGGCGGGGCCTCTGCTGATGGGAATCGTCAACGCGACCCCTGACTCGTTCTCGGACGCCGGTCTGCACCAGACGCTCGAAGAACGCGTCCAGCTCGCTCGCTCCTTGACCTCGGCGGGTGCCGCGATCATCGACGTCGGCGGCGAGTCGGGCGTCACCAACCGCCCGCCGGTCGAGCCCGAGGAGGAGATCGCGCGGGTCGTCCCCCTGATCGAGCGGATCGTCGCCGAGATCGGATCCCGCCCGCCCGCGCTGGTCTCGATCGACACCTACAAGCCGGCGGTCGCGCGGGCCGCGATTGCCGCCGGCGCCGAGATCGTCAACGACGTCAGCGGTCTGCGCGACCCGGAGCTGGCCGAGGTGTGTGCCCAGACCGGGGCCGCGCTGGTGCTGATGCATACGCGCGCTGCGCCGAAGCAGAAGCTGCTCGACCGCTCCTACGATGGGCGGATCGTGGCCGACGTGAAGGCGTTCCTGAGCGAGCGGATCGAGCTCGCGCTGGAACGCGGAATGGAGTTCGAGCAGCTGATGCTCGACCCTGGCCCGGACTTCTCGAAGACCCCGGCGCAGACCGTCGAGGTGCTCCGTGCGCTCGGCGAGCTACACGAGCTTGGGCGGCCGCTGCTGCTGGCCGTCTCGCGCAAGGACTTCGTCGGCGTGATCACCGCGCGCCGGCCGCGAGAACGACTCCCCGGCACGCTGGCCGCGGTCGGCCACGGCGTCGATGCCGGCGTGCACGTGCTGCGGGTGCATGACGTCGCACAGACGGCCGACTACCTGGCCGTACGTGCGGTACTGGGCGGAGAAGCCGAACTCGATCCCGCCGCAACGCTGGCCGACGAGCTGCGGTGGCAGCAGACCTGTGGCGATCGGCCGGACAGCACGATAGGGTAGAAAAAAGGAAGATCGCCGGTCGCTGGCTCAACGCGACCGGAGCCCACCGACACATCAAGGAGGATCCGATGTCCGTACTCGATCGCGCCGCGCTCCAGGAGAGCCCGCTCGCGGACCTACACGCAATCGCCTCGGAGCTGTCGATCGACAGCTACCGCCGGTTGCGAAAGCCCGAACTGATCGACGCGATCCTCGAGCGTCAGTCGGGCGAGTCCGAGCCTGATGCCGAGGCCGCGGAGGACAGCGAGCAGCCCTCGAGGCGTCGCCGGGGACGGCGTGGCGGCCGCGGCCGGGGCGGCGCGCGCGAGGAGAGGGCCGGGGACGAACCTGAGGCGGGGGAGGAACCGGAGGCGGGCGAGGAAGCGCAGGCAGGCGAGGAAGCCCACGCCGGCGCGGAGCCGGGCGAGCCCGCCGAGGAGGCTGAGGCGGCGGCCGGGGAGGAGCCGGAAGCCCAGGAGACGGCGGAGGAGCCGGAAGCCCAGGAGACGGCGGAGGAGCCGGAAGCCGAGGAGCTGATCGTCGAGGGGACGATCGAGCTGCTGCCAAACGGCTCGGGATTCGTGCGGGTTGATCCCCCTGAGCCCTCCGACGAGGATGTCTACATCTCGGCCGCGCAGGTGAAGCGCTGCGAGCTCGTCTCGGGTGATCGCGTGACGGGGCCGCGACGCCCCCCGCGCCGCTCCGAGCGGTTCGCCTCGATGGTCCGGATCGACACGATCAACGGGAGGCCCGCCGAGGAGGTCGTCGACAGCGTCCGCTTCGAGGATCTGCCGGCCGCCTTCCCTGATGACCGGTTCCGCTTGGGCTCCGAGGACCCGACGGTCAAGGCGATCGAGTGGCTGACGCCGTTTGGCCGCGGGTCGCGGGTGACGATTGTCGGTGCTCCGCGCGCCGGCAAGAGCGAAGCGCTGCGCCGCCTCGCCGGCCCGCTATCCGAGCAGGAGGGATTGCAGCTGTTCGTCGTGCTCGCCGGCGTACGACCCGAGGAGATCTCCGATTGGAGCCGCAGCGCGGTCGAGCCCGTGGCTGCCGCGAGCTTCGCCGCTTCGGCCGACACCCAGGGGCAGACGGCTGAGCGGATCGTCGATCAGGCCCGCCGCCTGGCCGCTCGCGGCGCCGACACCGTAGTCCTGATCGACACGCTAGACGGCATGCACCCGCACGTCGCACGGCGGGTTCTGGCGTCGGCGCGCAATATCGCCGACGGCGGGTCGCTGACCGTGATCGCCACGGCCTCCGATCCTCACGGCGGCGAGACGACAGTGATTGCGCTGGACGTCGCGCTGACCAGCACGGGACGCTTCCCGGCGCTGGACCTGGCCGCGAGCGGGACCATTCGCCCGGACCTCCTCGTCGGCGGGGCCGGCGCGGAGGCAATCGAGCGGGCGCGGGCCGAGGCGCTCGACGAGACCTAAGCGTTCCGGCGTTACGTCGCTGTTACCGCCGGCCCGGTACACGTTGCAGCGCGATGAAGTCCGTTTACTCCGCGCTCGCGGTGTTCGCCTGTGCGGTGGTGCTCGCCGCATGTGGGTCCTCCTCGGGCACACCGCCGGGCATCACCTCCGGCGGGAACCCCTCGCAGGGGATCAAGTTCGCGGACTGCATGCGCTCGCACGGGCTGTCCAATTTCCCCGATCCAGGCAGCGGCGGCGGCATCCAGATCCCGGACGGCTCCGGCCTCAACCCATTCTCGCCTGCATTCAAGGCCGCCCAGCGCGCCTGCGCGAGCCTGCTGCCCGGGGGTGGCCCGGGCCGCGGCAAGCCCTCGGAGGATCGCAAGCTCCAGTTGGTGAGACTCG
Source organism: uncultured Solirubrobacterales bacterium (assembly GCA_963824755.1). Taxonomy (GTDB): domain Bacteria; phylum Actinomycetota; class Thermoleophilia; order Solirubrobacterales; family Solirubrobacteraceae; genus Palsa-465. Next base: position 690,034 of record CAWGQT010000002.1, on the reverse strand, counting down.
CCGAGTGCATGCGCGCGCACGGCATCAGCGATTTCCCTGACCCGACATCTTCACCGCCGTCCGCGCCGCCCAGCGGGGGCGGGATCGCGTTCGGCGCCCCGGGAGCGTTCATCTCGGTGCCTCAAACGATGATGCAGTCGCCTGAGTTCAAGACGGCGGCCAGCCAGTGCAGCTTCCCGGGCGCGGGCGGCAAGGGCAAGGCAGCCGCAGTTCCCTAGGTCAAGCTTCAGTAAGCCGTGCACCGTGAGCGGTGGCGCGGCGAGGCTTTGTAATGCGGTTGCTGACCGCGGTTCCAGAGGATCTCGTCGACCTCGGCGGCGAAGCGATTCGGAGCGGCAGCCACGATCAGCTCGACCGCGTGCAGGGCGCACGCTCTGATCTCGACCTCCTCGGGCGAGCCGTGCTCGATCAGCTCCTCGCGCTCGATCCTCGCCACGAGGTCCGGGTCGAAGCTGAGGATCCCGTCGAGCCGCAGCACGTGCGGGACGAGGTTGTCGGCGAACATCGTCAGCCGGTCGAGGTCGCGGAACTGCGCGACGCCGGCGCGGTGCAGGTCCGCGGCGGCGATTTGCGCGCGCTTGAGGAATGGAACCTCGATGCCCTTGTACTGCGAGCTGTCGGCGAACGAATCCCAGCTGCCGAGCTGCGCCACGAGCGCCACCGCGGAGTCGGTGTCGACGGTCGCGAGAAAGCTGCCGCCGTACTCGGTCTCGATGTGCGTTCCGAGGTCGCGCAGCGAGGCCGCGAACAGCGCCATCAGCTCGTGCCCGGGGTCCTGGCCCAGGACGTCGGCAATCTCGGTGGCCTCGACCTCGCTCAGCTCGCGCGCCGGCCAGGGTCCGTGCTCGGTGATCCCCGCGGCGATCGTGAAGTAGCCCGACTGTCCGGGCCGCTTGCGCAGCGTCGGGAACCAGCCCGAGCCGAAGTTGACGGCGTCGAGCGTCAGCCAGTGGGCGGCGCGGCGCTCGCGGTCGGCCGGCTCGAGCGGTCTGGATGGGGCTTCGCGGGTGGGCGGGATCCCATTCCACTGCTGCGCAGCAGCAGCCCCATACGGGCCGATCGCTCCCTCCACGATCGAGACATGCTCGGCGAGCTGCGTGACCCGCGCGCACGCGGTTCTGATCCGGTCGACGACCACCCTGCTCGCTACCGTAGTTGCTCTGCCGATGCCCGACACGGATGCACGTCCCAATACCGAGCTCGAGACCCTGCTCGCCGGCCTGAACCCGCCCCAGCGGGAGGCCGTCACATATGGGGAGGGCCCGCTGCTGATCCTCGCGGGCGCCGGCTCGGGCAAGACCCGCGTGCTGACCCACCGGATCGCGTATCTGGTCGCCACCGACGCCGCCAAGCCGAACGAGATCCTCGCGATCACGTTCACGAACAAGGCGGCGGGGGAGATGCGCGAGCGGGCCGAGCTCCTCGTCGGCCGGCGGGTGCGGGCGATGTGGGTGATGACCTTCCACTCCGCGTGCGCGCGAATGCTCCGTGCCCACGCCGATCGCCTCGGCTACACGCGCCAGTTCACGATCTACGACGAGGCCGACTCGCGGCGCCTGATCAAGCGCTGCCTCGAGGAGCTCGGAGTCGATCCGAAGCGCTTCACGCCGGGCTCGATCAAGGCGCAGATCTCCGATGCCAAGAACAAGCTGCGCGACGCGAATGCCTACGGGCAGATGGTCGGCTCGTTCTTCGAGCAGACCGTCGCCGACGTCTACCGCGAATACGAGCGCGGGCTGCACCGCATGAACGCGATGGACTTCGACGACCTCCTCGTCCGCACCGTCAACGTGCTCGAGCTGTTCCCCGAGGTTCGCGAGCGCTACGCCACCGGCTTTCGCCACGTGCTCGTCGACGAGTACCAGGACACGAACCACGCCCAGTACCGCTGGCTGCAGCTGCTGGCGGGTGAGCACCGGAACCTGATGGTGGTCGGAGACGACGCTCAGTGTTTGGCAGCCGGGACGCTGGTGACGATGGCCGACGGGTCGGCCTTGCCGATTGAACTCGTTGAGCCTGGAGATTGCGTGCTTTCGGGCTGGGGAGGGGGGGAGTTTCGTGCTGCCCGGGTCCTCCGGGTGCACGAGTCGATGCGACGGCAGGGCGTGGCGATCACCCTGGCCTCGGGGCGCCGGCTCGTTAGCACCCCCGAACACGTCCACTTTGCGGGGGGCGTGGGAGATAAGGGTCAACTATTAACCAATATCTCCCACGCGACCTTGGAGGTATCGCTGGGCCGACGCCATTCCGTCGCGCTCGTGGGCGGCGGCACTCGCCAGGAGCTGCCCGGCGGCCTCGCCACAGCGCATCGCATTGCCACCTCCTTCCCCAGCCTTGCCGTTAATGCCACCGCCAAGCTGGGCCGCAAGGAGTCGCTCCCATTCCGTAAGGCCTCGGAGGTCCGGCCGGGCATGTGGATGTTCGACGGCCACGGCGGCTACGACCGCGTCGAATCCGTCGAGCGCGTCGAGCTGCGTAACGCCCCGGTGTTCGACCTCGACATCGAGCACACCCACAACTTCATCGCGAACGGAATCGTCACTCACAACTCGATCTACGGCTTCCGTGGCGCCGACATCACGAACATCCTCGAGTTCGAGGACACGTTCCCCGACGCCCATGTCGTGCGGCTCGAGCAGAACTACCGCTCGACACAGACGATCCTCGACGCGGCCAACGCGGTAATCCGCAACAACCGCGGGCAGAAACCGAAGTCGCTGTGGACCGACGTCGGCCAGGGCGACCCGATCAAGATTCGCGAGCTCGACGACGAGCACGCGGAGGGTCGGTTCGTCACCGGCGAGATTCAGCGGCTCGTCGACGAAGGCGTGTCGCGCTCGGAGATCGCGGTCTTCTACCGCACCAACGCCCAGTCCCGGGTGCTCGAGGACACGCTGGTGCGAGCGGAGATCGCCTATCAGGTGATCGGCGGCACCAAGTTCTATGAGCGGATGGAGATCAAGGACGCGATCGCCTACTTGACGACGCTCGTCAATCCCCAGGACGTCGGCGCGTTCACGCGGATCGTTAATTCACCCCGGCGAGGAATCGGCACCACCTCGATGTCGCGGGTGCTCGCGTTCGCGAACACGATGGGCATCTCGATCTGGGACGCAGCCTCCGAGCCCGAGCAGGTTCCCGGCCTCGGCGCCGCCGCGATCAAGGCGCTGCGGCGCTTCATGGGCACGATGCACGTCCTCAAGGAGCGCGCCTACAGTCAAGCCCCGATCGCCGCGCTGCTCAAGGAAACGCTGAGCGAGACCGGCTATCTGGAGGCGCTCGAGGCCGAGCGCACGATCGAGGCGCAGGGCAGGATCGAGAACCTCGAAGAGCTCGTCAACGTCGCGGCCGAATACGACAGCAACGAAACGGCGGAGCGGACGCTGCCGGAGTTCCTCCAGCAGATCGCGCTGATCGCGGATGCCGACACGCGCGCCGACGACGAGGGTCTCGTGACGCTGATGACGCTCCACAACGCCAAGGGCCTCGAGTATCCGATCGTGTTCATGATCGGGTGCGAGGAGGGCGTATTCCCGCACTCCCGGGCGCTCGACGAGGGCGGCCTGGAGGAGGAGCGCCGTCTCTGTTACGTCGGTATCACGCGCGCCGAGCGCGACCTTTATCTGACCTACGCGCGCACGCGGACCGTATTCGGGGCACGCAGCTTCGGCGCGCCCAGCCGGTTCGTCTCCGAGATCCCGGCGGAGCTAACCGACCGCGACGAGCAGCCGCATCGCGGACTTGCGGCGACCCGCGCGCGGATGATGTCGTGGGGGGCGGGTGACGGGGCGCCCGATGCGACCCCCGCCCCGATCGCCTACCGGCTCGGCGAGGACGTCGTCCATCCCACCTTCGGCGACGGCGTCGTCACGGGGCTCGAGCCCGGGGGGATCGTGGTGATCCGCTTCAGCAAGGATCGCTCGGAGCGAAAGCTGGTCGCGGACCTCGCTCCGATCTCGAGGCGATGAGCCCAGCCGATCCTCTAGCGTCCAAGCCCGTGCCGGCAACGATCATCGATGGCCGCGAGGTCGCAGCGCGCGTGCGAGCGGATGTCGCGCGGGACGTCGCACGCTTCACCGAGCGCACCGGACGTCCCCCGGGCCTTGCGACGATCCTCGTCGGCGAGGATCCTGCTTCGGAGATCTATGTGCGCAACAAGCGCAAGGCATGCGCCGAGGTGGGCATCGCCGACCATCACCAACGCCTCGCCTCGACCGCCACCCAGAGCGACGTGGCCGGCATGATCGCGCGCTGCAACGAGGATCCCGAGGTGAGCGGGATTCTGCTCCAGTTGCCGGTCCCCCCGGGACTCGATGGAAACGCGCTGACCGCTCTGATCGACCCCGACAAGGACGTCGACGGGCTCACGCCGATCAGCGCCGGCCGGCTGGTCCAAGGAGCGCGCGGGCTGCGGCCGTGCACCCCGCAGGGCATTATCGAGCTGCTCGACAGCTACGACGTGGAGCTTGAGGGTGCCGAGGCCGTGGTCGTGGGCCGCTCGAACCTCGTGGGCAAGCCAGTCGCCGCGCTCTTGCTCGCGCGCAACGCGACCGTCACGATGTGCCATTCGCGCACGCGCGACCTGGACAAGGTCTGCGCGCGGGCCGATGTGCTGATCGCTGCGGTCGGTGTGCCGCGACTGCTGACGGCAGAACACGTCAAGCCGGGGGCGGCCGTGATCGACGTAGGCATGAACCGGCTGAGCGATGGCCTGGCCGGTGACGTCGACTTCGATGCCGTCGTCGGGCGCGCCGGGCTGATAACTCCGGTCCCCGGTGGGGTCGGGCCGATGACCGTGGCGATGCTGCTGCGCAACACGCTGCTGGCAGCCGCGATGCAGCTGGCGGACCGGTGAGCGAGGAGCACGCAACGCCGTTGATCGGGCGCGGCGAGCTTGTCAGCGCGCTCAGCGCGCTTGCTCTCCTGTTGCTCATGTTCCTCACCGCCTGGTACGGGGTCGACCTGCTTCCGAGCCGCTTCCTGGCCGGCGCGGGGCGCGAGACCTCCGAGACCGCCTGGCAGGGACTCACGATTGTCCGCTGGGTGATGCTGCTGACGATCTTCGTCGCGCTCGGTTCGGTGGTCCTGCACCTCACGCAGCGCTCGCACGGCAGCCAGACGGAAACCGGCGCGCTGGTCGCAGCGCTCGGCACGGTGACGTTCGCACTGCTCGTCTATCGCGTCCTGATCGCCTTGCCGACACCGAACAAGGTCGTCGATCAAAAGCTCGGCGCGATGCTCGGATTGCTGTGCGCGATCGGCATCGCGGTCGGCGGGCTCGCGTCGATGCGAGAGGAGCGGATCCGCGCCGGGCGGCTCGTGCAACGCTCCAGGCGACGGCTCGCTTCCGACGGAGGAGCGCGGTAGGGTTCGCGAGCCTGGCTCGGCGCACGCCCGAGGCGCAGCAACAACGCACCGCTACCTGCGACTGGAGGAGGGCACAGGGACGATGGAAAACGTGACCCGAGAGGACTGGATAGTCGGTGGACTCGCCCTGGTTCTCGCGATCTTCCTGTTTGCACTGCCCTGGTTTTCGATCAGCGTCAATTTCGCGGGCTTCGGGACCGTCAGCGGCACCTTGACGGCGACCGATGGGCCCGACGGCTGGACGGGAGTGCTTGGCGCGATCGCCGCGCTGGCGGTGCTCGCGGATCTGGCGATCGAGCGCCTGTCACCTACCACGCAGCTCCCCGAGCTCGGTGGCTCGCGCGAGGCAACTCGCCTCCTGCTGGCCGCGATCGCCGTCGGCTTCGTCGCGCTGAAGTTCCTTCTGCACATCCACTTCGACCTGTTCGGCTGGGGCTTCTACGTGACCGTGATCTGCGCCGCGGCCCTCCTGTACTTCGCGATCCAGGCCCGCAACGAGGCTCCGATGGGACCCTCCCGGCCGCGGACGCCGACCGGCACCGCCTGAGGGCCGCCATCGTTGGGACCCCCCTCCGGGCGGTGAGCTCACCGCGAGACAGAGTCGCCGATGGGCTTTGATCCCTCGCGGCTGCGGCGCGGCGAGTGGATCGCGGGCGCGGGCGCCGTGCTGCTGCTCGCGTTCATGTTCCTGCTGAACTGGTATGGCCTGAAGGGCACCTTCGCCCCGACGGCCTCGACACTCGGGATCTCGACTTCGGTCAACGCCTGGGACGGGCTCACCAACCTGCGCTGGCTGATGCTGATCACGATCGTGGTGGCGCTGGCGCTCGTGTACTTCCAGGGCACCCGGCGCGCGCCGGCGATCCCGGTCACGCTCAGCCTGCTCGTGATGCTGCTCGGTGGGCTCACCGTGCTGCTGCTGATCTACCGCGTGCTGATCAACCAGCCCGGCCCGGGGGATCTGGTCTCCGCCAAGCTGGGGGCGTACCTCGGCCTGGTCGCTGCCGCAGCGATCACGTACGGTGGCTACAAGTCGATGCGGACCGAAGGGATCGCGCCGAAGGACGCCGTCCCCGTCGAAGAGCTGACCCTCGGTCATCGGGACCCACAGGTTCACTGAACCTGGCGGCCCGCCTCGAACGTCGCCGCCCAGCTCTCCGGCTCCACGCGAGCGGCCTTGATCACGAACGAGATCGTGTGGTACCAGCCGCTCGTGACGACCAGCTCGAGGATCTGCTCCTCTGAGAAGTGCTGCCTCAGCGCCTCGAACGTCGCCACAGACACGTCGGCCGTGTCGTGGAGCTCGTCGGCAAGCCTGAGCACCGCCCGCTCGGCCTCCGACCAGATCGGATCATCGGGCCCGCCGTTCGCCGTCGCCGCAAGCTGCTCGTCGCTCAGTCCAACCGCTGACCCGAACGCGACCACGTGTACTCCCCACTCGTACTCGGCCCCGCAGCGCGCGCAGGTCCGGTCGATCATCACCTCGCGCAGGCGCGGCTCGACCAAACCGTGACCCAAGATCCCAGCGCCGAGCGGTCGCATCCGCGCCGTCAGCTCCGGGTGCCGGCCGAGCGTCCGAAACAGCCGCAGCGGCTCCAGTCCGCTGTCCGGCGGCATCCACTTCTGCAGCATCGTCTCGATCCCGGGCTCGTAGGGCGGCTCGAGCGGGGCGATCCGCGGACTTCCATCAACGATCGACATGGGTACACTTCCTCTGCTTCGGAAATAAGAGCACGAACGACGATATCGCTTCGGAAACAGAAGCGCAAGCCCATGGCATCCGACATTCCCAGACCAGGTAGTCCCGTTCGCGGATCGGACACCGGCCGGCCGATCATGGCGCTGCTCGACCTGCTCGGTCGCCGCTGGACGCTGCGCGCGATCTGGGAGCTGCGCGACGAGCAGCTGACCTTCCGCGAGCTGCAGTCGCGCTGCGGCTCGATCAGCTCCTCGGTGCTCAACGACCGGCTGGCCGACCTGCGCGCGGCCGGCGCTGTCGAGCTAGGAGAGCGGGGGTACACGCTCACCCAGGAGGGCCGCGGGCTCCTCGACCTCTACCCGCCCCTCCAGGCCTGGGCGGAGCGGTGGGCCGAGCGCGAGCGCGCGCAATAGGACCGGCGCGGGCTCGGATGCCCGCGGTCCGACGGAGAGTACGCAGGTACACATGACACAAGGCCTGCTGGGTCCCTAAGCGCGCACACTCCTAGAATCACCACCAATGCTTGATCGCGCTCAGGTCCTCCACGTCGCAGCGCTGGCTCGACTGGAGTTGACGGACGAGGAGGTCGAGCGGATGGCGTCGGAGCTCTCGCACGTCCTCGACCACATCGAGAAGATCCGCGAACTCGATCTCGACGGCGTTCCGCCAACCTCGCACGTCGTCGACGTCGTCAACGCGCTTCGGCCCGACGAGCCGCAGCCTTCGCTGACGCACGAGGAAGCGCTAGCTAGCGCGCCCGAGCCGCTGCAGGGCGGGTTCGGCGTCCCCAGCCCCGGAGCCGCCGCCGAATGAGCGAGATCCTGGACCTGACCGCCGCGCAGGCGGCGGAGCGCGTCCGCGCCGGCGAGCTCGATCCCCGTGAGCTGTTCGAGGCATATCGCGAGCGCGCGGCCGCCGACGAGCTGAACGCCTTCACCTGGGTCGCTGACGATCCGCCCGAGGCCGCGCCACGGCGCGATGCCCCGCTCGGGGGCGTCCCGGTCGCGGTCAAGGATCTGTTCTGCACCAAGGGCGTGCCGAGCCAGGCGGGGTCCAGGATCCTCGAGGGCTACCGGCCCCCGTATACCGCGACCGTCGTCGAGAAGCTCGAGGACGCCGGCGCGCCCCTGCTCGCCAAGACCAACCAGGACGAGTTCGCGATGGGATCGTCGAACGAGAACTCCGGCTTCGGGCCGGTGCTCAACCCGTGGGACCGTGCGCGTGTACCCGGCGGCTCTTCAGGGGGCAGCGCGGCGGCGGTCGCAGCGGGGCTCGCGCCCTGGGCGATCGGGACCGACACGGGCGGCTCGATCCGCCAGCCGGCCGCCCTGTGCGGGATCGTCGGGCTCAAGCCGACGTACGGCGCGTGCTCGCGCTTCGGGATGATCGCGTTCGCGTCCTCGCTCGATCAGGCCGGACCACTGACGCGCGACGTGACCGACGCCGCGTTGCTGCTGCGCCACATGGTCGGGCACGACCCGCGCGACTCGACCTCGCTCAGCTTCCCGGAGGAAATCGCGACTCCGACGGCCCAGGACCTTCACGGGATCCGGCTCGGGGTGCCGGAGGAGCTGACCGGCTCCGACGGTGGCGTCGAGCCAGGCGTGCGCGAAAGCTTTGAGGCCACGCTGAAGGCCGCAGGGAGCCTGGGCGCCGAGATCGAACCGACCCAGCTGCCCCATGCGCCGCACGCACTCTCGGCCTACTACCTGATCGCGCCGGCCGAGGCGTCGGCCAACCTCGCGCGCTTCGATGGCGTTCGCTACGGGCTGCGCGTCGACGGCGACGCCGAACTCGTCAAGATGTACAGCCGCACCCGCGGCAAGGGCTTCGGGCCCGAGGTAAAGCGCCGGATCATGCTCGGCACCTACGCACTTTCGAGCGGCTACTACGACGCTTACTACGGCACCGCACAGAAGGTCCGCACGAAGATCTCCGAGGACTTCCGGACCGCGTTCGAGCGCTTCGACTTCGTCGTCACGCCGACCAGCCCCTGGACCGCGTTCGAGCTCGGTTCGAAGACCGATGACCCGCTCGCGATGTACCTCAACGATTTCTGCACCGTGCCGATGCCACTCGCCGGGATCCCGGCGATCTCGATTCCGAGCGGGTTGAGTGGCGGGCTGCCGGTCGGCTTCCAGCTCGCGGGGCCGGCGTTCAGCGAGAATCGGTTGCTCGCCGCGGCGTTCGCGCTCGAGCAGGCGATCGGGTTTGATGGGAGGTCCGCGCGTGCCTGAGGCTGAACGCTGGGAACCGGTCATCGGTCTCGAGATCCACGTCCAGCTGATGACGCGGACGAAGATGTTCTGCGGATGCGAGCTGTCTTTCGCAGACCCGCCGAACACCCACACGTGCCCAGTGTGTCTCGGGCTGCCCGGGACACTGCCGACGATCAACGAGCGAGCCGTGCAGTTCGGCGTGATGATCGGCCTCGCGCTCGGGTGTGAGATCGCACAGCGCTCGCTGTTTCACCGCAAGAACTACTTCTATCCCGACCTCCCGAAGGGCTACCAGATCTCGCAGTACGACGTGCCTCTGTGCAGCGGGGGCCGGCTCGGTGATGTGCGCATCCATCGCGTCCACCTCGAGGAGGATGCCGCCAAGCTGAACCATCTCGGCGCGAGCGGACGGATTCACGGCGCCGACCGCAGCTGGGTCGACTTCAACCGTGGCGGTACGCCGCTCGTCGAGATCGTGACCGAGCCCGATATCCGCTCGCCTTCGCAGGCGCGCGAATGGCTGGTGCTCTTGCGCACGACGCTCAAGCAGCTCGGCGTCTCCGACGTCGACATGTCCCAGGGATCGCTGCGCTGCGACGCGAACGTGTCGGTCCGTCCAGCCGGCTCAACCGAGCTGGGCACTAAGACAGAGCTGAAGAACATGAACTCGTTCGCGTTCCTCGAGCGCGGGGTGAAGGCCGAGATCGAGCGGCAGATCAAGTTGCTGGAGGCGGGCGAACCGGTCGTGCAGGAGACACTGCACTTCGATCCGACCACCGGCCGGCTCACGCCCCTGCGCTCCAAGGAGGAAGCGCACGACTACCGCTACTTCCCCGAGCCCGACCTGGTGCCACTCGAGATCACTTCGGAGATGCTGGAAGCCGCGCGGCGCCAGATTCCCGAGCTGCCCGCCGCGCGGGCGGCGCGGTTCGAGCAGGAGCTCGGCCTCAACGAGGAGTTCTCGCGGCTGCTCGCATTCCGTGCTGAGCTCGGCGACTACTTCGAGCGCGCGATCGCGAGCAATGGCGACGCCGCCGATCCGGTCACGATCGCGAACTGGATCCCGCCACTGGTCGAGCGGATCGGCTCCGACGCCGACCCGGCCGACTCGAAGGTCTCACCCGAGAACCTCGCCACGCTGGCAGCGATGGTCAAGGGCAAGCAGATCAGCCGTGACACCGGCCGCGACCTACTGACGCGAATGGTCGACGACGGCGGCGACCCGCGGGCGATCGTCGAGCGCGAGAACCTCGGCGCGATCAGCGATGGCCTGGCCGAGATCGTCGACCGCGCGATCGCCGCGGATCCCGAGGCGGCCGACAAGGTCCGCGCCGGCAACCAGAAGGCGATCGGACCGCTCGTTGGGTTCGTGATGCGCGAGACCAAGGGCCGGGCCGACGGGGGTGAGGTCAGGCGGCTGATCCTCGAGCGGATGAACCGGGATTAGGCTCATCGGCGGCCTCCGCGGTCCCGAAGGCGTGTAGGCCCAAGCCCTGCTGCGGCTCCCCGTAAACGCGCGTTCGGCGTCGGAGCACGATGCCCGCGGCGAGCAAACCGAGACCGGCGATGACTGTGCCGAGCAGGTCCATGCCCGTCACGGGCAGCGTGTTGCCATTGTCGGTGTTGGTTGGGGTGCTCGACGATGATGGTTGGGAGGTCGAGCCACCGTTCGTCGAACCGCCGATCGAGCCGCTGGAACCGCTGCCACTCGAGCTCGATGACCCAGACGAGGACGATGCGGCGCTCGCGAGCACGACGACGGTCCCGTGCATCCACGGGTGGAGAGAGCAGATGTAGGCGATCGTGCCGGCTTGGGTGAACGTGTGGGACGCGCTCGCGCCCTTCGACAGAACCCCCGTGTTGAAACTGCCGTCGCTGGCCGTTGCGGTGTGGTCCGTCGGGCCGTCGTTGGTCCAGGTGATCGTGTCGCCGACGTGGACGGTGATCGTTCCCGGCGTGAATTTGAAATCGGAGATCGTGTCGCTGGCGGCGCCGGCAGCATGAGCGAGCGGAATCACGAACGTGCGGTGCACCGCTCGCCTGGCCGCGGCGCGGGCGGCGGCGGGCTGCGTTGCGGGTGTGCTGGCCGGCGCCGGCGTGGTCGTGTGCGGGGCCGGGGCGCTGGCCGTCGTGTGCGGCTGGGGCTTGGCAGCGAGGCCGTGGTGGTGCCGGCCGATCATGTGCAGCGGCAGTGGCGCGGCGATCGCGGCGGCGGCGGCGATCGCGGGCTTTGAACGGGTTGAGAACATCATCCTTGACGCGAGAGACGGCTGAAGTTGCGTATACCTTCCCCGATCCAGGCGTAGGATGGAAGGCCGAGCGCCATTAGGAGGCTAATCGATGTCAAGACTAGTTCGCATGGATCAAAGCGGGCATACCACCCTCGCGGAGTGGACCGCGGAGGAGCCGGAGGCGATCGACGCAGCTGTTGCCGCGTTTCGCGCCGAGCTCGAGCAGGGTTACTTCGCCGTCGTTTCGCTGGGCGAGGGCCGCGCCGAGCAGGTCACTGAGCTCCCGGTGGACGCTCCGCTGGTGATCCTCCGCAGGCCGATCGCCGGCGGCTAGCGATCGCGATGGCGACCGCCGTCGGGGCGGCTGACGCCGCCCTCCCGGAGCTTGCGACCGTCTACTGGCGCGAGCGCATCAGCGATGCCTCGCTGAAGCGGACCGCCCGGATCTGGACGCTGTGCACGATTGCCCACACGGTCCCGTTCATCGGCGCCGCCGTGTTGCTGGTGGCACTGAAGCCGATCACGCTGCCCGTCGCGCTGATCCTGCTCGCCCACGCATGGGCGATCCCCGAGCTCTACGCGGCCCGGGGCGCCAACGTGTTGCGCCCACCTCGAGAAAGCGATGGCGAGTCCGAGCGCGTCGCGCTGGGACTGCTCGGTGACCTGCTCGACTCAGGTCCGCGCAAGCTGCACACGCGCACGGGGATCGTCGTGGAGCAGGGCCGGTTCGGGACGTGGATGGTTTCAGTCGCGGGCGCGGTGCTCGTGCGTCCCGGCGGACGCCGCGTTCACTGCTACTGCGTGAAGGCGACCGGCGCGCAGCTGCCGCCCAGCGATCGCATCGCGCACCTGCTGCTGGCGCTGAGGACGGACGAAGCCGGGTTCGCGACGGTCGCGAACCTCGCCTTCTCCGGCGCCGCATGGCGGCTGCGCCGGCGCCTACCTGCATCCCCGCGCCAGGCCCTCGAGGTCGCGGTGACGCGCAGCCGCGCAGCGCCCGCACGGCGTACCGATCTTTAGGAACTTTGTACCCAGGGCCAATGCGGATTTGAGGCTGCTGGCGGATCATGCTCCTCATGAACCGCCCCCTCACATCGTCCAAGCTACTGCTGGTTGCCGATCCCCGTCAGGTAACCGCGGCCCGCGAGAAGGGCGGCGCCATCCGGCGCTACCGCCTCGCTCGACTGCGGTTCGACGGTCAGTCGGCCGAGCACCCGTCGCGCTTCGAGCACCTCAAGCGCGTCTACGACTGATCCTGCTCGCGGCGGTGGGCCCCACGAAGTGGCTTGCCGCCGCGCTAGGCTTTGGTTATGCAGCGAACTGAGCTGGAACAAACTCCGCACCACACACCGATCCTGCGCAAGGCGCTGGCGGGTGTAGTTCTGGTCGTCGCGGCGGCCCTGGCAATCAAGTTCATTCTTGGCTTCGTGATGGCGATCTTCTGGACGATCGTCGCCGTCGCCATCGTGATCGCGATTCTCTGGGCGCTGAAGACGCTCGTCTGGTAACACGCCGGTCCCATGGACAGCATGGGCCTAGTAGTGATCATGTTCTTCTTTGGTCTGGCCGGCGGCATCATCGGCCGGATCAAGGGCAGTTCATTCTTTCTGTGGTTTCTGATCTCGGGGCTGATCCCGTTCTTGGGCCTGCTCGCCGCCATCTGCTACCGGTACGACAACCAGGAGCTGCGTCGCCAGTGCCCGGGATGCGGCAGGGTCGTCAAGCTCCACGACGCGCTCTGCACGAGCTGCGGCACTGAGCTCGAGTTCCCGGATGTGGCGATCGCATCGGAGGCCTCGATGCGCTCGCGCGCGGCGTAACGCTCGCTCTGCGGCTGCCCGCGTGGACTGGAAGACAGCCGACCGGCCCTAATCGATCGAGTGGCCGCCCCGAGGACTGGCGGATCAGGTTTCGCCTGCGAGCAGCGCGGTGGCGAGCCGGCGCCGGTCAGCATCGCCGAGGTTGACGAATTTCAGAGCGAGGTGGTTGTTGGTCTCGCGCGCTAGAACCGCCTCGCACCGGACCGGCGCGGCCGCGCTCGGGAGCATCAGCTCGATAGTCCAGCGCGGGCCGCGGCCGAGTGTCGGCCGGCGGGCGACGAGCGCGCCACGCATGCTGAGGTTCTTCGTTGCGGTGGGGGTGGTGGTGCCGACGACGCGACCATCGTCGGCCATCTGGGAGGCACGCATTCGAGCCACGATCGGCTGACGGTTGGCCGTTCGGCGATCAGTCAGGCGGATGCCTTCGGCGACGACGAACTCGAGCTCGTCGCGCCGGTAGGAGAGAGCGATGCCGCGCACCGCGACAAGCGTGGACTCGCGCTCGAACGTCAACTGACCGAGGGCACCCGGGCGCAGCCTCGCCACGAGCTGTGCCGGAAGCTCATCCACCGCGAGCCTCGCAGCCGAGTCCTGGATTGACAGGACGCGGGCCGCGAACGAGCGGGGATCCCGGCCGGGCTCGGGGTCGAGTTCAATGGTGACCTCGGCGCCGGCGGCTAGTCCCCGCATGGGTTCGTGAGCAATCGGTTTCATAACGGGGAACGTTAGTTATCCACGCCGAGTTGTGCGTCACACCCCCTACGGCGCGCGCCGGCGAGGACATGGGTCACCCGCGTTCAGGCGGCTGTCGCGAACTGCGACCGGGCTCAGTCCGGGGCGCAAACACGCTGTAGACTGGCTTTTTCCGCTGCGCGTGGAACGGTTGTGCGTACTCAAAATGCCGAATGTTTGAAAGGAGGCGAGCGCTATGCGTGCAGTCGATGCACTGATGGAATGCCTGAAGGCGGAGGGTGTGGACGTCGTATTTGGCCTGCCCGGCGGCGCGAACCTCCCGACCTACGACGCGTTCTACGACGCAGGTATCCGGCACATCCTGGTCCGCCACGAGGCCGGCGGCGGGCACGCTGCCGAGGGGTATGCGAAGGCGACCGGCAAGGTCGGCGTGTCGCTCGGGACCAGCGGTCCTGGGGCCACCAACCTCGTGACCCCGATCTGCGACGCGATGATGGACTCCGTGCCGGTCGTGTTCTTGACCGGGCAGGTGCGGACCGAATTGCTTGGCACCGACGGCTTCCAGGAGGCCGACACGATCGGGATCACGATGCCGATCGTCAAGCACAGTTTCCTGATCCAGCACCCGCTCGAGTTGCCGCGCTCGATCCACGAGGCGTTCCACATCGCGAGGACGGGACGCCCCGGACCCGTGGTCGTCGACATCCCGCAGGATCTGAGTCGGGCTGACATCCCCTACGAGCCGGTCACGGATGTCCACCTGCCCGGCTACCAGCCGACGACGGAGGGCAACCAGAAGCAGATCCGCCTGGCGGCCAAGGCGCTCGCCAACTCCCGCCGGCCGGTGATCTACGCCGGCGGCGGCGTCGTCAGCGCGAACGCCGCGGCGGAGCTGACCGAGCTCGCGACCAGCGACCGCTTCCCCGTGACCTGCACGGTGATGGGGCTCGGGGCGTTCCCGGCGCCGCACGAGCAGTGGCTTGGAATGCTCGGCATGCACGGCACGCGCAGCGCAAACTACGCAATGGACGAGGCCGACCTGATCATCGCGATCGGGGCGCGGTTCGACGACCGGATCACGGGCAAGCTGTCGGAGTTCGCGCCCCGGGCGAAGTTCATCCACATCGACGTCGATCCCGCCGAGATCTCCAAGAACGTCCCGGCGCACATCCCGATCGTCGGCGACGCGAAGAACATCCTGCCGCGGTTAACGGCGGAGTACCGGTCGCTCGACGCCGATCCCGCCCGGCTCGAGGCGTGGTGGTCACGGATCCACTCATGGCAGCAGCGCTACCCGCTCGGCTATGAGGACTCCAAGGACGCCGAGATCAAACCCCAGTACATGGTGCAGGCGCTTTATGAGGCGACCGGCGGCGACGCGATCGTCACCAGCGACGTCGGCCAGCACCAGATGTGGACCGCGCAGTACTTCCACTTCAACAAGCCGCGCCGGTGGATCAACTCCGGCGGGCTGGGGACGATGGGCTTCGGGATGCCGGCGGCCATGGGCGCGAAGGTTGGCTGCCCCGACGAGACCGTCGTCTGCATCGCCGGCGACGGCTCGATCCAGATGAACATGCAGGAGCTGGCGACGTGCGCCGAGGAGGGGATCGCGATCAAGGTGTTCATCATGAACAACGGCTACCTCGGCATGGTCCGCCAGTGGCAGGAGCTGTTCTGGGACAAGCGCTACAGCCACGTCGAGATGGGGCAGTGGCCGGACTTCGTCAAGCTGGCCGAGGCGTACGGAGCGACCGGCATGCGGCTGGAGGACAAGACCACGCTCGTCGACGGCATGAAGGAGGCCCTGGCGACGGACGGGCCGGTCCTGGTCGACGTGCGAGTCACGCGCGAGGAGAACACCTACCCGATGATTCCCGCGGGCCAGCCGGCAAGGAACATGGTCGGGTGAGCGTCATGGGAGAGCCAGGAACCAAGGAAGTCCTCAGCCTCGACGAACTCGAGGCGGTCGCCGGCCAGCGCACAGGGCGCAAGCACATCCTCTCGATCCTCGTCGAGAACAAGCCGGGTGTCCTGACCAGGATCGCCGGACTGTTCGCGCGACGCGGGTTCAATATCAACACGCTCGCGGTCGGGCCGACCGACGACGAGACGGTCTCGAGGATCACGCTGACGCTCGATGGGGCGGTCCATCCGATCGACCAGGTGACCAAGCAGCTGCACAAGCTCGTCAACGTGATCAAGATCCGCGACCTCGAGCCGGAGGAGACGGTGGCACGCGAACTGGCGCTGTTCAAGGTCTCCGCCGACGGTGCCAACCGCACCGAGGTGATGCAGATCTGCGAGATCTTCCGCGGCAAGGTCGTGGACGTGACCAAGCGCTCGCTGGTGATCGAGGTCACCGGCACGTGCGAGAAGGTCGATGCGTTCGAGGCGCTTGTGCGGCCGTTCGGGCTGATCGAGATGGCGCGGACGGGCGAGATCGCGATCTCCCGTGGACGGGGAGAAACCTAGCCTCGCCACCACCCAACGCGCCGCGTCGAGCTGGCTCGAGGCGGCGCAGCTCCAGCGTCTTGAGACGAAGCTGACCGCCGGCCTGCGCCGCTCGCGCGCGAGCGGCGCGCCGGTCCTGGTTAGCCTGACGGCTCTCTCACCGGCCGCGGCGGACCCGATCGCTGTCGTGGCCGGCTCACGACGCCAGGGGGAGCGCTGGTTCTGCTTCGAGCAGCCGAATCGCGATGGCTACGCGGTCGCTGCCGTGGGCTGCGTCCGGGAGCTGGCCGCAGGTGGTCCGAACAGGTTCAGAGAGGTCGACCGGGCGTGGGCTGAGACGATTGGCGCCGCGCTCGTCGATGAGCCGATCGGGCCGCCCGGGTCGGGGCTCGTCGCGGTGGGTGGTTTCGCGTTCGCTCCCGAGGGAGGCGACAGTCCCGCGTGGGCCGGGTTCGCGCCGGCGTCGCTGGTCGTTCCCGAGGTCTCGTTGGCCCGCAAGAACGCAGACGTGTGGCTGACGATCAATGTCGAGCTCGCACCCGATGACACCACCGAGGAGGCGCTCGCGCGCATCCTGCGCCGGCTTGGCGAGCTGCGCGAGCTGCCGCTGCCGCTGCTCGACCCGGCGCCCGCGGGCGAGTACCGGGTCTCGAGCCCGATGCCCCCTTCCCATTACGAGGAGGCAGTGGCGCGCGCGGTCGAGCGGATCCGTGCAGGCGACCTGCAAAAGGTCGTGCTGGCGAGGGAGGTCGAGGTGCACGCCCCGATCGACCACGACCCACCGGCGATCCTGGGCGTCCTGCGTGAGGCGTTCCCCTCCTGCTACGTGTTCGCGGTCGGCCGGGGGGATGCGACTTTCCTGGCGGCCAGCCCCGAGCTGCTGATCCGCCGCGAGGGACAGCGGGCGAGCACGGTGGCGCTGGCCGGGTCGATCCGCCGCAGCGCCGATCCGGCGGTCGACGATCATCTCGGGGAGCAGCTGCTGCAGAGCGCCAAGGATCGGGAGGAGAACGCGATCGTCGCGCGGCGGATCGCACGGACGCTGGCGCCACTCTCGGTGTGGGTGACCGCCGCCCCAGAGCCGGCGCTCATCAAGGTCGCGAACATCCAACACCTCGGGGTTCCGATCCGCGCCCAGCTGTCCGAGCCGGTCGGGGCGATCGGGCTCGCCGAACTGCTGCATCCGACGCCGGCGGTCGGCGGTGAGCCGAGCGAGCGTGCGAGCCGGCTGATCCCGGCGCTCGAGGGGCTCGACCGCGGCTGGTACGCGGGCCCGGTGGGCTGGACCGACGCGATCGGGGATGGCGAGTTCTGCGTGGCGCTGCGCAGCGCACTGTTGCGGGGTGGCTTTGCGCGCTGCTATGCGGGCTGCGGGATCGTCCGCGACTCGGAGCCGAGCGCGGAGCTCGCGGAGACCGAGATCAAGCTCCAGGCACTGCTGCCGTTGCTGGCCGGCTAAGCATCTAGCACGACGGCCGTTGCTGGCCGGCTAAGCCTCGAGAGCCGCCGCGGCGATCCGGCGGTGAAGCGCGAGATTCTGCTCGCGAACCGTGCGGACTTCGATGATCGTCGTGTGATCTGCGCCCAATGCGGCGTCGATCGCCAACCTGAGCTCCTGCACGCTGCCAGGCAGCTCGTGCCGGCACCCATAAAGTGCGGCGGCGGTCTCGAACTCGAGGCCGTGCGGCGTCGCGACGTGCTCCTCGAACGCGTCGGTTTGTCGGGCGACCGGGAGGAAGTGGAAGATTCCGCCGCCGTCGTTGTTGAGGAGCACGATCGTCAGGTTAAGTCCCAGCCGGCGCGCCGCCAGCAGCCCCCCGATGTCGTGCGCCAGCGCCACGTCGCCGATCAGCAACACGACCGGTCCGTCCGCGCATGCCGCCACGCCGAATGCCGAGGAGACGGTCCCGTCGATCCCGTTGGCGCCGCGGTTGGAGAGAACGCGCGGTGCAGACTCGTGCGCCGGGAAGAACAGCTCGACGTCGCGCACCGGCATCGAGGAGGCGACGAACAGCGTGGCGTCGGAGGGCAGCCACTCGCCAAGGCGCGCCGCGACCAGCGGCTCTGAGAGCTCATCGCCGAGCTCTGAGGCGATCGTTTCTCCGGCGCGGTCATCGGCCGTGCGCCACGCCGCCAGCCAGTCGGGATCGGCCGGAGGCTCAGGCGTGAATGCGGCGAGCATCGTCTCAGCGTCGGCGCCGAAGTCGGCGGCGAGCACCGTGGCGGGGTCCTGCCAGGTGCCCTCTGGGTCGAGCGCCACCTGCACGACGTCCTCCAAAGACGCAAGCCAGGTGCGCAACGGCTTGGACGTCGGCAGATCGCCGACACGAAGCACGAACGCGGGTCGCAAGCGCTCGGTGAAGTTGGGGTCGCGCAGCAGTAGGTCATACCTGGCGATCGCCGCCGGGCCGTGACGCGCGCCCGACAGCGGGTCGGCGAGCAGCGGGTAACCGGCGCGCTCGGCGAACCGGGCGACCATCTGGCCCAGAGCAGCGTCGCGCTCCCAGCGTCCTGCGACGACCACACCCCGCGGCGGATACTCGGCGGGGGCGGCCGAGGATGCGATCGCCTGGTGCGGCCTCACCACCCACGGCTCACTGCCGGGTCGCCCAGTGTCGTCCTCTGGAAGCGGCTCGTCGAGGACGAGCGGCTCGCGCAGCGGGAAGTTCAGGTGAACCGGTCCCGGAGGCCCTTCGAGCGCCGTCCAGTAGGCGCGGCAAGCGAGCGCCCGGATCCACCTGATCCGCTCGAGGCCGGCGTCGTGAACCCCGACCTCGACGAACCACTTGACGGCGTCGCCATACAACTTGACCTGGTCGATCGTCTGCCCCGCGCCGACATCGCGCAGCTCCGGGGGGCGGTCTGCCGTGAGCACGATCAGCGGCACCCGCGCCTCGTGTGCCTCGATCACCGCCGGTGCGAAGTTCGCTGCGGCGGTCCCCGAGGTGCAGGTGATCGCCACCGGCCGCCCGGTGGCCTTGGCGGCCCCGAGCGCGAAGAACGCCGAGCAGCGCTCATCGATGTGTGACCACGAGCGGATCCGCGGTTCGCGCACGAGCGAGAGGACGATCGGCGTCGAGCGCGAACCAGGCGATGTGCACGCGTGCTGCATCCCGCAGCGCGCGAGCTCGTCGCAGAACGCTCGCAAGAGAAGATATGTGTCGATGGCGGTCATCCTGCTACACGGCTTCACGCACACCGGCCACAGCTGGGACGGGGTGATCGGTGCGCTCGGCGAAAACTACTCTGCGCTCGCGCCCGACATCCGCGGACACGGCAGCGCCGCGAACCGGATGCCGGCGACGCTCGATGCGGTGATCGCCGACGTCGACCAGCTCGGGCCCTCGGAATTCGAGCTGGTGGGTTACTCGATGGGAGGACGTATCGCGCTGCACGTCGCGCTCGCGCTGAGTGACCGGATCGAGCGTCTCGTGCTGATCGGTGCGAGTCCAGGGATCGCCGATCCCGAGGAGCGCAAGGTGCGCCGAGCCGCCGACGAGCGGCTCGCGGTCGAGCTTGAGCATTCGACGATCGAGGAGTTCGCGAGGCATTGGGCCACGACGCCGGTGCTCGCCGATCAGGCGGCGGAGGTTCAGCAGGCGGTCTATACCGACCGCTTGCGCAACTCGCCCTGGGGTTTGGCCGCGGCCCTGCGGGGTCTGGGCACCGGAGCGCTGCCGCCGCTATGGGACCGACTGGGCGAGCTTCGAATGCCGGTCACCCTAATCGTCGGCGAACGCGATGCGAAGTTCCGGAGGGTGGCGGAGGAGATGGCGGAGGCGATTGCGAATCCGAGACGCGAGGTTGTCGGCGACGCTGGGCACGCCGCGCACCTCGAGCGTCCTGAGCGGGTCGCGGCATTGGTCCGCGACGTGTAGTCCGGCAGGTCAGGGCGGCGATGCTAGGCGACCAACTCGGGTGCAGGAGGCAGCTCCGCAGCAGGCCGAGCGCGCTCGGCCTGCGGCGAGGCGGTAGTAGCCGCCCCAGCTGGGTGTGCACACAGAGGCGTGGTCGGCGACCAGGAACCCGAGGTACACGTCGCCGACCGTCGCCCCGGTCGCTGGCCTTCGCGGCAGCTGCGCGCAGGTCGTCCACCCAGCCGGTGTCGCCTTCTGGTCGTGCCCTCAGCACGTGTGCGGCG
Organism: uncultured Solirubrobacterales bacterium; assembly: GCA_963824755.1. Lineage (GTDB taxonomy): Bacteria > Actinomycetota > Thermoleophilia > Solirubrobacterales > Solirubrobacteraceae > Palsa-465. Next base: position 669,410 of record CAWGQT010000002.1, on the reverse strand, counting down.
GTTCGCTCAGCTGGCGCCTGCGCCTGCTCGAGCAACCTCGCCACGGCGGCGTGTGCGCGCCGCCCGGTCGGCGGGCAGAAGACTCTCGTACACCGCGGTCTGGACGACGGGGTGGACGAATCGCAGGAGCTGATCCGGCGCCAGCACGTCGGCCCGGACCATCAAGTCTGCCGCGTCGCGAGCGGCGTCGAGTTCCAACCCGGCGGCCTGCGCGGCCAGCGGCACGTCGACGTCGTCGCCGAAAACCGCGAGCGCCCGCGCCAATGCGGTTGCCGCCGGGCCGAGGCGCTCGAGACGATGCAGGACGAAGCGCGCCATGGCCCCTGGTCCGAGGTCGGTGACCGCCGCCGCGGCATCCGCCGAAGGCTCCACACCGGCGGATGAAAGAGCCGAGAGCAGCTCCGCCGAGAAACAGCGGATTCCCGGAGGTTGCGCGGTGACACGCCGCGCAGAAGCGCGGGTCGGCATCGGCTCGCAGGCGGCTTCGGACAAGCTCCGCGGTCGCGGAATCCGAGAGCGGACTGGGGGGCAGGACCTCGGCGACGCGGTCTCCAGCGAGCGCGCTCCAAAGCTCATCGCCCTCCGGATCCGCGGACCGTCCGGTTGCGGCAACCAGGACCGGCAGTCCTTGGAGCCGGCGCGTGAGGTACCCGAGAAAGCGCAGCGACGGAGCGTCTGCCCAGTGCGCGTCGTCGATCGCCAGCAGCAGCGGGCCGCCGTCGCTGAGGTTGACGGTCAGCCAGTAGAGCCCGTTGAGGATGCCGAACTCGGCTTCTGCGGCCGATGGCAGTGCCGAGGCCAACTCGCTGAGAACGCTGCCCGCCAGCGCAGCGGCTCCTGAGAACAGCGGGGCTCGATCCTCCGCGTTCAGCGCGAGCACCACCGGCTCAAAAAGCTGGCGCACCACGCCGAACGCGAACCGCCGCTCGATCGCTGCGCCCCGCGCCTCCAGCACGCGCAACCCGAGATCGCGTGCCTGGGAGCGGGCGCTTGCCAGCAGCCTGCTCTTGCCGACGCCGGGAACGCCATCGATCAGCACGACACCGCGCGCCCCCGCAGCGGCGCGTGCAAGCGCAGACTGCAGCGCGCCAAGCTCCGGTTCCCGCTCGAGGAGCGGGATCGAACCCGACCGCGGTCGTTGTGTTGACGCTCATGTGAGGATGAGCCAGGCCCCAACCCTGGAGGGTACTGACTTCAATGACGAGAGACGCTGGACGGTGGGGGGCGCCTTGCAAGTTCATCTGCAAGGCAAACGAGCGCTGACCGCAACCGTGCGGCGCTGTGCCCGCTAGAGCAGTGGACGCCGATCGGGCGCGGTTCTGCGTTGCCGCAGGCGATGCGTTCGACGCGCATGGCGCGCCGGGACTTGCCAGGATCGCGCGCAGCCTCGCGACAGCGGCCGCCGCGGACGGGCTTGTGGATAAGTGGCGGCCTTCCACGCCGCTGCTGGTGATCGCGGCTTTGCGATCTTTGGCCGCGCAGGAGGGGATGCCCGATCCGTCCACCGCCGAGCCGCAGGCCGTCCTGACAGCAGCCGAGGCGCAACTCGATGCCGTGCGCACGTTCGTGCGCGCCCGGCCCGTCCAGTTCACCGAACCGCTGCGATCCTCGTTGGTGCTGGCCGGCCTGCTGATCGTGGCCCGGGAATCGGAGCGGCCGCTCCGGCTGATCGAGATCGGCGCCGGCGCGGGATTGCTGCTCGCGTTCGACCGCTACCGGCACGTGTTCGCAACCGGAGCCTGGGGGCCCGAGGACGCATCACTGACGCTGCGCTGCCCTTTGGTGCTCGCGCCGGAGCTGCTCGCCACCGAGCCGCAGGTTGTCGAGCGGCTGGGGATCGACCTGGATCCGGTCGACGTGCGCGAGCCGGCGGGGGTGGCACTGCTCCGGGCCTTCGCGTGGAGCGGCCCGCCGGAGCGCGAGCAGCGCCTCGAGCGGGCGTGCAGGATCGTCGCCGAGGACCCGCCGCGACTGCTCAAAGGGGATGCCGTCGAGCTGCTGCCCGAGGTGCTCGCCGACAGCGGCACCGACGTGACGACGGTCGTGATCGAGTGCGGGACCGTGAACCAGCTCGACCCGCTCCAGCGGCTGCGACTGATGGGGCGGCTGGCCGCCACGGGCGAGCGCATCCCGCTGGTGCTGCTGTCGCGGCCCGGAGGTGACCCCGGCCCGATGAGCTGCCGGTTCGTGCTCAGCGACGCGCCGCGCCGGCGCACCCCCCGGACCTACGCGCACGCCGACATCCTGGGCGAGCGGGCACGCTGGCACGGCCCCGTCGATCGTGCCTTCGACATGCTCTCCTCATCAGTGCGCCCGGCGGGCCAATGGCCGATCACGGTGCGGCCGATCGGCGCCGGCGCCGAGCACGAGCAAGCCGAGATCACGCCGTGCATCACCGCCCACGGGATGCTCGCGCTGTCCCAATCGAACGATCCTCGCGCGGCCCTCCTACGGCAGCGCTCTGCCCGCCATCTCGTCGAGACCGTCCAAGGTCCCTCGCTGTGGCGCTACTACCGCGATACGCCGTGCGACACCGATGACACGAGCCTCGCCGCGCTGGCGCTCGGACGCGAGCACCCACTCATCCGCGGCGTCCCCGCGGCCGAGGCGCTGATCGCGAACCGTACCTCTGAGGGCAAGTTCCGCACTTGGATGCACTGGCCGCGGGATCAGCGCGCCGACAATGGCACGGGTCCGATGCTGGACGCCACCGTCAATGCACACGTCATCGGGCTGCTCGGCGAGCGCCCAGAGACGAAGGCGGCGATCGACTGGGTCAGCGAGTGCGTCATCTCAGGCACCGAGGCCGCGAACAGCTGGTACTACCGCCACCCGCTGACCTTGTACCTCGCGCTGCAGCGCGCCGTCGACGGAGGTGTGTCCTCACTCGCGCCGGCCGCGCAGACAGCAGTCGTGAGAGCTCAGAAGTTGATGCGCGAGCGCCGCGACGGCGAGCCGCACTGGCTTGCGTGCGCCGTCCTCGTGGCGACGTGGCGGCGTCAGGAGCTCGATGCGACCACGTCAGACTGGGTGCGCTCGGAGCTGCTGGGAGCGCAGCGCGCCGACGGTGGCTGGCAGCCAGGTGTGATCTACGTGGGCGTGGCGCCACCCGGAGAACCAACCGTCGAGTTCCGCTCGACGGCGTTGACGACCGCGCTCTGCGTGTCGGCGCTGCTCCGCCTGGATGGCGCGTCTCGCAGCCACCCAGGATGTCTTGCGAGACCCGACGGCGGTCTTATATAGTCGCGCGGGCCGGGGCTGGTTCCTTAAATTCGGACGAGGAGGACGGGGTGGCAATTCCAAGCCGTGGGCAAGTCGACCAGGCGATCCGCGAGCAGCTTACGAGCGATCCATCGTTCCGAGAGCGCCTCATATCCGATCCCGAGGGAACCCTGTCTTCGGTGTTCGGAGTCGAGATCCCGGAGGGGACGAAGGTGTTCGTTCACGAGGAGACGCCGACCGAGATCCATCTCACGATCCCAGGCTCCCCCGAGCTCAGCGATGCGGAGCTCGAGATGGTTGCCGGCGGGCTCTGCTGGACGAACTGCCCAAGCGACATGGGGCCGTAGTGGCGAGCGCCACTCGCAGTTCGGTCATGCAGCGCGCACGCGTTCGGTGAGCGCCAGCTCGGTCCTCGCGCCGATCCAGACCCAGCGACCGGTCTCGCTGGGGGAGGTAGTGCAGTCGCTGCTCGATGGCCTCCCGGAGGTGCTGCTCGATGCATCCGGCCGGCGCGATCTGCTCGACGCGGCGGCGCCGTTGCCACATGTGCTCTCGCGCCGCAGCCTCGGACTCGAGCTACGGCTACAGGGACCGCCCAGAGGCGACATGTTTGCGGCCGTGGTGCCGACCGCGCCCGACGGGCGCGTCCTGCTCCAGGCGCTGAGAGGTGGCGGGCTCGGCGCCGAACCGGCGACGAGGAGACTGGCGGACGCACTGTTGCAGTGGCGGACGGGCACGGGGTGGCTGGCGGATTCGTGTGCGTTTCTGCTGCTGGAGATCGATGCGACCCGCCGCACGGGCAATGCATTCCCGCCGCCGTGTGTGTACCTCGCGCCGCGTGGAGCAAACGATTCGGACCCCGGTGCGGATTGCAGCGCGAACGCGTTTCACCGCGATCCCGCAGGCCTGCTCGCGGCACTCGCGGAGCTGTCGGCGTGCGCCGCCGATCCGGCCGCGACGCGAGAGCTGACGCGAATGCTCGAGCTGCTGCCCGACGGCGCGGAGCTGTTCGCCGCCGGGGCGATGCTGTCGCGCGCGAGCTCCCGCGCGCCTCGAATCGCGGTTCGCCGGATCTACCCCGACAAGCTGGAAGGGCTGCTCGCCGGATTGGGGCGCGATCGCGCCGCGCGCACGCTGGCGCCGCTGGCTGATGTGCTGGCGCCACACCTGACGAATCTATGCATTGCGCTCGACCTCGGACCGCACGGCTGCGACGCGGTCGGACTCGAGCTGTACGCGGGTTCCTACTGGTCGGAGGGCAAGCAGTCCGGATGGAGCGAGTTGCTGAGCGCGTTGGTCGATCGAGGGCTTGCCGATTCCGAGCGCGCTGCCGCCGCCGCCGCGCTCTCCAGGCGTGGCGACGCCGCCCACCCGACGGTGGGGCTGAGCCACGTGAAGCTCACCGCCACGCAGGGCCGGCTTGCTCCGAGCAAGCTGTACATCGGATACGAGGGCGCGCACCGGCTCGCGCTCGATCGGGGAACTCGGCCGTGAGCGTCACCGTCTCCGAGCGGCTGCGGCGGATCCCGTTCGACGGCCGCACCTACCTGCACGTCTCGCAGGTGCCGCTGTCGTTCGTGGCGGCCAACGAGCCGCTGCTCGACGCGCTGGAGAGCTTCGGCGCGGGCCGCGAGGTCTCCGACGTCGCCGCCGAGCACACCTCCGACCCGGGACGCCGACGGCAGCTCGAGCGCTTCCTCGAGCAGCTCCTCACGGCCGGGGTGCTCGTCGACGCCGATCGGCCCGACCCCGTCCACGCGTTTGCCGGTAAGGGCCCACGAAACGAGACCCTGTGGCTGTTTCCCACGAACTCATGCAACCTGCGCTGCGTCTACTGCTACGCGTCATCGGGGCCCGGCGCGGGGCCGCGGCTCAAGTTCGAAGACGCCGCGATCGGCATCGACTCGTTCTTCGCGGGGCTGGACGAGGACGTCGCGATGGTGACGCTTCAGTTCCACGGAGGCGGAGAACCGACGTTCGCCGGCGAGCTGCTGCGCGACGCCTGGCGCGCCTTCGCCCGCCAAGCCTCGGAGCGCTCGCTGCGGGCGCGCGCGTCCACGATCACCAACGGCGTCTTCGGACGGCGAGTGCTCGAGCTTCTATCCGAGCCGGAGTGGTCGGTAGCGTTCAGCTTCGACGGCCCACGGCAGGGTACGCAGCGCCCGACCGCCTCAGGCCGCGACAGCCGGGGGCTGGTGCTGGCCAACATGAGCGCGCTGGCGGCAGCCGGCAAGCGCATATCCGCCCGTGCGACGCTCACCGCCGAGGGGCTGGCGAGCATGGAGGATCTCGTCGACGACGCCGGCGAACTTGGGCTCAGTGCGATCCAGGTCGAGCCTGCCAGCATCGTCGGGCGCGGCGCCAGCCTCTCAGACGGAGCGCCCGATCCGCTCGAGTTCGCGGACGCGTATCTGCAAGCGTTCAATCGCGGTCTGAGCGCCGGCGTTGCGGTCTCGACCGCGGCGTTCAGCCTGACCCGCGTCGGCGACGGTGTGTACTGCGGCGCCAGCCGCGGGCTTCGCGCTGTCACTCCCGACGGCCATGTCTCGGCCTGCACCGAATGCACCCGGGGCGCACCCGATGACCCGTTCATCGTCGGCCACGTGGACCGCGCGAACCATCAGCTCGTCGTTATCCCCGACCGCGAGGAGGCGCTGCGGTCGCGCACGGCGGACTCCCTGCCGCACTGCAGCAGCTGCTATATGCGCGACACCTGCGCGGGCGGGTGCATGTCCCGAGCGAGGGCGCAGAGCGGGTCGATCTTCGAACGCGACGCGGTGAACTGCGTCACGGCCAGGCGGATAAACCCCCAGCTGGCGGCCGAGATCGCCGACGGCGAGCTCGTCGCAGAGCCAGGATGGCTGCCCCTCACCGCGGAGCTGCCGGGCGACTTGGCTCCGGCCGGTGCGCTCGGGGCCGAACAACCGCTGGCCGGCAGGCTCGTCGCACTGGTCCCGCTGTACGCGAGGCAGGCATGGATAGCGGAGCCCGAGCGCCGTCCGTTCGTGCTCCCGCCGCGCGACGCTCCGCGGTGGTTCACGCGCCCGCTCGCGCGATAGCCACAATGGGCATTCCCACCCTCTTCAGAGAAGGCGCGACTCCCGAGACCCAGATCCGTCAGTCGCTCGAGGAACAAGGGCCGGTCGTCCGCGGTCCCGCCTGGCTCGGCCTGGCGCTGGTGGTGCTTGCGATCCTCGGGTTGCTCGCATGGGCGCTGTCGACCCAGGTCGAGAAATCGGTGACGGCGTCCGGCACGATGATGTACGCGCCGGTCCCGGTCTACCTCCAAGCCCCGGTCACCGGGACCGTTATCGAGGCACCTCCTCGAGTCGGGACAGCCGTGCGAGCGGGGGAGGTGCTTGCGCGGATCGCCGCCGCAGGGCACGGCGCCGTGCCTGTGATCGCGCCGAGCACCGGAATCGTCCTCGAGCATCAGACGAGGGTCGGATCGGTCGCGCAGTCGGGTCAGACGCTCGCGCAGATCGCCCCCGAGGGGTCCGCGCTGCGCGCGTACCTATACGTGCGCTTGGGCGACGGCGAGAACCTGCGGTCCGGTCAGGAGGTGCTCGTCACGCCGGATGGACCGCAGCAGCAGCAGGAGCGGCTGATCAAAGGGCGCGTCGTCAGCGTCGACGACATCCCCGCGACGCCCGCCCGCCTGGACCAGGTGCTGGGGCCGACGCTCGGCCCCCGCGCGGCAAGCGGGTCGCCGGTGGTCGAGGTGATCGCCGCGCTCTCGCCGGCATCCAGCTCGCACGATGTCCTGCCGCTGCGGCTACAAACGCCGCTCAGCGCGCGGATCATCCTCTCCAAGAGCTCGCTGTTCGGCCTGAGCCTGTGAGCACGTGCCCTCGACGATGACCGCCGCCGGAGTCGGAGCGGGCAAGGACGACAGGCAGCTGCCGAGGCCGAAGCGCTCGCGGCGCGCCCGCGTTCCCACCGTGCTGCAGCTCGAGGCGACCGAGTGCGGCGCCGCGTCCCTCGCGATGGTCCTCGCGTACTACGGCGCTTGGGTTCCACTCGAGGAGCTGCGGGTTGCCTGCAGCGTGTCCCGCGATGGCGCGAACGCGCTGAATCTTGTGCGCGCGGCCCGCCGCTACGGCCTCGAGGCGAAGGGCTTCCGGCGCGAGCTCGAAGAGCTTCCGCGCGAGCCATTCCCGGTGATCCTCTACTGGGGCTTTGACCACTTCCTGGTTGTCGAAGGCGTCAACCCGCGCGGCCTGCTCGTCAACGACCCCGCGCTCGGCAGGAGGCTGGTCAGTTGGGAGGAGGCCGACCGCCTGTTCACGGGGATCGCGATCGAGCTCAAGCCGACCGATGAGTTCGTGAAGCGAGGCCACCCGCCGAGCGCGTTGCGAGGGCTGCTCCCGTTCGTCGCGGGCTCCTGGCACGCGGTGGCATACATGGTGATCGCGGGAATGGCGCTCGCGGTGCCCGCGCTGGCGATTCCGCTGATCTCGAAGGTGTTCCTCGACTTTGTGATTGTCGAGCAGCAGCCGCAGGCGCTCAGCTGGATCCTGATCGCGCTGGTCGTCGCGATCGGCGTCCAGCTCTACCTCACGTACGTCCAGCAGGTGGTAGCGGTGGCCTTCAACACCAAACTCAGCCTCGAGCTCGGCGCGCGCCTTGTCCGGCACGGCGTGCGGTTGCCGCAGCGGTTCTTCGAGCAACGCTACTCGGGTGACGTCGCCTACCGGGTGACACTGGCGGGCGAGGTGGCCGTCGCGCTGTCGGGGCAGGTCGCGCCCGCGCTGCTGGCGTGCATCACCTCGCTGCTGTTCCTCGTGGTGCTGGCGATCCTGGCCCCGCTGCTCGCGCTCATCGCATTGGTCGCTGGGGTCCTAGATGCCCTGAGCGCGTGGATCGCGCGGCGCCGCCAGGAGGAGGCCAGCCGCCGCGCCGTGCAGGAGCTGGCGCTGTTCAACGGCGCGATTGCCTACGGGCTGCAAACGCTCGAGACGGTCAAGGCGACGGGCGCAGAAAGCGATCTGTTCGCGACGGTCACCGGCGTGCACGCTCGCGCCCTGTCGGCGTGGGCAGGTGCGCAGCGGCCGACGATCATCCTCTCGGCGATGCCGGCGATCGTCGCGCAGGTGGCCACATTCACGGCGCTCGGCGTCGGCGCGCTGCTCGCCTTCTCCGGTCACCTGAGTGTCGGTTCCCTGCTTGCGGCGACGGTCGCGCTGACGAGCTTCCTCGCGCCGATCGCGACCGTGGTCAACCTCAGCTCGACGATGCAGCTGCTACGAGGAAACCTGGAGCGGATGAACGATCTGTTGAACCAGGATCCTGACCCCGTCCTCGCGGCGCCGGAATATGCGCGCGCCGACCGATCCAATGGGTGGCCGGCGGCGCTGCGCGGAGAGCTCGTGCTGCGCGGCGTGACGTTCGGCTACAGCTCCTCGGCCGCTCCGGTGATCAGCGGGCTGGACGTTCACCTGTCACCGGGCTCCCGGGTGGCGATCGTGGGCCGGACAGGGAGCGGCAAGTCGACCGTCGCGAAGCTCGCCTGCGGGCTGCTGCAACCATGGGAAGGGGAGATCCTGCTCGACGGGCGACCGTATCTCTCCTGGCCCCGCGAGCTGGTGACCGCATCGCTGGCCCAGGTCAGCCAGGAGATCGTCCTCTTCCAGGCGAGCATTCGGGAGAACCTGACGCTGTGGGACGCATCGATCTCCGACGAGGAGATCATCGCGGCCGCTCGGACCGCGTCGATCGACCAGGAGATCCTGAGCAGACCCGCCGGCCTCGACACGCTCGTCGAGGAGGGCGGGCCGAACTGGAGCGGCGGTGAGCGCCAGCGGCTGGAGATCGCGCGCTCGCTCGCGAGCAACCCGTCGATCCTGATCCTCGATGAGGCGACGAGCGCGCTGGATCCGATCGTCGAGCTGCGGATCCACGATGGCCTGCGCGATCGCGGTTGCACGATGCTGATCGTGGCGCATCGCCTCAGCACGATCAGGGACTGCGACGAGATCATCGTGCTCGACCAGGGCCGCCAAGCCGAGCGCGGCACACACAACGAGCTGATGGCGCTCGGCGGCATGTACAGCAGCCTGGTCACGGCCGAATGACCGACGAGCCGGCAACCAAGGAGACGCCGGAGGTGGAGCGCCAACGCGAGCGTCTCGAGAACCGGCGCGCACACGACCTGGAGCTCGAGGCGGAGAGCGCAAGGAGCTTGCTGGCGACGCTCAGAGGGCGGCGCCTTACGCATCTTCCCGCCGGCCTGCCGCCGGTCGTGACGGCGCTCGTGGTCGCGGCCGAAGCCGCGGGCGCACGCGTCGCGCCGAGCCGCATCCGCTCGATCGCGGCCCTCGATACCGCGCGCCTTGACGTCGCCGAGCTGGCGGCGCGACTGCGAGTCCCGGTGCGACGGGTCAAGCTGAGCGGGCGCTGGTGGCAGGAGGCGGGTCTCCCGCGCGTCGCGTTCATGTCCGGACGGCCGGTGGCGCTGCTGCCGCGCCGGCGGCGCTACGTCGCGCGCGACGCGGACGGGGATACGTTCGCGCTCGGTGTTGCCAATGCCGAGGCGGTCGAGCCGACCGCCTACGCGGTCTATCCGCGCCTGCCGACCGGACCCGCTCGCGCTCGGGACCTATGGCGGATCGCCCTGCTGCAGTCGCGCTGGGACCTGACCGCGCTGGTCGGGCTGACCGCATTGCTGGCCGGCGTCAGCGCCGTGTTCCCGTTTGCCACGGCGCAGATCATCGGCACGATCATCCCCTCGGGCAACCGGGACGAGCTCGTCGAGATCCTGATCGTTGTGGGCGTGTTCACGGTCGTCGAGCTGCTCGCGAGCATCGGCCAGGCGTTGCTGCTGCTCGGGCTCTCAAGCAACGCCGCCGAACGGCTGACCGCGGCCGTGTGGAACCGGCTGTTGCAGCTGCCGGCATCGTTCCTGCGCGGCGCCAGCTCAGGCGAGCTGGCGGCCGAGGTCACCGCTTTCGATCAGATGCGCGCGCTCGTGAGCAGTTCGCTGGCGGCGGCGCTGGTCGGCAGCGCGCTGATGCTCGGAGGTCTGGGCGTGCTGCTCGGGATCTCGATCCCGGTCGCGGCAGCCGAACTCGCGATCATCATCCTCGCGCTGGCGATCGGGTGGTGGATCGTCGCGCGCTACGGCCGCTGGCTCGAGCGCGCGATCGAGGAACGCAACCGCCTGAACGGGTTGCTGCTCGGCCTGTTCGGCGGCATCGCGAAGTTGCGCGTCGCGGGCGCCGAGCGCCGAGGCGGGGCTCTATGGGCGCACGATTACGCCTTCCAGCAGGCGGCGCAGCGAGCCGCGGGGATGGAGCGGGTGTGGCTGACGATGCTGCAGGGGGTGCTTCCGGGACTGCTGCTGCTCGGGGCGATCGCCGCGTTCGGCACGATCGAGCTGCGCAGCGTCGCGATCACCGACTTCTCGGAGGCCGTGGCCGCCAGCGCGCAGGTCGCGATCGGTGCCGCCGCGGTCGCGACCGTCGCGGCCACGATGGCGCAGGTGCGGCCGTTGTACCGCTCGACGAGGCGGATCCTCGACGCGACACCAGCGGTAGCTGACGACGTCGCGCTCCCCGGCCCGCTGCGCGGCGCCTTCGAACTCACGGCGGTGACCTTCGGGTACGCCGACGGGCGCCCGGTGCTCCGGAATGTCTCGTTCGCGATCGAGGCCGGCTCGTTCGTGGCGATCGTCGGTCCCTCCGGCGCCGGCAAGTCGACGGTGCTGCGGCTGCTGCTGGGGTTCGAATTTCCGTGGGAGGGCGAGGTCCTGCTGGACGGCAGGGCGCTGCGCGGGCTGGACCTCGAGGCCGTGCGCCGCCAGATGGGCACCGTCATCCAGGGCGCGCGGGTCACGGCGGGCTCGCTCATGACCAACATCCTCGGCTCGCTGCCGCTCGGACCCGAGGCGGCCTGGCGCGCGGCCGAGCTGGCCGAAATCGCGGCCGATATCCGCGCGATGCCGATGGGGATGTCGACCGTCGTACCCGAAGGCGGCACTGGCTTCTCCGGCGGTCAGCTGCAGCGGATCCTGCTGGCCCGCGCGCTCGTTCGCGAGCCGCGGATCCTGCTCCTGGACGAGGCGACCAGCCAGCTTGACAACAGCACGCAGCGCATCGTCAGCGACAACCTCACCGCGCTCGGGGTCACCCGCGTCGTCGCCGCCCACCGGCTCAGCACGGTGCGCCACGCCGACCGTATCGTCGTCCTCGACCAGGGGCAAGTGGTCGAGCAGGGTGCGTTCGATGAACTGCTCGCGGCGGACGGCTTGTTCGCGCGCCTCGCGCAGCGGCAGACGCCGTGATGAAACCTCGGGGTGGCACGCGCAAAACTGTGGGGTTGCGCGGCCGGTGAGCTGCGACTAACTTGCCGCACGGTGAGACGTGGATGGTCGCACGGGGCGGGATTCGCGGTGGCGTCGCTTGCCTGCCTTTCACTCGCCGTCTCGCCCGGCGCCGCGGCGAGCGGACAGGGCGGACTGGATCCGGCGTTCGGCTCGGGCGGGAAGACCTCGATCAGCTTCGGCGGGAGCGACAGCGCCTGGGCCGAGGCACTCCAATCCAACGGCAAGATCGTGGTCGCCGGTCAGACCTCGGCCGGGACCACGCAGGGTGACTTCGCGGTCGCTCGGGTCAACGCCAACGGCAAGCTCGATGCCGGCTTTGGGAACGGCGGAACGACGAAGATCGACTTCGGCGGCGACGACAGCGCCTTTGCCGTTGCGCTGCAGCGCGATGGCAAGATCCTCGTCGCCGGGGAGACGACCGACAATTCGGGGGAGCAGTTCGCCGTCGCCCGCCTGAACGCAGACGGCACGCTCGACCCGACGTTCGGGTCCGGCGGTACGGCGACATTCACCTTCGGGGGAACCGGGGAGGTTGCCACCGCCGTTCTCGTCACGCCTGACGGCAAGATCGTCCTTGCCGGCAGCACGACGTCGCCGGACACGCAGAGCGACTTCGCCGCAGCCCGCCTGAACGCCGACGGCACGCTCGACACCACGTTCGGGACCGACGGCACGGCGACGGTGGACTTCGGTGGCAACGACTTCGTCCGTGGGGCCGCGCTGACGCCGGACGGCCGGATCGTGCTCGCCGGCGACACGGACGCCGGCAATGGGCACGACTTCGCCGCGGCGCGTCTGAACGCCGACGGCTCGCTCGACCCGACGTTCGGGACCGGCGGTAAGACCAACGTCGACTTCGGCGGGGACGACGGGGCCGACGCGGTTGCCGTGCAGGCCGACGGCAAGGTCGTGCTCGCCGGCGACACGACCAACGGTGCCGGCGGCGGAGACGTCGCAGTCGCCCGGTTGGGCGCTGACGGCTCGCTCGACACAACCTTCGGGACCGGCGGGAAGAAAACCGTCGACTTCGGCGGCCAGGACATCGGCCGTGCCGTCGCCCTACAGGGCGACGGGAAGATCCTCGTCGCGGGGGGCGTGCTGAGCAGCACGTCCGATGGGTTCGCGGTCGCACGGCTCAGCGCGGCCGGCGCGCTCGACGCGACGTTCGGTACCGGCGGCAAGACGAGGATCCCGTTCGCGGGCGGCGACGGCCTCGCGGTCGCCCGCGCCCTGGCGGTGCAGAGCGACGGCAATATCGTAGTCGCCGGTGTCACCGGTGGGTTGCAGTTCGGGATCGCGCGGCTGCTCGGCGGCGGCGGGACCGTGGTCGGCCCGCTCCCACCGACGCCCAACTGCGGTAAGAAGGTGGCCTCGTACGTCGGTGGCCAGTGGCGCTGCGTCAAGGCCGGAGCCGCGATCGACGACGGATCCACCCTCGTAACCGGCGACGTACCGGGACTGAAGCCCGCAGGACGCGGCGCGCGATTCGCCCGCTTCGCGCTCGGCACTGCGATCCGCCGCGGATTGCTGGCACACGCCGAGATTGCCGGGGCTGCGTTCAGCGCCGGTAAGGAACGGCTGCTCACGGGGACGTTCACGCTGCGCTCCGTCGGAGCCGCTCGCCGTGCCCTGTCCAAGGGCAAGGTGCTGCGGCCCAAATCGCGCAAGGGGACGGCGACCGCGATCGTGCTCTTGCGCGTCCGCCGGGCCGTCGCGGTCGTGCGGCTGACCGTGCCCAGCCAGCAGCGGAAGATCGTCGCGACCCTGGCAAAGGGATACGCCGCGACGCTCGCCGCGCGCCTCGCGCGAGTGCTGGCGCTGACGCCGTGGCAGCGCACGCTCGACCAGGTCAGCCCGACCGGTTCGTTCACGTCGCAGGTGGCGCTACGGATGTTCGCGATCGCCTACGGGTCGCTGCCGGGAGCGCGGCGTCCCACCGGCGCGGAGGCCGAGCTCCAGTCGGGCACGATCGCGATCGGGATGGTCGCTAAGGAATGGAGCAAGCTCAGCCGAGCCCAGCAGAAGGCGATCGACTCCAAGCTCGGTGCGCCGCATGACTCGAGCTCGCCCCGGGTCGGCCGGGCGGCGGACGCCACGCTGGTCCCGGACCCGGCATATCAGGCAATCGCGCAACAGTGGGTTCGCGTGTTCGCCGCGAAGCTGCCCGGTGTGCAGGTGCCGACCGTTCGCGTGTTCAGGGCGTCGGAAATCCCGACGGGTTCTGCGGATGCGCTGCCGGTCGACGCGAACGGCGATTGGGCTCCGGGGAACCCAGTGGCCTACTGTCGCGTCCGCGTTGCGCCGTCCGGACAGAACTCCACACCCCAGTTCCGGCAGCTGTTCCTCGCACATGAGGTGTTTCACTGCTTCCAGTTCGTGATCGACCCCAACTGGCCGCAGCTCGGGTTGTGGATCAAGGAGGGCATGGCGGACTGGGCGGCGCTCGCCGTGGATCCCGTCCCCGCGCCGGTCGGCGACGCCCACTACGTGGAGTATCTCGCGACGACGAATGCTTCGGTGCTTGGCCGGACCTACGACGGTGTCGGGTTCTGGGGCTACGCGGAGCAGGTCGGCGGCAGGGGCAGCCTGTGGGCCAAGATCCCGGCGATCCTCAACGCTGGCAGCGGTCCCGCCGCGTTCGTGCAGGCGGGTGGCACGAGCAGCGCGTTTGTGTCGACGTGGGCGTCGGCCGCGCTCCGCCTCAGAGCAGGGGGGCCGCCCTGGAACCAGACGGATCCGTACGCGATTTCCCCGAGCAATGTGGAGTCCCCGCTGGAAGTGCTCGGCTCGACTTCCAGAATCGAGTCCTCCCCCTACTCGCTGTCGCTGTACGCCGCGTCCGCGAACCCTGACCGGCCGCTGATCTCGATCGTCCCCGCGGCAGGTACGGTGCGCGCTGCAACCGGTCCGGGGGGCGATCTCGGCGTGATCTCAGGTGTGCGGTGGATCTGCATGGGCGGGGGCTGCACCTGCCCGCCCGGAAGCTCGGGGACCGTTCCCGACCACGAGGACATCAACGCCGACCCGATCTTCCTGGCGCTGACGGGCGGTAACCAGGCCGGGGTGGGCAACGTCCTCTACCATTCACTCGACGAGTACTGCCATCCCGACGAGCCCGGCGGGGGCGGGGGCGGGGGCGGCGCGCCCGGCCACGGCATCGCGGTGATCGACGACCACACCCTGGCCACGCTCGGACACATCACATCCGGCTCCTGCAGCTTCAGCGGCGGCGCCTTCAAGGCGCGAGGCAGCGGCGACGGCTTCTCGATGACGCTCCGGGTCGGCGGCGCGCGCAAGCCCGGGACCTACCTGATCCCCTACGGCAGCTCGAGCACGTTCCTCAAGGTCAACGGCTACTCCTCGCTGAACCAGGGGAAGGGTGGCGCCGGCGGTGGAGTCAACATCAAGCGCGTAGTGATCAAGAAGAAGACCCGATACCGGATCGCGGTGGGCTTCGACGCTCTCTTCAACGCCTCGGCCACGGCCGGCATCATCCTCAAGCCCGAGCCGGGCGGGCTCCTCTGCTGAGTTAGCCGCGGTACCACCTGAGCAGCCCATCGCCGAGGCCGGGCCCTGCCGGGGGCGCGATCGCGCCGCCGCTCGGCGGCAGGGGATCCTCGCGTCCGTCGAACACCGACAAGGTGGCGAGGCCGCAGGGGTGGTCCGGGACGATCGCGGCCGCCGCGTGCAGCGCGGCGGCGATGCCAAGCGGGCCGTCGAGCATCGAGGCGAGGTAGATCTCGTAGCCGGCGGCGCGGGCGCGGCGTGCGGCGTCGAGGGTGGCGGCGATCCCGCCGCAGCGCGAGATCTTCAGGCAGGCGGCGTCGCAGACTCGGTGCTCAAGCGCACCGGGGAGCGCCGTTGACTCGTCGAGCGAGATCGGGATCGTGGTCTGGGCGGACACCTCGGCGAGCGCGTCGAGCCCGTTGACCGGCTCCTCGCAGAACTCGAGCCCGGCCGGTTCGAGCACCCGTAGCGAGGCGAGGGCCTCCTCGACGGACCACGCGCCGTTGGCGTCGAGCCGGATCGCCATCTCGGGTCCGGCCGCGGCGCGGAGGGCGGCGAGCCGCCCGGCGTCATCGCCGAGGCCCACCTTCACCTTCACGCACCGAAAGCCGGCCGCCCGCGCGGCCGCGGCCTGCTCGGCCGCGCCGGCGCGGTCCTCGGCCGCGATCGTCGCGTTGAGCTCGACCGGCGCCGCCTGACGCGCGCCGAGCAGTTGCCACACCGGCCGGCCGGCGCGCTTGCCTGCCATATCCCAGAGCGCGAGGTCGATCGCCGCGAGCGCCTGGGGGAGTACGGCGAGGCGCTCGCACTCAGCCAGCAAGTCGGCCCACTCCGAGCCGTCTGAGGACTCGAGCGCCGGCCGGCAGTCCTCGATCGCGGCGCGGACGTCGTCGATCGCGATGCCGAGCGGCGCGGCCTCGCCGTATCCGGTGACGCCGTCCTCGTCCTGCAGCGAGAGCAGCAGCAGCTCGCGACTGCGGACCGTGCGCGAGGCCGAAACAAAAGGCGCGCGCAAGCGCGCCTCTATAAACCCAGTCTCGAGCCTCACCGGCTCAGCAGGATTCCGGCTGACAGCAGCAAGCAGAAGGCGAGCTGCAGCTGGCCGCACTGGGCGAGCGCCTGGTTCAGCACCGGGCCGTCGGTGCGATTGCGGACCGCGCGTACGACCGGCGCCGCGAGCGGCAGGGTCAGCCACGGCAGCAGCAGCCAGCCGGTCAGCGGTCCCAGGACCCAGGGGACCTCCGCCAGGAAGTAGGAGATGTAGACGATCAGCGCGAACATGTTTCGGGTCGGTTCGCGACCGAGGCGCACCGCCAGCGTCTTCTTGCCGGCGCGGCGGTCGGTGTCGATGTCGCGGACGTTGTTGACCACGAGGATCGCGGAGGCCAGGAGTCCGACCGGCACCGCGAGCGCGAACGCTTCCCAGCTGAGGTGCTCGACCTGCACGTAGTAGGAGCCGGTCACCGCGACGAGCCCGAAGAACAGGAACACGAACAGCTCGCCGAGGCCCTCGTAGCCGTACGGTCGCGGCCCGCCGGTGTAGAGCACGCCGGCGAGGATCGAGGCGGCCCCGACGAGCAAGAGGCCCCAGCCCGCGACCGCGGTCAGGTAGATGCCGGCGAGCACCGCAATCCCGAACGACACGTACGTCGCGCGCAGCACCTGGTCCGGCGGGACCAGGCCGCCCGCGGTCACGCGGACGGGCCCGAGGCGGTCCTCGCTGTCGGCGCCGCGGCGGGCGTCGGAGTAGTCGTTTGAGAGGTTCGTGCCGACCTGGATGAAGATTGCGACGATCAGCGCCGCGATGAAGCGAAGCGGATGGAACACATGGGCGTAGCCGGCCAGCGCGGTGCCGACCAGCACCGGCGCGATCGACGCCGGCAGCGTACGGATGCGCGCCGCCATCAGCCAGATGCGGACGCCGCTCGGCGTGGCCACGGAAGACATCAGGCCCGCCGGGGAAACTTCGAGAAGTCCGGCCGGCGCTTCTCGATGTACGCGTTGCGACCCTCCTGGGCCTCTTCGCTCATGTAGAACAGGAGATTCGCGTCGTGGGCCAGCTGCTGGATCCCGGACAGCCCGTCCTCGTCGGCGTTGAAGCTCGCCTTCAGCATGCGCAGGGCGAAGGGGGAGAGCGCGAGCATCTCGCGACACCACCCGACCGTCTCGGCCTCGAGCTGATCCAGCGGGACGACCGTGTTGACCAGACCCATCTCGAGCGCCTCGTGCGCGTCGTACTGGCGGCATAGAAACCAGATCTCCTTGGCCTTCTTCGGCCCCACGAGCCGGCTGAGCACGGTCGCCCCGAAGCCGCCGTCGAACGACCCGACCTTCGGCCCGGTCTGGCCGAAGCGGGCGTTATCGGCGGCGATCGTCAAATCGCAGATCACGTGCAGCACATGGCCGCCGCCGACGGCGTAGCCGGCGACCATTGCCACCACCGGCTTGGGCATGCGGCGGATCTGGACATGCAGGTCGGTGACGTGGAACCGGCCGACCGCGGTGTGCCGCCCGGTTTGATCGGATCCCGCCCGCCCGGCGTCCTCGACGTAGCCGCCACGGCTGCCGCGCACGCGCTGGTCGCCGCCCGAGCAGAACGCGTCGGGCCCCTCGCCGGTGAGGATCACGACGCCGACGCTCTGATCCTCGCGGGCCGCGGTGAACGCGTCGATCAGCTCGACGACCGTCTCGGGGCGGAAAGCGTTGCGGACCTCGGGGCGGTTGATCGTGATCTTCGCGATCGTGGGGAGCGCGGGATCCCAATCTTCGCCGGTGGCGAGCTCGTAACGGATGTCGGTGTATCGATCCCGCCCACCCGCGGGTTTCCAGACAACGGTCATGCGGCGCTTGAGACTACCGTTTCGGTCATGGATCACTGGCTCGAGCAAGCAGCTTTGCGCTACGGGGACCGCGAGGCCGTCGCGGGGGTCACCTACGGCCGCCTGCTGGAGTCGGCGCGCGCGGTGGCAGGTGCGCTGATCGAGCGCGGCGTCTCGCCGGGAGATCACGTCGCGATCGCGCTGCCCGCCGGCGTGGAGTTCGCGGTCGTGGTCCATGGCTGCTTTCTGTGCGGTGCCGTGGCCGTCCCGATCGATCTGAGGCTCGGCGGGGTCGAGCGGGCGGCGAGGGCCGCCGGCGCGGCCCTCGTCGTCGATGAGCCGCTGGCGGGGCGGGCGGGGCGGTTCATCCGCGAGCCGCTGTCGCTCGAGGCGGTTGCGACCCTGATGCACACATCGGGGACGACCTCGGCACCCCGGCCCGTCTCGCTCACGTTCGGCAATTGGCTCGCGAACGCACTCGGCTCCGCGGTCGCGCTCGGGTTCGATCTCGAGGAGCGCTGGCTGTGTCCGCTGCCGCTGGTGCACGTCGGAGGGCTGTCGATCCTGATCCGCAGCGCGGTCTACGGGACAACGGTCGTGTTGCAGGAGCGTTTCGACGCGGCGGCGGCGTGTGCGCTGCTGATGGACCCGGCCGAGCGCATCACGCTCGTCTCGGTCGTCCCGACGATGCTCGCGCGGCTGCTCGACGCCGGCCTGCGCGAGCCGCCGGCGTTGCGCTGGGCGCTGCTCGGCGGCGGGCCGATCCCGAGGCCCCTGATGTGGCGCGCGCTCGACGCCGGAGTGCCGGTCGCGCCGTCATACGGGATGACCGAAGCGTGCTCGCAGATCGCCACGCACAGATGGCCGCTCCCGGGCGTCGAGCTGCGGATCGCCTCCGATGGGGAGCTGCTCGTCCGCGGACCGATTGTCTCTTCGGCAGCGGTGGCCTCCGATGGGTGGCTCCACACCGGCGATCTCGGGGCGCTGGACGGTCGGGGCCGACTCACGATCACCGGCCGCAAGGCGGACACGATCATCACCGGCGGCGAGAACGTCGCTCCGGCCGAGGTTGAAGCGGTGCTGCTTGAGCATCCAGCGGTCGCGGACGTCGCCGTGTTCGGACGGGCGGATGACGAGTGGGGCGAGGCGGTGATCGCGCGGGTGGTGCTGTGCGAGGGCGCGTCAGTCGAGGCGCCGGAGTTGCGTGAGTTCTGCGTGGGGCGTTTAGCTGCGTTCAAGATCCCCAAGGCGGTCGAGATCGTGCCGCGGCTGCCCCGCACCGATTTCGGCAAGCTGCTGCGCCGTGAGCTAGCGTGAGGGCGTGGCGTCCTTGGCGAGCGACGCGTTTGAGAGTCCGAATACGCTGACCGTCGAGCAGCTGGCGGCCGAGTCCGGGATGTCGGTGCGCAACATACGCGCGCACCAGGCGCGCGGCCTGCTGGCGCCGCCGGAGGTCCGGATGCGGGTCGGCTACTACGGCCCCGAGCACGTCGCGCGGCTGCGGCTGATCCGCGAGCTGCAGGACGACGGCTTCAACCTGAGCGGGATCAAGCGGTTGATCGAGGAGGCCGACGGCGCCGCCGGCCCGATGCTGCGCTTCAAGCACGCGCTGCAGGCGGCGGCCGCCACCGAGCCTCCAGAGACGCTGACGATCGCGGAGCTTGGCCGGCGCTTTCGCGTCTCGAGCACGGACGCGCCGGCGGTGCTCGCGCAGGCCGAGCGGCTCGGCGTGCTAGTGCCGGCGGGGGAGGGGCGCTTCGAGGTGCCGAGCCCGTCGCTGCTGGCGCTGGCGGAGGACGCGGTGCGCCACGGGGTATCGGTACGCAGCGCGCTCTCGTTGCTCGAAGAGATCGAGCGGCACTGCGATGCGGTCTCGAAGTCGTTCGTGAAATTGTTCCTCGCTGAGGTGTGGAGGCCCTTCCAGCAGGCCGACATGCCCGACGAGATGTGGCCCGACGTCGAGGAGGCGGTCGAGCGGCTGCGCCCGATCGCGTCGGAGGCGCTGATGGCGATCTTCCAGCAGCGGTTGAGCGCGCAGATCGAGGCGGCGTCGCGGCGATTGCTAGACGGAGGGGAGGCGTAGGTATGGAAGCGGACGAACAACGGGCACTCATGGCCGAGCGGTGGGAGCGGGCTGCGGCCGGGTGGGGACGGCGCGCGTCACGGATCAGAGACATCGGGATGCCGGTGTCGGTGTGGATGATCGAGCATCTGGGATTGCAGCCGGGTCAGCGCGTGCTCGAGCTCGCAGCCGGTCCCGGCGACACCGGATTCATGGCGGCCGAGCTGCTGCGAGCTGGCGGCACGCTCGTCTCCAGCGACGCGTCGTCGGAGATGCTGTCCGTCGCCCGCGAGCGGGCCGCGTCGCTTGGCATCGACAACGTCGAGTTCAAGGAGCTGCAGCTCGAGTGGCTCGACCTGCCGACCGCGGACGTCGACGCCGTGCTGTGCCGGTGGGGATTCATGCTGGTGGTTGATCCGGCTGCGGCGCTTGCCGAAGCCCGGCGGGTGCTGCGGCCGGGGGGTCGGATCGCGCTGGCGGTCTGGGATGTGGCCGATGCGAACCCGTGGGCGACCGTCGCGCCCAAGGCGCTGATCGAGCTCGGGCTCGCGGAGCCGCCCGATCCCGACGCCCCGGGGATGTTCGCGCTCGCGGGCCCCGGGGTGCTGCAGGAGATGCTCGAGTCGGCGGGGTTCGTCGAGGTGGCGGTCGAAGAGGTCGATGTGGGGCGGTCCTCTGCGGACGTCGATGAGTTTCTCGCGGAGACGCTGGATGTGTCGCGGATGTTCTTCGAGGTGTATGAGGGATTGTCGGCGGAGCAGCAGGAGGCGGTGCGGGAGCGGATTGCGCTGCGGCTCGAGCCGTACACACGCGAGGACGGGACAATCGTCTTTCCGGGACGGTCGCTGGTGGCGGCGGCCTCGGCGTGAGCTTGCCGTTGGGCGGCTTGCGTTAGACGACGAATGCCACTACGTTCTGAGCGCTAGTCCCTGGGCGCCTGACTCAGGGTCCCGTCCGAGGGAAGTGGACCGGATGAGGGGCGTGGGCATGGCGCGACGTAATCTCGGGGCGGTCGTGGTGATTGTGGCTGCGGGCGCTGTGTGGTTGGTCGCGCCGTGGTCGGGTTCGTTGGTTAGCGCGTCGGCGCTTCGGGTCGGGCGGTTCCCGCGGGGTTGCTGCGGGCGATCCACGCGAGGTTTGGTGGTGCGCCGGTCGGTTTGGGGGTGGCGCCGTTGGTTTCGGGGATCGCGCCTGCGCGAGGTGGCTAGGCCGTGCGGGCGCCGTCGCTGTCAGTTCGAGTGCTGATCGGTGCGGGCGGCGGGGCTTCGCAGTGTTGACGCGTCGGGGCGCGTGCTGGGTTCGCGGTTTGTGGCCGGCACGGCCGGTGTGCGGATCGTGGTCGATGTCACCCACGCGCGCTTTCCGGTGACGATCGACCCGACGTGGACGAGCACCTCGACGCCGACCGCGGCGCTCACCAACGCGGGCGGTTCCGCGGGTGACCAGCTGGGCGCCTCGGTGGCGCTGTCATCGGATGGGACGACCGCGCTCGTCGGCGCCTCCGGCGTTGGCGGCAACAAGGGCGCGGCCTACGTGTTTCATCTGTCGGGGGAGGGGTCGTGGTCCTCGAGCTGGACGCCGACCGCGACGCTGACGAACGCGGGCGGCTCTGCCAGTGACGCGCTCGGCCAATCGGCGGCCTTGTCCTCGGATGCGACGACCGCGCTGCTCGGCGCTTCGTTCGTCAGCAGCACCAGGGGCGCGGCGTACGTGTTTCGCTCGAGCTTCGCAAGCCCGTCACTGACCGCGTCAGCGCCGGCAAGCGGGCCGGCTGGTTCGGCGGTCTTGGCGTCGTCGATCTCTGGGGCGCTGTCCGGTGGCGCGTCGCCTACGGGAACGGTCACCTCCAAGGTGCTCGGCCCGCAGTCCACCGCGCCTAGTGATTGCTCTGCCGGGACGACGGTGGGGACCGCGAATGTGAACGGCAATAGCACGTATCACCCGTCGGCGGGGTTCACGCCTCTGCAGGCCGGTGATTACTGGTGGTTTGTCGTGAGCTACACGCCGCCGACGGTTGTCGATGAGGGTGGCGAGACGCCGATCGTGGGTTGTCTGCCCGCGTCGGGGTCGCTGTTCGCAATCGCGACGACGACGGTGACCTGCACGGTGAGCGACGCCGACGATTCCAACAGTCCGGTTACCGCGACATTCACGGTCACGGTCGAGGGCGCGCTGGCGCGGCTGCAAGATCTGCTCGCGTCGGTAGGCGGGTTGCCTTCCTCTACCGCTCGGTCTGTGTTGGGCGTTCACGAGCGTGATCAACGCGGCAAACCAGATCGGCGCGCTGGTCGGTGTTCCTGACTCAATCGGGGGTGATTGAGATCGCGTCGAGCACGAGGCGTCCCGTCCAGCCGCCCCGGTTGTTGATCTTCAGGCCGAGCATGTGAACGCTCGAGACCTTGGTGGGGATCGTGAACTTGACGGTGTTCCATCCGGGTTTGAGGGTTTGGTTCGCCAGCACGACCTTGTGGCTGGCTGAGTCGAGTAGCGCGGGCGAAACGCTTATGGATGCGTGGGCGGGCTCCCAAAGGTGGTAGGTGACGATGGTCCGTCGCCCGATGCCATGGAGGTTCGTGGTGGCGCCGGCCGCCGGCGACCCCGCGCCGGAGATCGAGAGTGAGAGGCCGTGTGAGCCGGAGTACGCGATCCCCTTCTCGTTGGCGACGGCGAGCTTGTGGCCCCAGCGCAGTGCCCACCCCTGGGTCGTGCCGTTTTCGAAGTCAAACCGCGTGGTCGGCTTGCGGGAAGGCTTTGGCGGTGGTGGGGTTGGGGGCGGGTTCGGGGTGGGGGTCGGCGGTGGCGTCGGGGCCGGCGCCGGGCGGCTGGCGAGGTAAGCCTTGTACCAGGCGCCGTACGGCGTCGGCGTTCCGGTGTAGTCGGCGATCAGCGACGGTCCGGCACCACAGCTGGCCGCGTTCCACGCCCATGCCAGGTAACCGATCTCGTGGCTGTCGGCCCATGGGAGGAGAGCGCTCAGGTAGTTGCCGGCGCAGTCGTCCTCGCCCACCTCCGTCGCCAGGACCGGGACCTGTGACGCGACCGGCGCGACCGTCTGGTTCCAGCACGACACGTTGTTGCAGGATCCGAAGTTGTACGTGTGCCAGCCGGCGACCATCTGCTGCGCGGGATCGCTCGGCTCGTTGGCGAGCCAGCTGGAGAGATCCCCGCCCCAGTCGAGGCCCTCGACGATGACCGGTTGTGTCGCTCCCGTGTCCCGCACGGCGTTGATCAGCTGTTGCTCGCCGGCCGCCTCGTAGAACTCGGGCGTGAAGCAGCCATTGAGCCAGCACGACCACGAGATGTCGTGCGGCTCGTTGAACAGGTCATAGGCGATGCCGCTGACGCCCTTGAACTGGGCGGCGACCGAGGACCAGAAGTCCGGGGCGTGGTCGGCGTCCGGCGCCTCCTCCTGGCCGAGCGCGAGCTGCGCGCCGGGAGCGCCCCAGTGCAGGTCGAGGATCACGTCCAGGCCGTGCGCGAGGAGCCGGTTGACGTAGTCCTCGATCGCCGCCTGGTAGTTCGCACCACCGTAGGCGGGGTTGACGCCGTTGATCCCCAACCAGCAGTCCTCGTTGAGCGGCAGGCGGACCGCGTTCACTCCCCACGAGGCGATCGCGGCGATCGACGCGTCATCGACGGGTCCATCGAAGATTCCCCACCCCTCGGCGCAGGCGTACTCAGCGCCTGAACGGTTGACGCCGGCGACGCTGAGCGGCGCGCCGGCGCCATCGAGGAGGCGATTGCCCGAGACCCGTATGCCCAGGGTGCTTGCATTTGCGGCAGGGGTCGCGAGCAGCGCGATCGCGAGGACGGCGGCTAGCGCGAATAGATGTCTTGGACGGCTGGAGATCGGAAGTCCTTTTGTGCACAAGGGAACTGCAGCTATCCCTCCAGTTGTTTCGTCAAGTTCGACGAAACCCTTGAGCCGCGAAAGTCAGTTCGCTGGCACGGCGAGCGATCCTGCCTGCCGGGTTGGTCTAGCGTCGCGAAGATCGAGAACACCGCGACCAGCACGTGGTAATCCATCGACAGCCCGAACTGGGATCCCGCCAACGCCGTCGGGGTAACTCCACAATGGTACCTGCGGGTTCGGTTTACACGTTTGCCAACACCGTGTTGACCTCACTCCGCCGGGCTACGCGTTACTGCTTAGCCGCCGGCGCCTGGCCTCGCCGGGAGCAGGGTCTGGCATGCCGTCAGGGCGGATTTGAAGGCGGGCGATTGGGGGTCCACGGTGCCTTTCAAGCTCGTCGCGGCGCTGCCCGGATCAGGGAAGCTCGGCACGCCATGCGAGCGCATGCAGGCGGCGAACTTGAACAGCTGCTGGCGCCGGGCCGCTCGCTGCGCGGGAGACTCCGCCAGCACCGGGAAGGCCGCGACCAGGTACTGCCGGCATTGCTGCTCCACCGAGGTCAGCTTCACCTGGCCGTACTGCGAGGTGAGGCGGGCGATCGAGACGACACCGCCGTAGGTGCCGTCGGCGCCGGGATCAGGGATGTTGATGCCGTGGGCGCGCGCGCACTCGGCCAGCTTGACGCGCGCCTGGAGCTGCGCGCCGGAGATCCCAGAGCCGGCGACGGACGCGCCGGGGCCGCTGGCGGACGAGGTACTGGACGACGACGAGGAGGAGCCGCAGGCGGCCACGGCGGTCGCGACCGCGACCGCGATCAGGCCGACGGAGGCACGTTTGAGCTGGGAACGGGCTGGCTTGATCATGCAAGCCACGGTAGCCAAGCTCGGTTCGCGTGTCCTCCGACTCGCGGGGGATTTGCCGCTCCGCTGCGCGGGCGAGGAGTCGCCACTAGCTCTTCAGCGCGAACTAGCTACGCTCCTGCGCCATGTTCTATGACGACGACGCCGACCTAAGACTGCTCGACGGCAAGACCGTCGCGATCATCGGCTATGGCTCGCAGGGCCATGCCCACGCCCTCAACCTCAAGGACTCCGGCGTGTCGGTGGTCGTCGGATTGCGGGGCTCGTCGAAGAGCGTCGAGACGGCGCGCGGGCACGGGCTGGAGGTGCTCGAGCCGGCCGACGCCGCCAGCCGCGGCGACATCGTGATGATGCTGGTCCCGGACGAGCTGCACCGCTCCGTCTGGGAGGGCGGGGTCAAGGACGGGATGGCGGCCGGCAACATGCTGATGTTCGGCCACGGCTTCTCGATCCATTACGAGGAGGTCGTGCCACCGCCCGATGTCGATGTGACGCTGGTCGCGCCGAAGGGGCCGGGTCATCTCGTCCGGCGGCAGTTCCTCGAGGGATCGGGCGTCCCGGGGCTTGTGGCCGTGCACCAGAACCCGACCGGCAGAGCGCTGGAGATGGCGCTCGCGTACGCGAAGGGGATCGGCTGCACGCGCGGCGGCGTGATCGAGACGACCTTCAAGGACGAAACCGAAACCGATCTGTTCGGGGAGCAGGCGGTGCTGTGCGGTGGCGTCACCGAGCTCGTCCGGGCGGGCTACGAGACCCTCGTCGACGCCGGCTATGACCCGCGCCTTGCGTACTTCGAGTGCCTGCACGAGCTCAAGCTGATCGTCGACCTGATGTACGAGAAGGGCATCGCCGGGATGCGCTACTCGATCTCGAACACGGCCGAATACGGCGACCTGACCCGCGGCAAGCGGATCATCGGCGAGCCGACCCGCGAGGCGATGAAGAAGACCCTGGCCGACATCCAGTCGGGTGACTTCGCGCGGGAGTGGATCGCGGAGAATCGCGCCGGCCAGGAGAACTTCAAGCGGATGCGCGAGGAGCAGGCCGGGCACCAGGTCGAGATCGTCGGGCGCGAGCTGCGCTCGCAGATGGACTGGATCGACACCGAGTTCGAGGAGTAGGCCGCCCCAACGACCACATTGCTCATAAGCGCGGACGACGGCCGGGCGGATTCATCTGGTCGTCGCAACACCTTGACCGAGAGGAGTTGCGATGGGCGAGAGAAGTCGGGCTTCGGATTTTGCGCGGGTGCGTTCGCCGGGGCGTCTGCCGTCTGGGCGGCGGGAGCATCGGGTGCGTTTCTGGGCGGCGGTCGCGCGAGGGCTCAGTAGCCGGGAGGCTGGTGTCCAGGCGGGCGTGTCGCCGGCGGTTGGTGTCCGGTGGTTTCGGAAGGGTGGGGGGATGCCGACCGTTACCCAGGCGCCGTTGTCGGGGCGTTATCTGTCGTTCGCTGAGCGGGAGGAGATCGCGATCCTGCGCGCTGGGGGGTGTGGGGTGCGGGGGATCGCTCGTCAGCTCGGGCGTTCGCCGTCGACGATCTCTCGTGAGTTGCGTCGGAACGTCGTGAGGTGTGGCGGCGTCGTTGAGTATCGGGCGAGCTCGGCGCAGCGGTACGCGGACCGGCGGGCTCGGCGTGCGAAGCCGGCGAAGCTGGTCGTGAACGCCGGGCTGCGACGGTATGTGCAGGACCGTCTGTCGGGAGCTGTCAAGCGGCCCGATGGGACGGCTCTCGACGGTCCTGGGGTGAGGTGGATCGGGCGGCGTCACGGTCTGCGCAAGGATCGGCGCTGGGCGAGGGCGTGGAGCCCTGAGCAGATTTCCAATCGCCTGCGCTTGGAGTTCCCCGATGATGAGTCAATGCGTATCTCGCACGAGGCGATCTACCAGTCGCTGTACGTTCAGGGGCGTGGCGCGTTGCGGCGTGAGCTGACGGCCTGTCTGCGGACCGGGCGGGCGTTGCGGGTCCCGAGAGCTCGCACCAGCGGTCGCGGTCGCGGGTTCGTCAGCGACGAGGTGATGATCAGCCAACGCCCCGCCGAAGCCCAGGACAGGGCGGTTCCCGGCCATTGGGAAGGCGACCTCATCATCGGAGCGAGGAGCTCGGCGATCGGCACGCTGGTGGAGCGCTCAACCCGCTTTACGATGCTGCTCTACCTCCCGCCGATGACCGGCCAAGCGCCGGGAGTAAAGGACGGCCCCGCGCTAACGGGGCACGGCGCCGAGGCGGTCCGCGACGCGATCGCCAGGACGATCGTCACGCTGCCTGAGCAGCTGCGCCGCTCGCTGACCTGGGACCAGGGCACCGAGATGGCCCAACACGCCCAGCTGCGGATCGAGACCGGCCTGCCGGTGTACTTCTGCGATCCACACAGTCCGTGGCAGCGCGGCACCAATGAGAACACCAACGGGCTGCTGCGCCAGTACTTCCCGAAAGGCACCGACCTCTCCAGACACAGCGCCGAGGACCTCGCTGCGGTCGCCTCCGCGCTGAACAGCCGACCGCGCAAGACGCTCGGCTGGAAGACGCCCGCCGAAGCGCTCAACGAGTACCTGAGAACCATCTAAACCAACCACGCACGATCGGCCGGCGGGTGGCAGCCGCTCAAGCGCAGGCCCCTTGCCCCCTGGCTCGCGTTCGCCACCGCGCCCCTCCCACCGCTCACGCCGGCCACCGAAACGGCGGCTGGGGAAGGGAGCGATCACGGCTAAACCAACCGCAAGCTCCCTGGCGCCTCGCCGGCCCGGATCCCCTCGCCGCCCTGAACGACAGAGTCAGGCCGTGGAGGTCACGCCTAGACGACCAACCGCCCAGAACTCAACGACAGCCCGACCCTCGGCCACCCCAGTCCATCCCCCACGAGAGGTACCGTCACCTCGACAGCTACTGTTGCGAGGACCGGTTGAGCCCGAGCCGGCGCTCATGAGCAAAGTGGCTGCCGCTGCTCTGGCGACCATATTGCTCATGAGCCCGGGTGGCCGCCGGCGCTCTTGAGCAAGATGGCTGTTCTGGGCGGCCGACCTGACGGAGATCGTGCGGCATGCTCGGTAGACTCCGAGCGGCCGTCGTGACTGGCGCCACAGGTGGAAGCGACCACCGGGGAGCGGCGGCCCGTGAACGCCGCGCGCCTGGGCATGTTGAACTCGCGAACCTCCAGGAGCCGCGCATGACCCAGACCTCATCACTGCTGCAGATACCCGCCGAGCTCAAGCCCGCCGACGGACGATTCGGGTCGGGCCCGTCGCGGGTGCGCCCGGAACAGCTCGATCACCTGGCCGGCGCCGGCGCGGCGGTGATGGGCACGTCGCACCGGCAGAAGCCGGTCAAGCAGCTCGTGGCGCGGGTCCGCGCCGGGCTGCGTGAACTGTTCGATCCGCCCGAGGACTACGAGGTCGTGCTCGGCAACGGCGGCAGCACGGCGTTTTGGGACGCCGCCACCTGCTGCCTCGTGCAGCAGCGGGCGCTGCACCTGGCCTACGGCGAGTTCTCCTCGAAGTTCGCGGCGTGCACACGAGGCGCGCCGTTCCTGGCCGACCCGATCGTCGATTCGGCGGATCCCGGCGACGCGCCGGACCCGATCGGCATCGAGGCTCGCGACGCGGACGTCGTCGCGTGGGCGCAGAACGAGACCTCCACCGGCGTGATGGTTCCGGTGATCCGCCCGCCCGGCGCGGGCGATGCGCTCGTGCTGATCGATGCCACCTCGGGCGCCGGCGGACTCCCGGTCGACGTCTCGCAGGCAGACGCGTACTACTTCGCGCCCCAGAAAGGATTCGCGTCCGACGGCGGTCTGTGGCTCGCGCTGCTGAGCCCGGCCGCGCTCGCCCGGATCGAGGAGATCGCAGGCGCCGGGCAGCATGATCGGTGGATCCCCGAGTTTCTCTCGCTGAAGACCGCGCTCGAGAACTCGCTCAAGGACCAGACCTACAACACGCCGGCGATCGCGACGCTGTTCCTTCTCGCCGATCAGCTTGACTGGATGCTCGACCAGGGTGGCCTGGAGGCGATGGAGGCGCGGACGCGGGCCTCGAGCGCTCACCTCTACGGGTGGGCCGAAGGCCATGCGCACGCCACCCCGTTCGTCGCCGATCCGGCTAAGCGATCACTGGTCGTCGGCACGATCGACTTCGACACCGAGATCGACGCGGCGGGGATCGCGGCGACGCTGCGCGCCAACGGAATCGTGGACGTCGAGCCGTACCGCAAGCTCGGCCGCAACCAGTTGCGGGTCGCGATGTTCCCGGCCACCGATCCCGCCGACGTGCAGGCGCTGACCGCATGCATCGACTGGGTCCTGGAGCGGCAGTCATGAGGGTCCTCGTCGCGGAGAAGATCGGGGATTCCGGGATCGAGCTGCTGCGCCGGCACTTCGAAGTGGATGTCGGCGCGGGGTGGGACCGCGAGCAGCTCGCGGAGCGGATCGGCGAGTACGACGGGATGCTGATCCGCTCGGCCACGAAGCTCGACGCGGAGCTGATCGGCAAGGCCTCGCGGCTGCGGGCGGTCGGACGGGCGGGCGTCGGCGTGGACAACGTCGATGTCGCTGCCGCGACCAAGCGCGGGATCGTCGTCGCCAACGCGCCGCAATCGAACGTGATCACGGCCGCCGAGCACACGCTGGCGCTGCTGCTCGCGCTCGCGCGCAACGTCCCCCAGGCGCACGCGTCCTTGACCTCGGGCAAGTGGGAGCGCTCGAAGTTCTCCGGCGTCGAGCTCTACGAAAAGACGCTGGGGATCCTCGGCTTCGGCCGGATCGGACAGCTCGTGGCGCAGCGCGCACGGGGCTTCGGGATGCGCGTGATCGCGTACGACCCGTACGTCGGGGCCGAGCGCTACCGCGAGCTCGGCGTGGAGAAGGCCGACTCCTCCGACGAGGTGTATGCCGAGGCCGACTTCATCACCCTGCATCTTCCGAACACGCCGGACACCGTCGGCTGGCTCGACGCCGAAGCACTTGCCAAGTGCAAGGACGGCGTTCGCGTGCTGAACGTCGCCCGGGGGCCACTGGTGGTCGACGAGGACCTGAAGGCTGCGCTCGACTCGGGCAAGGTCGCGGGAGCCGCGCTCGACGTGTTTCGCTCAGAGCCGGTGACCGAGCACCCGCTGTTCGGCTATCCGAACGTGATCGTGACCCCGCACCTCGGCGCGTCGACCGCGGAGGCGACCGACCGCGCCGGCTACCAGGCCGCCGAGCAGGTGGTTGCCGCGCTTACCGGCGGCGTCGTGACGAGCGCGGTCAATGTGCCCGCGGTCCCCGCCGAGGACTGGGAGGTGCTGGGGCCGTTCGTGCCGCTGTGCCGGGCGCTCGGGCGGATCGCGATCGAGCTGGCGCGCGGATCGTCGATCGACCGCGTGCAGACCGAGTTCCTCGGCCGCGTCGCCGAGCGGGACACGCGGCTGCTCTCGATCGAGGTGCTGCTCGGCGTGCTGCGCGGCCACACCGAGGAGGAGGTCAACGAGGTCAACGCACCGTCGATGGCCGATGAGCGCGGGATCGAGGTCGAGGAGACCAAGCGCAACGTCGCGCGCGACTACACCGACCTGATCCGGGTGAGCATCACGGGCGGCAACCGCCGCGTGCGCGTCGCAGGCACGCTGATCGGACGCCAGCACCGCCCGCATCTGCTGGAGGCCTGGGATCAGCGGTTCGACGTCCAGCTCGAGGATCACATCACGCTGTTCCGCTACAGCGACGTGCCCGGGATGATCGGGCGTGTCGGCACGATCTTCGGGCAGCATGGCGTCAACATCGTCTCCGCCGCGGTCGGGCGCCAAGCGGATGGTTCCGAGGCGGGCGACGGCCGGCTCGCCGCAATGGCGGTCACGACGGACGCGGCCGTCCCGCGCGAGGTGGTCGATGAGATCGTGGCCGGCGAGGGATTCGAGGCGGGGCGGACGGTGTCGCTGTAGGGTTGTGGCGCGGTGCGCGCGGTTGTCATCACTTCTCACGGGCCGCCTGAGGTCCTCCAGGTTCAAGAGCGCCCGGGCCCACGGCCCGGGCCTGGTGAGGTGCTGATCGAGGTCAAGGCAGCCGGGATCAACTTTGCCGACACGATGGCCCGTACCGGCCTGTATCCGGACGCGCCAAAGCCGCCCTGCGTGGTCGGCTACGAGGTCGCGGGAACGGTGGCGGCCTGTGGGGACGGCGCGGATCTGCAGGTCGGTGAGCGGGTGGTCGCGCCGACGCGCTTTGGCGGCTACGCGGAGCAGGCGGTTGCCTCTGCGAGCGGCGTGGTCTCGCTGCCCGACGCGCTGAGCTTCGAGGAGGGCGCCGCGATCCCGATCAACTACGCGACGGCCTGGGAGGCGCTGATCCGCGCGGGCAACCTGCATCCCGGTGAGCGCGTGCTGATCCACGCGGCGGCGGGTGGCGTCGGCATCGCGGCGACGCAGATCGCCAAGCGCACCGGTGCGGAGGTCTGGGGGACCGCGTCGCCCGGCAAGCACGACGCGATCCGCGGCTTCGGCGTCGACCATCCGCTCGACTACACACAGAAGGGCTGGGAGCGTGGCGTCCCGAAGCTCGACCTCGTGATGGACGCGATCGGCGGCGCGAGCTTCCGCCGCAGCTACGGGTTGCTGCGGGCCGGCGGGCGGCTGGTGTGCTTCGGCGCGTCCGCCGTGGCCAGCGGGGAGCGCCGCAACATGCTGCACGCGGCCACCACCGTGCTGCAGATGCCGCGCTTCAACCTTCTCAAGCAGATGTCGGCCTCGAAGTCGGTGATCGGGCTGAACGTGCTGACGCTGTGGGACGAGCTGGGGTCGGCGGAGCGCTGGAAAGGCCCGCTGACGCAGCTGCTCGCGGACGGGACGATCCGGCCCGTGGTGGCGGAGTCGTTCCCGTTTGAGCGCGCACCGGGCGCGCACCGGTTCATCGCCGAGCGGCGCAATGTCGGCAAGGTCGTGCTCGTGCCCTAGCGGTTGATCCGCGTTTGCGCTTAGTCTTCCGATGTGGTCGACGGGGCGCGTTTGAGGACGAGGGCGGAGTTTCTGCGCGCGAGCGCGGCTGCCGGCGCGATGCTCGCGACGGGCGGTCTCGCCGCGTGCGGCTCCTCCTCGGGCGCCGACATCCGCCGGATCACCCGGGTCGCGATCCATCCCGCGATCGGCATCGCCCGCGTCGGGAACAGCCCGGACAGCTTCTTCTTCGGACCCGAGGTGCCGGGGGCGCTGCCGCACGCGCGCGCCGGCTTCAAGGATGCGAGCGGCGCGATCGCGCGGCAGGCGGCGCGGTTCAGGGTGTACGGACTCGATGCTCGCGGACGCGTGGTGCGCGAGCTTTCCGCACGCGACGGCGAGATCAACTGGCATGTGAATGTCGCCAACAGCAAGCCCGCGTGGTACGAGATCGGGACGCCGTTCGACATCCCCGGCGCGCCCGCGGTGCCGCTGCGCAACACCGATGTCAAGGACCGCGCGACGCTGGCGGTCGCACCACGGGGACGCTCGGTGCGCGGAATCACAGCGGGTCCGGTTGCGCTCGACGGCGGCTCGTTCCTGGGCGAGCCCGTGCCGCTCGGTGAGCTGATGACCGACGGCGACGGACGGCTCGTGTTCATGCCCGCGCCGGGCCGCGGCTACTCGCCGCACTCGACGCCGCTGGGCAGCTTCTCGTCTAATCCGGGCTGGACCGACGACGCCTGCGACGGAGTGGTGCGGGCCAGCGTCAAGCTCGGCGGCCGCGTGCTCGAGGCGGACCCGGCATGGGTCGTCTCGACCCCGCCGAACTACGCGCCGGCGATCGCAACGGGGCTGGTCACCGCCTACGACGCCGCTCGCTCCACGCTCGTCGATGCCGGGATGCTCGATCCCGGTTCGGTCGACTTCGCGGATGAGATCCTGCCGATCTTCGCCCGGCTGGTCGACATGCAGTGGGTCAGCGCCGGCTTCTTCGAATCGAACGGGTGGGGGAGTTCGGCGGACTGGCTCTCAGACGGTATGCCCGAGCGGCTCGCCGACGCCTCGTCCGCCAACGCGGCGTTTCGCAAGCGCGTATTCGCGACCTTCCGCGACCCCGCGTTCGTCAAGGCGCAGGCCCAGGCCGTGCCACAGCTGTACGGCGACCACACCCAGTTCCCGCTCGACAACAACCGCGAGTGGCTGGCGGTAACGCCGCTGCAGTACCACAAGCTACGGGCCTGGGCGGAGGGCGACTTCACCGGCGGCGCTGGTGCTCGGCCGATACCTGCTTCAGTCGACGACCTGCCTTTGCAGCAGCGACCGGCGGCGCTCGATCGGGCGGCGCTCGAATCGGTCCTCGGCGGCGCGTTTCATCCCGCGATCGAGGTGCCGTGGACGCTGCGCACGCGCGAGGTGTGGGAGAAGCCGTTCCGCCTGCGCGTGCGCTCGAACAGCTTCGAGCTGCGCGATTACGGCAAGCAGCTCACGACTGCGAAGGTGTACTCGCGGGGCGGTCCGCTCGATGGGGTCTCGCCAGGGGATCTGACGCGCTGGCTCGGGGACCCGTGGCACGCCGACGGCGCGAGCTGCCGGTCTGGCTACCAGCGGAGCATCTCGCTGATCCTGCCGACCTTCTGGCCGGCGCGGATCCCGACCCAGGTGCTGAGCGAGGCCGACTACCGGATCGTGATGGACCGCGGCAGGCCGATGTCCGAGCGCCAGGCGGCGTTCCGGCGCCGCCGGGACTGGGAGCGGTTCATCGCCAAGCCGACGCGGCCGCCGACGCTCGAGCTGATGGTGCGGGAGTGGCCGAAGCTGGGAATGGTCGCCAACCGCCCCGGACCCGGCGACGGCGCGTTTCCGCGGGCGTTCAAGGTCGAGTCGTACGTCGGGTTCTCGCATGAGCCGGCGCACGAGTACGGCGCGGACCTGTGGGTCAAGCAGTACCCGGCGCCGCCCGGTTCGTAGGCGGTCGCGAGATGGTCGCTGTCGACGTGGTCGTCGCGGGCGGGGGGCCTGCGGGTGCCGCGGCCGCCGCGGCGGCCCGCGCGCACGGGCTGGACGTCGAGCTGGTCTGCGGAACGAAGGGCGAGCGCCCGGTGCCCGGCGAGAGCCTGCCACCCGGCAGCGACACGGTGTTGGATGACATTTTCGGGGCCGGCGCGCTGGACCCCGAACAGCACCGGCGCTCGTTCGCGAACATGAGCGCCTGGGGCGGTGCCGACCTCGAGCGGACCGAGTTCGCGCACAATCCGTTCGGCCATGGGTGGCACATCGACCGCCACGAGCTCGAGCGGTCACTGCTCGATCGGCTCCAGATGCTGGGCGTTCGCGTCCGCTCAGACGCCCGGCTGGCGGGCCAGAGGTGGGACGGGGATCAATGGCATCTCACGCTCGCCAACGGATCCGCGACAGAGATGCGCGCCCGCTCGCTCGTCGACGCCACCGGCCGGGCCGCGCGTATCGCGCGCGCCTGCGGTGCGGGGCGCCACCGGCTCGACCGGCTCGTGGCGGCGTACTGGCTGCTGGAGGCCGGCGAGGACCCTGGCCCCGACAGAGCGACCGTGGTCGAAGCGACTGCAGATGGCTGGTGGTACACGACCCCCGTTCCCGGTCGCCGGCGCGTCGTGTCGTTCCTGACTGACTCGGACCTGTTACCCGGTCGCGGTGCCCGCTCGGCGCGTGACTGGCAAGAGCGCCTGGAGCGCCTGCCGCACATTCGCGAGCCACTGGCACGCGAGCGCTGCTCCCTGCACGGCAGTCCGCCGATCCTCGACGCGGGCGTGTCGTATCTCGACCGGCCGGCGGGGCCCGGCTGGGTCGCCGCCGGCGACGCGGCGGTGTCGTTCGATCCGCTGTCGTCGCAGGGGATCATCACCGCGCTCGTGATGGGCGCCGGCGCGGGCCGGGCTGTGGCGGCGATCCTGACCCGCGGCAATCAGCAGCCGCTGGTGCGGTGGGGAGCCGAGTACGCCCGGCTGCTCGAGACGCACCTGCGGCTGCGAGCGGCCTATTACGCGGTCGAAGAACGATGGCCGGCGGCGCCGTTCTGGTCCAGGCGGCAGTAACGTGCCGCGCACGAACTGGGCAGGCAACTATGCCTACCGCGCGCGCGCCGTCCACCGCCCCGAGACGGTCGAGGAGCTGTGCGAGGTCGTGGCGCGGACACCACGGCTGCGCGTGCTCGGGTCGCGCCATTCGTTCACCGACATCGCGGACTCCGATGAGCAGTTGACGCTGGGAGCGCTGCCGTGCGAGGCGGTCATCGATCACGAGGCCGGCTCGGTCACGGTCGGCGCGGCGATGACCTACGCGCAGCTGGTGCGCGCGCTGCAGGGTGAGCTGCTCGCGCTGGCGAACCTCGCGTCGCTGCCCCACATCTCGATTGCGGGCGCGGTCGCGACCGCGACGCACGGCTCGGGCGATCGCAATCGCAACCTCGCGGCCGCGGTGCGGGCGATCGAGGTGGTCACCTCGGACGGCGAGGTCTCCTGGCTGAGGCGCGGCGATCCAGAATTCGATGGTGTTGTCGTGAGCCTCGGCGCGGTCGGCGTGGTGACTCGGTTGGAGCTCGACGTCGAGCCTGCCTACGACGTGAGCCAGCGGGTGCTCGAGGGGCTGAGCTGGGATGCCCTGGGCGAGCACTTCGACGAGGTGATGGGCGGCGGTTACAGCGTGAGTGCGTTCACGCTGTGGGGCCCGCGGGTCTACCAGGTGTGGGTCAAGTCTCGGGGCGAGCCGCCGGCGGAGCTATTCGACGCAGTGCCTGCGGCCGCCGACGTGCATCCGATTCCGGGGCTTGACCCGGTCAACTGCACGCCGCAGATGGGCGTGCCGGGGCTGTGGTCGGAGCGTTTGCCGCACTTTCGCTCGGGGTTCACGCCGAGCAGCGGCGAGGAAATCCAGTCCGAGTACCTGCTGCCCAGGGAACGTGCACTTGAGGGCGTCGATGCGCTCAGACGGCTTGCGCCGGCGATCACGTCGCTGCTGCAGATCTCGGAGATCCGCACGGTCGCGGCGGACCAGCTTTGGATGAGCCCGCAGTACGGCCGCGACACGGTCGGCTTTCACTTCACGTGGGTGCGGGAGCAGGAGGCGGTTGAGCGTGCCCTGCGAAAGATCGAGGAGGCGCTGCTGCCGCTCGACGCGCGCCCGCACTGGGGCAAGCTGTTCCTCGCGGGCGCGGATGTGCTGGCGCCGCGCTACGAGCGGCTGTCCGCGTTCCGCGGACTGCTCGAGCGCCTCGACACGCGCGGCGCGTTTCGCAACGAATGGCTCGCTCATCACGTGCTCGGCGATTGAATTGATCGCGTCGCGCTGATAGACATCAGCCTCGAGATGGAGGGTGCGCTCACCACGCGTCGCGAGCAGGCGACGCGTCCCCGGGCTTTGCAGGCCAGCACGATGTGCGAGGCGTTCCAGATCACCGCTGCGGAGCGGGCAGATCAGGTCGCGTTGCGGACGATCGCCGACGGCGTCTCGATCACCTACGGGGAGTACGCCGAGCGGGTGCGTCGCCTGGCGGGAGGCTTCCACGGTCTTGGAGTCAGGCGCGGCGACACCGTCGGGTTCATGCTCTCGAACCGCCCCGAGTTCCATCTGCTCGACAACGCTGTGATGCACCTCGGCGGCACGCCGTTCTCGCTCTACAACACCTCCTCGCCTGAGCAGATCGCGTTTCTGCTGGGCGACGCCGCCAACCGCGTGTTCGTGGTGGAGGCCGCGTTCCTCGAGCACGCACGGGCGGGAATGGCGCTGGCCGGAGTGGTCGAGCAGCTCGTCGTGCTGGACGCTCGGCCCGAGGACGCGATCTCGATCGAGGAGCTCGAGGCCGCGGAGCCCGGCGAGAACTTCGACTTCGAGCAGTGCTGGCGTGCGGTACGGGGCGACGACGTGCTGACGCTGATCTACACCTCCGGGACGACGGGGCCGCCGAAGGGCGTGCAGCTCACGCACGCCAACGAGCTTGCCGAGAACCGCGGGATCGACGCGGTCGCCCAGCCGGAGCCGGGCGGGTCGGTCATCTCGTTCCTGCCGCACGCGCACATCGCCGATCGCGGGCTGAGCCACTACGGCCCGATGGTGTGGGGCAACACCGTCACCTGCTGTCCGGAGGTCACGCAGGTGTTCGCGCACGTCGCGGACGCCCACCCCACGTTCTTCGGCAGCGTCCCGAGGCTGTGGGAGAAACTCAAAGCCGCGCTCGAGGCGGGGCTCGCTGCGGAGCCCGATGAGGCCAAGCGCACCGGCACCCAGCAGGCGATCGAGCTGGGGCTGCGCAAGGTGCGCGCCGAGCTGGCGGGCCAGCCCGTGCCGGACGAGATGCGAGAGGGTTACGACCGCGCCGAGGAGGCGGTGTTCTCGAAGATCCGCGCGAGGCTGGGGCTCGACCGCTGCGAGTGGTACATGATCGGGGCGGCTCCAGCGCCGCTCGAGGTGCTCGAGTTCTTCGCCGCGATCGGGATTCCGATCTGCGAGGTCTGGGGAATGTCCGAGCTCGCGTCGGTCGCGACCCTGGTCCCAAAGGAGCACCTGAAGCTCGGAACGGTCGGTCCGCCGATCCCCGGCGTCGAGATCCAGCTCGCGGACGACGGCGAGGTGCTCGTGCGCGGTGCGACGGTGATGAAGGGCTACCGCAACCAGCCCGAGAAGACCGCCGAGACGATCGATCCCGACGGCTGGCTGCACACCGGCGACATCGGCTCGATCGACGAGGACGGGTTCCTGAAGATCATCGACCGCAAGAAGGAGCTGATCATCAATGCGGCCGGCAAGAACATGTCGCCGGCCAACATCGAGGCGCAGCTCAAGCAGGGAAGCCCGATGATCGGCCAGGCGGTCGCCGTCGGCGACGGCAGGCCCTACAACGTCGCGCTGATCGTGCTTGACCCCGACGCCTCGGCCGCTTTTGCCGCCCAGCAGGGCCTGCCCGAGAGCTCGCCGGAGGCGATGTCGCAGGAGCAGGCCGTGCTCGATGAGGTGCAGGCCGGCGTGGATCGTGCGAACTCGCACCTCAGTCGGGTCGAGCAGATCAAGCGGTTCAAGGTCCTGCCCTGCGACTGGGCGCCGGCCGGCGACGAGCTGACGCCGACGATGAAGCTCAAGCGCAAGCCGATCGCGAGCAAGTACGCAGCGGAGATCGAGGCGCTGTACGCGTAGGACGATCGGGATCCGGGGCTTGCTTGCGGGGGGTGCGGTTCTCGCATCGCTTGCGCTGACGGCTCACGCCGGCCCTCGCGGCGAACCTGACGGTCACCACGACCACCGATGAACTGACGCCCAACGACGTCGTTGCGCGAAGCGATCGCCGCGGTCAACGCCCCCGGCACCGCCACCGACTGCGGCACAGCGAGCGCCGGTACCAACACGATCGTGCTCCCTCCCAGCTCCAATCCTTATCAGCTCTCGATCCCCGCCGCCGGACCCGATGACAACACAACCGGCGACCTCGACGTACTCGCCACGGCCGGCGACCTCACGATCGCTGGAGCGGGGGCCGGACAGACGACGATTGCGGCGACAAGCGCGTTGAAGGACCGAGTGATGTCGGTTGCTGCCGGCGCGAACGTCACGCTCGTCGGGCTGACGCTGAGCGGTGGGCATGCGCCAGACGGCGCAGGGGTCACGTCGCCGACGACCGGGAATGGGCCGAACGGGAACGCCGGGCAGAACGGCGGTGGGATCCTCAACAACGGCTCGCTGAACGTGCTTGATTCGCAGGTCAGTGGCAACTCCGCCGGCAGTGGCTCAGGCGGCGCAAACGCGGCAAACACGATCAACGGCCAGGCCGTCTCGGGCGGCGCCGGCGGCGGAGGCGGTTGCTGCGGCGATGGCGGCGGCATCGCCAACGCCGGCGGCGTCGTCCGGATCACCGTCAGTACGATCGCCTTCAATCACGCGGGCAACGGCGGCAATGGCGGGCTTGGCGGGGAGGCCGACGACCAGCTTCAGATTTCCCAGCAGCCAGGTAAGGGTGGGACGGCTGCGGGCGGCGGATCCGGCGGCGGCATCTCCAGCATCGCGGGGTTCCTTGTCGGTGACGAACAGCGCGATCAGCTCGAACATCAGCGGCACCGGCGGCAACGGCGGCACGGGCGGACCCACCAGCCTGGGCTTCGGGGGGGGCCGGCGGAGGTGCCGGAAACGGGAGCGGTGGCGGCGGCGTCCGCGTTAGCACCGGAGCCGGGACCCTGACGGACGTGACGGTGGTGGCCAATGTCTCCGGCGGGCCCGGCACGCCCGGTGGGGGCGGAACGGGCGCCCCCAGCATGCCTGGCGGCACAAATGGCGGGACCGGTGCCACCGGGGCGCCCGGGAATCCCGCGATCGGCGGCGGCGAGTTCGGCGTCGGCTCGCCCGCGCTCAACCTACAGAACACGCTGCTCGCCACGAACGCGCCGAGTAGCTGCGGCGGCGCCGTCGCAACCGACGCAGGCCACAACCTGAGCTTCGGCGATACGAGCTGTCCGTCGACATTCCTCTCCGGCGATCCCGCGCTCGGCCAGCTGGCCGACAACGGCGGGCCGACCGAGACGATCGCGCTCGTTCCGGGGAGCGCCGCCCGTGATCAGGTCCCGGTGGCGAGCTGCCAGGCAACCGACCAGCGCGGCGTCGCCAGGCCTGCGGGCCCGGCGTGCGACATCGGCGCCTACGAGGTCGCGCCGCCCACCGTCGTCACGCGAGCGGCAACGGCGATCACGACCTCCTCGGCGAAGCTGAACGCCGGTGTGAACCCGAACCAGGCGAGCGCCAGCGCCCACTTCGAATACGGCCTGACGACCGCGTACGGCAAGACGACTCCTGCCCAGACCGTCACCGGGATCGCGGTCTCCCCGGTCACGGCCGCAATCGCCGGGCTAAAGCCCAATACGATCTACCACTACCGGCTTGTCGCGAGCTCAACGGACGGAACCGCGCAAGGCGCCGACCGGACGTTCCTCACAGCCGCGGTTACGCCACGCCTCAGCGGTCTGCGCCTGACGCCCTCCTCGTTCCGCGCGGGACGCGCGAGGGGAGCCGGAACGACGATCACCTATTCCGACAACGAAGCCGCCACGGCCACGCTCAAAGTGCTGCGCGCGTGTCGGTCTCACGGCCTGGACATGGCAGGAAACGCACCAGCTGCCAGCCGGTTGGGAGCCTTGGGCATACCGATGTCGCCGGCCGCAACCAGCTCCACTTCAACGGGCTGTTGGACGGACGCACGCTCGCTCCCGGGCACTACCGCCTCGACGTCACGGCGCAGGCGCAGCGCAAGCGCGCAAACACGATCAGCGCGACGTTCACCGTGATCGCCTGAGCGCGCCTGCCCGGCGCCCTTGCGCGAGCAGCTTCCGCTGCTAGTCTTCGCCCGCGGTGGCACTCCTGCTCGACCTTCGACTTCTTCTCCTCCCCCTTCGGGGGGAATAGCGCGCCGGCGGCCGCATGTAGCCGCGAGACCAGCACCGAGAAGAAGCAAGTTCGAGACAAACAAGGAGTGACATGAGCAGCAGCGACGATCCAAACCGAGTACTGATCTTCGACACCACGCTGCGCGACGGCGAACAGTCGCCCGGCATCTCGCTGAACACGCAGGAGAAGCTGGAGATCGCGCAGCAGCTCGCGCGGCTGGGGGTCGACGTGATCGAGGCCGGGTTCCCGATCACCTCGCCAGGAGATTTCGAGGCGGTGGAGGCGATCGCGCGAACAGTCGAGGGTCCGGTCATCGCGGGTCTGGCCCGGACGCATGTCGCAGATATCGACGCGGCGTGGAACGCGGTCAAGGACGCGCACCGGCCGCGCATCCACACCTTCATCTCCACCTCCGACATCCACATCCAGTACCAGCTGCAGACGACGCGCGAGGACGTCAAGGGCCAGGCGCGGGCGGCGGTCTCCCATGCCAAGCAGTACGTCGACGACGTCGAGTTCTCGCCGATGGACGCGACCCGCGCGGATGTCGAGTTCACCGCCGAGGTCTGTCAGATCGCGATCGATGAGGGCGCGACCACGATCAACATCCCCGACACGGTCGGCTACACGATGCCGCACGAGTTCACCGCCTACCTCGAGCAGCTCTACTCGTTCGTGCCGGACTTGCGAAACGTCGTCCTGTCGGTCCACTGCCATGACGACCTGGGCCTGGCCGTCGCAAACTCATTCGCAGGGCTGCTGGCCGGCGCACGGCAGGTGGAGTGCGCGGTCAACGGGATCGGTGAGCGGGCCGGCAACGCGTCGCTCGAGGAGATCGTGATGCTGCTGCACACGCGCAGTGCCGACGTCGGCCTTCGCACCGGGGCCAACACGAAGGAGATCGCGCGAGCGTCGAGGCTGGTGTCCCGCCTGACCGGCTATCCCGTCCAGCCCAACAAGGCTGTCGTCGGGCGCAACGCGTTCGCGCACGAATCGGGCATTCACCAGGACGGAGTGCTGAAGGAGCGCACCACCTACGAGATCATGGACGCGACGACCGTCGGACTCGACGCCAACTCGATCGTGCTCGGCAAGCACTCCGGTCGCCACGCGTTGCAGCAGGCGCTCTCAGAGTTGGGACTGGAGCTTTCCGGCCAGGCGCTGAACACCGCGTTCAAGCGCTTCAAGGAGATCGCGGACAAGAAGAAGCAGGTCACCGCGATGGATCTCGAGGCGCTCGTAACCGACGAACTACGCGAGGAGATCGCCGCCTACCAACTCGAATGGTTCGACGTCGAGGCATCGACGCGCCGGCCACCGCACGCGACGGTCGGGGTGCTCACCCCAGCGGGTGATGAGATCACCGGATCGTTCACGGGCGACGGGCCTGTCGACGCGATCTTCCGTGCGATCAACGCGGCGGTCGGGCACGAGCCGCGGCTACGCGAGTTCCGCGTGGACGCGGTCACCGGCGGCCAGGACGCGCTCGGAGAGACGTCGGTCGTACTGGAGCTGGGCGGCGTTACCGGCGCTGGTCAGGGCGTATCGACCGACATCCTCGAGGCGGCCGCCAGGGCCTACGTCCGCGCGCTGTCGAACGCGATCCGCCGGCGCAGCATCGCCGACGAGGCCGAAGCGGCCACGGAGGAGGCGGCGGCGGGCGAGGCCGTCAGCGCGCCCTAGCCTTTAGTTGGTGAGGCGCCTCGGGCTCGTTCTTCCTCTCGTCCTCCTCGGCTTTGCGGCCCAGGCGCAGGCGTCGCCTGGGCCGGACTGCCAGACGAGCCCCGGCACGGATTGCGCGCAGGTCGGCAACGGCCTCAGCACCAACGCGCCGGCGGTGGCATCTCCCCCGGACACGCCATTCGTGCTCACCGGGGGGTCGCCGTCAGAGATATGGATCAGCGGCGCCTGGTACGACGGTGGGCTGCCGACCAACGCGGCATGCGCGCCCGGTGAGGGCGGGACGGCGGGAGGGGGACCGTGCTGGTTCAACAACGGCGACAACGGCTATGTCACTCCGATCGTCAACGAGTTCTCCCCGTTCGTGGTCGACCAGAACCCGAGCACGTCGCTTTATCAGTACCTCTTCTCGAGTGGGGAGTCGTATTTCTGCTCGAGTGGCGTGTCGCTCATCCAGGCCACCAACCCGTCCACGCCGATCCAGTGCGACGACCGGTCCTGTCGAACAGCGATGGCAGCAGCGACCAGACGGTGTCCGCATCGGGCTTCTACGTCGTGTCTGGTCTGGACTCGACGCCGTACCTTCAGTCGGTGAAGATCGCCCCGGCCGGCGGCTGAGCCGCTGGCGCCTACGACTGCCGTCCAAGCGCTAGGCCCTGCCTGTAGGCGGCAGCGAGCACGCTCGCGCGGGGTTCGCGATCCATGTAGTTGGTGCCCATCACCTCGGCGCTCTCCAGGTTCGGCGCAATCATCCGGACAGCCGCGCCGCGCCGGCGCAGGGCCAGCGCCTCGACCGACACCGCAGAGCGCGCCACGCCGCGGATCACCGCCAGCACGCCCTGGGAGCTGGCAAGACTTGCGGTCGGGTTCAAGCACAGCACGTGCGTTTCCCGGCCGGCCGGAGCGACGTCGGCGTTCGTCGGGCTCCACACCCCTCCGTCCACATACTCACGGTCGCTGATTGTCACCGGTGCGAACAGCCATGGCACCGCGCACGAGGCCTCGACCGCGAGCGCCGGGCTGGCCTCTGGCGCGCCCGGGCTGCCGAATACGACACGGCGCCCAGATCTGCGCTCCACAGTGGCGATCCGCAACCGTCCATCGAAGCTCGCTCCCCACGCCTCGACGCGCGTTCGCAGCTCCCGCAGCGTGCGTGTCGGACGCGGCAGATTGCGCAACAGCGCGCCGCGCATCATCGCGCCGCCGGGGGCCGCCAGCCCGAGTGCGAGCGGCGCGAACGTGGCGCTCGCGGCGAGCGCCCAAGCGCCGGCGC
Source organism: uncultured Solirubrobacterales bacterium (assembly GCA_963824755.1). GTDB lineage: Bacteria > Actinomycetota > Thermoleophilia > Solirubrobacterales > Solirubrobacteraceae > Palsa-465. The sequence continues at coordinate 626,522 of CAWGQT010000002.1, read as the reverse complement.
GGCGAGCGGCCTCGGCCGCGGCCGCGGCGAGTCCATCCGAGGCGGGCGCCGTAACCGGCGTGATGTCGGTGCCAACGTGGGGCGGGCGCGTCGGGGAATGACCGGCGGCCAGGCTCGCGCTCACGATCGCGCCTGCGGACGTGCCGACGAAGTATTCGCAGTCGCGCATGTCGAAGCCGGTCGCGTCCTCGATCCCGGCCAGCAGACCGAGCATCCACGCCTCGCCCAGGACACCACCGGCCCCGAGCACCAGCACGTCGGGGCGGGAAAGCACCTGACTTAGGCTAACGCGCCGGGGCTTCGCCGGCCTGGGTGGGTGCATCGGCTGGCGCCGCTTCGGCCCGGGTTGGCGCGCTGGCTAGCGCAGGGTGGGCGGGACCCCAGTCTTCGTCCTTCGGCCGGGGGCCTCGTGACTTGTTCTGCCCGGTATGGAGTCCCCGCCCACCCCGCCCACCCGTTCGAGGAGGGGGTGGGGCCGCCGCCAGCGTCCATTTCGTAGCAAAGGTTCATGCCCGCCTGCGGGCGCCCCGGGGGGATGAAAATGGCCCCGGCGCACCGTAAACCGGGGCAACCTTGTTTACGGGGTGCCACGGCTATTTTCTAACCAAGCGCTCGCCATGAAGGGCGACGATGGACGTATGGACGTCCCAGCGTCCATTTCGTAGATCGTTGCCCTCCCGCGGAGTCGAATTGTTACGAAATGGACGTTCGGCCCTCCGTTCTCGTGCTTCAGCGGGAGCGAGCGTGCCTCCGAGAGGGTGTCGCCCGCCGGCCATGGATGGCCGGTGGAATAGACCCTATGGAGGATCGGCCTTGACGATCTCGAAGCCCTTGCTGGTGCTCGTCCGGACCGGTTCCGCCAGCGTCCGTGCCGGCGGGCGACACCCTCACGCAAACAACCCCCACCCGCACAAGCACAGGAGGATCAGCAACTCCGCTAAACGCGAAATCGTGTAACCCCTCCACATCCCCGTTGCGGCTGGCGAGGCGGCCCGAGCTCCCCGGCATCGCGCACACCAGTCCGCGGCGTGCCCATGAGCAACCACCCGTTCCGGGTGGCCGCGCTCGAGAATAGACAGCGGACGTGCGACGAAACCAAGGTCTTGGGGTACCCAGCCCCCGCATATGAGGCTGACCACCGTCGCGACACCCGCGGACGCCCGGACCGCCCCGCGACCCGCAACCACGCAAGGCAACCCCAAGGCCCAACACTCGGGTCGATCAACCCGTGCGCCTTGACAACCCATCCTCCATATGGGGCACGGACGGAGCCGGCACCGCGAAAGCATCCGCTCCAAACGACGGACGCGGCCAACCAACGAACAACCAGACGGTCTGGACGGGCCCGCCCGGCCCCACGGACGCCGGCGAAGCCGGCCCCTACGCGCACTGCGTACGTGATAACGTACGCTCGTATGTTGATCGAGGGCGCGCGTAAGGACGACGCGGTCGGACTGCGGATCAAGGCGTTGCGTGAGGCGATGAACCTTTCTCTCCGCGACCTCGCGGAGCGCTCCGGCGTCAGTGCGCCGATGCTCTCGCAGGTCGAGCGTGGCGACACCAGCCCGACGTTGCAAGTTGCCGCGAAGATCGCCGCAGGCTTGGAGCTCAGATTGAGCCAGCTGCTGCGCCTGGACGAGGACGGTGCGGTCACGATCGTGCCGGCATCCGAGCGCCGGCGCGGTCCGGGTCGCGGAGGGCACGGCTACGAGATCCTGACGCCCCCGCTCCCCGGCCAGCGCGCTGAGCTCTCGCGCCACACGCTGGCCGCGGGCGCCGTGACCGGCGGCCCGGGCGATCCACCGATGCACGAACCCGGCAGTCGCGAGACGGCGCTGGTCGAATCGGGCCCGGTCGTTCTGCACTGCGATGGGGCGCGCCACGAGCTGAACACGGGGGACTGCGTGACGTTCGACGCCGATCTTCCCCACCACTTCGAGAACCCTGGACCCGAGGAAGCCGTGCTGCTCGCGGTCGTGAGCGCCGGTCTGAGAAGGAGCTGACATGTCAAGGAGCCTGTTCGACAAGATCTGGGCGGCGCACGAGGTGGCGCCTGGACTTCTCTACATCGACCTGCACCTCGTGCACGAGGTCACCTCGCCGCAGGCGTTCGACGGTCTACGGATGAACGGCCGGAAGGTCCGCCGCCCGGACCGCACGCTCGCGACCGCCGATCACAACGTGCCGACGGACGGGACACCGGTCGCTGCTCGGATCAAGGACGAGCTCAGCCGGGTTCAGGTGGAGACGCTCGAGCGCAACTGCGAGGAATTCGGGATCCCGCTGTACTCGATCGGGTCAGACCACCAGGGGATCGTGCATGTGATCGGCCCGGAGCTGGGCGTCACGCAGCCCGGCTTGACAATCGTGTGCGGCGACTCGCACACCGCGACGCACGGCGCGTTCGGCGCGCTCGCGTTCGGGATCGGCACCAGCGAGGTCGAGCATGTGCTCGCGACCCAATGCCTCGTGCAGTCGAAGCCCCGCTCGATGCGCATTCGCTACGAAGGAACGCTCGGCTTCGGCGTCACCGCCAAGGACCTGATCCTGGCGACGATCGGACAGATGGGCGTGGCCGGCGCGGTCGGGCACGTGGTCGAATACGCGGGGCCGGCGATCGAGGCACTGTCGATGGAGGGCCGGATGACCGTCTGCAACATGACGATCGAGGGCGGCGGGCGAGCCGGGATGATCGCGCCTGACGAGACGACGTTCGAGTGGGTGCTCGGCCGCCCGGGCGCGCCAAGTGAACTTCCGCCGGAGTGGCTCGAGCTGAAGAGCGATCACGGCGCGGAATTCGACCGCGAGGTGCTCGTCGACGCCAACCAGATCAGCCCGATGGTCACCTGGGGCACCACGCCGGGCATGGTCGTGCCGGTCACAGAGCCGGTGCCCGATCCGGGGTCCGAGCAGGACGAGCGGGCGCTCGAGTACATGGGACTCGAGCCTGGCGTGCCGATGCAGGAGGTCAAGCTCGACCGCGTCTTCATCGGCTCGTGCACGAACTCGCGGATCGGCGATCTGCGTGCGGCCGCATCGGTGATCGACGGGCGCAAGGTCGCCGATGGGGTGTACGCGATGGTCGTGCCGGGTTCCCATCAGGTGAAGCTTCAGGCCGAGCGGGAGGGTCTGGATGAGGTGTTCAAGCGTGCCGGGTTCGATTGGCGCGGCGCCGGCTGCTCGATGTGCCTCGGAATGAACCCAGACATCGCCGCACCGCGCGAGCGCGTAGCCTCGACCTCGAACCGCAACTTCGAGGGGCGGCAGGGGCGAGGGGCACGCTCGCACTTGGTCTCACCCGAGATGGCTGCCGCCGCCGCTGTAGCCGGTCACTTTGTCGACATCAGGGAGTGGAATTCCAAATGAGGGCAATCGAGACGATCACCGGGCACGTCAGCGTGTTGCACCGCGACGACATCGACACCGACCAGATCATCCCCAAGCAGTTCCTCAAGCGTGTCGAGCGAACTGGCTTCGGCGAGTTCCTGTTCTACGACTGGGCCAAGGAGCCCGGGTGGGAGCTGCCGCGCAATCCGATCCTCGTGACCGGGCGCAACTTCGGGTGTGGCTCGAGCCGCGAGCACGCGCCGTGGGCGCTCGAGGACTACGGCTTCCAGGCGATCATCGCTCCCTCGTTCGCGGACATCTTCCGCTCCAACTGCACGAAGATCGGATTGCTGCCCGTCGAGTTGTCGGCCAGCGACTGCGAGTCGATCGCGGAGGCGGGCGAAGCCCAGGTCGATCTGGCCGCACAGGAGGTTCGGTGGCCAGGCGGAAGCGCTCGGTTCCAGATCGATCCCGAGATCAAGCACAGGCTGGTGAACGGGCTCGATGACATAGGGCTGACGCTGGCGCAGGCGGACGCGATCGAGGCGTATGAAACAAAGCGCGAGCGCTCCGGCGGGTGGGTGGGGGCTCATACAACGTCTCTATGAGTGCCTCGGAAGCGTTCTCAGACGGGGCCCGCGAGTACGACGCCACGCGGCGTCGGCTGGTCCCGCCGTTCGATGCCTTCTACGGCACCGTGGTCGACGTGCTCGGGATGCTCGAGCAGCCGCCCCGACGTGTGCTCGACCTCGGCGCCGGCACCGGGCTGCTGGCGGAGAAGATCCACGACGCCTATCCGAAGGCGGAGCTCGAGCTGCTCGATGGGTCGCCCGAGATGCTCGATGTCGCGCGGGAGCGACTCCCCGGCGCCTCGTTCCACGCACAGGACATGCGCGACCCGCTCCCGGAGGGCGAGTTCGACGCGGTCGTCTCCGCGCTGGCGATTCATCACCTCGAGAACGAGGCCAAGCGCGACCTGTTCGCGCGGATCCGCGGCGTGCTGCCGGCGCACGGCGTGTTCGTGCTCGCCGATCAGGTCAGCGGTCCGCGTGAAACGCTGACGGCCCACTACCTCGACGTGTGGGCGCGCCAGTGCAAGGCCCTTGGGGCCACCGAGGAAGAGCTCGCCGCCGCGCGCGAGCGGATGCAGCACGATCGCTGTGCGGACACGGGAGCGCTGATGGAATGGGTGCTCGACGCCGGGTTCCCCGAATGCGGCTGCGTCTACAAGTCGTGGTGGTGGACGGTGATCGTCGGCTTCGTGACAATCCCCTGAGCCACGAAGACAACAGGAGGGCATCGCATGCTTGGTCGCGTGATCAGGATTGCGGCGCCGGTCGGTCTCGGCTGCGCGCTGACGATCGCCGGAGCCGCTGCATTGGGAGACATCCCCGACAGCAACACGGGGGAGATCAGCGCCTGTTATCAGAACGGTGGGAACGACAGCGGTCCTGCCCCTGGGACGCTCCGCGTGATCGACGCGCAGGCCGGGGACACCTGCTCGCCGGCTGAGACCCCGCTCAGCTGGAACCAGACCGGGCCGGCCGGGCCACCCGGTCCCGAGGGCGCGCAGGGTCCGAGCACCGCGTTCGTCCTCAGGCACGGTGCGGTCAACCTCTGCGAGTACTGTGGGAAGCGCATAATCGACCAGTCCCTTCCGAGCGGGAGGTACCTGTATGGACTGAAGGTACTGCTCGAGAATTTCGGTTCCGCGCCCGCGACGGTGGTCTGCGCGCTGACCCCGGTCGAGCCGTCCTTCGGGGACGATGGCGTCGCGCGGCTGGCGGCCAAAGACGATCCCGGAGGGGTCCAGACAATCTCCCTCCAGGGGTATACGCAGGTCGGCATCAAGGTGTACGCGGAGTGCAATCTGACACGCCCCGGCAACGTTTCCGCAGACTCGATCGTGCTCACTGCGCTCCAGGTCGGGCGGATCAACCCGCCGAGGCTCAAGGGGATCAGATGAGCGCGGCGCGGAGAATCAACACCCGCGATTGGGACGCGGCCACCTACGATCGCGTCTCCGACATCCAGCTGAACTGGGCGCTCGAGCAGCTAGAGCGCCTGCAGCTGGACGGTGACGAGGTAGTCCTTGATGCCGGTTGCGGGTCGGGCCGGGTCACGGCACTCCTGGCCGACCGTGTCCCGCGCGGGCGCGTGTATGGCGTCGACGTCGCGCCATCGATGGTCGAGCACGCGCGTGAAGCATTGGGTGATCGCGCGACCGTGTTCTGTCAGGACCTCGTCCAGCTCGAGATCCCCGAGCCCGTCGACGTCGTCTTCTCGAACGCGACCTTCCACTGGATCAAGGACCACGACGCGCTGTTCGGCGCGATCCACCGCACACTGAAGCCGGGCGGGCGGCTGCTCGCGCAGTGCGGAGGCCGCGGGAACATCGATCACTTCCGCAAGCTCGCCGATGAGGTTGCGCAGGAGGAGCCGTTCGCGCAGCATTTCCGCGACTGGCAGGGGCCGTGGAACTACGCGAACGACTCCGACACGGCGGCGCGGCTCGAGCGCGCGGGGTTCACCGACGTGTCCTGCTGGCTCGAGCCAAAGTCGGTCACACCGTCCGACCCGCGTGCGTTCGCCTCGACGGTGTGTCTCGTCCGCCACCTCGACCTGCTCCCGAGCGATCTGCGGGAGCAGTTCGTCGACCGCGTGCTGGAGCGCGCGGGCGAGCCGTTCGTGCTCGATTACGTGCGGCTGAATATGTCCGGTCGTAGCTAGCTCTTGTGCGGGAAGACCCGGTCGCGCTTGAGCCCCCACGGCCACCAGTTGCGCTCGCCCAGCAGCACAACCACCGAGGGGATCAGCAGCGTGCGCACGAGGAACGTATCGAGCAGGATGCCGAAGGCTAAGCCGAGGCCGATCTCGCGCGTCTGGCTGTTGCCGGCGACGGTAAGCACGGCGAACGTACCCGCGAGGACGAGACCGGCCGAGGTGACGGTGCCGCCGCTGGCGGCGATCGCGCGGTGGACCGCGGTCCGCAGGTCGGCGTGGCGCGCCTCCTCGCGTATTCGTGTCATCACGAGGATGTTGTAGTCCTCCCCGAGCGCCATCAGGAAGATGAACATGAAGAACGGCAGCACGAAGTTCAGCCCGCTCTCGCCGCCGATCACGACGAACACGAGGATCGCCAGTCCGAGCGCCGCGAGGTAGGACAGGCCGACGCTCAGGATCAGGTAGACGGGCGCGACGAGGCTGCGCAGGAGGATCACCAGCAGGAGTCCGATCACGACCAGCACGATCGGGATGATGCGCTTCAGATCATTGCCCGCGACGTGGCTGACGTCGTATGACGCGGGCGCCTCGCCGGTGACACCGCTGTCGACGGCTCCGATCGACGTCGCCACCGAGGACACGGCGGCGCGGATCGACGGCACCGCGTTCAGGGCCGCCGTGCTCCCCGGATCCCCCGCGGCCAGCGCGGTGTAGAACTGCAGCGTCCTGCCATCGGCGCTGATGTATTGCGAGAGCGACCGGTAGGCGTCGTAATCCGCCGGCGGAACCTTGCCGATCAGCGAGGGCGGCTCGATCGGCGGTAGGCGCTGTGGCGGTCCGAGTGCCGCGTAAGCGCGCGTGAGGCCGTCCGGTGGGAGCGGCTTTCCGGCTGGATTGAGGCCGCCAGTCACGGTCGTGAACTCGGGCTGTCGTTTCAGTCCCGCGGTCGCCTCGGCGATCTTGGCCGGGTTCTGCCACGCCGACTCCGGCAGCTTGAAGATCACGTTGGTTGGGTTGCGGACGCTGATCGGGAAGTGATCGAGCAGCTGCTGACCGGCCGCCGAATCGCTCCCGGAAGGCGGGGTCTGGTTCCCGAACCCGGCCGGGCTGTAGTCGAGCACGAACAGTGCCAGCCCGCCGAAGACCACCAGACCAATGATCAGCGTGCGCCTCGGCCGCGACACGATCCGCGCCGCGATCCCACCCCAGGCGCCGCGGTACTCGTGGCCGGGACGCGGCTTCGAGGGCCACATCACGGCGCGGCCGAAGATCGCCAGCAGCGCGGGTAGCAGCGTCAGGCCGCCGATCAGCGTGACCGCGATCCCGATCGCCAGCGCGGGGCCGAGCCCGCGGTAGAACCCGAACTCCGCCAGCACCACGCTGCAGAGTGCGGCGATCACGGTCAGGGCCGAGAACGTGATCGTCTCGCCGACCCGGCTGACCGCGTTTATCACCGCGGCGCGAGGCTCGACGCCATGCGCCAGCGCCTCGCGCACCCGGAAGATCAAGAACAGCCCGTAGTCGGTCCCGGCGCCGAGCACGATCACGATCAGGATCAGCTGCGTCAGCGACGACACCTCGATACCGATATGGGTGGACTCCGCGATCAGCGGGCTGGCGATCACCAGCGACAACGCCGCGGGCAGCAGCGTCACAAGCGGAGCCAGCGCCGCCCGGAACACGATCAGCAGCAGGACGATGATGAACAGGATCGACAGCTGCTGGGTCAGCTGCTGGGTGTGCTTCTGCGCCGTGTTGTTGTCGACGATGATCGCGAGCTCGCCGGCGAAGTGGATCCCCATGCCCGCCGGCGCGCCGGCGGCTCTGACCGCCGCGCGCATCTGGTCGAACAGCGCGCTGCCGCCGCCCGACCGGGCACCGGTCCCGCTGAGCTCGACGAGCCCCATCCGCACCTCCCCATCGCTGGAGACCCCGCGGTCGCGGACGTCGAGCACCCCGGGAACTCGAGCGACCGCGCGCTCGGCACGGGAGAACGCCAGCTGGTCGGCCGCGGTCAGCTGCGCCGGCGGACGGCCGCCGACCAGCAGCGTGTCCGCCGTGTTCCGCGCCTCGAATGGGACCGCCAGGTTCTGCGCCTTGATCACCGGCGTGCTGGACGGCAGGAACGCGGTGTTCTGGTTCTTCACCGCGCTTGACAGCGACGGCAGCAGCGCCGGGACCGCGACCGCAGCGGCGATCCAGACGACCACCACCAGCCACCTGAAGCGGACCGCGACGCGCCCGATCGCGGCGAATGGTCCGGGCATGGGCTCGGTTACCACTGGCGCGTGATCCTAACCGGCTAGCGGCCGCGCAGGTGCTCGTAGGCGAAGATCACCGCCTGCACGCGATCGCGCAGATCGAGCTTCATCAGGATCCGCTTCACGTGGGTCTTGACGGTCGACTCCTCGATCACCAGCGTCCGCGCGTTCCGGGGCGGTTGACAGCGGGCTCGCCGGGCAGGCCGCCGCCTCCTACGACATCAGCACGACCGCGAACAACGACCTCGCGCGTATCGTGCCGATCGCGATCCTGGCGATCGGGCTGCTGCTGGCGCTCGTGCTTCGCAGCCTGATCGCGCCGCTCTATCTGATCGTCAGCGTCGCGCTTTCGTATTTCGCGGCGCTCGGGCTCGCCACGCCTGGCCGCCGGCATCCTGCTCGACACGTTCCTGGTTCGGACCCTGCTCGTCCCGTCGACGGTCGTGCTGCTCGGGCGCTGGAACTGGTGGCCGTCGGCGCTGGGCCGCGCTCCGGCGGCGAGCGAGGGGGCCGAGGCGCGTTCGCTTCGCCCCGCCCCGGTTCGGGGAGGTGCGTCGTGAGGTCCGGCAAGCTCACCGTGGCGGTCGTGGTCGCGTCGGTGCTCATCTTCCTGCTGGCAGGCTGTGGCTCGTCGTCCTCATCCTCGAGCACGTCAGGCGCCGCTTCGGCAGGCCCGAGCGACGCTCAATCCCAGGCGCGAGTGAACCTTGCCAGGTGCCTGCGCGGCCAGGGGATCGACGTCCCCGACCCGAACTCGTCCGGCTCACCCGGGACTTCGCAAGAGATGCGCCAGCTCGCCCAGAAGTACTCCTCTACCCAGCTGAATAACGCGCTCAATGCCTGCCGCTCGGATCTCGCCCAGGCACTTCCGCCAGGGGCGCAGAGCCCGGCGCAGCAGGCGCAGCGCCGCCAGCAGGCACTCGCGTACGCCCAGTGCATGCGCTCCCACGGCGTCGACATCGCGGACCCGTCGACTAACGGAGTCGGCGCCGGCGACGGCCTCGGCCGCGCCCTCAGCTCGGTTGACCAGAACAGCCCTGCGTTCAAGTCGGCCAACGCGTCTTGCGGGAGCCTGCGGCCGGCGCCGCTCGTGAACCGTGGCTAGTCTGGCGCGCGTCCGCGGTGACGTTGCTCGATAACCCCGCATATTTCCGGGTTTTCGATCACCCTCCCAGGCTTGGAGCCGGCGTGACTCGCTGATATCGTCGTGGTCGGCCGAGGGACGTGAGGCTAGCAACGTGAGGGGCGACACCAACAGTGGCTGACGTTCGTTGTGGATCCTGCGGGCAGGAGGTCCCCGAGGGTAATTACTGCGTCCGCTGCGGCGCCACGATCGGCGAGGACCCGGAGGCCGCCAGGCGCTCGCGCCACCGCCGGCAGTTCGCCGCCGCCCCGCACGAGCACATCCAGGTGCCGCGTCTGGTCTCGACGCTGTTCCCGCACCTGCCGCGCGCCTCGATGGGGAGCTTCAGGGTCTCGCTCGTGTTCGCGCTCGCCGTCGTGTTGGTGCTCGGCCTGCTGCGGATCCTTCCCGTCGCCCTGATCGCCGCCGCGTTTTCGCTGCCGCTGCTCACGCTGCTGTACCTGTACGACGTCGACATCTACGAGGACGAGCCGCTGTCGGTCGTGCTCGCGACGATGGCGTGGGGAGCGATCGCAGGGGTCGGCGTAGGACTGCTGACGCGCGCGGTCACCGATACCGGCGTGGCTTTCTTGACGCAGCCGAAGTCGACGACGATCGTCGTCCAGGGAATTCTGCTGCCGCTGCTCGGGCTCGCGTTGTCGCTGCTCGGGCCGGTGTTCCTCCTTCTCCGATGGCGTGCGCGCGATCAATTCAACGACGTGCTCGACGGCGTCACGTTCGGCGCCGGCACCGCTGTCGCGTTCGCCGGCGCGGAGGTGATCACCTACAGCTTCTCGATCCTGTCGGGCGGCCTGCGCCCGACCGGGGACGTGCTCCAACACCTCGCGCGTCTGACGACGATCGCGATCGCCATCCCCGTCCTGGAGATGGCAGCTGTGGGCGCGGTCAGCGGCGTGCTCTGGCTGCGCTTCCGCTCACCGGTGCGCGATCGAAACGCGCTCGGGCCGCTGGGCAACCCCGTGATCGCGGTGATTCTCGCGGCGCTGCTGATCTGTGCGGGCTTCTCGCTACAGCCGCTGATGGCGACCGGGTGGTGGCTGCTGTGCCTGTTCGCACTCGACACGATCGCGCTGGTGTGGCTGCGGAACCTGATCCACCTCGGCCTGCTCGAGGAGGCGGCGGAGATCCCGATCGGACCGCCGATCACGTGCGCCAACTGCGGCGCGCAAACTCCCCGGCACACGTTCTGCATCAACTGCGGTATCTCGCTGCAGGCGCTGCCGAAGGCGCGTCCGCATCAGACGGGTCCGGCGCCGTTGGACGAACCCGCGGGAGGGATCGCGTGAGCGCCACCGGGGCGACGGCACCGTGGCGCGCCGGGCACCGCCCGAACAAATTCGGGGCGCGCCGGATCATCGGCATCTTCGGCGCCATGTTCCTCGGGCTCGTGGGCGTTGTGGTCGTGATCGGGGCGCTGGCGGCACCGCCGACGCCCAAGCCCGTGTGCCCGAAGGGGCAGGTCTGCTCGACGCCGCCGCCGCCCCAACGGCTGCCTGGGGGACCGTCGCCGCGTCTGGCGTTCGACCAGGTGTTCACGAGCTCCGCGCTCGGGTTCAGGGTCTCCTACCCGGGCAGCGAGCTCACCGCGAGCCGTGCCAGCCCGACCGGGGTGACGCTCACGCCGCCGATCTCCGACCCTGCGGTGCTGATCACGATCGAGGGCGCACCCACCACTCAGGCCAACCCGAAGCAGCTGCTCAACCAGCGGCTCTCGAGCCTGCACCAATCGATCCCCGATCTGCACATCGACAACGACCCGGCGCACCAGATCCTCGCGCCGGCGGTCGGGGGCCGGGCGGGAGTGGGCGGCTTCTATCAGGGCACGTTCAACTCGCCATCGGGTCTGACCGCCCCGGCCGACGTCGCGATTCTCGCCGCCACCGACGGGCAGGAGACGCTCGCCGCGTCGGTGATCGTCGCCAACCGAGCCGACACGGTCGAGGACTTCAAGTGGATCGACGAGCACATCCTCGCGACCGTTCGCTTCAAGCGGGACATTCCGCAATGAGCCGGCGCGCCTGGACCCTCAGCGCCGTGACGATCGCGCTCATCGCGGTGGTCGGACTTACGACGGTGAGCGTGACCGCCCAGGGCGGCCGCACGCGATCGGACGGGTACCTGGGTCCGGTTGCCCCAAGCACGCGAGTGTCCTTCGGGCTCTCGCTGCGGATGCGCACCGCGGCGATGGAGGCATACGGGGAAGGCGTTGGCGCCGGCCGCCTGCCGGCGCTCAGTGCCGCGCAGATCGGCGAGCGGTTCGGGATCCCCGGGCCAGCGCTGGCGCTCCTCAGGCACTTGCTGAGCGCCAACGGGATCCAGGTCACCCAGGCGTTCAGCCAGCGCACCCAGCTGCTGTTGAGCGGCCCGGCCGGGCGCGTCGAGCGGCTGCTGCACATATCGCTCGGCAAGTTCGCACAGCCCGACGGGACCCGGTACATACGCCCGCTCGGAAAGCCCCTGATCCCGAGCGCGCTCGCCCCATACGTGCTCGCCGCGACCCACCTCGACACCAAGCCGCTGCCGATGCAGGCCGACATCCCGCAGGGCGGCATGGTGGCGAGCGATCTCGCCTCGCTCTACAACCTCAAGCCACTGATCTCGGGCGGCGGACTCGACGGGCGCGGGCAAACGGTGGCGGTCTATTCGCAGGACACCTTCCTGGCGACCGACATCGAGGCCTTCGACGCGATGAATCACATCGCCGGGGCTCCGATGCCCGAGCGCGTCACGGTCGAGGGCGGAGCGCCACTGCAGTTCAAGCCCTCGGCCGAGGCGAGCGAGGTGGACCTCGACCTGGAGGTCATCCGGGAGCTCGCGCCGCGAGCGCAGATCATCAACTACGAGACTCCCTGCTGCGATCCGGCGTTCCTGTCCGACGCGATCGACCGGATCGTCCAGGACGGCCTCGCAAAGCTCGCCAACTTCTCCTACGGGATCTGCGAGTTCGACGCAGCATCGAGCCCGCAGGACCTGATCGCGGAGGACAACTCGTTCGCCTCGGCCGAGGACCACGGGGTGACCGTGTTCGCGTCGTCCGGCGACTCGGGCGCTTACTCCTGTCAGCGATACAGCCTCAGCGACCACCGATTGAGCGTCGAGTGGCCGGCTTCCTCGCCCCATGTCGTGAGCGTCGGCGGCACCTACGTCGACCTGCGCCGCGACGGCACCCGCTATGACGAGCTCGGCTGGGAGGACATCCTCTCCGGCGGCGGTGGCGGCGGCGGCGTGAGCGCCGCGTTCCCCCGGCCGTCGTGGCAGACCGGGGTCGCCGGGATCAACAACCAGTTCACGACCAGCCCGGCCGCTCGCCAGGTTCCCGACGTCTCGGCGGACGCCGCCTACGGGAGCGGCTACAGCATCTACAGCGAGGCCCAGCGTCAACAGGTCGGGGGCACCAGCGCTGCGGCGCCGTTCTGGACGGGCTCGTTCGTGCTGATCGATGAGCTGGCGCAGCACGAGCTCGGCCATCCGCTCGGGTTCATCGCGCCGCTGCTCTACCGGGCGGCGGCCCGCGATCCATCGGCGTTCTATGACGTCACGCTCGGCGGCAACCGCTACTACCGCGCCGGCCCGGGCTGGGATTACTCGACGGGCCTGGGCACGCCGAACATGGCGCGGTTGGCCGCGGACGTGATCGCGCTGTCGAGACGACGCTGAGATCACCGAAACGAGTACGGTCCCGGCAATGCCCGCGAAAGTCATATTGCTGGCCGGGGACGGCATCGGGCCCGAGATCGTGGCACCCACGGTTGAGGTGCTTGGGGCCGCCGGGGCACAGCTCGAGTATGAACCCCATCTGTTCGGCGGCGCGTCGATCGACGCCCACGGCACCGCACTGACCGACGAGACGCTCGAGGCTTGCCGACGCTCCGACGCCGTCCTGCTCGGAGCCGTCGGCGGTCCGAAGTGGGACACCACCGACCCGACCAAGCCGCGCCCCGAGCAAGGGCTGCTGGGCCTCCGCAAGGGACTGGGGCTATTCGCGAACCTCAGGCCGGTGAAGCCGCTGCCGGCGCTGTACGACTCGAGCCCGTTGAAGCTCGAGGTGATCGAGCGCACAGACCTGCTCGTGGTGCGCGAGCTGACCGGCGGGATCTATTTCGGCGAGAAGACCCGCACCGCCGACCGCGCCTCAGACGCGTGCGTCTACACGCGCCAGGAGATCGAGCGGATCGCGCGCGTCGCGTTCGGCGTCGCCCGCTCGCGGGTGACGAGCGTCGACAAGGCGAACGTGCTCGAGACGAGCCGTCTGTGGCGCGAGGTCGTACGCGAGGTGCATGGCCGCGAGTTCCCGAACATCGAGCTCGAGCACCTGCTCGTCGACAACGCGGCGATGCAGCTGATCTCTACGCCGCGCCACTTCGATGTGATCCTCACCGAGAACATGTTCGGAGACATCCTCAGCGACGAGGCCGCGATGCTGACTGGCTCGATCGGGCTGCTGCCCAGTGCGTCGCTGGGAAATGGGAACCCATCCGCCGGCCCCACCGCCCCGCCCACCCCCGGCCTGTTCGAGCCGATTCACGGGTCCGCACCCGATATCGCCGGCACCGGCGCGGCCAATCCGATGGCGATGTTCCTCTCAGCGGCGATGATGCTTCGTCACGGGCTTGCTTTGGAAGCGCAGGCGGCGGCGATAGAATCGGCTGTCGACCGGGCGCTGGCCGAGGGGCTGCGCACCCCGGACCTGGGGGGTAGGGCCACGACAGCCGACGCCACCCAGGCAGTCCTAAAACATCTCTAAGGAGTACTCGTGGAACAAGCGGACCTCATCTGGCAGAACGGAGAGCTCGTTGCCTGGGAGGACGCACGCGTACATGTATTGACGCACGGGTTGCACTACGGGACAGGCGTGTTCGAGGGGATCCGCGCCTACGAGACCCCCAGCGGAACCGCGATCTTCCGCAACCGCGAGCACCTCGACCGGCTGTTCAAGTCGGCGGAGCTGTATTACATGCCGATCCCGTTCACGCTCGAGGAGCTGCGCGCGGCCACGCATGAGCTGATCGCCGCGAACGAGCTGCGGGAGTGCTACATCCGCCCGATCGCGTTCCGCGGCTACGGACAGATGGGCATCAACCCGCTCGAAGCGCCCGTCGAGGTCGCGATCGCGGTGTGGCCATGGGGTGCCTACCTCGGCGAGGAGGGCAAGACCCGCGGCGTCCGCGCCAAGGTCTCCAGCTGGCGGCGGATCCATCACGACTCGCTGATCCCGCACTCCAAGGCGTCCGGCCAGTACCTCAACAGCGTGCTCGCGAAGATCGAGGCGACCAAGAGCGGCTACCAGGAGGCGATCCTGCTCGATTCGCAGGGCTTCGTCTGCGAGGGCTCCGGCGAGAACATCTACGCGGTCCGCCACGGGAAGATCATCACGCCGCCGCAGACCGCCGGGATCCTCGACGGGATCAGCCGCAACTCCGTCCTGCAGATCGCGCGCGACCACGGGCACGAGATCGAGGAGCGCAACATCGCGCGCGCCGAGCTGATCCTCTCCGACGAGGTCTTCCTTACCGGAACCGCCGCGGAGCTCGTGCCGGTCGCGGAGATCGACGATCACCTGATCGCCGGCGGTGAGCCGGGCCCGGTCACCCGGCAGCTCCAGCAGGTGTTCGACGACGCGCTGCACGGCCGCGACGAGCGTTACACGCACTGGCTCGATTACGTCAAGGTGCCTTCGAAGGCGGCATGACTGTGGCCCCGGGTTGGGAGAGGCGAATTAATGGGCCGGCTCGCACTTACGTGCGGCCGGCCTGTTTCTAGCCTCGCCCTCTCAATCCAATCGGAGACACACCCATGACGACAATCGAGCTCTACGACACCACCCTGCGCGACGGCATGCAGGGGGAGGGGATGTCGCTGTCGGCCGAGGAGAAGCTGCGCGTCGCCCACCGCCTGGATCAGCTGGGGATCGACCTGGTCGAGGCCGGCTTTCCGAGCTCTAACCCCAAGGAGCTCGAGCTGTTCGACCTGCTCGCTCGAGAATCTTTTGAGCACGCGTCGATTGCGGCGTTCGGGATGACTCGGCGGCGTGCGTCCTTGGCTGGTGATGACCCGGCCCTCCGGATACTGGCCGATTGCTTTGCTCCCGTCTGCACGCTGGTCGGCAAGACCTGGGCTCTGCACCTCGACAAGGTGTTGAAGGTCGACCGCGAGGAGAACCTGCGGATGATCTCCGAGTCGGTGGGATTCCTCGCCGGCACCGGCAAGCGGGTCGTGTACGACGCCGAGCACTTCTTCGACGGCTACGCCGACGATCCCACGTATGCGCTGCAATGCCTCCGCGCGGCTGCCGAGGCCGGCGCGGAGACGATCGTGTGCTGCGATACCAACGGCGGGACGCTTCCCGATCGCGTTTCGGCCGTGATGCGGGCGGTCGTGGAGGATGTTGGTTCCAGCGGCGTGCGGATCGGGATCCACTGTCACGACGACGCCGGCTGCGGCGTTGCGAACTCGCTTGCGGCGGTGCAAGCCGGCGCCACCCACGTCCAGGGCACGATGAACGGCTACGGAGAGCGCTGCGGCAACGCGAATCTCGTCACGATCATCCCCAACCTGCAGCTGAAGCTCGGTTACGGCTGCCTGACCGAGGAGCAGCTGGCGGGGCTCACCCCGGCGGCGCACTTCTTCGATGAGCTGCTGAACTTCACGCCCAATCCCGATCAGCCGTACGTTGGGCGCAACGCGTTCGCGCATAAGGGCGGGATGCACGTGGCGGGCGTCACCGCCGACCCGGCAACGTTCGAGCACATCGACCCGATCGTCGTCGGCAACCGCCGGGAGGTGCTGATCTCTGAACTGTCCGGGAAGGGAACGGTTCACGCACGCGCCCGCGATGCGGGCATCGATCTCGACGACGACGCCGCCTCCCGAGTGGTCGACCGCGTCAAGGACCTCGAGCACCGCGGCTATCACTTCGAAGCGGCTGACGGCTCGTTCGAGCTGTTGCTGCGCAAGGAGACGGGCGACTACACCCCCCTGTTCACGCTCGAGCACTGGCGGGTGATCGTCGAGATGGGCCATCGCGGCCATGTCGAGACGGAGGCGACGATCAAGCTGTGGGTCGGCGACGAGCGCTACGTGCGCACCGCCGAGGGCAACGGCCCCGTGCATGCGCTCGACCGCGCGCTGCGCGAGGCGATCGGCGAGATCTACCCGGACCTCGCCGGCATCCAGCTCGAGAACTTCAAGGTCCGCCTGATCGATGAGCACGCCGGCAGCGCATCCGTCACCCGCGTGCTGCTAGACGCCTCCGACGGCGAGGAGGTGTGGGGCTCGATCGGCGTCTCCGAGAACATCATCGAGGCCTCGTGGGAGGCGCTCGTCGACTCACTCGAATACGGGCTGCAGCTCTCCAGGCGCCCGCGACCGGCATCGACCGCGTCGTGATCCCGCTTGCCAAGCCGGTCCTCGGGGAGGCCGAGGAGCGGCGCGTGCTCGAGGTGCTGCGATCCGGGCGGCTGTCGCTCGGGCCGCTACTGCCTGAGTTCGAGCGCGCGTTTGCTTTGCAGGTGGGGGCACCGTTTGCATCGGCTGTGTCGAGCGGGACCGCAGGCCTGCACCTGGCACTCCGGGCGGTCGGCGTCTCGGACGGGGGCGAGGTGGTGACCAGCCCGTTCTCCTTTGTGGCTTCCGCAAACGTCGCGCTGTACGAGCGCGCGCGGCCGGTGTTCGCGGACATCGACCCCGTGACCTTGAATCTGGATCCGGCCGCCGCGGCGGCGTCGGTCACCGACCGCACTGCGGCGCTGCTGCCCGTTCACGTGTTCGGCTATCCGGCGGACATCGCGGCGTTCGAGCGCCTCGGGTTGCCGATCGTCGAGGATGCGTGCGAGGCGCTCGGGGCCGTGTATGCCGATGGTTCGGCGGTCGGCGGCCGCGGACATCCGGCGGTGTTCGGCTTCTATGCGAACAAGCAGCTGACAACCGGCGAGGGCGGGATGGTGTGCGTCGCCGATGGTTCTCTGAAGGAGCGGATCGACTCCGAGCGCAACCAGGGGCGCGCGCCCGACATGGGGTGGCTCGACCACGACCGCCTCGGCTTCAACTACCGGTTGTCGGACATCGCCTGCGCGCTCGGCCTGGCGCAACTCGAGCGGCTCGAATCGATGCTCGCAGGTCGGTCGCGGGTTGCGTCGTTGTATGGCGAGGCGTTGACTGGGGTGGAGGGGCTGTCGCTGCCTTGCGAGGATTTTGAAGGGGCCCGGCGCGGCTGGTTTGTCTACGTCGTGCAGCTGCCGCGCGGTGTCGACCGCGACGATGTGGTGGGTGGGCTGGGGTCGCATGGCGTGCCTTCGAAGCCGTATTTCCCGGCGGTCCATCTGATGTCGTACTACCGCGAGACGTTCGGCCACCGGGAGGGCGAGTTCCCGGTCTGCGAAGACATCGCGGCACGCTCGATCGCGCTGCCGTTCTTCCCCGAGATGACCGAGGGGCAGGTGGCGCAGGTGGCCACAGCGCTCCAGCAAGTGCTGGAGCGCTGAAGCCGGAACCTACCGCGGACCCTGCGGGCTACGAACGCGGGGCGATCGACAGGAAGACGTTCCTTGTGGGCCGGTCGCGCCTTTGGGACCCGTCCTGCCGCGCGGTCCGCGTGTAACTGCGTTACCGACGGCGACGCGCTGGTCGTTCTTCGCGCAACGATTTGCGACATACAGGTCGCCGTCTGATTTTCTGATGCACGCGGAGGTGACCCTCGGTCCGCTGACCGCGGCCGCGTACGCTGCTCCTCCGGCGGCGACTACAACCACGACTCCGGCGATCACCAAGGCTGCTCGTGAACTGGCAGGGTAAGCCAACGCATGGCTGCGCTCCTATGTCGAGTGACGATCGATGCGTCGCAAACTACTGCAGATGCCTCTCGGGCCGGCGCTCGCCCTGGGAGTCGGGTCCCGGGAACGCCATACTTCGTGATCGGACCCGACCGGAGGGCGAGCGGTGAAGCGATTCTTCGTCATCGTGTCAGGCGTGCTCGTGTTGGCCGCGCCCGCGGCGGCGGCTCCGCCGGTTGGTCGCCCGTTCCGAGCGCTCGAGGGAGAGTCGTTCGGCGTCTCCTACTTCCTGACGGCGTTCAAGGGCCCGGGCATCTTCCGTGGCGACTGCCAGTACCTCGTGCTCGAGGCGGGCGATTGGGGCGCCGCGGGGTGCGCCTCCGTCTCCCGAGGTCTTGCCGGTTACGGTCAGGTGTGCGCGTCGCCCGGCCGGTTCCTGTATGGCCTCACTCCGAGGAGCGCGGTCCTGGTGCGCGGGCTTACGACTGGGGGCCGGACGGTCACTGGGCCGTTGCAGGCGCTGCCGGGGCCGTGGCGGTCGCGCGCGAGCGCATGGATCCTCGCGGTTCGCCAGGGGGTGGCGCTTCGGTCGATCGAGGCGCTCGACCGGCACCGTCACGTGATCGCGAGCCACGTGTTCGGCGCCGGCGCCCTTCGCTGCGCGCCCGTCGCCTCGCGCGCCGGCGGGCGTCTGCCGGGACACGTCCGGTGGACGTTCAGGGTCAGGGAGTCGCGCGGAGCGGGCGGGTTCACGAACGTCTGTGAGGCGACCACGACCGTCAGGCCGCTCGGCGCATTGACGGTCGAGACGGCGGAGGGCCAGTGCACACCCGTGTCGCTGGTTGGACGAGGGCTGCTGTTCGGCGCAAGCGGAACGCGCAACTGCTCGCCGAACTTCTCGATCTTCACCGGCCTGCTCTCGCGCCGCGTGTCGGGCGTCGTAGTGGTTCTGCGGCACGGACGGTTGCGCGCCCGGGTCCTCGCTGCGCGCACCACGCCGTTCGGCGCGTTTGTCGCCGCCATCGGGCGGCGCGGAGGCGACGTGACGTACCTGGTGCGGACCCGTGACGGGCACACCCATCGCGTGGTGGTTCCGCCGGGGTCGGCCGGATGCCTTACCGGCCCGGCCGGGAACGTCGGGTTGCCCGCGATGCTCGCTTCTCGTTAGATTCCGCTGAGGCGCGCCCGCGGACAGGCCAGGGCGCTCGACACAATTGCGAGGTGAGTGAGATGAGCGTGCTGATTGTCATGCGCGTCCCCGGCGACACGGCTCAGTTCGAGGCTTTCGTGGGTGCGAATGGCGACCGCGTGAGTGAGTTGACCGACCGCGCTAAGGCCGGCGGATGCCTGGCGCATCGTTTCGCGGTCGGGGACGGCGAGATCCTCGCCGTGGATGAGTGGGAGACGCCCGAGCAGTTTGAGGCGTTCATCTCCTCTGCGGAGATCCAGCAGGTGATGGGACAGATGGGCGCCCAGGGGGAGCCCGAGATCACGGTCGCTGCGCTGAAGGGGTTCCCGGGCGAGTTCTAGCCGGCCGCAGAGGACGGCTGCGCACAGCGGCGTGCGAGTGCGCGCAGCCGTCTTGGCGGATGCCGTAGCCGTTCACGCGCTGCTCGTCGAGCGTGAAGTGGCGGAGCTCGGTGCTCCCGACAGCTCGCTGGAGGATCTGCGCGACCAGTGGCGCGGGAGCGGGTTCGACCTCAGCGCCGACGCCCGCGTCGTCGAGGCAGCGGATCGGCGGATCGTGGGCTTTGCCGTTGTGGCCCGTCCTGGAACGATGGTCGTTGTCGCCCCGGCGCATCAGGGCCAGGGGCTCGGGACCCGCCTTCGCCTGTGGGCCGAGCAGCGCGAGCGCGAGCGCGGACGCGAGCGCCACCGCCAGTGGATCGCGGCCGGCAATGAGCGCGCTCGCGATCTGCTGCTCGCGGCCGGCTATCGACGGGAGCGGAGCTACCTGCGGCTGGTCCGCAGGGTCGACGATCTCGGTGCGAGCGGCTCGGCCCCGGCCGGCGTGAACCTCCGTGCTGTTCACATCGGCGTGGACGCGCCTGCCATACATGCGCTCACCGGGGCGAGCTTCGCGGAGAACGCCGATTTCCGACCGTATTCCTTCGAGGCGTTCCGCGAGACCCACCTCGAGGCTCACGACTTCGCGCCTGAACTCAGCTGCGTGGCCGAGCACGGTGGTCGGTTGGTGGGTTTCCTGCTGGCGTGGTGGTGGCGGGAACCGAACATCGGGTTCGTCGACCTGATCGGCACACACCCGGATCACATGCGTCGCGGGCTCGGGAAGGCGATGATGGACGCCACGTTCGCGCGATTTGCCGCGGCGGGGATCCACCAGGCGCAGCTCGGGGTCGCCTCGGACAACCTGGCCGCGCTGAGGCTGTACCGGCGGAGCGGAATGACCGAGCGTTTCAGAACGGACACCTATGAGCGCCCGGTGGAGGGTTGACCATAATGGGGGGCGATGTCCCGCTTCGCAGAGCCCCAGCACGCCGCGTTCCGCAGCCTCAACGACTCTCTGTCGTTTGACTGGCGGTTGGGTCCGTACGATGTCGCGCAATCGCGCGCGCACTCATCGATGCTGGCCGCGCAAGGGATCATCTCCGCAGCAGAGCGCGAGGAACTTCACCACGGCCTCGACCAGATCGAGCGGGAGCTCGCCGACGGCTCGTTTCCGTTCGCCGACGCGGACGAGGACATCCACATGGCGATCGAGCGCCGTCTCACCGAGATCGCCGGGCCGGTTGGTGGCAAGCTGCATACGGCGAGGTCCCGAAACGATCAGGTCGCGACCGACGTCGCGATGTTCGTCCGTGCCCACGCCGACCAGGCGGCCGCCGGCTGCGCCAAGCTAGCGACGACGCTGGTGGAGCTCGCGGAGACTCACCTCGACTGGCCGATGCCGGGCTATACGCATCTACAGCGCGCCCAGCCCGTGTACCTCAGCCATCACCTGCTTGCGTACGTGTGGATGCTGGTTCGCGACCGTGAGCGCTTCGGGATCGTGGTCGCCGCGACCGCGTCGCTGCCGCTCGGCGCGGGCGCGCTGGCCGGCGTGAACTTCGATACCGACCGCCGCGCCGTGGCCGCCGAGCTCGGCTTCCCGGAGGTCGCCGCGAACTCGATCGATGCCGTGTCCAATCGCGACTTCGTGCTCGACTACCTGTCCGCCGCGGCCACCTGCGCCACCCACCTGTCGCGGCTCGGAGGGGAAATCGTGTTGTGGAGCAGCGACGAGTTCGGCTTCTGTGAGGTCGCCGATGCGTGGGCTTCCGGTTCCTCGATCATGCCGCAGAAGAAGAATCCCGACGCCGCGGAGCTGCTGCGCGCCAAGGCGCCGCGCGTTGCCGCGCACCTGGTCGCGCTCCATGGCGTGCTGCATGGCTTGCCGCTGACCTACAACAAGGACATGCAGGAGGACAAGGAGCACCTGTTCGACGCCGTCGATACGCTCGAGCTCTGCCTCGCCGCCGCCGACGGCATGCTCTCCTCGATCAGCTTCCGGCGAGATCGTCTGGCGGCGGCGTCCTCGGACGAATTCCTCGCCGCCACCGACGTCGCCGACCTGCTCGTCAAGCGCGGAGTTCCGTTCCGACAGGCGCACGGCGTCGTCGCCTCGCTGGTGCGCAGCGCAATCGAGCAGGGCAAGACGCTGTCCGAGCTGACATCGGAGGAGCTCACCGCCGAGTCCTCGGCGCTCGACGCCGACTTCTACGCGCTGCTGTCCGACGGCGCGTGGCTCGAATCGAAGGTGTCCGAGGGCGGCACCAGCCTCGCGCGCGTGCGCGAGCAGATCGAGCTGGCACGGGCCGCTCTCCAGTGAGGCGCTCGTTCTATGACCGCCCCGTCCTGGAGGTGGCGCGCGATCTGATCGGTTGCGTGGTCGCCCATCAAGGCAGCGCCGGGGTGATCGTCGAAACCGAGGCCTATCACGACTCCGAGCCGGCCTGCCATGCATTCGTGGGGGTGACGCCGCGCACGCGGACGCTGTTCGGGCCGCCGGGGATCGCGTACGTGTACCGCTCCTACGGGATCCACGCACTGCTCAATGCGGTGTGCGAGCCCAAAGGGGTGGGGGCAGCGGTGCTGATCAGGGCGCTCGAGCCGCTCGAGGGAATCGAGGCGATGCAGGCGCGCCGGGGTGTCGAGAGCCTCGGAAATCTGTGCTCGGGACCGGGAAAGCTCACGCAGGCGCTCGGGATCGAGCTCTCTGATAACGGAGTCGATCTGCTGCGCGGCCCGGTGCTCATCTCGGATCGGCCGGCAGACTGGCGCGAGGTCCGGGTCGATGTGGACAAGCGGATCGGGATCACCAAGGCCGCCGACCTGCCATGGCGCTTCTGCGCGGCGGGGAGCCGGTTCCTGTCGAAGCGCGTCGCAGCGTAGATTCGGGTCCCGCCTACCAGGGGCCTCGCGTCGCTCGCCGGGATTGGGGTCCCTCCCACCCGGGAGGGCAGGTCCGGACGGAGCTGCTTGGTCGGGTGGGCGGGACCCGGGTGGGCGGGACCCGGGTGGGCGGGACCCGGGTGGGCGGGACCCGGGTGGGCGGGACCCGGGTGGGCGGGACCCAGTCTCCGCCGAAGGCGGCCCCTAATCCTAATGACCGGAGCTGGTGCCGCCCGCACCGGCGCCGCCGGAGCCAGCCCCGCCGGAGCCGCCGCCACCGCCGCCGCCACCGCCCGAGGTGCCGCCGCCACCGCCGCCACCGCTGTTGCCGGTGCCGCCGCCACCACCGCCGTTGCCGGTGCCGCCGCCACCGCCACCACCGCTGTTACCGGTCGGGCCGCCGCCGCTGTTACCGGTGGGGCCGCCACCGCCCTGCGTCCCGCCGGTCGTGCCGCCGCCACCGCCGCCACCACCGGTGTTGCCGGTGTTGCCGCCGTTGTTTGCGCCGCCGTTGTTGTTGCCGCCGTTGGGCGTCGCGGTGGACGCCCCGGTCGTCGTGGCCGGGACGCCGGTGTTGCCGGTACTCGTCGGGGCGGGGGTGTCGGTCGCGGTGGAGGTCGTCTTGGTCTGCGGCTGCTCGCTCTGCAGGATCTGGAGCGCCTGGCTCATGAACGCCTGCCAGATCACCGCTGGATATGTGCCGCCCTCGACTGGGCCGCCGTTGTAGTCGGTGGCCATCGGGACGAGCTTGTCGGGTACGCCGACCCACACCGCGACCGTCAGCTGCGGCGTCCAGCCGACGAACCACGCATCGCCGTAGTTGCTGGTCGTGCCGGTCTTGCCGACGACGTCAACGCCGGAGATCTGAGCCGCGGTGCCGGTGCCCGACTGCACGACCGTGGCGAGGATGTCATGGACGGTCTGGGCGATCGGCGCCGGGAGGATCCGCTTGTACATCGGTGTGTCCTTGACGTCCGTGTGGCCGTTGCAGTTGGACTGTGGGCACTGGATCTCGGCGATCCCGGTCGGTCCCTGGTTCTGGTCCCCGAGCACCGGGTCGTAGACCTTCTGGCCTCCCTCGGCGAACGTCTCGTAGGCGTGCGCCATATCCAGCGGCGACACGCCGTGCTTCATCGCGCCGAGGATCATCGCGTAGTTGCTAGACACCGGCGTGCGGATCCCCATCTGCTGCGCAAGGCGCGCGATCTTGGCCGGACCGGTGTGAATCCCGACCTGTGAATACACGGAGTTGTCGGAGATCGTGGTTGCCTGGGTCAGCGTGATCGGGCCGGAGTAGCTGTTGCCGAAGTTGTGGACGATGAAGTGCTCCTTGCCGCCGCTGTTGGGGACGATGAAGTCCTGGGGCGCGGAGTCGATCACCGAGTCAGGCGTGTAGCCGCCGTGCCACAGTGCCTCGGCGAGCGTGAACGGCTTGAACGAGGAGCCGGCCTGGCGGTAGCCCTGGGTCGCGAGGTTGAACGGGTGATCGGCGTAGTCCTCATGCACGTTTCCGTTCGAGTCGCTGATCACGGGGCCGCCGACCATCGCGCGGACTTCGCCGGTCTTGTTGTCGATCGCGACCAGTGAGGCGGTCGGCTGGCCGGGGTGGTAGGGCAGGTTCTGGGCGACCGCCTGCTCGGCAGCCTGCTGCATCGGCAGATCGATCGTCGTCTTGATCTTCAACCCCCCGTAGAAGGCGCGGTACGCGGCGATGTTCTTCGGCACCCCGAGATGGACCAGGGCGCTGATGATCTGGGGACGGATCCAGCTCGTGAAGTACGGCGCGGCGGTGGGCTCCTCGGGCTGCTCGAGGTCCTTCGCCTGCGGGAGCGGTTCGTTCCTGTTGGCCACGTACTGCTGCTGGCTGAGGTAACCCTCGTTGCGCATGTCTTGCAGCACCACGTCGCGGCGCTCGAGCGCCGCCAGGGGATGCTGGAACGGATCGAAGGCGCTCGGGTTCGCGACCATGCCCGCCAGTAGCGCGGCCTGGTAGGGCTGAAGCAACTCCGCACATTTCGGCAGCGGCTGCCCGGGAATCGAGTCGCCGCATTTCGGAGCGGAGCTGTCGCTTCCGCTCGAGTCCGTACTCGAGGAGTTGCTGGCCGCAGTCCCGAATCCGAGCGCTTTACCGAAGTAGACCCGGGCTGCGGACTCGACGCCGTAGGCGCCGTTGCCGAAGTAGATCGAGTTCAGGTACTGCTCGAGGATCTTCGTACGCGCCCAGCGGTGGGTCAGGTGGTAGGCGAGTGCCGCCTCCCGGAGCTTCTCGAGGATCGTGCGGTTGTTCTCGGCAGCGAGCGCGTTCTTGACGAACTGCTGGGCAATCGTGGACGCGCCCTGACGCGCGCCGCCGGTGAGGTCGGACAGGAACGCGCGCGCGATGCCGCGGATGTCGACCCCGGGATCGGTCCAGAATCGCTTGTCCTCGATCGAGACGATCGCGCGGCGCATGTACGGCGACATCTCCTGGAAGGTGTCCACCACGACGTTGTTCGGCGGCTCGAGGATCCCGAGCGCGCGGCCGCGATCGTCGTATAGGTAGGAGTTGTGGCGTGTCTGCGCGAGGTCGCGGAGGTTCAGCAGCGGCAGGTCGGAGGCGACCGCCATCATCATCCCGAACACGGTGGAGACGACGGCGAGCGCCCCGAGCCCGGTCAGGATCACTAGCAGGCGCAGCTTGCGCAGCTTGGGCTTTGGCGGCCGCCCGTCGCGACGGCGCCGCCAGCGGCGCTTTGGGGGAGCGAACGGAATCGCTCCGTTCAGGCCATCGCTGCCGCCGTCCGCGCCGCTTTGCAGCTGGCGAGAATCAGCGGCTGGATGCTCCTCCAGTATCGGTGTTTCGACGTCATCGCTCATGCGATCGAAGGGTGCGCCAACGGCTGCATGCATGCAGCCGGCACTGCGACAAGTGAACGGGGAGCGCGACGGCGGAGGCTCCCGCTGGAGGCGAGAGTCTAGCATTGGACCGGATGGATTCCGCCTCATCCACGCCAGCCGAGCAGGCCGCGTGGCTGGCGCGAAACGCCGTGGATTGCCTTCCTTCGGGGGCGCTTGAGCAGAAGCTGGCGGCGGGCCGCCCGCTACGCGTGAAGCTCGGAATCGATCCCACCGCGCCGGACATTCATCTCGGTCACACGGTGGTGCTCCAGAAGCTCCGAGAGTTCCAGGACCTCGGTCACACCGTGGTGCTGATCATCGGCGACTACACCGGGCGGGTGGGGGACCCGAGCGGACGCTCAGAGATGCGACCGGTACTCGCGCCCGAGGAGATAGACGAGAACGCGCGCACCTTCCAGCAGCAGGCGTTCCTGGTGCTCGATCGCGACCGGCTTGAGGTCCGTCACAACAGCGAGTGGCTTGACATGTCGATGGAACAGCTGTTCGCGCTGGCACGCACGACCACCGTCGCCCAGCTGCTCGAGCGCGACGACTTCGCCAAGCGGTTCGCTGCGCGCGAGCCGATCTCCGTGCTCGAGCTGCTCTATCCGCTGCTTCAGGGATACGACTCAGTCGCGGTCAAGGCGGACGTCGAGCTCGGCGGCACCGACCAGAAATTCAACCTTCTGCTCGGGCGCGACGTCCAGCGGGCATATGGCGTACCCGAGCAGGTTGCACTGACGATGCCGATCCTTCCCGGAACAGACGGCGTTCGACGCATGTCGAAGTCATTCGGCAACTACATCGGCGTGACCGAGTCGCCGTTCGAGATCTACGGCAAGACGATGAGCGTGCCCGATTCGGCGCTGGGGCTGTGGTACGAGCTGCTGCTCGGGCGTGACCCACCGGTCGAACTCGGCCCGCGCGATGCCAAGCGAGCGCTCGCCCAGGCGCTGGTTTCGCGCTTCCACGGGGAGGAAGCGGCGAAGGCTGCCGAGCAGGAGTTCGACCTGAAGTTCGTTCGCCATGAGGTCCCGCAGGACGTGCCGACGGTCGAGTCGGCCGCGCGCGATGGGCTGGTGCACCTGCCGGCGCTGCTGGCGCAGGCCTTTGGTCTCTCGACCTCGGAGGCCCGGCGGCTCCTTGCCCAGGGCGGCGTGAAGCTCGACGGACAGCCGCTGGCAAATGGTGCTTTGGATCTGGAGCCCGCGGCGCTCGACGGGAAGGTGCTGCAGCTCGGCAAGCGTCGCTTCGCGCGCGTGCACGTGGTCTAAGAGATGGCGATCCACGGCGGCCTTTTGCGTCTCGACACGCCGGGCAACGGCCACATCGTCGACATCACGGCCGGGATCGCCAGCGTGGTCAAGACGGCCGGCGTAGACCGTGGCCTGGTGAGCGCCTTTGCAACCGGCTCGACCGTCGCGATCACGACGATGGAATACGAGCCCGGCGGCGTTCACGACCTCCAGGCGCTGCTCGATCGTCTGATTCCGGCCGCGGGCGACTACGAACACAACCGCCTCAACCACGACACCAATTCACACGCGCACATACGCGCGGCGCTGATCGGCCCGTCGGAGACGATCCCACTGGTCGACGGGCGCCTCGCGCTCGGGACCTGGCAGCAGGTCGTGCTGATCGACTTCGACGACCGGCCGCGGTCGCGGACCGTCACGGTCCAGGTGCTGTTCTGATCGCGCTCCGCGGTCCGCGCCCCCGTCCGTGCGCGCCACCCGGCGCCCCGGCGCGTTCTCGCCACTCGGCGCCCCGGCGTGTTCTCGCCACTCGGCGCCCCGGCGTGTTCTCGCCACTCGGCGCCCCGGCGTGTTCTCGCCACTCGGCGCCCCGGCGCGTTCTCGCCACTCGGCGCCCCGGCGCGCTCTCGCCACCCGGCGCCCCGGCGCGCTCTCGCCACCCGGCGCCCCGGCACGCTCTCGCCACCCGGCGCCCCGGCACGCTCTCGCCACCCGGCGCCCCGGCACGCTCTCGCCACCCGGCTCCTTGCGCTTTCCGGGATTGGTATTTCTCCTCCGGCCCCCGGAGGTGAATCGCCATTCACCGGCCGGGGTGGGCCTATCGGCTCCATGCCGCCAGTCATCCTGGGCCAGGACGCCGTACACTCTCGCGGGGCGTCGAAGCGCGTCTTCCCAGGACGCGATTGCGGCGCTATACTCGTGAGTCCACCCCGGGAACCCCGTCGGGCTCCCGGGCGTGCCCCTGAGGAGGAAACCCCTCTTGAAGAGGTGCGACGGTCTTTGAAAACTCAACAGCATGCGCACCCTTCGACCGACCCCTCGGTCGAGGAGTGTGTCCAGGTTCGACGCCGCCGAACGATCGGTCCATCGGATCGCTCGGTCGGCGGTGCCAAGATTGACCCCGTCTTGCGCCTCGGGGCTCCTCGTGTACATCGGAGCTCCTGACTTGGGCGCAAGGGTCTGATCCCACCAGGGACAGACCCAGGGTTTACCCGCAGCCGGCTGTGACACGTCACAGTCACAATCTGCGGGATTACTCCTGACGACTCTTTGTGAACAGCGTGCAGTGTCACTACTGCGCGCTGGGTAGTTCTTCACGGAGAGTTTGATCCTGGCTCAGGACGAACGCTGGCGGCGTGCCTAACACATGCAAGTGGAGCGACGAACCAGGCTTCGGCCTGGGGCAAAGCCGCGAACGGGTGAGTAACACGTGGGTAACCTGCCCCGATGATTGGGACAACCCGAGGAAACTCGGGCTAATACCGAATGTGCCCTCCGGCCATAAGGCCGCTGGGGAAAGGAAGCTTCGGCCTCCGCATCGGGATGGGCCCGCGGCCCATTAGCTTGTTGGTGAGGTAACGGCTCACCAAGGCAACGATGGGTAGCTGGTCTGAGAGGACGATCAGCCACACTGGGACTGAGACACGGCCCAGACTCCTACGGGAGGCAGCAGTGGGGAATCTTGCGCAATGCGCGAAAGCGTGACGCAGCAACGCCGCGTGGGGGAAGAAGGCCTTCGGGTTGTAAACCCCTTTCAGTTGGGACGAAGCTCCGTCGGTGAACAGCCGGCTGGAGTGACGGTACCTTCAGAAGAAGCCCCGGCTAACTACGTGCCAGCAGCCGCGGTAATACGTAGGGGGCAAGCGTTGTCCGGAATCATTGGGCGTAAAGAGCGTGTAGGCGGCTCGGTAAGTCCGCTCTGAAAGCCCGGGGCTCAACCCCGGGAGGCGGGCGGATACTGCTGGGCTAGAGTCCGGAAGAGGCGAGTGGAATTCCCGGTGTAGCGGTGAAATGCGCAGATATCGGGAGGAACACCAATGGCGAAGGCAGCTCGCTGGGACGGTACTGACGCTGAGACGCGAAAGCGTGGGGAGCAAACAGGATTAGATACCCTGGTAGTCCACGCCGTAAACGATGGGCACTAGGTGTGGGGGGTGTCGACTCCCTCCGTGCCGACGCTAACGCATTAAGTGCCCCGCCTGGGGAGTACGGCCGCAAGGCTAAAACTCAAAGGAATTGACGGGGGCCCGCACAAGCAGCGGAGCATGTGGTTTAATTCGACGCAACGCGAAGAACCTTACCTGGGCTTGACATGTTCCTGACAGCCGTGGAAACACGGTCTCCCTTCGGGGCAGGATCACAGGTGGTGCATGGCTGTCGTCAGCTCGTGTCGTGAGATGTTGGGTTAAGTCCCGCAACGAGCGCAACCCCCGTCGCATGTTGCCAGCATTTAGTTGGGGACTCATGCGAGACTGCCGGTGACAAACCGGAGGAAGGTGGGGATGACGTCAAGTCATCATGCCCCTTATGTCCAGGGCTACACACGTGCTACATTGGCGCGTACAGAGGGTTGCGATACCGCGAGGTGGAGCGAATCCCTTAAAGCGCGTCTCGGTTCGGATTGCAGGCTGAAACTCGCCTGCATGAAGGCGGAGTTGCTAGTAATCGCGGATCAGCACTGCCGCGGTGAATACGTTCCCGGGCCTTGTACACACCGCCCGTCACACCATGGGAGTGAGCAACACCCGAAGCCGGTTGCCTAACCTTTTAGGAGGGTGCCGTCGAAGGTGGGGCTCGCGACTGGGGTGAAGTCGTAACAAGGTAGCCGTAGCGGAAGCTGCGGCTGGATCACCTCCTTTCTAGGGAGCCCAGCAAGGGCACCGATCGCGGAGTCATCACGGGAGCCACCGAGCTCCTGACTCGAGCGCGATCGGCCACTAGATATGTCGACCGGATCTGGCAGGTCACGCGCGTGGCTAAGTGCCCCGCCGTAGTGACTCGCATGCTGTTGAGTTTTGAGAGACCGGCCCGCCGCCGGCAGCTCGCTGGACCAGTCCCGAGCCTCCAGGTGGCGCGCTATGCCTCTTCGCGGACCTTGAAAACTGCACAGTAGCCAATGACACGGGTATCACCGGGCAGAGCCGCAAGGCTCTACCCAAGATCACCGTCAAGATAGTAAGGGCACATGGTGGATGCCTTGGCACCAAGAGTCGATGAAGGGCGTGAACGGCTGCGATAAGCCGCGGTGAGGCGCTGAATGGCCAGTGACCCGCGGATGCCCGAATGGGGAAACCCAACGCCGGTAATGCGGCGTTATCCCGCGTTGAACACATAGGCGTGGAGAAGACAAGCGGGGGAAGTGAAACATCTCAGTACCCCGAGGAAAGGAAATCAACCGAGACTCCCTGAGTAGTGGCGAGCGAAAAGGGAACAGCCCAAACCCGGCACGTGTAAGCGGCCACGCGTTGCGTGTCGGGGGTTGTAGGACGTCTGGTCCGGATCGTGGCCGATCCGGCGGAAGTTACAAAGTCGTGTGATAGTCGAAGCGTGTGGAACCGCGCACCACAGAGGGCAATCGTCCCGTAGACGAAATCGCATGGCCTTCCGCAGATGTTCCTGAGTAAGTCCGCTCCCGTGAAACGCGGACTGAAGCTGGGGGGACCACCCTCCAAGGCTAAGTACTCCTTGGTGACCGATAGCGGACTAGTACCGTGAGGGAAAGGTGAAAAGTACCCCGGAAGGGGAGTGAAATAGTACCTGAAACCGCGTGCCTACAAGCGGTGGGAGCGGCCTTGTGCCGTGACCGCGTGCTTTTTGCATAACGAGCCGGCGAGTTACTCGTCTGCGGCAAGGTTAAGCGATGAGCGGAGCCGAAGCGAAAGCGAGTCCGAATAGGGCGACATAGTCGTAGGCGGTAGACCCGAAGCTGAGCGAGCTACCCATGGGCAGGTTGAAGCGAGGGTAAGACCTCGTGGAGGACCGAACCGACCTAGGTTGAAAACTGGGCGGATGACCTGTGGGTCGGAGTGAAAGGCTAATCAAGCTCAGTGATATCTGGTTCTCTCCGAAATATATTTAGGTATAGCCTCGGATAAATTCCGTGGCGGCCGTAGAGCACTGTTTGGACTAGGGGCCCTACCAGGTTACCGACTTCAGGCAAACTCCGAAGACCGTCACGGTTACTCCGGGAGTCAGTTGCTGGGGGATAAACTTCAGCGTCAAAAGGGAAACAGCCCAGACCGCCAGCTAAGGTCCCTAAGTGTTAGCTAAGTGGGAAACGATGTTCGAATGCAGAGACAACCAGGAGGTTGGCTTAGAGGCAGCCATCCTTGAAAGAGTGCGTAACAGCTCACTGGTCAAGTGTTCGAGCGCGGACAATGTAACGGGGCTCAAGCTAATCACCGAAGCTGCGGGTGCGTGAGGTCTTCGGACCGATCGCGCGGTAGGAGAGCGTTCCGGCGCCAGTGAAGCGGCCATGGAAATGAGCCGTGGAGGCGGCGGAAGTGAGAATGCCGGCATGAGTAACGAAAGAGGGGTGAGAATCCCCTCCGCCGATTGCCCAAGGTTTCCTGAGTAAAGTTCGTCTGCTCAGGGTTAGTCAGGACCTAAGGCGAGGCCGAAAGGCGTAGTCGATGGCCAACGGGTTGATATTCCCGTACCACGTCGCTTCCGTTTGACCGATGGGGGGACGAGGAAGGCTATGGGATCCCAGGCGATGGTTGTCCTGGGGTAAGCATGTAGGGGCGGCTCTAGGTAAATCCGGAGCTGCTTAACCCGAGGTGCGATGCCAGCTGGCTCTAAGCCGGCGAGTCCCGGATGCCATGCCTCCGAGAAAAGCCTCTAGGGAGGAAGCGCGTGCCTGTACCAAAACCGACACAGGTGGGCAAGTGGAGCACACTAAGGTGATCGAGATAACCCTCGTTAAGGAACTCGGCAAAATCGCCCCGTAACTTCGGGAGAAGGGGCGCCCCAGTAGGGTGAACCGCTTCGCGCGGGGAGCCCGAGAGGGCCGCAGTGAATAGGTTCAAGCGACTGTTTACCAAAAACACAGGTCTCTGCTAAGTCGTAAGACGACGTATAGGGGCTGACGCCTGCCCGGTGCCGGAAGGTTACGTGGAGGTGTTAGGGGTAACCCGAAGCACCGAAACTAAGCCCCGGTAAACGGCGGCCGTAACTATAACGGTCCTAAGGTAGCGAAATTCCTTGTCGGGTAAGTTCCGACCTGCACGAATGGCGTAACGACTTGAACGCTGTCTCAACGAGGGGCTCGGTGAAATTGCAGTCTCGGTGAAGATGCCGAGTACCCGCGGCTAGACGGAAAGACCCCGTGAACCTTTACTACAACCTGGTATTGGGGTTCGATGCATTTCGCTCAGGATAGGTGGGAGGCTTGGAAGCGCCGGCTGCGGCTGGCGTGGAGCCAACCTTGAGATACCACCCTTGATGTATTGGATCTCTAACAGTGCGCCGTGAATCCGGGCGCTGGACAGTGACAGGCGGGTAGTTTGACTGGGGCGGTCGCCTCCCAAAATGTAACGGAGGCGCGCAAAGGTTCCCTCAGCACGGTCGGAAATCGTGCGCAGAGTGTAAAGGCAGCAAGGGAGCTTGACTGCGAGACCGACAGGTCGAGCAGGTGCGAAAGCAGGCCTTAGTGATCCGGCGGTAGCAAGTGGAAGCGCCGTCGCTCAACGGACAAAAGGTACTCCGGGGATAACAGGCTTATCGGGCCCAAGAGTCCACATCGACGGCCCGGTTTGGCACCTCGATGTCGGCTCGTCGCATCCTGGGGCTGAAGTAGGTCCCAAGGGTTGGGCTGTTCGCCCATTAAAGCGGTACGCGAGCTGGGTTCAGAACGTCGTGAGACAGTTCGGTCCCTATCTGCCGTGGGCGTTGGAGAGTTGAGAGGAT
Organism: uncultured Solirubrobacterales bacterium; assembly: GCA_963824755.1. Classification (GTDB taxonomy): domain Bacteria; phylum Actinomycetota; class Thermoleophilia; order Solirubrobacterales; family Solirubrobacteraceae; genus Palsa-465. The sequence continues at coordinate 593,866 of CAWGQT010000002.1, read as the reverse complement.
TCGTCCCTAGTACGAGAGGACCGGGATGAACGCACCTCTGGTGTATCTGTTGTCCTGCCAAGGGCACCGCAGGTTAGCTACGTGCGGATCGGATAACCGCTGAAAGCATCTAAGTGGGAAGCCGACCTCGAGATGAGCTCTCCCATCCCCTTGAGGGAGTAAGACCCCTGGTAGACCACCAGGTTGATAGGCCGGATCTGGAAGGACGGTGACGTCCGTAGGAGACCGGTACTAATGGGTCGAGGGCTTGACGGATATTTGATATCCGTGCATTGGCACTGTGTAGTTTTGAAGGCCCGCGAGGGCGGTCTCTACCGGTTTCCGGTGGCTATGGCGAGGGGGAAACACCTCTTCCCATTCCGAACAGAGCCGTTAAGCCCCTCAGCGCCGATGGTACTTGGCCCGCAAGGGCCTGGGAGAGTAGGTCGCCGCCGGTTTTTTTATTCACGTCACGCCGCTCCGGACTCAACCTCCAGAGCGGCCATGGACGTTGCGCGCAACCGCCAAATGCGTGACCTGAAGAAGTTCTTCCGCGCCAATCCGCAGGTCCTTGTCCTGCTGGTCATTTGTGTCGTCCTCGGGCTGGGCACGTTTCTGGCGGTCGTGTTCGGCCTGATCGCTGCCGGCTCGAGCACGACGTCCGGCGAACCGAGCGGCGTGGTGCTGGCGCTATTGGCGCTGTGACGTCGCGCCGGCTCGCCGGCGCCAGCGCTGTGACGACGCCGGCCGACGGCCCGAGCCCGCCCCTACCGGGCCGCACCGTCGCGCATCTGCTGACGGGTGCTCAGCCGGACGGGCGAGATGCAGTAGGCGGGGCGGGCGCCGATCTGGCCGGCGCGACGCGTCGGATGCCAGCGAAGCGGCTGGCGATGGGGATGTATGGGGGAAGTGGTGGCCTGCGCAGGCGGGTCGCCGAGCACGTCGTCGAGGAGGCTCAGGAGACGCTGGAGGCGTTCTGGAGTAAGCGGGAACATATGTTCGTCAGACTAGGAACCGGGTCGGACGGAACCGGGGTGTTGCAACGGATCTTGCAGGCCTGCGGGCGCACTTCGCGATACCCAGGATTCGAAGCCCTCGGCCTGGCTCAAAGCGACGACCACACCTCGAGCTTCGTCCGCACTCGCTTGACCACCGCGTCCGTGAACTCGGTCGTCCCCGAGTGGCCGCCAAGGTCGGGCGTTCGAGTTCCGGAGGCCACCGCTTCCAGTGCCGCCTCGTAGATCGCGCGCGAGGCGCGAGCTGCATCGACCGCGTGAGGTCCGGACGCGTACCTCAGGATCGCCCCGCACGCGAGAATCATCGCCAGGGGATTCGCGAGGTCTTTGCCCTCGAGTGCCGGCGCCGTGCCGTGCGGGGCCTCGGCCATCGCTACCACGGTGTTGTACTCATCATCGAATGCCAGCAGGACCGACTCGGCACCCGCAATGGAGCCGAACATCGGCAGCACGAGGTCGGACAGGCAGTCGCCGTCGCGGTTGAGCGCCGGGATCACGAGGGGCGCGTCGTGGCCCCCCGTGAGCAGCCCGGCGTAGGTCGCGTCGATCAGGACGGGCTGATAAGGGACATCCGGGCGCCGCGCGGCCGCGGCGTCCATCTCCTCCTTGAGCATGCCCTCGTACACCGGCGACACGGTCCATTTGGGCCCGCCGTAGACGCGCGCGCCCATCGAGTCGGCGGTCCTGAACGCATACTCGGCGACGGCGCGGCACGTTCCTCGGGTGATCCGCTCAGTGCGGAAGGCGACCTCCGAGGGTGACCCTGGCTCCCCATCGCGCCACTGCTTGGCGCCATAGGCATCCTCGACCGCCATGCGGACGATCGAGATCGGAAAGTGCACGCCGGAGAAAGGCGTCACGCCGGGTAGCCGGCGGCCGGTCCTGATGATCACCTTCCCGTCGACCTGCTCGCGCAGGATCCGGTTCGGGGAGCCGACGTCATCGGCACCCTCCGGGGTGATCGTGGCCGCCTTCAACCCCAGCCCTGCCTCGCGCATCGCGGTCGCAGCGGCGATCACGACCTCGTTGGAAGTGGTGCGCCGGTTCTGCAGCGAAAGGTCGAAGCGCTGGAATTCGATGTGGAGCTCCAGCAGGCTCGGATCGAGGACGCGGATCGCCTGCTCGAGCAACTCCTGGCCGGTCTGGTCGCCCTCGAGGATCACGATCTGAATCGGATCGGCCATGGAGCCGCACGATAGCCAAGCAAGCCCGGCGTGGGTCGGAGCGCGGGTGAATGGCGATTCACCTCGGCGCCCCCGAAGTGAATCGCCATTCACAGAGCGGTGCGCTCCAGCCTAGCGCCGGAGCGGTGGGCTCCGGCCGTTAGCGCCGGAGCGGTGGGCTCCGGCCGTTAGCGCCGGAGCGGTGGGCTCCGGCCGTAGCGCCGGAGCGGTGGGCTCCGGCCGTAGCGCCGGCCACGCCGGCCTACGACTCCGGCATCAGCTCTTCCCGGCGCTCCTCGAGCGCGCCGATCACGATCGTCAGGTGCTCGTCGAAGTCGACGCCGAGCTCCTCCGCGCCGTGGACCAGCTCCCCGCGGTTCACGGCGGCCGCGAACGAGGGCTGCTTGAGCTTCTTCTTGACCGACTTCGGGGTCAGGCCGACGAGGCCGTCGGGGCGGACGTAGGCGCAGGCCAACACAAATCCACAGAGTTCGTCCACCGCGTACAGGGTCTTCTCCATCGGCGTCTCGCGCGGGACTTCCATGAAGTCCGCATGGGAGGCGACTGCGCGGACCAGCTCGGGCGGATACCCGTGCTCCTCCAGCGCCCGCAGCGCGTACCGAGGATGCCCGTCGGACAGATCGGGATAGCGCTCGTAGTCGAGGTCGTGGAGCAGTCCCGTCAGGCCCCAGAGCTCGACATCGCCGTCGAAACGGGGTGCGTAGGCACGCATCGCGGCCTCAACGGCGAGCATGTGGCGGAGCAGGGATTCGGACTGGGTCCATTCACATAGAAGGTCCCAGGCCTCCTGGCGCGAAAGTGTGGATGGCATGGCTGTTACCCTAGCTCAGCGCCTGGGGCCCGCCCTGGCCGCCCCCCCGATTCCGATGGAAAAGTTTGTTATCGAAGGCTGCGTGCCCCTGTCGGGCACGATCGTTCCAGCCGGCAATAAGAACGGCGCCTTGCCGATCCTGGCCGCCTGCCTGCTCACGGGTGACGAGGTGATCCTGCGCAACGTGCCGCGGATCAGCGACGTCGAGGCGATGGTCAACCTGCTCGAAGATCTCGGGGCGCGCGTGGAATGGCTCGGCCCCGGCGAGGTGTCGATCGACTCCTCGACGATCGACGCCAACCAGCGCCCCGACCGCGAGCTCTCCACGCGGATCCGTGCCTCTTTCCTGCTCGCCGGTCCGTTGCTCGCCCGTTTCGGGCACGCCCACATGCCGCCGCCCGGCGGCGACGTGATCGGCCGCCGGCGGCTCGACCCGCACCTGGACGCATTCCGAGCGCTCGGCGCGACTGTCCAGCACGACCGCGACGTCGTGCTCGACGCGCCGCTCGGACTGCGTCCCTGCGACTTCCTGATGGACGAACCGTCGGTCATGGCCACCGAGAACGCGCTGATGGCCGCGGCGCTGACGCGCGGCCCGACCGTGATCCGCAATGCGGCATCGGAGCCGCACGTGCAGGACCTCGCGCGGATGCTGGTGGCGATGGGGGCCGCAATCGACGGGATCGGATCAAACGTGATGACGGTCCACGGCACGACCAGTCTCCGCGGCTGCACGCATACGGTTGCGCCCGACCACATCGAGATCGGCTCGTTCATGGCGCTGGCCGGCGTCACTGGCGGCGAGCTGATCGTCAAGGACACGGTGCCCGAGGACCTGCGGATGATCCGCCTCGTGTTTGAGCGGCTCGGGTTGCGCAGCGAGGTGCGAGGGGCCGATGTGATCGTGCCCGGCAATCAGGAGCTTGTGATCCGCAACGACCACGGCGACCACATGCCGAAGGTCGAGGACGGGCCGTGGCCGGCGTTCCCCGCCGATCTCACGAGCATCGCACTGGCGCTGGCGACACAGGCCGAGGGGTCGGTGATCATCCACGAGAAGATGTTCGAGAACCGCCTGTTCTTCACCGACAAGCTGGTGATGATGGGCGCGGCGATCACGATCTGCGACCCTCATCGCGCGATCGTCGTGGGGCCGCGGCGGCTGCGCGGCGAGCGAGTCGAGTCGCCTGACATCCGTGCGGGGATGGCGATGCTGATCGCCGCATTGTGCGCTCAAGGCACGACCGAGATCGGCAACGTCGGCCAGATCGATCGTGGCTACGAGCGGATCGACGAGCGGTTGCGCGACCTGGGCGCACGGATCACGCGCGTCGATGACGTTCCCGCGATCGCCTGACGTGCCCGGCGACCGGGGGGGCCTCGGACGGCGGTCGAGGCGGACGGCACCTCAACCAGAGACTCCAATGGTGCACCGAATCCCGAGCGGCACTCGCGACTTCCTGCCCGACGAGATGCGGGAACTACGGGAGATGACCGACCGCATCCGGGGGGTGTTCGAGAAAGCCGGCTACGGCGAGGTCTACACACCTGCGCTCGAGTACGAGACCACCTTCGCGCACGCGCCGATGGCTGCCGCGCGGCCCGCCTACCGGATGTTCGACGAGCAGGGCAACGTGCTCGTGCTGCGCTCCGACATGACGATCCCGATTGCCCGCCTCGCGGCGACCCGTTACCGAAACGTCCGGCCGCCGCTTCGATTCTGCTATTTCGCGCACGCCTATCGAGGCGTGCGGCCGCAGCGCGGACAGTCGCGCGAGTTTCTGCAGGCGGGCGTAGAGCTGATCGGTTCGCCCGCGCCGGACGGAACCGCGGAGATCCTCACGGTGCTGTGCGCGGCCCTCGACGCGGCGGGTCTCGACACGTACGCGATCGGCCTTGGTGACGCCTCGCTGTATCCGTCGCTGCTCGAGGGGGTGGGCGTTCCGGCACACCTCCAGGAGCGGCTTCTGAACGAACTGGTCGACGGCGACCTAGTGGGAGTGCAGAACGAGGTGCAGGCCCTGAACCTGCCGGAGGAGCAGGCCGAGCTGCTCCTGAGAGTCCCTCGGACCCGCGGCGGGCCCGAGGTGCTCGAAGCGCGCGACGAGCCGCTCCACGAACCGCTCGCCGGAATGCGCGCAGTGCACGCGCTGCTCGAGCCACAAACAGCCGACAGGCTGATCTTCGACCTGGGACTCGTGCGCAGCCTCGGTTACTACACGGGCGCCGTGTTCCAGGTCTACGACCCCGCCTACGGCGTGCCGCTCGGCAGCGGGGGGCGCTACGACGAGTTGCTGGGGACGTTCGGGCATCCGCTGCCGGCCGTGGGATTCGCGTTGAATGTAGAGCGCTTGCACATCGCCCTCACGGGGGAGGAACGGGGGCGACGGCGATGAACGAGCTGCGGATCGCGGTCCCGCGGGGCGCGCTGTTCGATGCCACGCTCGACCTCCTTGACCGTCTCGGAATCGACACCGACGAGGTGCGGGAGAACGACCGCAAACTACTGTTCGCGGAGTCGGGAATCATCACGATGCGGCCCTCGGACGTGCCGACCTACGTCGAGGCGGGTGCGGCGGATATCGGGGTGACCGGCAAAGACGTGCTGATGGAGCAGTCAGAACGCGAGATCTACGAGCTGGTCGACCTCGGCTACGGAGAATGCCGCATGGTGCTCGCGTCGGTCGCCGGCGAGGACCGGGCGGCTGAGGCGCTGCGCCGGCTCGGCGTGATGAGAATCGCCACCAAGTACCCGCGGATCGCGGCGCGGTACTTCCTCGACACCGGGCGCCAGGCGGAAATCGTCGAGGTCAAGGGGTCGGTCGAGCTGGCCCCGCTGACGGGGCTCGTCGAAGGGATCGTCGACCTCACCGCGACCGGCACGACGCTCAAGGAGAACGGGCTTGTCGTGAGGGAGGAGATCGCGCTCTGCACCGCACGGCTGATCGCCAATCCGGCGGCACTGCGACTCAGGGCAGACACGATCGACGGCCTGCTGGAGCGGCTCGATGCGGTGTGAGCGGTTCGCGTTCGAAGGGGGCGATCCCGAGGAGCTGGCCGCTCAGCTGCGGTCGCTGATCCCAGCTGCCGAATCCGTGCGGGCCGCGGTCGAGGAGATCGTCGGCGACGTTCGCGCGCGCGGTGATCAGGCGGTGATCGAGTACACGACCCGGTTCGACGGCTCGGAGGTCTCGGAGCTCGAAGTGCGCCAGGAGCTGCTCGACGATGCCGCGACCGACCTCGACCAAACCGTCCGAGTCGCCCTGGACAAGGCGATCGAGAACGTGGGGCGGGTTGCCGGCGCGGCGCTGCATGCGGACAAGGCGGTGCGGTTCGACGACGGCCACCAGATCGTGCTGCGCGAGGCACCGGTTCGGGCGGCCGCGGTCTACGTGCCGGGCGGCAGGGCGCCATACCCGAGCACGGTGGTGATGGGCGTCGTGACCGCGCGGGTGGCGGGAGTTCCGCACGTCGCGGTGTGCGCTCCGCCGAGCCGTGACGGTGACGTCGATCCGGTTGTGCTGGCAGCGTGCCGGCTGGCCGGCGCGTCGGTCGTTTACCGCATGGGCGGCGCGCAGGCAATTGCCGCGCTGGCCTACGGAACGCAGACGGTGCCGGCGGTGGATGTGATCGTCGGGCCGGGAAACCTCTACGTGCAGGAAGCGAAGCGCCAGGTGTTCGGGCAGGTCGGGATCGAGGGATTTGCAGGACCAAGTGACCTGGTCGTCGTCGCCGGTGCCGACGCGGAGCCGTCACCGCTAGCGCTGGACCTGCTCGCGCAGGCCGAGCACGGGACGGGGACGATCGCGATCGCCATTTCCTATGACGAACGCGTGCTGGACGCGATCGCAACTCTTCTCGACCAGGCTCCGGATACAGGGGCCGTCACGGTCTGCGTCCGCACCGCCAGCCCCACCGAAGCCCTCGCGCTCGCCCAGGCGATCGCACCCGAGCACTTGCAGCTCGTAGGGCGGGAGATCGAGGCGCTGGCGCCGGTGGCCACGCGTGCGGGATGCGTGTTCGTCGGGGCTGCATCCGGGACCGCGTTCGGGGATTACATCGCCGGCTCGAATCACATCCTTCCGACTGCTGGCGCTGCGCGGTTTGCGTCGGCGCTGTCGCCGGCGCACTTTCGCCGCAGCTACAGCGAGGTGCGCATCGGCACGGTGGCAGCGGCCCGGGCGCTGGCGGCGTACGGCGTGCCGCTCGCGCGAGCGGAGGGCTTCGAGCGACACGCCGAGTCGATGGAAGCGCGCATCCGCGAGAATGGGGAGCGATGAGCTCGCGGGTAGCTGAGATCGATCGGACGACCGCCGAGACCGACGTTCACGTCAGCCTCGCGCTCGACGGCGAGGGCGCTGGCGAGCGTCAGACAGGCGTCGGCTTCCTGGACCACATGCTCGATCTGCTTGCCCGGCACGGGCGGCTCGACCTCACGGTGCGGGCCACCGGCGACTTGCAGACCGGCGCGCACCACACGGTCGAGGATGTCGGCATCTGCGTCGGCCAGGCGCTCGATCAAGCGCTCGGCGACCGCGCCGGCATCAGCCGCTACGGGCAGGCGACCGTGCCGATGGACGAGTCGCGGGCCTCCTGCGCGATCGACATCTCGGGACGCGGCTTCTGCGCGTTCGAGGCTGACCTGCCGGCAGGGGCGATCGGCAACTTCGACCACGAGTTGACCGAGGAGTTCTTTCGCGCGCTCGCGAACAACGCGAGGCTGACGCTGCATCTCACGATCGAGACGGGCACGAACACGCATCACGAGATCGAGGCTGCTTTCAAGGCGCTGGCGCGCGCGCTGCGCGGGGCGGTGGCGCTCGACCCCACCGAGCGCGGTGTGCCGAGCACGAAGGGAACACTCGTATGACGCGAATCGCGGTCATCGACTACGGGATGGGCAACCGCCGATCGGTGCAGAAGGCGTTCGAGCATGTCGGCGCCGTCGCGTCGATCACAAACGACCACGCAGATCTGCGTAGCGCCGACGGGCTGGTCGTCCCAGGGGTCGGCGCCTTCCCCAAGGCGATGCGCAACCTTTCGTCGCTGGGACTAATCGATCTGATTCGCGGCCGCGCCGCGGAGGGAACCCCGCTACTCGGCATCTGCCTCGGGATGCAGCTGCTGTTCGACTCATCCGAGGAGCTAGAGCCGACCGCTGGCCTCGGTCTGGTTCCCGGCGAGGTCACGCGTCTGGACGCCGGAGGCCTCCGGGTGCCGCATATCGGCTGGAACGAGGTGCGCTTCGCGCGGGGCAGCGCGCTGACCGCCCGCCTGCCCCACGACGGCGCGCCCTTCTACCACGTGCACTCGCTCGCCGTCCGGCCTGCGCGCGGTGGAGACGTCATTGGGACGACGGAGTACGGCGAGCGGTTCGCGACGATCGTCGAGCACGGGATGGTGTTCGGCGTCCAGTTCCATCCCGAGAAATCCTCCGCCCACGGCCTGCAAATGCTGGCGAGCTTCGTCGCCGTCTGTAGGGATGCGGCGGCTCAACCGGCCGCGGCATGATCCTTCTGCCCGCGATCGACATCCTCGACGGCAAGGCGGTGCGCCTTGCACAAGGATCGTTCGATGAGAAGACCGAGTACGACACCGACCCGCTGGATGCCGCAACGCGGTGGGTGGACGAGGGGGCTCGCGCGCTGCATGTCGTGGACCTCGACGGGGTCCGCGGCGGGACGCCCGTGAACCTCGAGCAAGTCCGCCGGATCGCGGGCCAGGTCGACGTGCCGGTGCAGGTGGGAGGCGGACTTCGGAGTCTCGAAGCGGTCCGCCGCGCGTTTGACAGCGGCGCGGCGCGGGTCGTGCTCGGCACTGCCGCCTACACGGATGTGGACTTCCTCGATGCCGTGATCGAAGATTTCGGCGAGCGGGCGGTGGTGTCGGTCGATGCCCGCGACGGGCGGCTCGCAGCCCAGGGCTGGACCGAGCAGACCGAGATCCCGGTTGAGTCGGTGTTCGAACGGCTGGGGCGTCGCGGCGTGAAGAAGTTCGTGTTCTCGAGCATCGAGCGCGACGGGATGATGGAGGGCGCTGATCTCGACAAGGTCACCGAGGTGGCCCAGATCGTCCGCGGCACATTCATCTACTCGGGCGGAATCGGCTCGCTTGAAGACCTCAGCAAACTCGCCGCGCTGCGGCAGGTGAACCTCGCCGGGGTGATCGTCGGCAAGGCGCTGTATGAGCGCCGCTTCACGGTCGCGGAGGCATGCCGGGCGCTCGCAGGCAAGGACTGATGCACTACAAGCGCGTGATCCCGTGCCTCGACGTCGACGGGGGGCGGGTCGTCAAGGGCGTCGGGTTCGTCGATCTGCGCGACGCCGGCGATCCCGTCGAGCTGGCCAGCCGTTACGACGGCGCCGGCGCCGACGAGCTGGTGTTCCTCGACATCACCGCGACCTCGGACAAGCGGGAGACGGTCGTCAAACTGGCGCGCGCGGCCGCCGATGAGGTCTTCATCCCATTCACGATCGGAGGTGGGATCCGCTCGGTCGAGGATGCCCAGGCAGTGCTCGATGCCGGCGCCGACAAGATCTCGATCAACTCCGCGGCGCTTGCGCGGCCCGACCTCATCGGCAAGCTGGCGGCGACCTTCGGAGCGCAGTGCGTAGTGCTGGCGATCGACGCCAAGGCGCGGGCCGAAACATCCTGGGAGGCGTATGTCGCCGGCGGCCGGACGCCCACCGGGCGTGATGCGGTGCAGTGGGCACGGGAGGGGGTCGAGCGGGGGGCGGGGGAGATCCTGCTGACGAGCATGGATCGCGACGGCACCAACGCCGGCTATGACCTGGCCCTGACCACGGCGGTTGTCGATGCCGTCAGCGTGCCGGTGATTGCCTCAGGCGGCGCCGGCGAGCTCGAGCACCTCACCGAAGCGCTGGAGGCAGGGGCCGACGCCGTCCTGTGCGCCTCGATCTTCCACTACGGGCACCACACGATCGCGGAGGTGAAGGACCACCTCGCGCAGGACGGAATCCCGATTCGCCGGGATTAGACGCAGCGGCACGAGCGCCGAGGGATCCCCGGCGTCTCACGACGCTGATGCAGTTCTATTTGTTCCCCCGACTAGAGTCGGCCGCCGCTAAGCGGCCTCTTCCACGTATCCAGCGGCAGAACACGCATCGCAATACGCGGCCGGCGGGACACGGGGCTCGTAGCAGCCGGGGCGGCAGCACGTCGACGACCGCTTGGGCCGACCCCGACCAATGCGGGCCGCGGCAGCATCCTTGAGCTCTTCGCGCATGCGATCGAGCTCGGCCGCATGTTCCGCACAGAATCGGCGACCGGGCGCAGCCGGCTGCTGACAATGACTTCCACTACGACAACGCATAGACCAACAAGCATAGCAAAAATCGCCCGAACATCTGTTCCCTGCACGCTTATTTGCGGGCGTTTTTGCCTGTCTTTGCACGGATGTAGCGTTGCGAGATCCGAATATTAGCCTTTCGCTCGCGCTTTCTTAACGCTGTGCACACCGGAGGTCGGATGAGGACGGCTCGGCAGCAGCTGATAGAGCATCGAGTAGCCGCTCAGATAGATCGCCCCGGGGTCGGCGATCACCGGATTGAACGCCCCGTCGGGGAACGAGAAGACCTTCTGACCGGTGCGAACGTTGAGACCGATCGTGTTCCGCGCAGCCAAATCGGAGAAGTACACGACGCCTGCCACGATCGTCGCCGAGCCCGAGATCTTGCCACCGGCGTGATACGTCCAGCGGACGGCGCCGGACCGCGCATCGAAGGCGTAGAAGTTGCCGTCATAGGAGCCGACATAAACCGTCGGGCCCAGCCCGGGGACGTCGTCGACGGCAGCCGAGGCGTAGACATATGCGCCCGTCCCGGTTGCCCATCCGAGTGCACCGGTATGCGCGGCGAACGAGTAGACCCGGCCATCGGTGTTGCCCATATAGACGCGACCGAACGCGACGGCCGGCGTCGAGTAGAAGTTGCCCGAACCGAAGCCGAACTGGGAGCCCTCGGTGGTCACCGCCCAGACCTGATGGCCGGTGCCGGCATTCAGCGCGTATGCGCGGCCGGCGTAGTCCCCGAAGTACACGATGCCGTCCGCCCATGCGAGGCCCCCCTTCACCGCTGCGCTGGCCTTGTAGGTCCAGTTGAGGTGGCCGTCGCGTGCACGCAGCGAGTAGACGGTCCCGTTTTGGTCGCCGAGGTACAGCGTGCTGTCCCAGACGAGTGGTGAGGACTCGGTCCCCGGCGGGATCACCTTCGACCACACGACGCGCCCGGTCTTCATCGAGAGCGCGATGATGCGGCCGTTGCCGGGAGTGTGTCCGGCGTTTGGATTGACCGACAGGACCGGGAAGAAGACGAGGCCCTCGTGCACCCCGATCGCCGGTGATGCGGCCGCCAGCGTGCCGATCTTGCGCTCCCACAGTTTGTGCCCATTTGTCTTGTTGATCGCCTTGGCCGAACCGTCGTCATCGAGCAGATACAGGGTCTTACCGAAGATGACCGGCGGGAACTCGATCAGTGCATAGTCCTGGAAGCGCCAGCCGACGTGCAGCGGCGGATGGACGTTGGGAGCGCCCAGGAACAGGCGGGTCCGGCCCGCGTCGTAGCCGTAGCGCGGCCACTCGAAATTGTCGACGACCGCGTGCGGCTTGGGAGCCGGGGGCTTGGTAGTGGTCGTCGTCGGGCTGGTGAACTCGACGTTTGGGTGGGAGACGTTGCCGGGCGCGTGGAGCAGGACAAACGCCACCGCGCCACCCGCGGCGAGCAGGAGAATGGCACCGGCGACGAGCCCTCTCCGCAGCCAGCGCCGCGCACGGGGACTCGACATCAAGCAACCCATGCTATCTGCGCCTGGCGGGAAGATCCGCCAGTGGACATTCCGCTCCCTCCGGTGCTGATCGAGCGCGTACGGGCGCTCCCGGCCGCGCGGCCGTTGCTGGAGCGCCTGAAAGACACCTCGGGCGTGTACCTCGTCGGCGGCGCTGTCCGCGACCTGCTGATGGATGGCCGGCCAATCGATCTCGACCTGCTCGTCGAGGGGGACGCGGCAGCGCTCGCGGCCGCCCTGGGAGGTGCGGTCCGGATCCACGACCGGTTCGGGACCTCGACCGTCCGCCTGAACGGGTACACCTACGACTTCGCACGGGCCCGGCGCGAGCGATATCCGTTTCCGGGGGCGTTGCCGGAGGTCGAGCCGGCGAGCGTCGAGGAGGATCTCCTGCGACGCGATTTCACGGTCCATGCGATGGCGATCGCGCTGGGGGACGATGCGCCCGGAGAGCTGCTTGCCGTGCCAGGAGCATTGGAGGATCTCGACGTCGGACGGATGCGCGTCCTCCACGACCTCAGCTTCATCGATGACCCGACCCGACTGCTGCGGCTTGCCCGTTACGCGAGCCGCCTGGGTTTCGAGGTCGAACCGCACACGCGTCGGCTTGCTGACGAGGCTGTTTCCGGCGGCGCCCTGGGGACCGTGACCGGACCCCGGATCGGGACCGAGCTGCGCCTGGCCGCTCTGGAGCCAGACCCGGTGCGGGCACTGGCCTGCGTGCGCAAGCTCGGGCTCGATCATGCGATCGACCCGAGGTTCGGGCTCGAGGACGACTCCCTGGCCCGCCGCGCAATCGCGTTGCTCGACCAATCCGACAGGGTGGACCGGCTCATGCTCGGGATCTGCGGTCGCGGCATGCCTGCGAGCGAGCTCGCTGCGCTGCTGGACCGGCTGGCGTTCGAGAGCGCCGACCGCGATGCAATCGTCGCGGTCGCCAGCCGGGCCGATCCCGTTGCCGGCGCTCTCGGCGTGAGTCGGTCCGCACGGGAGATAGCTGACGCGGTCGAAGGTCATCCTGCCGAGGTCGTGGCGCTCGCCGGTGCGCTCGGCCCGGGCGAGCAGGCGCGCGATTGGCTCACGCGCCTTCGTCACGTGCAACTCGAGATCAGCGGCCGCGATCTGCTCGACGCCGGCGTGCCCGAGGGGCCGGCGATCGGAAGTGCGTTGCGCGCGGCTCTGCGAGCGAAACTCGACGGAACTATTTCGGGTCGCGAGCAGGAGCTCGAGTACGCACTACGAGCCGCACGCGCGAACGGGTAGCCTGGGCCCGTGCTGAGCGCACCGAATGCGTTGCAGTGGGATGGCGGTCCCGGCCACTACGAGGTCTACTACCTGACGCTCACCGATCCGATCACCGGCGTTGGCCTGTGGATCCGCTACACGATGGTGGCCCCGTTGGCGCGGAGCGCAGTCCAGCCCACGGCGGCGCTCTGGTTCCTGGCGATGGACCCGCGCGAGGGCCGGACGCCGACATTTGGGCGCAAGGCGACGTTGCCGCTCGATCAGCTGCGTGCCGAGCGCGACCCCTTCCGCCTGAGCGTCGGGGAGGCGACTCTCAGCGACACCGGGATGAAAGGCTCCTTCGAAGACGCGTCGTGGGACCTGCGCTGGACGCCGAGCGGCCACGGCTACGAACACGTCCACGCGACGCTGCGCCGGGCGGGCATCGCCAAGACCGTGCTGGTGCTCCCGCACGCGGACCTGTCGATCGACGGGACCGTCTCGTTCGCCGGCGAGCAACTCCCAATTGCCGGCGCCCGTGGCGGTCAGGCTCACCTCTGGGGTTCCAAGCACGCCAGCTCCTGGGCGTGGGTGCACTGCAACGATTTCAGAACCTTGGAAGGCGAACCGGTCAACGATGCCTTCGTCGACGCGGTAACCGTGTTCGTCCCCCGCTTCGGGCGTGAGGTGGGGCCAAACACGCCTGTCGTCGGGCGCGTCGCCGGCCAGGACTTCGTCTCCACCTCGCCGTGGCACGTGGTCCGCAACGCCAGCACCTTCGCGCTGACCGGCTGGCGATTCGAGGCCGTGGCCGGAAGGCGCAAGCTGATCGGCGAGATCGATGCCGACCGCGACCAGCTCGCCGGCGTCACCTACCACGACCCCGACGGCGATCTCGCCTACTGTTACAACGCCGAGACCGCATCGATGCGGCTGCACGTGTACGAAAAAGCGCGTCAGGTCGGTGGCTGGATGCACACGCGGACGCTCGTATCCAACGGGCACACCCACTTCGAGTACGCGCAGCGGACGCCGGTCGAGGGGATGGAGCTCCTGACGACGTGAGCGAGTTCTACGCCGTGGGAGATCACCTTGGAATCGAGCTGCCGGGGGCGCGCGCAGTGTTCACGACGCGCTGGGGCGGCGTCTCCACCGGGCCGTACGAAAGCTTGAACCTCGGTCGGTTCACCGACGACGACCCCGAGGCCGTTCGGCTCAACCGCGATCGTCTCGAGACGGCGCTCGGAGTGGGGTTTGCGTACGGCCGCCAGGTGCATGGGCCACGGGTGATGACCGCCGAGCGGCCGGCCTCGGGCGAGCCGATCGAGGCGGACGGGCAAGCGACGTCGATGCCCGGCGTGGCGCCGATGGTGCTGACCGCCGACTGTCTGCCGGTCGGTGTGGCCGGTGGGGGCGCGGTCGCGATGCTGCACGCCGGTTGGCGGGGACTGGCCGCGGGCGTCATCGAGGAGGGCGTGAGCGCGGTCCGCAAGCTCGGCTCCGGCGGCCCGCTGGCGGCGGCGATCGGGCCGGCCGCCGGCGTCTGCTGCTACGAGGTCGGCAACGAGGTTCACGCCAGATTCGCGGACTACGCCGAGGCGGTACACCGGGACGGCAACATCGATCTGAAGGCGATCGCGGCCGAACAGCTGCGGCGAGCGGGGGTCGAGCACGTGTTCGACGCCGGCGTGTGCACGATCTGCAGTGTCGACTTCTTCTCGCACCGCCGCGACGGGGGCGTGACCGGGCGCCAAGCGGGGATCGCGTGGCTGAGCTAATCCGCGGCCTCAGCGCCGCACGCGTGCGCCAGAACCTCGAGCGTGCCCGGGAGCAGATCGCCGGCGCGGGGCGCGACCCGGATGAGGTCGAGATCATAGCCGCGGTCAAGTACGTGCCCGTCGAGGAGCTCGGGGTGCTCGGCGAGGCGGGAATCAAGCTGCTCGGCGAAAACCGCGCTCAGGACCTGGCGGCGAAGGCGGACGCCTATCCGGGGCAGTTCACCTGGGATTTCATCGGCCATCTGCAGAGCCGCAAGGTGCGCCAGGTACTGCCGTACGTCCGCCTGATCCACTCGGTGGCCAGCGAGTCGGCGCTGGCACAGCTAGGCAAGCATGCATCGCCGGAAACCGAGGTGCTGATGGAAATCAATCTCTCGGGGGAGTCGGGCAAGAGCGGCATCCCGCCGGACGAGCTGCCGGAATTCCTCGAGCTCAGTCCGGTTCGCGTCGTGGGGCTTATGACGATGCCTCCGCTTGCCCGCGACCCGGAGGAGAGCCGGCCATACTTCGCTCAGCTGCGCCAGTTGGCCGAGCTGAACGGGCTCGAGCGCCTCTCGATGGGGACCAGCCAGGACTTCACGGTCGCCGCGCAGGAGGGGGCCACGATCGTGCGTCTTGGCACAAGTTTGTACGAGTGATCCGAATCAGTCCGGCAGCGCGTCATAATCACGGCAGGGAAATCCCTCCCTGAAGCGAACCCTTCACCGATCATGGCCTTTCGCGACACCTGGCACCGCACACTCGTCTACTTCGGCCTAGCCGAGGACGACGCCTACGAGGATGACCTCGAGCCCTACCACGAGCCCGAGGCCGAACCACAGGAGACTCACCGCGAGCGCCCCAACGTGCGCCGGCTGCAATCCTCGCGCCGCCGCCGGGACGAGATCGACGACATCTTCGCCGACGACGCCAGCACTGAGCGCCGATCCTCAAGCCTGCGCCCGGTCGGCGGCGGACGGGGGAATGGCTCCTCCTCCGCACGGACCGTCAGCGACGTCCGCGTGCACTTCGTCGCGCCCAAGAACTTCAACGACGTCCAGGACGTCGCAGACAAGTTCAAGGACTCGATCCCCGTGATCCTCAACCTCCAGGGCACCGACACCGACCTCTCCAAGCGGCTGATCGACTTCTCGAGCGGCCTCACCTACGCGCTCGACGGCGGCATGCAGCGAATCGCCGACAAGGTGTTTCTGCTCACGCCCCATAACGTCGAGGTATCCGCCGAGGAGAAGGCCCGGCTCCTGGACAAGGGCTTCTTCAACCAGTCCTAAAAAGACTCGCCTCCCGCGTCCCCGCCTGCTTCCGCGTGGTGGCGGCTCGGGCGGCGGTTCATGCCAGCGGTAGATTTCATCGAGTGCGAGTTGGTCTGATCGGAGCCGGGAACATGGCGCGAGCGCTGGCTCGCGGCTGGGGGGAGCCAGTTCTCTGCTCCGATGGCGGCTCCGGCCGCGCCCAGGCGCTGGCGAAGGATCTCGGCGGCGAGGCCGTCCAGTCGAATATCGAGGTAGCGCGCCGCGCCGACCTAGTCGTCCTCTGCCACAAGCCGGCCGAGCTCCGGCGCGTGGCAGCAGAGATCGCAAGTGAGACGCGGGCCGCCGCGTCGGTGCTCGGCGCGACGCCGATCAGCATGCTGCAGGACGCCTACCCGGGCGTCCCAGTGTTCCGGCTGATGCCGAACACGCCCGTCGAAGTCGGGCGTGGGATCGTCTGCTACTCACCCGCCCCGGGCGTGGACACGGCCTTCGAGGCTGAGGTCATCGCCCTGTTCGAGCGGCTCGGGAGCGTCGTGACGATCGACGAGCGGCTGATGGAGGCTGCGACCGCGGTGATGGGCGTCGGTCCTGCGTACATGGCGTTGCTCGCCGAGGCGCATGCCGATGCCGGCGTTCGCTACGGCCTGAACGCGGCACTCGCCGGGCAGTTGGTGGCCGAGACGATGGCAGGCACCGCCGCGCTGCTCGCTGCGCGCGACTACGACACGCTCGCGGTCCGCCGCGAGGTCACCTCCCCCGGTGGCTCCACTGCCCGGGGCCTAGCCGCGCTCGAGCGCAGCGGCGTGCGCGGCGCGTTCCAGGACGCCATCGACGCCGTCGCCGGCGGAAGCGGGCGCTGATGCTCGCGCTCGCCCTAAGCAGGATCGACATCTCGAACTACGTCAACGCGTTGTTCGAGGTCTACATCATTCTGATCCTGCTCTACATCATCCTGAACATCCTGTTCTCGTTCGGGATGAAGCTGCCGTACTCGCGGTGGACGGACGCCTTGCTGGGTTTCCTACGCGACGTGTGTGAGCCCTACCTCGGGATCTTCCGCAAGTTCATCCCGCCGCTTGGGATGATCGACTTCAGCCCGATGATCGCGATCTTCCTGCTGATCCTCGCGGACAGGATCATCGTGAGCGCGATCCACGGGTGAGCACGTGGTGACCGAGGCGACTACGCCGCCCAAAGTACGCTCGGCTGCGTATGCCCGCGCGGCGATCGTGATGTTCGCGGTGCTGGCGCTCGACCAGCTGACCAAGCACACGATCGCGACGAGCATCGGCGTGGGCGAGACACGGAAGTTCCTGCCGGCAATCGATTTCGTCCACGTCCGGAACACTGGCGTGGCGTTCAGCCTGTTTTCGGGCGGTGGGGCGATCGTCCTCGTTATCACGTTCATCGCGCTGGCGGTGCTGGTCGGCTATTTCGTGAAGCGGCCGGATCGGCCGTGGCTGTGGCTGCCGACGGGGCTGCTGCTGGGTGGGGCGCTGGGCAACCTGATCGACCGGATCGCCGATGGGGCGGTGACCGACTTCATCAAGCTTCCGCACTGGCCGGCCTTCAACGTCGCCGACATGGCGATCACTTTTGGGGTGCTCGCGCTGCTGTGGGTGCTGGAGGGCCGGCGCAAGGATGAGCATTGACGTTGTCGAGGTGTCCGCGAAGGCAGCGGGCAAGCGGCTCGACACGTTTCTCGCCGGGCCGCTCGGCTCCCGCGCCCGAGCGCAGAGCCTGATCGAGGGCGGGCACGTGCGCGTCGACGGCCGCGCACGACCGAAGCGTCATATTGTCCGGGCGGGGGAGAGGATCGAGATCGAGCGGCCAGTCGAGGCGATTGCTCCGGCGAAGGTGCGTGCTCCTTACCAGGTGGCCTACGAGGACGACCATCTGCTGGTTGTCGACAAGCCCGCGGGCGTTGTCGTGCACCCCGCGCGCGGCCATCGGACTGGAACCCTTGCCCAGGCTCTGGAAGGGACCGGGGCGGGGGGCGATGAACCATGGCGCGCGGGGATAGTGCACCGGCTCGACCGCGACACCTCGGGTCTCCTGGTCGTCGCGAAGGGCGATGCCGTTCACCGCGCTCTCAAGGCGCTCCTTTCGGCGCGGAAGCTGCGGCGTGAGTATCTGGCGCTCGTGGACGGGCACGTGTCGGCGCGCACCGGCACGATCGACGCACCGATCGGCCGAGACCGCCGAGACCGGGTTCTGATGTCGATCGACTCCGACGAGCCCCGCGAGGCGCGGACGCACTTCGAGGTCGAGCGGCTACTGCCGGAAGCGACGCTGCTGCGGGTCGTGCTCGAGACCGGTCGCACCCATCAGATCCGCGTCCACCTGGCGGCGATCGGCCATCCGGTGTGCGGAGACCCGTCCTACGGGGTTGCCGGGCGCTACGGGCTCGAGCGCCAGTTCCTGCATGCCGCGCGGCTCGCTTTCGAGCACCCGGTGACAGGCGTCTGGGTTGATGTGGCGTCCGAGTTGCCGGCAGATCTCGTTGGCGTGCTGGCACGCGCCGAAACATCTCCGGCGCTCGAGCATTAAAGACGACGGGGCGGCCCGTCCAAAGCCGCCCCGTCGAGAGTGCGAACCGAGCCACCGGAGGTAGGGGAAGGGAGGTTCGGCCCGCGCGGCGAGTCATTCACCGGAGGTAGGGGAAGGGTGATGACCCGCTACACCTCGAAACGTACCGGGTATTGAGAACTTGCGCTAACTTTTTCAAGGAATTTCCTTCGACCCCGCCGGCGCGGATCGCGCCCTGCCTCGGATTGCGAGGTTCGTGAAACCCGGCCGGCGGGCTGCATTACTCACATAACAAGGGAGCAACCGTGGCTCAAGTAGGCATCAAGGAGCTGCTGGAGGCCGGCGTGCATTTCGGCCACCAGACGCGCCGTTGGAACCCCAAGATGCGCCGCTTCATCTTCGGTGAGCGGGACGGCATCTACATCATCGACCTATTGCAGACGCAGGAGCTGCTCGAGGGCGCGCGCCAATTCGCGGCCAACGTTTCGCGACGCGGCGGCGTGGTGCTGTTCGTCGGCACCAAGAAGCAGGCACGCGACGCGATCAAGGACACCGCGGAGTCCGCGGACATGCCATACGTGAACCATCGCTGGCTCGGCGGGCTGCTCACGAACTTCCAGACGATCTCGCAGCGGATCAAGCGCCTGCACGATCTCGAGCGCTACGAGTCCGAGGGGCAGCTGCAGCTGCTGCCGACTCGCGAGCGGATGGCCGCCCAGGCGGACCTCGAGAAGCTGCGCGCGAATCTCGGCGGTGTGAAGAACATGCAGCGGACCCCGGACGCGGTGTTCGTGATCGACCTGAAGACCGAAGCGATCGCAGTCCGCGAGGCACAGCGCTTGCGGATCCCGATCATCGGCCTGGTCGACACTAACTGCGACCCCGACGGCATCGATTTCGTGATTCCCGGCAATGACGATGCGATTCGCTCCTGCTCCGCGATCACGAAGGCGATCGGCGACGTCGTTGCCCAGGGCCACAACGTCTTCCGCGAGGAGGAGGAACGCGCTCGGATCGAGCGCGAGCGTCAGGAGGCCGAGGAGCGCGCCCGTCGTGAGGCCGAGGAGCAGGCCCGTCGTGAGGCTGAAGAGCAGGCCCGTCGTGAGGCTGAAGAGCAGGCGCAGCGCGAAGCCGAAGAGCGGGCTCGCCGCGAGGCTGAGGCGGCGGCCGCCGCCGAGGCGGAGGCAGCCAAGGCGGAGGCTGAGGCGGCGCCGGAGGCTCCTCCCGCCGCCGAGGAGGCTCCGACCGCCGCGGCCCAGGAGGTGAGTGAGGCGGTGGCCGAGGAGGCCGCGACGACCGAGGATCAAGAGGCGCTCGAGGCCGCGCAGGCGGCCGCGCTCGAGGCCGCGAAGGCCGCCGCGGAGCTCGAGGAGGTTAAGGCCGCCGCGGCCGAGATCGAATCCGTTGAGGCCGGGGCTGCAGCGGAACCCGAGACCGAAGCGGTCGCCGAGACCGCAGCGGCGGCAGAGCCCGAAGCGGCCGCCGAGCCCGAAGCGGCCGCCGAGCCCGAAGCGGCCGCCGAGCCCGAAGCCGCCCCGCCTGAGGCCGCCGAGCCGGCCCCCGAGCCCGAGTCGACTCCCGCGCCCAACGCCGAGAAATCCTCGGAGGAGGCCTCATGACGGAGATCACCGCAAAGGATGTGAAGGCCCTGCGGGACCGCACCGGCGCAGGCATGATGGACTGCCGCAACGCGCTGAAGGAGACCGACGGCGACATCGAGAAGGCGGTAGAGGTGCTGCGCGCCAAGGGCCAGGCCCAGGCGGCGAAGCGCGCCGGCGCTGAGGCCGGCGAGGGCGTTGTGCAGAGTTACATCCACGCCGGCAACCAGATCGGGGTGCTGGTCGAGGTCAACTGCCAGACGGACTTCGTCGCCCGCAACGAGGCGTTCGTGGAGTTCGCCCGGGACCTTGCTTTGCATATCGCCGCCGCGGATCCGCTGGCGATCAGTCAAGAGGATCTGCCCGCCGAGGACCGTGAGCGTGAGGAACGGATCGCGATCGAGCAAGCGGCCGACCGGCCCGAGAACGTTCGCGAGCGGATCGTCGCCGGCAAGCTCGACAAGTGGCTCGACGAGGTCGTGCTGCTGCGCCAGAAGCACGTGAACGAGGAGAAGCACGGCGGCAAGACGATCGAGGAGCTGCGTACGGGGCTGGCCGCTGAGACCGGCGAGAACGTCGTCGTGCGACGGTTCGCGCGGTTTCAGATCGGCCGCTAGAGTCGGCGAGTCGAAGTGGTAGCCACAGTGCCGTCCTCCACCACACCGTCGGCCCCTGCGTTCAGCCGGGTGCTACTGAAGCTATCCGGCGAGGCTTTGATGGGGGAGCTGGACTACGGCACCGACCCCGCGCGTGTGCAGGCGATCGCGGCTGAGGTTGCCGCGATCCGCCGCCGGGGCGTGGAGGTTGCGATTGTCGTCGGCGGCGGCAACATCTATCGGGGACTGGCAGCCGCAGCGAAGGGCATGGACCGGGCCACCGGCGACTACATGGGAATGCTGGCGACCGTGCTGAACGCGCTCGCGCTCCAGGATGCGCTCGAGAAGGCGGATGTCGCAACGCGGGTTCAATCTGCGATCACGATCTCTGAGGTCGCCGAGCCATACATCCGGCGCCGCGCGATCCGCCACCTCGAGAAGGGACGGGTGGTGATCTTCGCGGCGGGCACCGGCAACCCGTTCTTCACGACCGACACGGCCGCGGCGCTGCGCGCGGCCGAGCTACACGCAGAGATCGTGCTGATGGCGAAGAACGGGGTCGAAGGCGTCTACACCGCCGACCCGGCGAAAGACCCAACCGCCGAGTTCATCCCGGAGATCACGCACAAGGATGCGCTCACGCGCGGTCTGCAGGTGATGGATTCGACCGCATTCGCACTGTGCATGGACAACAACCTGCCGATCATCGTCTTCAACATGGCCGACGGACGCAACATCGACAAGATAGTGTCCGGCGAGAGAGTGGGCACGCTGGTCAGGACAGAGCCGGAGGAGTGAAGTGGCCACGGAGATGATCGATGAGCTGCTGGACGATGCGCGCCAGCGGATGACCAAGTCGGTGGAATCGACCCGTCACGAATTCGGCTCGGTGCGGACAGGGCGGGCCAGTCCGGCGCTGCTCGATCGCATTTCGGTGGACTACTACGGATCCTCGACGCCGCTGAAACAGCTGGCGACGATCACAGCTCCAGAAGCCCGGCTGCTCACGATTCAGCCTTATGACAAGACCTCGATCAAGGCGATCGAACGCGCGATTCTCGAGTCCGACGTTGGACTGACGCCGTCCAACGACGGCAACCTGATTCGCCTCGGGATCCCCGAGCTGACCGAGGAGCGGCGCAAGCAGCTGGTCAAGGTCGTCCGGCACATCGCAGAGGAGGGGCGCGTGGCGATCCGGAACATCCGCCGCGACGTGATGCACGACCTCCGGGAACTGAAGGAGGCCGGCGAGGCGGGCTCCGACGATGAGCACCGCGCCGAGATCGAGCTGCAGAAGGTCACCGACGTGAGGATCGCGGAGCTCGACGAGCTCCTCAAGCACAAGGAAGAAGAGATCCTGGAGGTTTGAAGTCGTGTCCCCGGTCGAGGGGGGATTGGACCCCGCCCGCCCGCGGGCACGCTATGTCGCGATCATCACCGACGGCAACGGCCGCTGGGCCAAGCAGCGTGGGCTGCCAGTTATTGCCGGTCACGAGGCGGGAGCGGATACCGTCAAGGCAAGGCTTCGAGATGCGGTCGAGCTTGGAATCGAGGAGCTGACGGTCTACTCGTTCTCCACTGAGAACTGGCGGCGTTCCACTACCGAGGTGCGTGGCCTGATGAGGATGTTCCGGCAGCGGATCGACGCCGAGACGCCGGAGCTCCACGCCGAGGGCGTCCGCATGCGATTCATCGGACGCCGCGACCGGCCAGTGCCGAAGCGATTGGTGCAGCGGATGGAGTGGGCCGAGGAGCTGACGCGGGAGAACACCCGGATCACGCTCTATGTCGCCTTCAATTACGGTGGCAGGGCGGAGATTCTGGATGCAGCGCGAACCTTTACAGGCGGGACCGAAGAAGACTTCCGCGCCCACCTCTACGCACCCGAGATGCACGACCCCGACCTAATCATCCGAACGAGCGGCGAGCAAAGGAGCTCGAACTTCCTGCTGTGGCAGGGGTATTACTCGGAGCTGGTGTTCCGCGACGAGCTGTGGCCCGATTTCTCGCGCCAGGCGTTCGAGGAGACCCTGGCTGAGTTCGCGGCACGTAGACGGCGCTTCGGGGGCCGGTAGCGATGCCGTCCGCACGGCGGTCGCGCCGGTCCGCGAGCGGGTCTCGCTCCCAGGAGAGCAGGTCGCGGGCTCCCGCTCGGGAGCCGCAGCGCGAGCGTCGCCGCGCGCCGCAGCGCAAGCCGCGAGAGCCGCGCCAGCGCTCAGATCTGGTCCGCCGGATCCTGGTCGCGATCCCAGCGGCGATCGTGGCGATCCTGTTCGTCGACCTGGGCGGGATCGCCTTCGCGCTGTTCATGATCTTGGTCGGGTGCGTGTGCATGCACGAGCTCTACCGGCTGCTCGACCGCTGGCGACCGCTGGCGCTGGTCGGTTTTGCGTCGCTCGCGGCGATGGTGCTCGCCGCACGGTTCGGCAACCTGCGCTACGTGATGGAGGTCGCGGTCGCGACCGTCCCCGTCCTGTTCCTGCTCGTCGTTGCGCGAGGCCAGCACCGGGGCGCGACGGTCACGATCGCGGGAACCCTGCTTGGGGTGTACTGGATCGGATTCGCGTTCGCGCACGCTGAGCTGCTGCGGCGGCTTCCGCACGGCGGCGGCGTGATCGTCGACGTGCTGCTGGGCACGTTCCTCGCCGACACCGCCGCATACATCGGCGGGAGGTGGTTCGGGCGCCGCCCGCTGGCTCCGGAGATCTCGCCGAGCAAGACGGTCGAGGGTCTGTTCTGCGGGATGCTCGCAGCGATCGTCGCCGTGTTCCTCGCGGGTCTCTACCAGGACTGGCTGACACAGGGAGACGCGCTTGTGCTGGGCCTCGCGGTCGCCGTGCTCGGGCCGATCGGCGACCTGTTCGAGTCATTGATCAAGCGCGACGCGGGAGCCAAGGACGCCGGCGTTCTGTTCGGCGCCCACGGCGGCGCGCTCGACCGCCTCGACGCGGCGCTGTTCACGATCGTCGCCGGCTACTACGTGTGGCTGGCCGCGATGCACTGAGCCCCACTTAGAATCAGCCGGGTGCCCCGTCGCGTGGTCATCCTGGGTTCCACCGGCTCGATCGGTGTTCAGGCGCTCGACGTCGTGTCGCGCAGCGCCGATGAGCTGCGTGTCGTCGGATTGAGTGCCGGGAAGGCCTGGGAGCCGTTGATCACGCAGGCCGGGCAGTTCGGGGTCGACCGGGTCGCGATCGCCGATCCGGACGCCGCCGGTCGCGCCGGGGAGGCGTGGACCGAAGGCGAGCTGCTGAGCGGCCACGACGGGCTCGTGCGCTTGATCACAGAGACCGAATGCGACCTGGTCCTGAACGCGATCGTGGGCTCCGCGGGGCTGGTGCCTACCGTTGCCGCGCTTGGCGAGGGAATCGACCTTGCGCTTGCCAACAAGGAGTCGCTGGTGGTCGGAGGAGAGCTCGTTACGCAGCTCGCCGAGGCCACCGGCGCAACGATCATCCCGGTCGACTCCGAGCACTCCGCGCTTCACCAGCTGCTGGCCTCGGAACGGCCCGGAACGGTCGACCGGCTGATCCTGACCGCCTCGGGCGGCCCGTTCCGGGGGCGTGACGCCTCCGAGCTGGAGGAGGTGACGGTCGAGCAGGCGCTGGCCCACCCCACGTGGGATATGGGCGGCAAGATCACGATCGACTCCGCGACGCTGATGAACAAGGGACTCGAGCTGATCGAGGCGCACCATCTGTTCGGCACGCCCTACGAGCAGATCGAGGTCGTCGTGCACCCGCAGTCGATCATCCACAGCTTGATCCAGCTCTGCGACGGCGCGACGCTCGCCCATCTCGGGTACCCAGACATGCGCGTTCCGATCTCCTACGCGCTGCACTATCCCGAGCGGGTGGACGTGCCGGTCCGGCCGCTGGACCTGGTCAAACTGGGGGCGCTGACGTTCGAGGAGGTCGACGAGGAGACCTTTGCCTGCCTGCGATTGGCGCGCGAGGCCGCTCGCGCCGGCGGAACGGCTCCGTGCACGATGAACGCCGCCAACGAGGTCGCTGTGCACGCGTTTCTCGGAGGGCGCTTGAGGTTCCTGGACATCGCGACGGTGATCGAGGAGACGCTCGCGCAACTGCCCCCCACGCAGGTGCACTCGTTCAATTCGCTGATCGACGCCGACGCCGAGGCACGGCGCATCGCCGGCGAGCTTGCGGCCTCCAGAGCGGTCGCTTGAAGAATTCTTATCCACCGCTGCCACACTAGGGCCGTGTCCTATGTGCTCGCAGCGCTCGGCTTCGCCGTCCTGATCATCCTGCACGAGTTCGGCCACTTCGCCGTGGCGAAAGCCGTGGGGATGCGGGTTGAGCGGTTCGCGCTGTTCTTCCCGCCGCTGATCTGGAAGATCAAGCGAGGCGAGACGGAGTACGGAATCGGCGCGATCCCCCTCGGGGGCTACGTGCGGATCAGTGGCATGAACCCGCGCGAGGAGCTCCCGCCGGAGGTCGTGCCGCGGGCCTACTACAACCAGAAGGTGTGGAAGCGGATCGTCGTGATCCTTGCCGGTCCTGGGATGAACCTGCTGGTCGCATTCCTGATCGTATGGGGGATCTATCTGGCGAACGGACAGGTCGTGCCCTCGAGCCGGGTGGCGCTCGTGAGCAAGGGCACCGTCGCGGCGACCAAGCTCAAGCCGGGCGATCGTCTGGTGTCGATCGATGGCGTCACGGGGAGCCCGGATGCCTTGCGCAACCAGCTCGCGACACACCGTTGCGCGGGCCAGCAGGTCAACGGTTGTCTGTCCGCAACGCCCGCGAAGGTCGTTGTCCGGCGCGGCGGCGAGCTGATGACGTTCGAGCTGCGACCGAAGTACAGCGCGGCAGATCACCGGCCGCTGCTGGGCTTCGAGTTCGACACGGTCTCCCAACCGCTCGGAGCGGCCCACGCCGCGTCGCTCGCCGTGAGCCAGCTTTGGTACGTGACGAAGACGACCGTCTCCGCTGTAGCACGAGTCTTCCTGCCCCAGGAGCGAAAGCAGCTCTCGGGGATCGTCGGCGGGTACACGGTCACCCAGCAGTCGTTCTCGCACGACACGACCCAGGCGCTGTGGGTGCTCGCGCTGATCTCGCTGTCGCTGGCGGTCATCAACCTGTTCCCGTTCCTGCCGCTCGACGGGGGTCACGTGTTCTGGGCACTCGCGGAGAAGGTGCGGGGCCGGCGAATTCCCTTCGAGGTCATGGAACGAGCGAGCGTGGTCGGCTTCATCCTGATCATCTGCCTGTTCGCGGTCGGCCTCAGCAACGACATCGGCCGCCTCTCGGGCTCCGGCTTCAACGTGCGGTAGGCGCGGGCTTAGGCAGCCTGCGATACGTTTAGGCCAGATTCAGGCCTGACACCGACGTGGAGGAGAGGATGGAAAGCAGCACGATCACCGAAGCAGCGGGGCGCGCGGTCGAGGCGCCGACGCTGACCGAGGCGCTCCGGCGCACCGCGGCAAACAACCCTGAGATCGTCGCGGTCCGGATGCCGGACGACAGCGTCTCGCTGACGTGGTCAGAGCTGCTCGAGCGCGTCGACGCGCTCGCCGGCGGGCTCGCCGGGCTCGGCATCGAGCGCGGCGACACCGTCGCAATCATGCTCGCCAACCGTCCCGAGTTCCACATGGTCGACCTCGCGGCGGCGATGCTGGGTGCGACGCCGTTCTCGATCTACAACACCTATCCGGCCGAGGAGCTCGTCTACCTGATGACCGATGCGGCCACGAAGGTGGCGATCGTCGAGCAGGCATTCCTGCCGGTGATGCTGGAGGCACGCAAGCAACTGCCCGGGCTCGAGCAAGTGATCGTGCTCGATGGTGAGCCGCCTGAGGGGACCCTGGCGTTGTCGGATGTCGAGGGGTCCAATCCCGATTTCGATGTGGCCGCCGCCGCCCGCGAGATCGAGCCAGACGACATCGTGACGCTGATCTACACCTCGGGCACGACTGGGCCGCCGAAGGGCGTCCAGCTGTCGCACCACAACATCATGTTTGCGGCTCAGGCGATCGACCAGATCATCCCGTTCGGACCCGGCTCGAGAGTGATCTCCTGGCTGCCGGCGGCGCACGTCGCCGAGCGGATGGCGCACCACTACATCCCGATCATCTACGCCGGCTCGATCACCGCCTGTCCGAACCCCCGCGAGATCCTCTCCTACCTGCCGCAGGTCCGGCCGACCTGGTTCTTTGCGGTGCCGCGCATCTGGGAGAAACTCAAGGCGGGGCTCGAGGCGATGCAGGCGGGGCAGCCCGAGGAGACACGCAGGTCGGTTCAGCAGGCGATGGGCGCCGCGATTCAGCGGGTCAGGCTGCGCCAGGCCGGCGAGCCAGTGCCAGAGGAGCTCGAGGCTGCGGTGGCCCGCGCCGACGAGCAGATGTTCTCGAAGCTGCGCGAGATGCTCGGCCTGGACCAGGCGATCGCCGTCAACGTGGGCGCGGCGCCGACGCCAGTCGAAGTGCTCGAGTTCTTCCACGCGATGGGGATCGAGCTCGCCGAGCTCTGGGGAATGTCTGAGACCTGCGGGTTCGGGACCTGCAACCGGCCCGGAGAGGTGAAGATCGGGACGGTCGGGCCGCCGGCCCCCGGCGTCGAGCTGAAGCTCGGCGAGGACGGCGAGGTGCTGGTGCGGGGCGACTTCGTGATGCTCGGCTACCGCAACGCCCCGGAGAAGACGGCCGAGGCAGTCGATCCGGACGGATGGCTTCACACGGGCGACGTCGGTGTGATCGACGAGGATGGCTTCTTGAAGATCGTCGACCGCAAGAAGGAACTGATCATCAATGCGGCCGGCAAGAACATGTCGCCGGCGAACATCGAGGCGGCGCTGAAGACCGGGAGCCCGCTGATCGGCCAGGCCGCCGCGATCGGCGACGCCCGCCCATACAACACTGCCCTGATCGTCCTCGACGCCGACTACGCGCCGCAGTGGGCCGCGCAGAACGGGCTCGAGGGGCGCTCGCTCGAGGACCTGGCGGCCGAGCAGGCGGTAATCGACGCGGTCCAGGCCGGCGTCGACGAGGCCAACACGCACCTGGCACGGGTCGAGCAGATCAAGAAGTTCACGATCGTGCCCGGGGACTGGGCGCCGGGTGGCGATGAGCTGACGCCGACGATGAAGCTCAAGCGCACGCCGATTGCCACCAAGTACCAGGCCTCGATCGAAGGGATGTACTCGGCGTAGGTTCTTGGCCCGACGGCCGGCGCATCGCTCCCGTCTCTCTGGGCGGTGCCTCGCGCTCCGCTCTGCCCGGCATAGGCACTAGGAAGGACGGTGGGTTTGGCTGTCTTCGTCACACTCAACGCCCACCTCTGACGAGTGTGACGTTTACGGCCTGGTGCGCCGTCAATGTCACGCTCGCCCCTCGGGGTGTGTTGAGTGTGACGTTCACGGCCGCGTCGGCCGGTCCCTACCGCGCCGCCCGGAAGACGATCACCTCGCTGAACCCCGTCCCGTCGACCTGGTAGGCGTAGCACCCGGGCTTCCGGACACGGGTGAAGGTGAACCAGGACCGGCCAGGGCCACCGGGGGCGCCCTGTCCCGACTGCAGCAGTTGCAGCTCGTCGTAGGGCACATGCCCCTCCCCGAATCCGGCCGCGGCGCCACTCCCGCCGACCTGCCGGCCCCGGATCAAGACCGGCCCGGAATAGGACGCATCCGCGTGCCACGTCACCCGGGCGCCCGCCCAGGCGCTGCCGACGAACGGCATCACCGTCAGCGCCAGGGGGGTCGGCCGCACGGACCCGCCCGGGGTTGACGCCGCACAGGTCGAAGGGAGCCGCAGCGGCCGGCGCAGCGACGCCGGCACGGCCCCGCTGCAGTGCCCGGCGCAGCCTTCGTACATGCCGTAGCCGGTCGTCTGCCGCAGCCCGGCGGGCGCCGCCGGTGTGCCGGAGGGCGTCGGTGGCGGGGCGGCCGAGACCCGGCCCGCGGGGATGCTCGAGCCGGCCGGGGAGGACGCACTCGAGGACGAGCCCGACGACCCGCCGCAGCCGACGACGATCGCGGCGCAGGTCAGCGCCGCGACAATCGCAGCACCCCTCACTGCGCCGCTTGTGCGACGGGCGGTCGCGCCGAAGAGGCACTCGACGCCCCCGCCGCGATCGATCGCCACACGAGCTCGACAGGATGGTGGATCGGGAGCGGATGGCCTAGCTGGCGCAGATGGAGGTCGAGCTGAGCCGCACAGCCTGGATTGCCGGCGGCGATCGCGTCGGCGCCGGTGTCCAGCACGTGCCGTGCCTTACGCGCGCCCAGCTCGGCCGCCGCGTGCGGCTGCACGAGGTTGTAGATCCCCGCAGATCCGCAGCAGACCTCGCTCTCGACCGGGACCTCCAGGAGCTCCAGCGAAGGGATCGCGGACAGCAGCTCGCGCGGCTGGGAGCGCACGCCCTGGGCGTGCTGCAAATGACAGGCGTCGTGATAGACGATCCGCATCGGCAGCGGGCCACGCGGTGCGCGCGGCTCGACCGATGCCAGCAGCTCCGAGACGTCCCGGACCCGCGCAGCGAAGTCGTGCGCCGCACCAGTCCCAACCAGATCGCCGTACTCCTTCATCGCCGCGCCGCAGCCGGCGGCGTTGACAACGATGTAGTCGAGCTCGCCGAGCGAGTCGAACGCCGAGACGGTCGCGCGGGCGCGGGCGACGGCCGCCTCCTCCTCGCCGGCGTGAAGCTCGAGCGCACCGCAGCAGTCGGGCGCCGGCGGCGCGAGCACCTCGAAGCCCTCGGCCGCCAGCACGCGCACCGTCGCCTCGTGCACGCGCGGGAAGAACACGCGTTGCACGCAGCCGAGCAGCAACGCCACACGGCCGCGCTGCTCCCCAACCGGCGGGGTCAAGGCGGGCACACGCAAGGCCGACCGCCGTGTCTCGCGCACAGGCGTCCGCGGCGCCACCTTCGCGAGCATCGACAGCCGCTCGGGGAGCTTCTCGGCGCCAAGCCGCCGCGCGGCCGCGAGCATCGGCGCCAGGGCACGCAACCGGCGCGGATGGGGAAGGGTCTGGAACAGCAGCATCCGCAGCGCCCGCTCCGCCGCAGGACGCTCGAAGTGGCGCTCGACCTGCGGACGGGCGCGCTCGATCAGACGGTCGTAGCGGACCCCCGAGGGACACGCCGACACACACGCCATGCAGCCCAGGCAGCTGTCGAGGTGCGAGACCGTCTCCGCTGACAAAGAGGAGCCCGCGCCGTTAAGCGCCTCGTTGATGAGCACGATCCGTCCCCGCGGCGAATCGGCCTCCTGCGCCCACAGCACGTAGGTCGGGCAGGTGTCCAGGCAGAACCCGCAGTGCACGCAGTCCTCGATCACGGACTGCTCGGGTGGACGGTGCTGATCGAAGGCTGGCATGAAGACCTCAAATCCCTCCCACGAACACTCCACCGTTACACGTACCGGCCGGATCGAAGCGGGCCTTCACGCGACGCATCAGCTCGATCGCACCTCCCGAGGAGGAGCCCGCGCCCCACACGGCATCTGGATCGGAGCGCAGCGAGTCCGGCGCGTCCAGCAGAACGCACAACGCGCCCGCCGGTAGGCGCCCGCGCAACGCGCCAAGCGCATCCGGCGACAGCGCCACGTAGCTCGTCCCGAGCGTGGCGCGCCCGACCAGGGTGCCGCCGCTTTCCTCGGCAGCGCGCAGGACCTGGTCGAGTGCGCTCGCTCGGGCCGCGATCCGCATGAGCGCACCACCCGCCGACCGTTGGCCCGCGCGCTGGCGCGCCCACAACGCATCGTCCTCGGCGACGACATCGACATCTTCGAGCCCAGACGAGGACATCACCGACGCCACGCGATCCGCGCGCCGCGGGGCCTCCGCACCGCCGAGCCGCGCGAGCAAGCCCCCGCGGCCGCCGCGCCACGCAATATCTAGCGCCTCCAGCTCGAGTGGCGCCGCCGACAAGGCGCGCGCCGCCTCAGACAACACGACCGGGTCCGAGCTGGCCCCGAGCGCGGACACGCTCTGGACAGGCAGTGGGTGCAGCCGCACCGCGACCGACAGGATCATGCCGAGCGTGCCGTAGGACCCGGCGAACAGCTTGCCGATGTCGTAGCCGGCGACGTTCTTGATCACCTTGCCGCCGGAGCGCGCGATCGTGCCGTCGCTCAGCGCCACGGTCATTCCGAGCACCAGATCGCGAGGGGCGCCGTAGCGGTGGCGCAAGGGGCCGCAGTCGCCCGTCGCGATCACGCCACCGATCGTGGCGTCGCGCCGGTCTCCGATCCCCAGCGGCGGGTCGAGTGCCAGCATCTGCCCCGCGGCTGCGAATCGCTCCTGCGCGCGCGCCAGAGGCACTCCCGCCTGCATGACAGCCGTCAGGTCACCCACGTTGTGCTCGACGATCTCATCCAGCGACCCGGTGCGGATCACGACCGCGGGCTCCTCCACCGCCAGCCCCCAGCCGAGCTTCGTGCCCGCGCCGAACACGCGGACCGACTGGCCGGCGGAAGCGGCCGAGGCCAGCGCGCCGGCCGCCTGCTCGAAGCTGGACGGGACGACGATCGTCATCAGAACCGCGTGGCCACGCCGGCCCGCTCGAGCGGGTGCTCGCGATAGGGCCCCGGGACCTCGCCACAGAGCCTTGGCGTCGGCATCACCTTGCCGGGATTGGCCAGCCCGTGAGGATCGAAAGCGCAGCGCAGCCGGTGGAACGCCTCGAGGTCGGGCTCGGAGAACATCGAGGGCATGTACGCCTTCTTGTCGACCCCCACGCCGTGCTCACCGGTGATCGAACCGCCCGCCTCGACGCAGGTCCGGATGATCAGGCCGGCCAGCTCCTCGGCGCGCTCGGGCTCGCCCT
The DNA here is from genome assembly GCA_963824755.1 of uncultured Solirubrobacterales bacterium. Taxonomy (GTDB): domain Bacteria; phylum Actinomycetota; class Thermoleophilia; order Solirubrobacterales; family Solirubrobacteraceae; genus Palsa-465. The sequence continues at coordinate 562,312 of CAWGQT010000002.1, read as the reverse complement.
TGCGGGCGGCGTCGTAGCAGACCAGCGGGTGTAGGTTCCCGTCGCCGGCGTGGAACACGTTCGCCACCTGGAGGTTGTACTCGGCGGCCAGCGCGTCGATCCGCCGCAACACCTCCGACAGCCGTGTGCGTGGGATCACCCCGTCCTGCACGTAGTAGGCGGGGGAAATCCGGCCCATCGCAGCGAACGCGGCCTTGCGGGCCTTCCAGATCAGCGCGCGCTCCGTGTCGTCGAGCGCGACCCGGACGTCCTGCGCTCCCGCGCGATTGCATACCGCCATCACGTGCTCAAACCTCGACGTGCACTCCTCGTGCGGTCCGTCTAGCTCTACCAGCAGCGCCGCGCCGGCGTCGAGGCGATACCCGGCGCCGGTTGCCTGCTCGGCGGCTCTGATCGATAGGCGGTCCATCATCTCGATCGCGCCCGGCACGATCCCGGCCGACACGATCTCGGTTACCGCCTCGCCCGCCGATCCGGTGTCCTCGAAGAACGCCACCAGCGTGCGCACTGTCTCGGGCGTCGGCACCACCCGCAGGGTGATGCGCGTGGCTACGCCCAGCGTTCCTTCAGAGCCAACGAACGCGCCGAGCAGGTCATACCCCGGCGCGTCACGGTCGAGCTGCACGACGGAGCCGTCCGCGAGCACGACCTCGAGTCCCGTCACGTAGTTGGTCGTGAACCCGTACTTGAAGCAGTGCGCTCCGCCCGAGTTCTCGGCCACGTTGCCGCCGATCGAGCACACGATCTGGCTCGACGGGTCGGGTGGATAGAAGTGGGTCGGGGCGACCGCGCGCGAGATCCCGAGGTTCGTGACGCCGGGCTCGACCACCACACGCGAATCTTCCAGAGCGATTTCGAGGATCCGCCGCAGCCGCGCGAGCACGATCAGCACCCCTTCAGCGACCGGCAGCGCGCCGCCCGAGAGCCCGGTGCCCGAGCCACGGGCCACCCACGGGACGCCCGCCTCATAACACGCGCGCACCACGCCCTGAACCTGGTCGCCAGACGACGGCAGCACGGCCGCGATCGGCGTCTGGCGGAGGTGAGCCAGCCCATCTGACCGGTAGGTCGCCAGCGCATCTGGATGCGTGAGCACGTACTCGCTCCCGCAGATCCCACGCAGGCGGTCGATCAACGCGGCGGCGCCGGACATCGCATCAAGTATCGCGCACGCGGCGCGACGCGGGGACCTGACGCTCCAGCCTGGACGCTAATGCGAGCTGATCTGAACGGTCCGGCTGGTGAAGCTCGTGCCGGCGGGCAGCAACGCGTCGGGGCTGGGGTAGGTGTAGGAGAGCTGCACGTTGCCGGGCCCGGGGAAGTTCACGTGAACGTCGAAGTAGCACTTCGACGGGTCGCTGATCGTAACCGTCTTCAGCGTCGTGTAGCCGCCACCGGAGGACGGTTGGAAGCGGATGCCCACCGTCTCTGAATTGCCCGTATCGAGGATGCCGTAGTGCGCCGGACGGCCGCAGCCCCACACCTCCAGGTTGTGGCCGTGCGCCAGCGAGGTGACCGGCAGGTACAGCGGCAGCCGCCAGGCGTTGTAGGTGAGCTTCGGCTGATGGCTGTAGGTGAGCAACCCGCTCGACCAGCCGACGTATGCGCCCCGCGTCGGAGGCGGGTCCGCCAGCAGATACTGGTCGAAGCTCACGATGCGCGGGTTGCGCCACGAGATGTACTCGGCCCAGTTCAGGTAGTACGCAGCGGTCTTCGGCGACGGATACGAAGACTTAGGCAGCCCCGGCAGACGGATCACGCTTCGGTTCGGAGGATTGGTGATGTAGCCGAACTCGGTGTTGTAGATCGGGAACTTCTTGTGCGAGCCGTAAACCCGCGTGGCCGCGTCGAGCGTGCGGATCAGACCGCCGATCTCGGCGAGCGAGGTGTAGTCGGGGTCGGGCTGCAGCTCCTTATCCGGCGGATACCAGCGATCCCACATGTGGTCGGCGAAGCCGGTCGCCTGGAACAGCGCCGGGTTCTGGGAGCGGAACTTGCGCGAAGCCGCCGCGGTCGTGGGGCATCCTCGCTCGGAGGCGGCCTTCCCGCGCAGCTGGTGGAGATGCGAATCGACGCAGTACAGGGCGCGGACAAACTGCAGCGGCTTCATCGCCTGGTAGAGGCCGAAGTTGGTGATGCCGCGCGGGGCGACCTCGCCGAATAGGATCGTGTCGTTGCCGTGATCGCTCTGATGCAGGCCGGTCCACGCGGCGTCCAGCAGGTTCCGGTACATCCGCCCGCTGTTCTCGACGCTCAGTCTGCCGGGAACACCCTGCGGGGCCAGCGCGTAACCCAGGTTGGGCTCGCTCCAGACCGACCACAGCTTGATCCTTGGCAGCGCCGTCGAGGCGCCGGTGGGCGTGAAGTTGCCGCCGTAGCGCTTCCCGATCGACTTCACCCACGCCCCGAAATCGCTCGCCGAGGGATCCCACTGGGTGTGCGGCTTGTCCTTGGGCATCGTCGGACCGGCTGCCCACAGGGGACCGGGGCCGCTCAGATTCAGCTCGACTCGGACGCCCTCGCGCTGGGCGTCATCGATGATCAAATCGAGCCGGCTGAATAGCGACTGCGAGTAGGACTTCGGGTCGGACTCCTTGCTCACCGTCCAGCCGTGCGGGCGCTTCCGATTGTTGGCGCGCGGCTCGAAATCGTGCCAGTGGACGGTGAGGCGAACCGCGTCGACGCCGAGCGTCCGAAACTCCGAGAGCGCGTATGTCGGGTTTGAGAACAAGGCGCCCGTGTCCTCTGCGATCGCCGACATCCTGGGAGCGGCGCCGGCAGTCGAAGCCGAGGCTCCGAGAATCCCGGCGAGGAGTGTTCCGATCAGGGCGCCGAACATCGCCGTCTTCACGCGCAAGCGCATTGCTCGAACAACCCATCTGATCCCCGGAAAGTTGCGGTGCGATGCAGCCATCTGTCCTGTCGTTTCGAGATTTGCCTGGTTATGCCTGCTCGTGCCCAGGGCCGGCCGGACGCAACGCCGAGCGTCACGCGGCGGGTTGGACCCGCTCTCCGCCCCGGTCGGAAACGCCGCGGACCAGCCTAGCGAAGCGTCACTCCGAGCGCGTCGCTAAAGATCGCTGGGCCGTTCGGATAAGACCAACGCAGCCGCACGGCCCCCGAGCCCGGGAACTTCTGGGCCACGTCGAAGTAACCGTAGGGGTCGGTCAACGTCACCGTCCTCAACGTCGTGAAGGCGCCGCCGGATGCCCGTCGGAACTGGAGCTGCACACGCTGCGTGGTGCCCGTCTGGAGTTTCGCGAACCGCGCGGGCCGGACGCAGCCCCACACCTCGAGCTCCTGCCCGGAGCTGAACGACGTCAGCGGCAGAAAGATCGGCATCCGGTATGCGGCGTAGGTCGCCTTCTGCGTCCCATCCTTGAACAGCAGCCCGGTCGCGAAGCCACCGAGTGCGTTCGCATTCGGGGGATCGGTTAGCAGGAACTGGTCGTAGGAGCGGATCCTTGAATCGCGCCAGGAAATGTATTCGGACCAGTTCAGGTAGCGGGCGGCGACCGGTGGGCTGAGCGCGCGCAGGATCCTCTCAGGCGGGTTCGTCTGAAGACCGAACTCGGTCGAATAGAGGGGAAAGCGGGTACTCGAGCCGTACAGCGCCTGCAGGCGATCGAGCACGTGCTCGAACCGCGGCAGCGTCGGCAGCTCGACGAAGTCCGGCTCGTCCGGGGTAGCCACGTTTGGAGGAACCGTCCCCTGGGGATAGGGATGCACCGCGAAGCCCGTGGCCTGGAAGAGGGCCGGATGCTCGGCCGGGAAGCGCTGCGAGCCGGCCGGGTCAACGGGACACCCGCGAACCGCGGCTGCGGCTCCGCGCAACTGGTGCAGCGACGAATCGACGCAGTACAGGGCGCGCACGAACCGAAGCGGGACCATGCCGCTGAAGTTCCCCGGGCTGTTGCCGACCGTGATGCCGCGAGGAGCGAGCTCGCCGATCAGGATCGTGTCGTGGCCGTGGCCGGTCGTCTGCAGGGCTTGCCATGCAGCGTCGAGCAGGTTGCGGTAGAGCAGAGGAGAGACTTCGACCGTCGAGTCGTCGATCGCCTGCGGCGCGAGCTGAGGACCGTAATTCGGCTCGTTCCAGATGGCCCAGAAGTTCACGCGCGGCAGCGGCGAAGATGCGCCAGGCGGGGTGTAGCTGCCGTCATAGCGCGTTGCGACCGCATCGACGAACGCTCCAAATGCGCTCGCCGACGGCTTCCACATCGGATGCTTGAGGGGGTTGGGTGCGCCGGCTCCTGCGGCCCACAGCGGTGGTGGGCCGCCGAGCGTCAGGTCGACGCCGACACCGCGGGCCGCCGCGTCGCGAACGATCGTGTCGTAGCTCGACCAAACACCGGCCCGATACGCACTGGGGAGGGACATGTTCAGGCCCGCCGGAGCGCTCGTGGAAGTGGGATCGGGTGCAAGCGACCCCCAGGCGATGAATACGCGCACGCGTGTGGCGCCGAGCCGCTTGACGGCGTCGAGCGTCGCCGCCGGCTGCGTGGCGAGTGCCCCGCCTGGGTCGAAGATCGACTCCAGCGGCGCCTTGCGCGTTGGCAGCGAGAGCTTGGAGCCAGACGACGAGCCGCAACCGGAGACGGCGATCGCCGCGAGCGCGATCAGCGTCGTGCAGACGAGTAGCAACTTCGGCAAGCGGAGCACGATATACGCGCCCCTACAATCCCGACGCATGCTCATCCCTGTCCGCACGGGCGAGGGGCCTGCGACCCGTCGTGTCGTCGCTCGCTGGAGGACTCGGATCGCTCTCGAGACGTGGGTCCTGGCGACGCTGATCGCGATCGGAGCGATCCTGCGGTTCGCGACGATCAGCTCGCAGAGCTACTGGTTCGACGAGGCGCAAGCAGCCCACGAGCTGCACCTTTCCTTTGGTGCGATGCTCAGCGCGTGGAGCTCCGGCGAGCCGAACCCGCCGCTGTACTTCGTCCTGGGATGGTTCTGGGCGCAGCTGTTCGGCACCGGAGAGGCGGGCCTGCGGGCGTTCTCGGCGCTCCTCGGAACGGCCGCCATCCCGATCGCGTACCTGTGCGGCCGGGAGCTCGTGTCTCGCCGAGCGGGACTCGTCGCGGCAGCGCTCGCGGCGGTCAGCCCATTCCTGATCTGGTACTCGCAGGAGGCACGCGAGTACGCGCTGCTGGTCGTGCTGTGCGGTGCCTCCTTCCTGTTCTTCGCACGTTGCTGGCGGGAATCCTCGACACGCAACATCGTGTGGTGGGCGGTGTTCTCCGCGCTCGCGCTTCTGACGCAGTACTTCGCGCTGTTCATCGTCGGCGCCGAGGCGGCGATGCTTTTGTACCGCGTCCGCGAGCGGGCGATGGTGGTGGCGACCGTCGGGCTCGTGCTGGTTGAAGCCGCGCTGCTGCCGCACGCGATCGGGCACGCCTCTCACCCCCGGGGGTGGATCACCTCGTTCCCGCTCTCGATCCGGATCCAGCAGGTCCCGATCGCGTTCGGCCTGGGCACGCTCTACCAGAGCTCGATCGTCAACGACGGACTCCTCGGCGCAGCGGTGCTCGCCGGCGCACTGATCGTGCTGCTGGTGGTCGGCGCCAACAGCCAGGAACTGCGCGGCGCCGGCCTGGCGGCCGCGATCGCGGCGGCGGTCCTGCTGGTGCCGCTGCTGCTGGCGCTCGCCGGCCGCGACTACTACGAGGCGCGCGCGCTGATTCCGGCGTGGATCCCGCTGGCGGTCGTCGTCGGCGCCGCATGTACGGTCAGGAGGCTGCAGCCGGCGGGGGCGCTGCTGGGGCTGCTGCTGCTCGGCTCGTTCGTCTATGCCGGCATCCGGATCGGCAGCCACGCCGTCTACCAGCGCCCGCCGTGGCGCCAGGTGGCAGCTGCGCTGGGCGTGAGCTCGGTTCCGCGAGGGATCGTCGCCTACGACGGGACGTTCGCCACTGCGCCGCTGGCGCTGTACGTCCCCGGCGTCGCATGGACCTCCTCGAGCCAGATACCACAGACATCCCACGCGGCTGCCACGGTCGACGAGATCGATGTCGTCGGCAACGTGTGGCAGTCGATCGCCCGACCGCTTCCGGCCGGCGTGCGCCTGCTCTCGAGCAAGGGCGTCAAGAGCTATCAGGTCGCTCGCTTTCTGCTCCCGCGGCCCGAGCGACTGACTCCCGGCGAGATCGGTGCGCGCGCGAGCGCGCTGCTCGGACCGGCCGGCAGCGGCCGTGGGGTGCTCCTCGCAATGCCCGGTAGCTCGTAAAGTTGCCCGCCGATGCGCCGTTATCTCGCGCCACTTGTCGTGTTGTGCTCGCTGCTCGCAGCGCCCGCTGCGCTCGCAAGCGGGACCCAGGTGATTCAGGACTGCAACGTTCACGGACAGCTCACCCGTCACTACTCGAACGCCGACCTGAACAACGCGCTCGCCACGATGCCGTCGACGATCAAGGAGTACACGGACTGTCAGGACGTGATCCAGCGCCAGCTGCTCGCGCAGCTCGGCTCGCCGCAGCGGCCGGACGGCGGCGGCACCGGCCAGGGATCGGGCGGTTCGTTCCTGCCGACGCCGCTGATCGTCGTGCTCGTCGTGCTCGCGCTGGCGGCCGCGACGCTGGGCGCGATCGCGGTCCGCCGGCGCAACTGAGCAGCTCTGACATGGCGATCAGCGGCTGATCGCCACGGTGCGGCTGTGGATCGCTTCGCCCGAGGGGTAGGACCACGCCAGCCTCACCGACCCGCTGCCGGGGAAGCTCGCGTGCACGTCGAAGTAGCCACGCGGGTTGGTGATCGCGACCGTCTGGACCGTCTTCCACGAACCGTGCTTGCCGGCACGGAACTGGATCTGCACGTGCTGCGCGGATCCGGTGTCCTGCTGCGCGAAGTGAGCCGGCCTCACACAACCCCACACTTCCAGCCGCTTGCCGCGCGTGTGCGGCAGGTACAGCGGCATGCGGAAAGCGTCGAAGGTCGCCTTCGGCTTGCGGTTTGGTAGCTCTAGCCCGCTGGCGAAGTTGCCGGCGGCCGGATCGACCAGCAAGTACTGGTCATAGGAGGAGACCCTGCGCTGCTTGTAGCTCAGGTACTCCGCCCAGTTGATGTAGTAAGCAGCGGTCGTCGCGTTGATCGTTGCGTTGGGATCCGGGGGCTTGGTCCAGTAGCCGTACTCGGTGTTGTAGATCGGGAAATGCGAGCGGGAGCCGTACACCGAGTTGAGGTGATCCAGCGTGCGCTCGAGGCGAGGGATCTCCGGGAAGTCCGCATAGTCGGGATCGCTCCTGCCGCCACCCGCGCAGGCGCTGTGGCCACACGCGTACGTCGGGGTGATTGGCGAGAACCCCTGAGCGTAGGGATGATCCGCGAAGCCGCTTGCCTGGAACAGCCCCGGGTGCTGGGAGCGGAAATGTGCCGAGCCGGAGGCCGTCGTCGGGCACCCGCGAGCGCTCGCCGCCGAGCCTCGCAGCTCGTGGAAGTGCGAATCCACGCAGTACAGCGCCCGGAGGAATCGCCGCGGCTTGACGCCGGAGAAGTTGCCGATCGGATGGTCGAGCCCGCGGGGCGCGGTCTCACCGATCAGGATCGTGTCGTGACCGTGACCGGTCGCGTGCAGCGCGCCCCAGGCGGCGTCGATCATCCTGCGGTACCACGCTGCTCCGACTTCGATCGTGTCGTTGTTGGTCGCCTGCGGCGCGAGGTCGACGCCGTAGTTGGGCTCGTTCCAGATCGACCAGAAGCGGACGGGCGGCAGCCCTTGGTAGTGGCCGCTGTAGCGGGTGCCCACGGCGTGCACGAATGCTCCGTACTGCTGCGGCGAGGGCTTCCAGATACCCGGCGTGCCGCCGCGCGGCTCGCCGGGGCCATCCGCCCAGGCCGGACCGGGCCCGGTGATCATCATGCCAACGCCGATCCCGTCCCTGACGGCCTGCCGGACGATCTCGTCATAGCTCGCCCAGCCGGACGCCGGATAGTCGGCTGGGTCCTCTCCGCGGAAATGGCGTGGCTTGTGCTTTGCCTTCGGCGACGGGGCGACGTCGCCCCAGGTGATCGTGAGCCGGATCCGCGTGACGCCGAGCTCGCGAAGCGTCGCCAGTGTCGCAACCGGGTTGTCGCGAAGCTGGGCGTTGTCTTCGAACATCGCCTCCTGTGCATGGGAGGCGAGCGCGGGGCCAGCGTGCAGGGTTGCCGCCGCGAACGACGCCGCGCCGAGGATCTGGAGGGCTCGAATTGCACGGGGCATACGATTGCTAACTCCTGGGTCGGGTCCGAAGTTGCGGCGCCGATGGCGCGTGTCGCGGCGCGCGGCTTGCACGGCGCCAGATCTGCGTCGGTGGCGTAATTGCAGGACCGCCGACTGCAGGCGACGACGCAGCAGATTAGACGTTTGCCGAGCCGGGCGCGGAGCGGCCGGCGTCAGCGGATGCAGCGACTCGCGACCGCGCCCTTAAAGCGACAATGCTCGAGCGCCAGCGCGTCGAGCTTGAACGCCGCGAGCGCGGGCTTGACCTGAATCTCGCCGCTGCTCCTGACCAGCTTCAGCAGCCCTGCGAAGTTGAAAGCCGGGGCGTTGCGGTACTCCACGCCGATCCAGTTGTAGTAGTAAAAACCGGCGAGCTTGAGCTGTGCGCGCTCGGCGGCGAGCGCCGGTAGCAGCTGAGAGATCTCCGTGGCCTGACCGGCCTCGGTCACGTTCCAGTCGTATCGCTGGTGGCTCTTCCCCTTGGCCGAGGGCCAGCTCAACTCCGTGGCGAGCATCGGCTTGTTCGAGTCGCCGTCCTTATCCGCAGCACGTCTGACCAGGCGCAGGAACAGCATCACCTGACCGACGCTCGGGCCGAAGTCGTTGACCGAGATGTAGTCGAACAGGTGCCTGGCTCCTGGGATCCGCTCGATTTTGCCCAGATCGAGCCACGAGTCGGCGGTGAGGGCGCCGAGCACGATCTTTGCACCAGGGTCCGCGGCCTTGATCGCCCGATGGCTGGCGCGCAGCAACGCGACGTAGCGCTTCGCGAACGGTTGGGGAAAGGACCGTTGCCGGTTCTCCTCGTTCCAGATCTGCCACATCCGGATCGGGAGCTTCGGCAGACCCGGGTTGTGCGCCCAAAAGACGCCATTCGGGCCATAGCGATCGACGAGGGTCGTCAGGTAATCCGCGTACGCCTGGGGGTGTGGCGGCCTCGCGAGCCCATCAACTCGGGGCAGCGCATCCCACGCAGGCGCGTAGAGCACCGTCGGCAGCACGGTCACGCCATGGCGCGCGGCGGTAGCAACGATCTGGTCCGTCCCGGAGAAGTTCGTGGGAACCCCTCGGACGCCGCTCTGAAAGTCGCTCAGCTGATCGGGAGGCACGGCGAGCCAGTCCTTGTACGGCTGCGCACTCGCCCAGCTGAATGCGATCCGGATCGTCTCGACGCCGCTTGCGACCATCGTGTTGAACTGCTTGTTGCTGGCCACCTGGTCGGTGAACATCGGCGCGGTCACGTCCACCCCGACGAATCTCGAGGGAACCGGCATGGCGGGCAGGGGCTCGACGACCGGTGAGGCACCCAGCGCGGCGGTCGCGGCGATCAAGCTCAGAAGAAGGAGGAATGCCACAACGCGTCCGTGCACAACGCCAGCGAGTGTACGGATCGTGACGGTCCGATCAATACACGGGAATCCGACCGTGCACGGTGGAGTCGAGCCCGTGTCTGATCCCGTAAGACTGCATATATGCGGCGTATCCGATGTCGAGCGCGAACAATGCAATGACTGTTGCCAGCGCCAGTCGTCGCCGGTGCTGCAGGACTGACGCCGCGGCGACGTAGAACACCGGTGCGGCGAGAAAGATGACCCTTCCCCAATCGAGTGCGAAGGTGAACGAGATCACGCACAGCGCAACCAGGACGAGACCGCGACGCGCGAACGGGAGCGTGGCGACGGCGACCGGGGCGATCAGCCACAGAGGCCCGTAGGTGTAGGCAAGGCGTCTTAGCTCTACAGACAATGTGTCGAGTGATAGGGCCTGGCGGATGACGTCGATCCGCGCCTTGAAAAACGGACCGGTGTAGCCCGGGATGTACTGCTTGCCGACGGCGTCGATCGATGTTCGTAGTAGTACGTAGGCGACGAGCGGCACAGCTGAGACGAGCGCAACGTCGCGCAGTGCACGACGATCAACCAGGCTTTCTGCCCAGACCGCGTAAGCGAATGGGATCAGGAAGAGGCTCGATTCCCGGACCGCGACGCCGACCAGAAGTGTCGCCGCGAGCGCCACCTTTTGGCGACGGACGATGAACAGGGATCCCAGCACCATGACGAGGATCGATGCCGGATCGATGCTGCGCCCGTTGCGGAGGATCACGACCAGCAGGGTCGGCGATAGAACGAACCCGATGGTGAGCGCCACAGCCAGTCGCACGCTCACGTCGAAATCTTGGAGCAGCGCGAATAGCGCGGCTCCGCTCGCGGCGATCGCGCATATGGCCAGCATTTCGAACGAGAGCCGTTGTGAAAACGGCAACACGTGCACCAGCCACGGCACCGCAATCCGGTACGCGTACGGGAAATTGTGGGGTCCCGAAGGGTGGGCGGCCATGCGCACGTAGAACGGCTCATCGCCGCTGATGCCCGATTCGTGCTGCAGCAGGCCGTCCGCGACGATCACGACCGCCGCGCAGAGCAGGCCGATCCAGATCGTCATCGGCACTTTCGCGCCCCAGCCGCTCCCTGTTAGCCGTGCGACCCACTCGCTAAGGGTCTGGCGCGGGCGCTTGGTGCTGGCGGGTATCGACATCGGGTCCAAGGGCTCGGTGAAGATAAACCACCAGATCCGTCCACCCGCCGGAGCCGTCTCAGCCGATCCGGTCACTCTACACTGACTCTCATGGCCTCCAAGCGTCAGATCCACGTTGGCAGTGTCCCGATTGGCGGCGGTGCGCCGGTCGCGGTGCAGACGATGACCAAGACCGAGACTGCGGATCTGCGGGCGACGATGGACCAGATCGGGCGAGTCGCCGGCGCTGGCGCGGACATCGTGCGCGTCGCGGTTCCCCGCGAGCAGGACGTCGAGGCGCTCAAGACGATCGTCAGGGAGTCGCCGATCCCGGTGATCGCCGACATCCACTTCAACTACACGCTTGCATTGAAGGCACTCGACGCCGGCGCCCATTGCGTGCGACTGAATCCGGGCAACATCGGCGGCCCCGACAAGGTCGCGCAGGTCGTCGCGCGGGCCAAGGAGCTGGGGACGCCGCTGCGGATCGGCGTGAACAGCGGATCGCTGCCCGCCCACCTGCGCGAGCTCGAGTACACCAACCCCGTGGAGGCGCTGGTCGCGGCCGCGCTCGGGTTCGTCGAGCTGATGGAGAGCCTCGACTTCGCCAACTTCAAGGTCTCGATGAAGTCGACCTCGGTGCCGAACACGATCGCGTCCAACCGCCAGCTCGCGGAGAAGATCCCCTACCCGCTGCACCTCGGAGTGACCGAGGCGGGGACGAAGTGGTCGGGGTCGCTGAAGTCGGCGGTCGGCCTGGGCACGCTGCTCGCGGATGGCATCGGCGACACGATCCGCATCTCGCTCTCGACCTTCCACGCGGAGGAGGAGGTCAAGGTCGCGTGGGAGATCCTCAAGGCGCTGAAGCTCCGCGAGCGCGGCCCCGTGTTGATCGCGTGCCCGACCTGCGGCCGGCTGCAGTTCGATATGGACAGCGTGGTGGCCGAGATCGAGCGCCGGCTCGAGGCCTACGAGGACCCGATCGAGGTGTCGGTCCTCGGCTGCGCCGTCAACGGGATTGGCGAGGCCCGCCACGCCGACTTCGGGATCACCGGCGCCAAGGACATGGGCATGATCTACTCGAAGGGCGAGCCGCTCAAGAAGGTGCCGACCGATGAGCTGGTCGACGAGCTCTTCAAGGAGATCGACCGCTACTACGCCGCCGGTAAGAAGGTCGTCCGCGACGAGGCCAGTGCCGCCGAAGCCGCGGAGTGGCTCGCCGAGAACGAGGACGCGACCGCGATGACGCCCGAGCGGCTTGCCGCGATGGAGTCCGCGGCGGCGCGGCTCGACGAGGACGTCTCGCCGGTCGCCGGCCGGCGCTTCACCAGGGCCTGACTGGGGGTCCCGCCCACCACCCCCAACCACCATGGGCCGCCGACGGCGGCGTCCATGGGGCCGTGCGACCCCGTCCGGACGGCTGTGGCGGTTCGTTTTGGGCTGGCGCCTCAGCTTCCGCCCGGGTGGCGCGCGGTCCGCTGGCGCCCGACATGGGTCCCCGGGCGGGGCCCCGGGGAGATGGTCTGCCCCGCATCTGCTGGGGATGGGGTGGCTCAGCGGCTGATGCGGCCGTCAACGTCACACTCAACCGGCGACGGACCGTGAGTGTGACGGACACGGCGTGGTGGGCCGTCAACGTAACTCTCACTTGTCGGGGCGAGTTGAGTGTGACGAAAACGGCCAAACTTGCTCCTCCCCAGCCCAATGCGGGGCAGACCACACCGTCAGGCACCGCCCGGTCAGCAAACGCGGGGCGCCAGCCGCCAGCGCCACACCCGGGCGGAAGCGGAGGCGCCAGCCGACAGCGCAACCCGACTCGCCACAGCGGTCTGGACGGGCCCTCGCGGCCCCATGGACGCCGCCGAAGGCGGCCCTATCTTCAGCCGACCTCAGCGAAGCCCTGGGCCACCTTCGGCCAGTTGACCACGTTCCACCATGCGTCGAGATAGTCGGGGCGGCGGTTCTGGTACTTCAGGTAGTAGGCGTGCTCCCAGACGTCGACGCCGAGCAGCGGCGTCTTGTCCTCGCTGACCGGGTTGTCCTGGTTGGCGGTCGAGACGATCGCCAGGCCGGAGCCGTCATGCACGAGCCACGCCCAGCCCGAGCCAAAGCGCTTGACGCCGGCGTCCTTGAACTTGGCCTTGAAGTCGTCGAAGTTGCCGAACGCGGCGTCGATCGCCTCGCGCAGCGAGCCGTCCGGCTCGCCACCACCGTTCGGCGACATCCACTCCCAGAACAGACTGTGGTTGTAGTGGCCACCGGCGTTGTTACGGACCGGGCCGCGCTTGTCCTCGGGCAGCGAGGAAAGGTTGCGCAGCACCTCGTCGACCGGCAGGTCGGCCCACTCGGTGCCTTCGAGCGCGGCGTTCGCGTTGGTCACGTACGCCTGGTGGTGCTTGTCGTGATGCACGCGCATCGTCGCCTCGTCGATGTGCGGCTCGAGCGCGTTGTAGTCGTAGGGCAGCGGCGGTACCTCGTAAGCCATCGCACTCTCCTTTGAAATTTGGGGCGGGAGACTTGTATCAGATGTGTGAGGCGCCGCCGAGTACCCTTCGCGCCCAGTGACGCGCCTCTCCGCCTACTTCCTGCCCACCGAGCGCGAACCGCCGTCCGACGCGGAGGCGATCAGCCACATCCTGATGGTGCGGGCAGGTCTGATCCGCCAGGTCGGGTCGGGGTTGTGGTCGTGGCTGCCGGCGGGCTGGCGGGTGCATCAGAAGGTTGTGCAGATCGTGCGCGAGGAGATGAACGCGATCGGCGGCCAGGAGATGCTGATGCCGGTGCTGCATCCGGCCGAGCCATGGCGGCGGACCGGGCGCTACGCGATCGACGAGCTGTTCAAGCTCAAGGATCGGCGCGGCGCCGACATGGTGCTTGCGTTGACGCACGAGGAGATCGTCACCGGCCACGTCGCTCAGGCGGTGCGCTCGTATCGGGACCTGCCGCTGATCCTCTACCACTTCCAGGTCAAGGAGCGCGACGAGGCGCGGCCACGTGCCGGTGTGCTGCGCACGCGCGAATTCATCATGAAGGACTCCTACACGTTCGACCGCGACGCGGACGGGCTCGACGCCCAGTATCAGAAGCACGTCGTTGCCTACGATCGGATGATGGACCGATGCGGTCTGGAGTGGTACCGGGTCGAAGCCGACGTCGGGGTGATGGGCGGAACCGGCGCGCACGAGTACATGGCTCCGTGCCCGGCAGGGGAGAACGAGGTCGCGCTGGCGCCCGGATACGCGGCGAACCTCGAGGTCGCGAGCGCGCAGGCACAGCCGGTCGCGCTGCCGGCCGGTCTGCCGGCGCCCGAGGAGGTCGCGACGCCTGGACTGACCACGGTCGAGGCCGTCGCGGGCGCGCTCGGAGTGCCCGAGGGGGCGTTGCTCAAGGCCTACCCGGTCGTGGTCGACGGCGACGCGATGAAGCTCGTGATCGTCCGCGGCGACCATCGGGTCAACGACATCAAGCTGCGGCTGGCCCTGAAGGGGGACTTTCGCCCCGCGCATCCCGACGAGGTCGCGGACCGGCTCGGGCCGCCCGGGTTCATCGGCCCGGTCGGCGCGAAGCTGCCGATCCTGCTCGACGAAGCGGTAGTCGTCGGGGGCTACGTGACCGGCGCGAACCGCCCGGACGCGCACCTGCGCGGCGTCGAGCCGGGTCGCGACTTCAACTACGAGCACGTCGACGTCCGCAGCGTGGTCGAGGGTGACACGGTCGACGGCGCGAAGATCCGAGTCGAGCCGGCGATCGAGGTCGGCAACATCTTCAAGCTCGGCACCCGATACTCGGATCCGCTGGGCGCCACCTACCTCGATGAGGACGGCAAGGAGCAGCTGATCTGGATGGGTTCCTACGGCTTCGGGCCGGCGCGCGCGGCCGCTGCGGCGGTCGAGCAGTACGCCGACGAGCAGGGGATCTCGTGGCCCCGCACGATCGCGCCGTTCGATGTCGAGCTGGTCGTGCTCGGCAAGGCGGGCAGCGAGGAGCGGGAGTTCGCCGATCGCCTGTACGACGAGCTGCGCGAGGCCGGTCTCGACACCCTCTACGACGAGCGCGATGCAGGACCGGGGGAGAAGTTCGCCGACGCCGAGCTGCTGGGCTGCCCGGCGCGGATCACGATCGGTCGGCGGACCCTGGCGGCGGGAGAGATCGAGGTGCAGGTGAGACGCGGGCGTGAGTCGCGCACGGTGCCGCTGCAGGGCGCCGCGGAGGCGATCGCCTCCCTGTGGCGCGGCCTTCCGTGAGCCCCCGGATAACCAAGCGCAGGCTGTTGGGCATCGACCGGTCCGGGCCCCCGCCGGAGGCGACGATGTCGAGCCAGCCGCTTCACCCCTGGACGATCCCCAACGCGATCGGCTTCCTGCGGCTCGCAGGGATCCCGGTGTTCTTGATCCTGGCGTTCTCGAGCGAGGACGGCCACGACACGGCCGCGGCCGTCCTGTACGCGGTGATCGGGTGGGCGGACTACCTCGACGGCTTCGCGGCGCGGCTCACCGGCCAGTACAGCCGGCTCGGCGCGCTGCTCGATCCGATCGTCGACCGCCTGCTCGTGATCTCGGGGATGGCCGTGTGCTGGCACTTCCAGCTCTTGCCGCGCTGGGCGATCGCGGTGATGATCGCGCGCGAGCTGTTCATGCTGCTCGCGAGTCGCTACGCGCTCTCACGGCACGTCGAGCTGAAGATCAATTGGCCGGGGCGGCTCGCCGTCGCACCAGTTCTCGGCGCACCGTTCTTCGCGATGCTCAATGTCCACTGGTTGGCACTGATCTGCCTGTATCTCGGCATGGCCCTAGCACTGCTCGCGACGGTGCTGTATGTTCGCCGTGGGGTGCAGGAGATCCGGGCAAGCAACAGATCGTCCAAAGTCTCAAGCTCAGCTTGACCCTCTGACATGCAGGCGTATACTCGCAAGCGCGCACAACCGACTCACCCGGACCCACGAAAGGCCGCATCAGCATGGACACGTTCCCGGACCTGGGCTCGCTGACCGATCAGGAGCTCAAGGACCTGATCAAGCAGCTCACCGAGGAGGAGATGGAGATCTCCTACAGGCGCCGGATCCTCCACGGGAAGATCGACATCTTGCGGGCGGAGCTAGTCAACCGACTTCGCAAGAAGGACGAGAGTGGCGAGCTGGTGATCTCCGGCGCCGACGTCCAGCAGCTGACCGACATTCTCGCCGGGCGCGTCCCGGCCGCAGACCCGGAGTAACCCGCGTCTCGGTGGCTCAGCATTGTCCTGAGTGCGGGTTCGCCAATACCGACGGCGCCAACTATTGCCAGCGCTGTGGAGCGTTCCTTGCTCAATCGGACCCACCGCCGGGCGCCGACACCGCGACCTATCGCGTCGGGGAGACCGGCGAGCTGGAGGAGCTGGGGCTCGACGATGTCGTGGCGCGCGGCGCAACGCTCGTCATTCGCGCGGGTGGCGGCAGGGCGGGGGAGATGTTTGCGCTCGAAGGGGATCGTCTGACGGTGGGACGCCGGCCCGACAGTGACATCTTTCTTGACGACGTGACCGTCTCCCGGGACCACGCGATCATCGTGCGCCGCGGCAGCGACTACTACCTCGACGACTGCGGCTCGCTCAACGGGACCTACGTGAACCGGCGGCGGATCGAGTCGCACCGGCTCGTCGACGGCGACGAGCTCCAGGTCGGCAAGTACAAACTCGCGTTCCTGAGTCGCTGATGGCCGCCTCCGACATCCACGAGCCCGAGGTGGAGCTACCCGACGCTCCCGACCCCGAGCAGCCTCGGCAGAAGGCGGTCACGATCGGCGCCGTTTGCAAGGCGCTGAGCCAGGAGTTCCCCGACATCTCGATCTCGAAGATCCGCTACCTAGAGGACCAGAAGCTGCTCACCCCGCGACGGACGCAGGGCGGCTACCGGCTCTACACGCAGAACGACATCCAGCGCCTGAGGACGATCCTGCGCCTGCAGCGCGACGAGTTCCTGCCGCTGCGGGTGATTCGCCAAGAGCTTGCCGGTGGACGGGCGGAGCGTGAGGTCGCGCCCGCAACCGACGGTCGCGCCCGGCGGCGTGCGGCGGTGACGGTGCACGATGATGGCGCGCTGTACTCGCTCGAGGATGTGGTCGAGGACACGGGAGCCGATCCGAAGCTGGTGCGCGAGCTGGTCGAGTTCGGGGTGATCAAGGGCGAGGTTCGCGGTGGCGTGCGCTATTACGACGACACCGAGCGCGAGATCATCAGAGCGGTCTCGGAGCTCGCGCGCTACGGCGTCGGCGGCCGCAACCTGCGTGTTTTTCGCAGCTCGGCCGACCGCGAGGCTCAGCTGCTCCAGAGCATCCTCGCCCCGGCGCTGCGCTCCCGCAATCCCGAGCGGCGCAAGGAGGCGATCGAGGCGCTCGAGAACCTCGCGTCGGTGACAACCCATCTCAAGCATCTGCTGCTGATCCGCGACCTGCGCAAGATCGCCACCTGATCGTGAGCACGAAGGACGCTGCGGTGGACCTGCGGGCCCATATCCGCGATATCCCAGACTCTCCGAGCCCTGGGATCGTGTTCAAGGACATCACCCCGCTGCTGCTGGATATACGCGCACTCGACGCGGCCGTCGCGGAGCAGGCGCGGCCGCTGGCGCCGGAGCTCGTGATCGCCCCCGAAGCGCGCGCGTTCATTCTCGGCGCGGCGCTGGCGCGCGAGCTGGGCGCCGGGTTCGTGCCCGCGCGCAAGCCGGGCAAGCTGCCGTCCGAGACGATGCGCGCCGAGTACGCGCCGGTTCATGCCGTGATCGAGTTCGACCAGTAGTGCCGACGATCCGCCGATCGCGCACGCTCGCCGCCGACCCGAAGCGGGTCTGGGCGGTGATCGAGGATCCCCATCACATGCCGCGCTGGTGGCCGGGCGTCAAGCGGATGGAGAGCGTGCAGGACGATCGCTTCACCCAGGTGCACATGACCAAGCGCGGACGACCCGTGCGCATGGACTTTCGCGTGCTGGAATCGGAGGCTCCACGCCGGCGCAGCTGGGAGCAGGAGCTCGAGGGCACTCCGTTCGAGCGCCACCTGAACGAGTCGCTCACTGAGGTCGTGCTCGAGCCGGTGGGGGAGGGGACGAACGTCACGCTGGTACAGCGTCAGAAGCTGCGTGGCTACTCGCGCACGGGAGGGTTGCTGTTCCGGCGCGCGACCGGCTCGAGGCTGACCGAGGCGCTCGAGGAGCTCGAGCGGATCTGCGGCTAGCGCCGCCGGCGTGGAGGCTCCCGGGGGGGCTAGTGGGGCTAGAGGCCCGTCAGGGCGCCCTGGAGGACGATCTTGCCGGGGCTCTTGGGGTTGGCCTGCGTCTCGAGCGTAACGAGCAGCTGCTTGTAGCTGCCCGCGTTCGTGGGCAGTGCCCCGGCGGTCGTCAGGGTGCCGTTGGAGCCGACTCCCGGATTCACGAACCCGAGCAGGTGGCTCGTGCCCGGAGGGGTGTTGAGCCACACCGCGTACGCGTCGTGCTTGGTGTTCGGCGGGACATGAGCGGCGCGGATCACCACGCCGACGGTGCTCCCCTGGCGCACGAATATCGCCACGCCGGTCGTGCTGGCACCGGTCGGAGACTTCAGGCTGATCTGTGCGACTGGTGTCGCGCTGCCGCTGGCGGAAGTGGAGGTGGTCGCGCTCGTGTGCGCGTTGGCGGTGGTGGTCGTCGTGACGCTCGCATTGGACTTGTTGCTCGAGCTGCCGCCGGAGAGCACGACGATCAGGACGACGACGACGGCGACCACCAGTGCGCCGACCACGCCGAGCACGATCGCGCCGCCGCGGCGGGAGCTCGGGAGCGTCTCCTGCGCGCCTGAACGATCGGCTGGACGGCGGCGGCGCACGCTCTGGGTCGCGACGAAGGTTTCCTCGCGGCCGGAGCTCGGATGCTCGTCGAACTCGCTGCCGTCGTCCTCGTCGTCCTGGTAGTCGAACTCGTCCTCGGCCGGCCCGTGTGTCGCGCCGCGCGCCGGAGCCGGCTCGCGGTCGCGAACGGTGGCGGCCTCGAGCGGGATCTCCGGCAGTGACCTGCCGTTCGTCAGCGATGACAGTTCGGATGCGATCACCCGCGCCCAGGCGCGCTCGCTCGCTGAGCCGGCGAGACGGTCGCGCGTATCGTCGGCGACGCGCGACGGGAGCTGCCCGAGCAGGTAATCGGTGATCAGCGCCCGGCGCTCTGCCGGCACGCGCGTCTGCGGGCCGAGAGCGTCGAAGGCCTGGAGCGCCCGGTCGCGCACGCCTGCCCGATCGATCGAGAGCATCTTCGCGATCTCGTCGTAGCTGCGACCGCGTTGGAGCACGAGCTGCAGCACGGCGCGCTGGTCGGGCGGCAGGCTGTCGAGAGAGGCCATGGCCCGCTTAGCGTAGAGAAGCGGTCAGCGGAATGGCGCGCTATGTATGGTGCGCCGCCGATGAGGTTGCAGCTGCCATACGTGGCCGAGCACGGGTTCGACGGGTTGTACGGACTGGAGATCACCGAGATGTCCGACGAGCTTTGCCGCGGCCAGGTGATCGTCCGCGACCAGCTCAAGCAACCCGCGGGGCTGGTTCACGGCGGCGTGTACGCGTCAATCGCCGAATCGCTGGCGTCGCTCGGCACCGCGGTGGCGGTTATGCCAGGCGGTCAGATTGCGACCGGCCTGTCGAATCAAACAAGCTTCCTGCGGCCGATTGTCGACGGGACGATTCACGCGGAGGCTCGGCGGCGGCACAGGGGACGGACGACCTGGGTTTGGGAGGTCGAGATCACCGACGACCAGGGGCGCCTTTGCGTGCTGACGCGGATGACGGTGGCGGTGCGGGAGCGGCCGAGCTAGGTTGCGCCCCGGCCCAGCCAGACCTGGGCGAACTCCCGCAGCAGCGGGTCCGAGGGCGATGCGACGCGCGCCATCCGCGTCCACGCGAGCCCGATCAGTCCCGCCGTCCCAGGCCGCCGCGCGAGGATCACCGCCTGACCGGCGGTCGCCAGCGACGGTGAGAACGGACCGGCGACCGAGCGCGCCAACGTCTTCAGGCCCGGCGGCGGCTTCGGCGTGCCGTACACGATCACGATGTCGCCGAGCTCGAGCGCGGTCAGCAGCTGATCGTCATTCAGCCGGGCCCCATCGCGGGTCACCGCTTCGGGGACGTGCGCGCCGCTCGTCGGCGGGTCTGTGTTGTAGCGCGGATGCGGCTGGCCGGCGAGCAGGTGGGCGTGGCCGAGGTCGCGATACTGCACGCCCGGGCCGCTCACCGTGCCGCCGGTAACCCCGGCCTGATCGCGCGCCGCAAAGAAGCCCGAGAGCAACGCGATCAAGCCCACGGACAGCAGGAGCGACGCGATCACGATCGCGATTCGCTCCGCAACGGTGATCGGGATTCTCACTAGTCGCGAGGGGAGGCGATCCCGCCCACCCGATCACTCCGTGGTGCCGACCGGCCGGCGGCTCTTCCGGCCACGAGCGCCGGCTGGGCGGGAAGCCGCTCCCGCCTGCGCTCCGGCCGCCGCCGCCATCTCCTCGGCCGAGCCGCGCAGCTCTTCGGCGAGCACATCGATGTCGCCGAGCGCGTCGTAGTCGGCCGTCAGGCCGAAGTTCAGCTGGCCGTTGTAGCTCATGATCGCGATCCCCAACGCGGTGTTCTCGGCGAGCGGGACCATCGGGTAGATCGCCTCCAGCTCCGAGCCGAGCACGTACAGCGGGATCTGCGGGCCGGGAACGTTGGTGACGACCACGTTGAACAGCCGCTGGCGAGCCTGCAGGCGGGCGGCCTGGGCCATGATCGTCGCCGGCGCGAACCCCGACAGACCGGTCAGCACCTGCGCTCCGACCGCCTGGCCGGACTCCTTGATGCCGTCCATCGAGCGGCTGACCATCAGAAGCCGCTGGACGGGATCCATCGTTCCGACCGGTAGTGGCGCCCACATCGCGGCGACGCGGTTGCCGAGCGCGCCGCGCTCGACGTCAGCGCGGACCGATACGGGCACCATCGCCTTGAGCACGACGCCGTCGGTCGGCTCGCCGTGCAGGCGCATGTACCGCCCGAGTCCTCCGGCGACGACCGCCAGCACGGCGTCGTTGACAGTACCCCCGAGCGAGTTCTTGATCGCCTTGTACTCATCGAGCTCGCCTCGTACCCACGTAAAGCGACGGTGCGGTCCGATGCGGACGTTGAACGGGCTCGGCGGAGCGGACTGCAGCCCGGCGAACGCGAGGGCGCCGATTCCGACGAGGCCCTCCCCGACCCTACCGGCAACCTGGCGCGGCCCGCGTGCCGTGGCGCGGACGCCGCGCACGATCTCAGCGGGCACCGTCGCGCGCTCGACCAGGGCGTCGGCGAGCAGCTGCGCCTTGCTCGGCAGCGGACGCGGAACCCATTCGTGGTCAGGCGGCGCGACCGGCATCGGGTCCGGAGAGGCGTCGAACAGAACGGTCGCGATGTCAACCCCCGAGATGCCGTCGACGAGCGCATGGTGGGTCTTTGAGAGCAGCGCGAACCGGTCGCCGGCGAGACCCTCGACGAGCCACAGCTCCCACAGAGGACGCGAGCGGTCGAGCGCTTGCGAGAACACGCGACCCGCCAGCCGCTTTAGTTCGTCGTCGCCGCCGGGGCGCGGAAGGGCTGTGTGGCGCACGTGGTAGGTGACCTTGAAATGAGGATCGTCGACCCACACCGGTCGCCCCTGGGAGAGCGGCACGAATGCCAGCCGCTGGCGGTAGCGCGGCACCAGGTGCAGGCGCGAGACGATCTCGTCGACTACGTCCTCGTAGGCCGGCGCCCGACCCTCGAACACGGCGCATCCGGCGACGTGCATGTGCGCCGAGTCGCGTTCGAGGTGCAGGAACGAGGTGTCGAGACCCGTCAGCCGATCGGGATTGGCCACGACTTGGATTCTTGCAGGGTTGGGCTTCCAAGCCCCCCGGCGCCCACTGTGACGCTACTCACACTAGCTGCGGGATGCCGCTGCGATGCTCCTTTGCTTGTAATCGACCTGCCGAGTCGCTCTTGCACGGTGCGAGGGCGAGCGGGGGACCCACTTCCAGCTGGGAGATCCCCATCTGGCGGGGCGAATCGATCGCCCGGCGCACAGCTCCGGCGGCGGTCGTAGCGACCGGCCTGACACGTAGCAACAGCTCGTGTCCTGCCTGCCGCGAGCCCGACAGCTAACCCCGTAGGCGAGCGGTCGAAGATACATAGGAGGTCCTCTCGATGAGGCCTATGCGCAGGCTGCGCAAATCGCGCCCGGTGCAGGTTGCCGCTGGCGCGTTGCTTCTCGCAATCCCAGCCTCGGCGGCAGCGCTCACCGCCGGTCCGGCAAATGCACAGAGCGCGGTTCAGATCAACCTCAACAAGCGTCACATCGCGCTCGGGGACGACGTCGTCGTCACCGGTACCGCGAGCGGTGGCGCGCAGGGTCAGAAGCTGCTCCTGCAGTTCGCCCGCACGGGCACGAGCAGCTGGCAGATGGTCCGCTGGACGACCCTCCACGGCACCGGCAAATTCCGCTTCCACGTTCCGCTGCGTGAATCCGGTCGTCTCCGGGTGGTGCCGTCCGATGGCGCGAACGCCGTCCGGACGCTGCCGCCCACCGGTGTCGGCTCGACCCAGACGCTCGCGCCGAGCGCGCCCCAAGAGGTGCTCGTCGGCTCGACGCTGAGGGTTGGGGGGGCGGGACCCAAATCCACGTACAACGTGCTCGCGGGGCAGCGGATCGACGTACCGGGCAGGCTGCTTCCGGGCCGCTCCGGCCGTCGCGTGGAGCTCCGGGGCCGCGTCGGAAAGGGCTGGCGCACGCTGGCAACGGCGCGCACCGGTGGTCGCGGCGGGTTCAACCTGCACTACACGCCCGGCAACACCGGTCAGCAGTGGCTGCGGGTTCGCTTCACCGGTGATGGTCGCAACACCGGCTCGTGGTCGTACGCGGGCCGGGTGATCGGGTACCGCGAGGCAGTCGCCTCCTGGTATGACGACGCCGGTGCCACTGCCAGTGGTTATCACGCCTACTACGGCGTCGCCAACGTGAGCCTGCCGTTCGGCACCAAGGTCACGTTCCGCTACGGCGGGCACACCGTAACGGCCACCGTCGATGACCGCGGACCGTACGTCGGCGGCCGGACCTGGGATCTAAACCAGAACACGGCCAGCGCACTCGGGTTCGACGGCGTCGCCACCGTGTGGGCGACCAGCTAGACCCCCTCAAGGCGTGATTAACGGGTGGGCATCCCCCTCCGGGGGTGCCCACCTTTTTTACTCGGCCTTCGCTGTCCGCACGCGGTCGTAGCCTCAAGGCGTGTCCGGACGCTGCGTGGCTCACCTCGACATGGATGCGTTCTACGTCTCGGTCGAGCTCCGGCGCCGTCCAGACCTGCGTGGCCTACCGGTGATCGTGGCCGGCACGGGCCCGCGGGCCGTCGTCACGACCGCCTCGTATGAGGCGCGGCGGTTCGGCGTCGGCTCGGCGATGCCCGCGGCGAGGGCCCGCCGCCTCTGCCCCGGCGGCGTGTTCCTGCCGCCGGACTTCGCGTACTACCGAGAGGCCTCTCGAGAGGTCATGGCGATCGTCCGTGCGCATGTTGAGACCGTCGAGGTGATCGGTCTCGACGAGGCGTACCTGGAGCTGACCGGCCTGCCGGCGCCGCACGCGGCGATGCGCCTGATCCAGACCCAGATCGAGCGCGAGACGGCGCTGCGCTGTTCGATCGGGATCGGGCCGAACAAGCTCGTCGCGAAAGTCGCCTCGGACGCCGAGAAGCCGCGCGGGTTCGTGGTACTCACACAAGAACAGGCGTGCGTCCGCTTCGCGGGCGCGCCGTGCGGTCTGGTGCCAGGGATCGGACCGAAGACGGTCGAGCGGCTGCGCGAGCTGAGGATCGACACGCTGGCGAATCTTGCGAACGCACCGCGCGAACAGCTGGCCCTGCGCTTCGGCCGGCGGCTTGCGGGCGAGCTGCAGCGTCGTGCCCGATTCGAGGACGACGCCCTGGTCACCCAGGAGCGCAAGGTGATCTCCGAGTCGCGCGAACGAACCTTCGACGCCGACATCGCCGATCACGCCGAGCTCGAGCGGATCCTCGATGCGCTCGTCGAGCAGCTGTGTGCGGCACTGGCCGCTCAGCGACGCGGCGGGCGCACGATCGGCATCAAGGTCCGGCTCGACGACTTCTCCACGCACACCCGGGCGCGGACGCTGCCCGACCCCGTGAGCGAGCCCGGGCGGGTCGGCCCGGTGGCGCGCGAGCTGCTCAGGCGCTTCGCCGCGCCGCGTCCGGTTCGCCTGCTCGGGGTCCGCGTCGCGGGCCTCGAGGAGAGGGTCGGCGCTGCCGATCGGCAGCTCACGCTCGCGGTTTAGCCGGAACGACCGAGACGCTTAGTACAGCGCCGAGGCGAGCCGGCGGCGTGACTCTCGGGCGAGGGGGTGCTCGACACCGAGCTCGTCGAGGATCCCGACGATCACCCGTCGCAGGTCGTCCCTAGCGCCGTCCGCCGTGGCCAGCGCATTCAGCAGCAGGTCGAGGGCGCGCTCGTGATCGCCTCTGTCGAGGGCCTCGAACGCCTCCCGCAGATCCACACGGTCTGATTTCTCGAGTTCGATCCGTGACCGCAGACCGTCGGCGGCGAAACTCCCCGGGACCTGCGAGAGCAGCTTGAGGGCCTCGTCGTCCTCGCCGCGGGTATGAAGCGCGCGCGCCAGCGGCACGGCGGCATCGGTCCGCGCGGGCTCGAGTTCCAGCGCCTGGCGCAGCGATGCCTCGTCGCCCTGAGCGACGAGCTCGTCCGCTTCGGAGGGGACGAGCTGATCGAGGAAGCGCTCGACGGCCATCGGGGGCTGGGCGCCGACGAACTCGGCCACGACCTTGCCGTCGCGGAATCCCTTGACGGCCGGAATGCTCTGGATCTGGAAGCTGCGCGCCGCGACCGGGTTGGCGTCGACGTCGAGCTTGGCGAGCTCGACCTTCCCCGCGCGCGCGGTCACCGCCTTCTCGATCACCGGTCCGAGCTGGCGGCACGGCCCACACCACTCAGCCCAGAAATCGACGACCACCGGAACCGTTTGCGAACGCTCGATGACCGCCGCTTGGAAGTTGGTGTCGGTGACGTTCATGTGTTCGATGGTAGCGACGGTGTTCTGCTTCGATTGATCGTATGTCCGAGCGGTTCGTCGACGGTGCGGGGGTGCGGCTGGGCTTGTCGGTTGCCGGCGAGGGTGTCCCGGTGGTGCTGCTGCACGGATTGACGGCGACGCGCCGCTACGTGGTGATGGGCTCGAAGGCGCTGGAGCGCTCAGGCCATCGTGTGGTCGCCTATGACGCGCGGGGGCATGGGCGGTCCTCGCCGGCTCCGACCTCTGACGCCTATTCATATGCGGACCTCGGGGCGGACCTGTTCGCCGTGCTCGACTCGTTGGGTATCTCCCGGGCGGTGCTTGCCGGTGCCTCGATGGGTGCGCACACGGCGCTGTGGGCGGCGCTGCGATCTCCCGCACGGGTGGCCGGACTGGTGCTGATCACGCCGGCGTTCGACCCCGCCGCCTCTGTCTCTGACGAGGGGTTGGCGCGTTGGGATGCACTTGCCGATGGACTGCGAACCGGGGGTGTTGAGGGTTTCATCGCGGCCTACGGCGAGCCTTCGGTACCGCAGGCATGGAGAGAGACGGTCTTGAAGGTGATCCGCCAGCGCCTTGCCCAGCACGAGCACCTCGCCGCCCTTGCGGACGCGCTGCAGGTGGTGCCGCGTTCGCGGCCGTTCGAGTCGATCGCGGAACTGTCCGCGATCGAGGTGCCGGCGGCGATCGTGGCCAGCGCGGATGAGCCCGATCCCGAGCATCCGCAGGCGGTGGGGGAGGCTTACGCAGCGGCGATTCCGGGCTCGCGGCTCGTGCTGGACGAGCCCGGTCGCTCGCCGATCGCGTGGCAGGGCAGCCAGCTCTCGAGGGTGATCGCGGACGTGGCGGCGCGGGTTCGCTAGGCCGCGGCGGTCTCGACGATCGCCATCTCGGCCTGCGCGGCCTGCGCATGCTCGCGCGAGTCCTTGCTCCTGATCAACACCAGTGCCAGGACGAACCCGAGGATCGCGAAGCCCGCTCCAGTCAGGAACGCGCTGTGGAAGCCGAGCGTCAGGGCAGCCGGGAGCGCGGAGTGCGCGCCGTGCGCCGCTGACATCGCGCTCGCGGTGCGGGAGTCGGCGATCGTCGCGAGGACCGCGAGGCCGAGCGCGCCGCCTACCTGCTGGGAGGTGTTGATCAGGCCGCTCGCGAGGCCCGCCTCGTGCCCCTCGACGCCAGACACGGCGGCGATCGTCACCGGGACGAACGAGAAGCCCAGGCCGACGGCCGCGACCAGCGACGGACCGAGGATGTCGCTGAGGTAGGAGCCGTGCGTGGCGACCTGGGCGAACCAAACCAGCCCGCCCGCAATCAGCAGCAGCCCTGCCAGCAGCACCGGCTTGAATCCCACGCGGGTGACCAGCTGAGAGGCGACGCCCGCGGAGATGATGATGGTCACCGCGAGCGGCAGGTAGGAGACCCCCGCCTTGAGCGCGCCGTACCCGAGCACCTGCTGCATGTACAGCGAGATGAAGAAGAACATCGAGAACAGCGAGGCTCCGATCAGCAGGCCGCTGACGTTGGCGCCGGCGATCGTCGGTAGCCGGAAGATCTTCAGCGGCACCAGCGGCTCCTTGGTGCGCTGCTCGATCGCCACGAATGCGATCAGGAGAATCGCCGCGAGGCTCAGCAGCCCGATCGTCCGCAGCGAGCCCCAGCCGGCGTTCTGCGCGTCGACGAGCGCGTAGACGAGGAGCGAGAGGCCGGCGGTCACGGTTACGGCGCCGGCGATGTCGAGGCGGCCACGGGGGCCTTCGGCCTTGCTCTCGTCCAGCAGTCGCGGGGCCAGGAGGGCTGCGGCGATGCCGATCGGCGCGTTGACGAACAGCACCCACTGCCAGCCGAGCCCGCTGGTGAGGATGCCTCCGAGCAGCACGCCCGCAGCGCCGCCCGATCCGGCCACGGCGCCCCAGACACCTAGCGCCCGGTTACGCTCGGCCCCTTCCTTGAATGTGGTGGTGACGATCGAAAGCGCGGCAGGAGAGAGCAGCGCCGCCCCGAACCCCTGCACCGAACGAGCCGCGATCAGCCACCCGGCGCTCTGCGCCAAGCCGCCCGCGAGCGACGCGATCGCGAACACAATCAAGCCGGTGATGAAGACGGCCCGCCGGCCGAGCAGATCGGCCGCCCGGCCGCCGAGCAGCAAAAAGCCGCCGAACGTGAGCACGTACGCGTTGACGACCCAGGAGAGCGAGTCCTGGCTGAAATGAAGGCCGCGGCCGATCGAAGGGAGCGCGACGTTGACGATCGAGGCATCCAGCACCACGACGAACTGCGCGGTTGCGAGAAGCGCGAGGGCGAGCCAGCGGCGGTCGGTTTGCTTGGTCATTGCTTGCTCCAGTGAGGGATTAGGCGCTAAGATTCGGAGGTGGAGTTCCGGTTCCGAAAATATACGGAACGGCCGCTCCGTTTGTCAAGTGATTTTGAGCTGAAGGGACCCAGCGATGTCATCCACCGTCTCAAGGCCACTCCGCGCCGACGCACGGCGCAATCGAAAGCGCGTGCTGGAGGCCGCGCAGGTGTGCTTTGCGCGCGACGGCATCGATGCGCAGATGGACGACATCGCCGCCTGTGCCGGAGTGGGGGTGGGCACCGTCTACCGGCACTTCGCGACCAAGGAGGCCCTGATCGAGGCGCTCGCGACCGACTACTTCGAGACGCAGAGCGAGCTCGCGCGCGAGGCGCTCGAGGTCGAGGATCCGTGGGAGGCGTTCTCCGGGTTCGTGCGCCGTGGCGCCGGGTTGATGGCAGACAGCAGGGCGCTGCCTCAGGTGATGGCCGACCGTCCCGAGATGATGAAGAACGCCGCGATCGCCGCGGACGCGGAGCTCGGGTTCTTAGGGATGATCGAGACGCTGATTGCCCGGGCCAAGCACGGAGGGGCGCTGCGCGACGACTTCGAGCTGGAGGACATTCCCGCGATCATGTGCTCGCTCGGTTCGCTGCAGGTCTCCAAGGGTGCCTACGCGAACTGGCGCCGGGTGCTCGAGATGGTTCTCGACGGCATGCGCGCTCCGGGCAGCAGCGAGCTGCCGGCGCTCGTCGAGCGGTTGCCGCGCGCCGGCAGCAGTTAGGCGAAGGGACCGCTGGGCAGGAACGGGTGCAGCGGCCCGGGCCGCCCCCGGACCGCCAGCGCCCCGTAGGCCTTGAGCGCCAGCCCGGCACGGAGCACGACGTCGATTGCCCATCCCTGATCGCTGGTGATCCAGCGAACGAGCGGCCGCTCACTCTCGCCGCACAGCTCGAGCGTGCGCCACAGCAGCGCGGTCGCAACGCGCTCCTCGCGCGCCACGAGCAGCCATACGCCGTGTCCTGGTAGGGCGAGCGCGAAGCCTCGGTCGGGCACATGCACCAGATGCGCGCCGCGCGCCAGCGCGAATCGAATCTCCTGGGTGTGGGCCGCGCCGCGGATCTCGCGCGAGATCGGCGCGAGTGCCTCCAGGTCGCCGTCACCTGCGGCGCTCACCTGGATCGCTGGATCGGGGCGAGGGATCGAGCGGCGGTCGACGGCGCCGTCGGCCTCGAACGTCGGCAGCAGCGCGAAGCCCGCCAGGCGGTAGAGCCGGAGCGCGCGCGGATCGTTGCTGCTGGGGATCAGGCCGTGCGTGGAGTCGCCGTAGCTCATTGCCGCCTGCATGAGCCCACGGCCGGCGCCGGAGCTCTGAACCGTGGGGTCCACGGCCAGCAGCGACAGGCACCATACGCGCTCGCGCTGAAGTGCCTGCGCGACCCCGATCACCTCACCGTCGCTCTCCGCGACAAAGCACCCACCGGGATCGGTCTGGAGCGGGAGGCCGACCCGCTGCTCCCAGCGGCGCCTCCCGTCCTCGGCGCTAAGGTCCAAGCCGAACCCCGCCGCCGCGGCGCCGGCGGCCGCCGGAATGTCCGCTTCCTGCATCTGTCTGATCTGGGGTGTCATCTGCTTGTCAGTATCACCACGGCCGTCACGGTCTGAGAAGCTTGCCCCCGGAGTGAGCCCTCAATCGGGCGGATACTCGGGGACGCCGCTGGTGCGAAAGCTGGGCATCAAGCCGTCGCTCACATTGGGGCTGATCAACGCTCCCGCCAGGTTCGACGAGACGCTCGGAGAGCTGCCGAATGGGGTGAGCGTGCGGCGCACTCTGCGAGGGCGGCTCGATGTGATCGTGGCGTTCTTTGTGGTGCGGGCGGAATTTGGTCGCCGGTTGCCAGGCCTGCGCGAGGCGCTTGAGCCCGACGGAGGTCTGTGGATCGCGTGGCCAAAGCGTGCCTCGGGCGTCGCCACGGATATGAGCGAGCACCTGATCCGTCACGCCGGCCTCGACGCGGGCCTGGTCGATAACAAGGTGTGCGCGATCGACGAGGTGTGGTCGGGGCTGCGGCTCGTAATGAATGCTCGATAATCGGGCTTATGTGAACCAGTAGGGCGAGTGGCCGGCGAACTCCTAGTAAACGCCTAACGCGCGCCGGTCGCCGGGTTGAATTCGCATCGGCCGCCGGTAAGCTCGATCGCGTGATGGGACGGCTCCCCGACCGAGTCGGGGATCGATCTCCAATGCAAGCTATGACGGCTACGGCAGCTGGGATGTCGCGACGGCAACGCAGCTGCACGAGCTGATCAACCACATCGACGATCAGCGGCTCATCGCAGTCGGACTGGACGAGCGGCACGCTCGCCTCGTGGCTGGGCTCGCGCGGGCTGTCGGATCCGGGCGGTCCCTACATCGTCCTCACGCCGCAGACCGGCTCGGTCAATCTGCCGTGGACCAACTCCTACACGTTCGACACGCTGTGCTTCCTCGACACTCAGATGCAGTACTCAGATAGCGGGCGGCAGCCGTTCTGCAACAACGGCCAAAGCACGTTCGGATCGGTGACGCCGCTGACGCGCTACGTCAAGGGCAACGAGCTCGTCACGACATACCCCGCCACCTTCATCTCCGGCCTCGAGTACAACAGCTATTACAACATCGACCTCGTCAACGATGCCGGGAACGAGTCCTTCACCACCACGCCTGACTGGAAGTCGCCCTCGTCAAAGGACGAGTACCACTGGCCGGTCATCAACACCGCCGACCTGACGTGCAACAGCGGGTTCTCGGCGACCAATCCGGCCGGCATGCCTACCATGTGCGGCAACAACCTGACGACCCACATCGCCGGCTCCGTGCCGCCGCCGCCTTCGACGACGACGAGCTACGGCGCTGAGGTGCACGCCGTCAAACCGCCCGCGCACGGCAAGACCGCGACCGGCAAGTCAGTCACCCACACCACGACCACCAGTCACAGCACCGCCAAGCACACGAGCACCGCGAGCACCACGAGCCACACCACAGCGACGACAACCACTACGCGCGCGAGCACGACCAGTCCGAGCACGACGAGACCACGACGACGTCGTCAAAGTGATCGCCGCGCGTCGGGTCTGAAACAACTCAACTGGAGCGTAAGCAATGGATTTCTTAGTCAGCTCAAGATCGCGAAGCCTGGGGGCGCGTGCCGCTGCATTCGGCATCATCGCGAGCGCGGCGGCCTTGGCCGCGCCGGCTTTGGCAGCGTCGGCCCTGGCCGCGCCGGCCGCCCGCTCTGTCGCAGGACCCAGCGCGGCGACCGGAAAGTCTCCGAAGCTCGGCCCGGTCAAGCACATCTCGGCGGACGGCATCAGCATCGGGTATCGCACCGGTGGGCACGGGCCATGGTTGATTATGGTGATAGGCCGTGGTGCGACGATGGCCGAATGGGATCCGCAGCTGGTTGCGCAGCTGATCCGCAACCACCACGTCCTGGTGTTCGACAATCGTGGCGTCGGCACCACGAACAACACCTCCACCAAGACGCTGACGATCCAGCAGATGGCTCATGACACCCTGGCGTTGGCAACCGCGCTGCACATCAAGCGCTTCGACCTGATGGGATGGTCGATGGGCACCTTCATCAGCCAGGAGGCGACACTGGACGCGCCCAAGCGCGTGCGCAGGCTCGTCCTGTGCGCGACCGATCCCGGTGGCACACACTACGTCCAGCCGCTCCCGTGGGTGGAGAAGATCCTCACCAACCCGAAGGGCGTCACCACGGCGCAGCTGCTCGCGCTCAGCTTCCCGCCCACCAAGGCGGGCCTCAAGGGCGCGGCCAACTACATATACGGGATCGCCAAGCAGCCCGACCTGGTGCCCGACAGCTTCACGGTCTCAGCCGAGGCGCAGCAGCAACAGCAGCTGGCGACGGCGGCGTGGAAGGCGCCTAGCGGCGGGTCCTACAACGAGCTGCCAATGATCAAGCAGCGCACGATCGTGTTGTGGGGAAACCTCGATCTGCCCGTGCCGCCGAAGAACGACCGCATCGTGGTGGGGAGGATTCCGAATGCTCATGGAATGGTGTTCAAGGGCGCGGGCCACGCCTTCCTGTTCCAGGATCCGGTCAGCGTCGGCCGGACGATCGACAAGTTCCTGAGCTGAAGGTCGCCGCGGGCAGAGCTTGTTTAGTTCTCGGGGTCGCGTTCCTCGCGGCCGTGCTCGCGGCTTGCGGAGGTGACGCGAGTCCGTCGAATGCCGCGCCGCCAAGCACCAAGGTGCTCGTCGCGCTCACGCTCAAAGTTCAAGGAGAACGCCTCGCCAACCTCGCCGATACGGTCTCCGACTCGCAGACCGGCGAGTTCCGCCGCTTCCGCACGATCAAACAGGTCGCTGAGGCGTACGGCGCGCCGGCGTCCGTGATCGCGGCCGACGAGAGGGTGCTGTCCGCCGACGGACTGCAGCTCAGACCGGATGCGACCCATGCGGCACTGTGGGGGTCGGTCAGCGCGGCCCAGGTCAAGCAGTACTTCGGCACGACGCTGATCGAGTCGCAGGGCACGATCGAGCCAGCCTCCACGCCAAGGATCCCGCATGGGATCGCCGGCGTGACCGCGGTGATAGGTCTCGACGCGAGCGTCTCGAACGCCGCTGCCGTCAGCAATGGCAGCGCAAGCCCGCCCTGCCCGGCCAAGATCCCGAGCCGCGGCTCGATCTCGCAGCTCTTCGGCTTCGACCGGGCAGTTGCCGCAGGCGCGACCGGCGCCGGCGCGCAGGTCGACATCCTCGCCGTGCACAGCTTCCAGCCCGCGGTGTTCGAGAACTTCAACCATTGCTCGCGATCGTCGCTGGGCACCTCGAACATCTCCGGCAGCGTCGTGCCCGACACTCCCCCCACCGGAGGTGGCCCCGAGGTCGCGCTTGACTCACTTGTCCTCACGCTGCTCGCACCGAGCGCGCGCGTCCACGTGACGCAGTTCGATCCGTCGACCCCGATCGCCTTCCCGCTGATGCAGATCATTGCCGGTGGGAGCACGCCGAACGTGCTGGACATCACCGTCACGTACTGCGAGTCGCGTGTGACGCCGGCCGAGCGCTCGCTGACTGAGTGGCTGCTGGCGGCGTACGCTGCGAGCGGCACGACAACCGCCGCGGCGTCCGGCGATACCGGATCGAGCGGGTGCTATCCGACCACATCCCCAGCCGTCACGTACCCGGCGTCCTCGGCGTTCGTGGTCGCGATCGGCGGCGCCTCGTACGCGGGGAAAGCGTCGGCGCCGACCTCACTGAACGTGTGGAACACGCCGTCATCGGCGGGCGGCGGGGGTGGAATCAGCGGCGCCATCGGCGCACCGCCCTGGCAGCGGGCAAGCCGTCGGGAGGTTCCCGATATCTCCGCCTATGCCGTTCCCGGCGGGGTCGGGAGCATTCCGGTGTGCGTGTCCAGCCAGGACTGCGCCTGGACAGCGGTGGGCGGCACCAGCCTCGCGGCCACGGTCATGGGCGCGGCCGGCGTGCTGCTGGAGCAGCAATCCGCCGAGCACGGCGCGCCGTTGCGCTGGGGCAACGTCGCCGGAGCGATCTGGCGAAGGACGCAGCGAAGCTCCGCGATTCGCGACATCGTCAGTGGCAGCAATTCGACGTTTACGTCGGCTTGCTGTGAGGCGAGGGTCGGCTACGACACGGCATCTGGGTGGGGCCTGCTCGACCCGGATCTGCTCACCAGGGTCGTCCCTGCGCGTTAGGAGACCCTCCAAGCGTCGGCTATGCGTAGACGAACGGATGTCGGAACGCGTCGAGCGCGTCCGAGGCCGCGACCTCGACTTCGAAGGAACCACCATTGCGCTCGTCCTGGACGCTGACGAACAGACGGTCCGTGATCGAGTTCCACAGCAGCGCGACGTCGACGCCGTGGTTGCGGCGGCGGTCCAGCTCTCGAATCTCGTGTGCGGACGTCGGGCTCATCGTCTCTCCCCTCATCGTTTCGGAATTTCGATGATTAAGACCCCGGATCGGAGCGAGATTCATCGGCCGATCACAGGCCTGCGTCCCAGGGTGCCAGCGCCGCTCGCATTGCCGTCACATCGAGACCGGCGCCCAGGCAGCACAGGAGCGCGATCCGGGCCGCCGCCGGCGACAGGAATGGGGCGCAGATCGCTCCGGCCGCGCGGACGTCCTGTTCGGCTCCTTCAAAGCCGTAGGTCCCGAACAGCATCGAGGAGCGGTCGGGGCGGCAGGTGACGACGACCGGCACCCGCGCGAGAGCGCCCCGCAACGCATCGAGTGCCCCGGGAGACAGATGTCCCGCGCCGAATGCGACCGCGACCACACCGTCGGCGCTCTGCGCCGCGCGGGCGAGCGCGGCGCCATCGTCGCCGAGGACGGAGGTGATGATCTCGACCCGATGGTCGAGGCGCTCGATTGGCAGCGCCTGCGGCCGCACGGGGCGTGCATGAATCCAGACCCGTCCCTCCACCACCCGGCCCACCGGTCCCGCGCTGGGCGAGCCGAACGCCGCCGGGCCGGTGCTGTCGACCTTGCGAACCGAGGTCCCGGCGTGGATCTCGCCACCGAACACGACGACGGTCCCGAGCTCCACCGACGCCGCCGCGCCGGCCACCACGACCGCATCGATCAGGTTCGCCGGTCCGTCCGCACCGGGACTCGAGCCGGGCCGGTTGGCGCCCGTCAGAACGATCGGCGCAGGGGCGCCGTGCAGCAGCGCGCACAACACCGCGAGCTCCTCGAGGGTGTCCGTGCCCGTCGTGACGACCACCCCCTCCCCCTCGCGCGCAGCTGCGGCCGCACGCGAGCAGACCGTGAGCGCCTGCGCGAGCGTCAGCTGGGAGCCGGGAAGCGCGAGCAGCGTTTCCGCCTCGAGCTCCGGCACGTCGGCGAGCAGCGGAATCTGCGCGATCAGGGCTGCGGCGTCGAGGGCGGGCACCGCCCGCTCGCCCTGCATCGCGATCGTCCCGCCGACAGCCAGCAGCCGGACCGGGCGCGACAGGTTGCGCAGCGGGTGCTCCACTGGGCGCGGACCCTACCGCTCGGGTGGCGGGAAGCGCACCACCAGCGGGCCGACCGACACCCGCGGCCCCGGCCCGGTGCGCACGCCGCCGAAGCGCTGGTCATCGATCACCGCGCAGCGCGGGGCGCACGAAGCCTCGATGCCGTGGCCGAGACCGAACGGCCGATCGAGGACCACGTTCAGATGCCGTCCGTAGAACGCGATCACGGCGCTGTTGGTGAGGATCGTGTGCTCCCCGTGCGCCGCCGCGATCGCGACCGCCATTGGCGAGTCGGGCTCGTACTCGCGACCCGCGCGCACGGCGACGATCGCCACGCCCAGCACCGCCAAAGCGACCGCGGCAGCAGGGACCGCCGCGCGCCAGCGCACGCTCGCGATCGCCCCGGCCAGCACCGCCGCGGCGAGCGGGATCACAGTCGTCATGTAGCGCTCGCGGAAGATGTCGGTGTCGACTGCGGTGACCACGAGGTACAGGCAGAGCACCGAGATCATGACCCCGGCCAGTAGCCAGAAAGCCTCGCGCGAGGCCGCCCGCCACAGGCGCACGCACGCCCATCCGAGCAGCAGCACCAGCACCAGTGCCTGCACGGAACGCAACGCGCCCGAGGAGGCCGCTCCATGCTCGCCGAAGAACAGCGGGACGAGCGCGTTGCGCAGCAGCCCAGGTGTCGGCGCGCTCGCGGTCAGCTGCAGCTTCGTCTTGCCGAGGTCGTGGACCGACCGGGTGAGCTGCGGAGTCCATGGAAGGAATGCGACGGCGACCAGCGCCGAGAACGGAACGACCTGGCGGCGAGCCGGCTTTCCCAGCCACAGCAGCACCCCCGCGATTGCGGCCAGGTACAAGCCGGCGTAGTACTCGGAGTAGATCGCCCAGATTCCGCCGAGCACATACGCCCACCACCACCGACGGGATCCTCCCGTTGCGAGCCGCGCCGCCGCCAGCAGCGCGACGAGCACTCCCAGACCGGCGACCATGAACCCGCGCGCGTAGTCCGAGTACGAAACCGCGAACGGAGCGACGGCCAAACCGAGCGCAGCCAGCAACGCCGCCCGGGTTCCCAGCAGCGGCCGCACGATCGCGTACAGGACGGCAATCGAGGCGGTGCCCGCGAGGATCGACGGAAGACGCAGCCAGAACTCGCTGTCCAGCGGCAGCGGAGCCAGCAGCAGATAGAACAGCGGCGGGGTGTTCTCGAAGTGTGCGAGGCGCGTCAGGAACGTCCCGGCGTTCGGACTCGTGGCCACTAGCCACGAGTAGCCCTCGTCGTGGCTGAGTCGCGTTCCGGCGTCAACGAGCCGCAGGGCGAGCCCGAGCAGCACGATCGCGGCGATCAACAGGAGCTCGCCACGGCGATCGATTTGGGTACGCGGACGGCCCCGCACGGTACCTTGCACGTGCAAACAATCGCTCAGCCATAGGCTCTTCTGCGCCGATAGAGAACACTTGTCGATGAGCAACGTGCTCCGTCCCGCCGTACATCGTCCGCTGCTCGCCGCCCTGCTCGTCGGGACGTTCGTGACGAGCGGTGCCGCGGTTGCGGTCGCCGACGAGGGCAGCTCTTCGCCGACCGGCGGCGCGCCGGTGGGAGGCCTCGCGCCCAATCACCTCAGCCGGGGAAAGATTCCCCCGCCTCCGGGCAAGAACGCAGGCGGAACGTGGCTGACGGGAGTGACGATCACCGAGTACTGGCCCGCCCCGGAGCGGTGGTTTGTAGGACGTCTGGTGAGCGCGCCCGGGCTTTCGGGCAAGCATCGCATCGATTGGCTGTACAGCGCGATGGGCGTCTCGATGGAAGGCGACGGCATCGGGCTGGATGGCCGGCGCTACCACATCGACAACCTGGGCGACGGCGGCTGGGTGACCAGCTCGGGGGCGTCGACGTCTCCCAGCGACGGGTGGGCTGCCGGATCGCCGTTCTGGCGCGCGGGCGGGTACTGGCGCAATCGATCCGGAGGTGTCACCTTCCCGCTGCAGGCCGGTGGCTGGTACGCGGGCGTCGGACGCAGTTACGTCCCGCTGCCGGGCGTCAGCTTCGCTGCGGGACCATCGCTGCCCCTGAAGTACTACCAGTCGATCGCCGTCGATCCGAGCGTGATCCCGCTCGGGAGCCGCGTCTACATTCCCGCATACCGCCGCGACGGCCATGGTGGCTGGTTCACTGCCCAGGACACCGGCGGAGCGATCAACGGGCGGCACGTGGACGTCTACCGGACCCCTCCGCCGAGTCCCAACGACGGCGGGCAGTACCTGACGGGGCAGCGGCTGTTCGTGGTCGCGCCGCACGGCTAGACTCCATTCAGCGATGCCCAAGCAGCAGCGAACGATGCGGATCGAGCAGAAGAGCCAGCTCGCCGCGATGCAACAGATGGAGGGCCGCTCCGACGAGGAGCTCGAGGCGGAGACCAAGTACAAGGCAGCGGCCCAGGCGATCCTGGGAGCTCGCGCTGCCGAGCGCTACGACGCGAAGGCTGCCAGGGCGCACTTCCAGCGGGCGCTCGCGGCCGCCCGGCCGCAGGAGCGCCTGCAGCTGCGCCGGATGGCGGACGCCTCGCTGGCGCTCGCCGAGCGCCGCGCCAGCGATCTGAAGAAGGCAACCGAGCGTCTGGGCGTCGAGTCACCGACCAGCCGTCAGCTGCGCGGCCTGCAGTTCATGGGCCTGATCGCTCCGCCCGCCAGCGCCGGCATCCTGGCGCGGATCCGCGGCATTCTGCTGCTGATCGTCCTGATCATCGCGGTGCTCGCGCTCGGGTTCGGGATCGTCGAGCTGGTGTCGCTGCCATTCGGCGGGGTCTCGACCGACATCGCGATCTTCTACGGCTTCCTGCTGGTCGTGATCGCGCTCGGCGTGCTCGCGTTCTATGGCCGCCGGCGGCAGAAGCGCATGAAGGCCGAGCGGCGAGCTCAGGCGTCCGCGCCGTCTCGCTGACGCCGCGAGCGATGTGTGGGCGTTACACACTCGCGGTGCCTAGCCCCGCCGCGGTCAGGGACCGTTTTCCGGTCGGCGACTCGGTTGAGATCAGGCAGCGCTTCAACGTGGCGCCCGGCGACGAGGTGCTCGCGGTGACCACCGACCGTGAAGGGCAAGCCCGGGGCGAGCTACTGCGCTGGGGGCTCGTCCCGTCATGGGCGCAGAAGCCCGATAGCGGGTTGAAGATGATCAACGCGCGGGTCGAGACGGTCGCGGAGCGGCCCGCCTACCGGCGCGCATTCGAGCGCTTCCGGTGCCTGATCATCGCCGACGGCTTCTACGAGTGGCGCCGGATGCCGGCCGGTCCCAAGCAGGCGTTCCACATCACGCGTGACGACGCGGGGCTGTTCGCGTTCGCCGGGCTGTGGTCGATCTGGTACGGCCCCGACGGCGAGAAGCTGCGGACCTGCACGATTCTCACGGCCGCTGCCAACCGCGCGATCGCGCCGCTGCACGACCGGATGCCGATCATCCTCTCCCCGAACCACGAGGCAGACTGGCTGGACACCGCCACGCCGCCCGATTGGCTGCCGGCGATCCTCGCGGGCCTCCCCCCCGCTCGTACCGCGCTGCGGCCGGTAGGCCCGGCGGTCAACGACGCGCGCTACGACGGACCGGAGTGCCTTGCGACGCCTCTGCCGAGCCCGCAGGCAGCGCTGTTCTAGCCGGCGACCGGCTTGCCTTCCGCATCCAGGCGCGGCGGCAGGCCGAACAGCGGGAACAGCGGCTCCGTGTCCAGGAAGAACGTGATATCGACGATCTGGCCGTCGACCAGCTCGAGGACCTGGACCGCCCACGGTTCATAGCCTCCCTCCGGGCTCGGCTTGTATTGCCCGAACGCAGGCGAGCCGTTGGCGGAAAGCGTCGGCAGCATGCGAGAGCCGCGGCACGCCTCGCCAGGTCCGACCCACCAGGCAAACACGTCGTCGCGGCCGGCCAGCCACATGTCGTAAGGAGGCATCGACTGGGTCGCGTCCTCGCGGATCAGCGACGTGAGCGCCTCCATGTCGTAGCGCTCGAACGCGGTCATATAGCGCTCGAGCAGCGCCCGGTCGTCCTTGCTCAGCTCTGCCGATGATGCTACTTCGCCGGGCGTGCTCGTGGCCATCGTCGCCCGCGCGCGCTGAAGTGCGCTGTTGATGGATGCCACCGAAGTGTCAAGCAGCTCGGCGACCTCGGAGGCCTGCCAGCGCAACACCTCGCACAGAATGAGCGCGGCTCGCTGCCGGGCGGGCAGATGCTGGAGCGCGGCCACGAACGCGAGCCTGATCGTCTCACGCGACTCCGCGACCTCGGCCGGATCCCCTTCGGGCGCGATCATCCGGTCGGGAACGGGTTGCAGCCAGGTGACCTCCGCCGGGATGTTGAGGCTCTCGGCAACCGGGGCGCTCGCCGGCCCGAAGTCCATCGGAACGGCGCGACGCAACCGGCCGTTCAGCATGTCGAGGCAGACGTTCGTGGCGATCCGGTACAGCCACGAGCGCAGCGCAGCCCTGCCCTCGAAGCGATCCAGCCCTCGCCAGGCTCGGATCATCGTTTCCTGGACGGCATCCTCTGCCTCGAACGGAGAGCCGAGCATGCGATAGCAGTAGCCGGTGAGCGCGGTGCGGTGCTGGTCGAGTTGACGGTCGAGGTCCCTTGAGGTGGCAGCGGCGGAGGAATCTGGCATGTAGCGGATGCTACGCCACGATCAGGCCGCTTCCATGTAGAGGCTGCTGCTCCGCAGCAGCGTCCGTGGGGCCGTGCGGGCCCGTCCAGCCGGTGCGGCGGTTCGGATTTGGGCTGGCGCCTCGGCTGGCGAAGCGTGGGGGGACCCGTCGCCATAGCGACCACATCGCTCAACAGCGCCAGGGAGCTCGGGCGCTCTTGCGCGATATGGTCGTTCGCCCCTCCCCTCTCGTGCTTATGGCGGAGGCTGGTCGCTGCGAGAGGTCGGCGGAATAGACGGGGCCGGTACCGCCACAGCCACCGAAGGCACCCTCAGCTTGAGGTCACGGTCACGCTCGACATCACCACCGGAGAGGTGGGCGTGCCATCGCCCGGTGGATTCGTGGGCAGCCGACCGATCGCCTCGACCACGCTCAACCCTGACACGACCTTGCCGACCAGCGCGTAGTCGGGCGTCAGACCTGCCGATTGCGTGGCGTTCCGGGTGGTCACGATGAAGAACTGGCTGCCGGACGCGCCGCGTGGATCGGTCTGCGTCTTGGCCATCGCCACGTCGCCGCGGACGTACTGGGTTCTCTGGGGCGGTGGCTCGACCACCTGGTAGCCGGGGCCGCCCGCTCCGGTGCCGGTCGGGTCGCCGCCCTGGATCACGAAATCTGCGGCCACGCGGTGAAACGTCAGGCCGTTGAAGAAGCCCTGCTTCACGAGGTAGTAGAACGAGGCGGAGGTCTTGGGCGAGTCCTTCGTGTCGAGCGTGAACGCGAACGACCCGCAGTTCGTGTGCATCGTGACCGTATATGTGCGGTGTGGATCGAGCTTCAGGGTCGGCGCGGAGAGGTGACCCGGACCCTTTTGAATAGGGCCCGCCCGCCCAGCGACCTTCTGACAGGTGACCGCTGCAGCACTCGTTGTGCTGGCAGAACCAGTGGTGGCAATCGTCGTCGTGGTGCTGTGGCTCGAGGAGCTTCCGCATCCGGCCAGGCCGAGCACGAGCACCGCGGACAGCAGAGATCTGCGCACGGCGCGGTAGGAAAGCAGATCACGTCGGGATAATCAGCGAGGCTGCACATGACCCTCTCCCCCCTTCTCTCGAAGTACGACAACGTGCTGCTGGATCTGGACGGCTGTATCTGGGTCGGCAACTCCTGCACGCGCGGCGCTCCGCAGGCCGTGTCCGAGCTGCGAGCGGCGGGCAAACGGCTGGCGTTCATCACCAACGATGCCCGTCGCTCACCCGAGGAGTACGTCCGCAAGCTGTGGTCGCTCGGCCTGAAGGCCTCCCTCGAGGAGGTCGTCACGGTCGGCGGCGCGATCCAGCACGTCCTGGCGGAGCGCGGCCGCGGCCGGGGAACGTACGTGATCGGCTCTCCGGCGATCTTCCGCCACGTCGCCGACTCCGGTCAGGCGATCCTCAACGGGACTCCCAGGGCCGTGGAGGCCGAGGTCGTGGTCGTCGCTGGACACGACGAGTTCGACTTTCGCGAGCTGCGAGACGCGACGCAGGCCGTGCTTGGCGGAGCCGAGATGATCGCGACCGGCAGGGACCGCACGTTCCCCACCGAGAACGGTGAATGGCCCGGAACCGGCGCGATCGTGGCCGCGCTGGAATACGCCACGGGACGCACCGCACGGAGCGTCGGCAAGCCGGATCCCCAGATCTTCTTCACCGCGCTCGATCGGCTCGAGCCGGGACGTACGCTCGTCGTTGGCGATCGGTTGGACTCTGACCTTGCCGGCGCCGCGGCCGCCAAGCTCGACGCCGCGATCGTGCTGACCGGCGTCACCACGAAGTCCGAGGCGCAGGCGGCGAGCGACCCGGCGCCCGTGGCCGTCGCCGATGACCTCCACTCGCTGCTGCTCGGATCATGAAAGCGTCGCTGATCGTCAACCCCTCAGCCGGAGGCGGCCGTGCCGGGCGGCTGCTTGCCGACGTGCAGGCCGAGCTCGCGCGTCACGGCGTCGAGCACCACGTGGAGCAAACGCGCAGCCTGGATCATGCCCGCGAGCTCACCCAAGCCGCCACCGCAGCCGGCGAAGTCTCGCTGGCGTTCGGCGGAGACGGACTGATCGGCGCCGTCGCCAGCGAGCTGAAGGACTCCACGGGCGTGCTCGGGGTGCTGCCCGGCGGCCGCGGCAACGATTTCGCCAGGGTGCTCGGCATTTCGCAGGATCCGGTCGCGGCGTGCGCGGTGATCTCCGGCGGCGTGATGAAGGAGCTGGACCT
The DNA here is from genome assembly GCA_963824755.1 of uncultured Solirubrobacterales bacterium. Lineage (GTDB taxonomy): Bacteria > Actinomycetota > Thermoleophilia > Solirubrobacterales > Solirubrobacteraceae > Palsa-465. The sequence goes on along the minus strand of CAWGQT010000002.1, from coordinate 521,373 downwards.
CGGCCAGGTCGGTGAGAAGATCTTCATCGGGATCGCGAGCTGCGGGTTTGATTCGGTCGCCAATCGGATCGCGAACGAGACTCGCGTCGTGCGGGGGAACCTGGTCTACGCGTACGGTGCGCTGCGCGCGCTTGCCGGCTGGAAGCCGGCCACGTTCGAGGTGACGCTCGACGGCGGCCCGCCACGAAAAGTGACCGGATACACAGTGGCCGCTGCGAATTCCCGCGCCTACGGCGGCGGCATGTTGCTCGCACCGGATGCCTCGCTCGAAGATGGCATGCTCGACGTCGTGATGATCGAGCATGTGCCCAAGCTCCGATTCCTGCGGCTGCTGCCCACCGTGTTCAAGGGCGAGCACGTCAAGCAGCCTAATGTGGTCATCGAGCGGGCCCGTGAAGTATCGATCAGCGCCGGCCGGCCATTCACGATGTACGCAGATGGTGATCCGATCGACGAGCTGCCAGTGACCGTGCGCGCGCTGCCCCGCGCCGTTCGCGTGATCGTCCCAAAATGAGCGCGCTTGGAGCCAAGATCGTGGCCGCTCGTGCGGTCGGTGAGCTCGCGCGCCGCGCTGGGCGCGGCGGCGGCACGAGCCTTCCGGGCAAGGTGCTGATGCGGCTCGAGCCGCATGCGATCGCCGAGCTCTCGGCCCGGCTGACGCGCGGTTGCGCCGTGATCTCGGCGACCAACGGCAAGACGACCACCGCCGCAATGGCCGCGTCGATCCTGGAGCGCGCGGGCGTGCCGCTGGTACACAATCGCGCCGGCGCGAACATGGCCGGCGGAGTGGCCTCGACGCTACTCTCCGCGGCGCGGTCGGGGGGCCAGATCGATGGCGAGCTCGGCCTGTTCGAGGTGGACGAGTTCTGGCTCGATCGGCTCACGCCGCAGCTCGAACCGCGCGCGATGCTGCTCGGCAACCTGTTCCGCGATCAGCTCGACCGCTACGGCGAGCTCGACACGATCGCCGATCGGTGGTCCGCGGTGACCCGCTCGCTTCCCGCCGGCTCGCGCCTTGCACTGAATGCCGATGATCCGCTGATCGCCGATCTCGGTCGCGGAGTCGATGGCGTCACCTATTTCGGGGTGGAGGACCCGTCGGTGGCGCTGCCCGAGATGCAGCACGCCGCGGATTCCAAGCACTGCCGCCGCTGCGGCGCCGCGTACGTGTACGACGCGATCTACCTGGGGCACCTCGGGCGCTACCGCTGTCCGTCGTGCGGGGCGGAGCGCCCCGTCCCGGCGGTTGCCGCCGAGCGGATCGCGCTCGACGGGACGCGCGGGGCGAGCTTCCGGCTGCGAACGCCTGGGGGCTCAATGGACATCCACTTGCCGCTGCCGGGCCTCTACAACATCTACAACGCGCTGGGAGCCACAACCCTGTGCCTCGACCTCGGTGTCTCATCCGAGCAGATCGCAGCCGGTCTATCGTCCGTCACCGCCGCGTTCGGGCGGGCAGAAACGGTGCGGGTCGGCGATGCCGAGGTCCGGATCCTGCTCGTCAAGAACCCCGCCGGCGCCAACGAGATTCTCCGCACCCTTGCATTGGAGGGCGTCGAGCTCGATCTGGTCGGGATCCTCAACGACCGCACCGCCGACGGCCGCGACGTCTCGTGGGTCTGGGATGCCGACTTCGAGCTGCTCGCGCCGCATGTCCGGCACCTGACCTGTGCCGGCACGCGTGCGGCGGAGCTGGCCGTGCGCATGAAGTACGCAGGCGTGCCCGTGAAGCGGCTATCGGTCGTACACGAGCTCGACGCGGCGCTCGATGGAGCGATCGCCGGGCGCTCGTCAGGCACCGTATTCGTGCTTCCCACATACACAGCGCTGCTCGAGCTGCGAGATCTACTCGCCGCCCGTGGGCACGTCGCGCAGTTCTGGGAAGGGCCGCGATGAGGGGCTCGATCGAGCTCGAGAGCGTCTGGCACGACCTGGAGTGCGGAGCCTACGCGCAGGATCTGCCGTTCTGGCGCGCGCTCGCCGACGAGCACGGGGACCCGGTGCTCGATGTGGGAGCTGGGACGGGTCGGGTGGCCCTCGAGCTGGCGCGGGCGGGCCACAAGGTGACGGCGCTCGATAGCCACCCGGCACTGCTGGCCGAACTCGAGCGCCGGGCGAGCGGACTTGCGGTGAGCACCGTCGTAGCCGACGCACGCCGGTTCGAGCTCTACCGCAGGTTCGCGCTGTGCATCATGCCGATGCAGACCGTCCAGCTGCTCGGCGGCCGCCACCCGCGCCTGGCCTTCCTGGGGTGCGCCCGGCGGCACCTGGTCCCCGGCGGGGTGCTCGCGATCGCCCTCAGCGACGAGCTCGAGCTCTACGATGCCAGCGAGGACACTCTGGTTCCACTGCCGGACATCTGCGAGCGAGAGGGAATCGTGTACTCGAGCCAGCCGATCGCGGTGCGAGCAGATCCGACTGGGTTTGTGCTCGAACGCCGCCGGGAGATCGTCAGCGCCGACGGCCAGCACACCGTCGAGCAGGACCTGACGCGACTCGATCGGCTCACTGCTGAGGAGCTCGAAGGAGAGGCACGCGAGGCCGGACTGCGTACGCTCGACCGCTCGATCATCGAGCAGACGCACGAGTACGTGGGCAGCGTGGTGGTGATGCTCGGTGCCTGAACTCGGACTTCGCGTGTGCGCGCTCTACCCGGACCTGATGAACATCTACGCCGATCGTGGGAACCTGCTGCTGCTCGAGCGGCGCTGCAACTGGCGCGGGATCGACTTCTCGATCAGTGCGAGCGGCGTCGGCGAGGAGCTCGATCCCGACGCGGCCGATCTCTTCTACATCGGCGGTGGCCAGGACCGCGACCAGATGCTGTGCGCAGAGGATCTGGCGACCGTCAAGCGCGACTCGCTGCACGCCATCGCCGAGCGTGGCGCTGTGATCCTCGCCGTCTGCGGCGGCTACCAGCTGCTCGGTCACTCCTACGAGCTCGGCGAGCAGACGCTCCCGGGCGTGGGGCTGGTCGACCTGGTGACGGTTCGCTCGGAGGGGCCGCGCCTGATCGGCGACGTGGCGATCGAAGTCGACCTGGGCGGAAGTGCGGATGCCCGCACCCGCGTGCTGGCCGGCTTTGAGAACCACGGCGGACGCACCCACCTGGGACCGGGCACCAGAGCACTGGGCCGCGTGCTCAAGGGCCACGGCAACAACGGCGTCGACGGCTACGAAGGTGTCCGCGAGGGCAACGTGATCGGGACCTACCTGCACGGCCCATTGCTGCCGAAGAACGCCTGGTTCGCTGACTGGCTGATCGCGACCGCGCTGGGGCTCGAGGAATCGCTCGCCGCGCTGGACGACCGCCTCGAGGAGGAAGCCCACCAGGAGGCAAGGCATGCAGCCGGGGTGTAGGAGCTCCATGCGGATTCTTGTGCTCGGAGGTCTCCTCGTAGCCCTCGGGCTCGGCATCGGCGGATGTGGGAGCACCAGCAAGAGCCAGACCCCCGTGGCAGGCACGGCCAGCGCAAAGAAGACCGCGCTGCCGGGCACCGGCAAGCCGACCGTGACAATCGGAGACAAGAATTTCACCGAGCAGTTCCTGCTCGGTCAGCTCTATCGCCAGGCGCTTCAGGCCGACGGCTTCTCGGTCAACCTCAACCCGAACATCGGTCCCACCGAGGTGACGCTTCAGGCGCTCGGCAGCGGCCGGCTCGACATGTACCCCGAGTATCTGAGCACCTGGAACCAGACAATCTCCGGGTACCGCCACGGCTTTCGAAGTGAGTACACCGCCTACCAGGCGGCACAGCGCTACGCACTCGCGCACGGCATGGAGCTGCTGGACCCGACTCCCTTCAGCGACAGCAGCGCGATCGCCGTCAACTTCAACTACGGCGCCGAGAACGATCTCAACTCGATCGCCGACCTGAGCAAGGTCGCGGGCACATTGACGGTCGGCGCGCCGCCGCAGTTCCAGCAGGACCCCCACGGGCTACCTGCGATCGAGCAGGCGTACGGATTCATCCCAGCGGCATTCAAGGCGCTCGACGTCGGCGCGCAGTACCAGGCACTGGACCAGGGAGCCGTCCAGGCGGCCGACGTGAGCACCACCGACGGCGAGCTGATCAGCGGCAACTACACGGTGCTCAAGGATCCCAAGAACGTGTTCGGGTGGGGAAATGTGGTGCCGGTCGTCGCCACAAGGGTCGTCGATGCGGAGGGACCGGCGTTCGTGACCGTGATCAACAAGGTCGGCGCGCTGCTGACGACAGACGTGATCCGCCAGCTCAACGCCGCGGTCGACATCTCGCATCAGAGCCCGCAGAAGGTCGCCAAGGAGTTCCTGCTCGCGCATGGACTGCTGCCGGCGACGCAGAGCTGACGCCGCGAGCGGGACGCTAGCTTCCGCTGGAGCCGAAGCCCCCTCCCCCACGCTCAGAGTCCGCGAGCTCGAGGACTTCCGTGACCTCCGGAGTCTCGATCCGTACGAGCACAAGTTGAGCGATACGATCGCCAGCTCCGATCGTGAACGCCTCGCTGCTGTCGGTGTTCAGCAGCAGCACCCGGATTTCGCCTCGATAGCCCGAGTCGATCAGCCCCGGGGCGTTGACGAGTGCGATCCCGTGTCTGGCAGCGAGACCTGACCGGGGAAGAACCAGTCCCGCCTGACCCGCCGGGATCTCGACGGCGATCCCCGTGCTCACCGCGGCGCGCTCTCCAGGCCCCAGAACCAATTCGTCGACCGCGTGCAGATCGAGACCGGCGTCGCCACGGTACGCACGCCGGGGGATCACGGCGCCGTCATGCAGACGCCGTACGCGCAGGGTCATGCCGCGCGATGGGAGAGCGCGAATGGCTGATAACGCGCCGCAATGCTCGGCGGCAGGCGGACAACCACGCGCACGCCCTCCGGCGTGTCCTCACGCTCGAGATCGCCGGCGATCTCGTGGAGCTCCGCCAGGCGTCCGCCGTCCTCGTAGGGGATCAGCAGCTCGACCTCCTGCAAGGTCCGTGCGAATTCCTCCTCGATTCGCTGGATGAGCTCCTCGATCCCCTCTCCGCTGAGAGCGGAGACCAGCAGCGCGTCGCGGTGCCGGCGTTCGAGTTCGCCACGGCGCTGATCGTCGACCTGGTCCGCCTTTGCGAGCACCAGCACTCGGGGCGCCTCCTCGGCACCGATTTCCACGAGCACGTCCTCCACGGCCGTCGTCATCGAGATCAGCTCGTCCTCGGGAACGGAGGCGTCGACCACGTGCAGGATCATGTCTGCGAGACGTGTCTCCTCGAGCGTCGCTCCGAAGGCGTCGACGAGCTGGTGGGGGAGCTTGCGGATGAAGCCGACGGTGTCGGTCAGCAGGTACTCCCGTCCCCCGGCGTGAAGGACCCGGGTCGTGGGGTCGAGCGTGTGGAACAGGCGGTCACGTACGCTCACGCTGGCGCCGGTCAGAGCGTTGAGCAGCGTCGACTTGCCCGCGTTGGTGTAGCCGGCAAGCGCGATTTGTGGAAGATGCGCGCGCTCGCGCTCCGCTCGCATCACCGAGCGGCTCGAGCGGACTCGATCCAGCCGTCGTCTCAGAGCGGAGATCCGATCGCGCGCGAGGCGGCGGTCGGTCTCGATCTGCGTCTCGCCGGGTCCGCGCGTGCCGATGCCGCCGTCGATCCGGCCGGCGCCGAGGCGCTCGAGGTGCGACCACAGGCCTCGCATCCGGGCGAGGTTGTATTCGAGCTGCGCCAGCTCGACCTGGAGCTTGCCTTCCGCCGTGTGGGCATGGGAGGCGAAGATGTCCAGAATGATCGCGGTCCGGTCGATCACGGGTACGCCCAGAGCCTTCTCCAGATTGCGCTCCTGCCGCGGGGAGAGCTCGTCATCGCATGCGACCAGATTCGCGTCCGCGCGGGCGATCTCGGCCTTCAGGTCATCGAGCTTGCCGGCTCCGAGGTAGGTATTCGGCTGGGGCTGATCGCGTCTTTGGATCATCTCGCCGGCGGCCGCGACACCCGCGGTTCGCAGCAGCTCCTCGAGCTCTGCAAGCCGGTCGGACTCGCCATCCCGGACGGCGGCGATCAGGTAAGCACGCTGACGAGCGCGCCCTCGCGGGCGCGGGTGGGCGGGTCCGCTAGCTGCCGAAGTCGCCCGTGAGCGTTCCTGGCGGTCGCGCTGCACCGATCTGATGGTAGCTGCGGCCCGGTCGGGGATTGATCCCCGCCATCGCCGCGCCTTCCTACTTCACCTTGACGTCGGAGCCGCTGAACGTGGCCTCCTTGCCGCCGTTAGTGATGTGCAGCGTGATCGTCCCGGAAGCCTGCGCCCCGGTCGAGGTGTTGACGAGCGTCACGTTGCACTTGAAGCTGACCCCGTCCTTCTTGTCGACGCCGCTTGGACACTTGACCGATTTGGCCTGGATCGAGCCGAACTTGCCGATGTTGGACTTGATCACGTTCTCGGCCGACGTCGGGTCAACCGTCTCCGTGCCACATGCGGCGAGTGCGAACGCGCATACTGGCACGGCCGCCATGAAACCCAGGCTGCGTCGGATCTTGACTGTCATCGATTGACTCCTCCTAGTGCGACGTTCGGTGGGGATTGTGGCGCGCCTCACAGCTGTCTGATCCGCTCGACGGCCTCAAGCAGCCGGTCGTCGGGCGTGGTCAGCGATATCCGGAAGAAACCTTCGCCGCTGGGGCCATATGCACCTCCTGGCGAGATCACGACGGCGGCCTGCTCGAGCACGTGCTCGCAGTAGGCCGCGGCCGACTCGAAGCCATCGGGCACCGGTGCCCAGATATAGATCGTCCCCATCGGCGGCGTCACGCTGACCCCCGCCTGCGCCAGCGCCTCGCAGACCAGATCCCGGCGGCGCTTGTAGACCGCGTTCATCGCTCGGACCTGCTTGTCGAGGTCGGGCGCGAGCGCCGCCGCGCCCGCCAGCTGAATCGCCTCGAACAGCCCGGAGTCGACATTCGACTTCAGCCGCCAGTAGTGCGAGATCGCCTCGGCATTGCCGACGATCGCGGCGCATCGCCAACCGGTCATGTTGTAGCCCTTGGACAGCGAGAAGACCTCGACGCCCACCTCCTTGGCGCCAGGGGTGGCAAGAAACGACGGCGCCACGTACCCGTCGTAGGTCGTCTCGCTGTAGGCGGAGTCGTGCACGGCCAGGAATTCGTGGCGCTGCGCGAGCTCGACCACCTGCTCGAACAGCCCGTCGGGAAGGATCGCGCCCGTTGGATTGTTCGGGTAGTTGAAGAACATCAGGCGAGCGCGATCAAGCGCTGATTGCGGGATTGCCGCGAAATCCGGCGCGAATCCGCGCTCTGCCAGCAGCGGCATCAGCACCGGTTCGCCGCCCGTCAGCAGTGGCCCGCCTGTGTACACCGGGTATCCCGGGTCCGAGGCCAGCGCCACATCTCCGGGGTCCAGGAACGCGAGATTGAGGTTGAAGATGCACTCCTTGGCGCCGATCGCCGGCATCACCTCGGTCTCTGGATCGAGCTCGACCCCGAAGCGGCGCCGGTAGAAGGCGCTCACCGCCTCCCGGAAGGCCGTTAAGCCGCGGTTGGAGGGGTAGGTGTGAGTGCTCGGATCGGCCACCGCCCGCTGGGCGGCGGCAACGATCGGCGGGTAGGTCGGGGTGTCCGGGTCACCGATGCCGAGGCTGATCACGTCCACGCCCGCCGCGCGCTTGGCAGCAACCTTGCGCTCGAGCTCCGCAAACAGATACGGGGGGATCCTCTCCAGACGCCTACTGGATCTCATGCAGCTCCTTCACGAATTCATCGGCGAGCGTGCCACGGAAGACGGGCAGCGCCCAGCCGCTCAGGTTGATGTGCAAGTCCTCTCCCACCTCGACCTCGAGCTCGCCACCCTCGAGGATCACGCGTACGGGCGAGTCGCCACCGCGCAGCACGTACGCGACCGCGGCGCCGGTCGCGCCGGTGCCGCTCGCGGAGGTCTCTCCCACTCCGCGCTCGAAGATTCGCGCCCGGATCATGCCTTGACCGAGGTCCGCGTACCACGAGACGTTCGTCCGGTTCGGGAACAGCTCGTTGTGCTCGATCTCGGGGCCAATCGCCGTCAGCTCGAGCGCCTGGAGCTCGGGTTCGCCATCGACGCGGATCGCGCATTGCGGGTTGCCGACCTGCACGTGCTGAAAGCGCCACGTCCGCCCTCCGGCGCGCAGCTCGCCGGCTCCATCGGGAGGGCCTGCGGGGAAGTCGGCGCTCTGCAGGCGTGCTCTGCCCATGTCGATCGTGCACTCGGTCGCCGATCGGATCGTCGGGCGGACCTCGCCCGCGGCGGTCTGGATCGAGAACGTGTCGGAATCCGTCCAGCCGTGGCGGCGGAGGTACAGAACGGCCTCACGCGCCCCGTTTCCCGACAGCTCCGCCTCCGACCCGTCAGGGTTGAAGATCCGCAGACGCGCCACGAATCCGCGCTCGTCGGGCGCGGAGAGCAGCAGGATTCCGTCCGCGAACACGCCGGTGTGCGGGGCACAGATCGTCCGGACCCGCGCCGCTGTCAGCTCGAACGGCAGCGCGGATTCCTCGACGATCAGGTAGTCGTTCCCGAGCGCGTGCCACTTCTCGAAGTCCACGCACACGGAGTCTATGGGTCCATTCGCCGCCTGGTCTCGACCGCTTGTTCTGCTCGCGCTGCTTCTGCTGCTCTCGCTCGCGGCGCGCGCTGCCTTGCTCGGCGAGCCGTGCCGTTCGCCCTGCCGCTCCGCCAGCGACCACGTACTGGTGTTCGACGAGAGCTACTACGTCAGCGCGGCGCGGGTGATCGCGGGCATCGCGCCGCCCGCGAACGCGACGTACGCCTCCGCCCCGCTGGGCCACGATCCCAACGCTGAGCATCCGCAGCTCGTGAAGGTGCTGATCGCGGGTTCGATCGAGCTGTTCGGGGACGGACCGTTTGCATGGAGGCTCGGCAGCCTGGTGTTCGGCACGCTTGCGATCCTCGGCATGTTCGTGCTGGTGCGGGCGGCCGGTGGCGGCGCGTGGCTGGCGCTCGGTGCGGCCGCGCTGATGGCGTTCGACAACCTGCTCCTCGTCCACGCGCGGATCGCGACGCTCGACATATACGTGGTGACGGCGATGATCTGGGGGGTCGCGGCGTATCTGCGGCGCCGCTCAGCGCTTGCCGGTGGACTGATCGGAGTGGGCACCTGCATGAAGCTGGTGGCTCCGTACGCGCTCCTTGTCTTGGTGCTGCTCGAGGCGTTTGAGTGGCTGCGCTCCCGGCGCGACGGTCGCCGGCGTCTGCGCGCGCTGGGTCTGTGCGCGGGCGTCGCGGCGGTCGTATTCGTCGCGCTGCTATGGGTTCTGGACATCGTTGCTCCCCCGTATGACGCGGCGAACGGGAAGCCGGTGAGCGGCGGACCCTTCTCACACATCGCTCATATGCTGAGCTTCGCCGCGCACCAGAGCAGCCCGGGCGGGCCGAAAGGGATTGCCTCCTACCCCTGGCAGTGGCTCGTCGACCTAAAGCCGATCACCTACCTGAACATCAACCCGGCGCGCCCGGCTCCGGGTCTGTACGACATTCACCCCGCGGCGCACTTCCTCGGATTCATCAACCCCGCGATCATGCTGCTCGCGCTCCCGGCGCTGGGAACCGCGGCCGTGATGGCAGCTCGCTCCGAGCGCGTGCCCAGCCTCGCCCTGGCGTGGTTCCTCGGCACATTCCTGCCGTTCTTGGTCCTCAGCCTGTTCTGGAACCGCACGAGCTACCTGTACTACATGGTGATCGTGATGCCGGGCATCTACATCGCGATCGCTGGCATGGTTGCCCGCATCGGTGCGCGCCGGAGGCTTGTCCTCGCGTGGATGTTCGCGGTGCTCGTCGCTGCCGTGATCCTGTATCCGTTCACGCCGCTTCCGTGAGCCACAGCGAGAGCACCTGCTCTGCGATCGACGCGGGATCACGTCCAGTGGTGTCCAGCTCGTGGACCGAGGCAAGCTTGCGCATCCACGTGAGCTGGCGGCGGGCGTAGTTGCGCGTGCGGCGCTTCATCGCGTCGATGTCGCCAGCCAGCAGCTCGTCGAACCCCAGCGCCTTACGCGCGGTCACCGATGCGCCGCCCGCATTCGCGCGCCGCACCTCGTCCTCCACGCCCGCCGCGAGCATCTCGTCGACCCGAGCGTTGATCCTTGCGTACAGCGCTTCGCGCCCCATCACGAGACCGATCAGCAGCGTGGATACGCGCACGTCACCGGTCCACAGCTCAGACTCGCCGGTGGGCGGCTCGAGCTCGCCCGCGTCGAACAGCTCGAGAGCGCGGACGATCCGCTGGCGGTCGCTCGGGTCGATCTCGGCCGCAGCCCAGGGCGCCTTGCCGGCTAGCACGTGGTGTAGCGCGGCCGGACCCCTCAGCTCGAGCTCCGCCGTCCACTTCTCGCGGGTCCCCTCCGCCGGTGGCGGACGCAGGCTCAGATCGGTCAGCGCCGCACGCAGGTACAGACCGGTCCCGCCGACGACGATCGGATGCCGGCCGTCGGCCAGCAAACCGTCGATCTCCGCGTGCGCGAGCTCCGCGTACTGGCCGGCGCTGAAGCGGGCATCGAGCGGCAGGAACGAGATCAGACGGTGCTCGAGCTCGCCGCGCTCGGCGGGGCCCGCTGCCCCTGTCAGTGTCTCGAGCCCGGCGTAGACCTGCAGCGCATCCGCCGATACCGCGACGGGCCGCTCGCCGAGTTCGCGCAGCCGCCGCGCCAGCGCGATCGCCACGGCGGTCTTGCCAACGCCGGTTGGCCCGAACAGCGCGATCACATCGGGACGGGACACGGTGCGGAGTATCGTGCAGCCATGGCTGCTGCCGGGTGGCTGTGAGAAGTGCGAATCGCGTCGAGCATCTCGACTGGCGAGGATCCGTTCGAAGCCGGGCTCGAGGCAGCCGGCATCGTCGTGGCAGGGCTCGGAGGCGATCCGGCGGATCTGGCGGTGGTGTTCGCGAGCGGCGCTCATCTCGTCGAGCCGCGCGCGATGCTCGACGCGGTGTATGGCGCGCTCGCCCCCCGCACGCTGATCGGCTGCGGCGCGGGGGGCATCCTCGGCTCCGGCCAGGAGCTCGAATCGGGGACGGCGCTGGCGGTCTGGGCGGCGTCGTTCGATGAGGCTTGCGAGCTGGAGCCGTTTCACGCAACCGTCTCGCTGGACGATCCGCCCGAGGGGATGCCGTCGCTGGGAGAGATGAGCGGAGCGATCGTCCTATCCGATCCGTACTCGTTCCCGGTCGATCTCGTGCTCTCCGAGCTGAGCGCCGACGCGCCTGGGGTGCCGGTGCTCGGCGGTATCGCCAGTGGAATCACCCCGCAGGGGGACGGCGCCTTGTTCCTCGACGAGGAGATTCACGACCAGGGTGCCGTCGGCGTCGGACTGCGCGGGATCGAGATGCTCCCCTGCGTCTCGCAAGGCGCCGCACCGCTTGGCCGGGAGGTCACGATCACAGCGGCCGAAGACAACGTGATCGTGGAGCTGGCCGGTCGGCCCGCGCTCGAGACAGCCCAGCAGATCATCTCCGAGCTCTCGCTGCGGGAGCGGGCGTTGCTCGCCGGCGGCCTACTGATCGGGATTGTGATCGACGGCGGCAAGCCGGAGTACGAGCAGGGCGACTTCCTAGTGCGCGGGGTGCTCGGCGCCGATCCGGAGTCAGGCGCGATCGCGGTTGGCGCTCCGGTTCGGCCGGGGCAGGTGATCCGCCTGCACGCACGCGACGCGCAGTCCGCCGACGAAGATCTCCGCAACGCGCTACGGCTCCGGCGTCAGGCGCTCGCGGGCCGCCCGCCTGCGGGTGCCGTCGTGTTCTCCTGCAACGGGCGGGGCGAGGCGATGTTTGGGCGGGCGGGGTGGGCAAACCACGACGCCGCCGCGATCGATCGCGAGCTCGGGGGCGCGCCCACGGCGGGGTTCTTTGCGGCAGGCGAGATCGGGCCGGTCGGCGGCCGTAGCTTCCTGCACGGCTTCACAGCGACCGTCGCGGTGTTTCCCGGCTGAGCACTACACTGCGCCGCCGTGAGCCTGGCTAGCGGCAACGTGCTGATCACCGGCGCCACCGGCGGCATCGGTCACGCGATCGCCCGAGCTTTCGCGGCCCGCGGGGCGAATCTGACGCTGAGTGGGCGCCGCCGGGACGTGCTCGAGCCGCTCGCGAGCGAAGTGCGGGGGCGTGCGGTGGCGTGCGACCTCTCGGTGCGCGAGGACGTAGCCCGCCTCGCCGGCGAGGCCGGTGAACTCGACGTGCTGGTCGCGAACGCGGCCGTGCCCGCCAGCGGCGTGCTGACCGACCTGACGCAGGAGCAGATCGATCGGATGCTCGAGGTCAACCTGCGGGCTCCGATCGCGCTCGCGCGCGCGCTCGCCCCGCGGATGGTCGACCGCCGCCGAGGCCACATGGTGTTCATCTCCTCGCTTTCGGGCAAGGGCGCCGCGGCGGCTTCGTCGGTCTACTCGGCGACCAAGTTCGGGCTGCGCGGGTTCGCGCTCGGGCTACGGGAGGATCTCCATCAGTTCGGCGTCGGGGTGTCCGTGGTGCTGCCTGGCTTCATCAGTGACGCCGGGATGTTCGCGGACTCTGGCGCCGAGCTTCCGCGCGGGGTGAGCACACGCTCTCCTTCTGATGTGGCTGCCTCGGTGATCCGCGTAATCGAGCGAGACCGCGCGGAGGCCGAGGTCGCTCCGGTCTTCGTGCGCGTTGCGGCAAACTTCGCAGGGGTCGCGCCGCAGCTGTCCTCCGCGGTCAGCCGGCGGATCGGTGGCGGCCGGATCGCGAGCGACATCGCGGCAGGGCAGGTCGACAAGCGCTGAGGTCCGGACGGGCCCTCTTGGCCCCATGGATGCCGCGTCAGCGGCCCCTGGTGGTTGGGGGTGGCGGGTGGGAACTTTATTGCTTGCGACCCGTCACCGCCAGGGCCACGCCGAGGCCGACGAGCATCGCTCCTCCTGTCGCGCTCAGCAGCTCGAGGCGCCGCGACGAGCGTCCAAGCCAGTGGCGAGCACTCCCTGACGCGATCGCCCAAGCGCCATCCGAGAGCAGCGCGATCACCAGGCAGATCGCACCGAGCGTCAACAGCTGGAGCGTGACGTGGCCGGCGGAGCGGTCGATGAACTGCGGCAGCACGGCCGTGAAGATGATCACGCCCTTGGGGTTGGTCGCGCCGACGAAGAACCCCTCCCGCACGGTGCGCCGCAAGCTCTTGGGAGCGACTTCGGTCGTGCCGAAGATCCTCGCCAGGGCCTGGCGGTCGCGGATGTTACGCAGGCCCAGATACACGAGATATGCGGCGCCGGCGAGCTTGAGCGCGGTGAACACTGCGTCGGAGCGGGCCACGATCGAACCGATGCCGATCGCCACCAGGGTCAGCTGCAGCGCGAATCCCATCGCGTTCCCGAGCACGGTCGCGAGCGCTGCGCGGCGGCCCAGCGCGACCCCGCGGCTGACGACGAACAGCACGCTCGGCCCGGGAATCAGGATCAGCACATAGACCGTCAGCAGGAACTCGGGCAGGTGGCTCGTGGCCAGCACGCACGAGACTCTAGTTCAGCGCGCTGTGAAGCCGGCGATCAGCTCCGCGGTCTCCAGCGGGACGTCGAGTTGTGGGCAATGTCCGACTCCTTCGAGCTCGACCCACTCCGCGTTGGGAAGCCAGTCGTCGCGGTAGCGCGTCGCAGCGGAGGGCCACGGCAGCAGCCGGTCGGCCGTGCCCCAGATGAAGCGCACGGGGCACCTGATTCGCTCGGCGTCGAGCGTCCAACCGTTTGCCAGCACCGCGGCGATCATCGGCTGCACCGCCGCGCAGCGCGCCACGCCCTGAACCTGGTGCGCGATCAGTGCGCCCGGAATGTGTTCGTAGTTGGTCGTGATGAACTCGGTGTGGCCCGGAAGGGTCGGCGCGTACACGTCGTGATATCGCTCGAGGACCGGCAGCACAAGCTCCCAGGTCCGCCACGTGTCGGTGAATCCGTGCAGGCAGACGAGCGGCGAGCCCGCGCCGCCGCGGTGAGCCGGGGTGAGCGTCTCGTTCACTCGGAGCTGCTCACCGCGCCTGCCGTCTCGTGCTCGCCGGTGACCTCGGCGAGCGCCGCGATGATTTCGTCAGCGAGGTTGGCGCCGTCGATCGCTCGCTCGGGCGTGGCCTGCACGCGGACGACGACGTCGTCGCCGTCGATCTCCTCCAGCAGCACGGTGGCCGAGCGTCGCGTCGCGGTGGCGATCGAGTCGTCGAGGATCGACTGCACGTGGCTGGGCCGTATGCCGGAGCTGAGCCGCACCTTAACGTCGACCGAATCGGGCTCGCGGAGCGGCACGACGGCGGCCGCGAGTACGACATTGTTGGGAATCATGATCCGGTCCTCGCCACGCGCGAGCGTCGTGTAGAGCAGCCCCAGAGAGCTCACCACTCCTTCGACGGTCCCGCCGACGGCGCCGGCTTGAAGGCGCACTCGCTCCCCGACCCGGAACGGCCTCGCGGTCAGCAGCACCAGGCCGGCGAACAGATTGCCGAGCGTTTGCTGCGCCGCAAGACCGAGGACGATCGCGGTGAAGGCGCTTCCCGCGATGATCGTTCCGGCGTTGACCGACGCGACGCTCAACGCGATCAGCAGCGTGATCGCCATCGTCACGAGACGGATCAGGAACCCGACTGTTCCGGCGGTGCCGGGGTCCATCCGCCTGAAGAACGTCGGCGCCACCGCACGGCCCACGTCGCGGGCGATCGTCCAGCCGAGCGCCAGCAGCGCGAGCACGGTGGCGATGCGGATCGGCGTCTCCCAGGGGCTCTTTGAGCCGATCCCGAACAGCTGCTGGCGGTACGCGTACGCGATAAGTACGCCGATCAGCAGCGGGAACAGCACCAGCGCCTCGCGTTGCGCGCGGCGCTGCGATCTCTGGCTGACGTTGACGGCCAGCCCGACCTTCTCCCAGGCCTCGCTGCGCGTTTCGAACATGCGCTCGAGATGCAGATCTCGCTGCTGCTTGAAGCGCCTCAGCATGGCCTGACCCCGCGCGGGGCCCCAATGCAAGTCACAGTTGTCACGTGCCTACCCAATGTCGTCATACACCTACCTATCCCCGCCATGGGGCCACAGTTTCTTGGCAAGAGATGAAGATCTCCTCAGGACTGCCCGACCGGGCCGTCTCTAGAACAGGGTCGGCTGCTCGTGGAAAGGCTGCGGTTCGCGCGGCTCCTGCGGCGGTTCGCGCGGCTCCTGCGGCGGTTTCTCGGGGTCCTCTGCGCCGCGCAGCCGCCCGCGCATGCGCGCGGCCGGCGTCAGGTCCGGACCGGCCACCACCTTCGACAGGCGCTCGCGCTCCTGCGCAGGCATATATGCGCCGCGTCGGTAGAGCGTCTTGTACCGCGGGACCAGGTCCGGGCGGTTGGCTTCAAGCCAGTCGAAAAACAGTCCCTTGACCTCCCCACGCAGGTGCAGCGCGATGCCCGAGACGTACGCGGCGCCCGCCTCGAAGGCCATCTCGAGGATCGGCGCGACCTGCTCCGGCGCGTCGTTTATCCCGGGCATCAGCGGCGCCACCAGCACCCCGGTGCTGATGCCGGCGCGGGTGAGCTCGGCGACCGCCTCGAGCCGCGCGCGAGGATTGGGGGTGTGCGGCTCGGTCGCGCGCCAGGCGCGTTCATCGAGCGTCGGGATCGACAACGCTGCTCCGAACTCGGTCCGCTCCGCGATCTCCTTCATCAGCGGCAGATCGCGCAACAGCAGCGGCGATTTCGTCAAGACCGAGCATGGATTCGCGGCGTCGCGCAACGCCTCCCAGATGCCCGGCATCAGCTTGTAGCGCCCCTCCACCCACTGGTAGGGATCGGTGTTCGTCCCCAGCGCGACGTGCTCCCCTTTCCACGAGGGCCGTGCCAGCTCCGCGCGGAGCAGCTCGGGTGCGTTGACCTTCACGACGATCTCGCGCTCGAAGTCGCGGCCGGCGTTGAAGTCGAGATACGTGTGCGTCGGGCGCGCGAAGCAATAGACGCAGGAATGGCTGCATCCGCGGAATGGATTGATGGTCCATCTGAACGGCATCCGCGATGCCTCGGGGACGCGGTTGAGGATCGACTTCGCGCGGACCTCGTAGAACCTGGTCTGGATCGCGCCCGGCGCCTCGAAATGCCGCACCACGGCCTCGTCTTTGTAACCGGGCAACCGGGTGCGTTCCTTCAAGGATATGCTGAGGTTGCTCCACCGCATCGAACACATGTTCGCACCGCCGCCGGACGGCCGATCTCCCCCAGA
Organism: uncultured Solirubrobacterales bacterium; assembly: GCA_963824755.1. Classification (GTDB taxonomy): domain Bacteria; phylum Actinomycetota; class Thermoleophilia; order Solirubrobacterales; family Solirubrobacteraceae; genus Palsa-465. The sequence continues at coordinate 505,184 of CAWGQT010000002.1, read as the reverse complement.
AGGATGAGTTGCGTTTCGCCGTTGCGGCGGAGGCGTGCTGCTAGCGCTGGCTCTACTCTCTGGTCGTGAATCGACCGCTGCCCACCGCGCTCGGCTGGCGTATTCCGTCATGGCTGCTGGATGTTGGCCCGGTGGCGCTGATCGTGCTGGAGGGGACGTTCGCGATCGCGCTGCGTCCTGTGACTCCGGGCGGCTCGGTTCCAGCGTTTCTGCTGGGTCTCGGGCTCGCGGTCAGCGCCGTGGCGCTCTTACTCCGTCACCGGGCGCCGCTGCTCGTCCTCGGGGTGGTCCTGGGGCTCTCGATGGGGCTGAACTACGGGCCGATCGTGCTCCTCCCGGTGCTGCTCGCGGTGTTCACGGTCGCGGAGTACACCGACCGGACGAGGGTGATCGGCGCCGCAGTGATCGCTGCGGCCGTGGTGGTTGCGACGCCGCCTTTTCACGGCTATGGCGAGAGCCTGCCTCAGATCCTGTCGCGCGTCGTCGCGGTCGGGCTGGCGGTGGCCGTCGGGCTGTACCTGCGCGCGCGGGCGGACTACGTCAGCGGACTGCACGACCGAGCCACGCGCCTCGAGCGCGAGCGCGAACTGCTTGCTGCCCAGGCCGTCGCCGACGAGCGGCTGCGGATCGCGCGCGAGCTGCACGACGTTGTCGCGCACAACGTGTCGCTGATGGTCGTCCAGGCACAGGCACTGGCGGCGACCGGAGGTGGGAGTGGCGAGGACGAGGCAGCGCTCGGCCGCGTCGCCGACCTCGGCCGCGAGGCGCTCTCGGAGATGCACCGCATGCTCGGTGTCCTGCGACTCCAGGACGGCGCGGCCGCCGAGCGCGAGCCACAGCCGGGCGTCCAGGACCTCGATGCTCTGATCTCGCGCACGCGCGAGACGGGACTGGACGCGAGCCTGATCGTGAACGGCAGCCCGCGGGAGCTGCCGCCGGGCGTGGACCTTTCCGCCTACCGGATCGTGCAGGAGGCACTCACGAACGTGATCCGGCATGCCCGGGCTCACCATGCGATGGTCACGCTCTCCTACGCGCCGCAGACACTCGAGGTGACCGTCGTCGACGACGGGACCGAGCTCGCCGAGCCGTCCACCAACGGCCATTCCGCAGGACACGGGCTCGTCGGGATGCGCGAGCGCGTCGCTCTGTTCGGGGGCGAGCTGACCGCTGGTCGCGACGCACATGGATCGGGCTACCGCGTCCACGCGCTGCTGCCGGTGCAGTGAGCGATGGCGAGGCTGCGCCTGCTGATCGCCGATGACCAGCCGCTGATGCGAGCGGGGTTCCGCGCGGTGCTGGAGGCGACCGGTGAGATGGAGGTTGTCGCGGAGGCGGACGACGGCCTGGAGGCGATTGCAGCTGCCCGCGCGACGAAGCCCGATGTCGCGCTGATGGATGTCCGGATGCCGAACCTCGATGGCATCGAGGCAATCAAGCAGCTCCCCAACCATCGCGTCCTGGTGCTCACCACGTTTGGGCTCGACGAGTACATCGTGGAGGCGCTGCGCGCCGGTGGAAGCGGCTTCATCACCAAGGACGTGCCCGCGGACGAGCTCGTACGGGCGGTGCGCGTGGTCGCCGCCGGCGACGCGCTGCTCACCCCGGCGGTCACACGCCAGCTGCTCGACCGAGTTGCGCGACGGCTGCCGGCGCCCGTCGGGCACGGACCCGAGGCGCTTGCCGAGCTGACCGACCGCGAACGTGAGGTGCTCGACTGCTCGCACGCGGTATGTCGAATGCGGAGATCGCGGCCGCCCTGATCGTCGGCGAGGCGACGGTGAAGACGCACGTCTCGAACGTGTTGATGAAGCTCGGCCTGCGCGACCGCGTGCAGGCCGTGGTGCTCGCGTACGAGATCGGACTCGTGCAGCCCGGCAGCGCCTCCGCCTGAGGTCACGGACCGTGGGCTCCCCCTGAGGGGGGAGAAGCGGCCTGCAGTCCGTAGATCGCCGGAGCCTGCGATCGACCGGACGGCCGAGGACGTGGCGCGTGGGCCGACGTACGGTCTGCGGCATGACCACTGCAACCAACATCATCGAGACGGAGGGGTTGACCAAGCGGTTCGGCGACCGGGCCGCCGTGCTCGACCTCGATCTGAGGGTGCCCAGCGGATGCGCGTTTGGCTTCCTCGGGCACAACGGTGCCGGTAAGACGACGCTGATCCGGATGCTGCTCGGCCTCACCGGGGCGGACTCGGGGAGGATGGAGATCCGAGGCAAGCCGGTGCCCGAGGAGCGCGCCGAGGTCCTTGCTCGGGTTGGGGCAATCGTCGAGGAGCCGCATTTTCGTCTGCACCTCAGCGGCCGGGAGAACCTCGAGGTGATTGCTGCGGCGCGTGCTCCCGAAGCGTTTGGACGGATCGACGCCGCCCTCGCGCGCGTCGCACTCACCGACCGGGCGGACGATCGCGTGAAGGCCTACTCGCAGGGGATGCGCCAGCGGCTTGGCGTCGCTCGTTGCTTGCTGGCGGATCCCGAGCTGCTGATTCTCGACGAGCCGATGAACGGGCTCGATCCAGGCGGCATCCTCGAGTTCCGGACAATGATCGGCGAGCTGGTCGCCGAGGGGCGCACAGTGTTTCTCTCCTCGCACCTGCTCGACGAGGTCGAGAAGACCTGCCACGCCGCCGCGGTCATCGACCGTGGCGAGCTGATCGCGCAGGGTCCGATCAGCGAGCTGCTGAGAAGCCGCCACAGGGAGCTCGATATCGGGTGTGATGACCCCCGGGTGGCGATGGACGTCCTCGACTCCCATCCCGCCGTCGCCGCCGCACGGGAGACCGACGACGGGCTCCGGATCACGCTGGCGGGCAGCGACGGCGCCGCGCTGATAAACGCGAAGCTGGTCGGGGCGGGTGTCGCCGTGTTCAGGCTCGAACCCGTGCGTGAGTCGCTCGAGCATCGATTCCTGGAGATCACTTCCCGGCTTGGAGGTATGTCATGACGTTGGCCATCGCGCGGCGGATGGTCGCCGCCGAAGTCCTGAAGCTGCGGCGCAACCGGGGGCTGCTTGCGTTCGCCGTGTTGCTGTCGGTTGGCGTTGTCGTGCTGATCATGGGCTACCTCCAGAGCAGGCATGCCTCCGACCCGACGAGGTACGCGCCGGCCGGTGGGATGGACGGCTTCGAGCACGCAGTACGCGCACTGGGCGTGTACTTCGGGTCGTTGACCGCGATCCTGATCGGGACGGAGGCGGCCGATCTGTCAAGCGGCGTCTTCCGCGACCTTGTCGCGACTGGACGCTCACGCGTGGCGCTGTTCTCCGTGAGGGCGCCGGCCGCCGTCGTGGTGACGCTTGCGTTCACGATGTCCGCGTTTCTGCTGGCGGTCGCGGCGACGTTCCTGTTCGCCGGTTCGCAGCCCACGCCAAGCTTGAGCCTGATCATCCAATCCGCGCTCTGGATCGTCCTCGCGAACACGATCCTCGCGATCCTCGCCGTCGGCGTCGGCTCGCTCACCGGCTCGCGCGCGTTGACGTTGACGGCCGTGATCGGCTGGGAGCTGGTTGCCAGCCAACTGCTGTTGAACGTCACCTCGCTCGGCGCTGCCCGGGACGGGGTGCTTTCGGCCGCGCTGGCTCAGATCATCCCGATCAACGTCCGGCCGGAGGTGACCATGGGCACGGGTATCGCGATTGCCGTCCTCGTGGCCTGGGTGGCCGTTCCGTTGATCGCCGGGGCGTGGCGGACGCGCGCGCGGGGCGCGTGATCGTGGCCGCGCCCGAGCGTCACACGCCGGCGCGGCTGAGGATCGATTCGTGCCCCAGCAGGGTCTGGCTGGTGGCGGACTCGATCTCGACGTCGACGATGTCCCCCGGCGCGCCGAGGCCGGCGAAATTCACGACCTTGTTGTGCGAGCAGCGACCGCGCAGACGGCTCGGGTCGGTTCGCGACGGTCCCTCGACCAGGACATCGAGCGTTCGGCCCACGAACCGCTGGGCGCGCTCGAGCGCGCGCCGCTGGACCACCTCGACCAGTCGCTCCATCCGCGCAACCTTGACCTCGTGCGCGGTCTGGTCCGCGAGCTCGGCGGCTTCGGTGCCGCGACGCGGCGAATAGATGAACGTGAACGCGCCGTCGTATCCGACCTGCTCGGCGACCTCGAGCGTCTGTGCAAAGTCCTCTTCGGTCTCCCCTGGGAAGCCGACGATGATGTCGGTGGTCAGCGCGCAATCAGGAACGTACTCGCGGATCATCGCCACGCGGTCGAGGTAGCGCTCGCGGGAGTACGTGCGCCGCATCCGCTTCAGCACGCTGCTCGATCCCGACTGCAGTGGCAGGTGGATGTGCCGGCACAGCGATGGGAGCTCCGCGTGGGCTTGGATCACGTCCTCGCGCATGTCCTTCGGATGCGGACTCGTGTAGCGGATGCGATCGATCCCCTCGATCTGGTCGATCATCGCCAGCAGCTGCGCGAATGTCGTGCGGGCCTCGCGCGGGAGGTCGCGTCCGTAGGAGTTGACGTTCTGGCCGAGAAGGGTGATTTCGCGGACGCCATCGGCGGCGAGCGCCTCGACTTCGCTGACGAGCTCGCCCGGCGGCCGGCTGACCTCTCGCCCGCGCGTCGAGGGCACGATGCAGTATGAACAGGCGCAGTTGCAGCCAACGCTGATCTGGACCCACCCCTGAAAGTCGCGCTCGCGTTTGGCGGGCAGGTGGCCGGTGAACCCCTCGAACTCGAAGTAGCCCTGCGCCGTGAGCGAGTCGCTGGTCAGGAACTCAGCGAGCTTGTGCACCTGACCCGGGCCGAACGCCACGTCAACGAACGGGAAGCGCGCGAACACCTCCTCCTTGACCGACTGCGCCCAGCAGCCGCCGACGCCGACGACACGCTCCGGGCGCTCGGACTTCAGCCGCTTAGCCTCGCCGAGGTGGGCGATGAAGCGATCATCGGCCTTCTCGCGGATCGAGCAGGTGTTGAACAGGATCAGGTCGGCCTGGTCGCGCGACGACGCCTCGGCATAGCCGAGCGACTCGAGCATCCCTTTCATGCGCTCGGAGTCGTGCTCGTTCATCTGACACCCGAAGGTCGTGACGTGGTAGCTCCGCACCGGCCCCAAGGGTAGCGACGCAACAATGCGCGAACCCGGCGTAGCTGCGATATACCCGTGGTTCATGCCGGCGTGAAGCCTGGCAGGACGAGCTCGACCCGCGCGCCGCGACCATTATGCGGACCGCCAGCTCGAACGCTGCCGCCGTGGGCCTCGGTGATCGCTCTGACGATTGCCAACCCGAGGCCGGTGCCGCCCGCGGTGCGTGCGCGTCCCGGGTCGGTCCGGTAGAAGCGCTCGAACACTCGATCGCGCTCGGCCGCGGGGATGCCCGGACCGTTGTCGAGCACCGCGAACCTGATCTGGTCGGGAGCGAGCCGCTCGACCTCGAGCCGCACCAAGCCGGTCTGCTGGTCGGTATGCTCGATCGCGTTGCGCGCGAGGTTGCGCAGGGCCTGCGCCACACGGTCCGGATCCGCTAGCAGCGTCCCCTCCGGCACTGGTCCGAGCTCGAAGTGACGGTCCGCGGTGAGGCTGACGCCGTCCCACAGCTCTGCGACATACGATTGAAGCTCGATCTGCTGGGCGCGCACGAAGTCCGTCTGCTCGGCCGCGGCGAGCGTCAGCAGGTCGTCGACGAGCCGGCTGATGCGGGTGATCTCAGCCTGTACTAGCCGCTCCGTCCGTCGCACCTCCTCTTCGGAAGGGGACTCCTGGGCGGCGAGCACCTCGAGCTGCCCGCGGATCACGGTGAGCGGCGTGCGGAGCTCGTGCGAGGCGTCCGCAACAAACTCATGCTGGATCTCGAACGCCTCCGAGAGCCTGTCGAGCATGTGGTTGAAGGCCTCCGCCAGGACGCGTACCTCGTCACCGTGAGAGGAATCGACGTCCATTCGCGGCTCGAGCTCCCCGGCGTCAACGCGCGTGGCGACGGCGGCCATCCGCCGCAGCGGCGCGGACACTCGCGCGCCGGCGAGGTAGGAGGCGAGCAGTGCGATCGCCACGACGATCGCGCCCGCCAGCAGGAAAGCCTTCGCGACGCCATGCTGGGCGCGTTCGACCGTCGCCAAGGGCTCGCCGGCGCCGGCGATCACTCGCAGGCCGCTGACCAGCACCGGGCGCTCGTGGATGCGCATCGGCCCCACGTCCGGAACGATCTGAGTCGAGTAGCCCGGCTTCGGGATCCGCAACCGAGCAGCAGCGGCGTTCTCGCGCTGCTGCTCCTCCAGCGTCTCTCCCACCTCGGGTTCGGACGCTCCGAACACCTCCGGGTGGTTGCTGACCGGTGGTTGGCCGGGCACGAGCGTGAACAGCAGCGTCGAGTTGACCGTGAACGGCTGGGCACGCACGTAGCGGCCGGCGGCGGCGGCGATCTGCTCGGCGGTTCGTCCGCGCATCGACCTGAGAAACAACGAGAGCTGGCCCGTGTCCCCCGCGATGTCGCGGTCGATCTGGCTGCTGAGTTGAGTTCCCGTGTCCTGGTAGACGACCACGAAGATCACCGCGAAGGAGACGAGTAGTACCCCGGCGACCCAAATTGTCAGCCGCGAGCGAAGGCTCGCCGGCAGCTTGCTTCTAATCGCCTGCATCAAAGCGGTAACCGACCGAGCGAACCGTCACGATCGGCACCTCGCGCCGGCCGCCCGGATGGCGACCGGGGCTCCCCGAGTCCGCGGTCAGCGCCCTCTCGGGCGCCTGACCGGCACCGGCACTCACGGTTGCGTCCGCCTTCTCGCGCCGGCGGAGCTTGCGTCGGAGATAGCCGATGTAGACATCGACCACGTTCGTGCCCGGGTCGTACTCGTATCCCCAGACGGCCCGGAGGATCTGCTCGCGGCTCAGCACCTGGCCGCGGTTGCGCATCAGATAGACGAGCAACTCGAACTCGGTCGTCGACAGCCGCACGAGCTCGCCTCCTCGCCGGACCTCGCGCGTCAAGAGATTGACCTCGACGTCTCCGCCTGTGATCGTCGTCGCCGGGTTCTGCGCAGCGACGCGCAACTGCGCTCGGATCCGCGCTGCGAGCTCACTGAGCGAGAACGGCTTGGTGAGGTAGTCGACCGCGCCGGCGTCGAGCCCGGTGACGCGATCCTCGACTTCGCCACGAGCGGTCAGGATGACGACAGGCATCGACGGCTTGGCGGCGTGAACGGCGGTGAGCACCTCGAGGCCGCTCCGTCCTGGGAGCATCATGTCGAGCACGATCAGGTCGACATCCTCGTTCAACGCCTTCTCGGTGCCGGTGACACCGTCGAGGGCGGACTGCACGTGAAAGCCGTGGGCACGCAGCCCGCGCTCCAGGAAGTCGACGATCCCCGGCTCGTCTTCGATGACGAGAATCACTCCGGGCATAGTCAGTTGGTGCAAGCTGGCATCCGGCGATCATAAAGACGGCTCCGGTTGGTGGAGTAAAGACGCATGCGTCCGGCTGCGTGCCGAAGAGGTTTCTCATCGAGCCCTGAACGCCAGTTGAGCTCGTGCCGGAGAGGTTTCTCATCGAGCCCTGAACGCCAGTTGAGCTCGTGCCGAAGAGGTTTCTCATCGAGCCCTGAACGCCAGTTGAGCTCGTCTGGGAAGACTTCGATCATGTCGACAAGCGAGCAGGCGAGCGCCGCGCTGCGAGAGTCGAGTGCTCGGGCTGAGGTGAGCGCTGCGCGCCGGCGCCGCTTGGCCCTGTTCGGTGGCGGTACCGACGGTAACGAGCTGCTCACGAACATCACGGGCGCCGTGCTGATCGTGCTGCTCGCAGTGATCGGCGTGACGATTCTGCGGATCGGTCAGCTGATCTCGGTCCATCTGTTCCTGGGGCTGGTGCTGCTCGGCCCAGTGGCCCTGAAGATGGGCAGCACCGGCTACCGGTTCATCCGGTACTACACCGGCAACCCGCCGTACCGGAAGAAGGGGCCGCCAGAGCCGATCTTGCGGATGATCGCCCCGATCGTCGTGATCACGACCGTGGTCGTCTTCGTGAGCGGGCTGCTGCTTTTGTTCGGAGGCCCGTCCAGCAAGGATTCCTGGCTCGCGCTGCACAAGGTCAGCTTCATCGTTTGGGTCGTGTTCACGGCGATCCACGTACTGGCCCACCTACCGAGCATCGCGCGGATGCTTCGCATCGGCACTCGGAATGTCAGCCTTCCAGGGGTCTCGGCAGGAGCTGCCGGGCGCTGGATTGTGCTCGCCGGAGCGCTTGTCGGCGGTTTGGTGATCGCGATCGTGCTGATTCCGGACTTCGCGTCATGGACCGCGAGCGGAGCGTTCCACCACCACCATCACGACTAGTGGGGCTAGCGGCGGTCGCGCCGTGCGATGCCCCCGTGATCTGAGGTGCCCGGCGGGCCTCGGCGCACGCAGCGAACGTGCGCCGAGGCCGCTGGCCCGGACTCAGCTTCCGGGAGCCGTGCAGCTGGTCGCCCAGGTGCACGCCCCGAATCCGTCCGCATCCGAATCGGGTGCCGACGGAGCGCCGATCACGTTGCTGTTCGAATCGATCAGGTCCATCTCCTCCGCGGACTTCAACCCGGCGGAAGCCCCGTTGGTGGTGCCCAGATCGAAGTCCGGGTTCGTCAGGTTCGGCAGCGCCGCGAATCCGGCATTCGTGCCGATCTCGAGCGGAGTCTCCTCGATCCACTCGGCCGTCGCGTGCGTCGAGGAGTACGGAGCGGTGGTCGTGTACGACTCGTTCCGCGTGACGTCCTGGATCGTGATGTCCCAGACATTCGAGCCCGAGATCGTCTCAGCGATCGACGCGTGCATGTGATCGCCCGGAGCGACCGTCATGTTCGAGATCGTCAGCGATGGGGCCGGGACCAGCTCGTACCACGCCGAATATGAGGCGGCTCCCGTGGCGGACACGTCTTGCTCGGTGCCCGTCTGGATCAGCGTGTTGTCGGTTACGGTGCAGCCGGAGTCGACGCAACCCCCGCCGATCCCGATCCAGTCGGACGATGCCTCTGCCTGCCCGGCGGTGTGCTGGGTCGCGGTCGGCACCGTCCAATCGCCTGTGATCGAGTGGAACAGCTTGGTTCCCTGCTCGAGGGTCCCCTGGTTGTAGCCGAACCAGTTGCTGCTCTGGTTCGTGTTCCCCACGAGATGCAGCAACTGCCCATGAGCGGTGAGCGCCGATGCGCTCCCAGCGGTGGCTGCACCAAGGGCGAGCGATGCGATGACCGTCCCTGCCAGCCGTGCAACCGCTCGCCCCCTACCTACGAGATGTGAATGCATGTATGGCTCTTTTCTCGACGACCCGCGGGCCAAGGCCGCCGCAGTCCTCCCGGGCGACCCGCTGGTCTGCATTATGCCGAAAGAAGGGCTTTCAATGAGCCACTTACATGCTTACCGCGCGTACTCGATGGCGCGCGACTCCCTGATCACCGTCACCTTGATCTGCCCCGGGTATTCGAGCTCCTTCTCGATCTCTCTTGCGATCTCGTACGAGAGCATCGTGGCGGCGTCGTCGTCGATCGATCCGGGTGCGACCATCACCCGGATCTCGCGGCCCGCCTGCATCGCGTAGACCTTGTCGACGCCCTTGTGCCTGGTCGCGATCTGCTCGAGGTCGCGCAGGCGCTTGACGTACTGCTCCAGCGATTCGCCGCGAGCACCGGGCCTTGCTCCGGACAGCGCATCGGCGGCCTGGACGATTACCGCCTCGATCGTCTGCGGCTCCACCTCGTTGTGGTGGGCCTCCATCGCGTGCGCCACGGCTTCGGACTCGCCGTACTTGCGAGCGAGATCGCCGCCGACCAGGGCATGCGGTCCTTCGATCTCGTGGGTGACGGCCTTGCCGATGTCGTGCAGGAGGGCCGCTCGCTTCGCCGTCTTCGCGCTGGCGCCGAGTTCCTCGGCCATCATCGCCGCCAGATGGGAGACCTCGATCGAGTGCGCGAGCACGTTCTGGCCGTAGCTGGTGCGGAACTTCAGGCGCCCGAGGAGCTTGATCAACTCGGGGTTGAGGCCCTGAACGCCCGCCTCGAACACGCCTTCCTCCCCCAGCACCACGATGTGGCCTTCGAGTTCGGACTTCGCCTGGTAGTACATCTCCTCGATGCGCGCGGGATGGATGCGGCCATCCTGCAGCAGCTTCTCGAGCGTCAACCTGGCGATCTCGCGCCGGACCCCGTCGAATCCAGACAGCACGACCGCGCCCGGTGTGTCATCGATGATGAAGTCGACGCCCGTGAGGTTTTCGAGGGCGCGGATGTTGCGACCCTCTCGGCCGATGATGCGGCCCTTCATGTCATCGGCGGACAGCTGAACAACCGACACGGTCGTCTCCGCAGCATGACCGGCCGCCAGCCGCTGCATGCACACGGAGAGGATGTTGCGAACTCGCCTTTCGGCCTCCCGCTTGGTCTCTTCCTCGATCTGCCGGATCCGTCGCGCCGCGTCGTGTTTAGCCTGATCCTCGATCTCCTTGAGCAGCATCTGCTTCGCGCGTGCGGCGGATAAGCCCGAGACCCTTTCGAGCGCCTTCTCGAGCTCCTCGCGCTGATCGGCGACCTGGGTCTGCTGCTGCTCGAGGTCGGCCTCGCGGCGGGTCAGCGCCTGCTCGCGCTGGGCCAGCGCCTCGGTTTGCCTGTTCGATTCGGTATCAGGTGCGGGAGCCGGACGCGGATCCGTCGCGACGACCGCGGGACGCGCCGCATGCATCCGCCCGTAGACAATCGCGGCGACCACGATTCCTACCGCGATCAGCGCTGCGGCACCGATGATTTCCATGGTCGTTCCTCTCCTGGCAGCCGTTGAACGGTGTCGCGGGCAACCTCACTGCTTTAGTTTTCGGGAGCGACCGAGCGGCCCGTGCGAGGCGCACGAACGGATGCCGGTGAGGCGATGCGCCTCTCAGGCGGCGGCTAGCTGGCGGTTGTTTGGTCTGGTCGGATCAGTCGGACACCCGAGCCGGTCGGTCGGGCGAGCCGCTGTAACGTTCCTGCACGGGTGCAGTGACGCTGATTCTGATTGGTTAGCCGTCAACGCTGATTCCGGAATCCAAGATGAACAAGATCTCTTTCGACAGATGCGGCGTCGTGATTCCTGCACGAAGCCGCATCATCGAATGTGGATGATTAGCTGGTGTTTTGTGGCCTCGCGGGCCATTCGTTCGCTGACGGCATCGTAATACCGGGCGGCAGGCGGCGCAAACGCGGGATCATTTCGGCGCCAGCGTGAAGCTGGCGTGGCCGTGGCAGGTCGTGTGGTAGACGGGGTGCTTGGCCGTGTCCGTCAGCTCACCGGTCACACGTTCTCCTGAGACCTTGCCCGAGACGATTGCGGTCGCCTTGCCAGGGTCGACGAACCTCCCACCAAATGTTCCGCCGTCCTTGATCCGGATCGGAGTGAAGTCGCGGTCGTAGTCGATGATCGCGTGGCCGCTTGGGCAGCCGTCATAGATGCGGTAGCTCAGGTGCCGCAGATAGCCGCCCGACACGGTGAACGAGATCGCGCGTCGCTGCGATGTCTTTCCGGAGTAGTGCGGGTCTGCGGTGGCGCTGGTGGCGGTGGCGACGGTGGGAGTGGCGGCGGTGGCAGTGGCGGTGGTGGGGCTGCCGGCGCTGGTGGCGGTGGCGACGGTGGCGGTTGAGCTGTTGGCGTCGGTGGCGCTGACGGCGCCGGTTGGGCTCCCGGCGCCCCCAACCGGCTTGGCGCTGAAGCCCGCCACCCCGTGACAGAGCACGTTCTCGGTCTTATTCAGCCCGAAGTCATCGATGTCCGCGGTCACCGTCTGCCCCGAAACCTGACCGCGTATCAGCGACCCCTCCCCCGGCACGCCATTCCTGACCCCGAACCGTCCGCCGAACTTGCCCTTGGGATGGATCTTCATCGGCGGGTATCCGAACGAGTGAACGATCAGGCGCGTCCCGTCCGGACATTTGTCGTTGACGCTGAAGTCGAGGTTCTCGACGAAGTGGCGACTGATGCTGAACGTGACGACCCAGTGTTGATGGTCGGCCGGATCGCGCTGCGTGGTCGTGCCGGTGTACTTGCCATCGACCACCGGAATCCCTACGGCGACGGAGACCACGGCCAGCATCGAGATCGCCACCAGTGCCACGATCAGAATGCCCCTGAAGCGCCGGCGCATTGAGCTGGAGAAGGACGGTTTGATCTCTGAACCGTACAAGAGGGCCTTCGTGATCCGGGCCGGCCGTCGTCCGTGATCCCGCCCGGTCCTCTGCGGCGGGTCGTCCGTGATCCCGCCCGGGCCTCCTAGCCGACGCGCAGGCGACTAGGCGCTTCCGTGCGCGTGCAGCGCCTGCAGCGCCAGGTCGCTGTCGTAGCCCTTGCGCAGCAGCACGCCTAGCGCACGATCGCGCTCTCGCCGCTCATGAATCGGCTCGGGGAATCGTCTGCGCAGTAGCGCGAGCGCGCGCTCGAGCTCAGTTTCGGCCGGCTGAGAATCGAGGGTTGAGTCGACGACGTCTCGATCAAGGCCACGCTCGAGCAACGTCCGTCTGACGCGCTCGGCTCCCCACTGCTCGAACTCGCGCTTGTCGGCGGCGAACTGGTGCGCGAAGCGAGCATCATCGAGGTATCCCTGATCGCTGAGCACCTCGATCGCCCGGTCGGCCTCCTCAACGGCGATGCCGCGGCCGAGCAGATGCCGGCGCGTCTCGGCGACCGTCCGTTCGCGCCGGTTCAGGTGGCGGTAGGCAACAGCGAGCGCGTGCTCGAGGCGCTGCTCGGCGTCGCCGGTGGGGTCCTCGGCGGCGGGGTGCCGCTGCTGGAGGCCGTCGAACGGGTCCTCGGCGGCAGCAGGCGCCGAGGGCTCACCTGCGGAATCGAGCACCAGTGACTACGCGGCGCGGCCGCCGACCGGCTCGAGGGCCTCGAGCGGCGGTTCTTCCTGCGACTCGATCGGCTTGACCAGGTCTCGCTCGACTTTGAGCGCCGCGTAGATCTTCTCCTCGATCTCCTTCGCCACCTCTGGATGCTCATCCAGGAACGCCTTCGCATTCCCTCGGCCCTGGCCGAGCCGCTCCTCGCCGTATGAGAAGAACGAACCGGACTTCGTGATGATGTCGTGCTCGATCCCGTAATCGATCAGGCAGCCGGAGGTCGAAATGCCCTTGCCGAACTCGATGTCGAATTCGGCTTGCTTGAACGGCGCGGCGACCTTGTTCTTGACGACCTTGACCCGTACCCGGTTGCCGACCGCCTCGGTGCCGTCCTTGAGCGTCTCGATACGCCGGATGTCGAGTCGCTGAGAGGCGTAGAACTTGAGTGCACGTCCACCGGGCTGCGTCTCGGGAGAGCCGAACATCACGCCAACCTTCTCGCGGATCTGGTTGGTGAACACGCACAGGGTCTGGGTGCGATTGAGGTTGCCGGTGAGCTTGCGCATCGCCTGAGACATCATTCGCGCCTGGACGCCCACCGTCTGGTCACCCATCTGCCCCTCGAGCTCCGCCCGTGGCGTCAGCGCTGCGACCGAGTCCACCGCGATCACATCGACCGCACCCGAGCGGATCAGCATGTCGACGATCTCGAGCGCCTGCTCTCCGTAGTCGGGTTGGGAGACGAGCAGCTCGTCGATGTCTACGCCGATCTGCCGGGCGTAGAGAGGATCCATCGCGTGCTCGGCGTCGACGAACGCGCACACGCCACCGAGCTTCTGCGCCTCGGCGAGGATGTGGTACACGAGCGTCGTCTTTCCGGATGACTCCGGACCGAAGATCTCGATGATCCGCCCGCGAGGAACGCCACCGATCCCGAGCGCGATGTCGAGCGACAACGCGCCGGTCGGGACCGCGTCCACCGCCACGCGCGCATTCGGATCGCCCATGCGCATGACGGTTCCCTTGCCGAACTGGCGCTCGATCTGGGTCAGCGCTCCCTGCAGGGCGGCCTGACGCTTGGCGTCGGCCTTCGCGTCAGCCGCGGCAGCCTTGTTGTTCTCGCTCATCTCGGTTCGGCTCCTTCTCTCACACGCTTTGAACCACCACGGTAGGACGGGCGGCGGACGGAACCCCACGCTAGATCGAGGGCCTGTAACGAAACAAGACGCGTTCGTTACAAAAGCGCGAAGGATCTGTGCCAATAGTGAACGAAGGGGCGGACAGGGCCTCGGTTCGCGGGTTGGTGGCGACCGTGGCGCTCGGACGTCGGACGTTATGACCGCCCGCCGCCCAGGACCGGGCGGCACCTGGCTGAGAATGGGTGTCAGCGCTTCGGAGGGAGCGGGCCCGGCCGTCAACGTAACACTCAACGCGGCCTGGGAGACGAGATGTACGAAAACGGCGTCCCACGCCGTCAACGTGCATCTCGATCCGATCGACCCGTTGAGTGTGACGTTGACGGCCATCGGAGTGGCACGGGATCGCGCCACCGGGAGCTCCACAACGCGCGCCCACCGGGAAGCCCCACAACCGCGCGCCCACCGGGACCGCCACAACCGCGAGCCCCACAACCGTCGGCCGCCAGCGCTACGAGTCGGGATCCAGGGCGTAGGCGATCGCGTCGAGCGCCGGCCGGTAGCGCGACTCCGCCACAGACACGGCAAAAGAGCGGCTCGCCGGATCCCAGCGCAGCTCGAAGAACGGGCAGCACTCGCGTTCGACCGCGATCAGTTCGTCGATGAGGTCGCCGGCGACCGCATCGTCAACGCCGATCACGAGGCGCATGGCGCTCCGGCCGATCACAGTAGCCCCGGTGCCAAGCTGGCGGTAGCGCTTGCGCTGCGCGGTCAGTCCTGGCTCGTCCAGCGAGCAAGACTCCGGCGCCATCGGGAGCGGGTCCATGAAGAAAGCGTACGGCTACGGCGCGCCGACCCTCGTCAGCACCTCCGCCCCCAGCCGCGCACCGAGCGCGGCCGCTTCGGCCACCGACTCATCGCGTGCCAGCCCGAGTGTGAAGCCGCCGGCGAACGAGTCACCGCATCCGTAGGCGTCGTGGGGCTTGCCGGGCGGCTCGACCGCCAGCCAGGTTCCCTCAGACTCGCCCCACCATCTTCCCCCGTGCGCGCCGTTGGTCTCCACCAGCAACCGTGTCCGGCGCGCGACGCGCTTGGCCCACTCGAGCTCGCTGTGGTCGTTCGCGCTGTATACGAGCGCATCGATCTGCGGCCCCTGAGCTTCGAGCGCGTGGCGCCCGCGCGGGGAGGCTACGACGATGCGCGCTGCTCGCGCGAGCTGTAGCGCGGATGGGTCTCCGGCCGTGAAGTAGACACCGTCCGCGTCGCGTAGACGATCCCACTCGAGCGGGTCCGAACCGTCAGGCTCGAGACGCTCGCCGATTGTCACGATCGTGCGCTCGCCGCTTTGATCGAGAAGCGTCACCGCACGGCGTGTGGGCCGGTCACGCCACGCGACGTGGACATGCACACCGCGGCGAGTGAGTTCTTGCGCGGCCGCGTGGCCGTGTGTGTCGCGTCCCAGAGCGCAAAAGAAGTCAACCTCGACGTCGAGCTCGGCCAGAACCGAGGCGACGACTCCCCCGCCCCCCGCCGCACGCGCAAAGGTCTGCTGCGAGTGCACGACATCGCCAGCCGCGGGGAACCGCTCCACCGGGATGAAGTCCACCCACTCGACGTGTCCGACGACGGCGACACGGGTCATACCGTCTAGTCAACCCGATCGGCGCGGGCGACGGGACGAGATTCAGTGATCGCTTTCAGCTTTGCTGGAACGTCACCGCCAGATCTCGTCAAAGGCAGCCGCGTCGAACGGCACGAGCCAGCACTCCGCAACTCGCCCATCGACCACGCGAAACACGCCGACGGTCTCCCACGTGAGCTCGCGCCCGTCGCGAACGGCGCGGCCGCCGGCGAGCTGCACGACTCGGTCCGCGATCAGCGAGACGCCATGAACCGTCACCCGGAACGTCGAGTCGGTCATCGTGCGGCGCTTCTCCAGATAGGCGAGCACCGCCTCCGCACCGCGATGCTCGCCGGCGATCGCGCTCTCTCCAGGGACGTGCCAGACGACGTCGTCATTCAAGAGCTCGCGCAAGCCCTCGACGCGCTCCCCGGCATATGCTCGCGCCTGCTCGGCGTGGAAGCGGCGCACGACTGACACGGGGTCGGCCGGCGCCGCTGTGGATCCCAACCCGACCCGGGCCAGCGCCTCATAGTGCGCGCCTCCTGGCCCGAGCCGAGAGCGGAACAGCGTGACCACGGACCCCTCGAATCGCCGCGACGCTGGTGGAGGCAGCTCAAAAGTCCGTATCCGCGAGTCGCGCGCGACCCGCGCGACTGTGACGTGCGCAAGAAACGGCCGCGCTTCACGCGCATACCAGCCGCCGGCCGACAGTGCGCCCGCGAGTTTGTCCTGCACGCGTGCGAGCGCTCCGCCGCGGTCGGAGAGCTCGACCGCCAGCACGCGCGGCCGCCGCGGCGGCAGCCAGATCGCCTCGCCGACGGTCAGCTGCACGATCGGCTCGCCGGCGATTGAGGCGAGAGCTCCCCCGATCGCGTCGATCTCCTCGACCCGTCGCGACCCGAGAAAGCACAGCGTGACGTGTAGCGATTCGGGACCGAGCACGCGCAGGCCACGCTCGCGGGCAAGTGCCTCTGAGCACCACTCTGCCAGCCCTGCACGCACATCGTCGGGGAGCTCGAGCGC
This sequence comes from uncultured Solirubrobacterales bacterium, assembly GCA_963824755.1. Taxonomy (GTDB): domain Bacteria; phylum Actinomycetota; class Thermoleophilia; order Solirubrobacterales; family Solirubrobacteraceae; genus Palsa-465. The sequence goes on along the minus strand of CAWGQT010000002.1, from coordinate 488,634 downwards.
GACAAAGAGGCGTGCTGTCACGAACGACGTGCGGCGGTCGCCTCCGAGCCGGGCAGCCGGACATCGAGTTCGCCTCGCAGCAGGCGACGGAGAAGGTGCATCGCAACGGTCGTCGAGCGATCGCGAATATCTGCGCGCCCACCGGGCAGGCGGGCACTGCGCGTGATTCGCTCGCCCGCGCGCGTGCTCACCGAGAAGCACACCAGCCCGACCGGTTTCTCCGCGGTGCCGCCGTCGGGTCCGGCGATTCCCGTAATGCCGATCCCTATCTCCGCGCCGAGCCGCGTCGCAGCGCCGTCGGCGAGAGCCTCGGCGACCTCGGTCGAGACTGCGCCGCAGCGCTCGATCAATCCCGGATCGACCCCCGCGAGCTCCGATTTCGCGAAGTTGGAGTAGGCGACCACGCCGCCCAGGAAGTACGCCGACGAACCCGGCCGATCGGTCAGCCGCGCCGCCATCAGTCCGCCAGTGCATGATTCGGCGACCGCGAGCGAACGACCCTCGAGCAACGAGGACACCTGCTCGTCGATCGTTGACCCGTCGTCTGAGAACAGGGTGTCGGAGTGGCGGTCGCGGACGAACTCCACGAACCTCCGGTAGACGTCGGCCGCCGGCGGCTCATACCGTGTTGATACCTCGATCTCGCCGCGCCGTAGACACGTAGTGATTTCCAGCTGGTCGAGCGGCAGTCCGTCCGCCTCCCCCGCGCGCAGAGTGTTGGCGATCTCCGACTCGGGGATGCCAAACAGGCGCAGGATCCCGTTCTCGTACACGGTGGCGCCGGCGACTGCGGCGGCGAACGCGTCCGTTGCACGAGCCATGTGCCACATCGGCTGCAGCTCGCGCGGTGGACCCGGCAGTACCACCACGGTCGGCCCCGAACCCTGCGCGGGAGGTACGACCAGGCCCGGCGCGGTGCCGACCGGATCGAGCACCGTCGCCCCGCGCGGGATCACGGCCTGCTTTCGGTTCGAACCGCGGATTGCGTCTGCATCGAGTCCTGGCCAGCGCTTCATCATCGGGCGCAGGATCTCGGCGATTCGCTCCTCGAGCCGTTCATCCAGGATCATCTCGCGCCCGCTGAACTCTCCGACGATGTCCGCGGTGAGGTCATCAGCGGTCGGTCCCAGTCCGCCGCTCGTGACGATCAGGGCCATCCCCTGGTCAGCCATGAACCGCAGCGCGGCGAGGAGATCGCCGGGCCGGTCGCCGACGATCTGGATCACGGCGGCGTCGACACCGATCTCCGCCAACCGCTCGGACAGCCAGGGGCCGTTGCGGTCACTGATGATCCCGGTCAGGACCTCGGTGCCCGTGATCAGTATCCCCGCACGGATGGGAGCCCGCCCAACCGCCCCCGCGCCGGCCGAACTCATGCGCAGCGCGGCTGCTGTGCCGCGGGGAGCGAGCTCTGCCCGCTCGGCTGCAGCAGGAAGCCGATCGCGGACGCGGATGGACTGACCTGCACCGGCTTGCCGTTGACCTTCATCTGGACCGACGCATTGCCGAGCGTCAGCATCATCTTCGGCGCGGTCTCGGTCGGGATCGTCTCACCGGCGGCGAAGATCTTGCCTGGAATCAGCTGCTTGCCCGTGCCGTCCACCAGGCACACGTAGACGGTCCCGGTCGGCACGAGCTCGAGCTTGACCGTAGTTGCCTTCGCGGCGGGCGCGGCCGCTCGGTGCCGGGCGTGACGGGGGTGCCTGTGGATGTTCTTCGTGTTGACCCCGGCCGAGGTGCCGGTCTTGCTGTTGTTCCCGGAATTGCCCACGAAATACAGCGCGACCACGACCGCCACGAGCACCAGCCCGACGATCGCCCACGACGGCAGCAAGGGTCCTTTCGCAGCCCGCTCGCGCTCGCGGTGCAGCGAGGACATCGGCCGCATGTCGTGATCGGACGGCCGCTCGAACCGGCGCTTGTACTCGTCGATCAGCATCCGGCTGTCGAGTCCGAGGTAGTCCCCGTACGTACGCAGGAAGCTCTTGACGTAGACCGGCCCCGGCAGCAGCTCCCATTCCTCGTTCTCGATCGCGCGCAGATACTTGGCGCGGATCTTCGTCCGGGCCTCGACCTCGGTGATATCGATGCGCGCCCGCATCCGCGCCTCTCGCAATGTCGAGCCGATGTCGGCCATCGCCACAAGGCTACAACTGCGGGGCGGAGCCAAACATCCAGGAAACGAGTCGTTATCCGGAGCCGCGGACCTGCGGCCAAGCCGCCGCGGAACGGAATCCAGTCAGGACTCGGGCGGGTTGTCGTCGGGTACGTGAACGGGCCGCGAAGGCCCTCCCTCGGCCTCGGCCAGGTGCGAGAGGATCCTGGGGACGTCGCCCTCGGTGATCAGCACCTGACGGGGCTTTGAGCCCTCGTATCCGGAGATGATCCCGCGCCGCTCGAGCATGTCGATCAGCCGACCGGCGCGTGTGTAACCGAGGCGCAGGCGGCGCTGGAGCATCGACGTCGACGCGGTGCCCATCTGCGCGACCAGCGCGATCGCCTCCTCGAGCAGCGGATCCTCGTTGGGATGGAACTCGGCATCCTCGGAGCCGTCGTCGGAGGACTCGACCTCCTCGAGCAGCTCCTCGTGGAACTCGGGCTCGCCCTGGCGGCGCCAGGCGTCGGTCAGCTGCGCGATCTGCTCCTCGTCGATGTAGGCGCCCTGGATCCGCTGGACCTTCGAGGAGCCGACCGGCGAGAACAGCATGTCCCCCTGCCCGAGCAGCGACTCCGCTCCGTTCTGGTCGAGGATCACGCGCGAATCCGTTTGCGAGGAGACCGAGAACGCGATCCGCGAAGGGACGTTGGCCTTGATCATCCCGGTGATCACGTCGACGCGGGGTGACTGGGTGGCGAGCACGAGATGGATGCCCACCGCCCTGGCCTTCTGCGCGAGGCGGATGATCGAGTCCTCGACGTCGGCGGGCGCGACCATCATCAGGTCGGCGAGCTCGTCGATCACGCACAGGATGTACGGAAGTGGCGGCTCGCCGCGCTTTGAGCGCGCTCGGTTGAGCTCGGGAAGCGACCGGGTCCGTGCCAGCGACATCGTGCCGTAGCGCTGCTCCATCTCCTTGACCAGGTTCTGGAGCGCGTTGGCGGCCATCCGCGGCGAGGTGATCACCGGCGTCAGCAGGTGCGGGATGCCCTCGTAGTGATTGAGCTCGACCTGCTTGGGATCGACCAGCACGACTCGCACCTCGTGCGGCGTGGCTCGCAGCAGGATCGAGGAGAGCATCGCGTTGACGCAGGCCGACTTGCCGGCCCCGGTCGTCCCGGCGACGAGCAGGTGCGGCATCTTCGCGAGGTCTGCGCCGATCGCGCGGCCGGCGATGTCCTTGCCCAGCCACACCGTCAGCGGCGACCAGTCTGCCGGCGGCTCCTGGAACACATCGCCGAGGTGGACGATTCTGCGCCGCGCATTCGGAACCTCGACCCCGACCGCCTGCTTACCCGGGATCGGCGCGAGGATCCGGATGTCCGTCGCGGCCAGCGCGTAGGCCAGGTCGTCCTTCAAGGACGAGACCTTGCCGACCTTGATGCCCGGCGCAAGGCGAAGCTCGTACCGCGTGATGTGCGGACCTGTGACGCGGCCGACCACCTTGGCCTCGATTCCGAAATGGCCGAGCGTCTCGATCAGCGTCCTGGCGACCTGCTCCTGGCCGGCGGTGTCCGGCTTGGCGGCCTCGCCCGTGGAGCGGGTCAGGAAGCGCGGCGCGGGAACCCGCCACTCGAAGTCCGGATCGTCGGTGATCGATTCGCGGTAGCGACCCTGGGGCGTGAGGTCATCCGGCGTCAGCACCGGGCGGGCCGGCTCCTCCTGCTCATTGTCAACAATCTTGTCGACAATCTGATCGGCGGCGTCGTGGTCCGCGTCCTCAGGATCGTCTCCGTTTGCCGGCGCCTCGACGTGCGTCGCCCGCACGACCAGCTCGGAGGTGTCCACCTCCGGTGGCAACAGTGGCTCGTGCTCGTCGCCAAAGTCCTCATCGGGCCCTCGAGACGCCGATTTCCCAGCCTCGGTCAGCGGCCGGCGGCCGGCCGCCGCCCGCAGCTCCCCGGTCGAACGCTTCAGCGCGCGGCTGGTCCCCGCCATCCCGGCCCCCGTCAGGCGCACCACGGATGCGATTGTCGCGCCCGTGACAAGGATCACGCCGGCGATCAGCAGGAACACTGCGAGGATGTCCGCGCCCGCCAGCGAGATCAAGTGCGAGCTCGCCCACAGCTCCGCCTGACCGACGATCCCGCCGCGGGACTCGAATGCGCTCGGGTGCCAGAACGCCTGCGTCGGCACGCGACCCGGTCCCAGGCCGAAAGTACCCGCCGCTAGCGCCAGGGTGAGCGCCGCGACCAGGCACAGCACGCCGGTCCGCAGTGGCCTACCGGACGGCCGGACCTCGCGCATCAGCACGAGCGCGCCGCCCGCGACGAGTGCTGCCGGGACTGCATATCCGAGCGAGCCCAGAACGAACCGCATCGATGTGACAGCGCCATTGCCGAGCGTCCCGCCCGACAGGCCCGTGTAGGCGACGCCCGCCAGGAAGACTCCGAGGGCGACCAGCGCGAGGCCGACGATGTCGACGTGATGCGGCTCGAGGTCGACGTGCGGCCTGGGCAGCGACGGACGGCTCGCTAGCAGCGAGCGCCTGGCGCGCCTCGGTGGCGACTTGCGCTTGCCGGATTGACGGCGGCTGGGCATGTCCGAAGAATTGGCTTCGACGGCGCGGCCCGGCATCCTGCCCACGTATCAAGCACCACTAAATCTTCAGTCGCGCTTAGAACTCGCCCCCTACCATCACATAGCACAAAATGGTTGATTACGAACGTCCCCCGCGCGTCCTGGTCGTCGAGGATGACGACGCAATCGCGCAGGTGCTGCAACGCTCGCTGCGAATGGAGGGCTACGACGTCAAGATCGCCGGCGACGGGATCAGCGCTCTCGACCTGGCGCACGGGTTCCTGCCCGACCTGGTGATCCTCGATCTCGGTCTCCCCCGGCTCGATGGCATCGAGGTCGCAAGGACGCTGCGCCAGAGCGACGACGTGCCGATTCTGATGCTGACCGCGCGCGACGCGGTCGAGGCGCGGGTCGAGGGCCTCGACTCGGGCGCGGACGACTACCTGGTCAAGCCGTTCGAGCGCCAGGAGCTGCTCGCGCGGCTGCGGGCGCTGCTGCGGCGACGGCCGCCGCGCGGCCAGGCGACGTTGACGGTGGGCGACTTGAAGCTCAACCCAGACACGCACGAAGTCACGCGGGGCGATCGCGTCGTCGAGTTAACCCAGCGGGAATTCGAGCTGCTGGAATATCTGATGCGCAACGAGCGAATCGTGATCTCGCGCCAGCGTCTGCTCGACGAGGTGTGGGGTTACGACCCGTTCTCAATGACGAACACAATCGAGGTGTTCGTCTCGAACCTCCGGAGGAAGCTCGAAGCCAGTGGCGAGCCTCGGCTCCTACATACGATCCGCGGCGCGGGCTACGTTCTCCGCGTATAGGTCGGTCCCGATCCGCTGGCGCCTCGCCGGCGGATCCGCGGCGCTGACGCTCGTGATCCTCGCCGGGTTCGCGGCGATCGTCGGCGTGCTCACCACACGCCAGGTGCGCGGGCAGTTCGACGACGAGGTCGCGAACGCCTTCTACCAGCTGCAGAAGGGACTGCACCTGAAGATGCAACCGACCGGGCTCCCGGACTGCAACAAGACGATCAGCCTCAGCGACTTCACGAGCGCCGAGCATGCTCAGATCCGGATCTTCGACGACACCGGAGCGCTGCTGTGCACGCAGGACCAGGTCAAGATCAAGGGCAATAAGTCGCCGCTCGAGGCACCGATCTTCACGACCGCGCCGCGGCGCACATCGGGGACGTTCGAGCAGTCCGGATACCGGGTCGTGGTCTCCGAGATCGGCATCCAGCCGGCCGGCGAGATGACGCTGCTCTATGCCCGTCCTCTGTCCGACGTCGACCACACGCTCGCGCGCGTTCGCGTGTTCCTGCTGCTCGGTGTGCTCGGCGGGACGATCCTGGCGCTGCTCGCCGGGCTGGCCACCGCGCAGCGCGCGATGCGTCCGATCGCGCAGCTGACCGACGCCGCGCACGAGATCGAGCAGACGCGAGATCCGAGCCGCCGGGTCCCACACCCCGAGGCCGACGATGAGGTCGCGGAACTTGCGCGAACGCTTGAGGCGATGCTCCAGGCGCTCGACGCTGCCCGCAGCGAGACCGAGACGATGCTCGAGCGCCAGCGCCGGTTCGTCGCCGATGCCTCGCACGAGCTGCGCACGCCGCTGACGAGCGTGCTGGCGAACCTCGAGCTGCTCGCGGAGGAGCTGCACGGCGAGACCGCCGAGTCCGCGCAGGCGGCACTACGTTCGACCCGGCGGATGCGGCGCTTGGTCGGGGATCTCCTGCTGCTCGCGCGCGCGGACGCCAAGCGCGAGGCGCCGCGCCGGCCGACCGACCTCGCCGAGGTCGTGACCGAAGCCGCCTCCGAGCTCGAGCCGGTGGCCGACGGTCACGAGCTCTCGATCGAGCCGCATCAGGCCGTTGTGCCTGGCGTCAGGGACGACCTGCATCGGATGGCGCTGAACCTGATCGAGAACGCGGTGCGCCACACGCCGCCGGGGACCCATGTCCGGGCGACGACGAAAACCGACAATGGCGACGCAATGCTGATAGTCGAGGACGACGGCCAGGGGATCCCGCCCGAGATCGAACGCCGCGTGTTCGAGCGCTTCGTGCGCGCAGGCGGGGACGGCGGCCGGGGATCAGGACTTGGCCTGGCGATCGTCCGCGCGGTTGCCGAATCACACGGCGGCAGCGTCACGCTCGAGCGACCGGACAGCGGCCGTGGCACGAGGTTCGTGATCCGCATCCCGACGGCCGGACAGGTCTCCGAAGACGCGACAGGCAACGGCGCCGAGCCCGTGGCTCAGACCTCGACGACGACCGGCAGCACCATCGGGCGGCGGCGCAGCCGGTCGTAGACGAACGCGGCAAGGTCGTCGTGCAGCTCCTGCTGGAGCACGTCGATCTCGCGCACCCCGTCGGCCGCTGAGCGAGCGAGCGAGCGCTCCACCTCCTCGCGAATGTCCTGAACGAGTTCTCCGGCCTGCTCGATGAACGGAACGCCCCGGAAGATCACCTCGGTCGGCGCGACCGACTCGCCCGTCTGCTCTGAGACCGTGGCCACGACGATGAAGATCCCATCCGCCGAGAGCATCCGACGATCGCGCATCGCAGCATCCGCAGGGTCTCCGATGTCGACCCCGTCGACGAAGATCATCCCGGACTGCTCTGGCTCCCCGACCCACGCGCCGCCGGAGTCGATCTCGAGTGGCACCCCGTTCTCGAGGCGGAACACGTCCTCGGGCTCGATACCCACCGAGTCCGCCAGCTGCGAATGCAGGTACAGGCGCTTGTGATCGCCGTGGATCGGCATCACGTAGCGGGGTTTGACGAGGTTGAGCATCAGCTTGAGCTCGTCCTGGTAACCATGGCCGGTTGCGTGGATCGGCGCGTCGCGCGCGGTGATCACGTCGCAGCCGATGTGGTAGAGCCGGTCGACGGTTTCGTTCACGGTGCGCTCGTTGCCGGGAATCGGCGTCGCCGAGAACACGACCGTGTCCCCCGCGTGGAGCTTGATCAGCCGGTGGTCGTTGTGCGCCATCCGTCGCAGCGCCGACAGCGGCTCGCCCTGGGAGCCGGTGGAGATCACGACGACCTTGTGATCGGGCCAGTCCTCGACCTCCTGCGGCTGGATCATCAAGCCCTCGGGGATTTCGATGTGTCCCAGCGAGCGTCCGATGTTGACGTTCTTGCGCATCGATCGTCCGACCAGCGAGACCTTGCGCCCGAGCGCCGCCGCCGCGTCGATCACCTGCTGGACGCGGTGGATGTTCGAGGCGAAGCTTGTCACCACGATCCGCCCCTCAGCTCGGGCGAAGACCTCCTCCAGATGCGGACCGACGACCCGCTCGGAGGGCGAGAAACCGGCACGGTCGGCGTTGGTCGAGTCGCCGCACAGCAGCAATACCCGCTCGCGGCCGAGCTCGGCGAGCCGCGAGACGTCCGCCGGCGGACCGTCGACAGGGGTCTGATCGAACTTGTAGTCGCCAGTCACCAGCACGGTCCCCAGCTCGGTTCGCAGCGCCACCGCACACGAGTCGGGAATCGAGTGCGTCATGTGGATCAGCTCGAGCTCGAACGGACCGGCCGAGATCCGGTCACCGGGCTCGACATCCTCGAGCGGCGCGTCGCGCAACTTGTGCTCGTCGAGCTTCGAGCGGGCCATCGCAACAGTCAGGCGGCCGCCGTAGACGACAGGGAGATCCGGCGCAAGCTGACGCAACACCCACGGCAGCGCGCCGACATGGTCCTCGTGGCCATGGGTGATCACGATCGCCTCGATATCCGCGGCTCGCTCGCGCAGGTAGGAGAAGTCGGGGAGCACGAGATCGATCCCGAGCATGTCGCTGGTCGGGAACCGCAGGCCGGTGTCAACGACCACGATCCGGTCCTCGTACTCGACGACCGTCATGTTTTTGCCGATCTCGCCCAGGCCGCCGAGCGGCAGGACGCGAAGTTTGCTGCTCACGCTCCGGCTGTTTGCAGCAGCCCGTGCCGCTCGAGCATCGCTCGCACGGTCGCCGTCTCGCGCTGATCGAGCTCGACATACGGAAGCCGCGGTCCGCCGACGCCGATCCCAAGCAGGTTCAGCGCGGCCTTGGTCGAGCACGCGGCCGGCGCGACAGCCAGGTCACGGTAGACATCCGCGAGGCTCGTGTCGATCTCGCGTCGACGCTCGGGCTCGTCGACCATGCGATGCATCTCATCGCCGAACAGGTGGCTGGCGACACAGATACCGCCTGGCTCGCCCAGATCGAGCACGTCGGCGAGCATGTCGTCGTTGCCCGCGTAGATCTGCAGGCCGTCGACCTTGGCGAGGTTGCCGTGATTGGCCTGCTTGACGCCGGCGATGTTGTCGAGCTGCGCGAGCTCCGCTAGCAGGTCGTTGGGCATGTCCGACCCTGTGCGCTGCGGGATGTTGTAGAGCAGGATCGGCAGGTCGGTGGCCCGCGTGACCTCCTCGTAGTGGCGGATGACCCCCCGGCGGCTCGGACGGTTGTAGTAGGGGTTGACCGATAGCAGCGCATCCGGCCCCAGCTCGGTGGCCCGCTCGGTCAGGTGGACCGCGTGCCGGGTGTCGTTGGAACCGACCGCGGCGACGATCGAGCAGCGTCCATTCATCTCCTGGACGGCGAGCGCGATCATGCCCAGATGCTCTTCGTCGGAGAGCGTTGACGCCTCGCCTGTCGTCCCGCAGATGACCAGCCCGTCGGAGCCGTGCTCGACGAGGTGATGCATCAGCCGCACGGCTGCCTCCTCGTCGACGCGGCCAGCATCGTCGAACGGGGTCACCATCGCGGTCAGAATCGAGCCAAGCCTCATCGACATCGGTTTGATTATCGCAGGGCGGCCGGGCCTCATGGGCCCGCCGCGCGGCGGCTCAGTGCTTCTGGCCGCCCCAGCCCAGGACGGACAGTGGTCCGAGAGCAGCGGCCGCGTCGTCGCGCGCCGGCGGTGTTGTGGTCTGGGGCTGCGGCTTGGGCGGGTACGAGACGACATGCGAAACCGGGGCGCCCGTGATCCGCTCGATCCGCTCGGGCAGCCCCGCGTGAAGCCACTTCGAGAGTCGCATCGGCAGGGTCGAGACGATGATCTCGTCGTAGAACTTCGGATTCCAAACCTCCGCTACGGCGACGATGGGATCTCCGTCGCCGACCGCGCCATTGACCTCGAGTCCCGCCTCACGGAGCTGCTGCGTGGCCTCGTCGAGCTGCTGCAGCGCCGCCTCACGGCCGCCCGCGAACGGCGTCGCCGGCACCACCAGCGTGAACATCGTCGGCTCGCGACCGGTTCTGGCCTTGAGCTCCTCGTGGAGCTCCGGAGAGGTTGCCGTGACGTTCGCCAGCACGAGTACATTGCGCTTCCATGTCATCACATCCTCCGGGCTTGAGTTAGCGCTAACAACGTAGCGCGGGCCCTACCCGCGGACAATGGCCAAATGGCTAAGGCTTTGTAAAACTGCGGGGTGCCGGGGGCGGGAACTGGCCGTCGGGCGACCAGCCACTAGAGTGCCGCGCGATGGTCGTCGCTGACCGACTACTAGCCAACAACCAGTCGTTCGCCGGCTCGCTCCCGGTCGAGCATGTGAACGTCCGCCCCGCTCAGCAGCTAGCGATCGTCACATGCATGGACTCGCGGCTCGATGTGTTTGCCGCGCTCGGCCTGCGAGTAGGTGACGCGCACGTGCTGCGCAACGCCGGCGGCGTTATCACCGACGACATGATCCGTTCGTTGGCGATCTCGCAGCGCAAGCTCGGCACGCGCGAGGTGATGGTGATCCAGCACACCGACTGCGGGATGCTGTCGATCACCGACGACGGCTTTCGCGCCGAGCTCCAGCGGGCCACCGGCGTCGCCCCGGCGTTCGCGATCGAGTCGTTCACCGACGTCGACGCCAACGTCGGTCAGTCTGTGCGGCGGTTACGCCGCTCCTCATTTCTCGAGCACCGCGACGCGATCCGCGGATTCGTCTATGACGTCGACACCCACCTGCTGCGCGAGGTGGTCGTTAACGACGGAGGGCCGCCGATTGCCGGCGGCCCTCGATAACGACTGGAGCCGGGTTGCTTATGCCGCGGGAGCGGGCTCGCCGACACTCGGCGCCGGGACCGTCTCCTTCTTGCTGCGCGCGAACACGCCCTCGGGGTTGCGCAGCGCGCCACCGATCGAGAGGATCGCGAAGCCGACGCCGGAGAGCAGCAGCGCCACGCCGACGACAATCCCGAACAGCGAGATCTGGTCGGCCATGTAGCTGGTGTTCAGCGCCGTCGTCAGAGCGGTCTCCTGCACCCAGATGTTGCGGGCGGGGTTGTCGACCGGCTGACCCTTGACAGTCAGCGCCTGGGCGGCGTTGTTCGTGCCCTTGCCGTCGGCCGTCGCGTAATGCGGCATCAGCGAGTAGACGACGCCACCCGTGGCCTCGAGCGTGTGGATATTCATGTACTGAGCGAAGCAACGAGCGGTCGAGCCGTTGGTGACTGCCTTGTTGGCGACCGAACAGGTCGGAATCGCGATCTTCGATGTGTCAAGGCCGGCCTTCTTGGCCTCGGCCGTGATTCCGGCAGGCGTCATGTCCGACGTGCCCACGATCTGCTGGGCCTTCAGGTTGTTGGACACCGTGCTGCGGCCGTTGAAGCCCATCGCGATCGCGGCGATGCCGAAGCCAACGAGGACAACGGCAGTAACGATGCCACCGATCTCGAATGCCTTACGAGTACTCATCATGCCTCCTGGGAGAGCCGCTCAGTCGATTCTGCGGCGTTTGTTTGTTGTCCCATCACTGCGATGAGTGTCGCCCTCAGAACGGGTGGTCATATCCGCTCGCGCCCGTAGACCTATTGTGGTTTTTCCGCGGTGGCGCCGGGAAAACCCCGCAAATCACCTGTTTCCCGGACGACCTACAACAGATGCTCGAGCCCGACCGTCGGCGAGCTGCTCAGCGAACCCACGCGCCTGATCGCCAGCAGCACGCCGGGCATGAACGAGTGCCGGTCGATCGAGTCGTGGCGGATCGTCAGCGTCTGGCCGACGTCGCCGAAAATGACCTCCTGGTGGGCGACCAGCCCGGGCAGACGGACGGAGTGAATCGGGACCTGGCCTCCGATCAGCTTCGCCGTAAGCGCTGCGGTGCCGCTCGGTGCGTCGATCTTTTGGTCGTGGTGCAGCTCGATGATCTCGACCTTGGCCATGTGCTTGGCCGCCTGCACCGCGAACTGCATCATCAGCACGGCGCCGATCGCGAAGTTGGGTGCGATGAAGATGTTCGCGCCGGTGAGGCCGCGCAACTCCTCTATGTCAAAGCCGGTCGTCCCGATCACGACGTGGGCACCCGCCGCGACCGCCGCGCGAGCGTCGTCTACCACGGCCGAGGGAATCGTGAAGTCGACCAGCACATCCGGGTGCTCCCCGAGCACGTCCTCGACCGAGGTGCCGAGTGCCGGATCGGCCCGCGCGACGAGCTGCATGTCCTCAGCGCCCGCCACGGCCTCACACACCGTCGCCCCCATTCGCCCGGCGGCGCCGGCCACGGCGACTTTGATCACGTGACGGCGGCCTCGACCACCGCAACCGCCTCGTTGAAGCGACCCTCCTCGGGTCCGATGCCGGCGGCGGCGAGGAGTCCCGGCGCCCATAGCTCGTCGACCAGAGCCCCCAGATCCTCGAGCGAGACCGCGTCGATCCGCTGAACCACCTCGTCGAGTGAGAGCAGCGGCGCGCCGGCCAGGATCTCCGACCCCAGACGGTTCATGCGCGCGCCGGTCGACTCGAGCGCGAGCACCACGCGGCCCTTGAGGTTCTCCTTGGCTCGGTCGAGCTCCTCGGCCGTCGCCGGTTCCACGCGCACGCGCGCAAGCTCGGTCCCGACCACGGCGAGCGCGTCGACGAGATTCTCTGCCCGGGTCCCAAGGTACAGGCCGACCTGGCCGCTGTCCTGGTAGGCCCCGGTGAACGAGTACACCGCGTAGGCGAGGCCGCGTCGCTCTCGCACCTCCTGGAACAGCCGCGACGACGAGGTGCCGCCGAAGATCGTGTCGAGCACGCGCAACGCGAACCGGCGCTCGTCGTGGCGAGAGAGCCCCGGCCCGCCCAGACACACGTGATACTGCTCGGTGTCCTTGCGCTCGAAGCGGCGGCGGGCGGTTGTCGCGGAGGGAGCGGGCTGCGGGGCCGGCGCGGCGCCGCTCGTCTCGCCCGGCACGCGCGCGCTCGCCAGCTCCACGAAGACGTCGTGGTCGACCGCGCCGGCGGCCGCGATCACGACGTTGCCCGGTACGTAGCGAGCGGTGTGGAAGCCGGCGATGTCGCTGACCGGGGTCTCGGCGATCACCGGGGCGCGACCGATGATCGCCCGCCCCAGCGGATGGTCGCCGTAGACCGCCTCGCCGAGCACGTCGAACACCTTCTCCTGCGGATCATCCTCGTACATCGCGATCTCCTCGAGGATCACCGCCCGCTCGGAGTCGACGTCATCGAGCCGCGGCCGGAACACCATGTCTGCCATCACGTCGAACGCGTCTGCGAGGTGCTGATCGATGACTCTGGCGTACACCGAGGTGCTCTCCTTGCCCGTGCCCGCGTTCAGCTCGGCGCCCATGCCGTCGAAGATCTGGTCGATCTCGAGCGAGCTGTACTTCGAGGATCCCTTGAACAGCAGGTGCTCGAGCAGGTGGGAGAGCCCGGCCTCGGAGTCACTCTCACCTCGTGATCCCGTGCCGATCCAGAACCCGAGCGACACGGACCGGACGGAGGGCATCGCCTCCGTCACGATCCGGACGCCCGAGTCGAGCGTTGTCAGCCGGTGCTCGAGGGCCACGAGGTGGTTGGGAGCGGTGGGTGGGTACTCAATAACGCGGACGGTCGGGGTCGCGGTCACGCACCCGTCCCCGGTCTTCCTCACGGCCGCGGTCGCCCACCACGCGCTCCGCGCGCGGTGCCGAGCCGCGGTCGCCATCACGGCCGCGGTCACGGTCACGCGGGCGGCCGCCGCGGTCGCCGCCGCGGCCTCCGCGGTCGCTCCGCTCACGCCTCGGCGGGCCGCTGTCGCCGCTTCCGACCGCGGCCAGCTCCTCGACGCTCTTGCCGGCGATCTCCGGATCGTCGGCAAGACGCAGGCCGATGCGACCGCGCTCGCGGTCGACCTCGACCACGCGGACATTGAGCTCGTCGCCCTTGTTGAGGACCTCCTCGACGGTGGCGATGCGCCGGCCGGGGGCGATGTTCGAGATGTGCAGAAGGCCATCGGTGCCCTTCGCGAGCTCGACGAACGCGCCGAACGTGGTCGTCTTGACGACCTTGCCGGTGAACTCGTCGCCGACCTCGACCTCCTTGGTCATTGTGCGGATCCGGTCGACCAGCGCGTCGCCGCGCTCGCCGTCGGAGGCGTAGACCAGGACCTGGCCCTCGTCGTTGACGTCGATCTGGGACTCGTACTCCTCCTGGAGCGCCCTGATCGTCTCGCCGCCCTTGCCGATCAGCAGGCCGATCTTCTCCGGATCGATCTGGATCGTCGAGATCCGCGGGGCATGCTTGGAGAGCTCCGCCCGCGGGTGATCGATCACCTTGCCCATTTCGCCAAGGATGAAGTTCCGGGCGGTCTTGGCCTGCGCGAGCGCGTCGCGCATGATCTCGAACGTCACGCCGGTGATCTTGATGTCCATCTGCAGGGCGGTGATGCCCCGCTCGGTGCCGGCGACCTTGAAGTCCATGTCGCCAAGGTGGTCCTCGACGCCGGCGATGTCGGTGAGGATGATGTAGTCATCGCCCTCCTTGATCAGGCCCATCGCGATCCCCGCGACCGGCGCCTTGATCGGCACGCCCGCGTCCATCAGGCTCAGCGTCGATCCGCAGACGGAGGCCATCGAGCTCGAGCCGTTTGACTCGAGGATGTCCGACACGACGCGGATCGTGTACGGGAACTCCTCCTGGCCGGGGATCATCGGCACCAGTGCCCGCTCAGCGAGCGCGCCGTGGCCGATGTCGCGACGCTTGGGGCCACGCATGAAGCCCGCCTCCCCGACGCTGAACGGCGGGAAGTTGTAGTGGTGGAAGTAGCGCTTGGCGGTCTCCAGGCCGAGCGTGTCCAGCCGCATCTCCTCGCGGGTGGTCCCGAGCGCGACGACGCTGAGCGCCTGGGTCTGGCCGCGCGTGAACAGCGCCGAGCCGTGCGTGCGCGGGGCGACGCTGACCTCGATCGAGATCGGCCGGATCTCCTCGGCGCTGCGGCCATCGGGGCGGCGCTTGTGCACCGCGATCCGCTCGCGGATGATCGTCTTCTCCAGCTTGTCGAAGGCGAGCTGGGCCTTGCCGCGGTACTCGGCGTAGGTGTCGGCCTCGGGGTTGCCGGAGTACCTGGCCAGGACGTCCTCCTCGACGGCCTTGGAGGCATCCTGACGCTCGAGCTTGTCCTCGATCTGCGTGGCGTGGTCAAGCGCTGCTCCGTGTGAGGCCTTGATCTGCTCGTAGAGGTCGGGGTCAACCTGCGGGGCCTCGACCGTGAGCTTCTCCTTGCCGGCCTTCTCGGCCAGCTCGCGCTGGATCGCGCACAGCTTCTTGATCTCCTCGTGCGCGATGTCGAGCGCGTCGAGGATCTCCGCCTCGGGGATCTCGTTGGCGCCGGCCTCGACCATCAGTATGGCTTCCTCGGTGCCGGCGACGATCAGGTCGAGATCGGTGTCCTCGACGAGGTCCTCCTCACTGGGATTGACCACGAAGTTGCCGTCGACCTTGCCGATCCGCACCGCACCCACGGGGGCGGGGAACGGGATGTTCGAGACCATCAGCGCGGCGGAGGCGCCGTTCATCGCGAGCATGTCGTAAGGGTTGACGTGATCGACCGACAGAGGGATCGCCACGAGCTGCGTCTCGTAGCGCCACCCCTTCGGGAACAGCGGGCGGATCGGCCGGTCGATCAGGCGCGCTGACAGCGTCGCCTTCTCGCCGGCGCGCCCCTCGCGCTTGAAGAACGAGCCGGGAATCTTCCCGGCCGCATACATCCGCTCCTCGACGTCAACCGTCAGGGGCAGAAAGTCCACGTCCCGGGGGTTCCCGGCCGTGGCGGTACAAAGAACCATGGTGTCGCCCGACCGGACGACGACGGCGCCGGAGGCCTGCTTGGCCAGCTTGCCGGTCTCGAACGAGATCTCCTTGCCCTCGACCTCGACAGACACGCGCGTAACGGCGTCAGACATATTCAGTTTCCCTTCTCACTCCGCCCTTCGGTCGGCGGAGGTCTTCGTTTCTCTCTTTTGTTCCGAACGTGGGTGATGGTAGCGGGCCCCGCGGGCAGCGGTGCCCGGCGAGGGTGACCGATAAGTGTGAATAATCCATAGTTATCGATCAACGTTCGGCTTAGAGGGCGGCGGAATTCCTGTAGCGGTCGCCGGCGTGAGGAGCTTGACCGCCGCGGCCCCGGCCTGGACACCCCGGAGAACGAACGCTAGTGCACGTCGACCAGGTAACCGACGCCTCGCAGCGTTCCGATCCGGATCGCCGACCCGAGCTTGCGTCGGAGCCCATGGATGTGCACGTCGACCGTCTTCGTCGTGATGTGCTCGGTCCCCCAGACGAGCTCGAGCAGCTGATGGCGCGTGTGGATGCGCCCGGGGTAGCGCAGCAGCGTCCCGAGCAGCTCGAACTCCCGCCGCGTGAGTTCGATCTCCTCGCCTTCGCGCAGGCAACGGCGCGAGGAGAGATCGAGCTCCAGCGGCCCGGTCTTCAGGATGGGGTCCTCCGCATCGAACCCGCGCGCGCGTCGGAGCTGGCCGCGCAGACGCGCGCTCACCTCCGCCGGCGAGAACGGCTTGATCATGTGGTCGTCGGCGCCTGCTTCGAGTCCGGCCACTCGGGAGACGGGTTCCGCGCGGCCCGTCACGAGGATGATCGGGACGGTCGACTCGCGCCGGATGCGCCGGAGCACTTCGAGCCCGTCGATCTCCGGCAGCAGCGCATCGAGCAGCGCGATGTCCACGCACCCGCGGCGAAGTAACGCGAGCGCATCCATCCCGTTATCGGCCTCGATCACCTGAAATGCGTCCCTGCGCAGATACGTGCAGGTGATCGTCCGGGCGGGCTCATCGTCCTGGACGACCAGCGCGCGTGCGTTTCCAAACCCTGGCAACGGCATTGCCGCTCCCTAACCCGCTGCGGGCATGCACAAACCGTGTCCACCATGACCACGGGGTCGCTCCGGCCGGCACGGCCCCCGGACAACCATCCTCGTTCAGCTCACGGCGGCGTCGATCGCAACGGCCACGAACAGCAGAGCCAGGTAGAGCAGCGAGTAGTGGAACGTGACCGCGGCTCGGGCGGTGGTGCTCTCGCGCCACAGCCGCCAGGCGAGCACGCAGAAGATCGCTCCAAGCGGAGCGGCCGCGGCAAGGTAGACCAACCCGAAGGTCCCCGCCGCGACCGGGAGCAGCGTCACTGCGACGAGCAGCAGCGTGTAGGCGAGCACGCGCAGCGCCGTCGGGCCGGGCCCGCGCACAACCGGCATCATCGGCACCCCGGCGGCCTTGTATCCCGGCGCCAGCAGCACGGCGAGGGCCCAGAAGTGCGGCGGCGTCCACAGCAGCACGATCACGAACAGAAACACCGCGCCAAGCGCGAGCCGCCCGTGAGCCGCCGACCACCCGGCAAGTGCTGGGAACGCGCCCGCGGCGCCGCCGATCACGATGTTCTGAGCGGTGGTCCGCTTCAGCCAGATCGTGTACACGACGACGTAGAAGGCGCCGCCGCTGAGGGCCAGCACCGCCGCGAGCGGATTCGCGAGCAGCGCCAGGACCGCGAACGACAGCACCGACAGGACAACCGCAAACAAGACCGCCTGGCGTGGCGTGATGCGCCCGGCGGCGACGGGCCGCGACGCGGTCCGCGGTCCCATCAGCCGGTCGATGTCACGGTCGAGCACGTGGTTGAGCGCGCTCGCGCCGCCGCACGCCAGCGCCCCGCCCACGAGCAGCGCCATCAGCGGGACGAGCGCGGGCGCTCCGCCGGCGGCGGCGATCATCGCGCACACCGCGGTCAGCACTAGCAGCGACATGATCCGCGGCTTGGTCAGCGTGATGTAGTCGCGAATCAGCGCCCGCCGCGCTGCACCGGTCCGAACGTGCCGCCCGACCGTGACGGCTTCGACCGTGTCGGAGACGACCACCATCGCTACGCCGGTCGCTTCCTCGCCAGGATCCGGAGATCGTGCGCCACGGAGCCCGGGACGAATGGGTACAGGTAGCCCGAGCGCTCGTCGCCGCGGCGGCCTAGCAGCAGCAGCGATTCGGTGTGGACGATGTCACCGTGTGGCGGCGCGTACACGAACTCGTGGTAGGCCCGCCATACCGACGCGAGCCGGGCGCGAGCGCCCATCAGCCAGTGCCAGTCCGCGATCTGCGCCAGACCCCATTTATGCAGCGCCGCGCGCACGCTCG
Source organism: uncultured Solirubrobacterales bacterium (assembly GCA_963824755.1). Taxonomy (GTDB): domain Bacteria; phylum Actinomycetota; class Thermoleophilia; order Solirubrobacterales; family Solirubrobacteraceae; genus Palsa-465. The sequence goes on along the minus strand of CAWGQT010000002.1, from coordinate 470,588 downwards.
CCGGCGTGTCGAGCGGGTTGACGCTGATCGCCACGAGCGTCGGTCGCTGCGCCCGCGGCAGGGCGTCCTCGGCGGCCGCCAGGGCGCGACCCTCGAGCGGGCAAGCCTGCGTGCAGTGGGAGTCGAAGAACGCGATCACGACCGTCCGGCCGCGCAGCGAAGCGAGCGAGAAAAGCTGGCCGCTCTGATCGCGCAGGGTGCCGATCCCGGGCGCCGGCCGCACGCCGGCGGCCCAGGTCGCCTCGCCATCGAGGTGGGAGCCACTCCCAGCGCCGACGGCGGTAGCGGCGGGGGCCGGGCGGGCGAGCACCAAGTGAAGCCCGACACCGACGGCAAGGCTCAGCAGCACGACTCCGAGGCCGACGCCCAGGATCACGCCGACCGGCCGACGCTTGCCGCTCCGGGTGGGCCGCAGCATCGCGGGCCGCGAAGCCCACGATGTACCCTCGCCCGACTTCATCACACCCCGTGCGCCGGCGGCCCGCTCTCGGGCCCAGGCCCAGGATTAGGCAGCGGATTGGCCGCAACCGTCGTCGTGCCGGGTCCGCCCTGCTCGGCCGTTTCGGGCACGCGCTTGGCGAACATCCAGTACCACACCACGAGCGCGATGAGGAGCGCGACGGGGAGCAGCAGCGTGAGCAGGGCGCCGGCGAGGAAGTCTGCGATCACTGGCAAGTCTGTCTCCTCAGGTCGTGAAGGTCGCCGGGGCTCGGCCCGGCGAGCGGTCCGGCTCCAGCCATCGATAGAAGCCCATGATGAAGGTGATCACGAACGCGAGCGATCCGGGGACCCACATCACGCCGGCGGCGAGCTGCTGGTCAGTGAGCGCGGTGATGCCTCCCGGCCTGCTCGCGAGCATCGCGTAATGACTGTAGAGCGGGTGCGGCACGATCACGAGTGTGATCGCCAGCATCCAGCTGACCGCCATCGCGCCGGCGACATACGCGATTCGCACCGGCCAGATGAGGCGCGGGCGCAGCGGTCCGGGATCGATGACCCGCGCCCAGAACAGCAGGCCGAAGAAGAAGAACATCGTATGCTCGACCACGTGCACCGCGCCGGAGGTGAGCGTCGCGTCGTAAGCGGCGGGGATGTGCCAGGCGACGAGCGTGGCGGTGAACAGAATCCATGCCGGCAGCGGTCGCGCCAGCGCGCGCACCGGCGCGGTCCAGCCGCCGCGGGCGACCGTGCGCCCAACGCGCGTCCGCGTCTCGAGCGGCAGCGCCCGCCACATTCGCGGCCACGGCCGCCCGAGCAAGATCAGCGGGGGTGCGACCGTCAGCAACAGGATGTGCTGGAGCATGTGGACCCAAAACAGCTGGTCGGCATAGAAATCGAGCGGCGAGTCGAGCGCGATCACGATCGTGAGCAGGCCGGCAAAGAAGGCGAGCGCCTGACGCGGCGCCGGCCGCCCCCGACCCCGGCTGCCGAGCACGTACAACCAGCCCGCGAATGCAACGTATACAAGCGACGGGTCCAGCGACCAGGGGGTCAGAGGCATGGTCAGCCGACTAGGTAAAGGATGATGTAGGCGAGCACTCCGATCGCGACGAAGAACGCCCAGTAGAACGAGGAGGCCTCGATCCCGACCTCGAGCAGCGCCGCTTCACTCGTGGGCACTTCGATTTCGCGCAGCTTGCCCTCTCGCCGCACCCTCCACAAGCTCGCGATCTGCACCTCGATCCAGTACAGGCCCATCAGCGCCACGATCGCGTATGTCGCCGTCCAGCCGAAGAACACCGCGGCATAGCCGCCGCTCGCGGCGCCGAAGTCGAGCGTGGTGTACTGGAAGAACTGAAGCCCCACCGCAACGAGGCCCATCGCGACGGCGAGCATCCCGCCCGCCATCGCGTCGCCGGATGGCCGCTTCGCAGTCAGCCGGTAGATCACCGCGCCGAACAGGTACAGGGCTGCGATCGCGACGCCGATTCCCCCGTCGGGGACGACGCTTCCGATCTTCCAGGCGTGGTTGATGTCGAGCGCCTTCAGGTAGAAGAAGGCGAACAGGAACGAGGCGAAGAAGAAAGAGATCGTGCCGCACAGGAGCCGGCCGCCGACCCAGACCGCGCGGGGCTGCCACTCCGCGGGCTCAGGCTCGATGTGAGGGGCAGAGGGAGCGGAAGCTTCCATGGCTTATGCACCTCCCCCGGCGGGCGCGTACGCCGACGCTCCGGCCGGGCCCGGCTCGACGCCGTAGGGGTACGGGTCGGCGTCAAACACGGGGATCCGATCGAAGTCGTGCAGCGGCACCGGCGTGGGCAGCTCCCATTCGATGGACTTGGCGTGCCAAGGGTTGGGCTCGGCCGGCTCGCGCTTGACCAGCAGTGACCACACGACGTTGAAGAGGAACACCAGCATCGAGAGCCCGATCACGTAGGCCGAGATCGACACCCAGTCGTTCAGGCCCTGCCACGACGCGTTGTAGGTCACCACGCGGCGCGGCATTCCCAAGAAGCCGAGGCCGAACAGGGGCGCGAAGGTCGAGTTGAAGGCGATGAACAGCGTCCAGAAGTGGATCTTGGCCAGGCGCTCGTTGAGCTTGAAGCCGTACATCTTCGGCACCCAGTAGTAGATCCCGGCGAAGAACGCGAAGATCAGCCCGCCCATGATCGTGTAATGGAAGTGAGCCATCACGAAGAAGCTGCCGTGCGTGGTGATGTCGCTGGGGACGTCGGAGTTGAACACGCCTGAGATCCCGCCCCACAGGAAGTTGAACATCCACGCGAGGCAGAACAGCATCGGCACTGATAACCGTATTCGTCCCCGCCACAGCGTTCCCATCGCACACAGGAAGATGAACCCGGTCGGCAACGAGATGAGCTCGGTCGAGAGCATGTAGAACGGCCGCAGGTCGGCGTTGATGCCCGACACGAACAGGTGGTGCTGCCACACGAAGAAGCTCAGGAACGCGATGCCGAGCATCCCCGCGACGGCCAGCCGGTAACCCCACAGCGGCTTCCGGGAGAACACCGGCATGATCTCGAGCACGATCCCCATGCCGGGCAGCGCCAGGATGTACACCTCCGGGTGCCCGAACACCCAGAACAGGTTCTGGAACAGGTAGGCGCTGCCCCCCGCCCCGGGAATGTAGAACGCGGTCTGGACGGTCCGGTCCATCGCCCCCATCAGCAGCGCGGCGATCAGCATCGGCGCCGCCAGCATCATCAGCCACGCGGTCGCAAACGCCCCCCACACGAAGATCGGCAGCCGCGACCAGGTCATCCCCGGCGCGCGCATCGTGATGATCGTCGCGATCAGGTTGAACCCGAACAGCGTCATCGACAGCCCGACCAGCGCGAAGAACGCGATGTAGGCGTCGTAGCCGGCGGTCCCCTGCGCCCCCAGCGGCTGGTAGCCCGTCCAGCCGGTCTGAAAGCCGCCCCAGAAGATCGTCGTGATCAGGATCACCTCGCCGGCCATCAGCAACCAGAACGTGAACGCCGAGACGCGCGAAAACGCCATCCGCCGCGACCCGATCATGATCGGCACCAGCCATGTGGCAAGCGGCCCCAGCAGGCCCGAGGTCATGGTCCCCATCATCATCGAGCCGTGCATGCCGACCAGCGTGAGGTACTGGTTGGCGCCGAACACATGCACGTTGGGCTGCAGCAGCTCGGTCCGGATCAGCATCGCGTTGAGCCCGGCGACGAAGAAGAACACTCCGATTCCCACCATGTACTGCTTGGCGACGACCTTGTGATCGGTCGACATCGTGAAATACCGGAAGGTTCCCGCCCCTTCGGCCTCGTTTTCGGAGAGCGACGGGGGATGCCCGAGCAGCCGCCTGATCGGATAGTTGGCAAAGCCCAAGCCGACGAGGAAGCCGACCACCCCGAGGAAGTAGCCGAGGAAGATCGCGATGTCGTTCTCGCCCGCCGTGGCCGAGTAGTACTGGAGCCCCTGGCCGTGGATGTGATCTCCGATCAAGCGGCCGAGGTACCACCCTCCGATCCCGAGCACGATCCCGGTCAGCATGTTGAAGCTGATCAGCTTCCGCCAACCGGTCTGCGGGGCGGGCCTCGACACTGCAATCGCGGTCATCCGGCCCTCCTCAACGGCTCCGGGAAGTAGGTCTTCGAGTACGGCGGCAGGGCCTTGGTCGCCGGCGCGAACCTCAGCTGCTGCTGGGCGATCCACGCTGCGAATTGCGCCTTCGGAACCACCACGCCCTGATCGAACATGTAGCCGTGCCAGACGCCGCACAGCTCGGCGCAGCGGGTGTGGAAGATCAGCGGTCCCTTGGTCTCCACGTAGGCGATGTTGTTGACCCCTGGGTTCGCGTCCGCCTTCACGCCGAGCTCATAAGCCCAGAATGAGTGGATCACATCGAGCGAGGTCACGTTGAACTGCACCAGCGTGTTCGCGGGCAGCTCGATACCGGGCGTCTCGACACCGCCGTAGCCCGGCCAGCGGAAGGTGAACTTCCACTGCTGAGCGATCACCTGCACCACCAGCGTCTTCCCGGCCGTGTCCGCCGCCGGGGTGGCGATCGGGTTCGGACCCTGACCGCCGCCGGATCCGTCGTCCAGCAGCCTGACGGTTCCGTAGCCGGCCAGGAACAGCACCATCGCCGTTGTGATGATCAGCCACCAGAACTGGACGCTCGAGTCGCCGCGTATCGGCGGCCCGTCGACCACCGTCTCCGGGGTGCGCTCGCGAAACGCCCAGATCGCATACCCCATGTAGACCAGCACCGCGAGCGCCACCGGCGTGGCCGTGGCGAGCAGCACGGTGTTGTCGGTGACCTGCCCTGACGCCTGGACGCTCCCGTTTCCGGGTGGGAGCCCCGGGCCGATCACCCAGATGACGATCGGCAGCATGATCACGTTCGCCAGCAGCCACAGCAGCGTGACGTTGCGGAAGTGGTGGGTTTGCTCCATGTTCAGCGCTCCACCGGCTTGCTCATACGACCTTGATGAATCCGTCCATGTAGCCGACGGTCTGCATAGGCCCACCGAACCCAGCGATGAATCCGGCCGCGCAGGGCACGAAGCACTGCCAGCGGTACAGACCCTTGCCCGGCGTGCGGAACGTGAAGGTGGTCGTGGTGTGGTCGAACGAGAGGCTGCACGGAGCGTTGCCGCACGGGTTCTTCGCGTTGTCCGGGATGCCCTGGAGCGGGATCGACAGGCCGATCTGCGGGATCGCGAACACGTGCGAGGCGTCATCGGGGTTGATCGCCACCGTCGGCTTGCCGTCCAGCGTCATGCCGCCGACCGTTCCGGTCGCCTGGCTGATGAACGGGTTGCGCAGCCCCGAAGCGCTATCGAAGTTGTAGATCGTCACGTGCACGAGGGTGTTCGCCGGCAGCGTGTACGTCGTCACGTGCCGCCAGTTGCCGCCATTGGCATCGACCGCGTAATACGAGACCCAGGTGTTGTGCGGATCGTTCAGCGCCGCGGCCGGCACGGTGCCCAGGTACAGATTCAGCCCCGACGACGTCTGCACAGCCGCCGAGGAGCCGGGCACGTTGACCAGGTACAGGCCGACGTACAGGCCGATCACCACGCAGACCGCGACGAAAGCAATCGCGGCGAATAGTCCACGCCTGGCGGCTGCGCTCATCGCTCGGCCTCGCAGGCAGGTGTCTCGTAGGACGTCATCCTCTCCCTCTCGGGCCGGTGTTATATAGCCGAGCTCGGACCCCATCAAAGTCAGATGACAGCAATGTCATCCGTCGGTCATTTGCCCGTCATCTTCGGCGCCGTCGCCGGCCCCATCGAGCGAGGCGTCTCAGAAGTTGCGCGAGATCGCCTGAACGACGGTCGCCGTGTCGGAGACCTGCTCGCCGAACGCCTGGTAGCAACCGGCGTTGATCGCGTTGATCACGCCGACCGGGACAGGCCCCCAGCGCGGGGAGACAGCACCGTGCTCTCTGACGTAGAGCCTCGCGTAGGCGTCCTGCTGGTTCACGTTTGCCGAGCTCCACTGCGCGCACGTGCTGCTATCCGTTACCGGGCCGGCTTTCGCGCCGAGGGCGGTCAGCACGACGACCGCCACGGTCATCGCGCACAGGGCTGCTATGACCAGGGAGCCCTTCTTATGTGAAGCGATCAGGCCCCGCACGGTCCATGGTGCGGTGTCTGAGGCGGACGCGCTGGTGCTCATCATCTCGGCACGACTTATAGCCAAGCGATCCCCGGACAGTCAAGAAGAGGGGCAGGAGCGCCCGGCTGGCCCCGGAGGGTCCGCTCGTGTTATAGCTTTGTTGGGTGTCAGGAGAGTGACTGATAAGCCGTCGAGCCGTCGTTTACATGGCGCCTAGTGACAGGTATTTTCTTCGAGGCGTGGAGGCTCGAGAGAGCGAATGCGCATATTGATCGTCGAGGATGAGGCTGGAATTCGTGCGTTCCTCGCGCGCGCGTTCGAGGCGGAGGGCCTCGGGGTCGACGTGGTCGGCGACGGCCAGCATGGGCTCGCGCGGGCGCTCAGCGGCAACTATGACCTGGTGATCCTCGACCTTATGCTGCCGGGCTGCAGCGGGCTCGACGTGTTGCGTGAACTCCACCGCGAATGCGCCGAGCTTCCGGTTCTGATCCTGTCTGCGCGCACCGACCTCCCCACCAAGTTGCGGGGATTCGAGCTCGGAGCCGTCGACTATGTGCCGAAACCATTCTCGTTGGACGAGCTGCTGGCGCGGGCCCGGGTCCATCTGCGCCGTGCGCGCGCCGCCGACGACGCCACGGTAATCCGTGTCGGGCAGCTCAAGCTCGACCTCGCCAGCCGTCAGGCACGCGTCGGCGAGACGGTGGCGGACCTCTCCGATCGGGAATTCCGCCTGCTGCACTTCCTGATGCAGCACGTTGGACAGGTGATCAGCCGCGAGCGGCTGCTCTCGGAGGTCTGGGGCTACGACTTCGACCCACGCTCGAATGTGGTCGACGTCTGCGTGCGGCGGCTCCGGCGCCGGCTCGGGCCCGACGCGCCGATCGAGACGATCCGGAATGCGGGTTACCGAGCCGCTGCGTAAGACTGCCGCGCTGGCAGGGCGCTACGAGGTGGAGCTGCTGTGGGTCGCGTTCGCGATGGCCAACTACGCGGCGATGATCGCGTGGCCGAGCTGGGAGACGATCCCGTTCCATTTCGTGTGGATCAGCCTCACCTTGCTCTATGGCTTCCGGGTGTGGCCGACGCGCGCCACGCTGGTTGTCCTCATCTTAGTGATGGTGATGACCGGTGCATCGATCATGGCCGATGCGTTCAATGGCTCGCAGCTGTGGGGCGAGCTGTTCGAGGTCCCGCTGATGGCGGCGATGTTCCTGGCGATGGTGTGGCATGCGCGCCGTCGCGTGGAGGCCCTGCGGATCGCCGAGGAGCGCGCGGAGGAGCGCCGCTCGCTGCTCGAGCGTCAGGAACGCTTCATTCACGACGCCTCGCACGAGCTGCGCACCCCGGTGACGATCGCTCGCGGGCACCTCGAGCTGCTGCGCCCCAAGGTCGAGCGAGCGAGCGAGCTGGACGTAGCGCTCGACGAGCTCGCACGGATCGACGCGATCATCGAGCGCCTGCTGCTGCTCGCCACCGCCGACCAGCCCGATTTTCTCCAGGCGGTGGAGCTCGACATCGAGCCTTTCCTCGAGGACGTGTTCATGCGCTGGTCGGAGGTCGCGCCGCGTGCCTGGCGGCTCGGCCCGCTCGCCACGGGGCAGCTGCTCGTCGATCCGGAGCGGCTGCGCACGGCGCTGGACGCGCTGCTGGAGAACGCGGTGAAGTACACGCACGAGCGCGACGCGATCGAGCTGCGCGCGCGAGTAGAGCGCCGAGCCCACCGCAGAGGCCTGCTGATCGAGGTCTTGGACGAGGGATGTGGAGTTCCACCCGACGCACTCGAGCGGATCTTCGATCGCTTCGGGCGTGCCGACGCCGCGCGGACCCGCTCGGAGGGCGGGGTCGGCCTCGGGCTCGCGATCGTCGACGCGATCGCCAAGGGTCACGGCGGACGTTGTACGGTGGCGAGCAACGGGCATGGCACCGTGTTCGCCCTGCACCTGCCCGCATTCATCCCGGTGCCTCAGCCGGAGCGCGTGCTCGAACCCTCGAGCTGAAGCAACTCGCGCGGGTCGATCCGCCCCGTGTACTTGCGCCCGCCCGCGAACAGGGTTGGCGTGGTGACCACGCCCGCACGGATCCCGGACTCGAAGTCGCGGCGCACACGCGCATGGACCGCGTCGCTGCGACGGTCGGCATCGAAGCGCTGCAGGTCGAGACCCAGGCTCGTGGCACGGTTCCACAAGTGCGGGTCATCGAGCCGGCCATGATCGGCGAACAGCATGTCGTGCATCTCCCAGAAGCGCCCCTGGATGCCGGCCGCCTCGGCTGCGCACGCGGCAGCCCAGGCACGCGGATGGCTCGAGCGCACGGGGAAGTGACGAAATGCGCGGTGCAGTCGCACGTCCAAGAGCTTGACCGTGAGCGCCGCGCAGAACGGACACTCGAAGTCCGCATATTCGATCACCAGCGGGGCGCTGGCCGGCCCGCGCACGTGGTCTCCTTCGGAGAGTTCGGGGACCGGCGCCGAGCCGAGATCGCTCAAGCCGACGCGGACGCGGAACCGGCGCTCGCCGCCAGCCCGTCGAAGATCAGGTTTGCCCCCGGCAGCTCGCCGGGCGAGTCCGCCTGATAGCTCCAGGTAACGACGCCGTCGGGACCGACGATCACCAGCGCCCGCTGCGGGAAGCCGAGCGGGTGGTAGACGCCAAATGCGCGGCACGCCGCGCCCTTGGGCTCGAAGTCCGACAGCTGCTCGATCGTCACGCCGAGCTTCTCCTTGAACGCGGTCTGCGAGTAGGTGGCATCGCAGGAGACGCCATACAGCGTCGCGCCGCGCGCCTTGAACTCGTCCAGGACCTCCTCATAGAGGTTGAGCTGATCGGTGCAGACCGGGCTGAAGGCGAACGGGTAGAAGACGAGCACCGTCGTCTTGCCCTCGAGATCGGCGCGGGTGAACTCCTCGCCGTCGCCGCGTCGCAGCGTGAACTCGGGGACTGCTGTGCCCGGTTGGATCGGGCCGTCCGCGCTCACTTGCGCAAGCCGAGCTCGCGCACCAGGGCGCGGTAGCGCTCGAGATTGGTCCGCTGGAGGTAGTTCAGGAACCGGCGGCGGCGGCCCACCAGCATCAGCAGCCCGCGCCGCGAGTGATGGTCCTTGCCATGCGTGCGCAGATGCTCGGTCAGCTCGTTGATGCGGTTGGTGAGCAGCGCGATCTGGACCTCGGCCTTGCCGGTGTCGGTGGCGCTGTCGCCAAACTTCTCGATCAGCTCGCGCTTTCGCTCCTGTGTCAGCGTCATGCGGTGGCTGAGGCTAGCAGGTCAGCGGCAGTACGCCCGCGTCTGCTCGACGTCCTTACGCATCTGCTCGACCAGCGCTTGCACCGATTCAAACCGCCGCTCGCCACGCAGCCTCTTCAGGAAATCCAGCTTAAGCGTCTGGCCGTACAGGTCGACGTCGCGATCGAGCAGGAATGCCTCGATCAGCACCGCTCGGCCGGTGCCGAACGTCGGCCGCACCCCGACGTTGACGGCCGCGCACGCATCGCCGGCCCGGGCCACGTACACGCCGTGGCCCGGGTAGACCAGCGCCTCCTCGGGCACCAGATTCGCCGTCGGGAACCCGAGCGTGCGTCCACGCCGATCGCCCTCCACGACCTCGCCGCGGAACCGAAACGGAGCGCCCAGAAAGCGAGCCGCGTGTTCGACCTCGCCGGCCAGCACGAGCCCGCGGATATGGCTCGAGGACACCACCTCCCCGTCGACCTCGACGAGCGGCACGATCCGCGTCTGGAATCGCTCGTCCGCCGCGAGCATCTGCGGGTCGCCCGCCGCGCGATGACCGAAGCGGAAGTTCTCGCCCACGGACACGTGGGTCGCGTGGAGCCGCTCGATCAGGATGTGGTCGATGAACTCCTGCGGACTCTGTTGCGCGAAGCCATGATCGAACGGGATCACCACCAGCTCGTCGACCCCGAGCTGCTCGATCAGTTCGGCCTTGGCTTCCAGGCTTGTCAGCAGCCGCGGTGCGGCCTCAGGCCGCACCACTCGCAGCGGATGCGGCTCGAACGTGAGCACCGTGTCGTTGCCGCGAATCACCTCGCGGTGCCCTAGGTGCACACCATCGAACTCGCCCACGGCAACCGTCCGCGGCCGCGGCTCGCTGTCCAGGAGGTAGGTCAGGCGCATCCGCGCGGAAGCCTAGACAGTGTCGAGGAAGCGCCGCAGCAGCGAGCGAATCGCCGGCCCCTCCGTCGTCTGGACCGAGTGGCCGACGCCTTGCACCACGACGAGCCGTCCGTCCGGCGCCTTGGCCGCCTCGCTCTGCGCCCAGGCGAGGGGCGTCGAGAGGTCGCGATTGCCGGCCAGCAGCAGCACCGGCACGCGCGGGAGCTTTGGGCCCGGATTGCCGGCAGGCAGCGCCGGCGGCCAGTCCAGGCAGTTCTCGATGTCCCCGGTGCCGAGCGCCGTCGCGCGGTCGAACGGGAAAAGCCCCGCTGCACCGACGCGGGCCGCCAGGCGTCTGACCGTCGCGGCGCGCCGGGCGCGGACGACCGCCTGCAGGTCGCGGGCCGGGTCGCTGTGGCAATGCTCAGCGGAACAGACCATCCTCAGCACGCGCGCTGGTCGCCGTGAAGCTCGTGAGCGGCAGCAGCTCGATGCCTTGCTGAGGTACGACCGAGTCGAGCACCAGACGAGCGACGCGATTGGGATAGGCCAGCGCATAGTGCTCGGCCACGAACGTGCCATACGAGACGCCGTCGAGCGTGAGACGCCTTGCGTGGAGCGCGATTCGCAGGGACTCGATGTCGGCGATCGTCTCGGGCGTCGTGAAGAAACGACGCTTGGGACCGATCTTGCGGGCGCAGGCGGCGACCGTCGGGGCCGCCGGTGAAGAACACGAGCACGCCGCGCGGCGCACTAGTCGTGTTGTGCAGGCAGATCCTGAGTCGAAGGGTGCCCTTGGCCTGCAGGGCATGGTCGAGCGGGACGGTCAGCGTCGCGCAGGTGAAGCCCGCCTGGTGGGGACACGGCCGCTTTGCGGTCAGCTGCGGCGATACCGCAGCTTGGCCGCTCGGGGTGGGCGGGTAACCCAATCCGGCCAGGGCGGTGAAGAGGGCGAGGAAGATCGCTCGGCGCACGAGGGCGAAAGCTACCGTCAGTCAATAGGATGTGGCGGGTGAGAGTCGTGCTACGGACAGCCGCCCTCCTCCTCACGCTGCTGGTCGGGTCAGCGCTCCCGGCCGTGGCGCAGGCCTCGACGCTGCGAATCGGTGGCCTGGTGTCGGAGACCGGGTCGGGGTCGCCGTATGGCCTGAGCGAGCTGAAGGGGTTGCGCCTGGCGGTCCGCGTCCTGAACGCCAACAGGCCACGCGGTATGCCACGGGTTCAGTTGCGCGTCCTCAACGACGCCTCGGATCCCGCCACCGCGCAGGCCCGTGCCAAGCGCCTGATCGACGCCGGGTCGAACGTGCTGCTCGCGCCGACGCTCTCGCCCGTCGCCGGGGCTGTCGGACCGCTCGCGCAGCAGGCGCGCATCGGCTTCATCGGGGTGACCACGACGACGCTTGATCTCGGATCGATCGGGCCGGTCGCCTACCGGATTGCGCTCACCGAGGAGCGCCTGGTGCCAGCCACGCTCTCGCTCCTGCGCGGCCGGGGCGTCCGCTCGGCGTCGCTGGTGTTCGATTCCACCGACGGCTACTCGGCCGGGGCCGCCACGGCATTTCGCGATGCCGCGCGCGCCACGGGGATCACGATCAAGACGAGCATCGACCTGGCGGGCCACGGCACCCAGGCCGACCTCGACGCCGCGCTGCGCCAGGCAAACGCCGTGCACCCGCAGGCGATTCTGCTGGCGCTGCGAAGCAGCGAGGCATCCGAGTCCCTGATCGCCGCGCGGCGCGCAGGCACGCGTGCGGCGCTGGCCGGCGGGAACGGATTCAACGTCTCCACCGTGATCAGCGCGGCCGGGTCCGCGGCCAATGGGCTGATCACCGCCGCCCCGTGGAACCCGATGATCCGCAGCATCGCTTCCCGCGCATTCGTGGCCGCATTTCGCCGCGCCTACCACGGTCGGCTCCCGGATGCACAGGCCGCGCTCGGGTTCGCGACGATCGAGCTGCTGCGCGACGCCGCCTCGATCGGTGGCACGAGCAGGGCCGGCGTGCTGCGCGGGCTGCGACGCCTACCCGCCGAAACGACTGTCCTCGGCCGCGTGCGGTTCGTGGCGCACGAGGCGCGGTATGCGCCGATCGTGCAGCAGGTCAGGCACGGCCAGTTCGTGCTGATCTCCCGGTGAGGGGCCTCGCTTCGCTCGGCGTCCGTGGGGCCGAGAGACCCCGTCCGGACCTCAGCCGCGAAACCCGACGATCGGTTTCAGGCGGTCGTCGTGCACGACCTCGGCGAGCGCGATCAGGCCCTGGTCGTCGGTAAGCCTGACGATGCCTTGTACGTCACCTCCGTCCACCGACCTACCGTGTGATGCCAAGCGCGCTCCCTCGGGGTCGAGCCGGACTTCCGGCAGGAATCCGAGCGCTTCGTTCAGCGGAACGATCCGCTCGGAGTCCGCGTCCGCCACGTCGAACTCGCCGATCCGCGTCCTTCGCAGCGCGGTGCAGTACGCGTCGCCGAGGTCCGCGATCAGGCTGCGGACATAGGTGCCAGAGGAGCACTCGATCTCGAACGTCCGCTCGCAGCCCTGGTGCCGCAGCTCGACAAAGCGGTACAAGTACACCGGGCGTTCGGCCAGCTCCACCCTTTCCCCCGCCCGCGCGAGCGCATACGCGCGGCGGCCGGCGACCTTCAGCGCCGAGTAGGCCGGCGGTCGCTGGTTCACGGCTCCGGTTGGCAGTGCCAGGTCGCCCTCCGGGATCACGCCGGTCTCCACGATCTCCCCCTCGGGGTCGCCCGTGCTCGAAACCGCGCCGAAGCGGGCGGACACGACGTAGGTCTTGGGCAGCGCCATCAGGAAGCGCTGCACGCGGGTGGCTCTCCCCACGAGGATCAACAACAGCCCGGTGGCAAAGGGATCAAGCGTGCCGGCGTGGCCGACCTTGACGCCGCGGCCCAGCCGGCGGCGAACCTGGGCCACGACATCGTGTGATGTGACGCCCGCCCGCTTGTCGGCGAGGATCACGCCAAACGGCGGGCTCACGCCGGCGTCAGCTGCTGCGCGACCTCGCCGCGCAGAAAGTCGACGAGCTCCTCCCAATCCATCCTGGTTGTGAAGCCGGCAGCCTGGCGGTGGCCGCCACCGCCTTTGATCCGGGCGATCGCCGAGACGTCGACGCGCTCGTCGCTGGCGCGCAGTGACACCTTGCGGGTCTGCCCGCCGTCGGTATCGCCGATCCGGTCACGCACCAGGGCGGCGACGGCCGTCCCCTGGACGGCGCGCAGATGGTCGATGACGCCCTCGGAGTAGCTCTCCTGGGCCCCGGCCGCGCTGAAGTCCTCGGCGCTGAGCGCCGTCACTGTGAGGCGCCCCTCGTCGTAGCGCTTGACCTTCGCCAGGCCGCGGGCGAGCAGTGCGAGCTTCCCGTATGGAACGCCCTCGTAGACGCGGCGGTAGATCTCGTGGACATCAACCCCGGCCTCGATCAGCTCGGCGGCCATCAGATGCGCGCGGGCACCGGTGTTCTCGTACATGAAGCGTCCGGTGTCGGTGATCAGGCCCACATACAGCGCCTCGGCGATCGTCAGCGTCGGGGCGACGTCCAGGCCGTGCATCAGGTCCCACACGATCTCTGCTGTGCACGAGGCGTGGGGATCGACGAGATTGACTGTCCCGAAGCGCGTGTTGTCGTGGTGGTGGTCGATATTGAGAATGTGGGCCGCGGGCTTCTCGAACGCCTCGGCCGCCGGGTTGCGCTCGAGGTTGCCGCAGTCCAGAAACACGATCGTGCGCGAGTCCAGATCCTGGGGAGGCGAGCTGACGAGGGCCTCGAGCGTCAGGAATCGGTACTCCGGCGGAAGCGGCAGATCCGAAGCGTCGATGAACATCGTTGCGTCCTTGCCGAGCGCGGTCAGGATCTGCTGCATCGCGATCAGCGAGCCGAGGGCGTCGCCGTCCGGGTTCTCATGGGTGACGACCACGAGCTTGTCGGCGGCCCGCAGTCGGTCGAGTGCCTCGTTGCGGCTCGAGCGGTTGCCGTTCTCTGTCACTGGGGCCGCTCCCGCTCCTGGTCGAGCAGCTCGGTGATCCGCATTCCGCGGTCGACCGATTCGTCGTACTCGAACGTCAGCGTCGGCGTGTGCTTCAAGGTCAGCTCATCGGCGACGCGCCGCTGCAGGAAGCCGTGTGCGGAGCGGAGCCCCGCGAGGCTGTCCGCTTGCTGTTGGTCGTCGCCTAGCACGCTCACGTAGACGCGGGCGTGCCGCAGGTCTGGGCTGGTCTTGACTCCGGTCACTGTCACGAATCCCACGCGGGGATCCTTGAGATCTTTCGCGATCGCCTCGCTCAGGACAGCTTGCACCGCTGCGTCGACTCGGCGCATGCGTCCGTCGGCCATCCTATCCCTCCACGCTAAACGTTGGGATAACGTCCTGGAGCTCTTCTATGGAGGCCATTACCCGCTGGATCCGTACGCCATCCGGACACCTCCACTCAAGCCAGCGCTCCAGTTTGTCCACTGCGGCAGAAAGCGTGGCCAGCGACCCCCCGGTCAGCGCCGCGGTGAGCGTGGCGCGCTGCCACAGGTCGGCGTGAGCGGTTTCCGAGACCGCTGCTCCGAGTCGTCCGTGGAGCTGGGCCTTGATCGAGGAGAGCTCCTTGCGCTTGCTCTTGAGGCTCCCCGCATCCGGGAAGTGCAGGTCGATCACCAGCACGGCGACGTAGCCGCCCGTGGGCATGAGTGTCCTATGCGAGCTCGCGCTCGACCTGGCGGGTGGCGTACGCCTCGAGCACGTCGCCTTCCTTGATGTCGGCGAAGTTCTGGAGCACGATGCCGCAGTCGAAGCCGGCGGCGACTTCGCGGACGTCCTCGTTGAAGCGGCGCAGGCTCGCGATCTCGCCGTCGTAGACGACCGTGCCGTCACGCACCAGCCTGACCTTCGACCCGCGGATGATCCTTCCCTCGGTGACGTGCGAGCCCGCGATTGTGCCGACTCGCGAGGCGCGGAAGATCTGGCGGACCTCGACCGTGCCGAGCGTCTCCTCGACCTCCTCGGGCGCGAGCATGCCCTGCATGGCGCTGCGCAGGTCCTCAATCGCGCGGTAGATCACCGCGTAGGGCCGAATCTGGACGCCCTCACGCTCGGCCACGGCGCGGGCGTCGCCGACCGGCCTGACGTTGAAGGCGAAGATCACGGCGTCGGACGCGGCCGCGAGCATCACGTCGGACTCGGTGACGGCACCGACGGCGCCGCGGATGACGTTGACCGAGACCTCCTCCTGCGGCAGCTTCGCGATCTCGTCCTCGATCGCCTCGAGCGAACCCGCGACGTCGGACTTCAGCACCAGGTTGAGCTCCTGTACGCCGCTCTTGAAGATGTCCTCGAGCGAGATCCGCTTGCCGGCGCGGCGCGCCAGCGACTCGGCCTTCAGGCGCGTAGCGCGCTCCGCCGCGAGGTGTCGAGCGCGGCGCTCGTGCTCGACCGCGCGAACATGCTCGCCGGCCTCGGGCACACCGTCAAAGCCGAGCACCTCGACGGGTTCGCCGGGGAGCGCCTGGGCGACCCGGGTGCCAAGGAAGTCCTGCATCGCGCGGACCCGACCCCAGTGGGCGCCGGCGACGAGCGCGTCGCCGACCTCGAGCGTCCCGCGGCTGACGAGGATCGTCACGACCGGGCCGCGGCCCGCATCAAGCTTGGACTCGATCACGGTCCCGGACGCAGGGGCTTCGGGGTTCGCGCGCAGTTCCTCGAGCTCGGCCATCGTCACGATCGTCTCGAGCAGGTCGTCGAGGCCCTCCTTGGTCTTCGCGGAGACGTCGACGAATTCCGTGTCGCCTCCCCACTCGACCGGCTGCAGCCCGAGGTTGGTCATCTCGGTGCGCACGCGGGTGGGGTCGGCGCCCTGCTTGTCGATCTTGTTGACCGCGACGAGGATCGGCACGCCGGCCTCCTTGGCATGGTCGATCGCCTCCTGAGTCTGCGGCTTCACGCCATCATCGGCGGCGACCACGATGACAGCGATGTCGGTCACCTTCGCGCCGCGGGCGCGCATCGCGGTGAATGCCTCGTGGCCCGGCGTGTCGAGGAACGTCACGGTCTTCTCGCCGTGGTGGACCTGGTATGCGCCGATGTGCTGGGTGATGCCGCCGGCCTCGCCTGCGGCGACCTCGGTCTCGCGGATCGCATCCAGGAGCGAGGTCTTGCCGTGGTCGACGTGTCCCATGATCGTCACGACCGGTGCCCGCTCGACGAGCTCTTCCTCGGAGTCCTGGAACACCGGCTCGGTGACCGTCTCGTCCTCGGAATGGATGATCTCGACGTTCTTGCCGAGCTCGGCGGCCAGCACTGCGATCGAGTCATCCGAAAGCGTCGTCGTCAGCGTCTTCATCTCGCCGAGCGCCATCAGCTTCTTCATCACTTCCGGCACCGGCACATCGAGGTATTCGGCGACGTCCTTGACCGTGGACCCCGAGTTGATCTGAACTACGCCCGGCTCGGCGACCGCCGTCCGCGCTGCGGGACGCGCCGCCGCCTCCTCGTCGTACACCGCGCGCCGGCGGCGACCGCGGCGCTGTCGGCGCGGGGGCTGGTTTGACTGCGTGGCGGTGCCGCCACCAGGGGCGCGGCGGGAAGCCTGTGAATCGATCACCACGCGGCGCCGTCCGCCCGCTGCGCCGGGTGTGCGCTCGCCCTGAAGCGAATCGCGGGTCGGGCGCTTGTGTGCGGGCTCACCATTGCCGGCGGGCTCGGAGCGCTGGGGACGATCGGCTGGCGCGTCTGCTGGTGCCTGCTGCTGGGCCTCGGAGCTGGGCTGCTGTTGCTGGGCCTCGGAGCTGGGCTGCTGTTGCTCGGCCTCGGAGCTGGGCTGCTGTTGCTCGGCCTCGGAGCTGGGCTGCTGCTGCTCGGCCTCGGAGCCCGGCTGCTGCTGCTGGGCCTCGGAACGCGGCTTGTGCTGCTGCTCGGTGCGCTGGGTGTCCGCGGGCGCGACGGATTCGCGCTTGGGGGATTGTGCGCGGCCACCATCGCCACGGCGCGTGGACGGCGCTGCGTCCTGCGGCTTGCCGCCGGCGGGCTGCTTCGCGGCGGCGCCATCGCCATTTCCGAGCACCCGTTGGGCGACCGCCTCGTCCACCGATGAGGAGGCGGCCTTCACGTTGACGCCGGCCGACTTCAGCGCTTCGAGCACCTGCTTGGCCGGCAGTCCCCGTTCCTTCGCGATCTCGTGCACGCGCTTATTCATGTACCCCCCAGTCTAGAAGGCCTATGAGGTCGCCCCCTCGGTCGCAGGAGCACCGCCGGCGTCGGCGGGGGCCCCTCCGGCCGGCGGGGCGGCGGAGGCGGGCTGGGCGGGACTCAATTCGTCGGCCTGGGCGGGCTCAACCTGGTCCGTGTCCTTGTTGGCGAGCGCCTGATGAGCCTCGATGCCGCAGTAGCGCGAGCCCGGCAGGGCGGCGTTGGGGCAGCGACGGCCGTTTGAGAGGATCGCGGCGCAGCGGCCCTGCGCCTCCTCCTGCTCGTAGCCGTGCGCAGCCTCCTCAGCGGCGAACTCCGTCTCTGAGCGGATGTCGATCCGCCACCCGGTCAGCCGCGCCGCGAGGCGCGCGTTCTGACCCTCGCGGCCGATCGCCAGCGAAAGCTGGTCGTCGGGCACGATCACCGTGGCCTGCTTGGCATCGTCGTCGACGAGCACCTCGCGTACCCGCGCGGGCGACAGGGCCTTGGCGACGAACCGGGCCGGCTCGTCGTTGTAGGGGATGATGTCGATCTTCTCGCCGCGAAGCTCGGAGACCACCATCCGCACACGGGAGCCGCGCGGGCCAACGCATGCCCCCACCGGGTCGACGCCGTCGACGTGGGAGACGACCGCGATCTTCGACCGGTAGCCGGGCTCACGTGCGACGCCGGTGATCTCCACCAGCCCGTCGGCGATCTCCGGTACCTCCAGCTCGAACAGCGACTTGATCAGCTCCGGATCGCGGCGGGAGACGATGATCGAGGGACCCTTGGTCGAGTTCGACACGTCCTTGATCACCGCCTTGATTCGCTGAGAATGGTCGTAGCGCTCACCCTCGACCTGCTCGGATTTGGGCAGTAGCGCTTCGACCCGCTCGCGCAGCTGCACGAGCGTGTAGCGGGAATCCGACTGCTGGACGATGCCGGTGATCAACTCGCCGACGCGGTCGCGGTACTCCTCGAACATCATGTCGCGCTCGGCCTCGCGGATCCGCTGCAGGATCACCTGCTTGGCGGTCTGCGCCGCGATCCGCCCGAAGTCGTGCGGCGTGACGTCCTCCGTCTCGATCTCGTCCTCGAACTCCTTGAGCTTCTCGAGGTCGATCTCGGGCTCCGGCGGGTCGCGCATCTCGCCCGTCTCCGGGTCGACGGTCGGCTGCTGGTCAATCGTCGCATCGACTAGCAGCTGCTCCTCGAGCTCCGGCGGGATCTTGAGCTCCCAGACCTTGAAGTCACCGCTGTCGCGGTCCATCTCCACCTTCGCGTAGCGGGCAGCCCCAGGGGTCTTCTTGTACGCGGACAGCAGCGCATCCTCGAGCGCTTCCATCAGCTTCTCGTGGGAGATGTTTTTCTCAGCGGCGAGGCCTCGTACGGCTTCGACGATCTCTCTCGACATGGCTCAGTCTCCGGGGACGAGGTTGGAGCGGGCGATTTGGTCGTAGGGGATCGTGACGATCCCGCCGTCGGCGGCGATCGTCACATCCTGGTCGGAGGCGCCGACCAGCTCGCCGGTGAGGCTCTTGTGGCCCGCGCGCTTGCGGCCCGCTCGGCGTCCAGCCTCGCCTGTCTGGGCCGCGCCGGTGTCATCCGGCTGTGCCTCGCGCAGCCGTAGGCGCGCGTGACGACCGAGGAAGCGGCTGTAGTGCTGCGGCTTGGTGAGCGGACGATCCCGGCCGGGCGAGGACACTTCCAGCGAGTAGCGGTCGCGATAGTCGTTGAGGTGCCCGGACACTCGTTCGCAGAGGGCAAGCGTCACACCGTCGGGGTGATCGATGAACAGGCACAGGGTGCTGCCGGAAACCTCCGCTAGCAGCACCTCCACCTCCGGCTCGCTCTGCGAGAGCCGCTCTTCGATCTCCGTGTGGAGTTCACTCACGATCTCCTCCGTCATAAAACTCATAAAAAAAGCGGGCGTGCGCCCACTTCCTGTACTTCACCGGGAAGCGCCCGGCGCGAGAAGCTGTGTCTGGAGGGTAGCACCGCTGTTGTCGTTCGGTGAAGCCACGCTCCGCCTAGCCGGAGGTGGGTGTCTCGGTCCACGGAGACGAGGGCTAAGCGGCGATGCTTCTGTTTGTCAACGGGACCGGTCGGCGGCGATGTGCGACGCATCGCGGGCAATGCTCGAGCGTCAGCCAGGAGACTCTCTGGACGATCCTGAGCCCGCACGTCGGACAAGCCTGCTCGACCCTCGCCGGACGCGAACGGTCGGCCGGCTCATCGATCGCCGGTCCTTCCGAGGCATGGGCCTGGAGATCGGCTCCGACCGATCTCGGTGATCGCCGTCTACCCCCGTGCAGGTTTGCCACGAGTCCCTCCTTCGTGCTTCGTTGGCGGCCGTGACTGCTTTCGGCGCGACCGGAGGTTCACCTGCTCGCGGGGGCGACCCGCGGATCGACGGCAGAGCGGCGGGAGTGCGGCGCTATGAGCGGGCGGCGGCGGCTCGAGCTCGGTCGCGGTAGAGCTCGTAATCGCGGCGGCCGGGCTGGAGGCAGGCGGCCAGGGCGAGCGGCTTGCGCGCTTCCGCGTGGCGGCCGAGCATCTGCAGCGATCGGCCGAAGCAGAACAGCGCGTAGTCGTTGGTCGGGGCGCGCTCGATCACCGCCTCAAATTCCGCTGCGGCCTGCTCGTAGCGCTGTGCCCCGAAGAACGCGCGACCCAACGCCTCCCGGATCGAAGTCTTGTCCGGGGCCAGGTCGCGAGCGCGGCTCAGCGGAATCGTCGCCTGATGGTTGTGGCCCGCCTCGAGCAGCTCAGTCCCCCGCCTGTATAGGTCATACAGATCGTCCATTGAATTCTTCAGTGTAAGGCTACGCCTAGTCGTTCTCGGCGCGTCTCATGCGGGGCGGGAGCGCCCACCACGCGCGCAGCGTGCCGCCGAGGCCGAGCCCCGCCCTGAGCTGTGTCCGCAGCGCCCGCCGCTGCCTCGCGGTCGGCCTCGCCGCGCCGGCCCCGTAGCGCGCCAGCCTGAGCGCTCGGATGTAGCCGGAGGCGGCGGGCGAGGCGCGGAAGCGGCGCTCGAGCGCGGCGAGCGTCACGCCGGCTTCGATCGGGCGGCCGCTGCGGGCCAGTGCACGCTCGAGCTCGGCCAGCAGCTCGTCGGCGTCCGCGGCGGCCCGTCGGTGCCGGGCCCACAGCACCAGCCCCGCTACCAGGGCGGCCGCGAGGATGAGCCCCGCCAGCACGAACAGGAGCGCCGAGCTTCCGTTTCCGTGGGTCGTCGAGCTCGTCGAGGCGACTGACGGCAGCTCGTGTCTGACGAGACCGGAGTTCGTGGAGCCGCCGCCGCTCGTCGATCCGCCCGGTGCGATCGGCGTGTGTCCGCCGCGGGCCGGCGCGGAGACCGGAGTGGGGTCAAAGCGAACCCAGCCGTAGTGCGGGAACCAAGCCTCGACCCATGCATGGGCGTCCTGGTCGGTCACGACATAGCTGTGCGTCGCGGTGTCGTAGCTTCCGGTGGTAAAGCCGGTAGCTACCCGCGCCGGAATCCCGCCCATGCGCAACAGCAGCGCCATTGCGCCTGCGAACTGCTGGCAGTAGCCGAGCTTGGTCTTGAAGAGGAAGGTCTCGAGCGGATAGCGACTGGTCGGCGGGTTCTCCGAATAGGTGAAGCCACGGCCGAGGTATCGCTCGACGCTGAGCACGAATGCGTACGGCGTCTTTGCCCGGTCCGCCAGCCGCTGCGCGAGCGCGAAGGCCGGGGCATACGGGGAGGTGCGCACGACGGCGGCTCCCCGCCCGCTGTAGATGGGAACCTCGCTTCGCACCGGAAGCTTTGAGTGAAACGTCGGGAACAGGACCTCCGGCTGCACGCTCGAGGTGCCCGTCTGCGGGAGCAGCATTATGCGATCCGGCTCGAGTCCGGGTTGCGAGTAGTCGCTGCCGGCATCGGTGAGCTCCGCCGCGCTCGGCTGGGGCGAGTAGGTCGTGACGTAGTAGCTGTCGCCGGGAACCAGGTCAGCCCCGGTTGTCCACGTCCCGGAGCTGGATCCTGGCAACACCACCTCCGAGATATCGGTCGGTGCCTGTGGCGCGTCCCCAGCCGCGATCACATTGCTGGTGCGCATCCCCTTGAGCGTGACCTGCAGCGTCTGTGTCCATTGCGCGATCGCGTCCGCATCAGGCTGCGCGATCTGCTGACCGGCAATCAGCGTTCCCTGGGAGAAACCTCGGCCGTCAAACAAGTCGAGGTCCTCGGCTTTCCAGTAGTCGGGTCGTCCGGCCTTGACCGCGAGCACCTCTGAACCGTTGCGTGGCCAGTTGAGTGGCCCGTAGTTCTGCGACCAGTCGAACGTGTCGACATGCTGGCCAGCGAGCTTGCTCGCCAGCGCTTCGTAGTTGAGCCACGGCTTGTGCTGGTCGAGCGCGGGCGCCGCGATCACGGCCGCGACCCCGGCGAGCGTGGCTAGTGCGATCGCCGTCGCAGCATCGTGCCCGCGGATCCGCTCGCCCCACATGAACGTGGCGAGCAGCGCGAACAGCACCAGACCCTGCAGGTAGGGCAGGCTCGGACGTACCAGGGTCGAAGGCACGACCGCCAATGCGACCAGCGGCACGGCCACCGCCGCCCGTCGAACGTCGCTGATCGAGCGTGGCGAGAACGCCAGCAGCAGCGCCGCGTCCAGCAGCAGGACGCCCGCGCCGAGCACGATCACCATCCGCACCTCCTGGTTGATCCCCAGGTACGGCACGAGCGCACCGGGCAACGAAGAGAGCCCGTCGCTGATCGCGTTCGCCGTAACGGCAATCCGGAAATGCGTCACCCACGAGACCGGGACGCCGGAGAGCGCGAACATCGCGAGCACGGCGAGGATCGAGCTGACGGCGACGAGCACCGCCGCCCGGTCACGGAGCAGCATCCCCCCCGCCGCCACCGCCACCGTGAGGACGAACAGCCCAGCCAGGCGTCCCCCCGCGGCCGGCTGAAGCAGCGTCGCCCACCGGAGTACGCCGTAGAGCGCAAGCGTGGCAAACGCAACCAGCCTGAAGACCGGTCGCTGCACTTCGCTACGTGGCTGGAGCCTGGCCCCCGCTCGCTGGCGGCCGGCGGCGGGCATCACCGCGACCTGAGTCCCGGAGCTCACGCGACGGCCCTCCGTCTCCCGGAGTCTTTCTTCCAGCGCCCGGCGGCACGCAGCACGAACCCTTGGCAACCCGCGACCGAGAAGCTGGGTGCGGACGCAGGACGGCTGCTGCAGCCCTTTGGCAGCACCAGGATGCGAGCGCCGCTACCGGAGCCCGCAAGGCCTGCCGGGAGCCGGTCGAGCGGTTGTGCGGCCACGTAGATGATCGGTCCCGGCCTGGTCCCCGCGGCCAGCACCGGCGCCCGGGTCGTCTGCGCCACCAGCGCGAGTTTGGCGTGCGCGCTCGGCCACGCCGCGAGATCGCTCTCGACCACGACTGGCCGGCGCTCGCCAGGGAGCAGCACGCCACAGCCGCCGCCCCGGGCGAGCTCGAGGACCAGCGATGCCGCGGCTCGGACGGCGGCATCGAGATGCTCGCTGGGGCCTTCGCCGCGCGCATCGAGGATCACGAGCGGACGCGTTTCACCATCTGCCTGCAGTCGCCGTTCGAGCAGCCCCGCCCCGCGCGCGAGCGCGGGCCAGTGGATACGGGAAGCAGGGGTCCCTGGTTGGTAGGGACGAAGCCCATCGATATCGACGGCCGCGAACGGCTCGGCATGCGGTGCGCCGGCCATCGCGTCCGAGCGGCCGGCCCGCTCCCCGGCGGCCCACTGAACGGCCTCGGTGCGCGGCAGCACGAGCACATCCTTGGCCGGCGAGCCCGAGACCCGGAGGCTCCGCGCGAGCTCCAGCGTGTCGGTGACGATCAAGCACGGTGGATCGAGGTGGTGCAGGCCGCGGCGCGGGAAGCGGGTGACGAGCCGCACGTGCGCCGTGCGCGCCCCGTGCAGCGGCGACAGCGCTGCCTCGAGCGGCACCGGAGCCGGTGCGAGCGGGTCGTCGACCGCGCCGCCCGGCAGCCCGAGAATGCTCGCGCGGACCTCTAGTGTCGCCTCCAGCGGCTCGCCCTCGACCACGCGGTCGGCGTCGAACTGGCGCTCCACGCTCGAGCCGCGAGCGCTCAGCGCGACCCAGGCGGGCACGATCATGCCGAGCGCGAGGAAACCGATCGCCGGTACGAACAGCGGAGCGGCGTCGAACGTGAGGGCGAGCAACAGCAGCAGCAGCCCGGCCGCCGCGACGCCCCACGCCCGCTTCATCACAGCGCCCTGACCGACGCCACCGCGTCGGCGACGACGTCTGGCGCCGCGTCCCGCGCAAGCTCGGGAGCCAGTACCAGGCGGTGGGCGAGGACGGGCTGCGCGAGCGCCTGCACGTCGTCTGGGAGCGCGTGATCGCGACCACTAATCATGGCGTGCGCCTTGGCTGCCCGCAGCAACATCAGCCCCGCGCGGGGACTTGCACCGAGCTCCACCCTGGGGTCCTCGCGGGTGCGCCACAGAACCTGCACGACGTAGTCGCGAAGCGGGCCGGAGGCCCGGATCCGGGTGGCGGCGTCCTGGGCGGCGAGCACCTCGGCGGCGGTCGCCGCCGGTGTCAAGCTCTGGACTCGATCACCAGCCTCGTGGTCGGCGAGCATTCCGGCCTCGGCATTGCGCGACGGGTAGCCGAGCGAGACCCGCACCATGAAGCGGTCCACCTGGGCCTCCGGCAGCGGATAGGTGCCCTCATACTCGATCGGGTTCTGCGTGGCGAGCACGAGGAACGGACGGGCCAGCTCGTGCGTCTGGACGTCGACCGTCACGCGCCGCTCCTGCATGCATTCGAGCAATCCCGATTGGGTCTTCGGGGAGGCGCGGTTGATCTCGTCGACGAGCACGATGTTGGCGAACACCGGGCCCGGGCGGAACTCGAAGCGCTGCTCGCGCTGGTCGTAGACGTTGGTGCCGACCACGTCGGCGGGCAGCAGGTCGGAGGTGCACTGGACGCGCGCGAACTGACAGTCGATCGACCGCGCGATCGCGCGGGCCAAAGCGGTCTTGCCGACTCCGGGGTAGTCCTCCACCAGCACGTGACCTTCTGCCAGCAGCGCGACGATCACGTGATCTAGCGTCTCCGGGCGGATCTGCACGGCGCGCGAGACGTTCTCGGCGAGCCGCCTGGCCAGCGCCGCGAAGGCCTCAGACTCCTGCGGTGCTACGGGTGCCTGCTCCGACGGCTCCATCCGCTCCCTCCCGGGCTCTCCGAATTCGTTGCACTTCATCAAGGACCGCGCCGGCGACCGAATCCTTGCTGGCGCGGGCGACCTTTTGCTCCTGACCGTCGGCCGCGATGATCGTCGCCTCGTTATCCGTCGCGTCGAAGCCGATACCCGACTGCGAGACGTCGTTGACGACGATCGCGTCGAGCTGCTTGCGCGCGAGCTTCCCGCGTCCGTAGTCGAGGGCAGCGGCGCCGTGCTCGGCAGCGAACCCGACGATGACCTGGTCGGGACGGCGCCGCGCGACCAGCGCGCTGAGCACGTCCTCGGTCGGCTCGAGCCGCAGCTCGGGGACGCCGTGGTCTTTCTTCAGCTTCTGCGCGGCGGGGCTCGCCGGGCGGAAGTCGGCGACCGCGGCGGCCATCAAGAGGACGTCACAGTGGTCGAATTCCTCCGCGCACGTGCGCGCGAGCGCGGCCGCGCTGTCCGCCTCGATCACTCGCGCGTCGCTTGGCGCCGGCAGCGCGACGTTCGCCGCCACGACGGTCACCGCGGCGCCGCGGCGAGCCGCCTGGCGCGCCAGCGCCAGTCCCATCCGCCCCGACGAGCGGTTGCCGATGAAGCGGACGCTGTCGATCGGCTCACGGGTCCCGCCGGCGCTGACCAGCACGCGCACGCCCCTGAGGGACGGCGGCGTCAGCAAGGATTCACAGGTCTCGAGCAGCTCCGGGGGCTCGGCCAGACGACCGACCCCGTGCTCGCCGTGGGAGCCGAGATCCCCCTCCCCCGGCGGGATCACGGTGACCCCGCGCGAGCGCAGCAGCTCGAGGTTGGCCTGCGTCGCCGGGTTCAGAAACATCCGATTGTTCATCGCCGGCGCGACCGCCACCGGACAGTCCGCGGCGAGCGCCGCCGTGCAGAGCAGATTGTCGGCGTGTCCGTGCGCCAGCTTGGCGATCGTGTTGGCGCTCGCGGGCGCGATCAGGTACACGTCGGCGCGCTCGACCAGCGCCAGGTGGCTGATCGGCGCACGCTCGGCTGGCGGCTCTCCCGGGTAGGTGCCACGGGCCGGGTCGGCCTCGAACTCGCTGACCAGGACGGGCGCACCTGTGAGCGCCTCGAATGAGGCCCGGCCGACGAACTGCAGGCTCGCCTCGGTCTGGATAACCCGTACTGAGTAGCCCGACTTGACCGCGAGGCGCACGGTCTCGAGCGCCTTGTATGCCGCGATCCCACCGCTCACGCCGATCAGCAACCGGGCCACAGTGCGCTCCTAGTCGGGCGGAGTCGGTGGCGGGCTCGCGTCGGTGGGCGGGTCCTTATCTGTAGTGGTACTTGAGCTTGCCCTGAGCGACCTCTTCGAGCGCGATCGTCAGGTAGTTCTTCGAGCGTGTGTCGACCATCGGCGGCGGGAACTCGTCAAAGGTGCCCTCGCCGAGGTTGTGGTAGTAGGAGTTGATCTGCCGGGCGCGCTTGGCCGCGACGATCACGCTGGCGTAGTCGGAATCGACATGCTCGAGCAGTTTGTCGATGCGGGGTGAGATCAAGTCGGTGCTTCCTTTCGAATTCGGTACCCGCCCACCCCACAGATTAGCGGGCCCCCGATGGCGCCGAGGCAGCTCGCACGATCCCGACCAGGTCGTCGATCGCCTGCTCGAGGCGGTCGTTGACGACGACGTGGGCGAACTCGGACTGCGCCTCGAGCTCTCGCTCGGCGGTGCGCAACCGTTCCTCAACCTGCTCGGGGCTGTCGGTGCCCCGGCCAATCAGCCGCACGCGGAGTGCCTCGGGCGACGGCGGCGCGATGAACACCGCCACGGCGTCCGGCATCGCGGCGCGCACCTGGCGGGCGCCCTGCACCTCGATCTCGAGCACGACCGGGACGCCCGCGTCGAGCCGACGTCGGAGCTCTGAGCGAAGCGTCCCGTAGCGGTTGCCTGAGTATTCCGCGTGCTCGACGAAGTCTTCGGCTGCTACGCGTCGCTCAAATTCATCGGGCGTGAGGAAGTGATAGTCAACGCCTTCGCGCTCCGTCGCCCGCGGCTTGCGGGTAGTCGCGGAGACCGACAGGTCCAGCTCGGGGATGCGTTCCCGCAGCCCGTTGATCAACGTCCCTTTCCCTACCCCCGACGGCCCGGTGATCACGAATACCTTCGCCACGGGGGCGAAGAGTGTCACTAGCGGCGGCGCATCATTGCGACCAGCTCATCGCGCTGGCGCTGCGAGAGTCCGCCGATCGTCTTGCTCGGCGAGATCCTGCACTGCGACAGGATCTTGTTCACCTTTACGCGACCGTACTTCGGCACGGCTAGCAGCAGGTCGAAGACCTTCGCGGTTTCGAGGTATTCGGGCGGGTTGAGCAACAGCTCATCGATCGGCTGACGTCCGGCCTTCAGGTCGCGTTTGAGCTGCGCCCGGCGGCTTCGGATGTCGTTCGCGCGCTGGAGCGCCTCCATTCGTTGCACAAGGGAGCGTTCCGGCGCAGCGATGGGCTTGGAGAGCGATTCGCTGACCGGCGGCATGGGCGGCGACTATACATCTTGAGGGCGCCCGATCAAGACAAATCTGCGCAATTCGACTCGACCTCACGTTGAGGTTCAGTCATGTCGAGCGTGGTTGCGAGAATAGACACGGTTTTGCAGGGTCTTTTATGTGCTGTTAGCAACTTGTTTCCCTGGAAATCTGTGTGACCCGCGAGGCTCGACTAGGAGCGTCCGAAAACTTCTCTATTTGCGAGGATTCGATCGAGCTCCGAGTTGATTCTCAACGCGGCCGTGGGATCGCGAAAATTCTCAGTGCCGACCGCCACGACTTGTGCGCCCGCGCGCATCAGATCGAGGGCGTCCTGGCCGCGCTGCACGCCGCCCATGCCGACCAACGGGATCGCAACCGCCTGCGCGATCATGTACGCCTGCGCGAGTGCGACCGCGCGCACGGCCGGGCCTGACACGCCGCCCGTCACTCCCCCCAGCCAGGGCCGCCCGGTCCGAGGATCGAACGCCATGCCGCGGATCGTGTTGATCAGCGACAGGGCATCCGCGCCGGCCGCCTCGGCGGCCCGCGCAACGGCGGCGACATCGGAGGCGTTCGGGGTGAGCTTGACGATCAGAGGCTTGCTCGTCAGCGGACGCACGTGTTCGAGCAGCGCCGCTAGCTCGGCAGGGTCGGCACCCATCACCAGTCCGGTCTCGACGTTCGGACAGGAAACGTTGAGCTCGAGCGCCGAAACCTCCTCGCGGTCGGCGAACGCGCCGACGAGCTCACCGACCTCCTGACGGCTGAACCCCATGACGTTGACGATCAGCGGCACTGGGAGCACGGCAAGACGAGGCAGGTCGTGCTCGAGGTATCCGGCCAGTCCCTTGTTCGGCAGCCCGATCGAGTTGATCATGCCGCCGGCGATCTCCCACAGTCGCGGCGGCGGATTGCCCTCGCGCGGCGCGAGCGTCACCGTCTTGGAGACGAATGCGGCGAATGGGAAGCGCTCGAGCAGCGCATCGCCGAACGCGCGGTGGGCGGCGATCGCGTCGAACGTGCCCGAGGCGTTGATGATCGGGTGCTCCAGCTCGATGCCGCAGAACTCAATGCTCACAGGAGCGCGCCGTCCAGTACCGGTCCGTCGATGCACAGCCGAAGGTACCCCTCGCGCGTCGGAACCACGCAACCGAAGCACGCCCCGAACCCGCACGCCATCCCGGACTCGAGCGCGAGTTGCACCGGGACCGAACGCTCGGTACAGATCGCGTGGACGGCGTCGAGCATCGGCTCCGGGCCGCATGCGTATACCTCGAACCGCTCGCCGCTGTCGAGTTCTGACTCCATCAGCTCGGTCACCAGCCCATGATGGCCCACGCTGCCGTCGTCGGTCGCGACGCGCGGTGCTCGGAGCAACTCCGCTCCGGCCGCGTGCCTGCGGTCCCGGAATCCGAGCAGCGGTCGCGGCTCGCCGGCCAGTTGGTCCTGCAAGATCGCAAGCGGTGCGATCCCAACGCCGCCGCCAACGAGCAGCGCGGAGCGTTCGTCGCGCGGTGGCTTGAAACCGACACCCAGGGGGCCGAGGATCAACAGCTGATCTCCGCGTCCCAGTTCGTCTAGGCGCTTCGTGCCCGGTCCGACATCTTCGAGCAGGAACTCGAGCTGGGCGGTCTCTCTGGGCGCGCGCATCACGCTGAATGCCCGCGGCAGGAACGGCCGCTCGGCCTCCCCTCCCCCCCAGCGCTCGGCCGCCGTGAGCATGTAGAACTGCCCGGCCTGCGGCCGTGGGCCATCCGGGTCCTCGCAGCGAAGCACGGCGTAAGCGCCGTGCCGCTCACGCCGGCTGACGGTCGCGGGCCGGCGACGGAAGGGTGCCTGCACTCGGTCCGGCGCGCTCACGTTCCCGACGCGACGCGCGCCGCGGCGTGGATCTCCTGCAGCGAGAGGACCTCTGGCGCACCGCGGCGCGCTGCGGAGATGGCGCGGGCCGCTGCCATTCCGCCGGTCATCGTCGTGATGCACGGGATCCCGCGCGCGACGGCGGCACTGCGGATCTCGTAGCCGTCCGTCCGCGCGCCGGTGCCAACCGGGGTGTTGATCACGATGTCCACCTCGTCTCGCTCGATCCAGTCGACGACGTGCGGCGAGCCCTCGCCGATTTTGTTGATCGTCTCGGCGGGGATCCCCATCTTGCGGATCGCCTGCGCGGTGCCTCGCGTGGCGATGATCCTGAAGCCGAGATCGTGCAGGACCGTGGCGATTCCCGTCGCGGCCGGCTTGTCGCCGTCGGCGACGGTGATGAACGCGGTCCCGGAGCCGGGAAGCTTCGCGCCCGCGGCCGCCTGCGCCTTCGCGAAAGCCTGGGGAAAGTCGCGCGCGATGCCCATCACCTCGCCGGTCGAGCGCATTTCGGGCCCGAGCAGCGCGTCCGCCCCGGCGAAGCGGTCGAAGGGAAGCACGACCTCTTTCACGCAGACATGCCCGTTGCGCGTGTCCTGCGGCAGCTCGAGATCGGATATCCGCTCGCCGAGCATCATCCTGCAGGCAAGCTTCGCGACCGGCAGACCGATCGCCTTGGAGACGAACGGGACCGTCCGCGAGGCACGCGGATTGGCCTCGATCACGAACAGCCTGTCGTCGCGGATCGCGTACTGGACGTTGAGCAGGCCGACGACACCGAGCGCCCGGGCGATGCCGGCGGTGTGCTCCTCGAGTTGCGCGAGCATCTCCTCGCCGAGCGTGTGCGGGGGCAGTACGCAGGCGGAATCCCCGGAGTGGATTCCGGCCTCCTCGACGTGCTGCATGACACCTGCGATCCATACGTCCTCGCCGTCGCAGATCGCGTCGACGTCGACCTCAATTGAGTCCTCGAGGAAACGATCGAGATAGATCGCGGGGTTCGATCGGGCGTTCTCGACGTGCACGCGGCCCAGGTAGTCGCGCAGGTCGCTGAGGCTGTAGACGATCTCCATCGCCCGCCCGCCGAGGACGTAGCTCGGTCGCACAAGCAGCGGGAACCCAACGTCGGGTGCCCGCTGCAGAGCCTCCTCTGCCGAGGTGGCCGTCGCATAGGGCGGCGCGTTGTACCCGAGCCGGTCGAGCAGGCCTCCGAACCGTGCCCGATCCTCCGCCAGGTCGATCGCGTCGATGCTCGTGCCGAGGATCCTCACGCCGGCTTCGTGCAGGCCCGCGGCGAGCTTGAGCGGCGTCTGCCCGCCGAACTGGACGATCACCCCTTCGGGCTGCTCGATTTCGCAGACGCCGAGCACGTGATCGAGCGTCAGCGGCTCGAAGTAGAGCCGGTCGGAGGTGTCGTAGTCCGTTGACACCGTTTCGGGGTTGCAGTTGATCATCACCGCGTCCCGCCCGCTTTCCCTGACGGTCTGGGCCGCGTGTACGCAGCAGTAGTCAAACTCGATCCCCTGGCCGATCCTGTTGGGACCCGAGCCCAGGATCACGATGCTGGCGCGCTCGCCGCGGTCGACCTCGTGGGCGGCGCGCCGCTCCCATCCCGAGTAGTAGTACGGCGTCCGCGCCGCGAACTCCGCCGCGCAGGTGTCCACCGACTTGAAACTGCGCTCGCCCGCGAACGGCGCTTCGAAATCGGCCACGAGCTCCGCCAGCTCGCGCAAAAACCATGGATCGATGCTCGTGCGTCGATGCAGCTCGTCGATCGTGGTGCCTCTCCGGAGTGCCTCGAGGAGGTGGTCGAAGCGCTCGGCACCGGGGGAGTCGAGCAGGTCGAGGAGCTCTTCGTCATCGGCGGGGTGGCGGGCCTGGAGGTCGAGCTCGCGGGAGCGCAGCGCCTTGGCGAATGCCTGCTTGAACGTGCGGCCGATCGCCATCGCTTCGCCGACCGACTTCATGTGCGTGGTCAGTCCCGCGTCGGCTCCCGGGAACTTCTCGAACGCGAACCTCGGCCACTTCACCACGCAGTAGTCGATCGCTGGCTCGAAGCTCGCGGGCGTGGCCCGGGTGATGTCGTTGGGGATCTCCTGCAGCGTGTAGCCGACCGCAAGGCGCGCGGCGATCTTGGCGATCGGGAAGCCGGTTGCCTTGCTCGCCAGCGCGCTCGAGCGCGACACGCGCGGGTTCATCTCGATCACGACGATCTCGTCGGTCGAGGGGTTCACGGCGAACTGGACGTTCGAGCCGCCGGTCTCCACCCCAACCGCCCGGATCGCTGCGATCGCCTGGTCGCGCAGCTGCTGGTACTGCTTGTCGGTCAGCGTCTGCTGCGGGGCGACGCACACGCTGTCCCCGGTGTGGACGCCCATCGGGTCCAGATTCTCGATCGAGCAGACGATCACCACGTTGTCGGCGCGATCGCGCATCACCTCGAGCTCGAACTCGCCCCAGCCGAGGACCGATTCCTCGAGCAGCACCTGACCGATCGGCGAGGCCTTCAGCCCCCGGCCGACCATCCTCTCCAGATCGTCGAGGCTGCGAACCACGCCGCCGCCGGTGCCGCCTAGCGTGAACGCCGGCCTGACGATGAATGGCAGCCCGATCCGATCCACGGCCTCCGTGGCGTCGCGGATGGTGTGGGCGATCGCGCTGCGCGGAACCCGCAGCCCGGCTGCGGTCATCGTCTCGCGGAACAGCTCGCGGTCCTCGGCTCGGCTGATCGAGTCGTAGTTGGCACCGATCAGCTCGACCCCGTGGCGCTCGAGCGTCCCGTCCTCGTGCAACGCCTTGGCAAGGTTCAGGGCCGTTTGGCCACCGAGGGTCGCGAGGAGCGCGTCGGGCTGCTCGCGTTCGATCACCTGCGTCACCGGCTCCGGCAGCAACGGCTCGACATACGTCGTGGTCGCGACCTCCGGATCGGTCATGATCGTCGCGGGGTTGGAGTTCACGAGCACGACCTCATAGCTCTCGTCCATCAGCACTCGGCAGGCCTGGGTGCCCGAGTAGTCGAACTCTGCGGCCTGGCCGATCACGATCGGGCCCGACCCGACCAGCAGGATCTTGTGGATGTCGTCTCTACGAGGCATGTTGGTTGGGGGATCGGATCTCGCCGCCAGTCGTGGCCGAACCACGGGGCCGGCCTCCAGGCCGGCCCTTTATTTCTTCTACAAACCGATCGAACAGGTACAGCGCATCGTTCGGTCCAGGCCCGGCCTCCGGGTGGTACTGGACGGTGGCGCCCTGCACGTCCTTGAGCGTGAGCCCTTCGACGGTCCGGTCGTAGAGGTTGATGTGGGTCAGCTCCGCGGCACCGAAATCGGTCTCCCACCGGACCGCCTCGTCATTGTCGATCGTCTTCGACCCGTTCGGTCCGAGCACCGCGAAGCCGTGGTTCTGGCTCGTGATCTCGACGCGACCCGTGGTCAGGTCCTTGACGGGATGGTTGGCGCCGTGGTGGCCGAACGGCAGCTTGTAGGTCTGAAGGCCCACAGCCCGGCACAGAAGCTGGTGGCCGAGGCAGATCCCGTACACGGGCCGCTTGCCGACGAGCTCGCGGACGGTATCCACGATGTAGCCGAGCGCGGCGGGGTCGCCCGGGCCGTTGGCCAGAAAGATCGCGTCCGGATCGTTTGCGAGCAGCTGGCGGGCGGTGGCCGCGCAGGGGTGCAGCTCGACCGTCGCGCCGCGGGAGCGGAGGTTGCGAACGATCGAGAGCTTCACGCCGGTGTCGATCATCGAAATTCGGATCCCGCCCGGTCCGCCATTGCCGTCGCCGAGGACGATCGGCGCGCGGGGGGTCACCTCGCGGGCGAGGTCGCGCCCGCTCATCGATGGCTCGTCTTCGATCATCTGGCGCGCCTGCCACGCGGGGATGCTCTCCGGGAACACGCCGCCGCGCATCGCCCCCGCATCGCGGATGTGGCGGACCAGGGCGCGGGTGTCGAGGTCGGTGATCGCCGGCACCCCACAGTCGGTGAGCCAGCTGAGCCATCCGGCCTGGGCCCCGGGGGCATCCTCCCTATCGACGCCGGCGCGCATTATCGCCGCGCGTGCATGGACCCGGTCTGACTCCATCGCCTGCTCGGAGACGCCGTAGTTGCCGATCTGGGGAAAGGTGAATGTGATCAGCTGACCGGCGTAACTGGGGTCGGTCATCGCCTCCTGGTAGCCGGACATCGAGGTCGTGAACACGATCTCACCAACCGCGGCGGCGTCGGCCCCGCAGGCGACGCCGTCAAAGCGGGCGCCGTCTTCGAGCAGCACGTAGGCGCTCATCTGAGGGCCGGCGTCTGAGCCGGCAGCGGTGCGGTGAACACGACCGCGCCGGCAGCGAGCGTCAGCATCACTCGCCCCTGCAGCGTGCGTCCGTGGAAGCAGCAGTTCTCGGAGCGGCTCGCATAGCCTCCAGCGCCAACCTCGAACTTGGCATCGAGGTCGACCAGGCAGACGTTTGCGGGCTGATCGGGCGCGATCGCCGGTGTGGGCAGCCCGTAGAGTGCGGCGCCCGCGGTCATTCGCAGGATCACGAGCTCGAGCTCGAGCTCGCCCGGCAGCACCAGCTCGGTGAACAGCGCCGCGAACGCCGTCTCCAGGCCGGTCGTACCCATCAGCGCCTCCTCGAACGGGACCTCCTTCTCGTGGCGGGCGTGTGGCGCGTGGTCGGTCGCGACGCAATCGATGACGCCGCTCTTCAGGGCCTGCACCAGGGCGCGGCGGTCGCGCTCGCTTCGCAGGGGCGGGTTCATCTTGAAGCGGCTGTCGAGTGTGCGGACGAGATCCTCGGTGAGCGTCAGATGGTGGGGGCATGCCTCGCCGCTCACGCGCGCGCCGGCCTCCTTGGCGAGCTGCAGCGCCTGGACCGATTCCACGCAGGAGAGGTGCTGGAAGTGGACCCTGGCGTCCTCGTAGGCTGCGAGGGCGGCATCTCGAGCGAGCATCGTCGACTCCGATACGGACGGGATCCCGGCCAGTCCGAGCCTCGCGGAGACCGCCCCCTCGTGCATCACGCCATCGCGCGAGAGCTGCGGGTCCTCCTCGTGCAGGGCGATCACGCCGCCGCTCAGCCGCTGGTACTGAAGCGCCTTGCGCAGCATCCCCGCGGACGCCACGGGCTTGCCGTCGTCGGTGAACCCGAGCGCGCCGGCGTCGCGCAGCTCGGCCATCTCGGTGAGCTCGTCACCGTGCAGGCCGCGCGTGATCGAGGCGAGGAAGCCGACCGGGACCCGTGCCTCTCGACTGGCGGTCTCGATCAGCGAACCGAGGATCGCCGCGTCGTCGACGACGGGCGCGGTATTCGGCATCGCGATCACGGCGCAGAACCCACCGCTCGCAGCGGCCGCGGTCCCCGTCTCGATGTTCTCCTTGTACTCATGTCCGGGAGCTCGGAGATGGACGTGCGGGTCGAAAAATGCCGGGAACAGGTGCCGGCCGGCCGCCTCGACGATCTCCGCCTCATCGGGCGACGGCAGCGATCCGGGGGCGCCGAGCTCTGCGATGCGGCCTTTGCGGATCAGTACGTCGTGCGGCTCGTCGAGCTCGCTGCGCGGGTCGAGCACGTGGACGCCCCTGATCAACAGCTCCGCCGGGGGCCGCTGGGGGTGAAACAACCGCTCGTCACTCATCACGCCACCGCCTGAAGGGCCGGCGAGCCGACCAGCAGCTCGTAGAGGACGGCCATCCGGACAACCACCCCTGCCTTGACCTGTTCGCCGATCAGCGCCTGGGGTGAATCGATCGCGTCGGCCGAGAGCTCGATCCCGCGGTTGACGGGGCCGGGGTGCATCAGCAGCTGGCCGGGCCGCAGGTCGGCGGCACTGATCTGGTAACGGGCCGCGTACTCGCGCAGCGAGGGCACGAACGAGTCCCGCATGCGCTCCTGTTGCATTCGTAGGACGTAGATCACGTCGGCTTCGTGGACGTTCGCCAGTGACGGTGTCGCGCTGCATCCGAGCGCCTCGATCTCGCGCGGGATCAACGTCGGTGGACCGCAGACCGTCACGCTCGCGCCCATTCGCTGCAGCGCGAGGATGTTCGAGCGAGCGACGCGGGAGTGCAACACGTCACCGACGATCCAGATGTTGGCGCCGTCGAGCGCGCCGAGCCGGCGGCGCAGCGTGAACACGTCGAGCAGCGCCTGGGTTGGATGCTCGTGCTTGCCGTCGCCGGCGTTGATCACGGCGGCGGACGTCCACCCGGCCACGAGCTGTGCGGCGCCGGCATGGGGCGAGCGGATCACGATCGCGGCGGGGTCGTAGGCCGACATCGTCTGGACGGTGTCCTTCAGCGATTCGCCCTTGTCGACGCTCGATCCGGCGCTGCGCACATTGACTACGTCGGCGCTGAGCCGCTTGGCGGCGAGCTCGAAGCTCGAGCTCGTGCGGGTGCTCGCCTCGTAGAAGAGGTTGACGACGGTGCGGCCTCGTAGTGCCGGAACCTTCTTGATCTCGCGCCCGGAAACCTCGGCGAACGACTCGGCGCGGTCGAGGATCCGCTCGATCCCGCCGCGGTCGAGGTCATCGATCGAGATCAGATGCTGTGGAATCTTGCTCAAGCCGCCTCCTGCTTCGGTTCGTTTGCGGGGCCGATCCTGACCTCGTCGACGCCGTCGATCTCATCGACGCGGACGTTCACGCGCTGGTCCTGGGAGGTGGGGATGTTCTTGCCGACGTAGTCCGGCCGGATCGGCAACTCGCGATGGCCGCGGTCGATCATCACCGCGAGCTGGACCCGGTTAGGGCGGCCGTAGTCGAACACCTCGTCGATCGCGGCGCGAACCGTTCGGCCGGTGTAGAGAACGTCGTCGACGATCACGATCGTCCGTCCCTCGACCGGGAAGTCCAGCGTAGTCGCGTGGACGACCGGATGGCTGGGCCGGATCGTGAGGTCGTCGCGATAGAAGGAGATGTCAGCGAAGCCGAGCGGCACGCCCGGCTCGAGCAGCTCGCTGGTCAGCGCGTGAAGCCGTTGGGCGAGCACCGCGCCGCGCCGGTGAATTCCAACCAACGCGATCGATCCGTCGGGATTCTTCTCGACGATCTCGTGTGCGATCCGCACGAGTGTGCGGCGCATGTCCTCGCGGTCGAGGATGACCGACATGCCTTGCAACTTGCTCCTTCCTGGCCTCTCTGGACCGAGTTAAAGGGGCGGACGACTGCAGCGTAGCACCGGGGTCGGCGGGAGACACCTGCTCGGGAAGGGGTGGGCGAGAAACGCTCATATTTCATACGTTTCTCCACAAGCCTGGCCTTCAACGCTCGAGCGTTGACGGCACGCCTGGCCGTCAACGGCGGTGCGCGTCGCGCCTGTAGAGCACGTGCGGGAGCCCGACGTGGATCAGCTCCCCTTCGTAGCGGAACCCGGCCTTCTCCATTACCCGCCGCGAGGCCAGGTTGTCCGGCTGCGTGAACGCCACGACCGACAGCAGCGAGAGCTGATCCAGGGCCACGATCGTGCACGCCCGCGCGAACTCGGTGGCGAGTCCCTGGCGCCACCGCTCCGGGACGATCGCCCACCCGGCTTCGACGTCGTCGAGCCCGGCCACATAGGTGTACTGCAGGCCGCCACGGCCGACCATCTCCCCCGTGCTCCGGTCGCGAAGCAGCCACATGCCGAAACCGTGGCGCTCCCAGTGCTGCACCTTCGTCTCGAGGCTCGCGACGACATCGCGCTCGGTCGGTGGCTGCGATCGCGGCCAGAGCGTCGAGGAGACGCGCGCGTCGAGCAACAGCACCTTGAGCTCCTCGCCGTGTTCGAGCCGCAGGCGCTCGCAGATCACGCGCTCGGTCTCGAAGCGCTCGATGCTGCCGGTCTTCATGGAGAGCCGTCGGCGATCGCCGCCGGATCGGCGGCCTCCTCGACCGCGTCTTCGCGCAGCTGCACTCGATCGCCGCGCACGAGCTCCGGATCGCCGCGTTCGGCAAACGGGATCTCGATCGTGTCGAAGTCGCGCGGGAACACGGTGCGAGCGAATGTCGCGCGGGCCTCGTCGCGGAGCAGGGACACCGGGTAGCGGATCGAGAGGTGGGTGAGCGCGAGCAGCTTCACGTCCGCGTCCCGTGCCAGGGCGGCCGCCTGACCAGCAGTCGAGTGGCCCGTCTCGGCGGCTCGCTCGAGCTCCTCTTCGGCGAACGTCGCCTCGTGAACGAGCACGTCCGCCCCGTGCGCCGCGATGCGGAGCGTGTCGCACGGAGCTGTGTCGCCGGAGATGACTATTTTGCGGCCCGGCCGCAGCGGGCCAAGCACCTGGTCGGGGCTGACTCCCTTGATCGTCTCGCCGCGCTGAACGCGGCCGAATTCCGGCCCGGGCGTGAGGCCGAGCTGCACGGCGCTCTCGGCATCGAACACGCCGGGTCGCTCGGCCTCGAACAGCACATAACCGAACGCCGGCATGCGATGCGCGACCGGGACCGGCGCGATCGTGTAGCCATCTCGTTCGATCACCTGGCCCGTCTCGAGCTCGATCAATTCGAGCTCGTAGGAGACCCGCCCCGCCGCTCGCAGGGCGAGCGTGAGCAAATCGCGCAGGCCGCGGGGGCCGTGGATCCTCAGCGGGCGTTCGCGTCCGCGCAGGTCGAAGGTCTTCAGCATGCCCGGCAGTCCGAGCCAGTGATCGGCGTGGTAGTGGGTCAGGAATACGTCGTCGAGCTCGAGCAGGCCGATCGAGCACAGCAGCTGGCGCTGCGTGCCTTCGCCGCAATCGAACAGCAGCCGGTCCCCCCCGCGCCTGATCAGGATCGCGGGCAGTCCGCGGCGGGCAGTCGGGATCGAGCCGCCCGTGCCGGCGAAGAAGATCGATAGGTCCATCGCGTGGCCAGTGTGTCAGCCAACTGTCACTAGCTCGAACGTCAGGCCTCGCGGGCCCGTGCGCGCGATCCCGATCGTGCGGTGCGGCGCGCGCCGCCGCTCGGTTGGACTGCCCGGATTGAATATCTGAAATCCGTCCGGCGCCTGTTCGTGCAACGGCACGTGCGAGTGTCCGAAGACCACGGCATCGGCGTCCGGGAAGCGCGAGCGCAGCCGCGTCATACGGCCGCGCGCCGGCCCGGCGTCGTGGATCACCGCGAGCTTCGCGCCGCCGGCGTCGATGGCCGTGCTCGCCGGCAGCGCCGCGCGGACCTCGGCGTCGTCGACGTTGCCGTGCACGGCGGCCAGCTCGCCGTAGCCTCGCAGCTCCTCGAGGACCGACGCCGCCACGAAGTCGCCGGCGTGCACGATCAGATCGGCCGCCCGCAGCAGCTCGATGCAGCGCGGCGGCAGCCGTCGCAAGCCCCGCGGCATGTGGGTGTCGGAGAGGATCGCAATTTCCACGATAAGCTCGTCCAGTCATTCCCGTTTCAGAGCGCCCGTAGCTCAGGGGATAGAGCGTTCGCCTCCGGAGCGAAAGGTCGCAGGTTCAAATCCTGCCGGGCGCGTTTCAGATCTGCCTGCATCGGCCGTACTGCTTAGGCCACGACAACTGGTCGCCGGCCCGTCCGGATCACGGGACTGCACTTCATCTTCAACGCCGGCGCCTCAGGCCAACCCGGGCTCGCGACGCAGCAGGATCATGCACGCTGGTCCGCGAGACGCACTGCGATGAGCTTCTTCACGAGCGGCTTTGGCAGCGGACGGTCGACGGCGAAGTGCAGGGCGCTCTTGGTCATCGTGTAACCGTCGAGCTCGTCGGAGAGCTGCTCGAGCACAGAGCCGCTGAATGGCAGGTAGCTCAGATGGTTCTTGAAAGCGGCAAAGCCGGCAATTGTCCGCCCACCAATACGGAAGGCCGGCAGGCCGTAGGAGATCACCTCCTGCGCTTCGGGTACGACCTCGAGGATCGTGTGACGCAGTGCCTGAAGCGTGCCGCGCTTGGGCTCCTCTACCCCGCGCAGGTACTCGTCGACGGTCGCGGGGGCCGGTGTGGCGGGCCCCGCACCGGGGGCTGCGGGCGCAGACGCGCGGAACGAGAGGCCACGCTCCTGCAACGCCTGGCGGAGGGCCGTAATCGCAGCCGGCCCGACGCCATGCAGCTTCTCGAGCTCGGATTCAGAGACGGCTGTCAGCTGATCCAGTCGTGAGTATCCGGCGCCAGCGAGCGCGCGGCGTGCCGGCGCGGAGAGCCTGGGAAAACCCGGGTCGTCGTGTTTGCGCAAGTGGGCCACCTCCTCGACCGATCGTGTTGGCCTTGCAGCGCTACGAGGTGAGACTCTGAGCCGCGTGCTAATTCATCGCCCAGGCTCAGTATGTACTCATCTCGCTCGAATCGCCGGCGCTGACATCAACGATCCCATCCATCTCACCTAGCTCGGCGGCGAGCTCGGGGAGCGATCCCTGGCCGCGCAGCTCGAGGTTGACGGTCACCTCCCGCCGGCGCGCTCCGTTGACCCGCCCGTTGGCGTCGTTCTTGATCGATACGTCCGAGATCGAGAACCCTCGCTGCGCGCACTGCTCCAGGGCATCGCGCAGGATCCCGTGACCGTCGAGGTACACCAGTCGCAGCTCGGACGGCGCATAGCGGGAGCGCGGCATCCGCTTTACGAGCAGCGGATAGAGGTACGTGACGATGAAATAGACAATCGTCGTCGTCAGCGCGACAAGCGGTAGATCACCTCCACATGCCATTCCTACCGCGGCGGTCACCCACACTCCCGCGGCCGTCGTCAGGCCGCGTACCGCGTCGCGGCGGACGAAGATGATGCCGCCGCCTATGAATCCAATTCCTGAGACGATCTGGGCGGCGACGCGGGAGGGGTCAAGCGTCGTGTGGGACGCGTCGATCACGTCCGCGAACCCGTACGTGCTCACCAGCATGAACACGCACGCGCCGACGCCGACGAGGGAATACGTGCTCAGGCCCGCGCTCTTCTGCCGAGTCTCGCGCTCGATGCCGATCGCCGATGAGAGAAGCAGCGCGAGTCCGAGCCGCCAGAGAATGTCGATTTCATGCATTGATGTTCCATCGCCCTACTACCCATTCACAGCGCGGTTTGCAAATGCCAGAGAACCCGGTGCCGGCATGGGTTGGTTCGAACGCTGACGAACCACGTTGGCGGTGCTCGATCCGGGGCGTATAAGCACAGGCGCTACTACCGGCGGCCGGGGCACACGAAAGCGAGCTATGAGCACCGGCCCCCGATAAACCTGCGCCCAGGTCGACACGACTCTCCCCGGCATGGGGTGTGCGTCGTCGAACTCGCCTCGATGCTGGGTGGTGAGCCGTTCAGCGACCATCCTGAATCGGTTAGTCCCGCGATTGCATCCTTCGTGCGCTGCTACAACGACTCGATCGATGACCGCCGGCGCCAGGACCTGCGGGAATGCGCCGCGAAGATCGTCGGGAGCCGCGGTTCGGTGCAGGTCGAGCGCGTTCGAGCCGAGCGCCTGTGCGAATGGGCGCAGGAGCTTCAGACGCCGCGATGGCGTCGCTGGCTGCGCTCGCACCGCAAGCGGCCAGTTAGACAGCCCAAGGCACCGCCCCTTCTGGCCGTCGAAGTCGTTGGCACTCGAGTGGTGGATGCGCTGCGCACGCACACCGACCAGAGTCATGCGGCCGCGCTCGCGATCGTCGATGAGCTCCTGACGCTTCCGGAAGATCAGCTTCGGGAGCCAGTCGGCGGACCCCGCACGTACGCCCACCGCTTGAGTCATCGAAGGCTGAGTTCGGAGGGCTGAGCGCGATGTCAAATCCTGCCAAAGGACGCGTCCACGGAATCGGAATCGCCGCTGTCCCGCATCGCCGCGGGGCTCGCAGGCAGGCAGAGGCGGTGATCCAGGATCAGATCCGGCGGCTGTCGCGAGCATTCTCAGCGCCGGTGCCTGGTTCTGGATTTGGCTCTACGGACCGCGTGATCGAGCGGCCCGAGCTGGGCGAGCGACCGACCGGTTGATCCTCCGCACCCAGAATGGGAACCGCAGGAGGTGAACGGGTAGTGATGTATCGGTGCCAACGCACTCCATCCATCTGTTGCGGGAGGATCCCGACCTCGCAGAGCACATGGACCCCGCAGCCCGCAGCCAGGCTGTCGAGGTGATCCGCGCAAGGGTGTTTCGTGTCTCCAAGGGTTCGTGGAAGCCGCCAGAGATCGACTACGGTGCGATCGGCCTGCTCTTGCTCGAGGGTCTGATGGTGCGCACCCTCGTGCTGGGATCGGTTTCGTCCTCGGAGGTGGTCGGTCCGAGCGACATCGTTCGCCCCTGGGAGAACGACCTGATCCCGAGGGTCGTGCCGACGCTGACGAGCTGGCGGGTGCTTGAAACCGTTCGCGTTGCCCTACTCGACCGCGGCGTGACCGCGCAGATCGGCCGCTGGCCGGAGTTAGCGTCTGCCGTCAGCGGGCGGCTGCTGAGACGGGCGCGGTCGCTGGCGTATCTGATGGCGGCTCAGCATTTCGTGCGGGCGGAGGATCGGCTACTAGCCACGCTCTGGCATCTGGCGAGCATGTGGGGGAAAGTCACGCCCCGCGGCACCGTTGTGCCCTTCCGGCTCACGCACGAGATGCTCGCGGGCATCGTTGGAGCGAGGCGGCCAACGATCACGATCTCGATCCGATCGCTCACCGAGCAGGGACGGCTGGCGCGAGACGAGCACCGCCGCTACGTGCTGCTGGGTGAGCCGCCGGACTGGCCGCAGGAGCGCAAGCCGGTCCTGGAGGTCGAGGTATGACGCTTTCTGCAGCAGGGCAGCGATTGCTCCCGCATTCGTCTCCTACCTGGTGGGAGGAACGGCATCCGAGCACCGAGACCACCGCGATGATTGCCGGAAAGATCGCGAGCACCCCGTAGTAGGTCAGCGCCGCAGCCCAGTCGGTCAGGTTGTCCTCGCGGAACTCGCTGAACGTCCGCTTCAGCACTCCGCGCCAGGACCCCTTCGGCAGTCGCGCTGGACTCTCCGGCACGCGCCCGCCCACGCTTTGCTCACGCGATGTACGGCCGTGCGGTGACACCTGCGTCGCCATCCCTTTCCTCCCGTCAGCGCCGGGTGAGCCGGCCGGCCAGGAACCCGACCACGAACGCCCCGATCGCCGCCACCGGCACTGGGTTCTCGCGGGCCTTTCGCGACGCCTGTGTAGCTGCGACCGTGGCGCTCTGGGGCGAGATTTCCTTCGCCTGACCAGCGAGCTCCTCTGTCCGCTCGGACACCGATGCCTTGGTGCGCTTGAGCTTTTGCTTTGCGTGCGCTTTGACGTCGGTCTTGGCCGCGAGCGCCTCGACGGTATCGCCCAGCTCCTCGCGACTCTGCTCGATCTCGTTTCGGATCTGTTCCGGATCGCTCGTACCCGTCACCGGCGAGCTGCCTGTGCTCGGCTCTTTGCCCATCGCACGTCCTCCTTCACGCTGTCGCTCGCCTCCTCAGGTACCGGGGGCGTGGCCCGCTGCACCCTGCTCCTGCCCTGCAACGCCAGCAGCCCGGCCACCGCGCCAAGCGCTGCAGCGACGATCAGCGCCGCGAGCCACGCAGCTACCGCGGTCGACAGGGCCAGCACCCCGGCCGCGGTCAGCGCGCCCAGCGAATACAGCCCAAGTACGCCTGCCCCGCCGAACATCCCGGCGCCAAGACCGGCCTGTTTTCCCTTCGCCGCTAGCTCCGCCTTGGCGAGCTCGACCTCCTGCCGCGCCAGGCGGCTACTTTGCTCGGTCAGCTGCTTGACGAGCTCACTCAAAGAAGCGCCCGCCACTTCAGCGTTGCCCGTCTCCGGTGCACTGGCCATCCTCGTCCTCCTTCGCTCTTGCCCAGGGCTTCCCGTCAGCCCAAGAGGTAAACGTCCGCGCGGAGGGGGCCCTGGCAGGACCGCTTATCGCGACCCGTTATGAACGATGACCGGCAGTGTGCCGGCTCTTGCGTCGATGATGGCGCGGTGCCCGATGCTCGGCGCGCGGGGCGGCCCGGGGTGAGCGAGCCCTCGCGACCTTGATCGAGCAGGTACGCGCCCATGCGCAGTCGCGGAACGCGTCGGCGGCCGCGTTGGGTGCCGACGGCGTACCGATCACCGCGCCCGCACTGTCGACGAGCTGAATGCTTTCAGCCGCGGCAAGGTGGGCCGGCTGTCCGTTCACGGTCGCGTGGTCGAACGACGTCTCGGTCAGCTTTGGCAACGACGTCTCTCCGGTCGCGCTCAATCCGATTGCGAGCGGTGTCTCGTCGATCCACTCGGCGGTGGTGTGCGTGGACGCGTAGGGAACCGTGGTCGTGAAGGTCTCGTGCTTGGTCAGGTCCTCAAGCGTGATCGTCCACAGCTCCGAGAGCGGGACAGCCTCCGCTACCGACGCATGCATGTGGTCGCCGGGCGACACGTGCATCCCGCTGATCGTGACCGCCGGTGCCGGCACGAGCTCCCACCAGGCGGAGTAGCTGGCATGGGCGGACGAATCGACGTCCTGCTCGGTCCCGGTCTGGATCAGAGTCGCATCCGACATAGCGCAGCCAGCGTCAAGGCACCCTCCGCCGATCCCGATCCAGGTCGCCGAGCTCTCAGCCTGATGCTGAACGTGCTTGGAGGCAGTCGGCACCGTCCAGTCAGCGCCCACGGAGTGAAAGAGCGTTCCGCCGCGCTCGAGTGTCCCCTGGTTGTAGCCGAACCAGTTTCCGCTCTGGTTCGTGTTCAGACGCGCGTGCGCGTGCTTGACCAGCTTCAGCACGCCGGTCGGGTTAAACGGCGAAGCCCAGGCGCTCGGCGACGCAGTCAGCCATACCGCCGCCAGCGCTGCCAGCAGCGACAGACGCATGATCCCGCCTCGCATCTTGGTCATCGACTCTCCCGTCGCAGTCGAGGTTGGTACGACCCTGGGTCTACCCGGGTATAGCGAAACGACCACCTCGAGAGCCCCAGTTCGGGTTCCGCCGACCCGGCGGGGGAAGCTCACCCCGCGGAAGACCGATGAGGTTCTGCTCGCGCAGCGGTCTCAGCTGCGTCCGTCACGGGCCGCGCCTCAGAGAGGAGCACGGAAGATGACCGAGCACAAGTCGTTCAAGCGCCTGGTTCGCGCGAGGATGGTCAAGGGGGGTGAGAGCTACACCGCGGCGCGCGCGACGCTGCTCAAGGGCGAGGATGCGGATCCTGCCCGGCCGGCGGAGGTCCGCTGGCGACCTCGGACGAAAGCATCCGTGAGCGAACCGGCCGCGGCTGGGAGCAGTGGTTCGACGTCCTCGACGAGTGGGGCGCGGCGCACCATACCCATCGCGAGACCGCTCGTTGGGTGGCCGAGCAGCAGCAGCGCGAGCCGCTCGCCTGGAACGTCCAGGCGGTCGTGTCGAGCTACGAGCGGGCACGCGGGCTACGCGCGGAGGGTGAGAAGGACGACGGGTTCGCGATCACCGTCTCGAAGACGATCGCGGTGCCGGTCGAGCGGCTGTACGACGCCGTGGTCGAGGTATCCCAGCGTCAGCAGTGGCTGCCGGACGGCAAGCTCTCAACGAGGACCGCCACCCGGCCGCGCTCCGCGCGCTTCGACGCGGGCGACGACCGGACGCGTGTCAATCTCGCCTTCCTTAGCAGGGGAGACTCGAAGAGCACCGTTGCGCTCGAGCACAGGCGCCTCGCTGATGCCGGGGAGGCCCAGCAGATGAAGGCCTTCTGGAGAGAGCGGCTCGAAGCGCTAAAGCGAGCTCTGGAGCAATCAGCCCGAGCTTGATCGCTCACTGACCGGTGGCGCGCAACGGGAAGTCGTGGTAGACGACCAGGAAGAGAGCTATCGTCGCGACGACGAGGATGATCACCGCCACGGTTACCAGGGCTTCCAACCGCTGGTTTCGCCCGGGCCGTTGACGCGGACGGCGGTAGTAGTAGTGACGTGGCGGCGGCATCGTCAGCCTCCGATCGGAGCTCTCGGGTTGGCACCCCAGAAGAGCTGCGTTCCGAGCATGCCGATGATATGCACACCGACATGTTGAGGACCATCGACTTCGCGGTGGCAGTGCCGACGCCGACAGGGCCGCCGCCGGCGTTGTAGCCGTAGTAACAGCCGACCAGCACGATCATCGTCGCCATCGTCATCGCCTTGATCACGATGAAGAGCACGTCGGGCGGGTTCTGGAACAACCAGAAGACCAGCG
Source organism: uncultured Solirubrobacterales bacterium (assembly GCA_963824755.1). Taxonomy (GTDB): domain Bacteria; phylum Actinomycetota; class Thermoleophilia; order Solirubrobacterales; family Solirubrobacteraceae; genus Palsa-465. Next base: position 425,687 of record CAWGQT010000002.1, on the reverse strand, counting down.
CGTATCCGCCGCTGGAGACGTCGCCCACCTGTTGGACCACCGCGAGATAGCTGGCGAGGAATCCGGCGCCGATCGAGCACAGGTAGATGAACGGCAGGACGATCCAGGCGGCGAGCAACCGGGTGGCCGCGAGGAGTGTGAGGCCGCTAATGCCCATCGCCTTGAGTGCGTCGATCTCATCCGAGATCCGCATCGATCCGAGCTCCGCGACGATCCCGGTACCTACTTTGGCGGCCATCGTGTATCCGAACACCAGCGGCACGAGCTCGCGCAGATCGCACCAGGCGGTGAACACGCCCGCGTAGGCCGGCGCACCCTGCGCTCTCAGCAGATACGCGCCCTCGATACCGCACGATAGCCCGCTGCCGCGGGACGTTCGTCTCGACCGCGGTCCGGCCGGATGAGATGCTGGTCGAGGCCCGCGATGCTGCGATCGAACAGGCGCGGATGGCCGGGATGGATCCTCAAGCGCGCGCGGCCGCGCTGTTCGTTAGCGACGGCTCCGCGCCCTCCGCTCGTGGCGGTTCCGATCGTGCGCAACGCGCGGACCGGCGAGCGCTGCGCGCTGAGATCGCCGACCTCGAACGCGAGCTCGCGAAGCTCGACCCTCTCGGCTCGCTCGATGTCCGCCCAAGCCGGGCGGCGCCGCGCCTACTTTCAGCCGATGAGCTCGCGGGCGTCCGCGACAGCCTTAAGGCTCCCATCCGCGAGCTTCGCCGGGAGCCCGAGGAATACCGGCCCAGATCGCGGCCGAGCAAGCCGAGGAGAGCCAGGAGCGCGAGCAGCGGCCACGCTGGCGCCATGCCGGCGTGTGCACCGGCGGACCGGCTGTGCAGGTGTCCTCGACGGTGCCCTAGGCGAAGGCTCTCATGCGGCCGGCGCTTGGCTCGCGCCCCGTTCAAGCTGCGCCGCCACGAGCTGCGCATACAGCTGCGCCGCAGCAGCCTCGCGGTCAAGCGCTGCCTCGTAGGCACCGTGGGCAAGCGCAGCGTCCTTCCGCGGCGCCGTAGCCCAGGTTCTGTACGCGCTCCGCACGGCATCCGACGCCGTCCGCCAGTCGACGTATGCGAGCATCGCGTCATCGGCCGTCCATTGGGCCTGCGAGTCAGATCTTACGATGCGCATCGCTCAGCCCTCCTCTGATCGTCGCAAGTGCTTGGGCTCGTAGCCGAGTCGGAGGTGATCGCGCGGGTCACGGTCGTAGAGCGACACGAGGCCCCCGATCCAGTCCACCCGCCAGGTCCCGTCGGGCAGTTGGTCTACGCGTGCCGGACGGCGGCGCCCACCGTCACGCGTGAGCACGATTGGGAATCGATCAGCAGTGACCATTTCTCAGCTCATCCTTTCGCTCGTACGGTCCAGTGCCAGGCTCCCAGGCACTCTGCTGTTGCCCAAAGAACACTCGGCGCGCGGTCAAGTTGCGCCGTCGCGCAAGTTCGCCCGAGAGGACGCTCCTATCCGCACGAGGAGCGCGGTGCCGGCGAGCGCTGACCTTCGAGGAGCAGCGGGCATCGTTCGAGATGGCCGGCGACTTATTCGCCGAGCATCGCCCGGGCGTCGTCCTCGGAGAGCACGGTGACTCCAAGGCTCTCGGCCTTCTGTAGCTTCGAGCCGGCGGACTCGCCAGCGACTAGGTAGTCGGTCTTGCCCGAGACCGAGCCCGACGGCTTCGCGCCCGCGGCCTCGAGCAGGGCCTGGAACTCCTTGCGATCGACGGACAGCGTCCCGGTGATCACGACGCTCTTGCCGGCGAACGGCGAGTCGGCACGAACCGCCACCGGACGGTCCTCATCGCGGACATCGAGGCTCACGCCCAGCTCGCGCAGGGCCGCGATCTCGTCCTGAGTGGCCTGCTGGTCGAGGAAATCGCGCAGGGCCTGGGCGACCACCGGGCCGACATCCTCGACCTCGCACAGCTCCTCAAACGTTGCCGACTGCAGCTGCTCGATCGACTCATACCCGTGCCGGCAGATGCGCTTGGCCGTCCCTTCGGAGGTCAGCGGGATCGACCAGCCAACGAGCGCCCGCCGCAGCCCGACACCCTTGCTGCGCTCGATCGCCGCCAGGAGGTTCTGCACCGAGCGCTCGCCCCAGCCTTCGAATCGAGCCTGGCCGCCGGGCATCAGCAGCTCGTGGTCGAGCCGGTAGATGTCCGATGGAGTCGACACGAGCCCGGCGTCGATCAGCTGCTGGAGGCGGGCGACCGAGAGGCCCTCCACATCAGCCCCGGCCCTCGAGCACCACTGGATCAACCTGCGCAGGCGCTGCGCCGGACAGCCCTGGGTGTTCTCGCAGATCACGACGCGCGACTCGCCGACGATCGCCAGTGCGCCTCCGCAGGACGGGCACGCGCTCGGGGGCTCGATCACCTGCTCGCTGCCATCGCGGTCCTCGGGATCAACCACGCCCGAGACAAACGGAATGACGTCGCCGCGTCTGAGGATGTAGACGCGATCACCGAGGCGGATGTCGCGCGCGGCGATAACGGCGAGGTTGTGGAGGCTGACGTGCTCGATGTGCGTTCCCGACACGAACACGCGCTCTACGTGGCCGCGCGGCGTGAGCTGGCCAGTCTTGCCGGGCGTCCAATCGACACCGATCAGACGGGTGACCGCGACCTCCGGCGGTGGCTTGAATGCGATCGCGCCCTTGGGGTGATGCCCGGTCTGACCAGCCGCGGCATAGGCGGCACGGTCGACCAGCTTGATGACCACGCCGTCGAGCTCATAGTCGACGTCCGCGCGCCGCTCGAGAATGCCGCGGATGTAGGCATGGATCTCCTTCGGATCTGCCGACTCGGCATATCCCTCCACGGTGAAGCCGAGCTCGATCAGCTCCTCGGCGAGCTTGCGTTCGGATTGTCCGTCGTCAAGGCGGATCAGGTCGAAGGCGTAGAACCGAACCGGCCGATCGGCCACCTTGAGACGGTCCTTCGCAAGCAGCGTGCCGGCGGCAGCGTTGCGTGCGTTCGCCAGCGGCTTGTCCTGGTGAGCCTCGTTGTAGGCGCGCCAGTCGGAGCGCAGCATGACGACCTCGCCCCGGACCTCGCAATCGAGCGGCTGCGGAAGCACCTCCGGCATCCCATGGACGTCGCCCCCGCGCACGTTGACCGTCACGTCCTGTCCGACCTCGCCGTTTCCGCGCGTCGCCGCCCGCGCGAGCCTGCCGCCGCGGTAGAGCACCGACAGCGACAGGCCATCGAACTTCGGCCACAGCGCGAACAGCTGCCCTGGGAAGCGGGCGAGAAACGCCTCGAGCTCCTCGTCGGAGGTCGCCTTCTCCAGCGAGAGCATCGGCACCTCGTGGCGGGCGTCGGCGTACAGCTCGCCCGCGAGATCGGCGCCAACCTGCTCGAGCGGGTCGTCGGCAGGCGTCAGCTCGGGGTGCTCGGTGATCAGCGCGCGGAACTCGTCCTCGAGCGCGTCGTACTCGGCATCGCTGATCGCGGGTTCGCCCGAGTAATAGAGATGCTTGTGGTGCCGGAGATCCTGCGCCAGTTGCTCGATTCGGTCAGACGCGGTCGTGAGCGAGGACATCGCCGGCACTATAAGAGCCCCTTGGTTTAGCCTCAGCCCGTGGCCGCACGAGCTCGAGGCCGCCAGCGCGGCGGGTTGAAATCCGAGACGCTCCGAGTCGAGCGCGATGACGGCGAGCAGCTGGTGCTCGCCGGCCTGTCGCTGGCACGTGCGTTCTTTGCGTCTGACACGAGCGCGCAGATCAAGGGCTTTGATCCGCTCAGGGGACTCGGTAATCCGAACCGGATCGTGATCGGCGATGTGATCGTGATGAACACGACGATGCGCTCGCGAAGCAAGCACAGCTTGTGGGACCCGGTGCTCGGCAGCCGCCAGCGCTGGCTGCGCGACATCTCCCCCGAGCTCGACGTGCTCGAAACCGGCGAGAGCGAGTGGCGGCGCATCGGCGGCGACGCGCTGCTGGCGGCCGCGATCACGGGCTGCATTCATCCGGGCATCGGCCTGGCGGGAGCGACGAAGATGCTGCACCTTAAGCGGCCCCGCTTCTTCCCGATCCTGGATCAGCTTGTGGCCGAGATGATCGGTGTCGGGTTGCCCGACGGTCCCACTGTCGAGCAGCGGTTAACGGTGGCGCAGCGCCTCGCCAGCGCACTGCGACGCGAGGGACGGCGAAACCTCGACGGGCTCCGGGGGATCCAGGCCGACCTGGCATGGGACGGCATCGAGCGACCGCTGATCCGCATCTTCGACGCGATCCTCTGGTCCTCTCATCCTGCGGCGCGCGTCACCGGCGCAACGCGATCGATCGCGGTGTCGCTGAAACGCTGATGGCGTAAGGCGCGCAGGGCGCCGGCCTGGCCGCAGGCGGCGATCCAGAGAGTCGAACTCTTGCTACTCGGTCACCCGAGCACAGCTGGATGCGTGAGCTAGGGATGGCATCCACTGTGCCGTCACCGGACGGACTGATCGCCAGGTCTCTACCGGTGATGATCGTCCACGGCAGCACGGCTGTCACCCGCGCTCGGATACATACCTGGTCCGGGTTAAGTACTTAGATCTGCGCTAATAGCCCGTCGGATGACGCTCGGACCAGACGTTCCCGTCTTGCAGCTGTGACGAGATGATCGACGCGGGCTGCCAGCGGGGGCCGCTGCCGCCCGGGGTAACGGGGGCGTACTGCGCGGTATCGAAGACGATCCCGGCGACCTCGATGAAAGCGTGACCGGAGGATCCCCACACCGTGATCCAGCGTCCGGCCCCGCGCCGGCCGTAGGACTCGAAGTCGCCCGAGACATACGGTGCGCTGCCCATCAGGCCGGCCTTGTACAGCACGTAGGAGACCGAGCCCGAGCAGTCGTAGCCCGGCCATAGACGGGCGAGCGAGTCGTAGTGGACCGCTATGTACGGCTTGGTGTGGATCTGGTCGCCGGCCCAGATCGCCTGCTTGACCTGGAGCGGGGCGTTCGCGGGGGCGTAGGCGACCCCGCGGATGATCTTGGCCTTCCACCCGCCGACGAGTGGATGCTGGGCGGTGCTGTACTGCCCGGGCGCTGAGCCCACCGCTGCGCCGCCGGTGTCCGGCCCTTTGGACCACGCCAGGCTGGTTCCGAGCAGCAGAAATGCCGCAATCAAAGGGGGTGTTAGCTTGGCTACCCGCAAGTCTTCTCTTTCGTGGGCCTGCGGGGTTAGCTGACGGGCTGGCGCTGAAAGAGCCTGCGCCTCCCGCGGATTCACCGCGGGATTCGCCCCAGGGAATTTGGTTCCCCCGCTCCGCGGATTCGCTCTCCGCGGATTAGGCGCTGGGCAAGATACACGATCTCGCGGGGGTGTGCGGCGGACTGTTGCAAGCAAGGCTGCGATTGCAGCGCGGCGAAGCGTCCGACACGCTGGGCGTCGAGGGCGTGCCCGAAGCGACGCTCGGGCGGTTCTGCCTCACGCGGCCGTTCCCCGGTCCGCGTGAGGCCGACCACATCCAAAGCGCTCTAGGCCGCGGCTACTTGACCACGAGCGTGCCCTGCATCCCGGCCTGGCGGTGGCCCGGCACCGAGCAGTAGAACGTGTACGTCCCCGGCTTGAGGTTCAGCGAGAGGGTCTTCGTCCCGCCCGAGAACGTCGGCGTCGCACCGACCACCGACCCGTTGCTCGAGGCGATCGTGACGTTGTGCATAAGCGGCGACATGTTCGTGAAAGCAATCGTCACCTTGCCCGACGACGCTGTCAGCGACGTGGTGCTGTACTTGAGCGCCCCACTGGGGTCTGCGGAAAGCTTCAACGCACCCCCGGTGACAGCTGAAGATACGGAGCTTGCGGCGCTGCTCACGGCGGAGGTCGCCGAGGAGCTCACAGACGAGGCGCCGGACGAGGCCGCGGAGCTCACAGAAGAGCTCGCAGACGAGGCCGCGGACGAGATGGCACTGCTCGCGCTGGAGGACCCGCCGCAACCCGCGAGCCCCGTCAGTGCGAGAAGCAGGCCGGGAATCAGTAGGCGTCTCATCTGCATCTCCTTCGTTGGGAATGGTGCGATGTGTACTGCAAGATGACTATTCCGAGGGCGTCCTTCCCGCTCGGCACCTGCGATGGTGACGCTAACGCCGCGGGCACCACTCCTGTGGAGAACTTCGGTCGGAGCCTCAGCGACATCTCGGGTCCGGGCTGAAGGTCTCTGTGACCTGGGCGAGGGACAAGGGCCCGCCGGCGGGCATCAGCTGGATGTGGTTGACCTCTGGGTTGTTCGGGTCGTCCGAGGGATCGAACGGCCGATAGAGGCCAAATCGCGCGATCGTTTGATCTCGGCGAGCGGTGGCGCATGGGCGCTCGGGTCGCCGACCGGAGTCGAGCCGGTCCCCGCGCCAGTGGCCGGCGCCGCAACGCCTGCCTGCGGCTCGACCGCTTGGGGGTGCGCGCTGAACGGCGACCGGTCTGCGCGCACCGTGGGGCGGCGCGCAGCGGCAGACCGCAGATGGTGAGAGCCGCCTGGGCCCGCGAGAGCCACCGCGCCGATCCAGATTCCAAACGCCCCCAACACCGCCAGGATCAGAGCTGCTGATCTTGCCCGTCGCATCGGGCACCGAGTTCACCACAGCACGCACTGCGACGTGCCGTTTGGTCGTGCGTCTATGCGGATATATATACATGTATCATGCATACATATTCTGGAGGGAGAACGTGATGAGTAGCGTCAACGGCGTGTTTCGAGTGGCTTCGTGGGACGAGAATGCTTGCCAGGAGAGCCAGGATCGACGGCTCACTCGAGCCTCCGTCAGCCAGGCATTCGAGGGAGGGATCTCCGGCGAAGGAAGCGCCGAGTGGCTGATGGCCTACAACCAGGACGGGACCGCGCGATTCGTCGGCTTTCAGGTCGTCGAGGGCGAGCTCGAGGGCCGGCGGGGCACGTTCGTGATGGAGACCGCGGGCGAGTTCGACGGCCAGGTCGCTCGATGGCAGGCCACCGTCCTCCCCGGCTCTCAGACCGGCGAGCTTCAGGAGCTGGACGGCGGGGGAACGTTCGAGGCGCCGCTTGGATCGCAGGCGTCCTATGAGCTCGAGCTCGCACTCCCCACCCGCTGATCCGGAGGCCGACCGGCTGTCCAACCTCGTTGGGGCGTGGACGCTGGCCGTGGCTGACCGGATCACCGCTGCGACGATGTCGGCCGCCGGTCGTGGCGGTCAGGCGCCCGCCGCCATCGTCGCGCTGCACGAGTTCGCCGAGGGCGGCACGATTGACCGGCTGCGCCAGATCCTCGGCTTGACTCACTCCGCCGCTGTCCGGCTCGTCGACGGTCTCGTCGCGGACGGCTACGTGGTCCGTGGTCACGCCATCGGCGATCGTCGCTCGGTGAGCCTGACACTCACTGCGAGGGGCCGCGCCGCCGCCCGCAGGATCGCGCGGGCGCGGCGCGAGACGATCCAGGCGACGCTGGCTGGCCTCTCCGAGGGCGAACGGCGAGCGCTGACCTCGGTCGCAGAGCGTCTCAGCGCGCATCTGGCGGAGCTACGACTAGAGCAGAGGGCTCGCGGCGAGGCACCCGAGGGCGGATGGCTGTGCCGCCTGTGTGACCTGCATGCGTGCGGCCGTCCCGACGGCCGATGTCCGGTCGCGGCGCGGGCTGCCGTGCGGCGATCGGCATCGAGCCAGCCGCGCGGGCGTGCCTAGCTGACGATCAGGGGCCTGCGCGGTGCCGGCGCCACCGTTGCCTGCGGGGTCCGCGGCGCGCCGCTCGCTGCTGCTTGAGCTCCTGACGCTTGACCTCGGCCTGGGCGTAGGAGTCCTTGACCAGGATCTTGCCACCCGACCACCCGAACACCCAAGCGACCATCACGATGGCGAAGAGCACGTCCCACGCCGAGACGATCAGCTGCTGCGCGACCGAGTACGCGGTCGCGTTGTTCGTACTGGTGACGCTTTGCAACACGACGACGTTCAGCGCCTGCGTGACTCCCGCTCCACCCGGAGTCACCGAGACGCTCTTCGAGATCGAGTTCGCCGCGGTGACCGCCATCGTTGTGTGGAAGGTCACGGTGATCGAGTACGCCGCGAGGAACACCGCCACGATCGCAATCCGCGCCGCGTAGCTCACCAGCTGCGGTGCGAAGACGCCGACCATGAATCTCCGCCGCTGGCCGAGGACGGCACCTCCGCTCTTGATCTGCTCGCGGAGCTTCGTGGCACGGCGCCAGATGATCCGGCAGACGAGCACCAGCAGCACGATCGCTCCCACCGCAATCAGCGCGCTCAGAACCGGATGCTTGGACAGGAAGCCGAAGTCGAACGACAGCGACCCGCCGACGGTCGCGAACAGGTAGAGGTAGGTCGCGAAGCTGAAGATCGTGAACGGGATCTTCTGCACGACGAAGCCCGACAGGATCGATGCGAACGTTGCGCCCGCGATCAGCGTCACGAACATCACCATCATCACGATCGTGCCGATGTTCCCGGGCAGGAAACTGTTGAGCCCAACGGCCACCGCGTACGCCGCCACCACCGGTCGAATGCCGACCTGCGCGTCCGGGAACGCCGCGCGCAGAATCGTCACCCATGACAGCGCCGCGAACACCGTCTGCACGGTTTCCAGCACAACGCCCGCCACGATCGCGCCGACCGGGACCGATTGGACATTGTGCAGAAGCTTGCTGATCCAGTCGCGGATCGGAATTCCGAGCAGATTCAGCACGACCAGGAAGGCCGCGATCCCGCCGACCCACGCGACAACGCGGAGCACGCGCTTGGGCACCGGCTCGGTTGGCTGCGCCGTGGTCTGGTGGGCTTCCATGCGCACATCATTGTCGGCTTCATCCTCTTTGGGTGACGCGTGACCGCAAGCCCGCTCGTAGGTTGAGCGCTGCCAATTCACCTAGGGAGGTCACCGCTTGCTGATCGAGGACTACGCCCTGATCGGAGACATGCAAACCGCGGCCCTCGTCGGCCGCAACGGATCGGTGGACTGGCTGTGCCTGCCGCGGTTCGACTCCGCCTCATGCTTCGCGGCGCTACTTGGCGATGAGCGCCATGGCAGGTGGCTGGTCGCGCCGGCGGGCGAGACCGTCACGAGCAGCCGGCGGTATCGCCCCGGAACGCTCGTGCTCGAGACGGATCTCGAGACCGCCGACGGTGCGGTCCGGGTCATCGACTTCATGCCAAAGCGCGGCGACGGACCGCCACGACTGATGCGAATCGTCGAGGGACTTCGAGGCCGGGTGCCGATGCGCATGGAGCTCTGCCTGCGTCCGGACTACGCCACGATCCAGCCATGGCTGGAGCTCGCCTCGGACGGGGCAGTGGCGACGGCGGGCCCCGACACGTTCCGTCTGAGCACCCCCCTGCCGCTGGAGATCAGCGACGGGATCGCGCGCAGCGAGTTCATCGTCACCGAGGGCGTGCGCCGGCGCCTCACGCTGACCTGGCATTACTCGTTCGCGCCCGCGCCGATGGTGGAGGACGCCGACTCGGCCCTCGCGCGGACGGAGCAGTGGTGGCGGGAGTGGAGCGGCCGCTGCAGTTACGAGGGCGCCTACCGAGATCAGGTGCTGACCTCGCTCATCGCCTTGAAGGCGATGACCTCCGAGACGACCGGCGCGCTAGTCGCGGCCCCGACCACCTCGCTGCCCGAGGACCTCGGCGGCGAGCGGAACTGGGACTACCGCTACTGCTGGCTGCGCGACTCCGTGCTGGCCTTGCAAGCGCTGCTGGCTGCCGGCTATGTGGAGGAAGCGATCCAATTCCGCGACTTCCTGCTCCGCGTCGGCACGGGTGACCCGTCGAAGATCCAGATCATGTACGGCGTCCGAGGCGAACGCCGCCTGACCGAGTTCGAGGTCGCCGAGCTTCCCGGGTACGAGGGCTCGAAGCCGGTGCGAATCGGCAACGCGGCATCGGAGCAGTTCCAGCTCGACGTCTATGGCGAGGTGATCGGCGTCGGCTACATCGGCTCCGAACTGGTTGGGAGGATCGAGCGGCACCTGTGGCCGCGGTGGCGACACGTGATCGAGTATCTGGAGACGATCTGGCGCGAGCCAGACGACGGGATCTGGGAGTCGCGCGGTCCTCGCCAGCACTACACCTACTCGAAGGTGATGGCCTGGGTCGTGTTCGACCGCTCCGTGAAGCTCGTCGAGCGCTTCGATCTCGATGCACCGCTCGAGCGCTGGAAGGCGATCCGCGACGAGATCCACCACGAGGTCTGCGAGCAGGGCTACGACACCGAGCGCCGGACGTTCACGCAGTACTACGGATCCAAGGAGCTCGACGCGAGCGTGCTGAACATCCCGCTGGTCGGATTCCTCCCGGCGGACGATGAGCGGGTGACGGGGACGATCGACGCGGTCTGGCGCGAACTCGGGCGCGACGGCTTCGTATCGCGTTACTCGACGGCCGAGACCGATGACGGCCTCGCGGGCGACGAGGGCCAGTTCCTGGCGTGCTCCTTCTGGCTCGTCAGCGCGCTGGCGATGAACGGCCGCCTCGACGAGGCTCGCAACCTGTTCGAGCGCCTCGTGGGCCTGAGCAACGACCTCGGGCTGCTCTCCGAGGAATACGACGTCAAGCGAAAGCGGCAGGTCGGGAACTTCCCGCAGGCATTCAGCCACCTCACGCTGATCGTCGCGGCACGGGCGATCTCGGACGCCGAGGCGATCGCCACGCCAAAGGCGGGCTGAGCGACACTGCAACAGGATCGGCATCGAGGAGAGGATCAGCGATGAACCAGCTGCGCGTGTACCGGTTTGGATCAGGGACCTCCTATGGGGGCGACCTGGTCGCCGCGCTCGAGCGCATGCAGGTCGAGGGCCAAGGCAAGCTGCTCGATGCCCTGTATGTCCGCCGCGACGCTGACAGCGGGGCGCTCGAGGCGATCGACCGGCGCTCCGGCCGCGCGGACACGTCGTTCTCGGTGATGCTCGATTTCCGCCTGGATGAGCGCAGGCGCCGTTCCACCACCGAACGCACGCTCTCGGACCCCGAAGGCGTGCCGCCGGCGCTGATCGAGGCGATCGGCGAGACGCTCGAGCCGGGCGCCGCGATCCTCGCGATCGTGTACACGGGCGGTGGCGAGGCCACCGTGCTTGACGAGGCCGCTGAGCGCGTCGGGGGGCAGTCGATCAGGCGCGAGCAGGTTGAGGCCGGCGCGCTAGGCGAGCTCGACGCGGAGCTTCGGGCGGCGGCGGGGCGAGAGGCTGAGTGATTCTGGTTGCGTTCGCGCGATGTGGTTGCTCGGTGAGGAGCGGACCCAACTAACGTGACAAACGCCTGCCCTCGCCGGGCAGAGCAGACCACAACGCACGCCTACTCGAACGCCAGAAAGTACGAGTCCCACGGCTCGAGCGCCACATACAGCCCCTCGCCGGCGAGCTCGTCGCCACCGCGTTCGAACCGCTCGGCGCTGAGGCGATCACAGAGCTGCCAGCTGCGCCCTCGCAGCCCATCCCAGGGCACGTGAACACGAGCCTGCGCCGCTCCGTCGGAGAGGTTGACAACGACCAGGTGATAACGGCCACCTCCCGACCATCCCCAGGAGACCAGCCGCAGATAGGAGTCGTTGTCGGGCCAGCCGCTGCACTCGCAGAGCTGCCAGTCGCCCCCGCGAAGATCGGAGTGCGCGACCGCCCCCAGCAGCCTTGCGTAGAACGCACGTAGGTCCTCGTCGGGCGGCTCGTCGGGCCCGCGCCCGAGAAACACCGGGATGTGAATGCGATAACCATCCAGCTGCCCATCGTGGTACAGCCGAGCTCCCTGCAGCGTCGACATGACAACCGCAGCGGCGCGCGCCTGAGCGGCGCCGAAGGTGGCGGCCGCGCGTGGCTCGTCGTGGTTCTCGATGAATCGGATCAGGCCCTCCTGGTAGCTCGGATCCGCCTGCAGATGGCCTCGGACCGACTCGGCTCCTTCATGCGCCAGGCGGTCATAGAGGCGCTTGTCGTAACACAAGTCGAAACCCTGCTGCTGAAGCGTCCACTCCATGTCCCAGTACGCCTCGGCGATGAAGAGCAGATCCGGATGCGTTTCCTTCACGCGACCGATCAGCGCGGGCCAGTAATCCTCTGCCGGGGCCGGTCCGGCGCGCTGGCGGGTGGGTGGGTGGGTGGGCGGGCGGCTGGGTGGGTTCCAGGTCCTCCCGAAGACCTCGTTGGTCATCAGCATCGCCATGTCGCAGCGAAGCCCGTCGCACTGCTCGCCGATCGAGATCAGCGTCTCGGCGACAGCCTCCCGCAGAGCCGGTGAGTACGCGTTCAGCTGGACCACGTCGGGCCACGGGGGGAAATACGGATCCCGTCCGTTGGCCACGACGCCGCCGGCCGTCCGCAGAAACGCTTCGGGATGCGCAGCTAGATCCTCGTCGCTGCCGCGCACGAAGCACTCCGGCCGCTGCGTCAGCCAGGGATGGTCGGGGGCCACGTGGTTTGGCACGTAGTCGAGGATCAGCGCGAGGCCGCGCTCTGCGAGCTGCGCGCGTGCCTGCGCGAGCCCCTTGGGGCCACCGAAGCGCTCATCGACCACGTAGTCGCGTACGCAATACGGCGATCCGATCACATCCTCATCGCGCAGATCCGGCAGGGCCTGCCGGTTGCCGGCGACGACGTCCTGGTTGGTCAGCGCGATCTGGAGTCCCGCCGGGCTGCGCTCCCACACGCCCATCAGCCATACGGCATCGACCGGCAGCGCGGCGAGCGCATCCCACGCATCCGTCGGGACGGTGGCCAGCGTGACCGGTGACCCGCTGCTGCGACCCAGCCGCTCGAGCCACACCGCCGTGTTGATCTCGTAGACGGTGGGGCGTGATGGCCAGCGCACCGCCGGTGCTCACTCCGCGAGGATCGCCGCCGTGCCGACAGCACCGCTGAGGACGAACAGCAGTGCCACGAGGCCGGTCCACCCGGTCTGATGGCTGGCTCCGATGCCTGCGCCGTTGTCGCCGTGGAAGTACTCGTGGAACGGGATCAGGTCGTGCCAGTGGGGATCGGTCTGGAACTTCTCGATTCCGCCGAACACCGGCCGGCGTCCGTGCTCGTCGTTCATGAATGTCGTCGCGAGGCGCGTCCCGATCTCATTGGCGATCTCGAGCAGGTTCATTTCGTTCCCCGAACCGGTCGGACACTCGACCTTGAACCGATCCCCGTAGTAGCTGTGCTGGTGCAGAAGGCCGCGAAGGATCACGACGTTCATCGGAAACCAGACCGGTCCGCGCCAGTTCGAGTTGCCGCCGAACATTCCGGTGTCCGACTCGGCCGGGAGGTACTTGACGACGTACTCCTGTCCGCCCCAGTCGAACACGCACGGCTCGTCGAGATGGCGCCGCGAGATCGCGCGGATTCCGTGCGCGCCCAGGAACTCGTTCTCGTCGAGCATCACGGCGAGGATCCGGCGCAGGCGCTGCTCGTCGACCAGTGTCGCGATCCGGTGACCTTCGGGACTGGGGCCGGGCGTATTGCGCAGCGAGGGCACCGCGTCCGAGAAGTATTCGATGAACGCTCCCAGCCGCTCCATGAACTGCGGAAACTGATCGACGATGTAAGGATCGAACACGGTCGCAGCGCACATCGGGAGCAGGCCAACGAGTGAGCGGACCTTGAGCGGGATCGTCTGGCCGTCGGGCATTTGCATCACGTCGTAGTAGAAGCCGTCCTCGTCGTCCCATAGCGTGCTGTCCCCGTCGGGTGGGTTGAGCGCGAGCGAGATCCAGAGGAAGTGGGTGAGGAACTTTCTGGCCATATCGCCGTAGGCGCGATCGTGTCTGCTCAGCTCGACGGCGATCTGGAGCATCCACTGGCAGTACAGGGCCATCCATGCCGTGCCGTCGGCCTGCTCGAGCGTGCCGCCGCCCGGGAGGGGCGCGGAGCGATCGAAAACGCCGATGTTGTCGAGCCCCAGGAAGCCTCCCTGGAACAGGTTCCGGTCATCCACGTCCTTGCGGTTCACCCACCAGGTGAAGTTCATCAGCAGGCGATCGAACATGCGGGCCAGGAACTCGCGGTCGCCCTCACCGCGGATCGCGGCTTCGCGCTCGTACACGAACAGCGCGGCCCACGCCGTGACCGGCGGGTTGACGTCCGAGAAGTTCCACTCGTACGCCGGAATCTGGCCGTTGGGATGCTGGTACTCGGTCGTCACCAGCAGCTCGACCTGCTGCTTGGCGAAATCGACGTCGACGAGTGCCAGCGGGGCACAGTGGAAGGCGAGATCCCACGCCGCAAACCACGGGTATTCCCACTTGTCGGGCATCGAGATGATGTCCCCGACGATCATGTGGAACCAGCCTACGTTCCGCACCGATGAGCCCATCGCGTTCGGATCCCACGGATCTACGCCGTGCTCGCGCAGCCAGCGATGCACGTTGTACTCGTAGTACTGCTTGCCCCACAGCAGGCCGGAGAGGGCCTGGCGCATGACCATCGCGGCGTCGGGCTTCAGCCGCGGTGGGATCACGGTCGCGTAGAACTGATCGGCCTCCTCGCGACGCGCGCTGAAGACGCGATCGAACCCCGGCCCGAGCGGCTTGGCGCGCTTGAACGCGCTCTTCGGGTGGGTCTGTGGGCCCACGAGGCGCAGCTTGACCGTGGCGCTCTCCCCCGCACCGATCTCGAGTTCGTGATGGGCGGCGACCTTGGTGCCGGCCCGCTCCGGGTTGACGGCGTCTGCCGCGCCGCCCACGACGTAATCGTTGATTCCGTCCTTGACATAGGGAGTGGTGCTCGGCGTGCCGAACAGGCGGCGGTTGTTGGTCTCGTTCTCACAGAACAGCAGCTGCGCGCCGGAGTCGACCTGTAGCAGCCATTCGCCGAGTTCGTGATGCGTGGCGCGCACGCTCAGATCGTCGACCGCGTTCAGTGAGGGCCTCGGCACATCGTCGCCCCATGACCACGTGTTGCGGAACCACAGCGTCGGCAGCAGGTGAAGAGTCGCCGCCTCCGGCCCGCGGTTGTACGCGGTGACGAGCATCAGGATGTCGTCCGGCGCCGCCTTCGCGTACTCGACCACCACATCGAAGTAGCGGTTCTCGTCGAAGATCCCCGTGTCCATCAGCTCGTACTCCATGTCCAGCTTGCCGCGGCTGGCATTTGTCTGGACGAGGTCCAGGTACGGGAACGCCCCCTGCGGGTACTTGTACTGGCACTTGAGGTAGGAGTGGGTCGGCGTCGAGTCGAGGTAGAACCAGTACTCCTTGACGTCCTCGCCGTGATTGCCCTCGCTGTTGGAGAGTCCGAACATCCGCTCCTTGAGGATCGGATCGGCACCGTTCCACAGCGCCAGCGCCAGACACAGCCGCTGACGCTCGTCAGAGAGTCCGGCGATGCCGTCCTCTCCCCATCGATAGGCACGCGAGCGCGCCTGATCGTGGGTGAGGTAGCTCCACGCATCGCCACCCCGGCTGTAGTCCTCGCGCACGGTCCCCCACTGGCGCTCGCTGAGGTACGGACCCCAGGCCTTCCACGCAGCCGTGCCGATGCGCGCGTCCTCGAGCCGCGAGTGCTCAGGTGTTGCTCGTGCTGCGCCCCGGGGCATCGGCGAAGTCTATGTCCGCGATCCCGGTGATGTTGTTAACGAACTGGAGCGGTGGTCAGCTGAGCGGCAGCCACACGTGGAACGCGGTGCGGCCGGGCCGCGAGTCGAAGTCGATCGAGCCGCCGAGCCGCTCGGTGACGATCCGTCGGGCGGTGTCGAGGCCGAGTCCGGTGCCCTCCCCGACGCCCTTGGTCGTGAAGAACGGATCGAAGATCCGGTCGTGAATCGCGTGGGGTATGCCGGGACCGTCGTCGATCAGGTCGATTCGCGCGCAGGCGCCGTCGCGCGCGGTGACGATCTCGATCGTGCCCGAGTCGCCGAGCGCCTCGATCGCGTTGGCGAGCAGGTTGGTCCAGACCTGGTTGAGCTCCGAGCCTCTCAGCGTGAGCTTCGGCAGGGTGCGGTCGTACTCGCGCTTGATCTCGATCGAGGTGTGCTTGAGCTTGTGGTTCAGCACGACGAGCGTCGTCTCGAGCCCCTCGTGGACGTCGGCCTCCACCAGCTCGCCGCGATCCATGAACGCGTACGCCTTGATCGCCTTGACCAGCTTGCCCATGCGGTCGGTGGACTCGGCGATCTCGGACGCCAGCCCCCGAGCAGTCAGCGACGCGGCGATCCACGCCACCGCGGCGCTGGTCGCCGGCCCGCCCGCGCCGGCGAGGCGCCGCAGCCAGGCGCCGTCGATCCCGGCGGCCGCCAGCGGCTCGGCGACGCGCCAGGGCTCGGCGACGCCGATGCTCTCGAGCTGATCCAGCAGCGCGTCCTCGGCGTCGGCCGCCTCCAGGCCGCTCAGCGCATCGCGCGACTGCGCGAGGTCGATCGCCTCGCGCTGCAGCGCCACCAGCTCCGC
Source organism: uncultured Solirubrobacterales bacterium (assembly GCA_963824755.1). Classification (GTDB taxonomy): domain Bacteria; phylum Actinomycetota; class Thermoleophilia; order Solirubrobacterales; family Solirubrobacteraceae; genus Palsa-465. Next base: position 409,369 of record CAWGQT010000002.1, on the reverse strand, counting down.
GGCCTGCTCGCGCTCGATTCCCGACTCGACGAATGCGCCCACCGTGGAGGCGAGCACGTCCAGTGCCTCGGCCAGATCCGAGGAGGCGCGCCGCGCCGCCGCGGCGGGGTTGTTGAGCTCGTGCGCGAGGCCGGCCGCCATTGTTCCCAGCGACGCCAGTCGTTCCCGGGTCTGCTCGCGCGAGGCGATCCTGGTCGCGACCGGCCGAACCGCTCGCATCACCCGGCGATGGATCGGGCGCTGGCTGAGCACGAGCCGGATAAAGTCCTCAGCGGTCACAACCGCCAGCCGGATGTCCGTATCGGCGACAAACTGACCGGCCAAGCCGCTCTCCGTCAGAACCGGGATGGCGCCGATCCAGGTCGGCGCGAATTGCCTCGTGAAGGGCTCCATCCGCCCCTGCTCGACCGCCAGACCTTGGACGGTGCCGTGCAGTAGGAGAAAGAACTCGGGGCTGTCGGTGGGTGTGGCCATCACCTTGCCGGCGGGGAGCTCGCGGATCACCGCGACCTCCCGCCACAGCTCGAGCTGCTCGTCGTCGAGGTCGTCGAACAGGTCGACCGTACGCAGCTCTTCGAGCGTCGGGCGCTCGGGCTCGCTCATGCGCTCGCCAGATACTCGTGGATCAGCGACACCGCCATCGACCCCTCCCCCACCGCGCTCGCCACCCGTTTGATCGATCGTGTCCGCACGTCGCCGGCGACGAATACGCCGGGAACGCTCGTCTCGAGCACGTAGGGTTCGCGAGCCAGCGGCCAGCCGTGGTCGCGCACCTCGAGGCCGGCGAGGATGAAGCCGCGGTCATCGCGCGCGACCACGCCGTCGAGCCAGTCGGTTCGCGGCGCAGCCCCGATGAACACGAAGCAGGCGTCGACCTGCTCCACCGTCTCGCTCCCGTCGCCCGCCCGGATCCGCAGCGCGCGAAGGTGAGCGTCCTCGCCCTCGGCGCCGACGGCCTGAGCCCCGGTCCGGACCTGGACACTGGGCAGTTGCGCGATTTGCTCGATCAGGTAGTGGGACATCGACCTCTCAAGCGAGTCGGCGCGCACGAGCATCGTCACCCTGTTCGCGTAGCCGCTGAAGTAGACAGCGGCCTGGCCGGCGGAGTTGGCGCCGCCGATCACGACCACGTGCTGGTCCGCGCACGATCGAGCCTCGGTCAGGGCGGCGCCGTAGTAGATCCCGGCGCCGGTGAGTTCCGCGAATCCCGGCGCGTCGAGCTGGCGGTAGGAGACCCCCGAGGCGACCAGCACCGTGTTCGCGCTCAGGACACGGCCGCCGGTCAGGTGCACGAGCCGCCCGGCCCCTTCGACCTGGAGTCTGACCGCCTCGCGGACCGTGACCAGCTCCGCCCCGAGACGGCGAGCCTGGTCAGTCGCGCGGCGCGCCAGATCCGAGCCCGTCAGACCGGCGGGGAAGCCGAGGTAGTTCTCGATCCGGCTCGACTGGCCGGCCTGGCCGCCGGGGGCCTCGCGCTCGACCATCACCGTGCGCAGCCCTTCCGAGGCGCCGTAAACGGCGGCCGCCAGCCCCGCCGGCCCGCCGCCGACGATCACCAGGTCATAGTGCTCACCGATTGGCTCGGCCGCGATGCCGAGCCGCTCCGCCAGCTCCTGGGTCGTGGGCCGCTCGAGCACCGAGCCGTCTTCGAGCAGCGCGACCGGCAGGCGCTCGGCGTCGACGTCCGCGACCTTCAGCAGTTCGCGCGCCTCGCCGTCGCGCTCGACGTCGAACCAGCGGGCGGGGACGCGGTTGCGGGCCAGGAAGTCGCGCAGGTCGTGGGACTCCTTGGAGAACCTATGCCCGATCACGCGCACCCCTCCCGCCTCGAGCGCCGCGCCGGCCTCCCAGGTGGTGAGCAGGTCCTCGACGATCGGGAAGAGCTGTTCCTCCGGCGGATCCCAGGGCTTGAGCAGGTAGTAGTCGAGCGCGACCTCGTTGATCGCCTGAATCGCCGCTTCGGTGTCGGCATAAGCGGTCAGCAGCACGCGCTTGGCCTCCGGCACGAGCTCTCTTGCGCGCACCAGGTAGTCGGTCCCGGACAGCCCCGGCATGCGCTGGTCGGCGACTAGCAGGGCGACCTGCTCTCCTCGGGCGCGTATCTGCTTGAGGAGCTCCAGGGCCTCGGCCCCGGAGCCGGCGCGCATCACGCGGTAGCGATCGCCAAAGCCGCGGCGCAGGTCGCGGGAGACGGCCGCGAGTACCGCGGGCTCGTCGTCGACGGCGACGATCGCAGGGCGCCGCCGGGCGCCGTCGCCGTTTTGCTGCTCAGTGTCGGTCACCTCTACCGATGCTACTCATGCCCCGGCGAGCTTCTGGAGCTCCTCGAACGCCTCGTCTTCGAGCAGCGCGTTGCATGCTTGCGCGCACGCCCGGCAGGCCTTCGCGCAGATCGCGCAATGGCGGTGGTGGTCGGCGTGGGTAGCGCATTCCTCGGCGCAGTTGTTGCAAGCGCGCACGCATGCCTGGAGCAGCCGGTGGACGATGAGCCTGTCCCAGTGCGCCGGCCGCGACAGCACGCGCGCGACGGTGGCACAGACATCGGCGCACGTCTGGTCGAGCGCGATGCACGTCCGCATCGCCTCGACGTTCTCCTCGGCGAGGTCTGAATCCGCGCATGAGGTGCACGTCTGCACGCACGTCCAGCACGCGTCGATCGCCGCGGCCACGTCGGCGGCGTCGAGCGCAAGCGTGGCCGGTGAGGCCTCCAACATTTCTCGTGTGTCGGTCATACCGGGATCATGCCGGACGGACGGCTGCACTACCTTGAAAATGGATGGCGATCACCCACCGCGACCAGGTGCAGAAGCTGCTGCGCGACGCCGCCGCCGACCACGTCCGGCTGCTCGCCCGGCTCCCGCCCGATCTGCAGGCGTCCTTGCCGGTCGACGCGCAGGGCGTCACCGAGGCGATCGATCATCTCGCCGCTGCGGCCGGCCTCTCCGAGGAGGAGCGGAGGGCGCTGATCCGCCCGCATCGCGTCAACCCGGCCGTCCTGCACGCGCGGGTGTTCGGCCCCGCGCCGCTGGCCCCGGAGACGGTGGTCGCTTCGTTCGTGGAGGGAGCGCGCGTACGGGCGGATGCGCTGAACATGCTGGCTGACACGATCGGCGGCGAGCAGCTCGGCGAGGAGGTCCGGCGGCTGCTGGTGTCCCATCCGCCGCCGGTCGCGGCGGACGCAAACGACGTCGCCCATTCGCTGCGCGCGACGTACGCGGCGCAGGAGCGTGCGGCGCTGATGATCGCCGCGAGCCTCGATGCCTCGGGCCGCGTCCGCTAGTCGCTGAGCGCGAGCGCGGAGGCCAGCGCTGACCATTCCGACCGCGGGATCCCGCGGATCCCGGGCGTCTGCAGGCACACGTGATCGGCGCCCACCTCGAGAAACCGACCGGCGACCGCCGCGATGCTGCCGGCGCTGCCGTGGGGGACGACGGCATCGATCAGCCGATCAGATCCGCCACCCGCGACGTCCTGTTCGGTGAAGTCGAATCGCTGCAGGTTGCCGGCGTAGTTGCGCAGGCCGAGATACAGCTTGGCGTACGCGCGCGCCTTCTCCCTGCCCGACTCGTCGTCCTGATCGAGAACGCAGGCAAGCTCGGGGGCGAGCAGCGGACCTTCCCCCAGCTGCTCGCGCGCCGCGCGCACGTGATCGACCGGCACGAAGTAAGGGTGCGCGCCGAGCGCGCGCTCGGCGCTCAGGCGGAGCATGTTCGGTCGCAGCGCGGCGAGACAGCGGTGCTCTCGCGGCACGGGATTCTCGGCGCTGTCCAGGCCATCGAGGAATGCCTTCATCGTGGTCAGCGGCTTGGCGTAGCGGTCCGTTGCCTCCGGGTGACCGATGCCGATGCCGAGCAACACCCGCTCCGGGAAGTCCGCGTCCAGCGCCGCGAAATCGCGTCCGACCTGCTCGGGATCGCTCTGCCAGACGTTGAGGATTCCGGTGGCCACGACGATCCGCTCGGTTGCCTCGAGCAGCGGCCGCAGGGCTGGCAGTTGCGGCGAGCCGCCCAGCCACAGAGCGCCGAAGCCGAGATTCTCGACCAGCTTGCCGGCGCCCGAAGCGTTGTCCTCTCCGATCGAGCGGTACGAGGTCCAGATGCCGAACTTGCCGAGCTCCATGTCGTCGCGCTCTGATTATCCCGACCGCGTCAGCGCGCCGCGGGCGCGAGTTCGGGCGCGGCGCCTTCGCCTCGGATTCCGGCGGCAAGCGGCGGGGAGTCCCACCGAGAAGGTCACGAGCATGTCGCCGGCGATCGCGACGGCCAGGTTCGAGACGAAGCTTGATCTCACAACGTCTCGGTTACCCGGCGAGGGCCCGCTCAGTCACCGCCACTGGCGGAGCGGGCCGCAAACGTGAGAAAGTGTGAGGCCCCAGGAGGAGAGGAAATGACCGAGAAAGCGATTGCTCCCACCGTCGCGGCGCTGTCGGCCACCGCCGCCCAGCGCTTCGGGCCGCAGGTTGCGGCTCGCTATCAGGCTGAAGGCGAGTGGCGCGAGCTGACGTATTCGCAAGTAGGAGACGCGATCGACGAGATTGCCCTGGGATTGATCGATCTCGGAATCCAGTCGGGCGACCGGGTCGGGATCCTCGCGGGGACGAGGCTCGAGTGGACGCTCGCCAGCTTTGCGATCTCGGCCGCCGGGGGAGTCGTGGTCCCGGTGTACCAGACCAACTCGCCTCGGGAGTGCGCGTGGGTGCTGGGCAACTCCGGCGCGCGTGCGGTGATCTGCGAGGACGCGGGACAGCGCGCGAAGATCGACGAGGTCCGCGGCGAGCTCGACACGCTCGAGCACGTGATCGCGATGGAATCGAACGCAGCCGATATCGATCTCGACCAGCTTCGCGAGCGCGGACGGGGCCGGGACCGTGGCGAGCTGGCCGCCCGTCAGGAGCGGGTCGAGCCCCAGGCCGCATGGACGATCATCTACACCTCGGGTACGACGGGGCCGCCGAAGGGCGTGGTGCTCACGCAGGCCAACGCGATGGCGGTTTGCGAGATGGTCGAGGAGCTCGCGTTTGTGCAGCCCGACGAGACGACGTACCTGTACCTCCCGCTGGCGCACGTGTTCGCCCTGATCACGCAGCTCGCCTCCTACGACCTCGGGACCTCGATGGTGTACTTCAGCGGCGACACCAAGAAGATCCTCGAGGAGATCATCGAGACCAAGCCGACCTACCTCCCGTCGGTCCCGCGGATCTTCGAGAAGATCTACGCCGCGGCGATGGGGATGCAGGCGCACGCCAGCGAGGAGGACCGCGCGCGCTTTCAGCAGGCGGTCAAGCTGGGCGTCGAGGTGCGGCGCCGGCGCCAGCACGGCGATGCCGTGCCCGAGGAGATGGAGAAGCAGTTCGAGCAGGCCGACGAGCAGGTCTTCGCGAACGTCCGCCAGCTGTTCGGGGGCCGGGTGCGTCAGGCGGTCAGCGGCGCGGCGCCGATCGCGGCCGACATCCTCGAGTTCTTCTATGCGGCCGGCGTGCCGGTGCTGGAGGGCTGGGGCATGACCGAGACCAACGGGGTCGGCACCGTCGCGACGCTCGATAACTTCAAGTTCGGGACCGTCGGCAGGGCCGTCCCCGGCGTCGAGCTGCGGACCTCCGAGGAGGACGGGGAGATCCAGATGAAGGGGCCGAACGTATTCCGCGAGTACTGGAAGAACCCCGACGCCACGCGCGAGACGTTCACCGAGGATGGATGGCTGAAGACCGGCGACCTGGGCGAGATCGACGACGAGGGCTACGTGAAGATCACCGGCCGCAAGAAGGACATCATCATCACCGCGGGCGGCAAGAACCTGACACCGGCGAACATCGAGAACGACCTCAAGCAGTCACGGTTCATCTCGCAGGCCGTGATGTACGGCGATCGCAAGCCGTATCCGGTCGCGCTGATCACGCTCGACCCCGAGGAGATCGCCCCGTGGGCCAAGGAGCAGGGGCTGCCCGAGGAGATCGGCGAGCTGGCGCAGCGCGAGGAGGTCCGGTCGATGGTCCAGGAGGAGCTCGACCGCGCAAACGCGCACTACGCGCAGGTCGAGCAGGTCAAGAAGTTCGAAATCCTCGACCACGACCTGTCGATCGACACCGGCGAGCTGACGCCGACGCTGAAGGTCAAGCGCAACGTCGTCTACGACCGCTACGGCGACGTGTTCGAGTCGATGTACAGGAAGTAGTTGATCATCAGTGGATCGGCGCGTGGGCGGGTGCCGCCACGTCGAGCTCGAAGCACCAGAAATCCCGCCCCATCACCGGCACTGAGACGTTGTAGACCGGGACCTTCCCGATCGCGCCCTCGAAGGTCCCCGCGTGGGCATGCCCGTGCAGCACGAGGTCGGGCTCGTGCTCGGAGATCGGCGCGGCGAGCCGGTCAGTGCCGAGGAATGCCCAGATGCCGGCCGCCTCGCCGACGATCGTCGTCTCGGTCGGCGCGTAGTGCAGCAGGACGATTCGGGCCGGGCACAGCGCGATCTCGCGCAGCCCGCGGTCGAGCGCCTCGACGTCCAGGGAGGTCTCCTGATAGACGCTGCGGAGCAGCGGCTCGCCGAAGTCGGGTAGGTGAGAGCCGGGAAAGCCTCCGACGAAGCCCTTGACGCCGACCAGCCCAACCTCGAGGCCGCCCGCCTCGCACGCGACCGCGTCGCGCTCGAGCACCCGTACCCCGCCATCCTCGAGGACCGCGACTAGCTCGTCGCGGCGGTTGGCATGCCAGTCGTGGTTGCCGAGCACCGCGAACACCGGGATCCCCAGCGAGCCGCAGGCCTGCGCGAGCGCCCGTGCCTGCTGGGGCTCGCCATGCGTTGTGAGGTCACCCGCGAGTAGCAGCAGGTCGGTGCGCTCCGGGAGCTCGTCGATCGCCCGCCGGATGTCGTCCTCGCGCTGCTCGTTGCAATGCATGTCCCCGGCGGCGGCGATCCGCAGGCAGCGTCTGCTCGGCTCGGCTCCGTTGTCCATTCCGGGCCTGGGCTACCCGGGACGCTCCGCGGGTAGCCACTTGGGACGATGCATCACAGCGAATCCTTCGACGCGATCGCCGAGACCCTGCGCGTGTCGGTAGCCGCGCTGCGCGACGGCGAGGTGCCATTCGTGCTCGGCGGCAGCCTCGCCGCGTGGGCGAGGGGCGGCCCCGAACCGCAGAACGACCTCGACTTGATGGTCAGGCCAGACGACGCCGAGACCGCCCTGGCGACGCTCCAGGCCGCCGGGATGCGAACCGAGCAACCGCCTGAGGAATGGCTGCTCAAGGCGTGGCATGGCGAGGTGATGGTCGATCTGATCTTCCAGCCATCGGGGCTCGAAATGACCGACGAGGTGTTCGATCGCGCCGAGATCATCCCGGTGCTTGCCGTGTCGACGCCGGTGATGGCGCTCGAAGACGTGCTCACGACCAAGTTGCATGCCCTCGATGAGCATTCGCTGGACTACACCCAGCTGCTCGCGATCTCGCGCTCATTGCGCGAGCAGATCGACTGGGCGATGTTGCGGCACCGAACCGCGGGGCTGCCGTACGCCGCCGCCTTCTTCACGCTCGCCGAGGAGCTCGCGATCGCGCCTCGCGACGAGGTGGCGGCCGCGCGCCGCGGCGCCCGCGTCCGCGTCGTCTCGAGTGATCCGGGGTAGTCCCGACCCATGAAGCTCGTGCTCACAAGTGAGCCGATCTCGGCCCAAAAGCTGCGCGAGGCGGTCGGCGGGAACGTCGATCCGACCCACGCGGAGGTTATGGTGGTTACCCCGGCTCTGCAGGAGAACCCGAAATTCTGGCTCTCGGACGCCGACGATGCGATCGCCCGCGCGGCGGAGGTAAGACGCGAGACGGTCGAGCAGCTCAGCGAGGATGGAATCTCGGCCAGCGCGGACACCGGGGAGAGCGACCCGCTTGATGCGGTCGGCGATGCGCTTGCGACGTTCCCCGCCGACCGGATCGTGATATTCACGCATCCGCGAGACCGCAGCCGCTACCGCGAGGACATCGATCCGGGTGAGGTGCAGGAACGCTTCGGCGTGCCGGTCGACCGCGCCACGGTCAGGGCATGAGTCGTCGTCGTAGAAGCTCGGCGTTGGCGGGCGCGAACCCGCGCCAGTCGTTGTTGAAGTAGGCGTACAGCTCGTGGTTGCGCCGCCACTTCTGGAACCGCTGCGCCCACTCGTCGAGCTCGGTGTTCGAATAGTTGCCGTCGCGGCCTCGGTGACCGTAGTGAAAGCGGATGAAGCACCAGTTGGCGGTTGCGTCGTAGCTCTGGAACGGCCGCTCGGGGTGATCGCCGATCGTCAGCGCGATCTTGTGCCGGCGCAGCTTCTCAAGGACGGCCGGCACGAACCAGCTCTTGTGGCGGAACTCGATCGTGTGCCGGCTCGACGGGGCAGTTGCGACGGTCGCGAGCCACCCGTCGAGGCGCTCGTCATCGCGGTGGAAGTTCTCCGGCAGCTGCCAGAGGACAGGACCGAGGCGGCCGGCGTCGATCAGCGGCTGCAGCGGTTCGTAGAAGCGCTCGACGCCCTCGCCGATGTTCGCCAGGCGGCGGATGTGCGTGAGGTAGCGGCTCGCCTTCACCGCGAACAGGAACCGGTCGGGGGTGTGCTGCACCCACGCCGTCACGGTTTCCCTGCGGGCGAGCCGGTAGAAGGTCGAGTTGACCTCGACGGTGTCGAAATGCTCGGCGTACAGCTCGAGCCAGCGGCGCTTGGGCTCGCGCTGCGGGTAGAGGCGTCCGCGCCAGTCGTCGTACATCCAGCCAGAGCACCCGATGCGTACCTGTTTCATGGGCAGGGTAGGAATCCTGGCGAATGTCCACTGTTCATAAGGACCAGCCGCCGGGTCGGCGGGCTCCCATTCCTGACCGGCCGTCGCTGTCGAACGTGCGCAGCGCGGTGCAGGAATGCCGGGCGTGCGACCTGTGGGAAGGTGCCACGCAGGCGGTGATGGGTGAGGGAGCGAGGAACGCGAGCGTGATGCTCGTCGGCGAGCAGCCGGGCGACCGCGAGGACATCCAAGGACACCCGTTTGTGGGGCCGGCCGGGCGCGTGCTCAACCAGGGGCTCGAGCAGGCTGGGATCGGCACCGACGACGTGTACATCACGAACGTCGTCAAGCACTTCCGATACAAGACCCGCGGCAAGCGCCGGATCCATCAGAAGCCCGATCGCTGGCAGGTCTCCGCCTGCCTGCGGTGGTTGCACGCCGAGCTCGACATGGTCCACCCAGCGGCCCTGGTGTGCCTCGGGGCGACCGCCGCCCAGGCGCTGCTCGGCTCGCACATCCGGATCGGACGCGACCGCGGAACGCCGATCGACTCCGAGCTCGCCGAGCTGGTGACGATCACCGCACATCCCTCGTCGATCCTGCGGGCGCAAACGGATGAGGAGCGGCATGACGGTATGGAACAGTTCGTCAGCGATCTACGAGGAGTCGCCACATGGCTGAGCGAGAGGTAGTAGCCGTGACCGGGGCCTCGGGCGGCGTCGGGCGGGCGATTGCGCGCGAATTCGCCCGGCATGGCGCGGCGGTGGGTCTGATAGCGCGTGGGCGATCGGGACTGGCAGCGGCCGAGCGTGAGGTGAACGAGCTTGGCGGCACCGCCTGCGTTGCTCCCGCCGACATCGCCGAATTCGACGCGCTGCGTGCCGCCGCGGCTGTGATCGAGGAGCGGCTCGGTCCGATCGACGTATGGGTTAACAACGCGATGACGACGGTGTTCGCGTTCTTCGATGACATCGCGCCGAGCGAGTACGAGCGCGCCACGCGCGTCACCTACCTCGGCACGGTGTGGGGCACCAAGGTCGCGCTCGAGCGGATGGCGCCACGAGAGCGGGGGAAGATCGTGCAGGTGGGCTCCGCGCTCGCCTACCAGGGGATCCCGCTGCAGTCCCCCTACTGCGGCGCCAAGCATGCGATCAGGGGCTTTCAGGAGTCGCTGCGCTGCGAGCTGCGAGCCCGCGGCAGCAAGATCCACGCGACGATGGTGCAGCTGCCGGGAATGAACACGCCACAGTTCGACCACTGCCTGAGCCGGATGCCGCGCCACCCGATGCCGGTGCCGCCGATATTCCAGCCCGAGGTCGCCGCCCGCGCGGTCTACTGGGCCGCGCACCACCACCGGCGCGAGGTGTACGTGGGCCTCCCCACCGTGTACACGATCCTCGGCAGCAAGTTCGCCCCATGGCTGGCCGAGCGCTATCTGGCTCGCAAGGCCGTCGATGGGCAGCAGACCCCGGATCCGTTCGACGGGGAGCGGGCCGCGAACCTGTTCGAGCCGGTCGACTCCGACCACGACGAGGGTGCGCACGGCGTGTTCGACCAGCAGGCGCATCCCCGTAGCGCCCAGGCCTGGGTTACGCGGCACCGGAGCGCGACAGCGCTCGGCGCGGGCCTGCTCGGCGCTGCTGCTGCTGCGACGGTTGCCCGCCGGCTCGCTTGAGCGACAACCTCTGGGCGAGCCGCGAGGCAAGCGCCATGATCGTCAGTGCCGGGTTCGCCGATCCCTGCGTCGGCATCACGCTGCCGTCGGCGATGAACAGGTTGGAAACCTCCCACGCGCGGTGGTCTGCGTCGACGACGCTGCGCTCGGGATCCGAGCCCATCCGGCAACCACCGACGAGGTGGGCGTAGCGGTCGATCTCGAGGATGTCCTGCGCACCGGCGGCCTCGAAGATCTGATGCAGCGTGCGCTTGGCCGTGGCGATGTTCTTGCGGTCGTTCTCACATTGCGAGTAGTCCATCCGTGCGATCGGCATGCCGTTCGCGTCGGTCGCGTCGTGCGCGAGCGTCACGCGGTTCTCGGGCAGCGGCAGCAGCTCGGAGAGCGCGCCGAGCGTGTACCAGTGGTTGTAATCGCGCATGTACTCGCGCAGCGCCGGGCCCCAGTGGCCATCGGCGAGCACGTGCCGCGCCCAGTCGATCGGCAGCGGCCCGACGGTCTGGATCGAGAACCCGCGCGCGAAGCCGCGCGTCTCGTCGGTCTCGTAGAACTGCTCCGAGGAGATCTCCGGCGGAGGCGCCTTGTACATCCGCAGCTCTTCGGGGAAGCGGCCCGCGATCTGCGGCGCCCCCTGCACCATCACGCAGCGGCCAACCTGGTCGTTGTTGTTGGCGAGCCCGTGTGGGAAGCGGCGGCTGGTGGAGTTCAACAAAAGGCGCGGTGTTTCGATCGAGTAGCCGGCGATCGCCACTGCGTCGGCGTGCTGGAAGCGCTCGGCGCCTCGATGCACGTAGTGGACTCCGGTGACACGCCCGGTGCTGTCATCTGTGGCGATTCGCGTGACCATCGAGTCGGCGCGGATCTCGGCGCCGTGCTCGATCGCATCGGGGATGTGCGTCACAAGCGGCGAAGCCTTGGCGTTCACCTTGCAGGCCTGCAGGCAGAACCCCCGGTAGATGCAGTGCGGCCGGTTGCCGAAGCTGCCGTTGGTGATCCCCACGGGCCCAACACGGATCTCGATCCCGAGCTTGCGGGCACCTGCCCAGGCGAGCTCGGCTCCGCCTGCAATCGGATGCGGACCGTGCGGGTAGCCGTGCGGATCTCCCCACGGCCAGCGCTCGCCCGAAACCGGCAACTCGAGCTCGAGCCGCTCGTAGTGGCGCTTGAGCTCTGCGTACGAGATCGGCCAGTCTTCGGCCACCCCGTCCCTCGTTTGAACCTCGAAGTCGGAGGGGTGAAAGCGGGGGCAGTATCCGGCGTAGTGGACCATCGAGCCGCCGACGCCGTGACCGGAGTTGTTCTTGCCGAGCTCGACAGGGTCGGTGCCGCCGATCACCCGCTCCTGGGTCCAGTAGAGCTTGTGCGAGCCGGCCTCGTCGGAGACCCAGTCCTGGTCGGGATCCCAGAACGGACCCGCCTCCAGCACCACGATCTTCCAACCGCGGCGCGCGAGCCGCTGGGCGAGCGTCCCGCCCCCCGCGCCGGCGCCGACGATCACCAGGTCGACTGGATAGGAGTCGTCATAGCGGGCCATCCGCTCCTGGGGCACAGCCCGGCGGTGAACGTCGAGCAGGAACGCGGAGTCATTCTCGGGAGGGCGCAGCGCGCCGCGGGCGAGCGTGCGCAGGCCATGGAGCGCCGTCTTCACGTCCCCTCCACGCTCCGCTCGTGCGTGTCGGCCACGGGGTCGCGCTCGAACGCCGGCGCGCCTTCCCAGCTCTCGCGCTGCCCGATCCCGAAGCGTGCATACCCGCGTGGGTACGCCGGTCCACCGAACCCGATCTCGTTCCATGCCCATGGATGCGAGTAGAACGCGCTGAGCAGTTCGCGCATCACGACCTGCCAGGCCTTCTCGCACGGGAGCTCGTCCCACACCTGGCCATGCAGCTCGCCGCTGGAGAAGGCTTGCACGATCGTCGTCTGAACGTCGTGGGACGCTGAGACGAAGTCACGCGACCCGTGCTGACGCGCGGCCACGTCAAGGCCGTCTGCGACCCGCCTGAACGTCTCGCCATCGTCGGGCATGTCGGCGTATCGGTAGCCCTCGCGCTTGCCGGAGAACAGCTTCGCATCGACGATCTTGATCACGGGGATCCGCGGCTCGCGGTCCTGTGCCAGCACGACGTCGGCGAACTGGCCGAGGGTATGCGCCTCGCGGTCGGTGAAAAAGCGAATCGGGGGAGTGTTGGTGACCCGCTCGAGCACGACCTGTCTGGTTGCCTGGTCCCAGTGATCGACCTCGTCGAGCACGTTGAAGTCCGGGTAGCGGCCGTGCATCTGCGGGGTGACGCCGTTGCGCTGGCGCGGCAGCTCGTAGGGGTCGGCCGGGTCTCCGCCCTTGCGCAGATTCGGCAGGTGCTCCGCGAGCCGGAAGTTCCTTGGTGCCATCAGCGCTCGCGCCCGAACACTGCCGCCGCCACGCCCATCCCGCCGACCAGCGCGAGCGATCCGGGAGCGAGCAGCGGCGGCCCCATCACGACGTTGAACAGTGGCTCACGGAAACCGCCCGGCTTGCGGGCCACGCCACGCACATGGGTGATCACCCCGATCAGCCCATCGGCGCAATAGAGCGCGCCAATCGTCGGCAACCAGGTCTTTGCCGCCTTTTCGGATCGCATGCCCGCCAGCCCGGCCGCGGTCAGCGCCGGGGAGAGGACGATCGGGGTCCACATCCACTTGTCGCCGAATGACCCGCGGAAGTGCTCGAAGTAGATCTCGATGCCCAGCGGCAGCGCGCTCGCCGCCGTCGCCGCGGCCAGCGTGCGCTGGATGCGGCCGCTGCGGACGTTGGTCAGCCAGCGCGTCGCGGTTCGCTCGGGACTCTTCATGCTCCTAAGCCGCATACCGCTCCGCCTCCTGGCGCTTGAGTTCGAGTCCATTACCGGGCCGCTCCAGGTCGGGGTGAAGCGCGCCCTTGATCGGCCGCACCACGCCGTCGAACAGCATCTCCTCGATCCGCACGTGGTCGTGGAAGTACTCGAGGTGACGCAGCTGCTCCAGCGCAAGGGCCGGGTGCAGGTGGATCGCCGGCCCGCAGTGCAGCGAGATCGGCATCGACCGGGCACGGCACAGAGCCCCCACCCGCAACAGCTCGGTGATCCCGCCACAGCGGGTCACGTCCGCCTGCAGCACGTCGACGGCTCTGGCCGCGAGCATCCGCTCGAAATAGCCGCTGTCATACCCGTACTCCCCCGCCGCGATCGCCATCCCCGGCGGGCACCGGTCGCGCAGCAGATGCAGGCCGTCGAGATCGTCGGAGGACACCGGCTCCTCGAACCACTCGACGCGCGCGTCCTCCCAGAACCGTTGGCCAAGCCCGAGCGCTTCCTTGACCGTGTAGGCGCCGTTGGCGTCGACGAACAGCGCGGTGTTCGGACCGATCGCATCGCGAGCGGCGCGCACACGTGCAGGGTCGTGGTCCGGCGAGGAGCCCACCTTCATCTTGACGCGGGGTATTCCCTGCTCGACCCAGCCCCCCAGCTGATGCTGCAGCCGCTGGTTCGAATACGTGGTGAAGCCGCCCGACCCGTAGACCGGCACGTGGTCGTGCGCCATCCCGAGCAGGACGCACAGCGGCAGGCCGAGCGACCTGGCCTTCAGATCCCACAGGGCGTTGTCGACGGCGGCGATCCCCATCGAGGTGATGCCGGGACGGCCCAGGTTGCGGGTCTGCCTGACCATCGCCGCCCATGCGTCCTGCGGGGCCATCGCGTCGTGACCTTCTACTACCCCGGCGAGCTTGGACTCGACCAGCGTGGCGGTGGAGACGTCCGCGTAGGTGTAGCCAAGGCCGGTCTGGCCGTCGGCGTGTGCGTGGACGACAACGATCGTGGTCGCGTCCCAGGCCAGAGTCCCGTCCGCCTCGGGGGCGTCGGTCGGGATCGTGAAGGCTGCGACCTCGAGTTCCTGGACCGTGGCTTCGACGGCGGGTGCTGCGGCGCTCATCGTCCCGGCAGGAACTCCTGCGCCTTCTGCTTGAACGACTGTTTGACGATCTGCCCGGCATTCGGGTCGCCGCTGCGCAGCGCCGAGGCCAGCGCCTTGGCCTGCTCGAGTGTGATGTGAGGCGGCAATGGCGGAACCTCGGGGTCGGTCACCGCTTCGACAACGACCGGCCGGTCGCTGCTCAAGGCCTCCTCCCACGCGGGGCCCACCTGGTCGGGGCGATCGATCCGGATCCCCTTCAGTCCGAGCATCTCGGCGTAGCGGGCGTACGGGAAGTCGGGGAGATCCTGCGAGCCCTCGAACTTCGGATCGCCGGACATCGCGCGCTGCTCCCAGGTCACCTGGTTGAGATCGCGGTTGTTGAGCACCAGCACGACCAGCCGCTGGTCGGCCCACTGGTGGCGGTACTTGGCGATCGTGATCAGCTCATTGATGCCGTTCATCTGCATCGCGCCGTCGCCGACCAGCGCGAAGACCGGCCGGTGCGGATGGGCGAACTTCGCCGCGATCGCGTACGGCACGCCTGGCCCCATCGTCGCGAGCGTCCCCGACAGCGAGGCCATCATCCCCTTGCGGAGCTTGATGTCCCGCGCGAACCAGTTCGCCGACGAGCCCGAGTCGGAGCTCAGGATCGCGCCGTCGGGCAGCCGCTTTGAGAGTTCGTGGAAGACGAGCTGCGGGTTGACCGGATCGGCGGCGAGCTGCGCGCGCTCCTCCATCAGCCGCCACCACTGCGCGACCTCGCCTTCGATCTGCTCTCGCCACGAGCGGTCCTGCTTGCGCTCGAGGCGCGGCATCAGCGCTCGGAGCGTCTCGGCGCTGTCGCCGACGAGCCCCACCTCCATCGGGTAGCGGATCGAGAGCATGCGGCCGTCGATGTCAATCTGTACGCCGCGCGCCGGGGTGGGTTGGGCCGTCTCATCTGGTAGGAACTCCGAGTAGGGGAAGCTCGATCCAACCATCAGCAGCGTGTCGCACTCCTGCATCAGCGTCCAGCTGGGCTTGGTGCCGAGCAGGCCGATCGAGCCGGTGACGTAGGGCAGGTCGTCCGGCAGCGCGGCCTTGCCGAGCAGCGCCTTCGCGACGCCCGCGCCGAGCAGCTCGGCGACTTGGGCGACCTCGTCGCCGGCGTGCAGCGTTCCCTGCCCCACGAGCATCGCCACCCGCTGTCCGCTGTTGAGGACCTCCGCGGCCATGTCCAAGTCGTGGTCTGCGGGCACCACCCTCGGTGCGCGGTAGCCCGGGCCCGAGTGGACCGTGCCGTGCTTGTGCGGCGGCTGTTCCACCGCCTCGGACTCCTGCACGTCGTTGGGGATGATGATCGCGGTGACGTCGCGCTCGGCCAGGGCAATCCGGCATGCCCGGTCGACGAGGTGACGGACCTGCGCGGGCTCCATCGCGATCTGCACGAATTCGTGCGCCACGTCCTTGAACAGCGTCGTCAGGTCGATCTCCTGCTGATAGTTGCCGCCGAGGCCGGCGCGCGCCTGCTGTCCGACGATCGCCACGACCGGCTGATGGTCGAGCTTGGCGTCGTAGAGGCCGTTGAGCAGGTGGACCGCGCCCGGTCCCGAGGTCGCCATGCACACGCCCATCTCGCCGGTGAACTTGGCGTGCGCGCAGGCCATGAACGCCGCCATCTCCTCGTGCCGGACCTGGATGAACTCGGGGCGTTTGGGCCGGTCGGGGGTGGGTGGGCGGGACCCATTCCTCGAGCGGGTGAAGGCGCCCAGCACGCCGTTGATCCCGTCGCCCGGGTAGCCGTAGATCCGGCTGACCCCCCAGGTCGCAAGTCGGTCCAGCAGATAATCACCAACGGTCGAGCTCATCGCGGTCCTTTCCTCAGCGTCACCTTTGAATGGGCTACCCCGGCGGCTGGGCATCTGAACGGTGCGCGTCGTCAGGGGGCGAACAGCTTTGGTTGGTGTTTGGTCGGTGGCGCTCGAAACCCTGCGCTCTTGACGCGGTCTGCCCTGCGTTTGGCCCGGGGACGGCGTGACGAGAAGGCGCCCGCGTCTCGCCCGACGTCCATTTCGTAGCAAAGCGCCTCTCCCCGGAGCCACCGGTCAAGGCTATGGACGCCCCAGCGTCTATTTCGTCGATCGCCGCCCGCGGCGGGAGTCGAATTGTCACGAAATGGACGTTCGCTCCTCCCCTAAGCCGTCTCCCCCAGCGCCACCGCTGCATCGATATGGGCCAGGTGCGTCAGCGCCTGCGGGAAGTTGCCGAGCTGTCCGCCGCTCTTCGGATCGACCTCCTCTGAGAACAGGAGCACATCGTTCGCCCGCGCGACGGCCGCATCGAATACCGACCGGGCTCCGGACACATCCCCCTGCCGAGCCAGGCATTCCGCCAGCCAGAACGAGCAACACAGGAAGGCCCCCTCGCGCCCGCCGAGCCCGTCACGGCGGCGGTAGCGGTACACGAGGCCGTCGCCGGCGCCGAGCTCCTCCCGGATCGCCGCGACGGTTCGGACCATCCGCTCGTCGTCCCAGGCGACGAACTCGACCGTCGGCAGTAGCAGCAAGGCGGCGTCGAGCTCGGGCCGGTCGAACGCCTGGACGAATACGCCGCGTTTGCGGTCGTATCCTCGGCTCTCGACCGCCTCGCGGATCTCGTCGCGCACGCTCTTCCAGCGCCGGACGGGCGCCCGGCGCATGCACTCCTCGGCGAGCCGCAGGCCGCGGTCAAGCGCCGACCAGCACAGCACCTTGGAGTGCACGAAGTGATCGGGGTCGCCCGGCCACTCCCAGATCCCGTGGTCGGGTGATTGCCACTGCTCGGCGGCGAGGTCGATCAATGACATGAGAAATCGCCAGTCATCGTCGTCCGGAGAATGACCCCGGCGATGCCAGCGCCAGGTGAGGTTCACGATCTCGCCGTAGGCATCGAGCTGGCGCTGGCCGCTGGCGTCGTTGCCCACGCGAACGGGCGCCGAGCCTCGATAGCCCTCGAGCCCCTCGACCACCTGACCTTGCAGCCGGCGCTCGCCGCCGACTCCGTAGAGCACCTGCAGCTCTTCGGCGTGGCCCGCCGCCGAGCGCATCATGAACGCGCGGAACGCGTCGGCCTCTTGCTCGGCTCCCAGCTCGGCGAAGGCGCGCGCGCTGAAGCTGGCATCCCGCACCCAGGCGTATCTGTAGTCCCAGTTGCGCTCTCTGCCGGGCGCCTCCGGGAGCGAGGTCGTGGCCGCGGCCACGATCGCGCCGGTTGGCGTGTAGGTGAGCGCCTTGAGCGCGATCGCAGAGCGCCTCGCCGCGGGCTCGTCGCGACTGCCGAGCCGCAGCCCTCCGGACCAATCGCGCCACCATCGCACGGTTTCCTGGAGGCGTGCGTCGAGCAATTCGGCGTCGGGCTCAGCGGGTAGGTCAGTGTCGACCAGCTCGGGGCGGGCGTAGGACATCGACAGGCGCACGCGCTCGCCGGCCGCGACGCTGAAGCGCGCGATCAGCTGATGTTGAGGATCCTCGTGCAGCTCCTCCTCGCACCACACGATCAAAGCATCGTTGCCGCCGACGACCGTGTGCAGGCGCTGGCCGCGTCGGCGGATCCACGGTGTCACCTGGCCGTAGTCGAATCGCGGCGCGATCCGCAGCTCGAGCTCAACCGATCCCCGCCGGCCCTCGATCACCCGCAGCAGCTCGCGATCCTCGCCGATTCGATCGCCCTCGCGGATCGTCATGCAGTCAAGCAACGCAAACGCTCCCGAGGGTCCTTGTAGCGTCGTCTCGACGACGAGCGTGTCCTCTAGATACGCGCGGCTAGTCTCCCATTCGCCGTCGTCCGTCGGCACGATCGTGCAGCTGCCGCCGCGCCGGCGGTCGAGCAGCGCCGCGAACGCGCTCCCGGCGTCGAACCGCGGCAGGCAGCACCAGTCGATCGAGCCGCTTCGCGATACCAGGGCTGCGGCGTGGCAGTCGCCGATCAGGGCGTAGTCGCCGATCGGTGGATAGTGGTGGTGGTTCTCCATCCCCAGGGGACTACCCGCAACCGTTTGCTAGCGCTCCATCGGGGTAGACCGACAGCGATGTGGCTCTACATGATCGCCGGGCTGCTCGCAGTCGTGGGGATCGTCGTCGGCTTCACCGGCGGCGGGATCTTCACGATCATCTTGCTGCCGCTCGCATTCATTATCCTCATCGCCGGCGTCGCGTTCGGGATGCTGGGCCGGGCTCAGCAGGGCTCCGAGGGCCAGGAGACCCGGGCCACACACACCACCGATCGGCCACTATCGCGCCACGGACCGGGTTCGGGTCAGCCGGTGCACTCTTCTCCCGAGGCGCTGGCAGACGCGCGCCGCGTGCAGCAGTGATCACGCGTTAAGCCGCAGGATCACGCCCTCATCCGGACCGAGCTCGAACCCGTCAAGCTCGACCGCCTCGCCGCAAGCACGTGCCGGATCGGTCGAGAGCTCGACAACGCCGCCGGATCCGGGGGTCTCGATAAGCGCCAGCGACCGGCGCGAGGAGCTGAAGTTGAGCGAGACCAGCACCGGCGCCACGCCTTCTCGCAAGTAGCAATAGACATCCGGGCCACAGTCGAGCGTTCGCTGGGGGCCGGCATTGAGCGCCGGCAGCGAGCTGCGCAAGGCGAGCAGCCGGCGCGAGAAGGCGAGTGCTGACTCCGGAGCTTGCTCCTGCGCTTCGACGCAGAGCTGTTCGGCGTCCGAGACGATCGGAAGCCACGGCTCGCCGGTCGTGAACCCGGCGCCGGCGCCGGTCGCCGACGGGCGCTCCCACGGGATCGGGCCGCGCTCCGGGTCGCGTCCGTCCACGTCGAGGACTCGATCGGCGGGCACATCGGCATCGGGCAGCGCGAGTTCCTGGCCCTGATAGACGAACGGCGTTCCGCGCAGGGTGCAGACGAGCATCATCGCCAGGCGCGCGCGCCGCGCCCCGGAACCGTGCGCCGTGCCGGCGTATCGAGTCGCCACCCTCGAGTGGTCGTGGTTCTCCAGAAACCACGCTGGCCAGGCGTCGCCCGCGAGCCGCTCGAACTCGGCGACCGACTCGCGCACCGCAGCAGCCTTCCACGGCAGATGTACGAACACGAAGTTGTGGGCGAGGTGCAGCTCATCGCCGGTGGCCACATACGGCACGACCCGCCGCAGGTCCCGTAGGTAGACCTCGCCGACCAGCATCCGGTCTGGGTATTCGTCAACAACTCGGCGCAGTCGCCGCAGGCGCTCGTGGATCGTCGGCCAGTCCTCGTCGTGGCTGCGGCCGGACTCGTTATCGCCTAGCAGCGGATCCTTGGCGATTCTGAAAATCGCATCGAGGCGAAACCCGTCAACTCCTCGCTCCAGCCAGAAGCGGAGCACTTCGTGCATCGCCGACTCGACCGCGGGGTTCTCCCAGTTGAGGTCGGGCTGCTCGGGCATGAACGAGTGCAGGTAGTACTGACCGGTCAGCTCGTCGAGCCTCCAGGCCGCACCGCTCGCGGCGAAGCACGATGGCCATCGGTTGGGCGGGCCGCCGCCGGGCGCGGGATCGCGCCACACGTACCAGTCGCGCTTGGCGCTATCGCGCGAGGCGCGCGACTCGACGAACGAGGGGTGCTGTTCGGAGGTGTGGTTTGCGACCAGGTCGACGAGCACCCTGATGCCGCGGCGGTGAGCCTCGCCGAGCAACTCGTCGAAGTCCGCGAGCGTCCCGAACATCGGATCGACGCTGGTGTAGTCCTCCACGTCGTATCCGAAGTCGGCCATCGGCGAGGGATAGAACGGCGACAGCCAGATCGCGTCGACCCCCAACTGGACCAGGTAGTCGAGGCGACTCAGGATCCCCGGGAGATCGCCGACCCCATCTGCGCCCGAATCCGCAAAGCTTCTGGGGTAGATCTGGTAGATCACCGCTCGCTGCCACCACTGCAGCACACGAGGAGTAGGGTGATGGGGGTCCATGTCCAGGTTTTACAGGGACTGGGCCCGGGTAGAAGAAACTCGGATGCCGGCTCCGGGTGCCCGCCCACGCTCGTTCGAGCTGCTTCGAGGCCTGCCGCTCCTCGGCAGGGCACTCGACATCGGCATGGGCGAAGCCGCGGTCTCGCCGAGAACGCGCGCCGCGGGCGCACGGATCGCGGGGCTGAAGGTCACCGAGTCGGTGTGCCCGTATTGCGCGGTCGGCTGCGGACAGCTCGTCTACACACGTGGCGGCGAGCTCGTCGACATCGAGGGCAACCCACGTTCTCCGATAAACCAAGGAACCCTCTGCCCGAAGGGCGCCGCCTCCCGCCAGCTCGTGCAGCAGCCCGGGCGGCTGACCAAGGTCCGCTACCGCCGACCAGGCGGCACGGAGTGGGAGGAGCTCGAGCTCGAGCAGGCGATGGACATGATCGCGCAACGGGTGATCGCGGCCCGCGAGAACGGCTGGCAAGAGACCGACCGCCACGGGTGGCGGGTGGATCGCACGCTCGCATTCGCCCACCTGGGGGGAGCCACGCTCGACAACGAAGAGAATTACCTGATCAAGAAGCTGTTCACCGCGCTGGGCGCGATCCAGATCGAGAACCAGGCGCGGATATGACACAGCTCGACGGTTCCCGGTCTGGGGACCTCGTTCGGGCGTGGTGGCGCCACCACCTTCCAGCAGGATCTCCAGAACGCCGACTGCATCCTGATCGAGGGCTCGTCGATGGCCGAGGCGCACCCCGTCGGCTTCCGATGGGTGATGAAGGCCAAGGAACGAGGCGCCACGATCATCCACGTCGACCCGCGCTTCGGCCGCACCAGTCAGATCGCCGACATCCACGTCCCGATCCGCGCCGGAACCGATATCGCGTTCCTCGGCGGCCTTATCCGGCATGTGATCGAGACCGAGTCCTACTTCCGCGATTACGTCCTGCACTACACCAACGCCTCGACGCTGATCGACGAGCGGTTTCGCGACACCGAGGATTTGGAAGGCGTGTTCTCTGGCTTTGATCCGGAGACCGGGCTCTATGACCGCATGAGCTGGATGTACGAGGGCGGCGAGGTTGCGTCCGCGGCAGGGGTTCGCGAGCACGCCAGCCAGGCGTTCAACGAGAAGACCGGTGCGGGGATGTTGATCGACGACGTCAAGCGCGACGAGACCCTCCAGCACCCGCGCTGCGTGTTCCAGATCCTGCGCCGGCATTTCAGCCGCTACACGCCCGAGATGGTGGAGCGGATCTGCGGGATCTCGCGTCAGGACTTCCTCGCGGTCGCCGACGCCCTGACGCAGAACTCGGGCCCCGAGCGGACGAGCGCGTTCTGCTATGCGGTCGGCTGGACCCAGCACACGGCCGGGGTGCAGATGATCCGCACCGCGTCGATCTTGCAGTTGCTGCTTGGCAACATCGGCCGTCCCGGCGGCGGGATCCTGGCATTGCGCGGCCACGCCTCGATCCAGGGGTCGACTGACATCCCGACGCTCTATGACCTACTCCCCGGATACCTGCCGATGCCGCGCGCGCACGAGGGTGAGTCGACGCTCGACAGCTACATCGCGCGGGACGGAGCGGAGCGCGGCTGGTGGTCGTTCTTCGATCGCTATGTCGTCTCGCTGCTGAAGGCCTGGTTCGGGGACGCCGCGACCGACGACAACGGCTACGGGTTCGGATGGCTGCCGAGGCTGTCCGGCAACCACTCCCACTTCGCGACGATGATGCGCGCGCTCGATGGCGGCCTCGATGGGCTATTCGTGATGGGCCAGAACCCGGCCGTCGGCTCCCAGCACGCGGGGCTGCAGCGGCGCGCCCTCTCGAAGCTGAAATGGCTGGTAGTGCGGGACATGGCCGAGACCGAGACCGCCACGTTCTGGCGCGACTCGCCGGAGGTGCAATCGGGCGAACTGCGCACAGAGCACATCCAGACCGAGGTGTTCCTGATGCCGGCCGCGGCGCACGTCGAGAAAGCGGGGTGCTTCACCAACACACAGCGGCTTGTTCAGTTCCGCGACAAGGCGCTCGACCCGCCGGGCGACGCGCGCTCGGAGCTGTGGTTCATGCACCACCTCGCCAAGCGCGTGAAGGCGCACTACGCAGACTCCGAGCGCCACCGCGACTGGCCGATCGTCAACCTCAAGTGGGACTACCGCGAGCTCGACGAGCACGCGGACCCAGACGTCGAGGCGGTGCTAAAGGAGATCAGCGGCTACGAGATCGCCTCCGGCCGCCCGCTCGGCTCCTTCAACGAACTCCAGAACGACGGTTCGACCGCCTCGGGTTGCTGGATCTACTGCGGCGTCTTCAAGGATGGCGTCAACCAGGCGCGCCGCCGCGAGCCCGGCGATATCAGCGCCCCGGGCGGCGTCGTCTCGCCCGAATGGGCGTGGTCGTGGCCCGCCAACCGGCGGATCCTCTACAACCGCGCAAGCGCCGATCCGGCAGGCAAGCCGTGGTCGGAGCGCAAGAAATATGTGTGGTGGGATGAATCCGATGGCAAGTGGACGGGGTACGACGTGCCCGACTTCCCACCTGACAAGCGACCCGACTTCAAGCCCCCGGAAGGGGCGCGCGGAATGGACGCGATCGCCGGCTCTGACCCGTTCATCATGATGGCTGACGGCCGCGCGTGGTTGTACTCGCCGAGTGGGCTGCTCGACGGCCCGCTTCCCACCCACTACGAGCCGATCGAGTCGCCAATGCCCAACCTCCTCTACCCGAAGGTCGGTGCGAGCCCCTCGGGGATACGCTGGCGGCGAGCGGAGAATCCGCTGAACCCGGTAGGCGATCCCCGCTATCCGCTCGTCGCCACCACCTTCCGCCTGACCGAACATCACACGGGCGGCGGGATGAGCCGCAACCTGCCGTGGCTCGCGGAGCTGCAGCCCGAGATGTTTGCCGAGATCGACCCGCAGCTCGCGGCCGACCGCGGGATCGAGGATGGCGGGTGGATGACGATCATCAGCGAGCGTGCCGAAATCGAGGCGCGCGCTCGCGTCACGGAGCGGATTCGCCCGCTCCGCGTCGACGGCCGCGTCATCCATCAGGTCGCGCTCCCGTGGCACTGGGGGTACGCCGGCGCCCTGCGCGGCGACAGCACCAACGACCTCGGCGTGATCTCCGGCGACCCGAACGTCTCGATCCAGGAATCGAAGGCGTTCACGTGCAACGTCCGTGCCGGACGGCGCACGAGGGGGGCGGGATGGTCCACTACAAAGCGGCTGGCGAGGGCGCGGTCGTCGGAAGCGGCCGTCTCGCCGGCGCAGGACGATCCGGTCGCCGAGAATCCGAAGGAGGTGCGCGCATGAGCACTTCCGCGCCGGCGACCGAGGTTGCGATCGCCCGAGACGGCGCGCAGCGGATGGGCTTCTTCACGGACACGACGACGTGCATCGGCTGCAAGGCCTGCGAGGTCGCGTGCAAGCAGTGGAACGACCTGCCGGCGGACGGATCGGAGTTCCGTCGCGGCGGCTCCTACGACCACACGGTCGAGCTGTCGGCGTCGACCTGGCGCCATGTCCGCTTTGTGGAGCTGGCCGAGCCCGCGCCCGAGCTCAGGGCCGAGGCGGAGCGGGCGCTGCGCGATGGCAGGGGCGGAAACATGCCCTCGATTCAGGCGACCAACGGGGGCGAACCGCAGACGGTCGACGTGGCGGAGGCGGTCCAGCGGACGGGCGATTGGGTGTTCATGTCCGACGTCTGCAAGCACTGCACGAACGCGGGCTGCCTCGACGCGTGCCCGACCGGGGCGCTGATCCGGACCGAATTCGACACGGTCGTCCTCCAGCCAGACGTCTGCAACGGCTGCGGCTACTGCGTCCCCGCGTGCCCGTTCGGAGTCGTCGATCGCGACCGGATCGATGGCCGGGCCGGCAAATGCACGCTCTGCTACGACCGCCTCGAGGATGGACTCGAGCCGGCCTGCGCTAAGTCCTGTCCGACCGACTCGATCCAGTTCGGCCCCTACGAGGAGCTCGTCGAGCTCGCCTCCCGCCGCATGGCGCGGCTGCACGACTGGGGAATCGAGGGCGCATACCTCTACGGCGCCGGGGATGAGCCCGGCGATCAGCTTGCGGGCGGGCTCGGAGCGTTCTTCCTGCTGACCGAGCCGCCCGAGCGCTACGGGCTGCCGGCGCAGGCCGACTCTCCGATCCAGGAGAACGTGGTGCCCGCGACGATCGCCGCCACCGGCGCCGGAATGCTCGCGGCGGCCGGTGTGGCGCTCGCGTTTGCGCTGGCCGGGCGGCGCGGTCGCAGGCCACGAAGGACCCACTGGTGAGCGACGTAGAGCGCGACATCACCCCCGCGGTTGGCACCCCCGGCGAGCCCGCGTCATGGGAACGCGAGCGAGCCGCCGGCGTGTCGCTCGCGCGACGGGGGTTCGGCGACGCGCGCTGGTCGTTTCTGTTCAAGGAGGGCGATACCGCGTACGCCGCGCCGGCGGCCGATCCCGAGTGGGTGGCGAAAGCGAACCGGGAGATGCGCCGCGCAGCGGCGGACGATGTCCGTGGCCCGCTGATCAAGGGTCCGGTGTGGACCTGGGAGATCCCCGTGTACTTCTGGACCGGCGGGATTGCGGCTGGGTCTGGGTTCGT
The DNA here is from genome assembly GCA_963824755.1 of uncultured Solirubrobacterales bacterium. GTDB lineage: Bacteria > Actinomycetota > Thermoleophilia > Solirubrobacterales > Solirubrobacteraceae > Palsa-465. The sequence goes on along the minus strand of CAWGQT010000002.1, from coordinate 384,515 downwards.
CGCGCTCGCCTGCGACCTCGCGGGCGACCACCGGTCCGCCGCGATCGCGCGCAAGGTCGCGCTCGGGGCCGTGCTCCCAGCTCCGCTGCTGCTGATCGCCGATCTGGGGCGCCCCGCGCGCTTCCTGAACATGCTGCGGATCATCAAGCCGCGCTCACCGATGAACACGGGCGCGTGGTGCCTGGTGGCCTTCAGCAGCACGTTGACCGGGGCGGTCGGCGCCGACGTGCTCGGCAGACCCCGCGCGGCACGGGCGCTGGGAGCGCTGACCTCGGTGCTCGGCGGTTACCTGGGCTCGTATACGGGCGCCCTGCTGGCCAGCACGGCGGTACCGGTGTGGGCGCGCAGTCGGCTCGTGCTGGGGCCGATTTTCGTTTCCACTGCGACCGCCACCGGGGCAGCCGCGACCAGGCTCGTGCTGGTCGGTCGCGGACTGCCGGACGGCCACCCCACGAGCAACGCACTGGCGAGGATCGAAACCGCCTCGATCCTCACCGAACTGACGCTGTCGCTGACCAACCAGTGGCGGCTCGGCGGCACCGCGAAATCGCTGGTCAAGGGGCGCGCGGGTCACGTCTACCTGCTGGCAAGGGCTTCCGCGGTCCTCGGCCTCGCCAGCCGCCTGCTGGGGAGGGGAGGCGAACGGCGGGCGATTCACAACCTCGCGAGCGCCCTGTACCTGGCCGGCGGCCTCGCGTTCCGGATCGCCTGGGTGTACGCCGGCAAGGCGTCGGCCGCCGACCATGAGGACGTGGCGGCGATGGCCCGCGCCCGCAGCCGCCCTCGCTCGTTCTCGACCGAGCGCCGGCCGCTGCCGCTCGCCGGTGCCCGCCGCTTCTGGGCGGAGGCGGTGAGGCGCACCAGCCTCACCGTTGAGCGCGTGCTGCAATAGCACGCGCCAATGTGGATCCGACGAGTCTGCGTCGCGACGGCGCTGAGCGGTCTGCTGGCCGGGTGTGGCAGGACGCACGCCGAGCCGGGCGCCGCGCTGTTCGCGCACAACTGCAGCATGTGTCACTCGCTGATCGGCAACGAGTCGCTGCGACGTCAGGGAGGGGATCTGCTCGGCTACCGGCTCAGCCGGCCCGTGCTGCTTCAGTTCGCGCGCGAGATGCCCGCGCGCAGTCCGCTCAGCGAGCGCCAGCTCGGCCTGATCGTCGACTACATCCGCCAGGTACAGGACTCACGGCACTAGCTCGCCGACCGCGGACTGCGTAGCCGATGGCGAGCGGCCGCCGGCGACGACGATCGCGTTGCCGATTGCCACCACTCCGGCGTCCGAAAGCGGCTGCGGCAGGTGGCCGGCGCGGTGAACCGCGCCCGTCAGCGGATTAATCGCCCATATCGCCGAGGTCTGGGAATCGAGGCTATCGCCGCGCCCGCCGACCAGATACACGGTGCCGTCGAGCGTGGCGGCGCTCCCGTGCGTGATCGCGTGGCGCAGATGCCCGAGCTTCTGCACCGAGGCGCTCGCCGGATCGAAGCTGTAGATCGCGTGGGTGACGCCGTTCGGGGTCGACCCGCCGATGATCAGGACCTTGTTGCCGGCCGCTGCGGTCGCTGCGTATCTCACGGCGACCGGCAGGTGCGCGACGACCCGCGCCTGCCCGCCCGGCCGCCAGGCGACGATCGTGTCAAGCCAGTTCACACCATCGAATCCGCCGACAATGTACGCGGTGCCAGCCAGCTCGGTGACGGCCACGTCGGAGGCAGGGCGCGGGAGGGCGCCGACCGGGGCGACCGTGCCGCCGCCAGGCGTGAAGCGCAGGATGTGGTCGTACTGGGGGCCGTTACCACCGCCGAACACGTACACGCTGCCGCCGAGCGCCGCCGCCTGAGCGTCGTGCTGGGGGTTCGGGAGCGTCGCGGCGTGCTGCGCTGCGTGGGCGTCGCCCAGAAGCACGCTGTCGGTCGAGCTGTCCGAGGAGTCGATCCCGCCGAGCAGCGCGAAGCGCCCGGAGCCGATCGGCGCGTACGCGGGATCCTGGAGGGGCGCCGGCAAGGTGTACAGAGCCCGGTAGCTCACCCGGATCGGCTTGGGCCTGGTCACCTTCACGGTGTGAGGATGGGCAACCGATGCCTGCTTGGCGGGCGTCGAGGTGCTGGATCCGCCGCAACCGGCGAGCGCGACGGCCACGGCACAGCCGCCGAAGAGCGCGCTGAGGACGGGACGGACGATGCGCGCGAGCGTAGCCAAGATCGCCCGCGCGAGACTTGCCTGAGCGTATTCTCACGGTGGGTTTAGCGCCACCACACGCCGGGAACGAAGGCTTCCCTCCCAACTTGCGATCCGTATCTCCCATAACTCTGGTCGCGCTGGCCTTGCTCGCGGCCGGCTGCGGCTCTGGCCAATCGCGAAGGACGGTCACGCGGACGCTCACGCCGCTGCCGCCGGCCCCGCTCAGCCACAGCTCGAAGATCAACGTCTACAGTGCCGACCGCGCCGGCAATCTCGCCCGTGCGGTCAGGGGTGATCCGGCCCTCGTATACGTGCCGAACAGCGCCAGCGGGACCGTCTCGGTGATCAGCCAGCGGACGATGAAGGTGATCCGGCAGTTCCCCACGGGGGCGCTCCCACAGCACGTGACTCCCTCCTACGACCTCACAAGGCTCTACGTCGACAACGACCTCGGCAACAGCCTGACGCCGATCAACCCTCGCACCGGCAAGCCGGGGCGTCCGATCCCGGTGGAGGACCCCTACAACCTCTACTTCACCCCGGACGGGCGATACGCGATCGTCGTGGCCGAGCGCTTGGAAAGGCTCGACTTCCGCAACCCGAAAACGATGCGCCTCATCCACACCTTGCAGGTGCCGATGTGCCCGGGTGTCGACCACATGGACTTCTCCGCCCGGGGCCGCTACGCGTTTGCCAGCTGCGAGTTCGGTGGTCGCATGATCAAGATCGACCTGCAGCACAAGCGGGTGATCCGTACGCTGAAGCTCGGCAACGGACTGACCAGCCCGCAGGACGTCAAGCTGTCTCCCGACGGCCGAACGCTGTACACCGCCGACCAGCAGACAGGAGGCCTTTGGGAGATCAACCCCACGAGCTTCAAGGTCATCGGGTTCCTACACACGGGCGCCGGCGCGCACGGTCTTTACCCGAGTCGCAACGCCCGCGACCTGTACGTCTCCAACCGCACCGCCGGCTCGATCTCGGTCGTCAGCTTCAGGACCCGGCACGTGATCGCGACCTGGCAGCTGCCGATGCCGGCGAGCCCCGACATGGGCGGCGTCTCCGCGGACGGGTCGACGCTATGGCTGAGCGGCCGCTACGACGCGGTCGTGTACGCGATCAACACTCGGACGGGTCGCCTGCGCGCCACGATCCCGGTCGGCCTGGGGCCGCATGGGCTGTGCGTGTGGCCGCAGCCGGGGCGCTACTCGCTCGGCCACACGGGGATCATGAGGTAGGGGCCGCCTTCGGCGGCGTCCGTGGGGCCGCGCGGCCCCGTCCGTCGCGACGGGCACTCGCATCGGCCCGGCGCAGCCGCGCTGCCGCCAACCCCCATTTCGTGACAATTCGCTCGGGCCAGCGGACGAATAGGAGCGAAGTGGGTGCTGGTGCTATAGCGCCCGCCCTGCGCCAAAGCGCCGGGACAGCCGATCGTTTTGGAGCAATACGGGGGTTGCGCGACAGACCCCGCCCGTACGCGCCAACCCAAGTGGTCCGGACGGTCCCTCCCACCGTGGGAGGGACCCCAATCCCCGGCGAGCGAAGCGAGGCCCTTACTCGTGTCCCGGGACGGTCCCCACGGGCGGCTCCGTAGGCACGGCCTCGAGCTCATCGGGGCTCTCTGCGACGACCTCCGCCTCGCCTCCCGGCCGGCGGCTGACGACCTCGCCCTGCCAAGCGCGAAGCGGGTGCGAGTGACTCCGCTGCAGCGAGCGGCAGACACCGCGGGTGATGAAGAAGACGATTATCGGCAGCACCCACACGCCGACCCGCCAGAAGTGGATCTGGGCGGAGTAGGAGATGTGCAGGCGGAAGAACAGGCGGTCGGTCGAACCGACGGCGAAGATGATCACCACCCAGCTGAAGAACGCGGCCCCGATTGCGGTCCGCACCGGACGGTCGCGCGGGCGGTCGAGCAGGTCGTGGCGGCGCTGATCGCCGGTGACGCGACGCTCGATCGCGGGCCAGGCGAACATCACCGCGAATACGAACAGCGGGAAGAACGCGCCGCCCCAGAACGGGTTGGGGATCAGCGTGTAGTTGCCGATCGCCAGCTCCCAGTTGGGCATCAGCCGCAGCGCGCCGATCAGCCACCCGACGTACCAGTCCGGCTGCGCGCCGTTCTCCGAGAGGTACGGGTGGAACGGGCCCCATTGCCAGATCGGGTTGACTTGCACCAGGCCGCCGAGCAGGAACAGCACCGCCGCGACCGCCAGCATCAGGCCGATCGACCGCAGGGCGTACGCGGGCCATAGCGGCGTGCCGACGACGTTGCGCTCGCGACGGCCGGGGCCTGGGAACTGCGAGTGGTGCTGGCGCATGATCATCACCAGGTGGATCGTGATCAGCGTCGCGAGCAGGATCGGGATCACGAACACGTGGATGATCTCGAGGCGGGGCCAGAAGCTGCTCGAGCCCGGAAACGGGCCGCCCCAGATCAGATAGCCCAGCTGCGCGCCGATTCCCGGGATCGCCAGCGCCACCGAGTAGGCGATCGCCAGTCCCATTCCGGACAGCAGGTCGTCGACCAGCGAGTATCCGGCGAACCCCTCGAGGATCGCCAGCATCAGCATCGTCAGCCCGATGAAATAGTTGAGGTCGCGCGGCTTGCGGTAGGCGCCGGTGAAGAAGATCCGCATCAGGTGCAGCACGATCGCCGCGACGAACACGTCGGCGGCCCAGTGGTGGACCTGGCGGAACAGCAAGCCTGCCGGAACGCTTGTAGACAGGTCGAGCACGGACCGATACGCCTCGGACATCTGCTCGCCATGCAGCAGCGAGTAGGAGCCGTGATAGACCACCTGCGCGTCGCTCGGGGTGTAGTAGAGCGCCAGGAATACGCCGGTCCCAACCAGCACTACGAAGGCGTACAGCGCGATTTCCCCGAGCAGGAACGACCAGTGGTCGGGGAACACGTAGCGGAGCATCCATTTGATGCCCTTGGCCGCGCCGACTCGCTGCTCGTTCCAGCGCGAGAAGCGCACCAACCGGCGATGCAGGGAGCGCTGGGCGAAGTTCACGACTCACCTCGGTGGATGTTCCACCAGGACGGCCCGATGCCCTCGTGGAAGTCTCCGGCCGCCGCCAGGTAGCCCTGCGAGTCGACCATCAGCGGCAACTGCGGAAGCGAGCGTCCCGCGGGGCCGAAGATCAGCCGGCCGCCCTCGCCCGGCAGGAACGTCGAGTAATGGCACGGGCAGGTGAAAGCGGGGCCGACGCTGGTCGGCTGGTAGGTCGGGTAGCGGTACAGCGAGATCGCGCAGCCGGCGTGCGGGCAGATCTTGGAGTAGGCGAGGATCCCCTGCGGCGCCCAGTCCTTGCGCGCCGGCGGCAGGTGCAGGTACGCCGGCGGCAACTTGACCACGAGCAGCCCCGCGTCGAGGTGCTCGGTCTCGCCGTGTTCCGGCAAGGCCGTGTAGTAGGTGCCGATCTGGATGTCGGAGGCCAGGTACGGTCTGCCCTCGTCGTCCACGAGCCGCACCCCGCGATGCCATTGCGTGGTGTGGATGCCGTTGAGCGTCGGACCGAGCGATGCGGCCGGCGTCGCCAGCGCGGTGACGATGCCGGCGCCGGCGATCCCGCTCGCGCCCGCCAGCAGCGCCCGGCGCGAGATGCCCTCTCCCCCCTGCTCGACCGTCTCGACGACCTGCTCGGTCTGCTCCTCGTCGAGCAGCAGGTCGCGTTGCTCGACGCTCGTCTCCTGTGGGACGACGAACTTGCCGGCGACGATGCAGGCCGCCGCCAGCAGCGCCAGCGCGCCTCCGATCGTCAGCCCGAGCAACTGGGTGTTGTGGGAGGCGACGATGTAGATGACGGTGAAGCCGAAGCCGAACACCGCGGCGAGCAGCAGCAGCGCCGCGACGATCCCCTCCGCGCGCCGGTTGGAAGGCACGATGCGCTTGGACGGGTCGACGTCCGATTCGCGCGCCGGGGGCGGCGGTGTACGGGACTTGCCCCGCAGCCCGCGGAGCGCAACCCTGACCGCGAGCGCGAAGGCGGCGAGCCGTGCAAAAGCATTCATGCCATCCGCTCCCCGATCAGCCTCGCCACGAGCACCAGCGCGGCGATGCCCATGAACCACGCGACCATCCCCTCCGGGATCGGACCGATGTTCCCGATGCCCCAACCGCCCGCGTTGTCTGGGTGCCGAGTCCACAGGACGTAGCGGACGATCGAGTCGAGTTGGTGCTGGTCGATCTGCCTGTAGTCGAAGTGAGGCATCAAGTAGGGCCCCATCCGCACCGCCTCGGCGATCCGTTGTGGGCTCGCCTGCTGCAGGCTCGGCGTCACCGCGCCCAGGGTCAGCCCGCCACGCGCCACCTCCTGGTGGCACCCCGCGCAGTTCAGCGTGAACTCGTGCAGCCCGAGTGCGAGGTCTCCGTTTGACGGGTCGGCCGTGGGCGCCGCCGGGCCGCCGAACGAGCTCACGTACGCGATCAGCGCGTCGATCTGGTTGCGGTTGAACTTGACGGGGGCGCGCGCAGGCTCCTCGCGCGGATTCTCGAGCGGCATGCGCCCCGTCGAGAGGTAGAAATCGACGGGGCCGGCCCCCACCCCGCGCAAAGAGGGCGCGACGCCGGGCGTTCCCTGTAGCGCGATCCCGTGGCAGGAGGAACACGAACTCTCGTAGAGGTTGTAGCCCTCAGCCTGTAGCGCCGGCGAATCCGGGAACGTCTTGACCGGGTCGCCCGGTCCGGGAGCGTCGGGCGACTTATTCGGTGCGGCCGCATCCGTAGTGGGCGGTCCGCCCTGCGCCGCGAGGGGCCCGGGCTGACCGGAGGAGGGTGGAACCGCCAGCGCGAGCAGCCACAGCGCCCCGAGTGCGAGCGCCAGCGCCGCGCGCAGCGTCCTCGGCACGCGTGAGCGGCGGGTGAGCCAGCGCACCAGCACGCGCCTCACAGCCGGGCGCTCCTGTCGGGCGCGCTGAACGCGGCGCTGCGTGCGTCCCTGGCCTGCTGGCGTCGCTCATCGGCAACGAGCGCAGCGATCACGGCCCACAGCCCGATCGCGATCATGATCGTGTTGCCGATCACCCACATGATCGCGCCCGCCTGCGCCTGATCCCTCAGCGCGGAAATCCCCAGCGCCTTTGCCGGAGGCCCATATGGCTGATAGACCAGCGAGGCGTGCCGGTTCAGATACGCCCCGACGACGGCCATCGGGAGCATCGCCGCAAGCATGTAAAACAGCCGGCCGAGACCACCGAGCCGCTGCGCGGGAGCTGGATCGCCGTCGAGGATCGGCCAGAACAGAAGCAGGCCGGCAAGCAGGTAGAGCACGTGCTCTGACTCGTGCAGCTCGGGGTGGCGGAGCGTCGCGTCGTAGAACCCCGGTATGTGAGTCAGCAGCACCGCGCCGTAGAAGAACGCCAGGCATACCACGGGCCGAGTGCAGGGCCGGGTGAGGGCCAGGAGCCGCGCCACGGCCGGCCGTTGCGAGGGCGAGAGCGCGCGCAGCGCCAGGATCACTGGCCGTCCGCAGATCAGCAGCGCCGGCGCGAGCATCAACAGCAGCATGTGCTGCACCATGTGGGCCGACAGCAGCCGGTCGTCGAAGCTCGACTCTCCGGACTGCAGCGCCACCAGCACGCAGCCGATGCCCGCCACGAAGGCCACCGTGTGGCGCCCGGGCCAGCTGCCGCGTACGCGAACCGTGCCCCAGACGTACAGCGCCAGCATGATCGCGGCCACCGCGTCCAGCGCGGGATCCACCTGCCAGTGCGTGAACAGCAGGCTCGGTGCGGACGGGGCGCTCATACCTGGTCGCGCGCCTCCAGGCGCCGTGGCCTGCCCTTCGCCTCCGACGGCACCGCTCCGTCGCCCTCGCGGCCGCCTGGTGTGACGATTCCGCCTTCCTCCGGCGAGGATTGGATGCGCCGCCCTTCCCCATGGCGAGCCGCCGTCAGGCTCCAGCGCTCCGAGCGGAGCTCGACCGCCACCCGGCCGAGCGACACCACCAGCAGCCCCGCGCCAAAGTACACGAGGAACTGCGCCCACACGAAGCCGAATAGGATCGTTGCGATCGAGATCCCGATCGCGACCGAGCCGAGGCTCAGCTCCGGGACCGCCACTGATTCGGTCTCGGGCTCCGGCGGCCCGCGCCTGATCGAGCCGCGGTGCAGGACGAAGAACGCGACCGCGAAGCCATAGACGGCTAGCACAGCAAACCCGAACGTCGCCACCTGGATCGCCCTGCCGCTCCAGATCCAGTTGATCGCCATCAAGATCAGCAGCAGCGTGCCCCACGCCAGCACCGGGATCGAGCCGCCTCTCATGTCGCCGCGGCCTCCCGCGCTCGATCGCGGTCCTGCGCCTCGTGGCGAACGTCGAGCAGCGGTGCGTAGGACTTGATCGGCGGCAGCGGGCGCTCGAAGTTCAGCGGTGGCGGAGGCGATGTCGTCGCCCATTCGAGCGTGTGCCCGAGCCATGGATCGTCGCCGGCGCGCTCGCGTCGGCGCAGCGAGACGACCACGTTCCACAGGAACGTCAGCACCCCGAGCGCGATGATCCCGGCTCCGATCGTCTCGATCAGGTTGAGCGTCGCCCAGCCGGGATGCGTGGGGTAACGGGAGATCCGGCGCGACATCCCGTCGTTGCCCAGGAAGAACATCGGGAAGAACGTCATGTTCGTCCCGACCGCCATCAGCGCCAGCTGCAGCTTCCCGAGCGACTCGCGCAGCAGCGCGCCGGTCAGCTTTGGGAACCAGTGGTACACGCCCGCGAAGAAGCCGAAGATGCTGCCGGCGAACAGCGTGTAGTGGAAGTGGGCCACGATCACGTAGCTGTCCTGCGCGTGGTAGTCGAGGACCGGCGAGGCGACGAAGATGCCGCTCAGGCCACCGATCAGGAACTGCACGAAGAAGAACAGCGCGAACAGCATCGAGGTGCGGAGCACGAGTGCGCCGCCGATCATCGTGCCGAGCATGTCGAAGTACTCGATCCCGGCTGGAACCACCAGCAGTGTCGACGTGAAAGCGAAGTACTGGTTGGTGACGCCGCCGGTGGTGAACATGTGGTGCGACCACACCGCCATCGACAGCGCCGCGAACAGCAGGATCGAGGCGACGAACGCGGTGTAACCGAACCAGCGTTTATGCGAGCTGACCGCGATCGCCTCGGCGGCCGCGCCGAGGTAGGGGAAGAACATCACGTACACGACCGGATGCCCGAAGAACCAGAACAGGTCCTGGTAGTCGATCGCTCCGTTGAAGCCGGCGTAGATGTGACCCCCGTGACGGTCGATGAACAGCAGCACCATCGCCAGGACCAGCACCGGGAACGCGCCGACGACCATCAGCATGCTCGCGAGCTCAGTCCAGGTGAAGACCGGCATCCGCAGCAGCGCCATTCCGGGCGCGCGCCGTCGACCGATCGTCACGAGCACGCAGGCGGCCATCAGGAGCATGCCGGACGCCGCGAGAATCACGCCGATGACCCACATGTCCATCCCCACTCCGGGTGTGTTGGTGCCGTTGGAGAGCGGGATATAGGAGAACCAGCCGGCGCGACCGGCGCCGTCGGCAGTGAACCAGCCTGACTGCATGATCAGGCCGCCGGAGAGCCAGATCCAGAACCCGCACAGCGCGACGCGAGGTCCGCTCAGCGACAGCGCGCCGATCTGGAGCGGCACCAGATACAGCGCGAGCGCGATCGCCATTGGCGTCACGAACAGGTAGATCATCGTCGAGCCGTGCATCGTGAACAGCTGGTTGTAGGTGTCGTCAGACACGAACTGCATGTTTGGCTGCGCCAGCTGCGTGCGCATCAGCAGCGCGAACACCCCACCCACCAGGAAGAACACGAGCGAGCAGATCCCGAGGTTCAGGCCGATGCGCTTGTGATCGGTGCTGGTCAGCGCTCCGAACCATCCGGTGACGCGCCGCACCGTCGGGACCGGATGCGCAGTGGCGGTCAAGGCGCCGCTCCCTTGCCGCCCGCGGCGGCCCAGGCGTTGAAACGACTCGCGCTGACCGCATCGACGGTGAACACCATGTCGCTATGTCGCAGACCGCAGAACTCAGCGCACGCCGACGGGAACCTCCCCTCGTTCGTGAACGTCAGGGTCGCCACCTGCGTCGAGCCGGGTATCAGATCGTGCTTGTAGCGAAGCTCCGGGACCCAGAAGGCGTGGATCACGTCGAGCGAGGTGAGGTTGAAGCGAATCGCCTCGTTCGTCGGCAGCACCAGCATCTGACGGCCCACGGTTCCGCTGCGGCGCGTGACCCCGTATCCGCGGTAGTAGAACGTCCACTCCCACTTCGCGCCGGTCACGTCGATCGTCAGCGCGGGCCGCTCCCGGTTGGCGACCGTGTCGGTCTGATGCTCGGCGGAGAACGTCAGGTACAGCAGGAAACCCACCACGCACGCGAGCAGGAGCGCGTAGCTTCCCTCCAGTGGGTTGTGCTCGTGCCAGCGCGCGGCGGCCGACGGGGGCCGTCGCGTGTAGCGCAGGAGCGCGAACAGCACGAGCACCGTGATCAGCGCGAACACGCCGACCGCGATCGGCACGTACACGTCGTAGACGCGGTAATACTCGTGCCGCGTGCTGACCAGCGCAGTCGGCAGCGTCAAGGCGGCAGACGTGTCCACGGCTGCAGGATCTACCCCGCGTCCGCACCGTTAAGCGCCCAAACGTGGCCTAGCGTGCCTGCAACTCGGTTTCTGTCAGCGGACGAACGGAGCTCGCGGGCGAGGTAATGGCCGGGTCGGGCGAGCCGACTCTGGCATCGGTCCGTGCGGCTCCGCTTCGCTCGCAGCGGGAGATAGCCTCGCGCCGGGGGCCGACCACGTACCTGGGGTCCGACGCCGATTGAAAGCCGGCCTTGAACACGCTCCAGCGAGCGCTGATCGCGCCGGCGCGGCATGCTCGACCGGGGTGGCCGCCTCAGTGGCGGCTCCCGCGCTGAGCGCCGCGCCCGAGACGAACACGAACGGCAGCTCTCGACGCGCCTGATGCCACTTCGGTACGGCGGTGTTCGAGACGAGCGCCGCCGTGTAAGTGGGCAGGGGGAGACATCACGAGGCCGATGGTCCTTCGCCCTCGAGCGGAGCTTCGGCGGCGGGTGACTGTGGCTGCCCTTCTGCCCGGTCCTTTGAGTGGCCCTCTGCGCGGTCCTTTGAGTCGCCCTCTGCCCCGTCGTGTGACTTGCCCTTTGACTCGCCCTCCTCGGGCTCAGAGTCGCCTTCCGGGGGAGGCGCACCCGGCACGGACGGGTCGCGGCGCTTGCGATCCCATTCCTCGCGAACGGCCTGAGTTCGGTCCCGGACCTCCTCGGTGTGCTGCTCGAGCCGGTCGAGCTCGCGGTCGAACTCGTCGGCCAGGCGATGCGGGTCCTCCCCGGACGAGCTCGTCACTCGTCCACCTCGTCGCGCTTGAGTCCCTCCCACGGCTCCGCCTGGGGATCTTGCGCGGGATATGGCTCGCTGGTGCTCGTGACGCCCGAGCGCACATGGGGCTGCTCGCCGAACGGCGCGCCGTCCGGATCAACCGGGTCCCGCGGGTCCTCGCGGTCGTCGTACGGATCGGGCCACTCTGTGGGGTCCGGGTTGTCAGCCGGACTGCTCAGCGCGTGATGCGGATTTGGATCCTGAGAGCGGTCGCCGGGATCCTTGCCGGCCGGCTCGGGGAAACCGGTGGGTGGCTTTTGCTGTCCGTCGTCGGGGGTCATCTCCGATGCCTGCCCCGTGCGGCAGCGCGCCAAACGAAGGCAAGGGACTGGCGGCGAAGGCAAGGGCCTGGCGGCGAAGGCAAGGGCCTGGCGGCGGCCTCTTTGAATCGGCCACCGCCAGGCGCGGGAGGAGAGACAGCGCGGCAGGCCGAGCATTCCCTGCCCGACAAACGCGACCGCACTAGAGCGTCTCGTACCCCACAGAAGGACCAATAAACGTGAGCGTTCATCCGTCCTTGCGGGCTTTGACCGGCGTCCTTCCTACGATGTCGCCCCGTGCTGCGGTCTCGCAACACATGGTTGCTGGCGCTCGCGCTCGGCGCGGGGGCAGCCGATGCTGCGGCGTTCCTCGGAATCGGCCGCGTGTTCATCGCCAACATGACCGGCAACACGGTGCTCCTCGGCGTGGCGATCGCCAACGGCAGCGGCGGCGACCTCCTGAGAGCCGCATCTGCTCTCGTCGGCTTCTGCATCGGCGTGTGCGTCGGGACGATGCTGATCAGTCGCGGCGAGTCGGAGTTTCCCAGGCTTGCCCGCCACGCATTCGTGCTCGAGACAGGGGCCCTGATCGTGCTGCTCGTCTGCTGGGCTGCAGTCGGAGTCAGCAGCGCAAGGTATGAGCTGATCGGGGTTGCCGGACTGGCTATGGGTATCCAGTCGGCTGCGGTGCTGGCGGCACACACCGGTGGGGTCGCCACGACCTACGTGACCGGCACGCTCACGACCGGGATCGCCAGGTTCACGAACCGGCTGCGCGGTGTCTCGCCGGCCGGCGACGCGCGGCTGCCCAGCGAGGTGTGGGCGAGCTATGCAATCGGCGCGATCGCGGGCGCTCTGGCCGAGAAGTGGTGGGGAGCCGGGTCGATTGGGATCACCCTGGCGGTCGTCGCGGTCGCTTGTGCGTATGCGTGGCGAGGCTCGGTCGCGGTCAGCGCGAGCTAAGTGCCTGGCGAGGCGCGGTCAGCGCGAGCTAAGCCCGCCGCCGGCGCTCCGCCGTCGACTGCGCGGCCCGGGCGGCGTACTCGCGGAATTCGCGCTCGAACCGCAACCACCAGTCGCCGCGAAGCTGGGCGCCCATGCGCCAGCGACGCACCGCCGGCAGCCCAAAGCGCAGCCCGGTACCGACACCCAACGCGACAAGCATCACGAGCGGCAGCAACATCGCTTCCTTACCCCTACCCCGTGTTCCGGTTTTCAAGCCCGCGGACGGGCGGTTGTCAGGGGTTCGGCAGGCGAGTTTGCTGGTTGATGCCTCGGGTAGGCCTCCCTTGGGACCCTAACGGCATCACTGAGATCGAACGAGAGGAGCAGCCGTGAGCTTGGTTGACAAGGTGACTGGGCGTCTGAAGCAGGCCGCCGGTGACGTTGCAGACGACGCGTCGCTGCGCCGCGAGGGACGGCAGGAGGAGCGCAAGGGCGAGGCGAAGGACGAGCTCACGCGGAGTGAGGAGCGCGCGGATCGCAAGGCCGAAGAGGTCGCGAATCTCGAGCGCAAGACGTCGTAGTAAGGAGGGGCGCCCCGTGCTTGGAGTGCGGGGCGCACCCGCTCTATGCCAGCCGCCATCCTCGACATCGACGGGACGCTCGTCGACACGAACTACCAGCACGCGATCGCTTGGTTTCGGGCCTTCCGCCAGCATCGAATCGTGCTGCCAATCTGGCGCATCCATCGCCATCTCGGCATGGGTGGCGACCAGCTCGTCGCTGCGGTCGCGGGCGAGCGGGTCGAGCGAGAATCTGGCGATCAGATCCGGGACGCCGAGAAGCAGTTGTACTTCGAGCTGATCGACGAGGTACAGCCGATGGAGGGAGCGCGGAGGCTGATCGAGGAGCTCAGGGAGCGCGGCCACAGCGTGGTCCTGGCTAGCTCGGCCAAGCAGGATGAAGTGGACCATTACCTCGACCTGCTCGACGCTCGCGACCTCGCCGACAGCTGGACGACCTCGGCTGACGTGGAGTCCACCAAGCCCGAACCCGATCTCGTCCACGCGGCGCTCGACCGCGCTGGATCGAGCTCAGGCGCCGTGATGGTAGGTGACACGACCTGGGATGTGAAAGCCGCCGAAGGCGCCGGCGTGCAGACCCTAGCGGTGATGACGGGCGGTTTCGCGCCGCAGGAGCTGCTCGACGCCGGCGCGGTCCATGTCTTCGAATCGGTAACCGAGCTGTGCGAGCGGCTCGAAGAAACGCCGTTCGCCTAGCCGCAGCTCACGCCGGCTTTCGCCGGCCAGCACGCCGTCAAGCCGACCAGAACGCGTCGCTCTCCGCGGGCAGCGCCTCGACCATCCACCACTCCGCGACCTTGCCATCGCGGATGAACATCAGATGCGCCGCGTGGTTGTGCAGCGTGCGGCCGGCGCGCGCGGCATGGATCTCGACCATCACCATCACGAGGTCGGGGCGGACGCTCACGAGTTGTGTCGTCGAGACCGTGAACTGCGCGCTCGGAAGGTCCATCGCGGCGACCCGCTCGAGGTATCCCGACGCCCCGCGCACCTCGTCCACCCCGCCGGTGCTGTTGGTGATGTACGCACGCAGATCGTCGGCGAGCAACGCTCGCATTCGCTCGATGTCGGCCGCCCCGAACGCGTCGAGCAGCGCGGTAACTGTGCCCTCCGCCACCATCTGGGGCACACTACCCGCTCCCGCGGTCAGGTGAGCGCGAGCAGGCAGACCGCGCCGAGCACGCTCGCGCCGGCCGTCCACCACGCGATGTAGTCACCGATCTCCCCGGAGTGCAGGTGGCGAATGGTCTGGACGATGTTGCGGGCTGGGATCGCGACGGGTCCGGGAAGCGCTTCGCGCAGCGAACGACCGAACAACCCGATTGCCGCCGCGGCGATTGCGCCGAGCACCCCGATCAGCCCCCACGACCAGCAGCAGGACGTAGGTCGAGGACTGCATAAGCGCTTCGGCAGCAAGATTCGGACCGCATTCCAAGAGCCGGTGGTCGTCGATTGCGACCCCGAACGGGCGGAGGACGAGGATTATGTGCGCGCGAAGTACGAGGAAGTCTGTGCGAGCATCCAGACCGGGATGGACGCGCTGGCACGGCGGCGGCGGCTGCCGCTGTTCGGCTAGCGCCTCATATTTGGCTCATATGGAGGTGTTGCCGTCAAGGCCGGTGGCTGGTGTTGGGGGGATCCGCGAGGGGGTTGGGCTCGGCTGGGGGGGCGGCGGGCCTGGCGGGTGCGCGACGCGCGGTCAGGCTCATATGCGCGGGTTGGGTACCGCGGGACGGGGTTTCGTCGTGAGAGTCCATTGTCTGGGGTCGAGCGTGGCCGCTGGGGCTGCTCATGCCAAAGGCGTGGGTGCTCTCGCGGGTGGTGGCCTGGCGGGTTCCGCCGCCTCCTCAGCCGAGTGTGGTGAGGGGTGTTTGGGGTCAAGTGGTCGGGTCGGTATCGGTGGTGGCGATCGCCCAGCAGAAGCCCGCGAGGTGCCGGGCGACCGCGACCGCGACAAGTGTCTTGCGTTTGCCGCGTTTGAGATCGAGTCTGCGCCGGAGATGGTGCAGTCGTTGTTGGGCTTTCCACGCGATCGCGATCACTGCGGCGCTGTGGCCTTCTTGGCGGCGCTCGAGCTTGGTGCCGGGGCTGGGTGCTCGGCACTAGTGCCAGGCGGCTTTGACCAGCAGCCGGCGCGCGTGCTGGGAGCCGGACCGAGTGATCTGGCCGTGCCGTCGCTTCTCGCCGCTGCTGGCCTCTGAGGGGCACAAGCCCGAGGTAGCTCATCAGCTGCGCCGGCCGCTCGAAGCGACCGAAATCGCCGATCTCGGCGCACAGACCGACCGCGGTCAGCGTGTCGATCCCGCGCATGCACCGCAGCCTGGCGACCTCTTCGGCCCACGGCGATGAACCCACCTGCTCTGAGATCGCCGCCTCGACCGTGCCCCGGCGGATCGTCAACGCGTCGATCGCGCCCAGATAATCCAGCAGCGTCGCCTGCGCGCCGCGCTCGGAGAGCGTCACCTTCCCCAGCCAGTCGCGATGCCGTCGCGTCCAGTTATCGCCCGCGCCGTCGTAGCGCACGTCGTGGCGCAACAGCAGCTTCCCGAGCCGATGCCGAGCGCGCATCAGATCGCCGCGCAAATCCTCACGCGCGCGCACCAAGTCGCGCAACGCCTCCTCCTCGCCGGCCGGAACCCGCACCGCGACCAAACCATCGATCATCAACAGCCGCACCAGCCGCTGCGCATCACGCTGATCGGTCTTGACCCTGTCCTGCGCCGGGCGCTCGATCTTCCCCGGCGCCGCCACCACACAGCCGACCCCCGCGCCCATCAACGAGCGGGCGAGCCCGAAGCCGGTCGGGCCGGCCTCATACGCCACCCGCGTCACGCCCGGCAGCGCAGAACAGAAGCCGACCACCTCCGTCGTCTGCCCCGTCAAGCGGTGCACGCTCATCTCTCCAGACTCGGCGTCGACCACGCACGCCACGACCTTCGCAGCATGCACGCCCAAGCCGACCCAGGTGCGAACCTTGATCACGGTCGGTTCCTCCGATGCGGTTGTGGCCGCCGCGCAGGTTCCAGCTGCGCGGCTATCGAAACCCCCACGATCGCGCGGGGGACCGGCCAACAACTACCACGACGACCGGACGGCCACCTCCATATGGTCTGGGGAGGGGGTGAGTGAGCGGCTGATTTGGCCGTCAACGTCACACTCAACCGCCTCAAGTCGGCGAATGTGACCTTGACGGCGTGGACGGCCGTCAACGTAACACTCGCGCTCGGGAGCGAGTTGAGTGTGACGTTGACGGCGGTTTCGCCCAACTCGGAGCCGGCACCGCCACAGCGTCCGGCGGCAGCACCAAGAAAACCGCCACCGCGGTCCAGATGGGCCCGCCCAAAACCACCACCGCAGTCCGGACGGGCCCCCCGGCCCCACGGATGCCGCCGGAGGCGGCCCCCACCGACCAAACAAAGGGCCGGCGCCCCTCCGCAAAGGCGCCGGCCCGCTCCCCAGCCCTACACGAACTTTCTCTCAGCGCCCGACCGGGACCCGCTCGTCGGCACGGACCGAGTCGGCGCCCTGCTTCGCCGCCTCCGCCTGGGTCAGCTGGCGGTTGACGTGATTCCAGTCGACGTTGCGGAAGAACGCATCGACGTATTGCTTGCGGCCGTCGGGCGTGGCGCCGTAGTCGCGCACGTAGGCGTGCTCGTAGACGTCAAGCGCGAGCACCGGGACCATGTTGTAGACCGCCCACAGGTTCTGCGTGTCCATGATGTAGTTGAAGATCGAGCCATCGTTCAGGTCGTAGCCGACCATCACCCAACCGCGCGCTGCGGTTGCGGCCTTACGGACCGCCTTCTCCCACTCGGACACGCCGCCCTGAAACTCGGCGTCGAGCAGCTCGGCGAACCGGCCGGTTGGCTCGCCGCCGTCGCCGCCGAGGTGACCGAAGTACAGGTCGTGGTTCTTGAAGCCGAGCAGCGCGAACGTGTAGTCGACCGATACCGCGCGCAGCGGCGAGTAGACCTGGTTGCCCTCGATCTCCGAGTAGTCGAACCCGTTGAGGAGCTTCCGGCATTCGTTGGCCTTCTTGACGTATCCCTCGTAAAGCTTGTAGTGGTCTTCCATTGTCTGGCGAGAGATCCCGTCGAGGTCCCTCTCGAACGCGGGGAACTTCTGAGGCTTCAACTCATCCCAGGGCATCGTTCCTCCTTTCGTCGTTTCTCATCTCTTTCGAGCTACCCCTGGGAACCTGTGCGAAACGCCCCCGCCGGTGCAGCGGGATCGCGAACCACACGATCGCCAGGAACGCCGCCGTCAGCGTCCCGACCACCACGGCCGCCGTGCCGCCGAATAGGAAATCGGTGATCAGGACCAGGATTCCGGTGAGCCCGACCGACAGGAACACGCTCGCCACGATCAAGAAGCGGTTGCTGATGCTCACCAGGTACTCCTTTTCCCCGCGCCTGAACAGCAGGCGATGGTGCACCGAGGGCGCGATCAGCAGCGTGGTCGCGATCGCGACACACAGCAGCGTGACGAAGTAGTCGTAGCGCTCGAACGAGCTGACGCGCCTCCAGCCCGCGTTGAAAGGAACGATCAGCAGGAACGCGAACAGCACCTGAATCCCGGTGCCGGCCACGCGCAGCTCGTTTAGAAGCTCGACCGTGTTTCGGTCCAGCCGCTCGAGCGGCGATTCGTTGCGTTCGCCCTCGTCGTTACGTTCGCTCGCCGCGTCCACCGCTGGTCCGCCTCCTCGCTGCGTCCCCGACCCGACCGTCCCCGGCGCGCAAACCGCCGTCTGCGGGTGTCATCGGGCGGGGATCGTCAATTCGCGATGGAGCAGAGTGCCAGAAACCCGGCAAATCTGACGCGATCGTGCTGGACGGTGGTCCGGCTGGCGAGGTGGTCATAACGTAGCTCTGCGAGTGCGGCACGAGCCTGGCGCTGGGCGGTTGCAGTCACGGCCGGGCGCCATCGACCAGATGGCGCCCATGCCGCGTCTGCGAGGCGTCAGGCTCGGGCGCTGCCCGCGCCGACCTTCTGCTCATGCTTGCCCTCCGCGAACTCCTCGACGATCTTCGCGCAAAATGCCTTCAGATCGTCGGGCTTGCGGCTCGTGACGAGGCCGTTATCGACGACGACCTCCTCGTCGACCCAGGTCGCGCCGGCGTTGCGCAGATCGGTCTGCAGGCTCGGCCACGACGTGACGGTGCGACCGCGGGCGACGTCCGCCTCGACAAGCACCCACGGACCGTGGCAGATGATGCCGACCGGCTTGTCCTGCTCGAAGAACGCGCGCACGAAGCGCACGGCGTCCTCATCCGCCCGCAGCTGATCGGGGTTCGCGACGCCGCCCGGGATCACGAGCCCGTCGTAGTCGGATGCGTCGACGTCTGACACGCCACGCGCAGCCTCGATCGTGTCGCCCTTGTCGAGGTGGTTGAACATCTGAACCTTGCCCTGCTCGAGCGAGATCAGATCGGCGTCGGCGCCGGCATTGCGGACGGCATCGAGCGGCTCGGTCAGCTCGACCTGCTCCACGCCCTCCGTGAACAGAAACGCGATGCGCTTGCCCTCAAGTTCGTTTGCCATGGGTAACACTCTCCGTAGTCTGGTTGCGCTTACGTTTTCGAGCTACCCAGGCGCTAACGAGGCAAACTGGCGGCTCAAGCGCTGATTACGACCGGCGTCCCCAACGGGATGTGGCTCAGCAGCCAGCGCGCCTCGGCATCCGTCAGGCGCAGGCACCCATGGCTGACCGCCTCGCCGATCGTCTCGTCCTCCGGCGTGGCATGGATCGCGATCCGATCGCCGCCGCTCCAGCCCTGGATCGCGTGCGGCGCCCTGGCGGAGAGCGCGAGGATGCAGCATCCGTACGGCCCGGACGAGTCATCGGTGAGGAGCCGGTCGGTTACCGCAAAGCGGCCGGTAGGTGTCGGCGCACCGGGTTGCCCGATCGCGACGGTGTAACGCTTGTCGACGCGGCCGTCGTGCACCACTTCGAGCGCTCGCGCCGACAGTGAAACCCTCAGCTTCCACGTGACGCGCCCGAGCGAGGCGCTCGAGCGTGGAATCCAACCGAGCCTCCCGTTGCCCACGAGCGGACTGATCACTCCCAGCCAGCGCGGGGTGTGCCTGACGACCCACAGCACCTCGGGCGATCCGAACTCCGTGCGCGTGCCCAGGCGCGCGAGCGACCGTCCTTCCGGGGCCGAACGCAATGCCGTGCGATGCACCACGAGCGCCACGAGCGCACCGCTTCCGGGCGGAAGCTGGGGAGCTCTCGGCGTCACGAAAACTTTCGCCCGCGTCGGCCGGTAGGTCCAATGCGGCGGTTGCGGCGCCAGCGAGTCGGAGCGATCGACGGCCACGCTCAGCGCCACGCTCGCCACCGCGATTGCGGCCAGTCCGATCCACACACGGGCCACGGTCAACGTGCCGTCACCACCGCTGCCGCTGGTGGGGCCGACAGCAGTGGTCCGCACAGGCCCGCGAGCACGATCAATGTCAGCTGGCCGAAGCTGGCCATCGCCGTTCCAGCCTACTGTTTCCCAGCCCGTAAGCACCACGGCGTACGCTTGTCTACATGCTCGGACTTCGCCTCAAGACCAAGATGATCGACCCGGCCAGTGCGCTGCCCGGGCGCACGCAGGAGATGCCCATCACGAACCGCCACGCGGTACTGGGCACGCCGCTGAAGCCGCCGTGGGGTGGGCGGGATCCCAGTCAATACCAGCAACTGGTCGTCGGGATGGGCTGCTTCTGGGGCGCGGAGCGCGTGTTCTGGCAGGCGCCCGGCATGTATACGACCGCGGTCGGCTACGCCGGCGGCTACACGCCCAATCCGACCTACGAGGAGGTCTGCAGCGGCAGCACCGGCCATGCCGAGGTCGTGCTCGCCGTGTTCGACCCGGCGCAGATCCCGCTGGGCGAGATCCTGCGGCTGTTCTGGGAAAACCACAACCCCACGCAGGGCATGCGCCAGGGCAACGACATTGGCACCCAGTACCGCTCAGCGATCTACTGGAGCAGCGAGGAGCAGCGCGCCGCTGCTGAGACTTCACGAGACATGTATGCCGAACGTCTTCGCGCGGCCGGCCATGGCGAGATCACAACCGAGATCGCCCACGCCGGACCGTTCTACTACGCCGAGGACTACCACCAGCAGTACCTGCACAAGAATCCCGGTGGCTATTGCGGGCTGGGGGGCACCGGCGTCAGCTGTCCCGTCGGCGTTGGGGCGGCTCAGCAGCGGTAGACGGTAGGACCGGCCGCAGCCGGACGACTCCAGCCCGGCCCGGACTTGGCGAGGCTGGATGCCGAGCGGGCCGCGGCTGGAGGGCCGGTCCCGGCGGGGTGCATGCACCCCGCCGCGGGGCGGTGCATGCACCGCCCCGAACATCATCTCGATCAACCGCCTGCGACGGCGGGGAGGATCGTGACCTCGTCGCCGTCCTCGACTGGCGTCTCGAGGCCGTCCAGGAAGCGGATGTCCTCGCCCCCGACGTACACGTTCACGAACCGGCGCAGCCCGCCGTCCTCCGCGATCCGGCTGCGCAGCTCGCCGTAGCGGTCGTAGAGAGCGTCGAGCACTTCGCCGACGGTCGAGCCTTCGACGTCGGCGCTGGATTCTCCGTCCGTCGCCGCACGGAGCTGAGTTGGGATCTTGACCGTTACCGACATGGCTCCGGCATCTTTTCAGGCCGGGGTCGTGACGCGCTCGCTCGCTGCCTCGAACGACTCCACGTTCGGCTCGATCTCCCAGGTCTCGAACGTGCCACGCACGCAATCGAGCGTCTTCAGCCCTTCGCCGGTGATGTAGGCGACGACCCGCTCGGAGGGATCGATGTCGCCGCGACGGGCGAGCTTCTCGAGCACCGCGACGGTCACGCCGCCCGCGGTCTCGGTGAAGATCCCGGTCGTCCGCGCCAGTAGGCGAATGCCCTCGCGGATCTCCTCGTCGCTGACCGAGTCGACGGAGCCGCTGGTGCGCCGCGCGAGGTCGAGCGCGTACGGCCCATCGGCCGGGTTGCCGATCGCCAGCGATTTCGCGATCGTGTCCGGCTTGACGGGCTTGCAGAAGTCGCGCCCGTCGCTGAACGCGCTCGCGACCGGCGAGCAGCCGTTCGCCTGCGCGCCGTTGAACGTCGGCAGCGAGCCGTCGACCAAGCCGAGCTCGAGCCACTCCTCGAATCCGCGAGCGATCTTCGTGAACAGAGACCCGGACGCGATCGGGGCCACGACGCGGTCGGGAAGCTCGAACCCGAGCTGCTCGGCGGTCTCGAACGCGAGCGTCTTTGACCCCTCCGCGTAATACGGCCTCATGTTGATGTTCACGAACGCCCACTCGCGCTCGGCCGACAGCTCGGTGCACAACCGGTTGACGTCGTCGTAGTTGCCGCGGACGGCGACCAGGTTCGTGCCGTAAACACCCGTGGCGAGCACCTTCTGCTCCTCGAGGTCGGCCGGGATGAACACGTAGGACTCCAGACCGGCGGCAGCCGCGTGCGCGGCAACCGCGTTGGCGAGGTTGCCGGTAGAGGCGCACGCGATCGTCTCGAAGCCGAGCTCGCGGGCGCGCGCGAGCGCGACCGAGACGACACGATCCTTGAACGAGTGCGTGGGATTGGCTGCGTCGTTCTTGATCCACACCTCCTCCAGTCCGAGGTGCTCGGCCAGGCGGTCGGCCCGCAGCAGCGGAGTGAAGCCCGCGAGCAGCGCCCCTTTCGGCGGCGCCTGCACGGGGAGGAAGTCGCTGTAGCGCCACAGCGAGTGAGGTCCTGCCTGGATCCGGCGCTTGAGCTCCTCCGGATCAGCATCCGCGCGCGATGCGTAGAGCACCTCGAGCGGGCCGAAGCACTGCTCGCACACGAAACGTGCGTCCAGCGGGTACGGCGTATGGCATTCCTTGCAGCGAAGAGACTCTGGCGGCATATGTGAAAAAACCTCCGCCGGGGTCTGTGGTCGGAGGTCTATGAAACCGCCCTTTCCACATCTCCCAGGCCTTGTAGTTGGAGCCTGATGGAATTGGCACCGTTCCCTTGCGGGAGGTTGCCGGGGTTTCATAGGGCCAGTCCCTCCACCCCTCTTGATGCGTACTGCTATGTGGCCGAGGATTATAAACAGGCTGTTCGGCAGATCGAGCCGTACCTGTAGCGGGTAGCCGGAGTCGTAACGACCGACACGTTCTGGTGTTCAAGGGTCGGTAGGGTGCTCATCTGCGCGCGAGTAGGGGTGGGCGCGTGGGCGGGCTCCCTATTCACTACAGACTCCTCAGCCATGGCCACCACTTCCACCGATCCGCTCGCTCGCCTCGAGGAGTCGTTCGGCGTCGGCCGCAAGGCGCCCAGCAAGCGGATGCTGATCATCGTCAACCCGTATGCGACGACCGTCTCCGACCGGCTCAAGAACCTCGTCGTGTACGCGCTGCGCGGCAGCTACCACGTCGATGCGATCGACACCGAGGCCCGCGACCACGCCACCGAGCTGTGTCGCGAGGCGGCGCGCGAGGGCTACGACCTGGTCGTCGCGTTCGGCGGTGACGGGACCGTCAACGAGGCGGCCAACGGCCTCGCCGGCACGAGTACCCCGCTCAGCTGCCTGCCGGGTGGCCGCACCAACGTCTACTGCCGGATGCTCGGGATCCCCACCGACGTCGTCGACGCGACCGAGCACCTGCTCCAGCTCGCCGACGACTGGCGTCCCCGTGCGCTCGATCTCGGCAAGGTCAACGATCGTCATTTCCTGTTCTCGGCGGGCGTCGGGCTCGACGCGAGCGTGGTCGAGCGCGTTGACGCCCACCCGCGGCTGAAGGCGCGGCTCGGCGAGTGGTACTACACGTGGACCGGGATCCAGACCTTCAACCGCCACTACCTGATCCGGCCGCCACAGCTCGAGGTCTCGCTCGGTGACAACGCGCTCGTGACCGGCGTGTCGGCGATCATCCAGAACGGCGCGCCCTACACGTACTTCGGGAATCGTCCGGTCCACATGGGCGAGGGCGCGACCCTCGACAGCGGGGATCTCGCCGGCGTGGTCCTTCGGCGCGCTCGCCCGGTGGACGTGCCGACGATCATCTGGCGGGCGCTCTCGAAGAAGCCGCGGCTCGGGCGCCACCGGCAGGTGCATCCATTCACCGGCGTCGAGTCGCTTGCGATTCGGTCCTTGGACGAGCGCGCGCTGCCCTTGCAGGTCGACGGGGACTACATCGGGGCGGCGCCGGAGGCGCGGTTCTCGGTGCGGCGGGGCGGGATCACGGTGGTGGCGTAGCCCGGGCACCTATGATCGACCTCTTGCGACGCTTCGCTTTCGTCCTCGCTCTCGTGGCGCTCGCATCGGTCCCGGCATTGGTCGGCGCCCATCCGCTCCCGCAAGCGCCGAATTGCCCGATCCTCCCGGCTAACAATCCGTGGAACCAGCGGGTGGACCGCTTGCCGGTGGCGAGGAACTCCGCGCGGCTGATCGCCTCGATCGGGCTTTCGGATCCCGTGCATCCGGACTTCGGGACGGTTTACAACGGCGCGCCGAACGGGATCCCGTATGCGGTGGTCTCGAATCGGACTCGCCGGGTCCCGGTCCGTTTCCAGTACGCCTCGGAGTCCGACAAGGGTCCTTATCCGCTGCCGCCGAACGTCCCGATCGAGGGCGGCCCGAGGTCCTCCGGCGACCGCCACGTGATCGTGATCGATCGCGACACGTGCGTCGACTACGAGTTGTACTCGGCCTATCCGCACAACGGTGGTCGCAATTGGACGGCTGGGTCGGGCGCGATCTTCGACTTGCGCTCGAACCGTCTGCGCCCTGCGGGCTGGACATCGGCTGACGCAGCCGGTCTTCCGATCTTCCCCGGACTCGCGCGCTACGACGAGGTCGCGCGCGGCTCGATCGACCACGCGCTGCGGTTCACGGCGCCGTGCACCGCGCCGCGATATGTCTATCCCGCGCGACACGAGGCATCGACCTGCTCGGGTTTCTATCCCCCGATGGGGCTGCGCGTCCGGCTGAAGGCGAGCGTCAACACCTCCGGTCTTCCGTACCAGGCGCGGATCGTTGCCGAGGCGCTCAAGCGCTACGGGCTGATCCTCGCCGACAACGGCTCGCCGTGGTACATCTCGGGCGCGCCGAACCCGCGCTGGAGCGACGACGCACTGCACCAGCTCGACCGTCTGACTGGACGCGACTTCGAGGTCGTGGACACCTCGTCGCTTCCGCATCCCGGTCTCTAGCGGGGGGTGATAAACGCCTGCCCGCGGCTCTAGAGCCGTGTGGCGCAGATCACCGACCGCGATCTCGAGCTGCTCGGCTTCATCGCCGCGCACCGGTTCGTGTTCGCGGCCCACGCGAAGGTGTTCCTGAATGCGTCGCGCTCGGTCACGCTGGCGCGGCTGCGCACGCTTTCCGATCGCGGACTGGTCACGCGTGACTGGCAGATGCGGCAGTACCCGCCCCACTACCAGGTGACCCGGGCTGGTCTTCACCTGATCGGCAGCGAGCTGCCGCGCCCGCGGATCGACCGGCAGGAGTTCGAGCACGATCTGGGACTCGCGTGGCTATGGCTCGCGGCCCGTGGCGGAGCGTTCGGCGAGCTGCGGGAGATCGTCGCCGAGCGCGAGCTCCGCTCGCGAGACGGCAGGCGGGAGTCCGGGGAGCCGCCGCTTGCCGTGCGACTCGGAGGGTTCGGCCCGGCTGGCCGGGACCGACTTCACTATCCCGATCTGCTGCTCGTCGATCGGGAGGGGCGGCGGATCGCGCTCGAGCTCGAGCTGACGCCGAAGAGCCGAGCAAGGCGCGAGAAGATTCTTTCCGGCTACGCCGTCGACGCCCGCATCGACGAGGTCGTCTACCTCGTCGAGAGCAAGGCGATTGGCCGCTCGATCGACGCCGCCGCGCGCAAGCTCGGGGTGTCAGGGTTTGTGCGCGTCGCCCCGGTGCAGGCCCGGGGCTGCCGGCAATCGCTATCGGGCGAGCGTGGTCGCACGCGGCCGGCGCCGACAGCGGACGCCCGCCCCTCGCCGAGCGCGCGCCGTGCCGAGGTCGCGCTATGAACCGACCGCCCCCTCCCCGCCCTCGCCCCTACTGGTTGCTGCTGGTGCTTGCGGCGATCCTCGTCGCGCCGCCGGCGATCGCCGCCGGGGCGCTGATCGCGGCGACTGCTGGTGTGATGCTGCGGGCGATCGTTGCCCGCCGGGCGCCTGGCCACGTGGCTCCGGATGGCGCCGTGAGGCTCGGCTCTGACGCGCGCGGACGCGAGCTGGCGCTGTCCGACGAGCACCTCTCGGCGCACGGTCTGATCCTGGGCGCGAGCGGGGCCGGTAAGTCGACAACGCTGCTTACGATCCTCACCGACCGGATCCGGCGCGGCCGGCCGGTCGTGGCGATCGACCTGAAGGGCTCACCGGCGTTCGCCGAGGAACTGAAGCGCGCCGCAGAGGCCGCCGGACGCCCGTTTCGGCTATGGACCCTCGACGGACCGAATCAGTGGAATCCGCTGCAGCACGGGAACGCGACCGAGCTCAAAGACAAGCTGATCTCGACGGAGCGCTTCACAGAGCCGCATTACCAGCGCGCGGCCGAGCGATATGTGCAGGCGGTGCTGGGAGTGCTGGAGCAGCGCGCCGCCGGTCGCGCGGCGACGCTCGACCAGGTCGTCGAGCTCATGGAGCCAGTGCGTCTCGCGACCGCCGTCCGCGGTCTGCCACGCCCATTCGCCGAGCGCGTGCAGGACTACGTCGCGAGCCTTACCCCGGACCAGCTGAGCGCGGTGCGCGGGCTCGGCACCCGCCTGGCGATCATCAGCGAATCCCACACCGGGCGCTTCCTGAGCCCGGGTGCCGCCCAGCAGCCGATCGACGTGCGCGGGGCGCTGAGGGGAGACGAGGTGGTCGCGTTCAGCCTGAACTCGAGCAGGTACGGCAAGCTGTCCGCACAGCTCGGGACGATGGTGATCCAGGATCTGGTGACCGCCGTCGGGCACCGGCTGTCGCAGATCAAGCGCGACCCCCGTTCGAACGAGCGGGCGTTCGTCGGGATCGACGAGTTCTCCGCGCTCGGGTCTGACCACGTCGTCTCGCTGCTCGCGCGGGCGCGTGAGGCGGGGGTGACGGTGCTGCTCGCCACTCAGGAGCTTGCAGATCTCGAGCGAGCCGCGCCGGGCTTCCGTGACCAGGTGCTGGGCAACACCGCACTGAAGATCGTTCATCGACAAGATGTGCCGTGGTCGGCGCGCGTGCTCGCGGAGCTGATCGGCACGCGCAAGGTGTGGGAGGAGACCAGGCAGATCCCCGGCCTATTCGGCTCGCGGGGCAGCCGCGGCAGCCGGCGGTTGGTCGATCAGCACATCTTCGATCCGAACCAGATCAAGTCGCTAGGAACCGGCGAGGCACTCGTCAGCATGAAGGTGCCGCGCCCGGACGCACGGGCGGTCCGGATCGCCCGGCCCCGGCCGGCGCGCGAGCGCGACGGCCCCGAGTTGGGGTGATGCCGGCGCGCATCCGGGCGGCGGTGAGCCCGGCGCGCTACCCAGCGCCCGGCGTCACACGGTAGGCGTCGAACACCGCGTCGATGTTGCGCAGGCGGTTGATTGCCTGGTCGAGGGCGCGTGTGTCCCCCACCTCGACCACGAACCGGTTCTTGACCATCGGGTGGCTGACGGTGCAGCGGGCCTCGAGGATGTTGATGCCAGCCTCGGCGAACGTCCGCGACATGTCCTCGAGTAGGCGGTGGCGATCCCAGCCGTCGACCTCGATCTCGACCCGGAATGAGGTGTCCGGATCGCCGTCCCAGGAGACGGGCGTGAATCGCTCCGGGTCCTTTTTCAGGATGCTCACGTTCGGGCAGTCCTCGCGGTGGATCGTGATTCCGCGCCCCAGCGAGATGTAGCCGACGATCGGGTCGCCGGGAACGGGTCGACAGCATTTGGCCATCCGCAACATGACTTCGTCGATGCCCTCGACGGTGATCCCGTAGCGCGAGGATGACGTGGTCGCGCGCGGGCGCCGGCGGTTGCGGTTCAGCAGGTCATCGGTGGCGGTCGGCTCGGACTCAGCCGCCTCCCCCTGCTTGAGGCGCTGCATCACCTTGTTGACGACGACCTTCGGTGAGATCTTCGCGCCGCCCAGCGCGATGTAGAAGTCCTCGCCCTTGCGGAAGCCCATCTCGCGGATGACATCGGCGAGTAGCGGCGATCCCACGAGCTTCTGTGCAGGCAGGCCGGCCTTCTTCAGGTGGTCCTGGAGCAGCTCGCGGCCGGAGTGCTCGGTGTCCTTGCGCGACTCGGCCTTGAACCAGGCCTTGATCTTGTTGCGTGCGCGCGTCGTACGCACGAGCGCCAGCCAGTCGCGCGAGGGGCCGCGTTCGCGCTTGGAGGTCAGCACCTCGACGATGTCGCCCGAGCGCAGCTGGTAGGAGAGCGGCACGATCTTGCCGTTGACCTTCGCGCCCACGCAGCGGTGACCGACGTCGGTGTGGATCTCGTAGGCGAAGTCGAGAGGTGTGGCGCCGGCGGCGAGCGACTTGACCTCGCCCTTCGGTGTGAACACGAACACCTCGTCCTCGAACAGGTCGACCTTGAGGGTCTCCATGAACTCCTTCGGGTCCGACATGTCCTGCTGCCAGTCGAGTAGTGAGCGCAGCCACTTGAGCTTCGCCCGCGAGTCGTCGGGTCCGGCGGCACCGTCCTTGACGCCCGGATCCTCCTTGTACATCCAGTGCGCCGCGATCCCGAACTCGGCGAGATCGTGCATCTCGCGGGTGCGGATCTGGATCTCCAGCGGCCTGCCCTCTGGACCGATCACCGTCGTGTGCAGGGATTGGTACATGTTGAACTTGGGCATCGCGATGAAGTCCTTGAAGCGTCCCGGCAGCGGCTTCCACAGCGAGTGGATCACGCCGACCGCGCCGTAGCAGTCCTTGACCGAGTCGACGATCACCCGCATCGCGGTCAGGTCGTAGATCTCGTTGAACTCGCGGCCCTTCTTGGTCATCTTCGAGTAGATCGAGTAGAAGTGCTTGGCGCGGCCGGAGATCTCGGCCCGGATCGCGAGCTCGTCGAGCTCCTTGGCCAGGTACTCGCCCGCCTGGTTGACATAGCGCTCGCGCTCCGCGCGCTGCTGGGCGACAAGCCCCTTGATCTCGTTGTACTTGCGCGGGTGCAGCGTCTGGAAGGCGAGATCCTCGAGCTCCCACTTGATCGCGTGGATGCCGAGGCGGTGGGCGATCGGCGCGTAGATGTCGAGCGTCTCGCGCGCCTTCTCGATCTGCTTCTGCTTGGGGAGCGCGCCGATCGTGCGCATGTTGTGCAGCCGGTCCGCGAGCTTGATCAGGATGACTCGGATGTCCGAGGCCATCGCGACCATCATCTTGCGGTAGTTCTCGGCCTGGGCCTCGTCACGCGACTGGAACGTCAGCCCAGTCAGCTTGGTGACGCCGTCGACGAGGCCGGCGATGTCCTCGCCGAAGGCGCCCTGCACCTCCTCCAGCGAGGCCGAGGTGTCCTCGACGGTGTCGTGCAGTAGCGCCGCGCACAGCGTCTCGGTGTCGAGGCGCATCCCGGCGCAGATCTTGGCCACGCCGACCGGATGGATGATGAAGTCCTCACCAGACTTGCGGCGCTGGTCGGCGTGGTGCACGCAGGAGTACACGAACGCTTCCTCGACGCGGTCGCGCTCGATGTGCACGGCGGTGTGATCGGCGTGCTCCTCGATGATCGCGAACAGGTCTCCGAGCAGCCGTCGTTCGGTCGCGGTCAGGTCGGCGCGCTCGATCGATCTCCAAGTCTCCGGGTGCTGGACGCGGTCGACGGGCGGACGCGACCTGATCAGGGTCGACGATTTCCCGGCGTCCTGACCGGAGCCCTGTCCGTTACCGGAGGCGCCATCCCGGTCGCGACTCGCCTTGCCCCGGCCGCCTGCACGGCTCAGACGCTTGGCAGTGGATTTGCGCTCTTCAGGAATCGTCGACCGTCCTCGTATCTGTTCATGTACGCCCTGTAGGCGGGCGAGCGATCGAGCGACGTCTGCGCCCGGCCCGCGATCGCCAGGGCCGGCAGATCCCGATTGAGGCTGACGAGCTCCAACTCCGCGAGGATCCTGATCAGCCTGCCGGCCAGCCGGGCCGGACGGCCGTGCGGGCCACCGCCGCGAAGCAGGCGCTCGAGCTCCTCGCCGGCCACCCTCTCCCGAGACCGTAGGTCCCGATAGAGGCTGGTGAGCGAAGCACGGAGGCCGTACTCGAGCTCATGCATCTGCTCTGTAAAGCGTAGCTCAGCCACCCCCCATGCCAGGTGGGTATATCCGCTACCTGCGCGCAACGCGGCGGCCATTGAAGCGTTGGCCGGCGGATCGAGCCCGACGATCTGGTCGTAGCCGCCCGCGATTCCCGGGTCCAGCTCCAGGCTGGGGTAGGAAATAAGCGCGAAGCCGCCGGCTCGCGCGGCCAGTCCCTCGAGCCGGCGCGGTACGTCAGCGCAGACCCCCAGCACGGATCCGCCTGATGAGAGAGCGTCAGCGAACACGGCCAGAGGGCCCTCGCCTCGACGGTCGAGCAGCGTGCGCGTCATGGCGCCGAGCGACGCGTTCGACCGCTCCAGCGGTGCGTCCAGCTCGGAGATTGCGGCGCGCAGGTAATCGGGAGGCTCGCCCAGCACCACGATCGCCTCCGGTGCGCAGGGCTGCGCGTGGCGCAGGACAAGCCGCGGCTCGACGGCGCCGTTCCATACGTTGCGCTGCAGGCGGAACGTCGCGTCGCACGGCTCTCCGGGGCCGGCCTCGACCTTGCCGCCGCACCCGAATGCCACGGCGCTCGCGCGGACACCCGCGGAGAGAACGGAGAAGCGCGCGTGGCGACCCTCCCCCATCGTCCGCACGTCGCCGAAGCGGGCGCCCGGGACGAGCAGGCGGACGTGCGGGTTGCCCATCCCGCACGGCTCGAGCTGTGCGAGCTCCTCCGCTAGCGGCAAGCCGAGATCCGCTCCGGAGGCGATCGCGTCGACGCGCTCCACAGGCTGCAGGAGCTCCGGCGTGAGGACCGACTCGGCATGGCGCTCGATCGCTTCGCGCAGATCCCCGACCCGCGCACGATCGATCGTCAGGCCGGCGGCCGCGCGATGGCCGCCGTACCCGTTCATCAACGGCGCTGCGCCGTGCAACGCTCCGAGCAGATCGAAGCCCGGAATGCTCCGCCCGGAACCGGTCCCGAGATCGCCATCCAGCGCGACGAGGATCGTGGGCCGATGATGGCGCTCGACGATCCGCGAGGCGACGATCCCGATCACTCCCGGGTGCCAGTCGTCGGCCGCCAGCACGTAGGCGCTCCGGACCCCGAGCTCGGCGACGAGCGCTTCGGCGTCCCAGTCGATCCGCTGCTCGACCGCGCGCCGCTCCGCGTTGACCGCGTCGAGCTCGGCCGCGATCTCCGTGGCGCGATCTGGATCAGCGGTGAGCAGCAGCTCGAGTCCGGCGTCTGGCCGGCGCATCCGGCCGGCGGCATTGATGCGGGGCGCCATCCTGAAGCCGAGGACGTGGGAGTCCAGGGCGCTGGGGTCAGCCTGCGCGACCCTCATCAGCGCACGCAGGCCGGGCTTGGTCGTGTTCGCCATCGCCGCCAGCCCCTCGCGAACGAGGCGCCGGTTCTCCCCCTGCAGCGGCATCAGGTCCGCAACGGTCGCGAGCGCCACAAGCTCCAGGTCCTCTTCGGCGGTGCTCGCGCCGAGCGCCTGAGCCAGTTTGTACGCGACCCCGGTACCGCAAAGCTCGCGGCATGGATAGCCGCACAGGCCCGGATGCACGATTCGGCAATCCGGCAGCTCTCGGTCGGCCGGCGGCGCATGGTGGTCGGTGAGCACCACATCGATGCCGGCAGCGCGCGCCGCCGCGATCTGCTCGACGGCGGTGATGCCGCAGTCGACGGTGATCAGCAGGTCGGTGCCGCGCGAGGTCAGCCGCTCCACGGTCGTCGCCGAGAGGCCGTAGCCGTCGTGTAGGCGGCTCGGCAGGAACCAATCTGCGTGCGCGCCGAGCGAGCGCAGCGCGCGCACCATCACCGCGGTGGCGCACACCCCGTCGACGTCGTAGTCGCCGTGGACGGTGATCCGGCCGGCGGATCTGATGTGGCGCTCGATCACTTCGAGCGCTTGCTCGATGCCGTCGAACGCCTCCGGTGGATGCGCCTCGGTCGGCGTCAGGAAGTCCCGGGCGGAGCTGACCTCAACCAGGCCGCGCCTCGCGAGCGCTTGCGCGAGCACGTGGCTGACGCCCAGCTCACGCTCTAACCTCAGAGCCGCTTGGAGGTCGTACGCCGGGATCTCGAGCCGCCGGGTGAGCGCGGCAGGGCGCGGCTGCGGCGGATCCGGAGCCGCGCGCAGCGCGGGTGCGGGCTCGGGAGCCCCTGTCGTGTCGGCAAGCGCAGCTTCGGTCATCGGGGGCAGCGTAGGTGCAGCCCCCGACGGATCCTCTACGGGAGCCGGGCGCTATGTAAGGCCGATGCTGGGCGCCTCGCGTGCGCGCTGCTGGCGCAGACCGACCAGATACACGATCCCCATCCCGATCAGGGCGCCGGGAATCGCCTCCAGCGCGGTCGAGATGTGGGTGTCGTGACGGCCGGGGATGTTGAAGCCGTTGACGATCAGGCCGAACAGAACGGCGCCGGTGAGCGCGCCGACGAAGGCTCCGACGATCCCGCCCCAATAGTGGTCGGGCAGCCAGATCGTGAAATGCCAGAGCGCGAGGCCCATCATCACCCACGCGAGCATTCCCATCAGCGACGCCTCCCGTGACGGCGGTTACGAGACCGTGATTTCGACGGGGTCTTCGGCTTCTGCGGTCGCGCCACGCCTTCGTTCTCGGCAATGTCGGGGGCCGGCACGTGGGCCGCGCTCTCGCCGTCGCGCGGCGCGGGCTCGGAGGCCGGAGCGCTCTCGCCGTCGCGCGGTGCGGGCTTCGCCGGCCGTGAGGTGGGCTTCGCCGGGCGCGCCCCTTGCTGCGCGGGACGCGTTCGCTCCGCCTTGCGGGCCGACGGAGCCTCCGTCTCTGTGTTGTGGGCCAGCCGCTTGGTCAGCGTGGAAGTCTGCCGGCTCGGGGCCGCGCGCTCGATGTCGAGGTCGCGCTTCATCTCCTCGAACTCCGAGGCCGACACGGTTTCGGCCTCAGGTTGGGTGAGACGGCCGATGCGGCGCGGCTTCTTGGCGACTGGCTCGATATCGCCAGCAGCCTCGGCGTACGCGGGAACGAAGCCGAGCTCGTCTTCGATCCGCTGGCGCCGTGCCCGGTAGACGGTCTCGCGCTCCTTCCAGTGGGTCAGCACGGGCGAGGCGATGAAGATCGACGAGTACGCGCCGGACGCGACGCCGATCAGCAGCGCGAACGCGAAGTCCTGAAGGACCGGTGTGTTGCCGAACAGCAGCAGCGCGACGACCGGCAGCAGCGTGCAGAAGGTCGTGGCGAGTGACCGCGTCAGCACCTCGGACATGGACCGGTTGACGATCTGCGAGAACGCAGCCCGCGGCATCCGCGGCACGTTCTCTCGCACGCGGTCGAAGACGATGATCGTGTCGTAGAGTGAGTAGCCCAAGATGGTCAGCAGCGCGGCCACTGTCGCTGTCGTCACCTCCCGGCCAGTTAGCGCGTACACGCCGGCTGTGATCAATAGGTCGTGCATCAGCGCGATCAGGGTCGGGACGGCGAACTTCCACTCGAACCTGAGCGCGACGTAGGCAGAGATCACGAGCAAGGAGGCGATGATCGCGATCACCGCGCTGTGCGCGACGGTCTGGCCGAACGTGGGCCCGACCGAGCTCGAATCGAACGATTTCAGCCCGTATTTGGTCTGCAACGCGGTGCGGACCTGCTCGAGCTTGTTCGGCTGCAGCTGCTTCGCGGAGATCTGGAAGACGCTGTTGCCGAGTCCGGGGTTGGAGACCTTCTGGACCGTCGGCTCGACCGCACCGGCGTTCGAGATCACCGTGCTTACCTGCGGTGCGGTGGCCGGCTGGCTGAGGCTCGCGGTGATCCGGGTGCCGGACGTGAAGTCGATCCCGAGATTCAGCCCCTTCCCGCCGACCGCGAGCGCGCCGATCAGCAGGATCACCCCGGACATTGAGAAGAAGTACTTCGAGGCCCCCATGAAGTCGAACCGCCAGGGGCGCTTCTGGCCGCCCGCTCCGAGCGCAGACGGGCTGCGCAGCACGCGCGAGTTGCCCATCGTCATCAGGATCGCCTGGGTCGCCATGACCGCCGTGAACAGCGACACGAACGTCCCGATTCCCAGCGTCAGCGCGAAGCCCTGAACCTCCGCCGTCGCGAGTACGAACAGGATGAAGGCGGTCATGATCGTGACGACGTTCGCGTCGATGATCGCGGTCAGGCCCTTCTTGTAGCCCGTGATGATGCCCTGCCGGATCGATCTACCGCCACGGATCTCCTCTTTGACGCGTTCGAAGATCACGATGTTCGCGTCCGCCGCGACGCCGATCGTGAGGATCAGGCCCGCGATCCCCGGCAGCGTCAGCGTGACCGGGATCAGCTTGATCAGTGCGTAGAAGTACATGCCGTAGACGAACAGTCCGGCGACGGCGATCAGGCCAAGCACCCGGTAGTACGCGAGTAGGAAGATCGCGACGATCAGCAGGCCAGCCGCGCCGGCGAGAAGGCCATCGTGGAGCGCCTGCTTGCCGAGCGTCGCTGAC
Organism: uncultured Solirubrobacterales bacterium; assembly: GCA_963824755.1. GTDB lineage: Bacteria > Actinomycetota > Thermoleophilia > Solirubrobacterales > Solirubrobacteraceae > Palsa-465. Next base: position 350,538 of record CAWGQT010000002.1, on the reverse strand, counting down.
ACCTGGGACTCGGAGATCAGCTTCAGGTTGATCGGCAGGGCGCCCAGTCGCAGCTGGGTGGCGAGGTCCTGAGCCGACTGAATCGTGAAGCCGCCGGTGATGTCGGCGCCGTTGGTGCCGTCGATCCCGTCCGGGTACTGCTTGAAGTCGATCGACGGGACCGTGACCAGCTTGTTGTCCAGCGCGACGGCAAAGTGCTGGACGAGGTTCTGCCCCAGCCCGCTGACGAGGTCGCCGCGGTGGGCGATCTGCGAGGTGACGCTCTGGAACGCCTTCTGGCCCTTGCCCGTGAACCCGAATGTGACGTCCGGATTGCCCGTCTGGTCGGTGCTCTGCTGCGGGTTGGTGATGTCGTTGCCGAACAGCGAAACGTGGTCCTTGAGCACGTAGAACTGCGCGTTGGGGTTGTTGAACGGCGTCTGGTGCGAGGCGCTCGGATCCGCCGCCTGGATCACAACCGTGCCCGGCTTGACCACGACGAGCTGCCCTTGGGAGGCGCTGACGCCCGTGGGCAGCCCCGAGAGCAGGTCCGAATAGCTCGAGTCGGGCCCAGAGAGCAGGCAGTGCTGCGCGACGACCGGCTGTACCCCCTCAGCCCTGGCGGCTGTGGCGCAGGCCTCGCTTCCCGGCGCCCCGAACAGGTAGTACTGGTTGCCGAGCCGCGCATTGTCCGGGCTGACCTGCGCCGGCTGCTTGGCCGCGAGCGTGACGGCCTGGTAGAGCGACATGCTGCCGGCGCCAGGATCGCCGGGCGTCGCACCGGTGGAACCCCGGCTGATCGCAAGCGCTGTCGGGTCCTGGGTCTGCAGCTGACTGGCGACGGTCTTACCGTTCGGCGTCAGCGCATTGGCCTCCCAGTCGTAGAACTCGAGCCGCGCGGTCGCGCCTACGAGTTTCTCCGCGCGGGAGGTGTCCTTGACGTTCGGCAGGCCAACCGAGATCAGGTTCCCGCCGAGCGTCTGGATCTCCGGCTCGGACACTCCGAGCTGGTCAACGCGCTGGCGCATGATGTCGACCGCCCGCGAGAGGGCGTCCTGCGTGACGTGCGGCGTCTGTGCGGTCGGCTGGCCCTGATAGGTGAGCTGCACCCCGCCCTTCAGATCCAGCCCCAGGACCGTCGGGTTGGTGGCGATCACAAACGCCGAGGCGAGGAGCAGGCCGAAGACCAGGAGCAGGATCAGCCCGTTGCGCTGTCGATCAGTCATCGCGTCAAGGAGATGCTACGTCAGTGGTGATTCGTTGGGGTGAGCACGAGCAGCACACCACCCTCGTCGTCGTCGTACGCGGGGAAGATGTCCGCGACGGCTCTTGCAGGGAGATCCTGCTCGGCGCGCACCTCGACCGGCTTGCCCTGCACGCGAACCTCCCACTCAAGCGCGGTCCCGACGTGGTCGGTCCCGTCCTCGAATTCCAGCCCGAGCACCTCGCTGACCGGCCGCCCGATCGCGTGCTCGGTCTTGAGCCCAGTTAGTTCGAACGAGCCCCTCCCGCAGTCGACGATCCTGCCGTCCGAATCGCAGGCGAAGAACGCCGCATTCGGCGCTGGGTAGTAGTCGTCGAGCAGCTCGAACAGGTAGGCAAAGCCGCATTTCTCGCAGCCGCGGGCCTCCCGGCGGAACCCGACGTTGCGGTCGGTACCCATCGACCTCTGACCGCAATGCGGGCAGATGAAATAGCGCTCGCGAGCCATCGCCGCCTGAGGATAGACGGCCTGCACCGCGGGAACGCGATCCCCTGTGCTAACTCTTCGTTATAGCAGCGCCAGCGGGCCTGGCGGCTCAAGTCCCAGGTGCTGGAAGGCGCGCCTGGTGGCGGCCCGCCCGCGGGGCGTTCGTTCGATCAGGCCGCGCTGCAGCAGGTAGGGCTCGTAGACGTCCTCGATCGTGTCCTGCTCCTCGCCGACGGCGACCGCGAGCGTCGAGAGGCCGACCGGTCCGCCCGAGAACTTCTCGCAGATTGCCCGCAGGATCTCGCGATCCAGGCGGTCGAGGCCCTCGTGGTCGACCTCGAGCAGATCGAGCGCCGCCTCTGCGATCTCGCCGGTGATCACGCCCTCGTGGCGGACCTCGGCGTAGTCGCGCACTCGCTTGAGCAGCCGGTTCGCGACGCGGGGCGTTCCGCGGCTGCGCTGCGCGATCGCGCGCGCGCCGTCATCCTCGATTGCCACGTCGAGAAGACGCGCCGAACGCCGCACGATCTGGCCGAGGTGTTCGGAGTCGTAGTGCTGGAGCCGGTGCTGGATGCCAAAACGGTCGCGCAGCGGCGTCGTCAGGAGCCCGGTTCTGGTGGTGGCGCCGATCAGGGTGAACTGCGGCAGATCGAGCGTCACGACCCGTGCACCTGCGCCTTGACCGACAGTGATCGGCAGCGTCCCGTCCTCCATTGCCGGATAGAAGGTCTCCTCGAGCGCGCGCGGCAGGCGATGGATCTCATCGACGAAGAACACCGCGCGGGGCTCGAGCGCGGTCAGGAAGGCGGCGACATCGCCCTTGCGCTCGAGTGCTGGGCCCGCGGTCTGCACGAACGGGACGCCCAGCTCGGCCGCCACGATCTGGGCGAGCGATGTCTTGCCCAGCCCCGGTGGCCCCGCGAGCAGGACATGATCGAGCGCCTCGCCGCGGCTCGCAGCCGCCGCGATCGAGACGGAGAGCTGCTCCTTGATTGCCTCCTGGCCGATGAAGTCCTCGAGCCGCCGTGGGCGCAGCGAGCGATCGAGCTCGTCGTCGGGGAGCTCCTCGGGAGCCTGTATGCGGACGTGCTGCCGCGCTTCGGCGGGGCTCATCTGCGGGCCATCCTGAGCGCCTGGGAGATCAGCTCCTCGGGACTCTCGCCGGCAACGTCATCGAGCAGCTGGTCGACCTCCGCGGCGCTGTAGCCCAGGCCGAGGAGGCCTTCGCGTGCGACGGCCCGCGGATCGTCCGCCCGGGTGACCGTGATCGGCGGGACCGACAGCGATGCGCCAACTTTCTCGCGTAGCTCGACGATGATCCGCTCGGCCGTACGCTTCCCGATGCCCGGCACCGCTTGGAACCGAGCTGTGTCGCCGGATGCGAGCGCGGACAGTAGCTCGCTCGGCGGAGCCGCCGACAGAACCGCGAGCGCCACCTTCGGCCCCACCGACTGGACGCCCAGCAGCATCAGGAACAGCTCGCGCTCGTCCTCGGTCGCGAAGCCGTAGAGGGCGAGCGCGTCATCGCGCACGACGAGATGGGTGTGCAGCATGACCTGGTGCCCGATCCCGGGGACGTGACGCAGGGTTTCGCTCGAGACAGCGAGCTTGTAGCCGACGCCGCCACAGTCGACCACAACGTGGTCGGGTCGGCGGATCGCCACGGAGCCGGAGACGAGCGCGATCATGCTCTTGCCACCGCCGATGCAAGCGGCGCGCGGTTGATCTCGCAGATCGCCACCGCGAGCGCGTCGGCTGCATGATCTGGTGTCGGCGGGCTCGGGAGCCCCACGAGCCGCGCGACCATCCGTGCGACCTGGTCCTTGGCCGCGTGGCCGTGACCGCACACCGCTCCCTTGACCTGCTGGGGCGTATAGGAATGAGTGGGGACCGCGCGCTGGCCGGCTGCGAGCAAGACCACGCCACGAGCCTGACCCACCGCGAACGCCGTCCTCGCGTTGGCTCCGAAATACAGCTCCTCGATCGCCAACGAGTCGGGCTGGTGGCTGTCGAGCAGCTGGCCGACCCGCGTGTGGATGTCCGCGAGCCGGCGCTCCAGGGGGACGCCAGACTCCGTGTGGATCACGCCGCAGGTAAGCGCGCGCAGGCGGGAGCCGATGCTCTCGACAACGCCGTAGCCGGTGCTCGCGGTGCCGGGGTCGATGCCGAGGACGATCACGCTAAGAGATTCTGCGGTTGCGTCCGGACGCCTTCCGGAAACGAACCTGCTGGGTGAAGCGGAGGATTGAAGCTGCCGATGCGGGCCCATGTTCGGACGGGACCGAAAACGGAACATTCTGCGCGAGCTTGGCTTTCTTGCGCGGACGAGTTGCCGAGCTGGAAGGCGAGCGGGCGCGGGGCCTCAGGTTACAACCCGTGCGTGAGCTCGAGCTCCGTCAAGTCGTCGATTGAGACGACCGCCAGGCACAGCTCCCGTTGATCGCCCGGTAGGCGTGGCGCTTGTGCGTTGGAGGGGTCTTCGGGCCCCGCGAGCGACCATTTCGCTCAAGAGCGATCGAAACCCGCGCCGCTCATGAGCGATGTGGCTGCCATAGCGACGCGACCACGTCGCTCAAGAGCGCCCAGAGTCCGCGGCGCTTATGCGCAATTTGGTCGCGGTCGCCATGGCGACAGCGACCGCACCGCTCAAAGACGCCCGCCACGAATGCCGCTTTTGAGCGGTTTGGTTGTTCCCGCCACCCCCTCCCCAACCAGTGCCGGGCAGAACGTCAAGCCACGCGTGTCGAGTTACGACAGCGCAGACGAACCGAAGCGCTACTTGGCCAGCCCGCCCACACAGCGGTTCGCGTGGCCGGGCTGCGTCGCCCGGTATACGCGCCACACCCCCACGTGAGCGATCGGCACGAGGCTCGTCAGCCGAGGGTCGATCCGGGCGGGGCCGCCGGCGATCGAGTCATGGGGGCCGACGAACAGCACGCCCTGGTGGCGCATCGTCGTCCCCACGCGGCCGAGCGTCACCTGCAGTTTCCATGCCAGTGCGGTCTGGGCGCTGTGATTGACGGCGGCGAAGCTCGAATGGCATGGGAAGACGCCGTGGTGCCCGCCGACCGCGGCGACCGCGGCAGACAGCTGGTCCATCTCCGTGACGGCGCGCCGGGCCGTGGGCTCCTGGGCGCGGGCTGAGGAGATCCGGCCACTCGTGAGCGGGATGCAGACAGCGATCACGACCGCCACCACGCCAAGCGCGGCGACTCGAGCCGCTACGGGCGACGAAAACAAGCTACCGACCAGCACGGCCCCGCGGGCCACCCCCACCCCGGCGAGCACGCACAAGACGGCGGCCGCCGGCAGGAAGAACCGCTCGAGACCCGGATAGCCGTCGGCGACCATTGCCACGACCAGAACGATCCAGGCGAGCGCCCCTCCAAAGAGCGCCAGCGTGAGGCGATCGCGGTCCTGCCACCACGCCAGCGCGACGCCGGCCAGAGCGAGGATCAGGACGGGCACCGTCTGCAGGTCGGCGCTGCGGCGCAGCGCCTCGAGCTCGGGATGGTTGCCGAGATGGCCGTTGTATTCCTTGGCATGGGAGGCCGCCAGGAACGGCTGCCCCGATCCGATCCACGGCGGGACGAACCACCCCACCGGAACCGCCAGCACCCCCGCGACGAGCAGCCATCGCAGCCGTGGTTCCTTGATCCACAGCCACACCGCGTACACACCCAGGAAAGGCCAGGCCTCGGGTCTGATCAAGGCCGCCGCAACGACAATGACGTACGCCTGCGCGTGCTTGCGCTCCAGCAGCCGATCGATCGCCCACAACGAACAGGCGATCAGCGTCGGTTCCGAGGTGCCTCGGAACATGTAGTAGAAGAAGTCCTGGGTCAGCAGCACGCCGAGCACCGCGACCCCGCCGGCGATCGGTCCGGCGAGCGGGGAGTCGACGCCGCGCACCAGCCGCGATCCCAACCGGTACGCGGCCACCAGCGCGAGCAGCCCGCCTGCTCGCGCCGTGATCACCCACAGCGTCGGTGCGGCACCGCCGAACAGGCCGTAGATGCTCGTGAAGACGACCGGCAGCGGCTTCCACGACGGGCCGCCGCCGGTCGAGAAGCTGAGGTGTGGATCGAACACCTCCCGGCCCCACACGATCCACGACCACGGGTCGTAGCTCGGCACGGTCGGCAGCACGGCGGCTGATAGCGCCGCCAGCGCCACGCACGCGACGACCGCCATGAACACCGGCGAGCGCAGCAGCGCTCGCGACCCCGACGAAAGTGCGGAGCGGGTTTTCGAGGGCTCAGGTTCAGGCGACCGCTCGGGCGGCGCATCGGCGACTACCTGCCCCGCTGCGTCGTCAGCGGCGGGCATGGGTCGGCGATTCTAGCGGCGGTCCTGAACGCAGCCTTAGCGGGCTAAGCCGCGCTCGCCTGCGAAAAGCGGCACCGCAGCAGCGTGGCGATCACGCGAAAGCCGTCGACCGCGGTGAGCTTCTTGCCCTCGTCGTTGGAGCGGGCCCGGTAGTGCACCGGCACCTCGAAGATCCGCTCGCCCCGCTGCACCAGTCGGGCGGTGATCTCGGGCTCGATCGCGAACCCGAGCGAATGAAGCGGCAGGCTCTTGAACAGGTCGGTCCGGATCATCTTGTGGCAGGTCATGATGTCGTGCAGGTACACGTTGAAGAGGATGTTGCACGCGAGCGTGACGCCCTTGTTTCCGAGCACGAACAGGAACGAGTGGCTGGTGTAACCGTCGAACGCGCGGACCCCGAAGCAGGCGTTGGAGCGGCCGTCGAGCAGCGGGGGCATCAGCAGCCCCAGGTCTGCCGGGTCGTACTCGAGGTCGGCGTCGAAGATCGCCGCGAACTCGCCCCGCGCGTGGCCGAGGGCTGTCTGGACGGCGGCGCCCTTGCCGCGGTTCTCGGGGTGCTCGAATAGCCGCACGCGCCCGGGCGGGTGGGAATCGGCCACGCCGCGCAGGATCTCCCGGGTTCCGTCGGTCGAACCGTCGTCAACAACGATCAGCTCGAAATCGCTCGGCAGCTCCGTCTCGAGTACCTCCACAATCGCGCGCTCGACGCGTTCGCGCTCGTTGTAGACCGGCATCAGAATCGAGAGCATGTGACCCGTGGCTTGAGTAGTGGTCGGCTGGACCGGGACCGGCTGCCGGATCCCGGCGAGGGCAGGGCGATGCTAGCGAACGCCGATTCAGTACGGCAGGATTGCGGCATGGACTTCGAGGCGGCCGGACTGCTCGACGGGCTCGAGGGCGATGCTCGGGAGGCGCGCGAGCGGCTACTCGCGCTGCTCATCGAAGACGGCGTCGGGCTCGATGAGCTGAAGGCCGCAATCGCGGAGGATCGCCTGCCGCTGCTGCCCGTGGACCGCCTGCTCGAGGGCCGCTACACCGCTCGCGAGATCGAGGCGCGCACCAATGTCTCCACGGATCTGGTGCTTCGCATCCGCCGCATCGGCGGCCTGCCCGAAGCGGGTCCCGATGATCGTGTGTTCTCCGAGGAGGACATCGGGCTCGCGGAGTCGATCAAGCTGTTCCTGGACGCCGGCATGGATGAGCAGCGCGTGATCGAGATCGCGCGGGTGATCGGCGAGGGGATGTCGCGTGCGGCGGCGACGATCACCTACGCGTTCGGGGATTCGTTCATCAGGCCGGGGGACTCGGAGCACGAGGCCGGGCTACGCTTCGCGACGCTGGCCGAGAGTCTGCTGCCGGCGCTGACGCCGGTGCTCGCCGCCAGCTTCAAGGCGCACCTGCGCGAAAGCGTCCAGCGCGCACGGCTCGAGCAGGATTGGCTCGAGCGTGGCCACATCGAGGACGCGGCCGAGATGACCGTCTGCTTTGCCGATCTGGTGGGTTTCACGCGGCTCGGCGGCGAGATCGAGGTCCAGCAGCTGGGCGCGGTCGCCGGCACCTTGGCCGACCTCGCAAACGACGTGGCAAAAGGACCCGTGCGCCTGGTCAAGACGATCGGCGACGCCGCGATGTTCGTCAGCACCGAGCCTGCGGCGCTGGTCGAAGCGGCGCTCTCGCTGCTCGACGCGATCGAAGACGCCGAGCTCCCCAGCCTGCGAGCGGGAATCGCGAAGGGCTCAACGGTGATTCGCGCCGGCGATTTCTACGGGCACGCCGTGAACCTCGCGAGCCGCGTAACCGGGATCGCGCGACCCAACAGCGTGCTCTGCACCAAGGACGTCAGGGACCTCTCCGAGGAGCAGTTCGATTGGTCGTTTGCCGGCCGCTACCGGCTGAAGGGCTTGGCGGACGCAGTGCCGTTGTACCGCGCCCGCCACGCCCGCCAGCCCGACAGCTCAGCGGAGGAGGACGAGGCCGAGCCGGAGCCGCGGCATCAGCAGAGCCGCAGGACCAAGGCCCCTAGGAAACGCCCAGCAGATCGATGACGAAGACGAGCGGAGAGTTAGGCGGAATGCCCGGACCGCCGGTCTTTCCGTAGGCCAGGCTGGCCGGGATGATCAGCTCGCGGCGGCCGCCGACGCGCATCCCCGGGACTCCCTCTTCCCAGCCTTTGATCACGCTCGACAGCGCCGTCGTGAACGGCTGGTTCCGCTTCCAGGAGGAATCGAACTCGTTGCCGTTGCTGTAGAGCTCGCCGACGTAGTTGACGGTCACGGTGCTCGAAGGGATGGCCGCCGGACCGGTGCCCTTGATGATGTCCTTGGTCACGAGCGTCTTTGGCGCCGGGCCCTTGGGGATCACCACGACAGGCTTCTTCGACAGTGGTCCCGTCTTGGGCGTCGTGGCCGTTGCCGATGAGGTCGTGCTGGTCGAGGAGGAAACACTTGCCACGGTGGTCGGCGCGGTCGCCCCTCCGGACGGCGCTAGCTGCACCCCGGGGGCACTGGAGCTTCCGCACGCCGCCAGGCCCGCGGCGAGCCCGGCAGCAGCTATTGAGATCGAGAGTCGGTTGCGCATGAAGTCGAGGAGCGTAGCGGGAGCGCCCGCGAAGCAGCGCCGGGCACCTAAGAAAGCCTTAAGACCCCGCTAAGAGGCGATCCGCTCGAGCACCGAGGCGTCGACGTCGAAGTTGGCATGCACCGAACTCACGTCGTCTGACTCCTCGAGCGCATCGATCAGCTTCATCAGCTTGGCGGCATCGCCCTCCTGGACGGGTACGCGCGACTTCGGCCGCTGCGTGACGTCCGCGCTCTCGATCTCCACGCCGGCCTGCGTGAGGGCCCCGCGAACTCCCGTCAGCGCGCCAGGCTCGGTGATGATCTCGAACACGTCGTCGTCCAGCGCGATGTCCTCCGCGCCGGCATCGATCGCCGGCATCAGGTCGTCCTCGTCGTAGCGAGATGCATCCACGACGATCACGCCCCGCTTGTCGAATAGGTAGGACACGCTCCCCGGCTCGCCGAGGTTGCCGCTGTGCTTGGAGAGCAGGTGCCGGACGTCGGCTCCGGTCCTGTTGCGGTTGTCGGTCAGGGCCTCGATCAGCAGCGCAACCCCACCCGGACCGTAACCCTCGTACAGAACCGTCTCGATCTGATCGGCATCGGCGCCTTCGCCGGTTCCCTTCGCGACCGCGCGCTCGATGTTGTCCTTGGGCATCGACGCATCGCGAGCCTTCTGGATCGCCAGCGCCAGCGACGGGTTGCCGTCAGGATCGCCGCCTCCCTCACGCGCGGCGACCGTGATCGCGCGCGCAAGTTTGGTGAAGTGCTGACCGCGCCGGGCGTCGACAACGGCCTTCTTGTGCTTGATCGAGTGCCATTTGGAGTGACCTGACATGTGAAGCAAGTCTAGGACGATGGGCGGCCCCAAGCCACACTGGATACGCTGCGTCCATGAGCGCGATCGCTAACCCAGGCATCTTCAAGGCCTACGACATCCGGGGCGTATTCGGCAGTGACATCGACGGCGACGTCGCGGAACTGATCGGACGGGCGTTCGCGCGCGTGATCGCCGAACTCGAGGGCAAGGCGGTCTCGCAGCTGCGCCTCGGGCTCGGCCACGACATGCGCCTCACGGCGCCTGAGCTCGCGGAGAAGTACAGGAACGGAATGACCTCCGAAGGGGCCACCGTCCTGGACGGCGGCCTGCTCGCGACGGAGATGCTCTACTACCTGGTCGGGTCGCGCGAGCTCGACGGGGGACTGATGTGCACGGCGTCGCACAACCCCAAGCAGTACACCGGCGCAAAGCTGGTCAAGCGGGGCGCGATCGCTCTCTCCGGGGACGCCGGCATCGGCGACGTGAAAGCGAAAATCGAGCAAGGGCTCGGACCCGCTCCCGGAGGCGGCCACGCCGAGGACGTCGACGTGTACGACGAGTTCCATCAGGCCGCGCTGAAGTTCATCGACCCGCAGGCGATCAAGCCGATGCGCGTAGTGGTGGACGGCGGGAACGGAATGGCTGGACCGATGGTCGGCCCGCTGCTCGAGAAGCTGGGGCTCGACCTGGTCGAGGCGTACTGGCAGCCCGACGGCCACTTCCCCGACCACGAGCCCAACCCGCTGCTCCCAGAGAACCGCGAGTTCATCGTGAGCGAGGTCGTCAAGCAGCAGGCGGACCTCGGGATCGCCTGGGACGGCGACGCCGACCGCTGCTTCTTCATCGACGACCACGGACAGTTCGTGGACGGCGATTTCCTCACCACGCTGCTGGCCGACTCGATTTTGCGCAAGCATCCGAGCCCGCCCACCCCGACGATCCTCTACGACGTCCGCGCTAGCCGCGCGGTCGCCGACACGGTGGAGGCGCACGGCGGGCGCGCGCTGATGAACCGCGTCGGCCACGCGTTCTTCAAGACCCGGATGCGTGAAGAGCACGCGCTGTTCGGGGGAGAGGTCTCCGGCCACTACTACTTCCACGATTTCTACTGCGCGGACTCAGGCACGATCCCGGCGCTCTTGATCCTCGAGCTGCTCTCGCTGCAGGGAAAGCGGATGTCGGAGCTGCTCGAGCCCTATCGATCCAAGTACTTCATCTCCGGGGAGATCAACTCCGAGGTCTCAGACCAGGACGCCAAGATGCGGGAGATCTCTGAGCGCTACAACGATGCGCGCCAATCCCACCTCGACGGCATCTCGATCGACTACGACGACTGGCATTTCAACGTCCGCCCGTCGAATACAGAGCCCCTGCTGCGGCTGTGCCTGGAATCGCTTGTCTCGCGCGAAGACATGGAGCGTCGACGCGACGAGGTACTCGCCGTGATCCGGTCGTGAGCACCGCACCTGAGGAGCCGGCGCCGACCGCCGAGGAATCGTTGGCGCTGGCGGCCCGCGCCGGGATCCACCGGCTCGCGCTGCCGACCCCGTTCCTCGTCGGTCGCGTGAACTGCTACCTGATCGAGGACGACCCTTTGACGCTCGTCGACACGGGACCCAACTCGGGCAAGTCGCTGGACGAGCTGCAGCGCGCACTGAACGAGCATGGCTACTCGATCGAGGATCTCGAGCTGATCGTCATCACCCATCAGCACATGGACCACCTGGGACTGCTCGAGATCCTCGGCCGTCGCTCGGGGGCCGAGGTCGCGGCGTTCCATGCGCTGACCGGCTATCTGCGCAACTTCGGCCAGAGCGCGACCGCAGATGACGAGTTCTCACAGGCGCTGATGCGCCGCCACGGCGTGCCTGGCGACATGGCGCTTGTCCTCGGTTCGGTCGGAGCGGCGTTCAGGGCGTTCGGGTCAAGCGGGCAGGTGACACGCGAGCTACACGACGCCGACACGCTCGAGCTGCGCGATCGTCGCTTCGAGGTCTTCCATCGCCCGGGCCACAGCCCCTCGGACACGGTCTTCTGGGACGAGGAGCGGGGGATCCTGATCGCCGGCGACCACCTGCTCGCGCACATCTCTTCGAACCCGCTCGTCTCGCGCCCGCTGACAAATGCCGGCGGGCGCGACCGACCGCACGCCCTGATCGACTACATGGACTCGATGCGGGCCACCCGGGAGCTGCCGGCACGGCTGGTGCTGGCGGGCCACGGCGACCCGATCACCGACCACGCGGCGCTGATCGACGAGCGCTTCAGGATGCATCAGCGCCGCGCGCGCAAGATCTTCGGGATGCTCGCGGCGGGGCCCTGCACGGCGTATGAGATCGCCGTTCGGATGTGGGGCAACGTGGCCGTGACCCAGGCCTACCTGACGCTGTCCGAGGTACTCGGTCATCTCGACCTGCTGGCGCTCGAAGGCCGGGTCGAGGAGATCGACGATGACGGCGTCACGCGTTTCGGCGCGACGGACCTAAACCAGTAGTTATCGGTGGAAATCGATATGAATGATGATGAATGTGCGGCTTTTTACGGATCGATCCTGGGCGCGGGCTGCCGATCAAGACTCAATGAGCCGAGGTCGGCGCCACAAGTCGCGCCCCGCGGAGATCGCGAAGCCGCTCGCCGCTGCTGACGCGCTGGCTCGCCATCCGCAGCTGCTGGACAAGATCCCGGCGATCATCTACGTGGCGGAGCCCGGCGCCAGCGGCCGCTGGAACTACGTCAGCCCGCAGATCGAGTCGATCCTGGGGTTCACCGCTGAGCAGTGGCGAGCCGACCCGTCCCTGTGGGTAAGCCAACTCCATCCCGATGACTGCGGGTGGGTGCTCGGACGCGAGGATGCGGTCCACCGATCGACCGACTCGGATCCCACACCCCCGTTCGAGTACCGCATGCTGCATCGCGACGGCCAGGTGGTCTGGATCCGCGACGACGCGGTGCTCCTCGATGACGGTCAGGGCGTGCTGCACTGGCACGGCTTGCTCTCCGACGTGACCGAGCGCAAGCAGGTAGAGGCGGAGCTCGAGCACCGCGCAGCCCAGCAGACGGCGGTGGCGCAGCTCGGCGAGCACGCGCTGGAGGGCGCCAGGATCTCCGAGCTGATGAACGAGGCGATCCGCGCCGCCACGCAGATCCTCGATTGCGGAGAGGGAGCCGTCCTCGAGTTGCTGCCCGATGAGGAGACATTCGTCGCGCGTAGCCACATCGGCTGGCCCGACTGGGCGAGTAGCGAGGTCCGCGTCGCCACGGTCCCCAACTCGCAGTCGGCCTACACGATCCGCAGCGCGGCGCCCGTGATCCTCAACGGCTGGAGCGACGAGCGGCGCTTTCGCCGCTCTCCCGCGCTCGAGGAGATCGGGGCCCGCAGCGGCATGTCGGTCGTGATCGAGGGCGCCGAGCGCCCGTTTGGCGTCCTCGCCGTCCATTCCGTGCACGAGAGGGAGTTCGGCGCCGGGGACGTGGCGTTCCTGCAGTCGCTGGCCAACGTGCTGGCAGACGGGCTGCAGCGTCAGGCCAGCGAGGACGACATCCGGCACCGGGCGCTGCACGACTCGCTCACGGGCCTGCCGAATAGGGTCCTGTTCCTCGACCGTCTGGGTCAGGCACTCGCCCGGCTGCCGCGCCGTAGCTCGCTCGCTGCGATCCTGTTCCTCGACCTCGACCGCTTCAAGCTGATCAACGACAGCCTCGGGCATCAGATCGGCGATGAGCTGCTGGCGGCGGTCGCGCCGCGGCTCACCCAGGCATTGCGCTCCAGCGACACTGTTGCTCGCTTCGGGGGCGATGAGTTCGGGATCCTGCTCGAGGACATCTCCGGAGAGCACGACGCGATCGAGATGGCAAGCCGGATCGCCGGGGTGTTCGCGCGGCCGTTCGTGCTCGCCGGCAGCGAGCACTTCATCACCACAAGCATCGGCATCGCGCTCGCGCGCGGCGGCGAGCTGCCCGGAGAGCTGATCCGCGACGCTGACGCCGCGATGTACCGGGCCAAGGAGCGCGGCCGCGCTCGCTACGAGGTGTTCGACGAGCTGATGCGCGGACGCGTGATCGCCCGGCTCCAGGTCGAGAACGACCTTCGGCGCGCGCTCGAGCGCGACGAGCTGCGGCTCGAATACCAACCGATCGTTTCGCTCAGCGACGGAGCGGTCGTCTCACTCGAGGCACTGCTGCGCTGGCAGCATCCCACGAGAGGACTGATCTCTCCGGCCGAGTTCATCCCGATCGCCGAGGAGAACGGTCTGATCGAACCGATCGGGCGCTGGGTGATCGAGCGGGCCTGTCGCCAGGCGGCGAGCTGGTATCGCGCTCGCCCGGATGCGGCGCCGGTCGGCGTGTCGGTGAACCTGTCGGCGATCGAGGTGACCCGGCGCGGCACGCCGCAGGCGGTTGAGGAGATCCTGCGGGGGACGCGCTTGGAGCCCCGCCTGCTGAGCCTCGAGATCACCGAGCGGGTGATGCTCAGAGATGCCGACGGTCTCAGTGACGTGCTCGATGCGCTCAAGGCGATCGGCGTGCAGCTCGTGCTCGACGACTTCGGCACCGGCTTTTCGTCGCTGGCCCACCTGACCCGCCTGCCGCTCGACGCGATCAAGATCGACCGCTCGTTCGTCGACGGGCTCGGCGTCGAGTCCCGCGATACGGCCATTACCGAGGCGATCATCGCGATGTCGAGGGCGCTGTCGCTCGAGGTCATCGCCGAGGGGGTCGAGAACTCCATCCAGGCGGAGGAGCTAGCGCGCCTGGGCTGTCGTCTCGCTCAGGGCTTCGAGTTCGCCGGGCCGCTTCCGCCGGCGGCGATCAGCCGCCTGCTCAACGAGGAACGCACGGCACCCAAGCGCCTCTAGGGATAAGCGGACGTCCCCGGCTGCAGTGGCGAGACCGTAACGGTCCGGCAGAAGTAGGCCCCGCCCTGGGGGATCGCCGTCTTGAGGGTCGCGGTGTCGTTTGGGGGGATCACCTGAAGCGCGTAGGCGGTCGTGCATCCGGTGGTCGCTCCCGACGATGTGAAGTGGGTCACGAACAGCCTGAAGGAGACCGTCGAGCCTGGCGCTACGACGAGCGCGTGGATTGGCACGCTACCGGCGAAATCGTGCGTGACGCGGGTGGGGATCGTCGTCAAGCCCGCGCCCTGCTTGTTGAGGAACAGGACGCCCGGATATCCGATCGTGTTGCAGCCGTGAGAGCTGATGTTCTTCAGCGCGAAGCCGATCTCGCCCTTGCCCGTCGCCCCCTGCTGGCCGAGGAACGCCAGGGACAGGTTCGCGGCGCGGCACGGCCCGGATTGGGCCACCGTGGCGGTGGTCGCGGTGGTGGTCGTGGCGCTCGACGTCGAGCTCGTGGCGCTGCTCGATGGACTCGAGGTGGTAACGGACGCCGTTGTCGAGGAGGCCTGGGTGCTCGTGCTCTTGGAGCTGGATCCTCCGCAGCCGGCCAACACCAGCGCGAGCGCGATCACGGCGAGAGCGAGGAATCTCATGGCGTTCATTTCGGGCAAAGCGCACGGACATCCTGCTTAGGGAGCGTGCCAGTATCCCAGCGAGAACCGATGGAATCGCGCAGCACCCAACCGGGCTCAAGACGTCGCGCAGCCCTCGGCCCGCACGAGATCGAGGTGCTGCTCAACAAGCACCACCGGTTCTGGGGTCCGGCGCTGGTGGTCGCGGGCGCGATCGTGCTCGACCTCGGGCTGCCCGACAGGATCACGATCGGGCCGATCTGGCTGCTGCCCGCCTTCGAGGGCCTACTCCTTCTCGCGCTGGTCCTCTGGGCGCCCCGGGCGGGCGTGCGTCACGCCCCACTCCGGCGGAAGGTCTCGATCGCGCTGATCGCCCTGGTCAGCTTGACAAACGTCGTCTCCCTGGTGCTGCTGTGTCATTACCTGCTCAAAGGAGGCAAGGCGAACGGGCATCCGCTGATCCTCGGCGGGATCGTGCTGTGGGTGACCAACGTGCTGCTGTTCGGCCTCTGGTACTGGCAGCTCGACCGCGGCGGCCCGATCGAGCGGGCGCTGTCGCCGGACCGGCTCCCTGACTTTCTCTTTCCCCAGATGCAGGAGAAGCGCTACGCCCCGCCAGATTGGACGCCGGGACTGGTCGACTACCTGTACGTGTCGTTCACGAACGCCACGGCGTTCAGCCCCACCGACACGATGCCCCTGACTCAGAACGCGAAATGGCTAATGTCGATTCAGGCGCTGACCGCCCTGCTGACGATCGGATTGGTGCTCGCGCGTGCCGTCAACATCCTCGGCTAGGAATCGAGTCCCACCCGCTACGGTTGCCCTATGCAGCCCGCCCCCGGCACCCAGCAGCCGCGCAAGCGCCGCAAGATCGACTGGGAGCTGATCACCTGCGGCTTCAAGGGCCATCGGCTGATCGGCACCGACGCGGCTGAGCTGCGTCCGCAGGACGGGCTGATAGCGCGCGAGCAGGGCGGCGTTCGCTGGCACCGCTGCCTGCGCTGCGACAGCTGGCTTGCACTGGCGGCGCCGGGATCGCCGGCGCGGCGGCATCCCCCGAAACAGGGGGAGATCGTCGTCCCGCTTCGCGGCAAGGCGCTGCGCGACAAGATCGTCCTGCGGGTGATCGCCGTCGATCGCGCGTTTCACTTCCTGATCCTCACCCTGCTGGGAGTCGCCGTGCTGCTGTTTGCGGCGAACGAGAAGAGCCTGCGCGACACCTATTACCGGGTGCTGACCGATTTGCAGGGCGGAACGGCCGGCGGCCCGGTCCAGACCTCTGGCCACGTCGGCATCCTGCGCGAGTTCGACAGGCTGTTCTCACTGAGCCACGGGACGCTCCGAACGGTTGGGATCGCCCTGCTCGCCTACGGCCTGCTCGAGGGCGTCGAGGCCATCGGCCTGTGGCTGACGAAGCGGTGGGCCGAGTATTTGACGTTCATCGCCACCTCGATCCTGTTGCCGCTCGAGATCTACGAGATCATCACCCGGCGGTCCGCACTGAAGATCGTCGGCTTCCTCGTCAATCTCGCGGTCGTGATCTACTTGCTCTACGCCAAGCGCCTGTTCGGCCTGCGCGGCGGCGGGAGGGTCGACGAGCAGCTGCGCGAAAGTGACATGGGTTGGCCGGCACTCGAGCGGGCGGCTCCCCCGCCCGGAGCGTTCGGGGTCGATGTGCCCGCCCAGCCAACGAGCGTCGCTTGAGCTCCACCGACCGCGATGCGCTAGAGGCTGACATCCGCCGGATCGGCGCGGACCTGGCGGCGGCGCTCCCCTCCGGCGCGCGGCATCCGATACGGACACTCGACGCGCGCGCGATGGAGCTCGCGTCCAGCGACAGCGAGCTGCGTGCGGCGCTGTTCCGGTTTGTCGACGTGGTGCCTGCTTGCCGGTCGCTCGACGACCTGGCCCGGCACCTGACCGGCTTCCTCGAGGAGGTGCCCGAGGCGCCACCGACGATCGCCGCCGCGATGCGGATCGCGAATACGAAGGGAGGTCGTGTTGCGCTCGGCGCCGCATCTGCCGCCGGGGTCAGGCACATGGCGCATCGCTTCATCGTTGGCGAGAGCCCACACGCCGCGCTCGGGGTGCTGCGCGGCCTCTGGGAGCACGGCATCGCGAGCACGGTTGACCTGTTGGGAGAGGCGACCGTGACCGACGCTGAAGCCGACCGCTATGCGAGTCGCTGCAGCGCCGCGCTCGAGGAGCTGGCCCGCGCGGCCGCACGCTGGCCGGACCGTCCGACCCTGGAGCACGATTCTGTCGGACCCGTGCCGCGGGCGAACGTCTCGGTCAAGGTCTCCGCGCTGACACCCGTTCTTCACCCCGACGCGCCGGAGCTGAGCGTGAAGAACGCGGCCGGGCGGCTGCGGCCGCTGCTGCAGCTCGCGCAGCAGCTGCCGGCCCACATTCACATCGATATGGAGTCGCTCGACTCCCGCGAGGCGGTGCTCGACCTGGTGCTGGGGTTGCTCTCCGAGGACGAGTTCCGCCACGGCCCCTCGGCCGGCGTCGTGCTCCAGGCGTACCTGCGCGACTCCGACGAGCAGCTGAAGCGCATCCTCAATTGGGCGAAGGCATCGCGGCGAACGCCGCCGCTGCAGGTGCGCCTCGTCAAGGGCGCCTACTGGGATCACGAGCTCGTGCAAGCTCGCCAGCGCGGCTGGCCGACGCCGGTGTACGACGTCAAGGCCGACTGTGATCGCAACTTCGAGGCGCTGACGCGACGGCTGGTGGAGGCCAGGCCGCTTGTGCGGACGGCGGTCGCGTCGCACAACCTGCGCTCGATCGCGCACGCGATCGCCGTCAACCGGCAGTCGGGTGCCGAGGACCGCGAGCTCGAGCTGCAGGTGCTCCGTGGGCTCGGCGACGAGCTCCAGGACGCGCTGGCCGCAGCCGGGTTCCGCGTGCGGACCTACTGCCCGGTAGGAGATCTCGTCGCCGGCATGGCGTACCTGATCCGCCGGCTGCTCGAGAACACCTCAAACGAGTCCTTCCTGCACGAGCAGGCGCAGGGCACTCCGCTGGAGACGCTCCTCGCGGCCCCGTAACCCCAGTCTCCGGTCGAACGACGCGCTTGGTTCCGGTGTGGGTTCTCAACCCAAAACCGGTTCAAAGTTGCGCAAGGTAATGGTCGTCTGTATTTTCGAATCGACCGGAGGAACCCTTTGCCAGGCTGCTTCGAGGCAGCTGCCCGGCTGATTTGTGAATGACATGTCCGCTCCTCCGGGCTGACAACTCCAGGAGAGACAGGGGTGAGCGACGCATACGCTTATGACCAGGCGTCCGAGCTCGAAGAGCAGCTGACCGAGTCTTCGCGCGTGGCGGCTGCCGTTGTCGAGCGCCGCCTCCCAGCAAACGGGGCCGCGACACGTAAGCCGAGCCGCCGAGACGCCATGTTTCGCCGGCTGCTGGCCGTCGCAGACCTGGCGGCGGCCGCCGGCGGACTCGCTGTCCTGGCCTCGGTGAGTGGCAGGCGGATCGAACCGGTGACGCTGCTCACGCTGCCGCTGATCATCCTGGTCTCGAAGCTGAGCGGCCGCTACGACCACGACGAGGTCGTGCTGCGCAAGTCGACGCTGGATGAGATCCCGCAGCTGCTCGCCCTGGCGGCATGCTTCTCGCTGATCTGGTCTCTTGCTGGCTACGTCGTAGGCGTGCGGCTGCACCTCGACGGCGCCGGCGTGGCCGTGCTGTGGGGCGCCACCGCCGTATTTCTGATCTTGTGCCGTGCGGCGGCGCGTGCCCTCGGGCGGCTAGCAGCTCCCCCGGAGCGCGTGCTGATCGTGGGAGGAGCCGCAGCCCGCAGGCGGCTGGCGCAGTCGCTGCTGGCCGATCCCGGCGCGCGAATCGCGCTGGCCGGCTTTCTCCCGCTCGAGGACGAGCGCCGCACGCAGAGCGACTGGGGCAGTCGGTCCCGGCGCCGGCGCGAGCTTGGCTTCGAGGACCTCGGCACGATCGTGCGCGAACTCGATATCGACCGCGTGCTGTTGATCCCAACGAGCGCGAGCTCGGAGACGATGCTGGACGCGATCAGCGCCACGACCGCGGTCGGCGTCAAGGTCTCGATCGTGCCCCGGCTGTTCGAGGTGGTGGGCTCGGCGATCGAGTTCGACTCCGTCGGCGGCGTGACGCTGCTCGGGCTCCGCAAGGCCGGTCTCTCGCGTTCCTCGCGCGCGATCAAGCGCGGCGTCGATCTGTTCGGGGCCGGCATCGGGCTGCTGATCCTGGCGCCGCTCGGCGCACTGATCGCGATTGTGATCAAGCTTGACTCCCCTGGACCGGTCTTCTTCCGCCAGTCACGGGTCGGCCGCGATGGTCGGGGCTTCGAGATGATCAAGTTCCGCAGCATGGTGAATGGTGCCGAGGCGCAACGGGCCGCGCTGGAGTCGCTCAACGAGACCGAAGGGGTCTTCAAGCTGTCCGATGATCCCCGGGTGACACGAGTCGGACGGCTGCTGCGGCGTAGCTCGATCGACGAGCTCCCGCAGTTGATCAACGTGCTCGTCGGACACATGAGCCTGGTTGGTCCGCGGCCGCTGATCAGCGAGGAGGACCGGTTGGTCGAAGGCCGTCACCGCTCACGGCTTCATCTCGCCCCGGGCATGACCGGCCCATGGCAGGTGCTCGGTCCGACCCGGCCGCCGCTCTCCGAGATGGTGAAGACGGATTACCTTTACGCAGCGAACTGGTCGCTGTGGAACGACCTGAAGATCCTGCTGCGGACCGTCACGCACGTGGCGGGGCAGCGGGGCGTGTAGCGGGTCCCTCCGACCGACTCCCCGCCACCCGCGCGATCACCGCCATCCGGTCGCGGAAATCGGGCGCCCACATGCGCTCGGCGACACCTGCCGCCGTTGCCGCGCCCACCAGGCTACGCGCCGCCGCCGGCGAGTAGCCGCCGATCCGCTCGAGGTAGTAGCCGACCGTGAATGCCTTCGGGGCGGTCCCGACCTCGATCACCTCGTAGCCGCCCCGCTCGACCAGCGTGGCGATCGAGTGCCGGGTGAAATACTGGACATGGGTGGGCAGCACCGACCACCAGCGGCGTCCCATTGCACGCGCCAGCCGGCTGCCGGCGTCGGGCAGCGCCAGCCAGAGCAGGCCGCCGGGAGCGGTGAGCTCCCTGATCCGCAGCAGCGCTGCCGAGGGCTCCGTCAGGTGCTCGATCACATCCCCCATCGTCACCGCGTCGAACGCACCGCTCGGCAGCGGCGCATCGAACAGATCCGACGTGATCACCTCGAGACCCAGCTGCTCGCGGGCATAGCCCGAGCCGAACTCGCTCGGTTCCACGCCGACCGTGCTCCAGCCTCGCTCGCGAGCCTCGGCGAGGAGAAAGCCGACCCAGCAGCCGAGGTCGAGCAGCTTGCCGCGCCGCGGCGCGTAGTGCTCAATCCTTTCCAGCGCGCGGCGCGCGGTCTCGCGCTGACCGGCCTCCTCGTCGATGTAGTCCTCTGATGCCGCCTCTGCGTAGGCGTGGGAGAGCAGCTCCTCGTCGGGCATCGGCTCGAGCTGCATGTGCCCGCACGCCGCGCAGCGAACGATGTCGGCGAGCGCCGTGCCGAACCGGTCGGTCGTTGGGATCAGACCGTCGGAGCCCATCTCGCCGGCCACGCGCAGATGCGCATGCAGCGCCCGCGCGCCGCAGGCAGAGCACGAGGAAGATGTGGCGCCCACGCGCGCAATGTTAAGGTCGATCGCACATGTCGACCCCCAGTCCCTTCGCCAACGAGCCCGTGCTCGAGTTGCGCCGCTCCTCGGTCCGCGCCGGCCTGAGCGATGCACTGGCGCGCGTCGATCGGGAGTTGCCGCTCGAGATCGGCGATGGCGGCTCGGGCGCGCCGCTTCACTCGACGGATCCCGGCAATCCCGAGCGGCTCGTGGCACGCGCCGCAACCGCCAGCGAGAGCGAGGTGGGCGCCGCGATCGCCGAGGCGCGGTCTGGCTTTGCCGAGTGGCGCGAGCGGCCGGCCGCCGAACGTGCCCGGGCCCTGATCGGCGCCGCGGCCTGGCTGCGTGAGCGCCGGCTCGAGCTCGCCGCACTCGAGGTCCGCGAATGCGCGAAGCCGTGGCCGGAGGCAGACGCCGACGTGTGCGAGGCGATCGACTTCCTCGAGTACTACGCGCGCGGCGCGATCGAGCTCGAGCGCGGCCGCGAGCTGCTCCAGGTCCCCGGCGAGCACAACGAACTGCACTACGTCCCCCGTGGTGTCGTTGCCGTGATCTCGCCCTGGAACTTCCCGCTCGCGATCCCGTGTGGGATGACCGCGGCGGCGCTCGCAACGGGCAACGCGGTCGTGCTCAAGCCAGCCGAGCAGTCGCCGGGCTGCGCGCACAGGCTGATCCAGGCACTCCGAGCCGGTGGCGTCCCGCGATCGGCGATCTCGCTTCTGTGCGGCGAGGGGCCGGTGGGCGCAGCGCTCGTGCGCCACGGAGACGTCCACGCGATCGCATTCACGGGCTCGATGCCGGTCGGGCTCGAGATCGTGCGCGCGGCTGCCGCGGTTGCCCCAGGCCAGAAGCACATCAAGCGGGTAATCGCCGAGCTCGGAGGCAAGAACTGCGTGCTGGTCGATGCGGACGCGGATCTCGACGAGGCGGTCCCGGCGATTGTCTCCTCAGCGTTCGTCTACGCGGGGCAGAAGTGCTCTGCGGCGGCGCGGGTGCTGGTCCATGAGGCGATCGCCGACCAGCTCATCGAGCGGGTCGCGGGAGCCACTCGCGTGCTGGTCGTGGGCCAGGCGGAGCAGCTCGGAATCGACGTGCCGCCCGTGATCGAGCAGGACGCCCAGCAACGGGTGGCGCGGTTTGCGGAGCTGGCCGCGGCCGAAGGGAGGATCGTCGCCCGGACCGAACCGGTGCCGGAGCGCGGCTGGTTCTGCGCACCGACGGTGGTTGCTGACTTGCCCCAGGACTCGCCGGTGCACGAGCAGGAGATCTTCGGGCCGCTGCTGGCGATCTCTCGAGTCACGGGCATCGAGCAGGCCTGCGACATCGTCGACGGCCTGCCGTTCGCGTTGACAGGCGGCCTGTTCGCGCGTGACCCGACGACTGTGCGATATGTGCGCTCGCGCACACCGGTCGGAAACCTGTACGTCAACCGCGGGATCACCGGCGCGATGGTCGGCCGCCAGCCGTTCGGCGGCAATCGCCTCTCAGGCACTGGGAGCAAGGCCGGCGGACCCGATTATCTGCTGCAATTCGTCGAACCCCGAGCGGTCACCGAAAATACGATGCGCCACGGGCTGGTTGTTTGAATTGCACCGATTGCTCTTGATTTCCGTTGTTGAGGAGCCGATCATCGGGTTAGGCGATGTTCGTGTCAGGTGATGATGCGTGGAAGCTAGTGCTCGCGGTGCTGCTTGGGGCGGCGATTTTCTTGAGCGCCTGTGCGCATGCACCGCGCCGCAGCGTCCCCAGCTCTGACCTGCGGCGGCTGGTGCTCTCCTCGCTGGCGCTGTACGCGGTCGGCGGCTACGCCTCCCTCACGCACCACAACCTCTTGGCTGGCCTGCTGTACGCCACCGGTATCGCCATCTGCGCCTTCGCCGTGTGGCTCTCGCGCGGCTCGGATTCCGAGGATCCGCCCGGCGGCAGCGATGAGCCGCAGGACGAGCAACCTCCGCCCGGACCCGACGGGGTCCCGCGGTTTGACTGGGCGGCGTTCGAGCGCGACTTCCGGGCCTACTCCCAGCGCGAGCGGGCTGGCATCGACTAGGCCGCCTCGGCCCCGTTCATTCCCAGCAGCAGCCGGTGAAGGCTCGTCTCGCCCGCCAGTTCGGGGTGGAATGCCACCGCGACCACGTTGCCCTGCCTGACGGCAACAGGATGGCCATCGACCTCGGCCAGCACCTCGACCTGCTCGCCACGCTCGGTCACCCAGGGGGCGCGAATGAAGACCGCGTGAACCGGTCCGACGTGCTCGAGTTCCAGATCTGCCTCGAAGGACCGCAGCTGGCGGCCGAACGCGTTTCGCTGCGCGGTGATGTCGAGCACGCCGAGATGATCGCGGTCGAGCATGATCATGCCCGCGCACGTGCCCAGCACCGGCCGCCCTGAGCCGATCAGCGCTCGGAGCGGTTCGGCCAGGCCCTCGCGCTCGACGCCGAGCGTCATCACGGTCGACTCGCCGCCCGGGATGATCAGCGCGTCAAGCCCATCCAGATCTTCCGGAACGCGGACCTCGACCGGCTCGGCGCCGAGCGAGGAGAGGATCTTGGCGTGCGCCTCGAAGCCGCCCTGCAGGGCGAGGATGCCGACCCGCTGCACTACCAGCCGCGCGGCGCGAGCAGCTGCTCGGTCTCGAGCTTCGAGGTCTCGAGACTCGCCATCGGCTGCCCCAGCCCGGTCGAGGCCGCCGCCACCCGGGCCGGATCCGCGTAGTGGGTGGTGGCCTCGACGATCGCCCGGGCCCGCCGCTCGGGATCCTCGGACTTGAAGATCCCCGAGCCCACAAACACGCCTTCCGCGCCGAGCTGCATCACGAGTGACGCGTCAGCGGGTGTGGCGATTCCGCCGGCGCAGAACAGCACGACGGGCAGCCTGCCGTCGACCGCGAGCTGGCGCACGAGGTGAAGCGGCGCACCCAGCTCCTTGGCGGCGCTCGGGAGCTCACTCTCGTCGAGCATCGTCAGCCGGCGAATCTCGCGTCGGATCATCCGCAAGTGCCGCACAGCCTCGACGATGTCGCCCGTGCCGGCCTCGCCCTTGGAGCGGATCATCGCGGCGCCCTCGCCGATCCGACGCAGCGCCTCGCCCAAGTTGGTGGCGCCGCACACGAACGGGACCTTGAACGCCCACTTGTCGATGTGGTTGGCCTCGTCAGCGGGTGTCAGCACCTCGGACTCGTCGATGTAGTCGACCTCCAGCGCCTCCAGCACCTGCGCCTCTGCGAAGTGCCCGATCCTGGCCTTGGCCATCACGGGGATCGTGACCGCCTCCTGGATGCCCTTGATCATCAGCGGATCGCTCATCCGCGCGACGCCGCCGTCGCGGCGGATGTCGGCGGGCACGCGCTCGAGCGCCATCACCGCCGTGGCGCCCGCATCCTCGGCGATCTTCGCCTGCTCGGGCGTCACCACGTCCATGATCACGCCGCCCTTGAGCATTTCTGCGAGGCCGGCCTTGACGGTGAATGTCGCCTCGTCGCGTGGTGTGTCCTGGCTCACCCGACGAAGTCTAGCCGGGCTGTAAGTTGTGACCCGGTGTCCGAGAACTCCGTATTCCTCGCGCAGAACGGGCGCATCGTCGCGACCGAGTTCGCTCGGGGCCCCTGGGACCCCGGGGCCCAACACGGCGGAGCGCCGGCGGCACTGCTGATGCGCGCGTTCGAGCGGTTGCCCGCCGCGGACGGGCTGATCCTCAGCCGCGCGACATACGAATTCCTGCGCCCGGTGCCGCTCGGCGAGCTCGAGGTCACCGCCGAGGTCGCCCGTCCGGGGCGCCGGGTGCAACTGCTGGAGGGCTCGATCCTGAGTGCGGACGGCGTCGAGGTCGTGCGTGCCCGCGGGCTGCAGGTCCAGGCGGCCGACGCGCAGGCCGCGCCGACGCCCACGTCGTCGCCGCCGCCCGGACCGGACGAGGGCCACCCCAGCGAAGCCTTCAGCCCGCCACATCGCCCGATGTTCGCCCCCGACGCGATCGAGCTGCGCTTCGTCGCCGGCACCTTCGGGGGCAACGGCCCGTCCACGGCCTGGTTCCGGATGCGCGTCCCGCTCGTCGCCGGCGAGGAGATCTCACCCCTTCAGCGCCTCGCCGCCGCCGGCGACTTCGGCAACGGGATCAGCTCAACGCTTGCGTGGGACGACTGGCTGTTCATCAACCCGGACTTGACGCTTTACATCGACCGTTCGCCCGTTGGCGAGTGGATCTGCCTCGACGCGCGGACGATCATCGCCGAGCATGGCGTGGGCACGGCCGAGAGCATCCTCTACGACAAGCGCGGTCGCGTCGGTCGGGCAACGCAGTCGCTTCTCGTGGCGCCCCGTTGATGAGTTAGGACCCGCCCACCCCCGGCGCATGCGCCACCCCGCGGACCGGCGCATGCGCCGGTGAAATGGGGTCCCGCCCACCCCGCATGCGGCCCAGCCTTCAGTCTCTTAGATATGACAGGAGCCCGCCGGCGACGAGGATCTCGCGCTCGTGCTCCGAGAGGTCGTGGGTGAGGTGGAGCTCCTCACCGTCGATCTGGACCGTGATCTGCTCGGCGCCGTCTTGCAGCTCCATGCGGATCTGCGGGAACGTCCAGGTCTGCCCCACCTCGGCCTTCTCGTAGTCGCCCTCGTCGGCGAATGTGAGCGCGACGATCCCCTGCGCGATCAGATTACGGCGGTGGATCCGCGCGAACGACTTCGCGATCACCGCCTTGACGCCGAGCTGGAGCGGCGCCAGCGCGGCGTGCTCGCGCGATGACCCCTGGCCGTAGTTGTTACCGGCGACGATCAGCCCGCTCCCCCACTCCTTCAGGCGCTTGCGGAACTCGGGATCGCGGTGGCGCAAGGTGAACTCGGCAATCGCCGGCACGTTCGAGCGGTACGCCATCACCTCGACACCATCGGGAGCGAGGTCGCCCGTCGAGATGTCATCCGGCTGGATCGTCGCCACGCGCGCCTCCAGCTCGTCGGGTAGCGGCGTGTGCTCGGGCGGGCGCTTGATGTTCGGCCCGCGCGGGATCTTGATCCTCTCGGCCTCATCGGGCTCCGCGGGCGCGAAGATGTGGACGTCGTCGACGTAGGGCCGGAGCTCTGGCATCTCCAGCAGTTGCGGCGGATCGCCGTACTCGCGCGGGTCGCTGATCTTGCCGCTCAGTAGCGACACGGCGGCGACGGCCGGCGAGCACAGAAAGACCGAGTCCTCCGGGGTACCGGAGCGGCCGGGGAAGTTGCGGTTGAAGGTGCGCAGCGAGTTCGCGTCGCTGGGCGGCGCCTGACCCATGCCCACGCATGGACCGCACACCGGCTCGAGCATCCGCACCCCGCCGTCCGAGAGCTGGCGATAGACCCCCGACTCGGCGATCGCAGCGAGGATCTGTCGCGAGCCGGGGGTGGCGGTCGCGGCCACCTCAGGGTGGACGATCTGGCCGCCCTTGTCCGCGAGCACCGCGCCCGGGAGCGCCAGATCGTTGTAGCCCGAGTTGACCGAGGAGCCAATGCAGACCTGCGCGACGGGCGTGCCGGCGACCTCCTCGATCGGGGCGACGTTGTCGGGGTTGTGGGGCTTGGCGACCAACGGGCCGAGCTTGCTGAGGTCGATCTCGACGCGGTCGTCATAGCACGCATCGGGATCGGGCCCCAGCTCTGCGTAGTCCTCGCCGCGGTCCTGGCGCTCGAGCCAGTCCTTGGTGCGCACATCGGGGGGAAAACGCCGGCCGTCCCACCGAGGTCGGCGACCATGTTCGCGATCGTGGCGCGCTCGGGGATGCTGAGGTCCTTCGTCCCCGGGCCGGTGAACTCGAGCACCTTGTTCTTGCCGCCGCTCGCGGTCAGCCGGCGCAGCAGCTCGAGGATGATGTCCTTGGCCTGGACCCAGGGACGGTTCAGAGTGTTATCCAGGTACACCTCGATGACCTCCGGGCAGGCGATCTCGTACGGATGCCCGCCGAGCACGACCGCGACATCGAGGCCGCCGGCCCCGATCGCGACCGTCCCCATGCAGCCGGCCTGCGTGGTGTGCGAGTCGGCGCCAAGCATCGTCTGCCCAGGCTTTCCGAACCGCTCCATATGGATGTAGTGGCTGATGCCGTTGCCCGGTCGCGAGAAGTGCAGGCCATGCTTGCGTGCGAGCGCCTGCAGCATTCGGTGATCGTCGGGGTTCTTGTAGTCGAGCTGGACGACGTTGTGGTCCACGTACTGCACCGCGCGCTCGATCTTCACGCGCGGCTCCCCCAGCTCCTCGAACTGCATCAGCGCCATGGTTCCCGTGGCGTCCTGGAGCAGCGCCTGGTCCATGTGGATGGCGATCGGCCGGCCGGGTTTGAGGTCGCCCTCGGCCAGGTGGTCGCGGAGGATCTGGTGAGTCAACGACTGCGGCACGGCAAGATCAGGCGTACCCGGTGCGGGCGAACGGCTAACGCGATGCGGGTGGCAGCAGTTTTCTGTCTATACGGCAGACAATTGCTGCCAGCCGAACCCTCGAGCGACGGCGATCCTGGTTCCGTCCACCTTGGCCGTCGCCCAGGCGCCGCTGCCGTCGGCTGCCGCCCGGACCTGGAGGAACGCGCCGACTGGCACGCGGCCCTCGATCGCGCACTCGAATCGCTTGGGCGTGGCGTCCGGCCCGGCGGCGAGCGCCATCGCCTCGAGCAGCGCGGTTGCGATGACGCCGTCGTGTGCGAACCCCGGCTCGCCGCCCTGGTGGTCCTGTTTGATGAAGCAGCGGCCCGCGACGTCGCCGGGGACGGTCTGGACGATCTCCGCGAGCAGCCCGAAGAGGTTCAGGCGGCCACACCCGAAGCACTGATCGTGGTGCTGGACTACTTCAGGCGGAATGCTTTGATCCGTACGTCGTACTGCTGTGCGTCGCGGGCGTAGACGCCGTAGGCGAGCGCCTGGATGAGCGACAGCAGCGCGGTGTGCGAGCGGACGAAAGCCGGCGTGTTGGAGGAGTAGTAGAGGCGAATCCGGGCGAGTCGCGCAACCTCGGACAGGGTGGCGTCGGTGATCGCGAGCGTCGGCGCCTTGCGGTGGCGAGCGAGCTTCATCGTGCGCGTGATCAGCGGGTGCGGCCTGCCTGCCGAGAGTCCGATCACGAGCGTGTCCTCATCGATCCGGCTGAGGCGGCCGAGCGCCTCCTGCGACGGGCTCGCGACGATCTCGGCGCGGAGGTCGAGCAGCATCAGCAGGTGCCGCAGGTAGCTGGCGAAGAACGCCATCTGGTCGGTGCCGGCGATCAGGACCTTCTCGGCGCTGACGATCGCGTCGATCGCCGACTCGACGTCGGACCGGGACAGCTTGTGGGCGGTGTCCTCGACGTTGACGTGGTCCGCTGCGAGGGCGGCCTCGAACTCGGTGTGATCGAGCGAGAAGAGCGGCGTGGCGCCGACCGTCTCGGTCATCCCGGGGCCGCGCCGGCGATACTCGTCGCGCGCCGCCTGCTGGAGCTCGGGGAAGCCTTCGAAGCCGAGCGCCTGGGAGAAGCGCACGACCGTGCTCGAAGACGTGCTGGCCCGGCGAGCGAGCTCCTCGGCGGTCTGGAAGGCGGCTTCGTCGAGATGGTCGACGATGTACTGCGCGACGTCCTTCTGCGAGCGTGAGAACTCGTCGAAGCGAGCGCGGATGTAGGCCGACAGCGCCTGGTGACCAGGGACTGACTCGGCTGGTGCGGTGGGACTGACGGCTGGCTTCATTGGCAGCCGTCTGTTTCGACGCCGCCTGCCAACCTTCCTTCAGCGCAGCGCTAAAGGCGCCGCTGGCGCTCCTGGTTCTCCTTGCGCTCCGCTAGCACCTGGGCGATCACGTAGGCGACGATCAGGGTAGCCAGCACGCCGACCCCGCCGAACGTGATTATCAGTGCGAGCGACTGCCCGGCCGCCTGGGAGAGCGCGATCACCATCAGCGCGCAGCGTACAGAATTACGCGCTCAAATCCGACGAGGAGGCTGGAAAGTTGAAGCTCGTGATCGGCATCGTGCGGCCCGAGAAGGCCAATGACGTGCTGGAGGCGCTGTATCGCGCCGAGGTGAGAGGGGTCTCGATGAGCCGCGTCCAGGGCCAGGGCGGCGAGCTCGATCGCGTCGAGACGTATCGCGGAACGAGGATCAAGATGGAGCTGGCCGAGAAGGTCCGGTTCGAGATCGCGGTCTCCAACGCGTTTGTGCAGCGGACGATCGAGGCCCTCCAGGAAGGCGCGCAGACCGGCGAGGGCGCGATCCTGGTCATGCACGAGGCGGGCATGCCCGAGCGGGCGGTCGCGCAGCCGTGAGCCGGTGGGTGATGATCGAGCTTCGCGGCGCTGGCGGCGAGGCGGTCGGATTCGAGCGCACGCTGCTCTCCCACGGCGTCGCCGATCTACCGCCGAACACGATCGCGGCGGACGGCTCGCGCCTTGAGACGGTGCTGCTCGCCGGGGACCGCGCCTGGCCGGTAACGCTGGAGCGGGCGCAGGACGGGAAGGCGCGGGTGCTAGTCGCGGGGGCCCCGCCCCAACAGCGGCGCGAGCTTGTCGCCCAGATCCGCCACATGCTGCGCCTCGACGAGGACCTGAGCGCGTTCTATGCGCTTGCGGCGGCCGATCCGACGCTTGCGTGGGCCGCAGCCGGCGCTGGCCGGATGATCCGATCCCCGACCGTCTTCGAGGACGTCGTCAAGACGATCTGCACGACCAACTGCGCGTGGTCGGCGACCGTGAGGATGGTCGGGGCGATCGTGAGTACGCTCGGCGTCCCCGCAACGGGCGAGCCGCAGCGGCGCTCGTTCCCGACGCCGGCGGGGATGGCCCAGGCCGGCGAGGGCTTCTATCGCGACGTCGCGCGCGCGGGGTACCGCGGCGCGTACCTGCGCTCGCTGGCCGCTGACGTGGCGGAGGGCAGACTCGACCTCGAGGCGCTGGGTGACCCGGCGCTGCCGGACGCCGAGGTCGCCGAGCGGCTGCTGGCGATCGCCGGCGTCGGCCCCTACGCGATGGCGCACATGATGATGCTGCTCGGCCGCTACCGGAGGCTGATCCTCGACTCCTGGACGCGCCCCACCTACCGGCGGCTGAGCGGCCGGGCGCGGATCACCGACAAGGGCATCGAGCGTGCGTTCCGCCGCTACCGCGAGTTCGCGGGCCTGGCGTTCTGGCTGACGTTGACCGAAGGCTGGGTTTCCTAGCCGGTCTCGGCGATCGCGGCCTGCGCTGCCGCGACTCGCGCGATCGGCACCCGATAGGGCGAGCACGACACGTAGTCGAGCCCAGCCTGGTGGAAGAACTCGATCGAGTCGGGGTCGCCGCCGTGCTCACCGCAGATGCCGAGCGAGATTTCGGGGTTCGCCTCTCGCCCGACCCACGCGGCGAGCCGCACGAGCCACCCCACGCCGGGACGGTCGATCGTCTCGAATGGTGAGCGGTCGAGGATCTTCTTGTCGATATACGCGGGAACGAAGCTGCCCTCGGCGTCGTCGCGGGAAAGGCCGACGCCGGTCTGGGTCAGGTCGTTGGTGCCGAACGAGAAGAAGTCGGCGCGCAGAGCAAGCCGGTCGGCGATGAAGCAGGCACGGGGAATCTCGATCATCGAGCCAACGAGGTAGTCGCGGCCGTGGACCATGTCGTACTCGCTGCCGACGCGGACGATCAAGTCTCGGACGATGTCCAGCTCGTGCTCGTAGGCGACCAGCGGAATCATGATCTCGAGCTCCGGCGGCTCCTCGACCGCCTTGGCCGCACGCATGATCGCGTGCACCTGCATCTCGTAGATCTCGGGGTACAGGATGCCGAGGCGGCAGCCGCGCGTGCCGAGCATCGGATTGCCCTCGTGAATCTCTTCTACTCGAGCGAGTACACGCTCGAGCTCAGGGAGCTCGTCGTCAGCTTGCAGACGTGCCCGCTCGACATGGGCGCGAAGCTCGGGCAGGTTGGGGAGAAACTCGTGCAGGGGCGGGTCCAGCAGCCTGATCGTGACCGGCAGGCCGCTCATCTCCCTGAACATTCTCTCGAAGTCCTCCTGCTGGAGCGGCAGGAGCTCCGCGAGCGCCGACTTTCGCCCCTCGAGGCAGTCGGCCATGATCATCGCGCGCATCTTCGGCTGGCGGTCCTCGGCCATGAACATGTGCTCGGTGCGGCACAGGCCGATTCCCTTCGCGCCGAGCTCATGCGCGTGCTGGGCGTCCTCGGGCGTGTCGGCGTTCGCGCGAACGCCGAGCCGGCGGAATTCGTCGGCCCACGAAAGCACCGTGTTGAAACGCCCGTCGATCCGGCCCTCGATCAGCTTCGCGCCATGCTCGACGACGGCTCCCTCGCTGCCGTCGATCCCGATCAGATCGCCGGCATGGAAGACGTGGCCATTGACGCGCAGCTCGCCGCCCTCGACGTCGATCGTGACGGAGGCCCCGGTGACGGCCGGGACGCCCATCCCGCGCGCGACAAGCGCGGCGTGTGAGGCCTTGCCGCCTTCGGAGGTGAGGATTCCCTTGGCCGCGTGGAAGCCGGCAACGTCGTCGGCCTCGGTGAACGGACGGCACAGGATCACCTCGCGGCCCTCAGCGGCCGCAGCGACTGCGTCGGAGGCGCTGAACACGACCTCGCCGGCGGCCGCGCCGGGCGAGGCGGCGACGCCGTGCGCGAGCACGTTGTAGCCGTCGCCGTGGTCGAAGGTCGGATGCAGGAGCGCGTCGAGCGCCGACGCCTCGAAGGTCATCAGTGCCTCCTGGCGGGTGAGCAGACCCTCGTTCACTGAATCGACGGCGAAGCGGATCGCGGCCTGTGCGGGGCGCTTGGCGCTGCGGGTCTGGAGCATCCACAGATGACCGTGCTCGATCGTGAACTCGGTGTCCTGCATGTCCTTGTAGTGCGCCTCGAGCGTGCGCATGATCTCGAACAACTGCTTGTGCGCCTCAGGCATCACCTCGCCGAGCTCGGAGAGGTCGCGAGGGGTGCGAACGCCGGACACGACATCCTCGCCCTGCGCATTGATCAGGAAGTCGCCCGAGGGCTCCGGCGCGCCGGTCACCTCGTCGCGGCTGAACGCGACGCCGGTGGCGCAGTCATCACCCTGATTGCCGAACACCATCCGCTGCACGTTGACCGCTGTGCCCCAGTCGTCGGGGATGTGGTTGATCCGCCGGTACTGGACGGCGCGGTCGCCGCTCCAGGACCTGAACACTGCGTCGATCGCCGCGGTCAGCTGCTCACGGGGATCCTGCGGGAACTCGTAGAAACTCTTGAACCGCGCCACCAGCTCCTTCAATCCAGCGACCGAGATCTCGGTGTCGAGCGTGACTCCTTCGGAGCGCTTGACATCGGCAATTGCGTCCTCGAACTTCAGACCCGCCACACCCAGCGCCACGTTGCCGAACATCTGCACGAGCCGGCGATAGGAGTCCCACGCGAACCACTCGTTGCCGCTCGCCTGCGCCAGCCCCTCGACAGCGCGGTCGTTCAGGCCGAGGTTGAGGATCGTGTCCATCATCCCGGGCATCGACTTGCGCGCCCCGCTTCGCACCGAGACGAGCAGCGGATCGCGCTCGTCGCCGAAAAACTTGCCGGAAAGCGCCTCGAGGCGCTCGAGCGCGTCAGACACCTGCGCGTCCAGGCCGTCGGGGTCCTGGCCCTCAAGCATGTAGGCCACACACGCCTCGGTCGTGATCGTGAAACCCTGCGGCACGCGATCGGCACCGAGCACATGCGTCATCTCGGCTACGTTGGCGCCCTTACCGCCAAGCAGTTCGCGCATCTCGCGCGAGCCCTCGGAGAAGTCGTATACCCACTTTTGCTGCTGGTGATCGGAGCTGGTGGTGTCTGTGTTCATGGTGGCGTAGGACATGCTCCAATCATCGTTTGCGACGCGTAGGCGAACGTCCCAACAAACTACGGATCGTCGCAGGGAATTGGTGCGGGAATTTCGGGCGTAGCTCTACCCGCCGGCCGCGTAACTAGCCGTGGCGCACGCGTTCACAGTCGGGATTTCTCCCTCGCCTCGAGCTCGTCCTCGGGCGCACCGGTCAGGACGTCTCCGACCCGGCGGCGGCGCGCCTCGATCCGCCGCCACCGCGCCTTCGAGCGCTCGATCTTCTTGCCGCCGGGGGCATAGAACTTCCGTGCCCACGGGGAGCGTGGCGAGGCCAGCCGTACGGTGCCGAAGATCGAGATGAACGGGATGAACAGGCCAGTAATCCCGAGTAGCGGCTTGCCCTTGAAGATCGTGATCGCGGCGAGCAGCACATCGATCGTCACGATCAGCACGAGAACTTCAACCGGCCCGGATTCGTTTGGCAGATCGAAAGGCGCGAAGCCGAGCACGATCAGCCCCCCGATCACGGTCGCCACCACGATCGCGTCGAACGACACACGCCCCTCCTCGGCCCAGTACACGTCGCGAAGGTAGATCCACAGCGCGAACTCGTCGAGGGTCAGGCCGGCGCCGATCCCGAACACGGCCGCGAGGATCTCGTTCCACGGGCTGACCGGGTTGACCGCGTAGCTCAGGAAGCCCGACAGCAGCAGCAGGACGATGCCCCACACGAGGTGATGCAAGTGAAGGCCGCTGTCGGTTGTCACGCTGCCTGGCCACCAAGGGACCTTGGGGCTGCGCATCAACCGGGCGCTGGTGCGGATGAAGGCGAACGTGATCAGGAACGCGAGCAGTACGACGAATCCCGCGCGCTGACCCTGGAGGTCGAGGAATTGCGCGGGGAGGTCGAGCCTGATCGTAATCGTCGCCACGGCGCATAAGAGTAAGAGTGTCCGGCCCCGAGGCGCCAGCTCGTGCTCTTAACCGGTGTCGATTGACAGATGCCGGCACTCCGGGCGGTTGGCATGGACCGGACGGACCTGCCAGCCGGCGCCGTGCGGCTCGAACAGCACGATCGGATTGCCTTGCTTGGTCCAGGCCACGGGGTCGTAGCCGATGTCCTTGACGTTCTTGCCCAGCTCCCACGCGAGAACCGGCTGATAGCCCAGGTAGCTCACGGGCTGGCCACAGGCAAGGATGCGCTTGGCCCCCACCTCCTTGATCACGTCGTGCAGGCGATCCAGCTGGCGGGCCCAGGTGCGGCCGTGGACGATGCCGTTGTGGGCCAACCGCAGACGGCTGCGGGCATGAGGAGCGAGCGCCACGACGAGCGCAATCACCCCCGCGATTGCGATCCAGCGCACGAGGACATGACGGGGAGTGAACGCGAGCGCCTTACCGATGGCCGCGCCAGCAAGCACGATCAGCACGGCGGCGGGCTCGAACATGAAGCGTGGGGACGCGTTCAATCCACGAACGGCAAACAGCAGCTCTGTCGCGAGCCACACAAGCGCCGCGCCGGCGAGCAGCAGCCAGGTGCGCTCGCGGCGCACGATCGCCCATGCGAGCGCGAACAGCACCGCCAGCTTCATCGGCAGCTCGTACAGCCCCCAGAACCCGTTCGGGACCCGCGCGAGCCTGTTGCCAGCGATAATTTTCGTCGAGTCGATGTCGACCTGGCCGGCGCTGAACCAGTTATGCGAGGTGATCGCCGGGACGCCGAACCACAACGCCGGAATGACCACCAGACCTGCCACCAGCACCGTGCGGTTAGGCGTTCCCTGCGGCCTCGCGTGCCACGCCCACAACGCGTACAGCAGCGTCAGCGACGTGCACTCCGGCCGCCCCAGCGAGGCGAGCACGAGCAGCAGGAACGTCAAGCGGTAGCGGCGCGAAAGGTGGAAGTCGATCGCCGCAAGGCACAACGTGACGACCATCGGATCGTCGCTGGAAATCAGGATCAGGTGCCCGTAGCCGACAAGCCCGAGAACCCCCAGGGCGGCAAATACCGCTCCAATCACCCGGGCGTAGTTGGATTTGGACCCCGCCCGCCCCGGAGCCGCGAGCCGATAGGCGATTCGCCCGGCAAATACCGGGCCCGCGAACGACACCGCGACCGAGGTCACCATCCACAGCCACAGCTGTGCGCGGCCGAAGAGCGCATACGGGAACGTGAAGAGGAACGTCAGCGGCTTCCACGATGGCGCCGAGGCCGTGTTGAGGTTCCAATGAACCGCCTGCTTTCCCCACACGAGCCACCCGTAGGCGTCGTACTCCGGCCGCACGCCGGTGATCTCGACGAACAGTGCCGCGATCACGACGACCGCCACGGCCACGATCGCCCATGGACTGCGTATCGGAGAGGCCGTGGGGACTCGGGGACGTCTGATCCGGAAGCCCCGGAGATGATGCAGGCCCGTCGGCGCTGAGATCGTGCGTTCGGTCACGCGCGCTAGCAACGTAACACAGGGCGTTGTCCGTTTACTGTCAGCCGCGTGTGATCTCGGCCAGTGGCCGGGTGTTGAGGACGTGTGCGGCGGTCGCCCAACCACGGCGCGCGGTCGCCACAGCTAGCGGCATATTCGTCAATCCGCGAATCGAGTGCGCGTCCGTTGAGCAGACGATGCGGACTCCGGCTCGGAGCGCGTCGCGGACGTGCTCGCCGCTCAGATCGAGGCGAAGGGGGAGACCGTTGACCTCGAGCGCGACCCCTTCCTCACGGGCCAGCTCGAATACCCGCTCCAGGTTCAGCGCGTTCTCCGGCCGCCGGTTGATGTAGCGGCCCTTGGGATGGCTGAGGCAGCGCACATATGGGTTGCGCAGCGCTTCCTCAACGCGTTTGGTCATCTCCGCCTCGGGCATCCGCTGGCCGCCGTGCACGCTCGCCTGAACCCAGTCCAGCTCCGCAAGCACGTCGTCGGGCAGATCAAGGCGTCCGTCCGGGAGGATGTCGCACTCGATCCCGCGCAGCACCCGGAAGGGTGCGAGCAGTTCGTTTGCGGCAGCTATCTCCTCGGCCTGAGCGCGGACGTCGTCCGGGGTGAGTCCGCGCACCGCACCGACGGCGGGCGTGTGGTCGCAGATCGCGAGGTACTCATAGCCGAGCTCCCGCGCTGCGCGTCCCATCTCCTCGACGGTGGCCCGGCCATCCGACCACGTGGTGTGGGCATGCAGGTCGCCACGAATCTGGGGTAGTTCGACGAGCGGCGGCGGATCGCCGTCGAACGGCAACTCTCGCAGCTCGGGAGGGCACCAGGGCAATCCGAGTCGGTCATAGAGCGTGCGCTCATCCGGGGCATCGGGCAGCGGCTCGAGCGCGGTGACGTAGGCTGAGGATCCGGTCGAGCGGACCATTTCGGTGCCGAAGCGGCCCGGCTCGGCGGCGACCAGCTCGACCGGTACGCCCTCGACCGTCACCCCCACCGCTCGACTGTCCTCGGACTCGAGCATCGCGACGATCTGCGGCAGTTGCGCGAAACGGTCGATCACGGGCCGTGGATCGCGCGCGGCGCAGACGATCGCGAGGTGCTCGCAGGAGTCGCGCCAGCGGCGCACATCGCCGGCCGGCTCGCCTTCGAGGGCGTCCGCGATCGCGCCAACGAGATCACGGGCGCGGTTGAGCAGCAGGCCCTGGAGCGCGCGCGGTTGCGATTCGCGCGCCAGCGCCTCGAGCAGTCGTGCCTCGGTCTTCGGGCCAATCCCGGGTACGCTGCGCAGCCTCCCCGCTGCGGCCGCATCGCGAAGCTCGTCGGCGCTGTGCGCGTCAAGAGCCCGCGCCAGCTCGATCGAGCGCCTCGCGCCGAGGCCCAGAAACCGTCCCAGCCCGACGAGGTCTGGCGCCAGCTCGCGCTCGAGCTCCGCCAGCTCAGCGATCTGACCCGTCTCGATCAGCTCTCGCAGGCGCGCCTCGATCCCGGAGCCGATTCCACGCAGATCTCGAACTCGCCCGGAGCGTACGAGCCGCTCGACGGGGAGCGGCGCGCCGCGGATCGTCTCGGCGGCACGACGGTACGCGCGGGATGTGTAGGGATTGGCCTCCGTCAGCTCGAGCAAGGCCGCAAATGCATCGAGACGGTCGGCGATCTGAGCGTTTTCCACGTGCGGATTGTGTCGCTGTCTTGCGAATCTGAGGGTTGTCTTAGCGAGGGTTGGGATCAGACGCGCAATGGGAAGCCGTTAGATATGAGCACGTCATTGGCAGTTGCAATCAACGTCGTCCTCGACGCTGGGATCGTGATCGCGATCCTGTCCGTCCTCGGGTGGGGAGTTCGCTCCCAGACACGCGACATGGTGCACGGGCTGCGGTTCCTCGAGCGGCGCGTCACCGACCGACGGCGGGTAGCTCGACCGGTCCCGGCTCATGCCGAACGCCGTCGCGGCCAGCGTCGCGCAGGCGGTCCGTTGACCGCGTAACGGTCGGGGTCGCTGACCGCTGGACGGTCCGCGAGGGGGCAAACGCTAGCGTCGCCGAGCAGCTCCGGCGTGCGCCTCCCGCCCCTTCGCGTGCCACGATGTGCGCGATGAGGGCACGGTGCAGGCTGCAGATCCGGATGTGGGGGCTGCTCGGCGTTGCGTTCCTATGGTTGGCCGGCGGCGCGGTTGCGGCGCCCGCCTTCGGCGCGGTTGCGGCGCCCGCCGGCGGCGCGGTTGCGGCGCCCGCCGTCGGCGTGTTTCCGGTCCCGGGCAGCCAGGTGGCTCCCGAAAGTACGCAGATCACGTTCCGCGGCCTGCCCATCGACCAGCTCGGGCCGATTGTCGTGACCGGGTCGCACAGCGGTCTCCACAGGGGCCGGCTTGAGGCGGACTCCGACGGGCGCGGCGGGAGCTTCCTACCCTTCAACCGCTTCGCCCCCGGAGAGCTGGTCACGGTGCGCACGCACCTCGACATCCTGGGCGCTTCCGGTGGCACATTCCACTTCAAGGTGGCGAGGCCCGCCTACTCCCTACCGCCACTGCATTGGCCACGTCCGACGCGGGTCCCACGCGACGTGTGGCACTTTCACTCTCGTCCCGACATCCAGCCGCCCGCGGTCCGCATCGACCGGCGCGGCGGCGGGGTCGGTGGAGACATCTTTCTCGCGTCACAGTTCGGGCCGGTTCAGGACGGGCCGGAGATCCTCGACCCGCAGGGGAACGTCGTGTGGTTCACGAGCCTGCGCGGCGACGATTCCGCTAATGACTTCAGGGTTCAGCAATACCGGGGACAGCAGGTGCTCACGTGGTGGCAGGGCTATGTCAATGCGGGAGTGGGCATCGGCTCGGACGTGATCATGAACAGCTCCTACCAGGTGATCGCCCAGGTCCATGCGGGGAACGGGCTCCGGGCCGACTTGCACGAGTTCCAGATCACGCCGTCCGACACCGCGCTGATCACGATCTCGCATCCAGTCATCTGGAACACCTCCTCGATCCGCGGGCCGAAGCAGCAGGTGGTGCTCGACGCGGTCGTTCAGGAGATCGATATCCCGACGGGCCTCGTGCTGTTCGAGTGGGACAGCCTCGACCACGTGCCCGTCACCTACAGCTACGCCCACCTGCCCACCGGGTCCCGAAACCTGTTCGATTACTTCCACGTCAACTCGGTCGATGTCGACCACGACGGCAATCTGCTGGTCTCGAGCCGCAACACGTGGGCGAGCTACGAGCTCGATCACGCTACCGGCCGCGTCATCTGGACGCTCGGCGGCAAGCATTCGAGCTTCCGCATGGCGCCCGGCGCATCGTTCGCCTACCAGCACGACGTGCGCGTCCGTTCCGCGGACGACTCGCTCGTGACGCTGTTCGACGACAGTGGGGGACCAACCCGGATCCGCAGCCAGTCACGCGGCCTGAAGCTGTTCCTGGACATGAAGCACAGAGTCGCCAAGGTCGCCGGACAGGACGAGCATGTACCCGCGCTGGCCTCCGACTACGAGGGCAACTATCAGCAGCTCGCGCGAGGTCACAGCTTCCTCGGCTGGGGTAACCAGCCGTACTTCACCGAGTTCGACGCCCGCGGCCACGAGGTGTTCGACGGTCGCTTCAACGGTGCGACCAACACCTACCGCGCCTACCGCTTCAGCTGGAATGGGGCCCCGCACACCAGGCCGGCGATCAGCGCGAGCACCAGCGCCCGCACCACCTACGTCTACGCGAGCTGGAACGGCGCGACGAACGTTACGAGATGGCAAGTCGAGGCGGGCCGGACCGCGGCCTCGCTGCGGCCGGTGCACAGCGCCCGCAAGAGCGGCTTTGAGACCTCAATTCGCATCGCCAGCACCAGGTACGTCTGCGTGCGGGCGCTCGATACCCACGGTCACGTACTGGCGAGCTCGCGGACGATCAGCGTTCGTTGACGAACGGCTGGAAGGTGCGGCACGGCTCGCCGCGCAGCCCCGGACACGGCGGTAGCCCCGTGGGAACCTTCACGCCGGGCACGACCGGGAGGATCAGCCGCGAGGGCATCGTCTTCGAGTAGGCGATTGCGACCGTGGCGCGTCCCTTGGGACTGGTCTCGCCGAACGACCAGATCGGCTGATCGCCGTTGGGGGCGGTGATCGTCACGCGGATTCGCGAGCCGGTCCGGTAGGCGTGACCCTCGTAGTACAGCGGGATCGTTACCTCGACGAACCGGTTGGCTGGCATCGGTGAGACGTCCGCCTTGCGCAGGCTCAGGACCGGCTCCAGCAGCGTGCTCTTGTGCGGATCGAGCTTGCGCTCGTTGGCCCGCACCCAGCCGTTCTGGACGAATGTCTCCTTGCCGTCCGGCCGGACCTCGGTGATCGTTGCCTGCAGATCGACGTTCGGCGTCGAGGATCGGACCCAGACGTGGAGGGCGCCGGCGCCGATGACGGTGGTGTTGGCGACCAGCGGGCTGGTCATATAGGACACGGCGCTGCGGCTCGGCGGCTGGACCCAGTTGTAGTGCGGCGTCGCGGTCCAGATGCCACCGGCGCTCCCGTCCTGCGGTCCATTGAAATCGGTCAGCGGCCGAGCGTGAGCATCCCAGGTGAACTTGTTCGTTCCAGGGTGCGCCGGTGGACGGTTCTGGAGGGCGCCGCCGGCGCCCAGGTACCAGGAGCGCGCTGTCGTGCCGGGGATCGGAAAGCGCGCGAACGACTGCTCAAAAGCGGGCTGAGGATCACCTGGGTTCGAGCTGCCAGCTCCGTTGTCAAATAGGACACGGATCGGCTGGAGGCGCTGGAAGGCGGCGAGCGCGCCCGCGTACGTCGGTTGCTCCTGGATCGGATCGCTCGGCATCGTGACGCCATTGATGCCCATCGCAGCCTGGTAGATCACGGGAGAGGCGGCGTGGATCAGCGCGGCGCCTGCAATCGGTGCCCGATGGGCGACGTACAGCTCGAGGAAGTCGTACCAGCGATCGAACGTGGCCGGGTCCAACGAATCGACGTGCGCGCCGTTGGTGAACGTGAACCACTTGTGCTGGGTGCCGGTGAAGTGCTCGGCGAGGTCTGCGCAGTGACCGCCGGTCTGCTCGTCGGTCCACTGGCATGCCATATACACAGGCACCTTGATCTTGTGCACGAACGTGATCGGCGCCAGGGGGTCGGCGACCGCCGGCACGTAGTGGTTGTTCGCGCGGATCTTCGCCAACAGGTTCACGGCCTCGCCGTGGAGAACCTGGTTGGCCTTGCAAGTTTCGTCGCCTTGCTGGATCCGCTGGTAGGCCCACTGCTGGCCGCCTGTCGGCGACGCCGGCAGGGCGTCGTGGATCCGCTCCTGGGCCCATGCTACGGCGAAGCCGGTGTTCAGGATCCCGCCCGGGTAGAGCGTGGTCGCCGTCTGGTCGATGACCGATAGGGGCGAGATCGCGGCCAGGTCGGGCGGGTCCGTCTGCGCCGTGAACAGCTGGCTGATCCCGCCGTAGGAGATGCCTATCATGCCCACCTTGTGGTGGAGCACCCAAGGCTGCCGCGCGATCGTCTCGATCACGTCGTAGCCGTCGAGATTCTGCAGCGGCTCGAAGAAGTCATAAGCGCCGCCCGAGCAGCCCGTGCCACGCATGTTGACGTCGACGACGGCGAAGCCCATCAAGTTGGCAAGGACCGCGATCCCGTTCTGGGGCCCGGCGGGATCCGCGTAGCCATAGCCCGAGTACTCGATCAACGTCGGATAAGGCCCTCCGGCGGGGACCTTCGGAAGCAGTCCGGGGGGCAGCGGGAGCGCGCTGGACACGTCCTGGGGCGGATGGACGTAGATCGCCAGCTTGGTGCCGTCGCGGGTCGTCAGATAGCCGTATCCATCGGACGGGATGCTCTGGTTGTAGATGCCGGTGCCGGGTGGCCGCGGCCGCGTCGAGAGGACCGTCAGCGGCCCTGATTCGCCGTTGGCGGCACGCACGCGATAGCCGTCTCCGGGTGGCACGTTGCGGAACAGCAGGCCGCCAAGGGAATCCGCTCCCTTTGACGCGACCGTGTGTCCTGCGGGGTTGAGCAGCGACGCCCGCGCTCCTGCGCCCAAGCCGGTCACGTAGACCTGCTCGACGCTTCCGTGCGCGAGGAACGGAGCGGCGGCGGCGGCGGGAGTGGCTGCGGCCATCAGCCCGGCGGCGGCCACGACGGCGACCAGCGCCGCGCGCACACGAGCAGACATCTCCCACATCCGGCCTCCCGACAACACGCAAGCAATGTAGCCGGGTGGTGAACGCGAATGTCTCAGTTCCCGGGCCGGGGGCGCCGACCTCGACTACGCGGGTGGCCCTCTTACCTGACGACCTTGATGATGCCCTGCATCCAGAAGTGGACGGCGCAGAAGTAATAGAGCGTGGTCCCTGGCCTGGCCGAAACGAACCAGCTTGCGGCCCGGTGCGGCCGTTCGGCAGCAGCACGAGCGAGTCGCCTTCCTCGTCGAGACCTGCCGGACCTGTGTTGGACTCGAACGCCTTGAAGCCGGCGTTGGGGTTGTTCGGATTCTTCAGCAGCTTCGGCGCAATCAACCGCAGGACCCGGTTGTTCCCGGGATTGTCGCTCGTCAGGAGGTTTCGCTTCAGCGCGATTGCGAGCGTGCGGGTCACCGCTGTGGTCACTATCGACGAGCCGGATCGTCTCCTGTTAATTTCACGCCCCGGCCCGGTGAACGTGTTTGCGCGAGGCTACATCTCCCGTGTCTGGCCGGGCAAGAAATTTTGCCCGCGGCGAGCTTCAGTCAGACGACGCCGGATCACGAGTTGCTCGCCGTCATGCGACCCGCACCACCAGCTTCCCGACGTTGGCTCCGTCGAACAGCATGTTGATCGCTGTTGGTAGCTGCTCGAATCCCTCCACGACGGTCTCGAGTGGCTGCAGCTTGCCCTCACGAATCCAGGCCGCGATCTCGGCGCCGGCCTCCGGAGCGCGGTGGAGGTGGTCAAGGATGATGAAGCCCTGCACCAGAGCGCGCTGCACCAGGATGTTCCCGAAGGCGCGCGGTCCAGGCGGGGGGTCGGTCGAGTTGTAGCCGGAGATCAGACCGCACAACGCCACGCGCGCCCGCAGGTTCAGACGAGCGAAGATCGCGTCCATGATCTGGCCGCCGACGTTCTCGAAATCGATGTCGATCCCGTCCGGTGTCGCGTTCACAAGCTGCTGGTGCCAGTCCGACGCGCGGTGATCCACGGCTTCGTCGAATCCCAGCTTGCCGGTAAGCAGCGCGCATTTCTCAGGGCCGCCGGCGATTCCTACTACACGCGCGCCCTTGATCTTCGCGATCTGGCCAACCACAGATCCTACGGCCCCGGCCGCCGCCGAGACGACCAGGGTCTCGCCCGGCTGCGGGCGGCCGATGTCGTTCAGCCCGACCCACGCGGTGAGGCCGGTCATCCCAAGCGCTCCGAGGTATGCGCTCTGCGAGACGCCGTCGATCTCGGCGACCGGCAGCAACGGGGCGGCATCGGACGCGACGGCCCACTCCTGCCAGCCGATTAGGCCCTGTACGAGCTGCCCCTCCTTGTACGCGTCGTGCTTGGACGCGACCACCTCCCCCAGCCCCAGTGCTCGCATCACCTCTCCGATTCCGACGGGCGGAAGGTATGTGGGCGTCTCGCCGATCCACGCGCGATTGGTGGGGTCCAGGGAGATCCAGCGAGTTCGGACGAGCGCCTCTCCATTCTGAATCTCCGGCATCGACTCCTCCACGAGCTCGAAGGTGTCGTCGGTGATTCGCTCCTGAGGGCGATTGCGCAAGATGAAACGGCGATTAGATTCGGGCATGCGCGGACCCTACCGCCGTGGCGGTGCAAAACGCCAGCGGCGCTCGGGCTTCGGCCGTGTCGGCCAAAGCCCGAGCACGTCGCTATGTCCTCAGCGCCTGGCGGGTGCGCCGGCGGCGAACAGCAGGATGATCCGCGACCCTCTCGGATTCGATCGGACCGCGTTCAGCGTGAACCGGTACTGCGAGCCTCCGAGCCGGAAAGACGCGCGCGAGATGCTGAACGCCCCGCGCGAGGATGCCGGAATCACTCTGACACCGACGAGCTTGAAGTCGGTGTCGGTGAGGTTCACCGTTACCCGGCGGTTGCTGGCGCCACCAGCGATGCTCACCGTGGCGCCGCAGAAATCACCGGTGCCTTTGCACCGGACAGCCCGACTGCCTGCCGCGCCCGCTTGAGCCGTGGCAGCGAGACTTGCGGCAAGCGCTCCGAACAGCACCAGCGCAAGCCCGAACCTCGAAAGCGACTTCATCTCTACCTCCGTTGATTGAACGGGAGCCCCGTCGCTCGCAACCGTAAGGGGACCGACCAGACGAGTCAAGCCTGACCCCGGAGCGATGCTCGACGGCCAGACGCGGTCCGCAATCAGAACAGCAGGAGCATCAGCCCGAGCGTCACCCCGGGGCCAACCGTGACCATCAGTCCCCGTTGCCCGTGCTCAGGGCGTCTGCGACTGATCGTCTCGCTGAGCACGTAGAAGATCGAAGCGGTACCTACGTTGCCCCGCCTCGCCAGCACGTCGTAGCTGATCTGGACCTCCGCCGGCGTGAGTCCTAGCGCGACGCGAACGCAGTCGAGAATCCGCCGACCGCCGGGATGGATGATCCAGTGGTCGATGTCGCCGCGTCCGAGCGCGAGCGTCTCGAGGAACTCGTCAACCACGTTGGGCAACCCGGCGGCAGCCATATCCGGGAGGTGGCGGTCCAGGTGCAGATAGCTGTCCTCGTTTGAGAGCTCCATCCGGACGGCGGCGAGCGTGCCCTCAATCTGGTGGACCTTCGATGCGGCGACTGCCGGCCCGGTCGTTCCCTTCTCGATCAGCGCGGCCGCACAACCGTCGCCGAAGATCGCCGAGCCGACGGTCTTCGCGCGCTCGTCACCGGGCGTCGCGCGCATCAGCAGGCCGCTCATGCTCTCGGCCGCAATGATCAGCCCCTTCTTACCCGGATGCGCGTCGATCGACTGGCTCACGAGCCGGACGAGCGGAACCGCGCTCGCACACCCCACTCCGACCACGTGGTACTTGTCCGTCGCCGGATCCATTCGGAATCGTTCGACGAGCCGGTGCGCGAGCGTGGGGCCGCCAAGCGAGTACAGGCTCGAAGTCACGACCGTGCCGATCTCGGCGGGATCAATGCCGAGGCGCTCCACCGCGGCGACGGCGTAAGCAAACAGCTGGTCCTCCGTTCGCGCGGTCCTTCCCTGCAGCGTGTGTTCGAGCGTCGCCGGCAACAGGTCGAGGCTCCGGGTACTGACCGCGGAGCGATCGAATATGCGCTCGGCAAAGGCATCCCCGTCGAGCCCGAGCAGCGACAGCACGTCTTCCTGCGAAAACGCACCGTCGAGCTCGGTGACCGTGAGCCGGCTGATTCTCGTCTGGACGGTCAAGCCGGCTCACCCTGCTGGGCGTGCCACGCAGAAAGAGTCGCGATTGCGCCGCCGATCACCCGGTCCAGGAAGGTCGCGCGGTCGTTGGCATGCGGAAGCGCTTCGTCGGGTACCGGCACGCCGAGGAACTCGCACAGGGGCTCCCAGCCGTCGGTCACCTCCCACACGAGCAGACGGTCTGGCGGCACCACCCGCTTGACCTCTTCGTTGTGCGCGACATACGCGTCGATCAGCTGGCTTGGCGAGTGACCGGCCGGGAACGTGCCCTGTCGGCTCCAGAACATCCGATTCACGAACTCCAGGTACCGGCGCCACCGTGGGTCGACCTCGGCGCGGGCGCTGGAGAGAAGCCGGATCAAGGCTTCGCCGTGGCACATGTCGACAATCGTCTCGCGAAAGCTTGGCTCCCACCGGTCGGGATCGCGGACGCTCAACAGCACCTTCGCGTCGGGGAACGACTCCGCCAA
This sequence comes from uncultured Solirubrobacterales bacterium, assembly GCA_963824755.1. Classification (GTDB taxonomy): domain Bacteria; phylum Actinomycetota; class Thermoleophilia; order Solirubrobacterales; family Solirubrobacteraceae; genus Palsa-465. The sequence continues at coordinate 306,007 of CAWGQT010000002.1, read as the reverse complement.
CTGCTTGTAGAAGTAGCCGCCGGGCCAGTCGACGGTCGAGCGGTAGCCATCGAGAATGTCGGCGGGCTGCACGCGACCTTCGAGCGCACCGTCCCACTTCGGAACCTGTCCGTCAAGGTCGGCGAGAACGTCGATCCAGTGATAGCAAGGGCCCAGCCCTAGCCGCTCCAGCGCCTCCTTCTGCGTCAGCGTGCCGGTTCGCGGCAGGCCGGCCCCGATTAGCTCGACCATCTACGCCGCCGCCGCTCGCGGGGTCGGAAGCGGTGCTGGCCGCAGTGCCGAGGTGTGCTCGAGCGCGAGGCGCCCGATCGCCTCGAACTTGCCTGCGAGTCGCATCGAGGGGCCGACGATGCTGATCGCGGCGCGTGGCCGATCGGCCTCGAACAGCACCGGCACCGCCACACCTGCCACTCCCTCGACGTACTCCTCATCCCCGACGACGAAACCGGTCGTCCGAGCGGCCGCAAGCTCACTCGCCAGCTGCGCGCGATCGGTATGCGTCTTGGAGGTTCGCGCCGACAGCGGCAGCCGGGTCAGCACGGCGTCGGCCTCGCTCGGCGCAAGACCAAGCAACAGCGCCTTGCCCGGAGCACCCAATGCGATCGCGATGCGCTCGCCATTCGAAGGGACGACCGACAGCGTCTGCGGACTCACGCGCGTCGCCACCACGATCATCTCGAGTGCTTCCCAATCCGCCGCGACCAGCAGGACGGTCTCCTTGGTGGCAGCCGCCAGAGCGTCCATCGCGTGGGTGCAGGCGCTCACGACGTCCAGGTCGGCGCGCGCAACGGCACCGAGCTCGCCGAGCTTCAGCCCGAGCGAGTAACGACCATCCTCGCGATGTTCCATGAAGCCCATCGCGATCAGCGAGCTGGCAAGCCGATGGACGGTCGCCTTCGGCAACCCGACCCGTGCCGCCAGCTCCCTCAGGCTCAGACGCGGGTTGGCCGCTGAGAAAGCGGACAACAGAGCGCAGGCTCGCTCCACCGTTCTCGTCGTGTGGGAGGACGTCTCTTCAGGTGAGACTCGTTTCACGGCGTGGAACGATACCGCCTCGACAGGCGCGCCGGCCTGGTGCAGCGTCACCAGGAGACGTACAGCGCCGGCGCGATGTGTCGGCCGGCCTGCGGTCGCTATGGGATTCCGAAGGCGCTCTTGAAGGACTCGGCCCAGGTGGTGGCGGAACCGGCCGGCGGGCTCGCGGCCGCCGGATCCGTCTCCCCTGCCAGGGTGCGCGTGTTGGAGGTTGCCGACCCCCATCCGATCTCGATGCCGGTCCCGCTGGAGGCATACGAGGCGACCCTTTGGCCGGCCTGGAACCTGGTGCCGATCGCGGTCGTCACCGGGTCGATCTCCTCGGCAACGTACCAGTAGTCCGATGGCGCACCGGGTGGGGGAGTGTCGAACTGGAACAGCAACAGGGGCTGGCCTGCGTACCAGTCCTGCAGTACCTGCACGAGGGTCGAGGCGACCGGCGCGTAGATTCCCGCGCCCGGCGCCGCGTTCGCATCGACGCCCATGTCGTCGCGCCCGATCGTGAAGCCGGGAATCGGGTCCGATCCTGCATGGTTGCCGCCGGGTGCGACTGCTACCCCACCGGGGATCGTTTGGCTGGCAGCTGCCAGCGCCGCCTGTCGAGCTTGCTCAGCCTGAAGTCGTGCGAGCTGACCGCGCAGTGAGGCGACCTGGCCGCGAGCGGTGGCGAGCTGACTGGCGTTCTGGTCGCGCGTGCGGGTCACCGACATCTGTTCGTCCAGCAGCGTCAGCTTGGCCGCGTCGATCTGGTCTCGCTCGGCCAGCACCCGCGCGGTGACATCTTGCTGGCGGCCCTCCAGGTTGCCGAGACGCACGGCCTGTGCGGCGACGCGATCTCGAGCCCGCATCACCGCGGCGACGATCCGCTGATCCTGAGACCTGATCCGCTCGGCGAACGAGAGGCGCTCGAGCAGATCGGTAAAGCCGTTGGCATCGAGCACCACGCTGACGATGTCCGGCTGATCATTCTCATAGCCGGCGACCAGCTGCTGGGACAGCGCAGACTTGGCTCTGGCCTCGTAGCTCACCAGACTCGCAAGCCTGGCTCGCGCCGCGTTCAGCTCCGAGCGCAGTTGCAACAGCTCGGCGCGTTTGGCGTTGAGGTCAGACTGGATACGAGCGATCTTGCTCTGGATGCCGGCGATGCTGGCATCGAGCTGCTGCAGGCGGCGGTTTTCATCGCCGACCGTGCCCGAGAGGGCCGACACCCGGTTCTGGCCGGCGTTGATTTTTTGCGCCAGCGTGCCCGGGTCCGCGGCGCGCGCCGCCGGGGACCGCGCGCCCAGCCACAGGAGCAGGACAGCCGCCAGCACGAGCACCAACACGGCGCTGAGGCGGCGGGGCAACGTTTTGCTTGCGCTTGACATGAGCTTGGCGGCGCCTGGACGTGCACCGTCGCAGGCAGCCGGTCGCTGTCTCAGCCCGGATCGGCGGAGAACCACACCCTCGGGGGGCGGCCGCACGTTAACACGGCCTCGCCCACCACCACGCTCCTCCCAGGACCGTGCAAGAAAACCTGCAGAACCAGGAGTGAGCCTCCACGGCGCGACGCCAAGCCTCAAGCCCAGCCGCGGTGTTCGGAGGCGGGCTCCTGGGGAATGAGCGCAAACTGGCGGCCGGCTGCGACGGGAGATGCGACGGACGGCGCGCCTGCGGCGGAAGCCGCGACGGACCGCGCGCCCTGCGGCCGGCCGCGACGGGAGCCGCGACGGACGGCGCGACCCTGCGCCTGCGACCCCACCCGCGACAAAGCTCAAAAATCGTCGCCGGACCCCGCATCGCCCTACGTTTCTCGCGTATAGCCCGAGAAACGTGTGCGGATCCCACCCCACCGGGTGATTTTTGAGTTTTGTCAGGGGCCGATCCACGCCCGCCGGCCCCCCTAACGCCCGGCCGACACTCCCCACGCCGAGCGACCATAGATTTGCGTTGCCCGCCCGCGGCCGACCTCGTTTGCCGCCCCCAGCCTCCCTGCACCTGGCGGTCCTCCTCAACCTGTACTGGCGTACTTCACGGACCCGCCGCCTTGCGCCCAGAACCCCCTAAAACACGGGCAAAGTAGGTGGCCCGGGCAGGACTCGAACCTGCGCGCGACGGATTATGAGTCCGCACGAGCGCTTGCCGTGAGTTGCGGCCGTTCCACGTTCATCCCGCTAAACCGCGGTTTCTGCCGTGTCCGGCACTTGACCGTTTGCGGCTGTTCCCGGACGTTCGGTGGCCCCAGGGTGGCCCCAGGTGGCCCCGCCCAGCATGCTGTCCCACGCGTCGGCGCCTCCAAGGCCGTCGTCTACGTCGTGGATGTAGACGTTCAGGGTTGTAGTCAACTGCGAGTGCCGCAGCCACCCCTGCACTTGCTTCAGGTTCTTCCCCTGCGCGAGCAGCAGCGAGCCGCATGCTTTGCGGAACGCGTGGAACGCAACACCTTGGTAATCCCATTCCGGCTTCTCGGGCGTCCCGACGTTCACCGCGATCCCGGCGCCGATCAGCGCTGGCCTCAGCACGCGGTTGTACATGTTGCTGTATGTCAGCGGCGTGCCGGTCACGGACCTGAACACCGGCGATTCGGGAAACGCTCCCTCCGGCCTCAGCTCAGCCAGCCAGCGAGCGGTTGATGGCGCAAGTGGCACCCTCGCCATGCTCGCGTCGGTCTTGAGCCGCTTCCGCTGGCCTTTGTAGAACTGCTCGGCGACGAGGATGTGCGGGTCGTCCCCCAAGTGCACGTACTGCCAAGTGAGGCCGAGCAGCTCGCCGATGCGGACTCCTGTCTGAACCAGCAGGAGGAAGAACGCGCGCCACTCCTCGGGCATCGCCTCGAGGATCGCTGTCACGTCAGCCGCCGTGAGCTTGCGCCGCTTCCGCTTCTGATGCTGACGCTTGGCCACGTCTGACGGCACGTACCGGACCCCTGCTGCAGGGTTCGAGGCGAGGTCGCCATCCTCCACCGCGCACGCCATCATCACTGCCAGGGCCGCCCGGGCCTTCCGGATCGTCGTGGGCGAGCAGCCGCGGCGCTCGAGGTCAGCGAGCCAGTCTCGGACATCCGGCGCGCCAAGGTCACGCATCCGGAGCTTCGCGATCGGAAGCGGCTGGATGTGCAGTCGATGGGACGTTTCGTACTCGCGGCGGCTCGACTCCTCAAGCCCCCGCGAGGTGCGACCGCGGTAGCTAGCGAGCCACGGCACGTAGTACTCGCCGACCGTCTGCGAGCACAACGGCCGGCGCGTCGTCTTTCCGGAGTCAAGCGCGCCCTTGAACTCGCGTGCGAGGTCGAGCGTCGGGAACATCTGCTTCCGCGCCTGACCACGATCCTTCCACCGAACGACGTAGGGGCATTTACAGCGCCCGTTGCTCGGGCAGTTGTTCGCATGTCGGCGATAGATGCCGGGGTGCTTCGTCCGTTCGAGCCTTCGGCTGTCGGCCATCAGGCGGTCCCTCCTTGTGTAGGTCGGTAGCGGCGACTCACCGTCGCCTTGTCGATGTCAAGGGCCTTCGCTACGCCGCGAACGCCTAAACCATGCTCGAGCGCGTCGCGGACCACCTCGTCGCGTTGACGCTCGGCGTCCTCCACCTTGCGCTGGGCTCGAGCGACTCTGTCGTACCAGCGCTGGCCTTCCGGCGTCGAGTCCCCAGAGGGTCGCGCCATGAGTCTCCTTTCGCGTTGCATGATACGTACATTATGGTTCTTCAGATTCCGTACGTCAACTGCAACGCCAACTGCGCAGCCTCGTGATCAGGTCACCAGCTCCGCGGCAAGCTGCTCGTCGCCCATGTAGAGCACGGCGCCGTACCACGGATCCGTGACGTTGCCTTTGGTGGTCGTGAACTGGACCCATCGCTGACTCGGCGACGCGCGATGGCCGACCCAGGTCACGAGGTCGTCGGGCTTGAATGACCCGTGGTGGAGAGCGTGCAACCGGTCGACGCTTACCTCGCCGAGCTCGGTTCCCTCAAAGATCACCTCCGTGCGGTACAGCTTGCACCCTGACGGAGACCTTCCCTCCCACTCCGCAAGCCAGGTCGTATCGCCTTCGTGCATAGACCAGAACGTGCCTGACCCACGGTCCGGCGAGTCGGGCGTGTCGAGTCGGTACAGGAGCGTCATCGAAGTCCTCCGGCGTCGTGTATCGGTCCCGGTGGACTCAGAGTGTGGGACGGCGCTCGGACTGAAACACGGCACGCGCCGAACAGTCGCGCGTGCCCGCTCACATCTCCCGAGCACGACTGGCGTCACCAGCGAAGTTTTTGCCCACTGGCTTGCATTCGGCGCGATGATCACGCTCGAACACCTGCACGGGGGCGGGGCAACACAACCGAGGGAAGGGCATCCAGATGACCAGACGACTCACCATCGCCGCTGTCGCGCTTGCGTCCGGAACGTTCGGTGGAACGGTCGGCGCGCTCGCTGCCTCTGCGGTTCAATCGCAGGCGAGCCCGGCGGCGATCGCATCAGCCGTGCAGAAGGTGAGCGATACATCGGCGGAGCAGAACTTGCACAGCATCGACGTGGAGCTTGGGACGATCGTCAGAGATCTCGACCCGAATCGCGGCGAAGTCTTCCAGCTTGCGAGTGGCCTGGGCAGCGACTTCCGGACCATTCACGCCGACCTTGCCGGCGTGAGCCACAACGTGAAGCAGATCTGCATCAACACCTCGCCTTCGAGCATGGGGTTTATTCTGTGCAATGGTGGTTGACCGCGTAGCTGGCGGTCCACATGCGCCAGCGTCGTCAGGCCGACCACGGCCGAGCCGAAACTCGTGGCCGGGCGATCCCTGAGCGCGACACGAGGTGGAGACCGTCCGGCCAAAGCGCCCGCAAGATGCCCAGCGACGCTCGCACGCTCTAGCCCAAGGGGGGCAACCGGAGGGCTGGAAGCACGCAAGCGAGTGCGCGAATACCCGGCAGACGCACGCACAGACGTGCAAAACGGGGACGTGAACTTGCGCGACGGCATCTCGACGATCTGGCCCATGGCAAGCCTCATGAATGGACGAGAATCAGGGTGATCGTGCGGCTACGAGATCATCTCGTCGGTCGGTCTGGACCCCAACCAGGAGGAGTGGCAACGTTGAAAAAACGGCTCTCCTGTCGAGTTGGGGGTGACTTATCGGTGAGGGAGGTCAATCTGTATGCCTGCGCAGCAGAGGTAGATCATCGCGATCAGCGCGTCGGCTGAGTGGAACCCGTGGGCGCGGTGGCTGATTAGCCGGACGCGGCTGTTCAATGCCTCCAGGCGCCCGTTGCTGATCCCGAGCTGAATCGCGGCGAGCACGCCGGCTTTGTGCTTGCGGATCGTGCGCGCGAGCTTCACGAACGGCTTGAGCTTGGAGCGCGATGCCCACGCGAGCCATGCGTCGAGCCGCTCGGCGGCTTCGTCCTTCGGGAGGCGGTAGATGTAGCGCAGCTCTCCGAGCAGCAGGAACCCGCGGTACATTCGCTTGTTGGTGAGCACGACTTCGGCGAGCTTGAGCAGCTGCTTGGGGGTCTGGTTGGCGGTGTCCTTGAGCAGGCTGTAGCGCGTGCCCTTGATCCACTTCCCCTCGCCGGTCGCGGAGCGGCCGTGGCGGTTGTACTCCGCGCGGCGGACCTGGTCGGCCGCCTTGCCGCCGAGCGCGATCACGTGGAACGGATCGAACGCGACCTGCGCGTCCGGGACGGCCTTCGTGATCGCCTTCTCGTATCCGGCGGACATGTCGATCGAGACCGCCTTGATCGAGGCACGCTGCGCGTCGGTCAACTGGTCGAAGAAGCCCTGCAAGGTCGCGGCGTTGCGGCCAGGGGCGGCCCACACGACGCCGCCGCGCTGATGGTCGGCGACACATGTGAGGAAGCGGCGATCGGCGCCATAGCTGACCTCGTCCACGCCGATCATCACCAGCCCGTCCAGCCGGCCGCGATCGAGCTTGTCGGCGACCACGCGGGCGAGGATCTTGCCGACCGATCGCCAGCCGATCCGCATCAGGTTGGCCAGCGGCGTCTTGGCCATCTGCTGAGCAAGGAACGCCGTCACGTCCTCGAAGTCGCGCATGTACGGCGAGCCGGCCCTGGCCCACGGCACCGCCTCATACACGTCCCCGCAGCCCGGGCAGTACAGGCGTCTGAGCCGGCACTCGATCGTGCAGCGAGCGGCGCCGAGATCGAGATGCCGCCAGCTCTTCTCGCGGTGCTCCTTGATCGGAAGGCCCTTCGCGCCACAGCCCGAGCAGACCGGCCGCTTCGCGCGCAGACGGACCGTCACGATCACGCCCTCGCCGCCGAACGCGACGTCCTGAACAGAAGCCCCCGGCAGCTTGAGCATCCGGTTGAATGCCGTCGTGACCCGCATCGTCGTCCTCCTCGTAGACCGCTGAACTTCAGACATCCAGCAGCCTGCCGAAGCGGACCGGTGCGGGTCACCCCGTTGTGCGCAAACTCCGGTAACGACCTATCCGGCCTGGAACCCGCCCCTCAGCAGGCGATTCCGCGAACCGCGCAGCTCCGTTCACCCCCAGATGGACCGGAGAGCCGAAAAAACTCAAGACGATCGTGATGACCGCAGGTGTGGGGCTGCTACTTGTTACCGCCTCATCGGCTGCCGGCCGGAACTCGACACCCGTGTTGGGCTCAAAGCAGGCCTTTCCGGGCGGTGTCGGCTTCGGCACGGTGAAGCCTCGCCGAGTCTTCCTCGGAGGAGATCCAACCGGAAACGTCAGCTCCGTCAACTGGCACAACTGGGGCAGCCAGCACAGCGTTGGATTCGGTACCGGCTTTTGCCCTGGGCGCTCAGTAGCGTCCGGCCATCCATGCCGCGTCTCGCTTCACGTATACGCGCTCGCCTACTGCCAGCGGCGCCGCGCGTATACGAGGATGGCCTTCTACTTCAAAACCCGCCCAAGCTCACGCTGGACACTCGGATCCAAGTGGAACATCTGCAGCGGCCGCGCCAATAGGCCGACGGTCGCTTTCGCCGAACGAGCACGCTCACACTGACCGGGCTGAGCATCGTCTGGCCGAGTGTTGACGGCAGCGATTCCGTCTACCGCCGAGAACGCTGTGCACTCGGTTCAAAAACCTCGGGCCCTCCGATCCAAACCCTCGGGTAGTAACCGGGCGCGAACCGCTCCGAATGCGCCTACCGTAAGGCGTGTACGGCTGGCTGGATGATCGGCGCCGCGTCGCTTTCAGCTGTACCCCTTGAAGCAGGAGAAGAAATGAGAGAAGCTGATGGCTGCACGGACGGATGTGGGCATGCAGATCCAGGACTCACACATGACGGTGCATGAAAGCACCCGGGTCGGGTGCGGCCAGCGGCGTAGTGTCACGGCTCCATTCGATCTTGCTGCGGCATCACGGGCAGGCAAACTCGTGGGCCGACTGCTTCTCGCGACTACGGCGGCTTGGCTAGCCGTGACCGTCTGTGCACTCGCTGCCCCGACGCGGTACTGCGGGTCGGCACCGCACATGATCTCGAACTCCGTGTACGCCACGCCGAACGTTTCGTGCAGTCAGGCTCGGCGGCTGATGAAGGAGCTGCTTGGCGGCTCAAGGGCGTGCTATCCGAGCGGCTACACGCCGAACCCGACCTGCACGCTCGAGGGGTTCTACTGCTCGGCGCATTACCACCGGGCGGCCGGAACCACCACGGGCCGGTGCGTCAAAGGCCGCAAGCTGATCACTGGTATCGCCGGACCGTGACACCTCGAGCAGCCACAGCATCGGCGACTCGATCTCGTAGTCGGCCCCGATTGTGGAGTTGCGGCGCCACATCGGCGGTGGTTAGGATCGCGCTCGTCAGTCACGGGCACACGTGATCCTGTCGCTGATTTGGTTCGTGACGAGACCGAAGGAGGGATGACCACCCTTCGGCTATGAAACACGAACGCAAGACGAAGCTCGTAGTTGCCATGGCTCTACTCGTGTGCCTTGCGTGGTCGGCTGCGGCATCAGCACACCGTCCGGCTAGCCAAGCCGAAACGGCAGCAATGGTCTACAAGGCGAGCGGCCGGTACTGGTTTCACATTCGAGCTCAGGAGCCTCGCTCGTGGCCGCTCCGCTGCGTCACGGCTGAGATCTCCACCGTGGTCAAAGGGTCTCGTTGGGGGGCGTGGGTCTTTAATCGATACGCCGACCATCACGAGCAACAGTGCAAGCCGGGAAACGGCATCACGATTGAGCACAAGGTGGGCGAGCGGTGGTACGTCTATTGGGAGGCGTCGGATGCATATCCGCCGACTCATGATCGGCGCTCCTCTCGCGGCGTTATCAAGGGAGTGCCGCGTGCCGTCGCCAAGGACCTATATGCAGGCCTCGGCTACGGGTGGGTGAGCCTGTGATCGAGGGATGCGTCAGGGTCGCGCTCGTGAGGCGAGCCGCAGTGATCTCCGTCGCGCTCGCCGCGTCGGCGTGCGGAGCTTCGAGTGGGACTCACACCCATGGCACGACGATCACGACCACGGCGACGGTCACACAGACCACGACGAGCACCACGACCACGGCGGCACCCGCTCCGCACATCACGGTCGAGCCTGGGTCGGCCGAGAACGTGATCAAGGCCAACATCGGGAAATTCGGCTCGATTCAGGCCAAGTCCGTTAGTTGCCCGAGTGGCGTGGAGAAGGTCGACGGAGCCAAGTTCGCTTGCCAGGTGACACTGGTCAATACCTCGACCGGAGCGCAAGCATCCGGGACGATCACGCTGCACATCACCAACGGCGGCCAGGAGGCCACGTTCAGCGGCTCGGACATCAACGTGAAGTAGCTTGCCGCCGGTCGTCGTCGAGATGCCCGGCATCGGGGACGACGGGAGGTGGGATCTCTCCCGACCAGGATCGCCTCGACGCGCTCGGGCTTCGTGGGCGCTCCGGACGTGCCGGTGTAGCTGCGCTCGAGCAACGCATCGAAGTCCTCGCGGCGGATCCGGGGACGCGGCGGCCGACGTGGAATGCCGGCAGGCGTGCGCCTCGTGCCAGAAAGTCTGGGGGTAGTTTCCTGGGGCGAACCTATTACGCGCTGGCTAGCCTTCGCTGGGGTCCGCGCGGAACGGCGTCGCAATGCAGCAGCGGCGGCCCGCGGCCTCAGGGTCCATTTCCCGGGGTGACCTCCCTAGGGCGAACGCTCGCCCGAGGCCGTACCATCAACGTCGGAAGTGTGGGCTGAACGGAAGGGGCGTTATGTCTGATCTTGCTCGTGGGGCTCGGACCCGATCTGGTGGGAGACCTAGCCGGTATTCGCTCGTCGGCGTTGGTGTCCTGCTCGCCGTTGTCGCCGGAATCGGAGCCGGCGCTTCGAACGCCAGCTCGGCAAACAATAGGACGGCCCTCTCGTCAGCTAGTTCAGCGGGGCAGATTTTTCAAGGCAGCGCCCAGGCGGTGTTCAAGCATCTTCTGTACTCACAGCTACAGCCGTCTCCGCGCTGGCCCTCCCGTCTTCCACGGCGAAGCATCCACGGAAAATGGGACGTCTACGGCATCGGAGGGGCTCGGCTCAGCCCGTGCTGTGCGGACCCCCTCACGAGTGGGCCCACCGCCTATTTCGTGGAGTACTCCTATCGCTATCGTCGTGGCGCTCGCGGGGTCGCAAGCGGCGGGTTCGGGCGTACAAGTGCACGGTCGTTCTACAGCCAAGTCCAATTCTCGCGACACAACTGCGCTCCACCCCGTCATGTGCGGTTCGGAGGACGCAACGTGATCTACTTCTGTTACCCCAGTACCAACTGGTGGGGTTTCGTCGGACCGGGCGGCGCATACCTCTTCATGAGTCACGTCTACGACCATGTCCCCATGAGCGTGATCAGCAGAATGATCGCCTCCCTACGGCCGATCACCCAGCTCAGCCCCCCCTCCTAGTGGGGCGCGGGCCCTCCCGCTTCCCGTGGAGATAGCGGCAGCCGTTCCGCCCTCAGCAGATTCCCCCTTCAGGGCTATTTACAGCACTCTCGGCGCGTCACTGGGCTGCCGGGCGCGCTTTCACCGCGGTTCGCGTTTCCGGCGGTCCGGGCGCATAGGCGTACCCGCGTTGCCGCCCGGCCTGGACGCTGCCCAAGGGAGCGGACCTCCAGCGTGACACGACGGTCAACGCTTGTGCTCGCCCGCACTCAGGAACCGTCTTGCGCGGTCTGTGCCCGTCTCCGGCGGGAATTCACGCGCATGCCGTGGTTCCCAGTCCCTCAAACACGGCGGGCGCGGCGCTGTCGCTACCGCGCGGGCGCCCACAGCGGCGCGAGGGGTGCTCGCGCGGCCACGATTGCCGAAACGGTTGCCCGGCCCGGCGCCGTGCGATGACGACGGCGGGCGCAGGCTTGGCCAGGCTGCTCGATACCCACCCAGGATCGAGTCCCAATCAGGGGCCGCCGGGCCAGACGCCCGGCGACAGCGCACGGGCGCCTCGCGCTCCAGAAGGAGGGAACGGAGCGCGAAGTTCACCGGTCTAGAGCAGCCCCGCCTCGCGGGCACTGGCCTCCCACGTCTCGTAGCCGCCGGCAGAGTGGCGCTGGAGGTGGCTGCGCTGCAACTCCAACGAAACTTCGGCCGCCCGCTCGCGCACCAGCGGCGAGACGTCCTGAGACTTCGCGATCCGCTCGCTGTCGCGCAGCGCCTTCGCGACCGTTGCCGCCCTATCCGCGTCAAAGTCGCTCGGGTTCCCGATCGCCGTCAACTTCTGAGCTAGCGCACGCAGGCGAGGGTCCTCGTTGACGTGGGGCTGCAGCTGTTCAATCGCCCGTCGGATCGCCGCCTGCGCCGCAGCGCTTACGTTGACGCCGGCGAGCGCCGCTGCGCCGTCCCCGGTTGTGCCGTTACTTGCCATTGCCTACTCCTATTCGTTGTCGTTAGTTGCCGGTCGGCTCGATCGGCCGGAGATCGCTCTCGGCCAGTGGTTTGACGTCCCTAACAGGGATCGGGGGCAGCTCGAGCACCCGCGGCGCCGAAGCCTCACGGAGCGCGTACGCGACCGCCGCCTGGATCGCCGCCTCACGTGCCCGGCCCGCGTTCGCTGATGGCCGGCGGCCAGCCGTGGTCAAAGCTCCGTCCTGTTCGCGGCAGATGCGGTCGTAGTCCACCAACGCGCACGCGAACCGCCGTGCGCCGCTGTCCACCGCACGCATCGCGCGCTCGCGCTCCGCCTGCAAGACGCGGGCTTGCTCCAGCGCAGCTTCGCGAGCCGCCTCCTCCTCCGCAGCACGAGCCTCAGCGTCGCGGCGAACGCGCTCGGCATCAGCCAGATCGCGCCGCTCCAGCGCCAGCAGGCAAGCAGCGATCTGGCCCTCGATATCGGCGAGCTCCGCCGCAGCCACCGCGTCCGATTGCGCGTCCAGAGCGAACCGCTGTCTCGCCAGGCGCAGTTCCGGGAGTCGTCGCGCGGCGTCCTCCGCGTCGAGCACCACCGGTTGTACTTCCACTGTCATAGCCATCGTGTTCCTTTCTCGTTCAACTTGGCGGACGGCAGGCCTCGCGCAGAGCCGCTGCGGCGGCCTCCAGCTCTTGCGCCACCGCCTCGACCTCATCGCGCTCGGGGTCGAAGCGCAGCACCGACAGCCAGCCGGAAAGCTCTGCCACAGCAGCCAACACCGCGCCAACCGCCACCGCACGATCACCCTCCGCGCGAAGCCACGTCTCGGGATGCAGCCAGCCAGACCCATCGTCAAAACCGCGGTCTTCAACCGCGATGGCACGCCAAATCGGATCGTTCACAGCTCGGCCCTTAGGCTTCGGCACCACTCACAAAAATCGGGGCCTGCCTCGGCCGCGATCGCGGTTTCCCGATAATTCTGGGGAGGGCCGAGCGTCACCCTGTTCCTCCGCCGGGCATGTCGTGGATCCCGCGCCAGCGGGAGGGCGCGGAGGTCGTGCCAAAGGGCTGCCCGCGCTCGGCCTCGTCGCGGCGCTTCGCTCGCTGCCGGCGTTGCCACTCGTGGCGCGCTAGGACTGGATCCCGGAAGCGGCATAGGAACTCCGGTGCGACCGGATCCTCGACTACCTCGGCCTCGGTGACCTCCTCGGCGTCGGCGACCTCGACCGGCTCGCTGGCCTCAGGCTCGCTGGGGGGCTCGGGCTCGAGCACCGGCTCAGGGTCGGGAGGCGGGAGCGCGAGCCGATCTTGCTCGCGTAGCTCCGCCTCGAGCTCGGCGCGCAGCTCGCGGGCGACGTGCTTCCGGATCGCGCTGTGGACGGGCTCGCTGTCGGCGGGGCTCGCCACGATCAGCTCGCCGGCGGTTGCCTGGCGCAGCATGTTCGCGAGCAGCCGGCGGGCCGGATCGTCGAACGGTAGGCCAGCCGCTTCGAAGTAAACCTCGATCAGCGAGGCGACAACCTCAGCCTGCGACCGCCCGATACGGACAGTTCGCTCCCCGGCCGCGGCGAGCTGCGCCTCAAGCTGGCCGAGCTTGTCGCATGCGATCCCGGCCGCGACCATCGCTTGCTGAGCGCGGAGTGGTTTCCCATCCTTCAACTCACGGCGAGCCGTCGCGATGGCCTCGCGCACCATCGTTGCGGCGCTCTGCGCGGTCCGCTCGCGCGTCTCCCACCAGTCGGGCGGGTCAACGCCCTCACGGGGCTTGCCGGCGAGTGCGTCGTTCCGCTCGGCGGCCTTCGCCCTCGAGCGCCACATGCGAATCGTTGACGCCGGGACCCCCGTCTGACGGCTCGCCTCCGCCGGACCAACCTCATCGGCCAAGCGAAGCGCATCACCCTTGCACGGGTCCGCTTCATTACGACGCTTCATCGGTTTCGGAACCTCCCTCAGATTCAGTGGTCAAGTCGCTAGCGTGCGCTGGGCTAGGCAGCTCGCGATACGCCGGTAACGGATGAGACATCCCCAAACGGCAGACGACGGCAGAGCGCGTCGAGGACGACGTGCGTCTAGGTCGTCAACGTCGAAGATGGTCCAACGGTGAGCAGCGCACCGAGTATCCGCAGTTCAGTCCATATGCTCTTATTCCACGGGCGATTAGGGGCCATGGGGCCACCTTGGGGCCACCCGGGCGGTTGTGTGCGTCGCTCAGGGCCGCTTGCTTCCGCCACCCCGCACCCATGCATCCAACTCCGATCGGCGGGCAACGAGCGAAGACCCGTCACGCTCCACCGGGATCCTGCCGGCGCTGGTGAGCGCGTACACGCGGCTTCGCGGCGCACCGATGTACTCCGCGATTTGATCGGCGCCGCGCAGCCACCCATCCGCCTCCTCGTTTTTGGCGAAGCGGGCGCGCAGGCGCGGCGCGAGCCTCTCTGCGAGCAGGTCTAGGTCGTGGTCGGTTAGTTCGGCGATTAGGGCTTGCGCGAGGCTCATCGGGTTCCGTCCCCTTCGCGCGCGCATCGAAACGCCCCGCGCGGCCCGCGAGCAGTGGAGGCACGGGGGGCCATCAGAGAGACGGAACGCCCCGAGCTCGGCCTGATGCCGGCGTCGTCGACAACTCGACGTTGAGCACCATCGACCCGTCGCCGTTCGATTGTTCTTCGGCCCCGAGTGGCGCGGCCGCGGACGGGCGCGGAGTGGAGTGCTGACACCGCTGACGGTTCTGACGCTGTTTTTGGGGGCATCTGCGGTCTTACCTGCGACCCGGTGACGCGGTGAACGCAGGTGAACGTTCCTACGCGCGTAGAGTTTTCACTCTTACGCGCGCGTAGATATAAGACACCTGCGTTCACTCGTTCACCTGGATCTGTGCTCATCGCTCGTCCTCCCAGCCGGCCGGGATGGCGTAGAACGTCCAGACGAGGGACCCTGGGAGTTTCGGTCGCGTTGCTTTGATCCGGCCTTGGCCGCCTGGGCGCTTCCACCCCACGCGCTCCATTTGGTGTGCGATCTCTTGCGGGCTGGCGAGATGGTCTTCGGACCGGACGTGGGAGCGGAACCAGCCTGTGCGAACTAGCCGGGTCTGGTCGGTGTCGCGGAGCACAAGGGACGCCTTTGCGACGGAAACCCCTTCCTGCCGGCACCTGACGCCGGGCTCTATCGCCTCGAGCCGTTTGAACGCTTCCCAGCGTTGCCCCTGGTCGCCGAGATCGATGTCGAGGACATCGGCGGCCTGGAGAAATGTCGCGCCCCATTCGACCGCCAGCGCGTCGGCGCTGACGACTTCCTGGTGTTCTGCGAGTGCACGTAGCAGGGCGATCGCCTTCACCGCCTGGGGTGCTTTGAGCCGTGGTGTCGCGCCTGTGCATGCGGCGATTTCAACCGCCAGGCGGGTGGGGTTCGCCACGTCCCGCAGCGACTCGAACGTGATCGTGGTGTCGTCTGACAGGTAAAGGTCGGCGCTGGCGCGGCTTCCTCGTCCAACAACACGGGCGCCGCGGATTGCCAGCCCGACGGACGGGAGGTCGAGCAGTGCGGTGAGTGTCGCCGCCGCCGATATCGGATCCGGAATCGCGGACTGGGCGGCGGTGAGGTCGTCGATCGTACTCATCGCCGGCCTCCACGTTTGCGGAGTTCCCGACCGGCGATCGACTCAACGACGCGGTCAACCTCGCCGGCGGGCAACGGTGGACGAAACCGGGCGTTGACGAGGTACGCCAACTCGAGCACGAGCCTTGCGTCGACATCACGCGCCAAGAGATGGCCGGTAAGGCGCGCGATGCCATGATTGCGCTCACCTTCGCCGAGGCCATTGCGCGCGATCATCACCCACTCGCTCGCCGGCGCCCGCTGAGCGACTTTTTCGCGGTCGGGAACGAGCCGGTCCTGCAGCCATCCGGGCAGCTCCGCGAGCGAGGCGCGTTCGTCGGGCTCCCATTGCCGACCGTTCGCCCCGACGCTCGGCGGTGCGATCACGTAGCCGCCGTCTCCTCGGATGTCGAGCCCCGGGCCGAGCTGGCGGACGCTGTTGCGGACCTCCTGGCCTCCCGGATGCTTCAAGTAGTAGTGCGCCCCGCCGCTTGGCGTCTGGACGCTCGCGGTACGCGGCAGCAGACCGTGTTGGCGTTCGAGATCGGCCAGCGAGTCGGCGCCTTCGTCGCCGTCAACATCGACCACGACGATTCCGGAGTGCATTCCGGTCCGGACGCCGATGTTCGCGTCCGGCCAGACACGCGCCCACCATCGCTCGATCGTGGCCGCGTCTAGCGTCGCGTCGTGGACGCCGTGGGTGACAAGCGGCCGTTTACCGCGGCGCTCGCATGGGAACACCGCCCAGCCGCGATCGGCGTATCGCTGGGCGGCTGTTAGGAGGGCTGTCACGCTGCCTCCTCTCGGCGCTCAAGTGCTCGGCAGACCTGTCGCCGCAGGCGCCACAGTCCGAGCGGCAGCTCACGCACCGCCCACGGATCTGTCCGCCGTGTTTCCAGCGCCGCGAATCGGCGGGAAACCCAAAGCAGGAGATGTCCTACTGGCCGCTGGCCCGTGCCGTTACGAGACGGCTCGCCTCCAGATGGTCCGTCGTCTCCCGAGGGGCTGCCCCGCGTCGAACGGCGCGTGCTGCCGTCACGACGCTCGCGCGGACGCCGAACGGTCGCGTTGCGACAGACGCCGGGCGGCGGAGTGCGAAGTCTCCGCTGCGGCCGGCGCAGAATGTAGCCGAGGTGCTTGCCCCTGATGTGGGCGACATGGGAAACGCTGCTGCCGCTGGCGTGAATCAGGCGGATCGTCCCTTGGACGTGTGCGTCCATCCTGTCGAGCCTGGGCGTCGCCGCACGAGCGGCCTTCTTGCGCTCTGCGAGCGTCGGCGTGTCACTCGCAGCGTTGAGATCCAAGACGGGTCTGTTGACCGCGGTCATCGCGTCACCGCCCGCCGCGGCAACTCGATGCAGTCCATCCACCGACCGGCCGCGATAACGCGAATGGGGTTCGCGCTATGCACGTCATCGAGAACCATCAAACTGCCCGAACTGGTGATGACGATCTTCGCCCCCGCCAGTTCAAGCTGGCCGCCGTCGGCCAGCCGTACACGCCACTCTTTGGCGCGCGTCGCAGTGCGTTGCATGTGAGATGCACCCTTTCGCCGGATGCGCTGCGCATCCGGGTCGCGTTTTGATGTTCTTCTTCCATAGCGGAAAATGGTTGAGGGTTACTTGAGGGTTTGCGGGGACCGGACGGCTATGCGACTCGTCTTTTGCGCGCTTCGTGCTCCCGGAGCCGCTCGCGTTCCTCGGCGTCGCGGCGAAGCAACTCGCCTACTGAAGTCCGCCAGCTTGCCTGCGGTGCGCGCTAGTTCAAGCGCGACGGTCTCGTGGACGGTTGAACTCGCGCACTGATGGGTCGGCCCGGTAGTTGTCGTGCAACGTGAGAATGGGTTGCTCCTTCCACGATCTTGTGAGTGATGGTCATGCGCCTCTTCTTCTTGCTTGTCATAGGTCCGAGATGCTTCGCTCCTCGAATCTCGAAGGTGCCCTGCTCCAGGGTGTACGTGTGCTCGAGCAGTTCGAGCAGTGGCACGACCTCGTGCCACTTGGACACGCCGAGCAGGCTTCGCATCGCCGAGAGGCTGAGCGGCCTTTGCATTCCTTGGAGGATGGTGACGAGCCGGCCGTCCTCGCCGCAGAACAGCGACATATGTACGAGGGCTCGATGAGCGGCCCGCCGTTGGAGCGGATGATCGATTCGGCTGACTGCGGCGTCTATCTCGGGCCGGGGCTCTTCGGGGCCGTCGATGACGAGTTCGTCCAGGGAGCGGCCGGCGCCTAGGTGATCATCAACACCCACCTTGTCAGGCAGTCGGATCGTCCTTGAGCTGCCGTGGCGCGCAGCAGTGCGCCTCGATTCCGCACCCGCGTAGCACAGTACGGGCCTTCAGTGCGGCGCGCTGGACCTGCGGGTTCTCTACCCAATCAGAGTCAGGGACGACGAGGACCGTCTTGCCGCGTAGATACCGGTTCGCGAACCTGCGGAGCTCCTGCGCCTTCCAGCACGTGACGGACGGCACGGAGAACACGGCGGCGCCAGCGGACACGACAGCGTCATTCTTTGGGCAGCCCTCCAGGATGAACCAGACGATGTCCGCGTCCGGTATGCGTTCGAGCGCCCACGGGTGAACGTCGATTCGCGAGCCGGCGCCCTTGCCGCCCTGGAGCAGGTATTTGGCGGCCCGCGGCGCGTGCCTGTGGACACCTTCGACGTTGATTCCCTGGTGGTCGCCCTTTCCCGTCCGAGGGTCGTAGGGGTCGCTGTCGTCCTTGCCGATGCCCTTGCTGACGTGTGCGTCGGCGTCGGACAGGATGCGGTAGCGCCACAGCGCCTCGCCGGCCAAGGCGCCAGCCTCCTCCGGGAATACAGGCCACTCGATCAGCTCGGTGCCGTGCCAGTGCCAGGTATCCAGCGGGTTGGTTATTACCGCCTCGTCCGGTCGGAGCTGCGGCACGATCGGGTCGTACCCCGGCGGTGCGTGTTTCGGCATGACCCACCCGCCGCACTGGGCCACGATCCTCCTGAACGGCCGCCAGCTTGCCGCCCTTCAGGAAGGGTCGGAACAGATCAATCACCCACTCGTCGCCCTGCTCGTATCGCAGGCAGCCGCGCGCTTCCCAGACCGCGAGGGTGATGCCACGAGGCTCTAGCTCGAGCTTGCTCACGACTGGCCTCTCGGCAGCATCCGGAGGAGCTCTGTGCGGTCCGTGAGCTCCGCCCGGAGCTGCGCCTCAAGCGGTTGCTGCTCGAACCGTGAATCGATCGCGGCCGCCACGATCGATGCGAGCTCGTTAGGCGCAAGCGCCTCGAGCTGGCACGTCCCACC
This sequence comes from uncultured Solirubrobacterales bacterium, assembly GCA_963824755.1. GTDB lineage: Bacteria > Actinomycetota > Thermoleophilia > Solirubrobacterales > Solirubrobacteraceae > Palsa-465. The sequence continues at coordinate 287,339 of CAWGQT010000002.1, read as the reverse complement.
CTCCCAACTCGCCGAGCGGCTGTCTGATGCCTTCGGCGGGGCTGTCGGTAGGTTGTAATCCTCCACCTGGTCGCGGGTGAGCGCGACTCGCTCAGCCTCGACCCGCTGCAGGCCGATCGTACGGTCCTCCTTCACGAACGCGGCTGCGTCCTCGGCGATCGCCTGGAAGATCGACTCGCCGCTCGGGTCGAAGTCCCCGACGTGCAGGAGCAGGGTCGGGGTGTTCCGCCGGCATGCCCTGTCGACGATCGTCCGCACCGCGGCGAGGCTCGCGAACCCGCCGCAGGAGAACACGGGGACGGAATAGCGGTCCGCGACCCGGGCGAGCTGCGGCGCCATGCCGGCCGCTTCGCACCACAGTTCAACGTACTGCTGTTGGCCGGCCTGGCGGTCCCGACGGTAGTCGTGGATGCGCCTGCCCGCGTCGTCCCAGAAGTCCTCGATGCTGTCGTGCCACCGTGATGAGTAGGTGACGATCCCGTCGTCGCGGATCGCGTCGAACGGGATCAGTCTCGCTCGCCTGGCGCGGACGAGATGTTCCCCCAGGCGAGCGGTAGGCGCTGCTCGTCCTTCGGGTAGTCGTGCTGGCCGACGAGGCGGTAGAAGATCTGCCGGACGGTGAGCGGCCGATGTTCTATGTATTCGTCGAGGACGCGCGTTGACGAGTTCGAGCAGGTTCCGGGTCTTCGCTTGCGGGCGCCACGGTGCATAACCCCGCGGACGTCGCCTCGAACTGTTTTCACGGCTGGCCGTGAAAACAGGTTCGGGCCTGTTCGGTTCCGCGCTCACGAGCGGCCCCCGATCGCGTCGGTGGCCGCCGCTGCGGGTGGCTCTGGGTCGCCGCCGTCGTCAGGGCCGGCGCGCGACGCTCTGCGCGTCCGTCGCCGGCGTGTGAAGCGCCGTTCGACGCCTGCGAGCACGCAGCGGCGTCGGCTGGCCGGTGCCGTTCGCGAAGTCATGGCCGGACATGCAGCCTGCTCGCATCGCGCTCCTGAGCTCTCGAAGGTCCATGGCATCCGTGCCGAAGCTCTGGTGGGCCCTGCCTGTCTCAGCCGGTCGAGTCCGTCGCGAGTCACGACGGGCGGTCCGGTCCGAGTGTCACCTTCCCATTCGGCGCAGCAGCTCCCCGAACACCTCCGCAAGCCGCCGTCGGCTGCGTACGCCACGAACGTCCATCGGCTCGGAGAGAAATTGCACGAGGATATCTTCTGCGGCCTCGAGCTCAGCATACTGGGCATTCGGCGTAGGGTCTTCGTCGACCCGCTCGCGGCAAATCGGCCACATGGCCGCGAAGCATGCGCAGCAGCCAATCTGACGCCCTGCGGCAGTCGCGAGCCCACGATCCTGTGATAGGGGCGGATTCGGTTCCAGACCATCGGCCGTGTAGCATCTCGAGAGCGTCCTCGAGCAGCGCGCAGGCCTCGAAGACCGACAGGTCTAGGTTAAGCTCGTCGCGCATCGCTCCATTCCATGGTGTCTGTACGGTAGGACGGGTGGCGGACGGACGGTCGGGTCCGAAACGACAACCGGCCCGCCAGAGCGGGCCGGTGCCGATGGAATGGAAATGCGGTGTGCAGACGACGTTACCACGCCTCTCGGCGTCCCCGACAGACCGCGCCGCTACTACGCAACGCCAAGCGTCGACGCCAGGGGCCGGTGGCCCCAACGGTGGCCCCACAAGCCTTGATTCGACAGTTACGAACAAAGAAAACCCCGCCTTAGCGGGGTTTTCCTGTGTGGCCCGGGCAGGACTCGAACCTGCGCGCGACGGATTATGAGTCCGCTGCTCTGACCACTGAGCTACCGGGCCGGGTCGGCGTGCGACGCTAGCACCGCGGACGGCTAATCCAAGTACTCGTAGGCGGGGATCGTGAGGAACTCGATCAACTCCGGGGCCAGCGACACGCGCTCGAAGATCTCACGTGTCTCGGCCGGGCGGCCGGCACGCCAGACATCCTCGCCGACGCTCTCGCGAATCTTGCCCATCTCCTCGTCGAGCGTCTGGCGGACGAGCTCGCGAGTCACGGGGCGCCCGTCTTCGAGCTTCGCTTCGTGGTGCACCCACTGCCAGATCTGCGATCGCGAGATCTCGGCGGTGGCGGCGTCCTCCATCAAGGAGTTGATCGCCGCAGCGCCGCGGCCGCTCAGCCAGAACGAGACGTACTGGAAGCCCACATTGACGTCCGTCCGCAGGCCCGCCTCGGTGATCGCACCAGGGGTCGAGGGCAGGTCGAGTAGGTCGTCCGCGGTCACGCTGACATCGTCGCGCTGGCGCTCCAGCTGGTTGGCAGCGCCGCTCAATCCGCGCTCGAACACCTCCCGGGCCACCGGCACGAGATCGGGGTGCGCGACCCACGTCCCGTCGTAGCCCTGGCCCACCTCGCGTTCCTTGTCGGCGCGCACAGCGTCAAGTGCCTTGGCGTTCGCGTCCTCGTCCTTACGAGACGGAATCAGCGCCGCCATGCCGCCCATGGCGTGGGCGCCTCGGCGATGGCAGGTGGCGGCAAGCAGCTCGGTATACGCCCGCATGAAGGGGACGGTCATCGTGACGTCCGAGCGGTCGGGCAGGACCATCTCGGGTCGCTGCGGGAAGCATTTGATCGCCGAGAAGATGTAGTCCCAGCGCCCCGCGTTCAGACCCGCCGAGTGGTCCCGCAGCTCGTAAAGGATCTCGTCCATCTCGAACGCTGCCGGGAGGGTCTCGATCAGCACCGTGGCCTTGATCGTCCCGCGCGGAATCGCCAGCGCATCCTGCGCGAAGCAGAAGATGTCGTTCCAAAGCCGCGCCTCGCGATGCGACTCCATCTTCGGCAGATAGCAGTGAGGGCCGGTGCCACGTGAGAGCAGACGGGGCGCGCAGTGAAAGAAGTACAGGCCGAAATCGAACAGCGCAGCGACGGCGGGCTTGCCGTCGATCGCGAGGTGACGCTCTGGGAGGTGCCAGCCCCGGGGCCGAACGAGCAGCGTCGCGGGATTCTCGCCGAGTTCGTAGTGCCTGCCGTCAGAGCCGTCATAGGTGATTGTTCCGTCGATCGCGTCGCGAAGGTTGATGTGTCCCTCGACCATGTTGTGCCAGGTCGGCGCATTTGCATCCTCGAAATCCGCCATGAACCCGTCGGCACCTGAGTTGAGCGCGTTGATCGTCATCTTGCGGTCGGTAGGGCCGGTGATCTCGACCCATCGCTGCTGCATGTCGGCCGGGACCGGGGCCACCCGCCAATCGCTGTCACGTACCTCGCGCGTATCGGGCAGGAAGTCCAGGAGCTCACCGGCGTTCAGCCGCGCACGGCGCTGCGCGCGGGCATCTAGCAGCCGCTGACGCCGGCCGGCGAACTCGCGGTGCAGCTCCGCGACGAACTCGAGCGCGTCGGCGGTGAGCACCTCTTCGAACCCCGGCTCGATCGTGCCGTGAATCTCGAGATTGGTCGTGGTCATATGGGCATCCTCTCAGTCCGGCGGCGGCGCGGTTCAGCGACAGTCTTCCCCCTGGAGTGAGGATTTAGTGAGCCCGTGCCCGGTTTGGCAACAACCTTCCGAACTCAAAAGCGAACGCTCCAGCCAGATCCAGCAACTCCAATGACGCGCGCTCGCGCTCGCGGGCCGCCAGCGACGCGGCAGCGAGCCGCACGTCGTGACCGATCCGCAGTGCAAACGATGCCGGGCTGGGCGCCGGGAATGAGCCCGGGTATTCGCGGTTGAGCCATGCGGCACCGCTGCCATGAACCGCCAGCTGCCTTACCAGCGACAGGATCGTCTCGCGGCTTCGGTGGTGCACGACAGCGTTCGGACGCTGCTCGAACTGCCAGCCCGCGGCCGCCAGCCGAAAGCACAGGTCGGCATCCTCACCCGCCCTGATCTCGTCTCGGAATCCTCCAACCTGCGCAAATGCGGCGCGGCGCACCGCGCAGTTCGCGGTCTGCGCGTAGGACCGCTCGCCACGCTGCAGCGTCTTGGCTTGACTCAGCCGCGCGCGGGCAACTCCGTGGCGTGCGGTCGCGGTTGTTCGAATCGCGATGTCGAGCACCGTTCCCGCGAGCACGCCGGTCGTGGGGTGCGGCAAGGGCTCGAAGTAGTCGTCGAGCAGCGTCCGCGATGCAAACGTGTCTGCGTCGATGAACAGCAGCCACTCGCCACTCGCGAGCTCGGCAGCACGATTGCGGGCGAAACCTGGCGCGCGCAAGCCGCGCGCACGGCACACCCGCACGCGTGCCTCGTCGCCGGACCCGTGTGAGTCGGCGTCGCCGTTGTTGGCAATGATCACCTCGTCGCCGCGGCGCAGCTCGAGCCGGCCGAGCTCGAGCACCAGTGCCGCGAGCTCGGACGACGAGCCGCGGAATGGGACGACGACCGAGACCGCCGGCCGGCTGCCCGGCGGGGGAGGCCATTCAGGCACCGGCTCGACGCCCCTGCGGTCGAAGGCGACGGCTCTCGGCGACGAACTCGACGAGGCATAGCGCGACAAGCAGCAGCGTGATCACCAGCGCGAGCGCCCAGGCGGGCAGGCCCCCGCCGACGGCGAACACCACGATCAAGGCGAATGCGACCGCTGCCTTCTCATATCCCAGTTCGCCGACCAGGCGCAGCCGAAACGCCAGATGCCCGAGCAGGTAAAGCGCAACGCCGCCGCACAACGCGAGCCGTGCGGCGTCCGGCAGGGTCCTGGTCGGCGCGAGCACGACAAATCTCGCACCGACTGCGAACACGATGATTCCCGCGACGATCAACAAGTGGAGATAGCTGTAGGCGTCGGCCGCCGCCAACACCGGATCGTCGTGCTCGCGCAGCCGTGCCTCGGCGATCTCCGCGAACCGATCGAAGTAAGTCCACCACAGGCCGAACGTGATCATCAGGCCCAACGACACCGCCACGACAACCGGGGCATCCAGTGGCCGCAGAGTGCTCTCGGCGCCCACTCCGATCGCGACGATCGACTCGCCAAGACAGATGATCACGAACAGGCCGTAACGCTCGGCGAAATGGGCGACGGCAACGCGCTGGAGGCCTCGGAGCCGTTCACGTGTGAGCCATGCGGGTCCCGCGTAGTCGATTGCGACCGCAGCCACCCACATAACGCCGCGCGCCCATCCGTGAGCCAGCGAGCCGGCGATCAGCAGCACCATCCCGATCACCACGGTCACCGAGAAGCCCGCGATGGCAGCCCAGGAAGCGTTGCCCTTGCGCGATGCATCGGCATACAGCGCGAGGTGCAGGAATCGGACCGCGGCATAGGAGACCGCGAACAGAGTGCTCTCGCCGCCGAACGCTCGAGGAACCGCCAGCCCGGTGATGAAGATGCAAAGCGTCGCGAGCAACAGCACCCCGCGCAGCGTGCGCGATGCGGTGTCCTGCGCGTTGGCTGCCCACACGAACGCCGACCACGCCCACCAGATCAGCGCGAGCACGAGCATCGACTCGCCGAAGCGCAGCCAGGTGGGGTCGCGGTACAGCAGCGAGCTCACCTGGGTGACCGCGAACACGAAGACCAGATCCCAAAGCAGCTCAACCGGACTGCTTCGCCGCTCGTCGACCACGGGACTGGCGTCGGCCTCGACGGCGGGGTTCACGGGCACCCTGACCGCGTCTCGCATCGGTCAAGTATTGCGGCCGCTTCGCTCGCCCAGCACACCCCACGACGCCCGATGTTTGCGCGCGGCTCCACAGGGGAGTTGCCGACTTGGAATCTTCAGTTTGGCCACCGTTGGCGGCCACCGACTCACGAGAGGCACAAATGTCTACTCCTTCTCATCAGACGGTCAAGTTGAGCAAGGGAAAGCACAGCTCCCCCGATAACGGCGCTTGTGTAATGGAGCTCGCCTCGATGCTCGGCGGCGAGCCCTTCACAGACCATCCACAGACGGTATGCCCCGTGATCGGATCGTTCTTGCGCGCTTACAACGACTCAGTCGACGACGAGAAGCGCCAGGATCTATACGCGTACGCCGCAAAGGTCGTCGGCACCCGGAGCTCAGCCCAGGTCCAGCGAGCGCGAGCCCAGCGCCTCGCAGAGTGGTGCGACGGGATGCGCTCCGCGCATTGGAGCCGCGCGCTGCTCCCCTCGACGCTGCGAGCGATCGCGATGCGGCACCAGCCTCCTGTCGAAGCCGTCGGTACGCACGCAGTGCAGGCGATCCGCAGGCACACGGCTCAGTCGCACACCGAGGTGCTCGCGCTGATCGATGAGCTGCTCGAGATCGGGACGCGACCGGACACGCGAATCCCAACACCGGAGGATCAGCACCCGGAGCGACGGCTCGTCAGCCTGAGCTAGCGCAGCGCCGCCTCGCGCGGCCGTTCTGAACCCTCTGTCCCGGGACGCCCCGCTCGTGCGCGGTTGGAGTGACCGTGTGGGGCCTGGGAGCGCAGTCGCGCGAGCGTCCTTTCGTAGTCGTCGTAGCGTCGCACGACACGCATCCAGGCCCAGCCCGGGCGCTTTCGGAGCTCCCGGCCACGATCGCGGTCGCCCGGACGCGTGGCGGCGCTCGGCTGCGTAGCGACCAGCCCCCGATGCTCCGCGATCGCGGCGGCAAGATCCGCCGCCGGAGCGTCTTCCTCGAGCAGGCTTGCCTCCAGATGGGTCCGCAGAATCAAGAGCTCGCGGTCGGTCGCGCGCCGGGCGTTGCGGTCGCGCGAGTCCCGAAACGCGAACCGGTCCCAAGCGCGCGCGAATGAGATGAAGCTCGTGCGCCCCCCGGCGCGGTGCGCGGCGAGCATCGGGCAGATTCCCTCGCGATCGGTGTAGGCGCCGACGATGATGTCGTTCGCCTGGATCCCTCGCAGCATCGCAAGCTTGGTATCCCTCGGGAGGCACTCCACCGCGACCCGCAGGTCGTTGATCGTCGCGTTGCGCCGTGTTCGCATAGGGTTCACGCCCTCCCGGAGGGCGGCCCGGCCACTCTAATCAGGCACACCACGCCCATCAACGAATTCCTGGTCGCGAAAGGAAACTTGCAGATGAAGCTCGGAGTACACGTCGGCTACTGGGGTCTGGGCATGGGACCGCAGGAGCAGCTGCACGTCGTCAGGGAAGCCGAACGCCTCGGCTACGACTCGGTTTGGGCCGCGGAGGCCTATGGATCTGACGCCGCGACCGTGCTCGCCTGGATCGCGGCCGGAACGACCAAGATCAAGCTCGGCTCGGCGATCTTCCAGATGCCTGCCCGCAGCCCGGCGATGACGGCGATGACGGCCGCGACGCTCGATGAGCTCTCGGGTGGGAGGGTGCTGCTCGGGATAGGCTCGTCGGGACCGCAGGTGGCCGAGGGTTGGCACGGCCAGCGCTTTGCGCGGCAGCTGCAGCGCACGCGCGAATACGTCGAGGTCGTCCGCCTTGCCCTCTCCCGCCAACGCGTCGAATTCCACGGCGAGACGATCGAGCTACCCCTGCCCGACGGGCCGGGCAAGCCCCTGAAGCTCACGATCGCCCCCGTGCAGGAGAAGATTCCCGTCTATCTGGCCGCGATCGGGCCAAAGAACACGGCGCTCGCCGGCGAGATCGCGGACGGTTGGATACCTACGTTCTTCTCACCGGAGCACGTTGGCGACTTCCGCCAGCTCCTTGAGGAGGGCGCAGCTCGTGCCGGACGGTCTCTGAACGGATTTGACATTGCGCCGACCGTCAACGCATACGTCTCCGACGACCGCGAGCTCGCCCGCAATCTGATGCGTCCCGTGCTCGCGCTGTACATCGGCGGGATGGGCTCCCGGCAGCAGAACTTCTACAACAACCTCGTCCAGCGTTACGGATTCGAGGACGCGGCCAGCGAGATCCAGGATCTGTATCTCGACGGCAAGAAGGCCGAGGCCGGTGAGGCGATCCCCGCGGAGCTGATCGACATGGTCTCGTTGTGCGGACCGAGGGACGTGGTCGCCGAGCGCCTGCGCGCGTACCGCGAAGCGGGCGTCGGCACGTTGATGATCACGCCAATGGCGTTCAGCGTCGAGGACCGCGTGGCCCAGCTGCAAGCGATCGCGGAACTGGCTGGTTGAGTTCCGCGCACTTGCGCTTCTTCCTCGGCGCTTTCGGCGATCCCGGTCACGCGTTCCCGATGCTCGCGCTCGGATCACGCCTGCGCACTCGTGGCCACGAGGTGACGTTCGAGACGTGGACGCGGTGGCGCGAGCATGTGGAGGCCGAGGGCATGCGGTTCGTGGCTGCGCCGGAGTACCCCGTGTTCCCCACCCGCGAGCGGCCGCTGAAGCCCTACGAGGCCGTCGTCATGGCCACGGCGGAGACCCGCCCGGCGGTCGTCCAGGCTGCGCCGGATGTGGTCGTGCACGACATCCTGACCCTGGCGCCGGCGATGGCCGCCGAGCTCGAGGGCATTCCCTGCGCCACGCTGATCCCCCATCTGCATCCTTCGAGCGCATCGGGATTTCCGCCCTATGCGTTCGGCGCGAGATTGCCGCGGACCGCGCTCGGGCGATCGGTGTGGCGAGCCTTCGACCGCCCGGTCAAGGCCGGTCTTCGCCAGGGCCGCGAAGAGCTAAACGAAACACGGCTCCGGCTCGGCCTTCCACCGACCTTAAGGCTGCACGGCGGGCTGAGCCCGCGACTGTGCCTCGTGGGAACGTTTCCGCAGCTCGAGTACCCGCGCGCCTGGCCGGATGAGGTCCGGATCGTCGGTCCACTGGTCTGGGAACCGCCATTTGGTGACGTCGAGCCGCCGGCCGGCGAGGATCCGCTGGTTCTGATCGCACCCTCGACTGCTCAGGATCCCGGTCATCGCCTGCTCCGAGCCGCGGTGCTCGGGTTGGCGGGCGAACCGGTGCGCGTGCTCGCGGCGACGAATCGCAGGCCGCTTGCGCGACCGGTGCAGGTGCCCGCCAACGCGCGATTGGTCGACTGGATGTCCTACGGTCGCGCGATGCCGCGGGCCGCCCTTGTCGTCTGCCACGCCGGGCACGGGACGCTGGCGCGAGCGCTCGAATCGGCCTGTCCGGTGGTGGCTGTGCCGCATTCGGGCGACATGGGTGAGAACGCCGCGCGTGCCGACTGGGCCGGCGTCGGGGTGCGGCTCCCGTGGCGACTGCTCGGTCCCGTGACGCTCCGGCTCGCGGTGCGCCGCGCGCTGGCCGATCCCTCCCTTCGCGAGCGTGCGGCCGCGCTGGCTGCCTGGGCTGCGGAGCACGACGGCGCGAGCCGTGCAGCCGAGCTCGTGGAGCAGCTCGCGCTCAGTCAGAAGGATGCGAGCGAACGAACTCGATGACCTCGGGCTCCTCGCTCTCCACGCGCTCCATCAGCTCCCCGGTACACGTGCACAGGTCGACGACCGCGCGCTCGGCGGTGACGATCACCGGGCGCCATTGCGCGCCGCCGAGCTCCCAGTCCTGAAGCTCCCTGATCGTCGTCGTCCGGCTCACGGCCGTCCTACCGTCAGCTGCCGGCGGCCGCCGTCCCTGCGGCGTGCGTGGCCGCCGGATTCGCCTTCGCCCAATCCATGATCTCGTGCGAGCCCTGGACCACGGCTCCGTCGTCGGTCACGAGCACCGGGACCCATTGATTGCCGGTCAGCCGCTTGACCTCCTGGCGACCGGAGGTGCGGTTGAGCGCCTCGGGCAGGAAGCCCAGGCCGTAGCTGCGGATGACCTCCGGCCGGTAGCCGGCGTCGGTCAGGGAGTGGTATGCGTTGCCGCAAGGATGGCCGCCGGGCCGGGGCGCCGGCTTCCAGGTTCCGTAGCAGACGTAGAGCTTCAATGGATCTGGACCCTCCTGTGAGTGAGCTCCGGGGGTGGGACTCGAACTATGCCGTAGGAGCCTAGCTCCGGTGTAAACCCGGATGTTTGCTGCGCTCAGTTGCGCTCAGTTACGCACGTGGAATGGCAGTTTGGTACCTCCGTGGTACCTCGAGCGAACGCTGCCTCGACGACGTCGCGCTCGCCGGCGTTCGGGCAGTAGTCGGCGTATCGCTGGGTGGTCTTGAATGTCCTTGTGGCCCATCCATTCCTGCAGGGTCCGCATCGGCACGCCCTGGCCGGCTAGCGCCGTCCCGTAGCTGTGGCGCAACTGGCGGCTGATGTACCAGCGACTCCGGGCGTCAGCCACCCCGCGGAGCGTCGCCTGCGACGACGCGTGCAGCAAGCCGTCATTCATCGAGCGCTCGATGATCATCTATGGGAGCCTATCCACATGAGCCTGATTCACACCTGCTACTGCGGGTGCTTGGCTTCAACGAGATCGGATGGATCCCGATCCGTGGCGCCTTAGCGCTTGAAGCCGACGTAGCGCGCGGTGACAGCGAAGTAGTCCCGACCGGGAAGGGTCTGGCCGTCACCCGCAGTTACCAGCGTTCCATTCGGCGAGATCGCAAGCCCGGCGGCCTCACTCTCGCTGGCAGAGTGATACGCCGTGAGCACGCGGCCCTGCGAGCCGAACCCGCGAACCGGCCTGCCGCGCGAGGTAAAGGCCCACAGCGCGGCATGGATCTCGACGCCGTTCGCATAGTCGCCGGCAGCGATGATCCTGCCGCCCGCGCCGAGGGTGATGCCCTTCGCCCCGGGAACGGTCGTGCCACTGGCTAGGAAGTTGATCGCCGAGCTGCTGTATACGGCACCGCCCGAGGCAAATGACCGGTCCCGCCCCCCCGAGGGCGCGAACCGCACGACGATTGCGTCGGCGCCGCTGGTGCTGTTGACAGCGGAGCCAGCTGCGAGGATCTTGCCGTCGGGCTGAACGGTGAGGGCATTGAAACTCGAAAAGGACCCGCCTCGCGCGTACTGGTGAGCGTACTCGCCTCTTCCGGCGAAGCTGCGGTCCAGTGCTCCGGACTGCGTGAGCCGAGCGACCAGGGCCGTCGGGCTACGCTCGTCTGGTTCCTCGGAGCCGGCGATCACGATCTTGCCGCCGCGCTGCAATGCCACCGCAAGCGGGTAGGAGTCGGGCCCGAGGTTGATCGCGTCAATGCCGCCTCGACCGAAGCTGCGGTCGAGGCGGCCGTTCTTCTGCAGGCGAACGATGGCTGCCCGAGGCCCGACACCGCCGGTTCCGCTCCTGTCTGAGGTGCCTGCGGCGAGGATCTTGCCGTCAGGCTGGATTGCGACCGCGTAGCCGTCCCCGAACGAGTCCCCGGTGAGCACATCAACCACTCCGTGCTTGCCAAAGCTCCGATCCAGGCGCCCTCGCGAGTCATAGCGCTCGACCAGCAGGCCGTCCCGCGCCAGACCGTCGCCATTCGTAACCTTGCCAACCACCACGAGCCCGCCGTCTGACTGAAGCGCCACGGCACGTCCAAGCGAGCCGCTGTCGCGGCCGTGCCCGATGATCGCAGGGCCCTTCACCAGGCCGCCGCGCCCGAACGAGCGATCCAGCCTGCCCGGCGAGGTGAACCGGACGAGAAGCAGTCTCGCCGATGAGCTCGCGCCGGCCTCGCCGACCACGACGACCTTCCCGTCCCTCTGTACGACGGCTCCGAATAGCCGATTGTTGCTACCGACGTACGCGAGACCGCCATGGCCGAAGCGCGAGTCAAGCGCTCCGGGTCCGGTGGCGAGCGCGAGCCCCGCGGACGCAGCGATCAGCGTTCCAACGGCGACGCACAGCAGCGCTTTGTTGCGCGTGAGCGGGACGACCCTGGAGGACTTCTGCAGTGCGGAGACGAACACCCCTAGGCTTCCTTCCCTTGGCGGTGGAACGAGAAACGGTGGATCGACAGATATATGAGTCTCCGCCAGCGCGCCACCGAACTGCAGCGCGCAGCTCCTGCCACCGCGCCGGGCGATCGCGCTATGCGGCGGGAACTCAATTAGATGTGGTAGCTTGGCGCGCCGGCGGCGCGGCGGCGCCGGCGGGTATCTCACCGGCAACGCTGTGACTGCGCGATGAAGCCGGCAGCGATCCTCCTCGCCTCGGTCGATCCGGCCACGTGAAGGGTCCGTGCTCGTTTGCCTTGTCGGGCCGCCGGCGTCCGAACCTGCCGCGGCGTCCGAATCAGCGGCAACTGCGACTCGAGCATCGGATCATGTTGTGGCGTCACCGAGCGCCTCCGGGCTCGTCGGCGACTCGAGCAGCGCTGCCGTTGCGGTCCTGATCCTCGAGGTATGACGTCAGCGCCAGGCGGACGACAGACGCGAGGCTGCGGTCCTCGAGTCGTGCACGCTCATGTGCGCGGCTCAGCAGCTCCGCCGAGACCTGCGCTGTGATGACTCGCGGCAAATAGATAAGTCAGCTTATCAATCGCCACACCCGATAAACGGCCAGTTCATCCGATGTCTGGTAGCGCAACGTCATCTCGTTTCATCTGAGACTTGGCCCCATCAGGCCGCAACCGTGACCGCGAGGATCGCGGCCAGCGCCATTCCGACCGGAAGCATGAACAGCGCCGCCATCACCCAATCGTGCTCGGTTGCCGTGGCGTGACGATGATCGAGAACGAGCACGGCGCTGATCTCCCCGCCGGCGCTGAACACCAGACAACGCCGCAGGCAGTGTCATGATCTCGGCGAAGCGACGGACGACCCATTGCCGCGTTGCTCCTGGCATCCCAGCCTTCGCGATGCGCCGCCGCTGCTCGCGTCCGAGCCGTTTCGTCCAGATCGCGTAGCGGGCCAAAGCACCACCGGGCAACATCAGCGCTACGAACATGACCGGAATCACTGTCGCCGCGACGACGTACAGATTAGAGTTGAACGTTGTCCTTACGGGCATGGCACGTCGGACGGTAGGCGTGGGGGCGGACGGAGGCGATGCCACTCGACCGGAAGGAACTCGATGACGACCGCCGAGTCACAAAGGCACGTTTGGTACCTCGCTTGGGACCTCGCAACGCGAAACGCCCGTAACGACGGGCGTTTCCGGAGCTCCGGGGGTGGGACTCGAACCCACAACCCTTCGGTTAACAGCCGAATGCTCTGCCGATTGAGCTACCCCGGATCTGCGCGATTCTGGTGTTTGCCGGATTGTCGTCCGGCGCGCACAACTCTAGCGGCAAGGACGCCTTCGACGTCCCTCTACACCGGCGCTTCCAGGCGCGCGTCGAGCCCCCGGATCGCCCGCTGGACCTCCTCGCGCTCACGGGCCAGCGTCAGCACGTCGCCTCCCCCATCCGCCCGCGCGCGGCGGATCGCGCGGTCGAGGCGCGCCAGCTCCAACAGCAGTCGTTGCTGCTCGAGCTGCTCCTCGGTCACGTCGCCCGCTCGGCCGGCAAGCTCGACCAGCTCCGCCACGATCCGCGCGAGCTCCTCGTCCTCGGAGTCCATGGCGCTGAGCGGCATCGATGTCTGCCCGGCGAGGTGGCGAGCAGCGCGGCGGAGCGGTTCGCTCGTGAGGTACTCGTCGGGATCGAGCGCTGCCAGGGACCGCGCGCCGGCGTCGGGCAGCGCGATGCAGTAGACGAGGAACGTCCGCTCGGCTCGGACCGCGGGATTGGCGATCGCTCGCGACGCACGAGTCGGAACCTCACCCGCCGGCTGTCGACGCGGGACGTCCGCCAGCAGCGAGGCGAGCTGGCCTTCGGAGAGCTCGAGGCGGCTCGCCACGCGTCGCATCAGATCCTCGCGCAACGCGCTCGGCGGCAGCTCGGCCAGGATCGGCCCGAGCTCGGCCGCTGCTCGGTCGCGGCCCTCGGCGCTGCCAAGCTGGGAGCGGTCGAGGATCCGCTCGACGTGGAACACGACGAACGGCACCGAGGCCTCGACTCGCTGGCGGGTCGCGTCGGCGCCCTCGCGCTCGACCAGTTCGGCGGGATCGACGCCGTCGGGAAGTGGCACCACCCGAAGCTCGAGCGGTGGCCTGCGACCCGAGGCGATCCGCGACGCGCGCAGCATCGCCTCGTGCCCGGCGCGGTCGGCGTCAAGACAGAGCTCGAGCACCGAGACGATCCGCGCGAGCTCTCCGACCTGCTCCTCGGTCAGCGAGGTGCCCATGATTCCGACCGCGTTGCGGATCCCGGCTTGATGCAGCGCTAGGACATCCGTGTAGCCCTCCACCAGGATCATCCGGCCGGCGCGAGCGGCCGGCCCCCGAGCGTGGTCGATGCCGAATAGCTGCGTCCGCTTGGAATAGATCTCGCCCTCGGATGTGTTGAGGTACTTCGGCTGCTGGTTGTCTCGCATCGCGCGAGCACCGAATCCATGGACTCGACCGCGAGCGTCGCTGGCGGGGAACATGATCCGTTCGCGAAAGCGGTCATAGACCTGGTCCGGGCTGTTCTTCGATCGCTGGACGAGTCCGACCGCCAGCAGCTCCTCATCGCTGAAGCCGGCCGTGCGCGATGCCATCAGCATCCGGCCCCAGGCACTCGGCGCGTAGCCGACGCCGAACTCGCGCAGCGTCTCCTCGGCGAGGCCACGCCCGAGCAGGTACGACCGTGCCGACGCCGCCTCGCGGGCCTCCCACAGGTAGCGCGCGTAGTAGGTCGCCGCGCGCCCCAGCAGCGAGTACAGCCGTTCGCGACGCTGACGACGCGATGCGGCCTCCGGGTCCTCGGCCTCGCGCTCGAGCTTGACGCCGAAGCGATCGGCCAGCGACTCGAGCGCCCCCTTGAAGTCCAGCCCCTCGGTCTCCATCAGGAAATCGAACGGGTCCCCGGATACCTGGCATCCGAAGCAGTGGTAATGCTTCTCGTCGGGGCGGACGTGAAACGACGGCGTGCGCTCGTCATGGAACGGGCACAACCCGAAGTAGCTGTCGACGCCGGCGCGTCGAAGCTCGGTCCGCGCGGAGACGAGCGCGACCATGTCGACGGCGTCACGAACCCGGTCGCGCGAGTCGTCGGTATAGCGGCTCACGCTGACGGCCTCCGCTCGGCATCCGGCCTCGCCTGTAAGTCGACCGCGTGAGTCATCCAGCTGACGCGAACGCAACCGGCACGCTTAGCGCCTCGAACGTCGCGATGCAGAAGCGGTCGGTCATTCCCGCCAGGTAGTCCGTCACCCGCCGTGGCAGCTCGCCCTCCGGGATCGAGTCCGGGATCTCTTCGGGATGGGCGCAATAGTGGTCAAACAGCGAGCGCACGACGCCGTGGATCTTGGCATGCTCGCGCGTCGCCTCGGGACCGAGGTAGACGCGCTCGAACATGAACGAGCGCAACTGCGACATCGCGCCGCCGACGACCTCGCCCTGGACGATGTCACCGGCCGCCTCCGCGTGCTCGACGAGGTCGTGGACGAGCGTGTCGATGCGCCGTGGACCGGTGTCGCCCAGGATCTCGATCGGGCCCGGCGGCAGGTCGCCGCCGGAGATCACACCTGCCCTGACCGCATCGTCGATGTCGTGGTTGATGTAGGCCACGCGATCCATGAGCCGCACGATCTTGCCCTCGAACGTCGACGGCTCCGGGGCGCGGCCGGAGTGGCTGACGATCCCGTCGCGCACCGGCATCGTCAGGTTGAGGCCCTGGCCCTCGCGCTCGAGCGTGTCGACCACTCGTAGCGAGTGCTCGTGGTGCAGGAACCGCAGGCCGAACCGTTCCTGCAGGCAGCGATCGAGCGCCTCTTCGCCCACGTGCCCGAACGGCGGGTGACCGAGGTCGTGGCCGAGCCCGATCGCCTCGACGAGGTCCTCGTTGAGCCGCAGCGCGCGGGCTACGGTCCGCGAGACCTGGGTGACCTCGAGCGTGTGGGTGAGCCGCGTCCGGTAGTGGTCCCCGGTCGGCGCGACGAACACCTGCGTCTTGCTCTTCAGCCGCCGGAATGCCTTGCAGTGGACGATGCGGTCGCGATCGCGCTGAAACGGCGTTCTGAGGCCGCAGTCCTGCTCGTCTCGCTGCCGCTGCGCCGGATAGGACCGGGTCGCCAGCGGCGAGAGGTCCCGTTCCTCGCGCACGCGGACCCGCTCGGCGAACCCGGAGGCAACTGCCCCCGGGGGATGCGGATAGCCGCTCATAGTCGCTTGCTCGTTCACCCCACCGATTCTGACAGCGCCCCTCCCGGCAGAAGCGACGCTGTTGCAAAGTTGTCGCAGTTAGACTCCTTTTCGGACGGGCGGGATGCGTCTAATCGCGGACAAATCGCGGAGGATCGTCGTGTGGCTCGCGCTGACCGGCGCGGTCCTCGCCGGCGCGCTCGCAGCCCCGGCTACCGCGGCGTGGCACCCGGCGTGGCACCCGGAAGCCGCCAAGTACGGGATCGGCTCGAGCACGAACATCCCCGTGCGGATGAGCGACGGGACGATCCTGCGCGCGAACGTCTACTTCCCGACGGACCCAGCGACCGGTGCCGAAGCGAGGGGCCCATTCCCCGTGATCCTCTCCCAGACGCCCTACGGAAAGGACGACGACCGCGTCGGGGGACAGCTCGCGGAGCTGTCCGGTGAGAGCCCCTACCTCGTGCAACGCGGCTACATCGACGTGCTCGTCGACGTGCGCGGCACCGGTGGCTCGCAGGGCGAATGGGGTCTGTTCGACCCGATCCAGGGTCACGACGGCGCGACCCTGGTTCGGTTCGCCGCTGCGCTCCCCCACGCCGACGGAAAGGTGGGACTGCTCGGAGCGTCGTATCTCGGCATCGACCAGTTCGCGACCGCGGTCGACGCCGGCCCCGCCCACGTCAAGGCGATGTTCCCGATCATCTCCGGCAACGATCTGTACCGGGACACGGCCTTTGCCGGCGGCTTCCCCGACATCGAGTTCTCGAGCTTCTACCTGGGGCTGACGGCGTCGCTGAACCTGCTCCTGCCGTTCGAGGAGGGCAACAGCGATCTCGCGACCGCGCTCAGTGACCATGTCCACGACATCGCGGACTTCGACGCCACAACCGTCGCCAGCGTCGAGGCGGGCGGCGACGAGGCCTACGACCAGCGCTACTGGGGGGCGCGCAATCCGGTCCGCTACATCGCGCAGATCGTCCGTGACCGGATTCCCGCGTTCCTGGTCGGCGGCTGGTATGACCTGTTCCAGCGCGGCGAGCCGCTGAACTACTCCTCCTTCCAGAACGCCTACGCGCACCGCACGCTGCTCGCGCCGATGAACGGCAAGCAGCCGGTCACGCCTCGCTACCAGCTGCTCCAGGGCCCCTGGTACCACGTGACGGCGGGACTGGGCCTGAACTACCACGGCCTCGACCTCGACAGCCTCGAGCTCGCATGGTTCGACCATTGGCTGAAGGGCATCGCCACCGGCATCACGGACACCCGCACGCCGCTGCATCTGGAAGATCTGGCCACCGGCCGCTACGTCGACGCGTCCCGCTACCCGCTGGGCCGCGCGCACCCGACGACGTTCTACCTGCAGCCGGCGGGATCGCTGACGACCGTCCGGCCGCGCCAGAGCGCACCCGACAGGCTCGTGTTCACCGGCACCGAGATCCCATGCACGCGCTCGACGGAGCAGTGGGCCGCCGGGCTCGGCGTGCTCGCGCTCTCGTACTTCGGGCTGAGCGAACCCTGCACCACGAGCGGGAACCTGTTCCAGCTCGGCCCGGGCGTCCAGAACTACACGACGGCACCGCTCACGCGGCCGACGAGGATCGCCGGCCCGATCGGCGCCACGCTGTACGCGACATCGACGACCGCCGATACCGAATGGGTCGTGCAGGTCTCCGATGTCGCGCCCGACGGCACGGCAAACGTCCTCACGTCGGGGTTGCTCGAAGGGCGTCAGCGGGCCATGGACCGCTCGCGCTCATGGTTCGCGCCCGACGGGCACCCGCTGCTTCCCTACCACCCGTACACGCAAGCCGCGCTCCAACCCGTCGTTCCGGGCAGGGTCACCCGCTACAACGTCGAGGTGTTCCCGACGTTCGAGACCTTGCAGCCCGGGCATCGGCTGCGGGTGACGATCGCGACCTCTGACTTCCCGCACGCGCTGCCGACGCCCGCCCAGGCGGCGCAACTGCTCGGCGGCGTCTACGAGCTCGAGCACGCGCCGGCGTACCCGTCGAGCGTCGAGCTGCCGCTCGAACGCTGAGGCTCGCTACCTACGCCGCACGTAGCAGCGGCCGCAGCCGCACGTGGAGGTGGTGCTCGACGGTCTCGGAGATCGCCCGCTCGGCCTGCCGCAGCGCGCGCTCGGACGCCTCCGGAGCATGTGCCAGCGGCTGGCCGAGGGCTCCGACCAGGAACCGGTAGGTCTCCTCGTCGAGTGGAAATGCCGCTGCCTCGCAGGAGCTGCACACCACCCCGCCGGCCGAAGCCGAGAAGCCACCGAGATGCTGGGCCTCGCCGCATGCCGCACAGGCCCCGAGCTGCGGCAGGATCCCCGCCGGGAGCAGCAGCTTCAAGCGGAACGCGAGTCCGTTCGAGGGGCGGGCATGCACGCCGTCGGAGGCGAGCAGCGCAAGCTCGTTGGCGAGCAGGGTGAACACTTCCGGGTGCGGGTCGGGGGTCTCGAACAGGCGCGCTACCGCATCGCACGCGCGCGCCGCGGCATCCAGCGTCGCCGCGTACTCGCGCAGTCCGCCGTGGATGGCGACCGTGTCGACGCCCGTGACCGTGAACAGATCCCCGCGCCCGGCCTGGAGAACGACCCAAACGTGCGAGAACGGCTCGAGCCGAGCGCCGAAGCGGCTCCGGGATCTCCGAATTCCCTTGGCGATCGCGCCGAGGCGGCCATTTTGGGGCGTATAGAGGTGCAAGATCCGGTCGGCCTCGCCGTAGCGGATCGAGCGCAGGACGAGCGCCTCGGTTCTCAGCGGGGCCGGCATCGCGCCCTCCGCGAACCGCGTCGCGGCTCCAATTGCGTTGCTATACTTTCTGAAGCGATGGCAATAGTCACTGTCTACACCACCGATCACTGCTCCAAGTGCGTAAGCGCGAAGATGCTCCTTGGCCGCCGTGGAATCGGTTATGAAGAGATCAATTTGGCAAGGGACCCGGACGGCCGGGACGAGTTGGTTCGCCGTACGGGGATGATCACTTTCCCGCAGATCGTGATCGACGGTCGGACGGTCGGCGGTTTCGATGAGTTGCTCGCGGCTGACCGCGAGGGCCAGCTCGGCGCACTGCTGGCGGCATAGCGCCGTCCCTAGGACCTCGCGACTCGCCTGGGTGCCCGCCGCGGGCGCGGTTGGCACTGCTCGCACACGTACGTCCCGCGGCCGCCGACGACGATCTTCCTGATCGTCGTGCCGCAGTTCACGCACGGCTCGCCCTCGCGTCGATGGACGAGGAACTTGTCCTGGAAGGATCCACGGGCACCGTCGATGTGGCGGAAGTCGTCGATCGAAGCTCCCTTGGCCTCGATCCCCGCAGACAGCGCCTCCTCGATCGCGTCGCGCAGGCGCGCCAGCTGGGCTGCGGTCAGGCGACCAGCGGGCCGCAGCGGATGGATCCCGGCGCGGAATAGGGCCTCGTCGGCGTAGATGTTTCCGACGCCCGCGATCCGGCGCTGGTCGAGCAGGAAGGCCTTGACGGGAGCCTTGCGCCCGCTGGCCGTCTGGCGCAGGTGGGCCGCCGTGAACGCTTCGGTGAACGGCTCGATCCCGATCCGCGCGTCGAGGTACGCGTCGCGGGCCTGAGCGCCGATCACCAGGTGGCCGGTGCCGAAGCGGCGCGGGTCCACATAGATCAGCCGGTGACCTGCGTCGAGCTCGAAGCGCACGCGCGTATGGATTGGATCCCCCCCACCCTCCGCCTCCGGGTCGAACAGCAGCGCGCCGGTCATCCGCAGGTGGATCAGCAGGAAGCGCTCGCCGGACAGGGTCCAGACGAGGTACTTGCCCGAGCGCCCGACACGCTCGACGGTGCGGCCGCGCAGCTGGGCCGCGACACGGGCCGGTCGATCCGGACGAGTCCAGCGCCAATCCAGGATCTCCACGCGCTCGATCTTGCGCCCTTCGAGGTGGGGCGCAAGTTGGCGGCGAATCGTCTCTACTTCGGGTAGCTCTGGCACCGAGACCCTTAGACGACGAACGGCTCGCCCGGCAGCTCGGGCGCACCGCTACCGGTGAGCCACCAGAGGACGCTCGCCCCGACGTCCGCAAGCAGGCCGTCGTGGCGGCGAGATGCGTGGCCCTCGAACACGGCGAGCAGCGGTGCGTACTCGCGCGTGTGGTCGGTGCTCGAAGACGTCGGATCGCAACCGTGGTCGGCGGTGAGGATCAACAGGTCACCATCCCCGATCAGCGCCAGCCATCCGGCGAGGCAAGCGTCGATCTCCCTGAGCGCTCGGTGAAAGCCATCGACATCGTGCCGGTGACCGTACACCTGATCGGTCTCGATCAGGTTCGTGAATACGAAACCGCGTCGCAGCGAGCGCAACAGATCGGTTGTCTGCCCGAGTGCCTGCGCGTTGGTCGCGCCGGGATGCTGGACATCGATGCCGATCCCGGAGAACAGCTGGCCCACCTTGCCGACCGTGTGAACCTCGACGCCGGCCGCCTGCACGGCCTCGAGATAGCTCGCAGACGATGGGCGCACCGAATAATCGCGCCGCCCCTCGGTGCGCTCGAACGCGCCTACAGCGCCTCGGAACGGCCGGGCGATCACCCGCCCCACCGCGTGCTCCCCGTCCAGCCCGGCCCGAACCTGCTCGCAGATCTCATACAGCGCGCTTGGTGAGAGCACATCCACGTGGGCGGCGATCTGCAGCACCGAGTCCTGGCTGGTGTAGACGATCAGCTCCCCGGTTTCGAGGTGTCGAGCGCCGAAGCGCTCGATCGCCTCGATGCCGTTACTGGGGCGGTTGCAGATCACGCCCCGTCGGCTCGCCGCGACGACGACATCGACGACCTCAGGGGGGAACCCGTCGGGGTATACCGGGGGCGCGGACGGCACCACGACGCCCATCAGCTCCCAATGCCCGGCGGTCGAATCCTTGCCCGGCCCCATGGGTGCGAGCCGGCCGTGCAGAACCGGGGACGCCGCCGGGGCAACCCCGGCGAGCGGGAGGATCGAGCCCAGCCCGAGCCGCTGGAGCGTCGGCAGTCGCAGGCCACCTGCAGCACTTGCCAGGTGCGCCAGCGTGTTCATGCCCTGATCGCCGTAGTCGGCCGCATCGGGCAGCGCGCCGGCGCCGCAGGCGTCGAGCACGACGACAAACGCCCTGTTCACGATGCCTGAGCCGGGTGCAGCGAGCGCGTCAGCGCAGAGAGCACCTCAGTCCTCCCCGTCCCAGTACTCGAGCCGCTCGAGCCTGGCGATCACGCCGACGCCACGGAAGGCGATCTTGTTCGAGCGCGGGTAGTAGCAGACGTCCCCGGGGTCGCGGGTCCCGTAGGCCAGGTAGCGCATGCCGGACTCGCCGGCGCGCAGCAAGTGCGCGATCCCCGTGCCCGCGGGCCGCGATATGACATTGCCGGGTCCGACGGGGATCTCCTCCTCGCCGAGCACCAGCACGCCGCCACCGTCCAGGATCACGAAGATCTCCTCTTCGAGCGAGTGGCAGTGCTGTGCCGTGTTCTCCTTGCCGGGAGCGATCTCGGCGTGCTGCAGCCCGGTCGTGATCGAGCCCGCCGCGCGGCCCAGGTTGCGGCGGACCCGCACCACGCGCGGCCGCTCGAGCGGCTCTGCCGGTACGTCCTGTACGTTGACGATCGTGGGTGGCCGTGGGCCCGGCTCTTCCTCAGACTCAGACTCAGACTCAGACTCAGACAAGAGGAGGACGAGGAGGAGGAGGAGGAGGAGGAGGAGGAGGAGGAGGAGGGGAGCTCCGGCGGGCCGAGTTCCGCCTCGCGCACGAACTGGATCGGCGCCCCATTGACGCTCCGAGCGGCCGCCTCGACCGCGCCGCGGCCCGCAAACGCCAAACTCAGCCGCGGAAACCACACGCTTTCGTCGAATTCTCTGGGCCCGAACGCGAGCACGTCGAGATCATCGAGCGCGTGCAGGCTGTGCGCTCCCCGGCGCGGCAGGTAGACGATGCAGTCACCGGCGGAGACCTCGGCGGTCTTGCCGCCCTGCCACGAAATCCCGCGGCCACCCAGCACGTAGAAGATCTCCTCCCCGCGGCCGTGCTCGTGTGCCGGGGTCGACCAGGCGCCGGCGGGTATCTGCAACCGTCGCACCCCCACACCGACGCACCCCGCTGCCTCCCCGAGGCCGGTCCAGCGACCGCGCAGATGGCCGATCTCGAACTGTTGCGAAGGCGCCTCGTCGAAGTGCGTCAGCCCCACACGCGGGATGCTAATCCCCGCGCCCGATCTGCGCCCGCGGGTGGGCATCGAAGTACACGTCGCGCAGCCGCTCCGCCGACAGGTGCGTGTAGATCTGGGTCGTGCCGATGTCGGCGTGACCGAGCATCTCCTGCAGCGAGCGCAAATCGCAGCCACCCGCCAGCAGGTGGGTGGCGAACGTGTGGCGCAGCGTGTGGGGGCTCATCCGCTGGTCGAGTCCGACGCTGCGCGCGTGGCGCTGGACGATCTTGTACAGCCCCTGGCGCGAGAGCCTTCCGCCACGCAGGTTGACGAACACGCGCGGCTCATCCCGCAGACCGACCAGCCGCGGCCGAGCTCTCTCGATGTAGTTCGTTAGCGCCTCCACGGCCTTCGTCCCGATCGGGACGAGCCGCTCCTTCGATCCCTTGCCGTGAGCGCGGAGGATCCCCGCCTCTAGATCCAGGTGCCCCAACTCGAGCGCGATCGCCTCCGAGGCGCGCAGTCCACACGCATACATCGTCTCGAGCAGGGCTCGATCGCGCAGCGCGCCAGCGGACGTCCCGCGCGGCGCGGCCAGCAACCGGGCAACCTCGTCTCGGGTGAGCACCTTGGGCAGCCGGCCCCGGGAGCGCGGTGGTCGCAGCTCGGCCGTCGGATCGTGTTCCAGAACCTGGTCGCGGCGCAGATGTCGGTAGAACGAGCGCAGGCACGCGATCTTGCGCTGCAGCGTCGCCGGCGCAACCGGACGCCTGCCGTCGCGGCCCTCCGCGAGCTCGGACACGAACGCTGCGAGGTCGCGGGGCCCGACTTCCAGCGGATCGAGACCCCGCCGATCGAGGAACTGCCCGAACTGCTGGAGGTCGGAGCGGTAGGCCTCCAGCGTGTTGCGTGACAGACCGCGCTCAAGCTCGAGGTAGGCGAGAAAGTCAAGCGTCAGATCGGTGAGCCGGCGCGCCCCCGAAGACACCTCGGTTGTAGCCATGACGGCCTATTCGCCGCGTCAGCGCTGCGGTCCTGCTGACTGGGCGACGAGCCAGAGCAATGCGATCAGCGACTTCGAGTCCTCACACTGCTCGATCGCCTGATCGAGCTGCGCGAGCGGCCACGGCACGATCTCGATCCGCTCGAGTTCGTCCGGCTCGACATCGGGAGCGTCGGTCAGATCCGTCGCCCGGTATAGCCATACGCGCTCGTCGCTGAATCCGGGGCTCGTGTAGAAGGCCATCAGCTCGGTCCACTGACCGGCCTGCTTTCCGATCTCCTCGGCGAGCTCGCGCTTTGCGGTCTCGAGCGGGTGCTCGCCGGGCACGTCCAGCTTCCCGGCCGGGATCTCCAGTGAGGCCTGTACGTGCACCGCCTCGCGCGGCTGGCGCGTGAGCCACACGTGCTGCTCGTCGAGCGCGAGGATCCCCACCGCGCCGGGGTGCCAGACCTTCTCGCGCGTGACCTCGTTTCCGTCGTCATGACGGAACCGCTCGACCCCTACGCGAACGATCTTCCCCTCCCATTTGACCTCCGAGCCGATCGGTTCAAATGCCACGACCGGCCTCCTCGACGATCGCGATCGCAACCTCGAGCATCCCCTCGAGCGCACCGACGCTAATCCGCTCGCCAGGCTCGTGATTGTGCTCGGTGCCGTCCGCGAGGTTGGTGCACGGGAACCCGGCCGCCTGAAACGAGTTGGCATCGGAGGCGCCTCCGGTGGCGATATGCGTCGGCTCGTAGCCGCAGGCCTGGAGGGCGCGCTCGGCCAGCAGCACCTCCGGCGCTCGCGCGCGGGTCCTGTAGCCCTTGAACATCCTCTCGACCGTCACGTCGAGGTCGCATTCGGCGGCGTCGGCGGCATCCTGAAGATGATCGACCATCTCGGTGATCACCGCCTCCGCGCGAGCGTCGTCGAGGCTCCGTGCCTCCGCCACCAGGCTGCAGCGCTCGGGCACCACGTTGAGCGCGCTGCCGCCCTCGATCGTGCCGATGTTCGCGGTCGTCTCGGCGTCGAGTCGCCCTAGCGTCATCGTCGCGATCCCCGTGGCCGCCGCGGCGATCGCGCTGCGTCCCTCCTCGGGACGGACGCCGGCGTGGGCTGCACGGCCGTGAAATTCGGCGTCCAGGCGGTAATGGGTCGGCGAGGCCAGCACGATCTCTCCGATCGGCGTGGCGTGATCGAACACGTACCCGAACCCGCTGGAGAGCCGTGAGGTGTCGAACTCTCGAGACCCCCGCAGCGAGACCTCCTCGCAGACGGTGAAGACCAGCTCGATCCCCACGGGTGCAGGCGGCTCGGATGCCATGAACCGCCGGGCGAGTGCCAGCAGGACCGCGACCGAGGACTTGTTGTCGGCGCCGAGGATCCCCTCGTTGGCGTTCTCCCAGCCTCCGTTGACGACGACCGGCTCGACGGGAGCGGCCAGCGGCACCGTGTCCAGATGCGCGCACAGCATGATCGTCTGTGAACCGCCGCCGGGAATCCTGGCGATCAGGTTGCCGGCCTGAGAGCCCGCACGGGGCCCGACGCCGTCCTCCTCGACTGCCACACCGATCGCTCGCAGCTCGGAGCTGACCCAGTCCGCGCAGGCGCGCTCACGGCCGGAAGGGCTCTCGATTCTGCACAGCGTCGCAAACGTCTCGTGGAGGCGCTCGCGCTCCGCGTCGCTGGCCCGCCTCACCGCGGGTCCGTCACGGGCCCTGAATCGCGCGGGAGACCGTGACGTCGCGCGCGTGCGCCGCGTGGGCGCGGTCGTGCGCATCATCCGTCGCATCGGCGCCGGCGGCCGCGTCAACTTGCGCCAGCGCGGCGCCCACGAACTCTCTGAACAGCGGCGCGGGGCGATCGGGACGGGACTTGAACTCCGGGTGGTACTGGGAGGCGACGAAGAACGGGTGCTGGTCGGAGTCGAGCTCGATCGCCTCGACGAGACGCTCGTCCGGGGAGGTACCCGAGCAGACAAGGCCCTGCGACTCGAGCCGTTTGCGCAGGTGGTTGTTGACCTCGTAGCGATGCCGGTGGCGCTCGTACACGACCGGCTCGTCGTACAGCGCGCGGATTCGAGTGTCGTCGTGGAGCTTCACGGGATCGGCACCGAGCCGCATCGTGCCGCCCATATCGGCGATCTCCTTCTGCTCGGGGAGCAGATCGATCACCGGGAACGGCGTCTCGAGGTCCATCTCGGTCGAGTTGGCGCCGTCCATGCCGGCCACATGCCGGGCGAACTCACTGACGGCGACGTGCATCCCCAAGCAGATTCCGAGATACGGGATGCGATGCTCGCGCGCGATCTGCGCGGCCCGGATCTTGCCCTCCCAGCCGCGGCCGCCGAAGCCGCCGGGGATCAGGATGCCGCCGGCGCTGCGCAGGCGCGCGGCAACCTCGGGGTCACCGACGGTCTCGGAATCGACCCAGTCGATCTCGACCTTGCAGCCATGGTGGATGCCCGCATGTCGGAGCGCCTCGACGACCGACAGGTAGGCGTCCTCGAGCTGGACATACTTGCCGACGAGCGCGATCCGGACGCTGCCCGTGGCCTCGCCGGCTCGCTCTGTGATCGCCTCCCAATTGCTGAGGTCGGGCTCCGGGGCTTGCAGACCGAAGTGCTCACGCAGGATGAAGTCGTCGACGCCCTCCGCCCGGAACACGAGCGGCACTCGGTAGATGTCCGGGACGTCGTAGGCCGACACCACGGCCTCCACGGGCAGGCTGGCGAACAGCGCGATCTTGCGTCGGATCTCGGAGGAGAGGACCGACTCCGAGCGGCACACGACCATGTCCGGCGCGATACCGATCCGCCGCAGCTCGTTGACGGAGTGCTGGGTCGGCTTGGTCTTCAGCTCGCCCGCGTGGCCGATGTAGGGCACGAGCGTCAGATGGATGAACATGCAACGCCGCCGGCCGACGTCGACCGGGAACTGCCTGATCGCCTCAAGGAACGGCAGCGACTCGATGTCGCCGACCGTCCCGCCGATCTCGGTGATCACAAAATCGACGTCGCTGGACTCGGCCATCAGCTTGATCCGCTGCTTGATCTCGTCGGTGATGTGCGGCACCACCTGGACGGTCGCGCCCAGATAGTCGCCGCGTCGCTCGCGGCGGATCACCGTGTTGTAGATCCCGCCCGCCGTCACATTGGAGGCGCGAGAAGTATTCGCGTCGGTGAAACGCTCGTAGTGCCCGAGGTCGAGATCGGTCTCGGCACCGTCCTCGGTCACGAACACCTCGCCGTGCTGGTAGGGCGACATCGTGCCGGGGTCGACGTTGATGTACGGGTCGAACTTCTGCAGCTGCACATCGAGACCGCGCGCGACGAGCAGCCGTCCAATCGACGCAGCAGCGATCCCCTTGCCCAGCGAGGAGACGACTCCGCCCGTGATGAAGATGAAGCGCGTTTCGCCTTGGGCCATCAAATCGATCCTGGAGTTCGAGTGTAGTTGACCACCTCAAAGTAGCGTGGGTCTCGGACGTGACCCGCGGTGTTCACGGGCTGCTGCGCGCCGGGGATTGGGATCCCGCCCACCCGTGCGGCCCGCATGGCCGTTCGGCGTTGGCGTGGCTTTTGGCGGCGGGGCCGGTTGCTCTTGCGGTGCCGGCTCCGTCAGTGCCCATTCCGCCGGCCATCCATGGCCGGCGGGGAATGGGATCCCACCCGGGCGGGACTTCATTCAGACACCCCGCTCCCGCTGAAGCACGAGGGCGGAGGGGCGAACGACCATATTGCTCAAGAGCGCCAGCTAGCCGTGGCGCTCTTGAGCGAAGTGGCCGCTCAAGCGACAGCGACCACCTTGCGCATAGGCGCCACCCGGGTTTGCCGCTCTTGAGCGAAATGGTCGTTCTCGCCACCCCATCCCCAGCCCAAATGCCCGGCAGGTCAAGCGACCAGGCCCCGGCCGAAGGACGAAGACTGGGTCCCGCCCACCCTGCGCAGGCGGACGCGCTTACCCAGGCCGGGCGAGGCGCCAGCCGACGCACCCACCAAAGCCGTCTGGACGGGGCCTCCCGGCCCCACGGACGCCGAGCGGAGCGAGGCCCCGATCAAGCCGCCCGAAGCAGCTCCCGCGCGTGCTGGCTCGCCGCCCGATCACCCTCGCCGGCGCCGAGCATCCGCACGATCTCATCGACCACGCCATCACCGTCCAGCGCGGACACCGTCGTCCGAGCCGGCGAACGAGAGGCGTCCTTCGCGATCGTGAAGTGCCGGGCCGCCTGGGCCGCGACCTGCGGGAGATGGGTGATGCAGAGGACCTGCCGGTCGCTCGCGAGCTGGCGCAGGTGCTCGCCGACGGCGCGAGCCGTGTGCCCGCCGATGCCGGCGTCGACCTCGTCGAAGACCAGCAGCGGGGCGTCCTCGCCGGGAGAGCCGTGCGCGACGCTCAGCAGCGCCAGCATCACGCGCGATAGCTCGCCACCCGACGCGATCTCCCTGACGGGGCCTGCCGGCAGCCCGGCGTTCGGGGCGATCAGCAACTCGACCGTGTCGGCCCCGCGGGGGCCGCAGCCCTCGGCACGCGGCTGGACGTCGACCTCGAACGACGCATCCGGCATCGCCAGCTCGGCGAGCCGAGCGCGCACCTCCTCTGCCAGTCCGGGCGCCGCGGCCCGCCGGCGCTCCCCGAGCTCGTCCGCCAGGACTGAAAGCTTCGCCCGCGCGTCCGCCAGCTTCTCCTGCGCCTCGGCGAGCGCAACATCGGCGTCCTCGAGCTCGTCGCGCCGAGCGCGGCAGTGCGCCGCGTGCTGGAGGACATCGGCAATCGATCCCCCGTGCTTGCGCTCGAGCCGGGCAAAGCGCGCCAGCCTGTCCTCCAGCTCGTCCAGGCGGTCAGGCGGAGCCTCGACCCCCAGCGCGTAGCGACGTAGCTCGCCGCCGAGGTCCTCGGCCTCGTAGCGCAGTGCGTTCAAGCGCTCGGATAGCGGGCGCAGCACCGGGTCGAGGTTCGCGGCCGGCTCGAGTTGGGAGGCCGCGTCGGCAAGGGTCTCCGAGAGTCCACCGCCGTCGTCGGGCGTCAGCGCCTCCGCGCCAAAGGCCGCGGCCCCCCGGAGCGTCTCGAGGTGCCGCAGCCGGTCGCGCTCGGCGAGCAACTCGGCCTCCTCGTGCTCGCTCGGGGCGACCGCCTCGATCTCGTCGAGCTCGAACTTCAGCAGGTCGAGCTCGCGATCACGCGCGCCCGCCAGTGCGGCAAGTTCGGCGGCACGCTGCTCGAGCGAGCGCGCCAGCTCGTGGGCCCGGCCCACCTCACCGCGCAACGCGACCGTCTCCGGCCCGCAATGGGCGTCGAGAATCTCAAGCTGAGCGCTCGACAGCATCAGCTTGCGGTGCTCGTGCTGCCCGTAGAACGCGAGCAGCCGGCCGCCCAGCTCGCGCAGGTCGGCGAGCGTCGCCGACCGCCCGCACACGTACGCACGCGTCCTCCCATCGGGCCACACTCGTCGCGCGAGCACCAGTTCCTGCGCGTCCTCAGGCACCAGCTCGCAGTCACGCAGCTCATCCGGGAGCGAGAAGATGCCCTCCACATACGCCTCGGCGGCACCCTCGCGGACGATCCCCCGGCGAGCTTTGCCGCCCAGCAGCAGGTCGATCGCGTGCGCGAGCAGCGTCTTGCCCGCCCCTGTCTCCCCGGTGAGCACATTGAGGCCCGGAGCGAGCCGGAGCTCGGCCCGCTCCATCAGCAGCAGATTCTCGACAAGCAGCTCGTAGAGCATCCGCGACGGTGTACCAAGCGCCCCCGACGGATGTCTTCGGTCCCACCCACCCCCAACCGCCTATGGCGCGCTGGCCAGCCGCCCGAACTTCTCGCGCAACCGCTGATAGAAGCTCGCCCCGGGCAGCTGGGCCAGAGATCCCTGGTCGCTCAGGAACCGCACCTCGATCTGCTCGCCCGGCGCGAGCACGCATACGGGGCGACCGTCGACGGTGACGTCAACCGGTTCCTCGCGCGAGCGATTGCCGACCGCGAGCGCGTCCTGTGGGGCGACGACCAGCGCCCGCGCGGTCAGGGAGTGCGGCGCGATGAAGGAGACCACGAAGCCCTCCACCCCCCAGGCCATCACCGGGCCGCCGTTGGCCAGGTTGTAACCGGTCGAGCCGGCCGGCGTCGATACGACCAGGCCGTCGCAGCGCACCCGCCCGATCTGCTCCCCGTCGACCGAGTACTCGAGGTCGGCGACGCGCTTGCCTGGTTGCCGGTGCATCGACATGTCGTTGATCGCGAGCCATTCGCCGCGGTCTCCGGATAGCTCGATGGCCGGCAGCGAGAGGACCTCGAACTCGCCGCGGAAGGCGCGCCTGAAGCCCTCCTCCGCGTCCTCGCGGTCGACGCTGGCCAGAAACCCGATCTCTCCGAAGTTGACCGCGAACACCGGCACGCCCGTCCCTGCGTAGGTCCGCAGCGCCGTCAGGATCGTGCCGTCGCCCCCCAGCACGAAGCACATGTCCACCCCGGGGATCACGCGGGCGTCGAGCTCGAGGCCCTCCTCCGGCTCGAGCTCGTGCTTGCGCGTCTCGTCGTGGTCGAGCCGCAGGACCGCTCCCGACTCGCGCGCGATCTCCAGCAGCTTCATCACCGCCGGGCCGGTATGGGCGGGCCGCCGGTGGGTGAACACGGTCGCCGTACGAATCGGCTGCGCGGCGCGGACCGCAGCTCCGGGGCTCATGGCTCGACCTCCCGCGCTGCGGCCTCGAGATCGGGCACACCCCGGCGCGCGCCCTCCGCCAGCCACACGAACGTCTCGCGGTTTCCCTTCGGCCCCGGCAGCCCGGAGCTCGCGAAGCCGAGCACCGCACAGCCCAGATCCCGCGCTGCCGCGCCGACATCGATCAGCGCGCGGCGCCGCAGCCCAGCCTCGCGCACGACGCCGCCCTTGCCGACCAGCTCGCGTCCGACCTCGAACTGCGGCTTGACCAGCGCCAGGCAGTCGAACCGGTCGGCGGCGCAGCCGAGCACCGCCTCCAGAACCTTGGTCACCGATATGAACGAGACGTCGATCACGATCAGATCTGGGGCGTAGGGAAGCTCGGCCGGATGGAGCGAACGGGCGTTGCGCCGCTCGATCACGGTCACGCGATCGTCCGAGCGAAGCC
Source organism: uncultured Solirubrobacterales bacterium (assembly GCA_963824755.1). Classification (GTDB taxonomy): domain Bacteria; phylum Actinomycetota; class Thermoleophilia; order Solirubrobacterales; family Solirubrobacteraceae; genus Palsa-465. The sequence goes on along the minus strand of CAWGQT010000002.1, from coordinate 257,310 downwards.
GCCAGTCGAGCTCGCCGTAGGCGACGTCCACGGCGATCACGTGCGCGGCGCCGCGCTGGAGCAGGCAGTCCGTGAAGCCTCCCGTCGACGCGCCGACGTCGAGCGCCATCCGCCGCTCCGCATCGAGGCCCAGATGGTCGAGCGCGTTGGCGAGTTTGATCCCGCCGCGCGACACGAACGCCGGCGCCGCTACGAGCTCGACCACGACGTCCTCGGGCACCATCTGCCCGGGCTTCTCCGCACGCCGGCGCCCGGGCAGCAGCAACACGTCGCCGGCCAGCACCGATGCGGCTGCGCGCGAGCGCGAAGGGAACATGCCCCGCTGCGAGAGCAAGCTGTCGAGTCTGATGCGCTTCACGGCACGCGGAACGGTACGTCAACACCCACGCAGTGGTCCATCCAATGCGTGACGGACCTCACAGTCGAGTCGCCGATCTGGGGGCACCATCAGTCTCAGACTTCCTCCCAACACACCCATACAGAGACATCTCTCCTCCCTCGAACGGCCCGCCATGATGGTGGGCCGTTCTGCATTTGCGCAGCGTTGAGGAGGTTTTCTGGCGCCGTGCGGGCATGCGGCGAGTTTTTGGGCCGCTTCGCGGCATCCGTGGGGCCGGGCGGGCCCGTCCGGACCGCTATCCGGCTACGCCGGTGAACTCGGCGACGGCGGCCTCGATCCGCTCCGCGATCCGCTCGCCGGTGAACCCGACCTCCTCGTGGAGGAGCTTCGGGGCGCCGTGGGTGACGTAGCGGTCCGGCAGGCCGACACGCATTATTCGAGCCCCGCCCACCCCCAGCCCCGCGTCGGACAGGGTCTCCCAGACGGCGGAGCCAAAGCCACCGGCGAGCACGCCATCTTCGACGGTCACCAGTAGCTCGTGCTCGGCAGCGAGCTGCGCCGCGAGGCCGGCGTCGATCGGCTTCGCGAAGCGGGCGTCCGCGACGGTCACCTCGATGCCTCGATCGGCTAGGATCGCGGCGGCCTCGAGTGCCTTGCCGACGCCGGTCCCGTAGGCCAGCAGCGCCACCCGATCCCCCTCGCGGAGGATCTCTCCGGTGCCGATTGGGATCTGCCGCGGGCGCTCTGGGAGGGCGACGCCGGCGCCCGCGCCGCGCGGGTAGCGCAGCGCGACCGGCCCGTCGTCGTAGGCGAGCGCTGTGTGCAGCATGTGCACCAGCATCGCCTCGTCGCGCGGCGCCATCAGCACGATGTTCGGCAGGCAGCGCAGGTAGGCGATGTCAAACGCGCCATGGTGCGTGGGCCCGTCGTCGCCGACCAGCCCCGCGCGGTCCATCGCGAACACGACGTTCAGCTTCTGCAGGCAGACGTCGTGGACGATCTGGTCGTACGCGCGCTGCAGGAAGGTCGAGTAGACCGCGGCCACGGGCTTGCAGCCCTGGAGGGCGAGGCCCGCCGCGAACAGGATCGCCTGCTGCTCGGCGATGCCGACGTCGTAGTAGCGCTCGGGGAGCTCGCACTGGAGGATGTTGAGCCCGGTGCCGGAGTTCATCGCGGCGGTGATCCCGATCACGCGATCGTCGCGCCGGCATTCCTCGACGAGCGCGTTGCCGAACACCTGGGTGTACTGCGGAGGGGACGGCTTGGAGGGCGTCGCGCTGCCGTTCGCGACGGCGGGAGCACGACCGGAGATCGAGTTCGGCTTGGCGGCGTGCCACTTCTCCATCCCCTCGAGGCCGCCCTCCTCGGCGGGCGCGAAGCCCTTGCCCTTGACGGTCGCGCAGTGCACCACGACCGGGCGCTCGGCGGTCAGCGCCTCTCTCAGCGCGCGCCGCACAGCGCGGACATCGTGTCCGTCGATCACGCCCATGTAGGCGAAGTCGAGCTCCTCCCACCACAGCCCGGGCGCCCAGAAGGCCTTGATCGATTCCTTGAAGTGCGGGCCGATCCGCTCGAACGCTGCGCCGATCCCGACCGGGAGTTTGGTCAGCCCCCCCTCGACGCCCTCGCGAGCGTGCCAGAGCTTTGGGTTCAGGCGCACGCGGTTGAAGTACCGCGAGAGCGCGCCGACGTTGGGGGCAATCGACATGCCGTTGTCGTTGAGCAGCACCACGATCGGAGTCCCTTCGCCGCCGGCCTGATGGACCGCCTCGAATGCCACGCCGCCGGTCATCGCGCCGTCTCCGACGACCGCGACCACGTTGCCGTCCTCGGCCAGGCCGCGGCGCATCGCTTCCTTGATCCCGACCGCGTAGCCGATCGCGGTGGAGGCGTGGCCGGCGCCCATGATGTCGTGCTCTGACTCGTGGATCGCACAGAACGGGGCCAGCCCGCCGTACTGACGGATCGTGTGCAGCTGGTCGCGGCGGCCCGTCAGCACCTTGTGCGGGTACGCCTGATGGCCGACGTCCCAGAGGATCTTGTCGCGCGGCGAGTCGAGCAGCGAGTGCAGGGCGACCGCGATCTCGCAGGTCCCCAGGTTCGCGCCGAAGTGCCCGCCGATCTCCCCCACCGTGTCGATGATGTGCTCGCGCAGCTCCTGCGCGACGAGCTGGAGCTCCTGGTCGGTGAGGCCGTGAAGATCCCGTGGCTGGGCGATGCGCTCCAGGAGTGTCCTCTCGGACGGTTGCGGCGACGTTGAATCCGGATGATCGGCCATCAGTAAGTTCGGATCGCGATGAAGTCTGTGATCTGCTCTAGCTGTGCCGCTCCAGCGGGTGCTGCTTGTGCGAGCGCCGCGCGGGCCCGCTGATGCGACTCGTCGGCCAGCCGGCGCGCTCCGTCGAGTCCGAATTCGGTCACGTACGTGCGCTTTCCGAGCCGCTCGTCGCTGCCCTGGCGCTTACCCAGGATCTCCTGTGACCCAGTCACGTCGAGGATGTCGTCGACGATCTGGAAGAGCACGCCAAGCTCACCAGCATAGACACGGAACAACGGGATTGTGTCACGTTCGTGCCCGCCGGGATCAAGGGGCGCCAGCAACAGCACGCAGATGATGCTCGCGCCGATCAGTCTTCCGGTCTTCAACTCGTGCAGCCGGCGCAGGCCTTGTGGTCCCTCGGGCGCCGTTTCGGCCACGTCGAGGTACTGGCCCCCGACCATGCCCTGAACGCCCGTGGCTATCGCAAGCTCACGGGCAGCGGCCAGGAGGTTCTCGGGCTCGCCCTGCTGCTCTGAGAGCAGGTGCGCGAACGCCTCGGCGTAGAGCCCATCGCCGGCCAGGATCGCGACGCCCTCGCCGAAAACCTTGTGGCACGTGGGACGCCCGCGGCGCAGATCGTCGTCATCCATCGCCGGCAGGTCGTCGTGGATCAGCGAGTATGTGTGGATCAGCTCAATCGCGCCGGCGAGCGGCAGCATGGTGTGCGGGTCGAGGCCGATCGCCCGGGCCGTGGCGAGCGCGAGCACTGGCCGGATCCGCTTGCCACCGGCCAGTAGCGAATATCGCATCGCCTCCTCGAGCCCGGCCGAAGCGGCCTCGGTCGAGAAGTGCAGCGATTCAAGGTAGCGCTCGACTTCGGCACGCAGGTGATCGGGATATTGAGCCCGTTCGACCCGTTTCGCCGCCAGGCTGGACGGCCACTCAGGCATCGCGGGGCACGCTTAGGCTGCCGGTAAAGGGAGCTGGCCGGGAAGGTCCGGCAGCGGCTCGACCGCCGCCCGCGCACGCTCGTCCACCTCAGCGCTCGCCTCGGCAGCGAGCCGCGCGCACTCCTCGATCAGCCCCAGAGCAGCATCGGGTTCGAGCTCTCCGGCCCGCAGCCGCGCCGCGGCGTCCTGCAGTCTCGTGCTGAGCTCGATCAGGGTGTCGGTCACGGCGTGGAGGTTATCGAGTGGGTGGACCCGCCGGGACCTGCAGGGGGTCCACCCACGTTGAGTGAGCGTTATGCCGGTGTCGGGCGGTGCGTTGGCTGCGGGTGGCGCCGTTGCTCGCGCGCGGCGTACGAGCGGCCACTTGCGACGGCTCCGAGCCCGCCGGCGATGCCGACTACGAGCGCGCCGACCGCCCACAGGACGCCGTGCATGGAGAGGCTCAGGGCATGGTCGATCGACCAGGCTCCTGCCCCGACCGCGGCCAGCGCGAACGCGACCGCCGACAGCACGAGGTTGTACTCGTAGCCGCCGTTGGTCGACCAGATGCCCTTTGTTCCGTGCACGGTGATGACCGCGGCGGTCATCACGGCGATCAGCATCGCCGACGCGACCGGCGTCAACAGCCCGAGCGCCAGCAAGATCCCGCCGCCGAACTCGAGCACCCCCGCGGCGGACGCGTGGATGTGGCCGGGCTTCAGCCCGATGTTGTCGAAGAACCCGGCGGTGGCCTTCAGCCCGTGTCCGCCGAAGGACCCGAACAGCTTCTGTGCGCCGTGACCTGCAAACAGCAGGCCGACGACCACACGCAGAACTAACAATCCAAGGTTCACTGGCCTGCCTCCAATGTCGTCGGTAGTTGAAGAATGGTTGTGTCAGCAATTATATCCGGCATCGGCCCTTTTCAAGCGCTACCCGCCCGCCCCCACCCATAAGATCGCCGCGTGCGGTTCGGCATCTTCTACGAGCACCAGCTTCCGCGCCCCTGGGATGAGCGAAGCGAGGCGGATCTGCTGCGCGACGCGCTCGACCAGGTAGAGCTGGCCGACCGGCTCGGGTTCGACTACGTCTGGGAGGTCGAGCATCACTTCCTCGAGGAGTACTCCCACTCCTCCGCGCCCGAGGTGTTCCTGGCGGCGGCCTCACAGCGCACCAAGCGGATCCGGCTCGGCCACGGCATCGTCAACGTGATGCCGGCGGTCAACCATCCGGCGCGGATCGCCGAGCGGGTCGCGACCCTCGACCTGATATCAGACGGCCGGGTCGAGTTCGGCACGGGCGAGTCGAGCTCGGCCGCGGAGCTCGGCGGGTTCCTGATCGACCGCGAGCGCAAGCGTGAGATGTGGGAGCGAGAGCTCGACGCGGTCGCGCGGATGTTCGTCGAGACGCCATTCGCGGGCCTCGACGACGGGTTCGTGCGGATGCCCCCTCGCAACGTCGTCCCGAAGCCGCTGCAGAAGCCCCATCCGCCGCTGTGGGTGGCCTGCAGCCGCCGGGAGACGATCCACGTCGCGGCGCGCAACGGCATTGGAGCGCTGTCGTTCTCGTTCGTCGAGCCCGAGGACGCCGCCAAGTGGGTCACCGAGTACTACCACCTGCTCTCGTCGCCCGAGTGCGTGCCGGCGGGGTTCGCGGTCAACCCCAACCTCGCTGTCGTGCTGCCGATGATGCTCGGCGAGGACGAGGCGCAGGCGATCGAGCGCGGCATCGATGGCGCGCATTTCTTCGGCTACTCGCTGATGCACTACTACGGGATCGCCGAGCACGAGCCGGGCGTCACCGACGTGTGGAAGGAGTTCGAGCTAGGTCGTGACCGCAGCGGCTTCGCCCGGGAGATCGTGCGGCCAGACCAGGCTCCACTCGGAGTCAGGCTGCTGCAGCAGGGCCTCGGGTCGCTGCGGGGGGCGATCGGGACGCCGGAGCAGGTCGCGGACCTCGTCGCGCGCTATGAGCGCGCTGGTGTGGACCAGGTGATCTTCGTGGTGCAGTCCGGCCGCAATCGCCACGAGCACATCTGCGAGTCGCTGACGCTGTTCTCCGAGCGCGTCCTGCCGCGCTTCGCCGAGGGGCGCGAGGAGCGCGAGGCGGCCAAGGCGCAGCGGCTGGCGGCGGCCGTCGAGCAGGCGCTGGCGCGCCGCGAGCCGGCGCGCGTGCTCACCACCCCGTACCGGATCGACGAGCGGGCCGAGCTCGCGAGCGCTCTGCGCGCTCGCCAGCCGCCGCCGACGCCACGGCAGCTGCTGGCGCTGGCGGCCGAGGGTGCACGCCAGTCCGCCCGCGACCAGGCCACCCGCCTGCTCGCGTGGATCGTCGCTGATGCCGGAGATGCCCAGGTCGAGCGACGCTTCGGCTCGACCATCGCTCAGCGGACGCTCTTCACCGGGATGACCCGCGCGTTTGACCCCGACGCAGCGGCCGGCTTCCAGGGCTCGATCGTCTATGAGCTCTCCCGGCCGGCGACGAAGGCCGCACCTGTGTCATGGACCGTTCAGGTCCTGAACGGTCACGCCAGCGCGCGTCCTGGAGGTGATGCGCATGCCAAGCTGACGCTCCGCTTCACCCTTTCTGACTTCGTCCGGATCGCCGCCGGCACGATCGATCCAGCGGTGCCATTGCTCGAGGACCGGGCGTCGTTCGAGGGGGACTTCGCGCTCGCTGCGCGGCTGCCCGAGATGTTCGGCGCCCCCTCGCCCTACTAGAAGCGGAGCAGCGCCGCGATCCCCTGGTGCGGGCCGAGGTCGGGGTAATGCCGGGTGAGCAACACCTCGGCGTCCTGTGCGAGCGCGGACTCGACCGTGGCCTCTCGCAAATCGACGTCCTCGAGCGGGGTCCCGTCGGCAGGGCACTCGCCGTCCTCGAGCGTCAGCAGACCGCAGCTTGGGCAGCGCGTGCCGCGGCGGTTGGGGCGGATGCCATCCGAATCGAGCAGCAGCGTTTCGACACGCCGCTCGTTCAGCGCGGCGATACGGCTGCTCGAAGCTGCTCGTCCGTCGCACAGGAGAGGTCGACATCGACCCTCTCCGGCGCCAGCCTCGCCCGCAGCTCGTCGCTCAGCATGCCTTCGAAGCGCGCCACCACCTCGTGCGGGCCGCCGACCGCGAGACGCACGAAGCGCTCGCGTAGATAGCGGCGTTTGACGGCCTCTGCCAACACGCGTCCCTCGCGCCTGCTCACCAGCACCACGCACCAGCGGCGACTGTCGGTGGCCTCGACGAGCGGCTCGACATACGGCCTTCGCTCGATCACCACACGCGCCTGCACCGGCCGCGGCACCTGTACAGCGTCGAACACCCCATCAGGAGTCGAGCTGAACACGGCCAGCGATCTGGCACCCTTGAACGGCGCGTCCGGCGAGCGAAGGTAGTCCCCGATGCGCTTGAGGTCCTCGCGAAGGCCCTGCTTCTCGTCGTGGGCCAACGAGGAATCTGATTCGACCTCCCGCGCGGCTTCGTCGATCAGTGAGCGGATCTGCGAGGCGCGGGCGGGCGCCGTCGCGAAGCTCTCCGGATCGAGATCGAGATAGAAGCTGATGACCGGAGCGCCCTCTTGGCGCTTGGCGAGCCCCCGGACAGCATCGACGGAGCTCACGAGCGAATTCTTACCCTGCGGCGGTCGATCGTGAAACCTACGCGGCATCCAGCGCTTCGTTGACGAGCTCATCCGCACGTGCGTTCTGAGCGCGCGGGACGCTGCGGATCTCCCAGCGATCGAACGTTCTGAGCGCCGCGATCGCCTCCTCGTACAGGGGCCGCATCGAGGGGTGCTTGACCTTGTAGGCGCCGGTTAGCTGCTTGGCCACGAGCTCCGAGTCGTTTACCACCTCGACCTCCCGCGCGCCGAGGGCCGCCACCCGCTCGAGACCCTTGAGCAGGGCCTGGTATTCCGCGACGTTATTGGTCGCGACGCCGATCGTCTGCGCCACCTCGTCGATCACCGCGCCGCCGGGATCCGAGACGACCACGCCGATCGCGGCAGGACCGGGGTTTCCGCGCGCGCCGCCGTCGACGTGGACGATCAGTCTGGGCGCCTGGGAGGAGGCGCTCAATCGGTCGCCAGGTCGGGAAGCTCCCCCGGGACCCGCGTGCGGCGCCGGTCGCGGACCTCGCGCTTGCCGCCCCCCGAGGAACCGTGCTCGCGCCGCGAGGACCTGCGACGGTCCACGATCACGGTCACGTTCGGGTCGGCGGCGTAATAGCTCGTCAGCTTGTCGAACAGCTCGTCGGCCAGAGGCTCCGGGACGACGCAATAGATCACGGGCGGGATGCTAATCAACAGCGCGGACCTTCGACCATCGAACGAGCGTCCAAGACGCCGCCCCCAAAACGTGCTCAGAGCAGCGCAATCGTGCCCGTATCGTCCGATACCGCGTTGGCCTCCTGCTCCTCGGGAGGGAGCTCGTCGAGCTCGTAACCCTGGCTCCCGACGCGCACCGTCGGCTCATCGTCGGAGAGATCGACCTCGTAGCGATACCAGCAGAGCTCCCAGGAGACGGCCACGTTGACCACGCTGGCATGCGCACCGGAGGGGAGCACCGAGACGGTGGGAGCGCCGAGTGACCTGGCCACGCCGGCGATCGTCCGGCGGTGCTCAGAGGAGTTGAACAGATCGACCGCCGATGCCTGCTTCTGCTCGGTGCTGGTCGGCACAGCGCGAACGTGGCGCGGCTCGCGCACCGGTCGCGGGTCGCGTGAGGTGCGCGGCTCGCGGCCCGGCCGCGGTTCGCGCGAGGTGCGCGGCTCGCGCACCGCTCGGCGCCGGCGCGGCGGCGGCGGCGCTGGATCCGGCGCGAGGTCATCGTCCGCCAGTGGATCGCCGGTGTCGGCGTCTGACCACGCTTGCCCGTCGAGATCGTCGGCAAGCGTCGGCTTCGTCGAGATGGTGCGCGAGTCGCCGCGATTACGGAATCGGCTCAGGAAGGATCGCCGCCGGTCGGAGTTTGCTCCAGCCGAATCGTAGGCGGGCAGCGTTCCCTCGCGCACCCAGCCCTCGTGCAGGGCACGCGGTTTGCACAGCTCGCAGACCTCGCGGCGCTCGCCGCCGGCAAGATACGTCTCCGCTCGCTCGCCGCGCAGCAGCGTCCGGCCGCACACATCGCAGGTCGTGTACGCACCGGACGTCCTGATGTCTCGAGTGGTCACGGCAGCCGAGAGTAACAAGCGCGACGAGGGATGCGCGTAACCGCGTGCGACTTCGCCGCCGTACCGCGATTATGTAGCCTCAGGCTTTGACGGCCTCCTTCTCGGCCTTCGCCTCCTCCACGACCTTGGCCGCGAGATGCCCGGGCACCTCCTCGTAGCGCTCGAACTCCATCGTGAACTCGCCCTGGCCGCCGGTGATCGAGCGCAGGTCGGGCGCGTAGGAGAGCATCTCCGACATCGGCACCTCGGCCTTGATCTCGGTCATGCCGGCACCGACCGGCTCCATCCCGAGCGGCCGACCCCTTCTCGAGTTCAGGTCGCCGATCACGTCGCCGACGGTGTCCTCGGGGGCGTTGACTGTCACGACCATGATCGGCTCGAGCAGCACCGGGTTGGCTTGCTCGAGCGCCTGCTTCATCGCCTGGCTGCCGGCGACCTTGAACGCCATTTCGCTCGAGTCGACGGTGTGGTAGGAGCCGTCGTATAGCCGCACGCTTACGTCCTTGACGGGATAGCCGGCGACCACTCCTTCCTGCATCGCTTCGTGGACGCCCTTCTCGACCGCGGGGATGAACCCCGTCGGGATCACGCCGCCCTTGATCGCGTTGATGAACTCGAAGCCGGCACCAGGCTCGCGCGGCTCGATCTCGATGTGGCAGTCTCCGAACTGGCCGCGTCCGCCGGTCTGCTTCTTGTGGCGGCCGTGCGCCTTGGCCGGCTTGCGGATCGTCTCCTGGTAGGGCACGCGCGGCGGCTTGAGGTTGACCTCGGCGCCGAACCGCGACTTCAGCCGCTCGACGATCACCTCGACATGGACCTGGCTGAGGCCGGCGACGATCTGCTCCCCGGTCTGCGGGTCGCGGTGCAGGTCGATCGTCGGATCCTCCTCCTGGAGGCGTCTGAGGGCCGTAAAGACCTTGTCCTCGTCGCCTTTGGATTTCGGCTCGATCGAGAACGCCATCACCGGCGCGGGCAGCTTGATGGAAGGCATGCTGATCGGCTCATCTCTCGAGGCCAGCCAGTCGCCCGCCCTGGTCTCCTTGAGCTTGGCGACCGCGCCGATGTCGCCGGGGCCGAACTCGGTGGCGTGACCGGTCTGGCTGCCCTCGAACGTGACCAGCGTGCCGATCCGCTCCTTGTTGTGCGTGGTCGTGTTCAGGACCTGCGAGTCCTGCCTGACCACGCCCTGGTAGACCCGGAACAGGTTGATCCTGCCTGCGAACGGGTCCGCGCGCGTCTTGAAGACGTAGGCGAACATCTCCTTGTCCTCGACCGGCTCGAGCGTCACCTCGCCGACGTCGAGGCCGCCGTGCTTGACGGGGCTGGGGAGGTCGTCGACGATCGCGTCGAGCAGCCGGTTGGTCGCGAGGTTGCGGGTCGCGACGCCGCAGGTGACGGGGAAGAGGTGGCCGTGATTGGTGCCGTCCTTGAGCGCTTCGACGATCTCGTCGTGGGAGATCTCCTCGCCCTCGAGGTAGCGCTCCATCAGCGCGTCGCTTGACTCGGAGACCTCATCCATCAGCTTCTCGCGGTACTCCTCGGCCTGCGCCTGCATCTCGTCCGGGATCGGAATCTGCTTGCAGTTGTCCTTGCCGGCGGGGGTGGGCGGGTTCTCATACGTGTAGGCCTTCATGTCGACGAGGTCGATCACGCCACTGGTCTCGTGCTCGGCGCCGATCGGGATCTCGGTGGCGACCACGTGCCGGCCGAACGCGGACTTGAGGCTGTCCAGCGTGCGGAAGAAGTCCGCGCGCTCGCGGTCGAGCATGTTGACGAAGATCAGGCGGGCCAGGTCGAGCTCGGCGGCGCGCTGCCACAGCCGGTTGGTGTGCACCTCCACGCCCATCACAGCGTTGACGACGAAGACTGCTGACTCGCACACCCGCAGCGCGCCGAGCGCGTCCGCGATGAAGCTCGAGTCGCCAGGCGTGTCGATCAGGTTGACCTTGCGGTCCTCCCATTCGAAGGAGGCGAGCGCCGCCGAGATCGACATCCCGCGACTCTTCTCGTCGGGATCGCTGTCGGACACGGTGGTCCCGTCCAGGACGGTGCCGAGCCGGTTCACGGCGCCGGCCTGAAACAGCACCGCCTCGTGCAGAGACGTCTTGCCACTGCCGCGGTGGCCGACGAGCGCCACGTTTCGAATGCGATCCGCGGGCTTGTGCATGCCTTCTCCTCTCCTTCGTGTGCCGGAGACTCGACGATATCGATTGTTAACGGGCCGGCGCGAGCGGTGGCGGGCGGGGGCGGCGCCGGCCGGGCGGGCGGTGGCGGGCGGTGGCGGCGCCGGCCGACCGGATTGGCACAGAATCGTTCCAACTGCGTCTTGTTTCGTTACAGCGGAGCGTCGCATGCTGCCGTGCATGGCGTTGAGCGACCGCCCCTCCAACGACGGTGAATGGCGATTCACTTCGGACAGTCCGAAGTTAGATGCCAGGAGACGCGTGGCGCAGCTCGCGTCGAGGCAAACAGGCCGCGTTAGCTGGCGGCAGCTGCGATCGTTGGATGTGGGCGAGGCAACGATCAGCGACTGGTGCCGCGCCGGCTATCTGCACCCCGAGCTGCCGCGCGTGTACGCCGTCGGACACCCGGGCCGAACGACCGAATCAGACCTCACAGCCGCACTGCTCTACGCCGGCCCCGGCGCGATGCTCAGCCACGCCACCGCCATCTGGTGGCATGAGCTCCTCAACTACCCGCCCCGCCAGATCATCGTCAGCACTCCGCGGCGCATTCGCAGCCGGGACAACATCGTTGTCCACGGTCGGCGAGACCTGAAGCGCGTCTGGCACAACGGGCTGCCGGCAACCACGCCGACCCAGGCGATCATCGACTTCGCGACAACCGGAAACCCGGACCTCTTACGCCTCGTGCTCGCAAACGCGGAGTACCACGACGCGCTTGACGTCGACACGCTCGCGCGGGACGGCTGCGCTGCCCTGCGCAAGGCCCTCGCCATTCACCAGCCCGCACTCGCCCGCGCCCGTAGCGACCTCGAGATCCTGCTGATCACGTTCTGCGAGTCGCAACGGCTACCGATTCCCGAGGTGAACGTCTATCGCGAAGGCTGGCTCGTCGACGCCGTCTGGTCTGAGGAGCGCGTTGTGGTCGAGGTCGACGGCGTCAAGGGCCACCGCACCCGAGCGCAGCTCGAACGCGACCACCAGCGCGACCTCGAGCTCCGGGCGAAGGGGTATGTCGTGCTGCGCTACACCGAGCGCCAGCTGATCGAGGAGCCGGCCGCGGTCGCCGCGGACATCCGCCGCTTCCTCTAGTCGACCTCGCCGGCGAGCTTGGAGCGCAACCGCAGGACGGCCTTGGTGTGCAGCTGAGAGACGCGCGACTCGGTCACGCCCAGCACCTCGCCGATCTCCCGCAGTGTCAGGTTCTCGTAGTAGTAGAGCGCGACCACGAGCTTCTCGCGCTCGGGGAGCGCGGCGATCGCGTTGGCGATCCGGTCGCGGAGCTCGGACTGGTCGACGAGCTGCTGAGGGTCGGGCGCCTCGCGGTCAGGCAATGTGTCGAGCAGCGACACCTGGTCGCCCGTCGAGTCCGAGACGTTCCATAGCTCGTCCAGCGCGACGATCGTCGAGTTCGAGATCTGCAACAGCGCGTCCTGGAAGTCCTCGACGCTGATCGCGAGCTCGCCCGCCATCTCCTCGTCGGTCGGAGCCCGCTGGAAGCGCGCCTCGAGCTTCATGTTGACCCGCTCGATTTCGCGCGCTCGGGCCCGCACCGAGCGGGGCACCCAATCGAGCGTGCGCAGCTCGTCGATGATCGCGCCGCGAATGCGGGTGATCGCGTAGGTCTCGAACTTGATCTCGCGCCCAAGATCGAAGCGCTCGATGGCTGAGATCAGTCCGCCGAGACCGTAGGAGATCAGGTCGGCCTCCTCGACATGTGCCGGCAGCCCCGAGCTCATCCGTCCGGCGACGTACTTGACAAGCGGGGAATACGCCACGACCAAGCGCTCACGCGCGCGTTCATCACCCGAGGTCTTATAGCGCCTCCAGAGATCCTGAAGCTCGATCGCTTTGACGTTTGTTTCCAGTTTTCTCTTCCCGCGAATCGGTGGCTATGCGCGGGGATGGGCGCGCGCGTAGGCCGACCTTAGCCGCGCCGACTCTACTCGAGTGTAGACCTGCGTCGTGGAGATCGATGCATGTCCCAGCAGTTCTTGGATCGCCCGCAGATCGGCGCCTCCTTCAAGCAGATGCGTGGCGAACGAGTGCCTCAACGCGTGCGGATGGAGCTCTGCCAGCCCGGGGGCATGGGCCGCAGCCTGGCGCGCCCAGACCCGCAGCCGGCGCCTGACGTCGGAGGTTCCCAGGCGCCGTCCGGACTTCGACAGAAACAAGGCCGGATCATCGCCGTCGAGGGCGGGTCGGCCGCGAGCGAGATAGCGCTCTAGTGCGCGGAGCGCGTGCTCGCCGGCGGGCACGAACCTGGTCTTGCCACCCTTGCCCTCGACGCGAACGGACTCCGAATCGAAATCGACCGAGGTGAGATCAAGCGAGACGAGCTCCTCGGCCCGCAGGCCGGAGGCATACGCCAGCTCGAACAGCGCCCGGTCACGCAGCTCGAGTGGCGTGGTGGCGGGGATCCTGTCGAGCAGTGCCGCAACCTCCGCCGGCTTCAGCACCCGCGGCAGCACCTGGGCGCGCTTGGGAGAGCTGAGCAGCTCGGCGGGGTTTTCCGCGCGGGCGCCCAGCTCGACCTGCACCCGGAACAGCGCGCGCAGCGCGGCCAGCTTGCGCGCCACGGTGGCCGGCGCATGTCCTCGTTCGGACAGGCTCGCGGCGTAGCGCCGGAGCTGCCGCACGTCGATGGAGCTTGGCTCGAGCCCCCGTGCGCTGGCCCAGCGGGTGAATTGCACACCATCGATCTCGTACGCACGGAGGGTCTTCTGAGCCACCGCACGCCGCCTGAGGTCGGCTCCGAACGCGTCCAGCACGGAACGCCACGATGATGAGATCGGATCGCTCCTGGACGGCTCGGCTGCCACAGACATGGGACGTCCAGGCTATTCGCCGCTCACCGACGAGTGCCTGCTAAAGGTTGCTATTCGACGTGCACGAGTGTGCCGATCGGCGTGTACGGATACACGCGACCAGCGTCTGCGTAAGTCATTTCCACGCAACCGAGGCTCTGCGGGGAGCCGTAGGAGCCGCGCAGGAAGCCGTGGAGCGCGTCGCCACCGTTGAAGTAGCTGACCCACGGGATGCCGGGGTCGCTGTAGTGACTGCCGTCCGGGTTGGTGCCGCTCATCGTCGTCACGGGCGTGTGCTCGAACACTGGATAGGTGCCGGTCGCGGTCGGCGCCGACGGGATGCCTGTGTTGACATCCGTGGTCATCACCGTTTTGCCGCTGTGCCACAGCGTGAGCGTCTCGGGGCTGGCCTCGCTGACCATCACGTACGTGTAGCCGAAGGTCGACACGTGATGGGTGACCGCGGCGTTGATCAGCGACTTCCAGACGGTGGCGCCGGCAACGCCGTCGGGTGTGATCCCGTGATCGTTCTCGAACGCCATCACCGCGCCGCGGGTCATCGTGCCCGATACGCCCGGCGCCCACTCGCTTCGCAGCGCCGACGGGACGTTGCCGTAGCGCCAGTCGAACGTGCCTGCCGGCGGATGGATCGCCGCGGCTTCCTGGGCCTGCGGGTCGAGGCCCACGCCACCGTGGGCGTAGTGGAAGTTCAGGGGCAGGTAGCCGAGAATCGCCAGCAGCTGCTGAAGCCGCGCCGGGGATCCCGTCGGGACGGTCCACGTACCGGTGCTGGCGGAGTTCGAGCCGACGAGGTGGACGCCGTTCGGCAACGGGACCGTGACCGTCGAGCCGAGTCCGTAGCCGTAGCCCTCGGGGCGGAAGATGATCGTGTGGGTATTGACCGTGTGCCAGGTCCCGGGGGTGGCTGGCGCGACCGGCGGCCGGTTCGAGCCGAGCGCCTGGCTGACCGGCTTGTTGAAGGTGAGCGTGATCGGCGTGCCCGGGAGGATCGAGCTGCCGGGAGCAGGGACCGCGACCGCAGCAGCGGCGGCCCCGTTCGGGAACCAGCTGATGACGCCCGGCCCCGACGTTTCCCAGGGCCGTGGGACGGCGGCGATCGCGAGCGAGCCGGCAGCGGCCGTCCGGGTCAGCGTGATCGTGGTCTGCGGGCTCGCCAGGACGTGGCGCTGGAGATGGCCGATCGCTCCGCTAGCGTAGGCGGCGACCGGCTGCGAGAAGTGCAGCTGCAATGGCGCTCCCGCGGGCACGGTCAGGTAGTGCGCCAGCAACCGAGTGCTCGGCGTGTACATCGTCAGGCGCAGGTGCTGTGTCTTGCCGGCGAACCACGCGTTCCATCCGGGCCGCTGGACGATTACGTCGATCGTCATCAGCTGGTGGGCCCGAACCAGGTGCCGCGGCCAGATCTGGTTGCCGCGGACCACAATGGGGACTCTCGCGGCGTGCGGGCCGGTCACAACGGTGACGCTCTGGATCTTGCCGCCTCCGAGCGGCATCTGGACCTTGGCCAGGGCCTGGGAGTCGGCGCTCAGGCTCGCGCTGGCGGAGCTGACCAGCAGCGCTGCGACGCCGGCGGCGGCGAGCAGCGCGAGCAGCAGCATGCCCGCGATCACGAAACCGCGACGAGGTCCACGTCGCCCTGCGGTCAACCGGCGATGAGCTCTAGTTGCTGCTGCCCGCTCCCGATCGTCCGCAGGGCGTAGATAGGAAACATTCGCCACTACGAATCACCCACGACCGGAATGCTACCGAGATTGCAGGCGGCTCAAAAGTTCCCCCGCTGCCATTTTCTGCTTTTGCAAGGTTTGTTTCACGATCGCCTCATATTCGGCGCCGAAGTTCCATATTCCGGTCCAGCATATCGAGGACGGGGGCACGTGCCCGGTGCGAGGCCTCGTAATCGCGCAACAGCTGAAGCGCCTCGGGCTCCAGCGAGGAGATGACGTCGGCCAGCTCCGAGGCGCTCAGCTCGTCGTAGGCTCCAATGGGCGGACCGTTGCCGACAGGGCCGTCGCGGCCCGCAGCCGTGCCGGCGGCGTCTGTCTCGTTCGGTCGCGCGGCGGCGCTCCCGCGCTCGGGCCCGCTCTTGCTCGGGCCCTCGCGCGCGCTCTGCACGCTCGGGCTCCAGCGCAGGAACTCCTCGACCTCCCGGTCGTAGCGATAGTGCTCGCTGCCGCTTCGCAGCAGCGGACGCAGGCGCTGGTGCGCGCGCAGCTTCAGCACGGCCTCCCTGGTCGTATACCGGTACTCGAACCCGGTCGCCTTCAGCCGACGGTTGTCGACCCCGCGTCCGAAGCGCATCTGGCGCAGCATCTCCACGGGGACCGGCAACCCGAGCCTGCGCAGCTGCGTAGCCGCGGCCACCGTCCCCCACGGCGGGAGCACCGGCAGCAGCTGCTTTCCGAGCAGGGAGACCACTTCCGAGAGCGCGAGCACTCCATCGGCGGCGGCGTTGTAGGTCCCGGCCAGCCGACGACGGACCGCGTGCGCGAGGGCCGCGACGACGTCGTCCTCGTGGATGAACTGGCAGCGCGGATCGAAGCCGAGGATCGACGGCACCACCGGCAGGCCGAGCAGCGCGGGATGCGAGCCGCGTACGCCGGGCCCGATCGCATCGGCGAATCGGAGGATCGTGACGATCCGCTCTCCGCGTGCTGCAAACTCTCTCACCGCGGCTTCGGCCTCGATCAGATCGCGCTCGATCGCCGTGCGTGGCGGCCGCGGGCGCGCCATCCCTTCCTCGAAGAACGCCGGGTCGTCGGACTCGCAGCCGTAGTAGTGCACCGAGGACTTGAAGACGAACTTGCGCACGGGCGAATCGCCGCTGGCGCACACCGCCAGCAGCCGGCGCGTTGCCGCGACGTTGATCTCGCGCGCGCGTCCCCTCGACGCCGCCAGCGGGTCATCGATAAACCGCGTGTCGACCACGGTGTCGATCTCGGCGGCACGCACGATCCTCCGAAGGACGCCCTCCTCGAGCTCGGCGCGTACGAACTCGGTCCGCTCGAGCTCGTGCTGAGGATCCTCGGTGTCCAGCCCGATCACCGCCGCCACCCCCGGCTGATGCTCGAGTATCTGCGCCAGCCGTCCTCCCCACTGGGATGAGAGCCCGGTTATCAGGATGCGGCGCGAATCCATCGTTGCGCAGGGCGGCTACCCCAGCCACACGCTCCGACGCCCGGCGACGAGCTCCAGCAGGTTCTCCTGGATAAGTGCCCGCAGGTCGTGGGACAGCGCGTGCACGTACGCGCGGTCCTGCCAGGAGGACTCGCCCAGCTCGTCGGTGGCAACGGGCTCCAGAAACCGGATCCTGAACTTCGCAGGCAGGGGCACCGCTGGCGTGATCGGAAGCCGTGGCAGGCGGAGCGGCGCCGCGACCGGCGTGCCGAGCCGCGCCAGCACAGGCATCGCCTCCTCGGCTCCCAGCACGGCCACGGGCACGATTGGCACTCGTGCGCGAAGCGCGCTCTCGACCAGCGCGCTCGTCCCGAAGCGCCGGAGCCGGTAGCGCTCCTTGAGTGGCTTGCGCGTCCCGCTTGGCCCTTCCGGAAACGCGAGCACGAGCTGGCGCTCGTCGAACAGCAGCCGATGCAGATCGGCCGGGTGCGCGGACACCGCGCCGAGCTTTGCGAGCAGCATGCCGAGCCCGGGCAGGGCCTTGTAGCGCTGGCCCGTGACGATGTGCACCTGGCGTGAGCCGGGATGCTCCTCGCGGATCGCCTTGATGATCATCGCCCCGTCCGGCGGCACGGCGCCCGCGTGGTTGGCCACGAGCAGCGCCCCGCCCTCGGGTGGCACGTTGTCGATCCCCTCGACCTCGACTCGGAACCAGTAGCGGTAGAGGAACTTGTAGACGGTTCGGTCGACCACTCCCTCGACCCTTTCGGACCGGCCCCAGTCGGTGATCTGGCGCTCCGGCTCCAGGCCGGGCAGCTGCTCGCGCAGGTCGTGAACGGTCGTGGGCGCGCGCTCGCGCACCTCGTCGAGCGCCAGCTCGACGGTCAGTCCGGTGTCCGGCTCGCTTTGCCCGGGCTCTGCCACAGCGAGCGATTCTTGCAGGGTGGGTGGCGGGCGAGGGCCACGCGTACCTCGCCCGCGCTGGCTCCTAGCTGTATGGGCCTTGTAGATGAACGTGATCGCGCCTGGGCCGAGCAGCTTGTCACTGACCCGGCCGGCGACCGCGAGCAGGCCACCCGCAGGCCGCGGCGTGACGCCGTACTCCTCTTTGTGTTATCGGGTCACAGCGCCTTGCGCGGCGCTCGAGACGAGCCTCGCGTATTTCGCGAGTGCGGGACCCGGGTAGGGGCGTTCAGGCGGCTGGTATGCCTCGAGCCGCGCCGCGATCTCCTCGTCGCTGAGCGCGACATCAAGCCGCCGCGCCTCGACGTCGAGCGTGATCTCCTCCCCGTCGCGCACGATGCCGATCGGCCCGCCGCGGACCGACTCAGGAGCGACGTGTCCGGCCATCAGGCCGTGTGTCGCGCCGGAGAATCGGCCGTCGGTTAGCAGCGCCACCTCCTCGCCGAGGCCCTCCCCGACGAGCGCGGCCGTGACCGCGAGCATCTCGCGCATTCCCGGCCCGCCGGCTGGTCCCTCGTTGCGGATCACGATCACGTCACCGGCGTTGATCTGGCCGGCGGTGACCGCCGCCATCGCCTCCTCTTCGGACTCGAACACGCGCGCCGGCCCTGATTGTTTGAGGCGCTCGTGCCCGGCCAGCTTCACAACGCACCCCTCCGGGGCGAGGTTGCCCTTGAGGATCGCGAGGCCGCCCGTCGGCTTGAGCGGATCTTCAAGCGGGCGAACGACCTGCTGGCCCGCGGTTTCCTGCGCCGCGTCGGCGTGCTCACCGATGGTCCGGCCGGTGACCGTTTGCGCGCTGCAATTCAGCACGCCGGCTTGCTTGAGTCGCTTGAGCACCAGCGGCACGCCGCCGGCTTCATAGAGGTCGGGGGCGACGTACTGGCCGCCAGGCTTCAGGTCGCACAGCAGCGGTGTGCGCCGGCTGATCCGGTCGAAGTCGTCGATGCTCAGCGGGACCCCGGTCTCCTTGGCAACGGCGAGCAGGTGCAGCACGCCGTTGGTCGAGCCGCCGCTGCAGGCGACCGCGGCGATTGCGTTCTCGAGCGCCTCCCGGGTGACGATGTCGCTGGGCCTCTGTCCGCGCCGCAGGACGTCGAGCACGAGCTCGCCGGCCTGGAACGCCACCTCTGCCTTGCGGGCGTTCACCGCCGGGACCATCGAGAAGCCCGCCGGCGAGATGCCGAGCACCTCGAAGGCCATCGCCATCGTATTCGCCGTGAACTGGCCGCCGCAGGCTCCCGCGCCAGGAGAGGCCGCCTGTTCGAGCTCGGTCAGCTCCTGGTCGGTGATCCGCCCGGCCACTCGCGCGCCGACGGCCTCGAACACCTCCTGGATCGTGATCCGCTGGCCGCGATAGTGGCCGGGGAGGATCGACCCCCCGTAGAGCATCAGGCTCGGGACGTTGAGCCGGCACAGTGCCATCACGGTGCCCGGGATCGTCTTGTCACAGCCGCTGATCGCGACGACCGCGTCGAACAGGTGCGCGTCGCACACGAGCTCGATCGAGTCGGCCACGATCTCGCGGCTGGGCAGGGAGGCCTTCATCCCGGCGGTCCCCATCGTGATGCCGTCGGAGATCGCGATCGTGTTGAGCTCCATCGGAGTGCCGCCGGCGGCGCGGATCCCTTCCTTGACCTTCGCCGACAGCGCCCGCAGGTGGAAGTTGCACGGCATCGTCTCGATCCAGGTGTTGGCGACCGCGACGAGAGGCTTGCTCAGCGCCTCCTCGTCGAAGCCGATGCCGCGCAGTTGCGCCCGGGCGCCGGCGCGCTCGACGCCCTCGGTGAGCCCGCGGCTGCGGTGCTTGAGGTCAAAGTGTCCGTTCGTTGAGCTCATGGGCGCCGACTGTATACGCCGCACGCGCCCAAGCGGAATCTAGCCGGGCGTATCGAGGCGCTGCGAGGGGCGGGCCGCCGCCTGACGCATGCGCGCCCGCTCCCACTGCGACAGCCGCCACAGGTCGCGCGTCACCTGGCGAGGGTCGATCTGCCGGCCGGGCAGGTGCATGTTGGCCATCGAAATCAGCCGGCGCTCGTCGCCGGTCAGCGCCATCCATTTCGCGAGCACGTCGTCCGAGTCGGGCAAGCGGCTCGAGCCGTAGGGGCGTGTGTCGTCGGGGAACTGGATGCAGTACTCGCTGAGCAGCTGGCCCGTCTGCGTTAGGTAGGCGAGGATCGGGCGGTGCGGATAGATCAGGTAGGCGTAGTCGGCTCCACCGGTCGCCGGCGCCGCGCCGGAGCCGTCCGTCTGCGAGCCCCACACCCGGATGAACCCGAGGTCGCGGTACATCGCCCACTCTTCGTCATTCACGCACGAGCGCAGCAGCTCCCTGGCGCGCTGCTCCGCGCGCAGCTCGCGGCCCGGATCGAAGTCAACCGTCGGCGCGCGACTGCGCCGGGCGCGGTACCTCGTCCACAGCTCATCGACCCGCGGCAGGATCAGGTCGGACAGCAGCGCCAGCGCCACCAAAGCGGTTGCGGCTAGCGCCAGGAGCACGGTCTGGCCGGCGGCCTAGCAGCCGCCCGCCGCCCGCGGGAAGAAGATCACGCGGTCGGCGTCCCGAGGAACCTCGTCAAATGAGCGCACCATCCGCGCCTGACGCTTGCCGTCGGCGCCGGCCATCGGGACCGCTGCCCACAGCCCGGCGTCCAGCTGGCTGCGGAACTCCTCGATCAAGCGCTGCTCGTCATCGGCGAGCTCGACATCGCCCTCTGCAATCAGCACCTCACCATGACCGGGCTTCATCCGCAGAAAGCGCATCGCGTGATTATGTCAAAGCCTCGGGCCGCCCGGAAAGGGGTTCTGGGCGGGATGGGCGGGATCGCATCCCTCCGAGCACGTCGACCGGCCCGGCGCCGGCGCCGATCGCCGATACGCCGTGGCGCACCGCCAGCGACGCCATGTCCTTGGCGCTCGCGGCCGCTGCGAGCGGCTCATCCCCCCAGGCCAACCGTGCCGCGAGTACCGAGGAATGCGTGCATCCGGATCCGTGGGCCGCCCCGTCCGGATACCGATCTCCTGGGATCTCCACGACCCGCCCGCCGTCGAAGAAGACGTCCGTGGCCTGCTCGCGGTGGCCGCCGGTTACAACCACGAACCGCGGGCCAAGGGCGTGAATCGCCCTGGCGAGCGCCTCCGGGTCGCGGGCGTCGCCACCCGTCAGCTTCACGGCCTCCGGTACGTTCGGGCTGACGACGGTCGCGCGCGGAAGCATCAGCTCGATCAGCGCCGTCTGCGCGGCGGGCTCGAGCAGCTCGGCGCCAGATTCGGCGACCATCACCGGGTCGAGGACGACCGGCGTCTCGCCCGGAAGCTCGTCGAGCGCCTGGGCGACCGCCTCGATCGTCTCGACGGTCCCCAACATCCCGATCTTGACCGCGTCGACGCCGATGTCCTGCGCGACCGCGCGGACCTGCGCGAGGATCATCTCCGGCGGGATGCTGTGAACGGCAGTCACGCCGACCGTGTTCTGAGCGGTGACCGCCGTGATCGCGGTCATCCCGTGCACCCTGCATGCCGCGAACGCCTTCAGGTCCGCCTGAATGCCGGCGCCGCCGCCAGAGTCCGAGCCGGCGATCGACAAGACGCGAGGGATGCTCGAGCTGTCGGCCACGGCACGAGCGTAGTGGCTCATGGCAGGACCGAATACCGACCTCCTTGTTCGCGCCGGACATACCCCGCAAGCTCCAGCGAGGCCAGCGCCGTGAGACCGCGCTCGGGGTCGACGCCCGCGCTCGCCAGCGCGGCGGCGGTGTCGTGGCCATTTGCGATCGCCATGAGCAGAGCGCCGAGTTCGGGCGACAATTCGGCTCGGGGATCGGGGGAGCTCGTGCGGACCCCTTCCCCGAACAGCAGGTCGAGGATGTCCTGCGTCCCGCGCACCACGTACGCGCCGCGAGCGAGCAGGGCGTTGGGACCACTCGCGGCTGGCGAGGTGACACGCCCCGGAACCGCCCCCAGCGGCCGCCGAAGCTCCCTCGCAAAACGGGCCGTGACAAGCGAGCCGGAACGGGTTGTGGCCTCGACGACTACGGTCATCGCCGCCAGCGCAGCGATGATGCGGTTGCGAGCCTGAAAGGACCAGCGCCGCACCGAACCGCCGACGGGCAGCTCGGATACGACGACGCCGTCCTGCACCAGCGCCCGGTAAAGCTGCCGCTTGCCCGCGGGGTAAGCGCGGTCGGCCCCGCCGGGAAGCACCGCGATCGTGGGCCCGCCGGCGGCGAGCGCGCCCGTATGGGCGGCGGAATCGATTCCGTGCGCCATCCCGCTGACGACCGGCAGGCCGGCGATCGCCAGCTCGCGACCGAGCAAGCGGGCGACCTCCAGGCCGTACGGCGACGCCTTGCGTGCGCCGACGATCGCCACCGCCTCTTCCGCGCCGTAGGCCAGCAACCGCTTGAGGCCACCGGCCACGTGGAGCACAGCGGGCGGTCCATCCAGCGCGCGCAAGCGGTCGGGATAGTCCGGATCGCAGCCGCAGATCGCCGCCACGCGCGCGGCGCGCGTGCGCTCCCGGGCCCGCGCTGGATTGAACTCCGCCAGCTCCGAGCGGATCTGCTCCGCCCGGTTGCCGCCAACGGCGTCGATCAGCTGACCGTCATCGAGCGCCAGGACGTCCTCGATCCGGGGGCGCGCGATTTCCAGGTGACCGCTCAGTCTCCCGACCAACCAGGTGCGCCGCAGGCACCGATCGCATGCCCTGGCGTCGCTCACGACGCGAGCACGAGCTCCGCTGGACTTCGCTGCCGCAGGCTCAGCGCTAGCAGCACGTCGTCGCGCGCGACCTGCTCGCGGCGGTCTAGATCAGCGATCGTGGTGGCGACTCGCAGCACGCGATGGCGCCCGCGCGCGCTCAGAACTCCGCTTGCGTATGCCTGTCCGAGCGCCCGCTCGGCGTCTGATTGCAGCCGGACCAGGCGGCGCACGAGGCGGATGTCCATCTCGCCGTTGCACCGCGCGTGGGTTCCTCTCAGCCGGACACGCTGACGCTCGCGCGCCTCGCCGACGCGGTCGCGAGCGTGCTGCGAGCTCGTCACCGGCGGCGCGCGCAGCTCTCGCTCGGAGGGACGGGCGACGTTCACCAGCAGATCCATCCTGTCGAGCAGCGGGCCGCTCAGCTTGCGCCGGTGACGCCTCAGGTCGACCTCGCCGCAGCTGCATCGATCGCCGGCGCCCGCGAACCCGCACGGGCACGGATTGGTGGCGGCGACGAGCATGAAGCGCGTTGGGAAGACCAGGGCGCGCTGGCCACGGACGATCGCGACGCTCCCGTCCTCGAGCGGCTGGCGCAGCGCCTCGAGCGTGGGCCGCTGGAACTCGGAGAGCTCGTCGAGGAACAGGACGCCGTGGGTGGCGAGCGTGGCCTCGCCGGGACGTGGCGGGCTGCCGCCGCCCACGAGGCCAGCCGGCGAGATCGAGTGATGAGGCGCGCGGAACGGCCTCGAGGTGATCAATCCGTCGGCATGCAGTCCCGCGACGCTGTGGATCCTGGTCACCTCGATCGCCTCGCCGCGAGTCATCGCCGGCAGGATCGACGGCATGCGGCGAGCGAGCATCGTCTTGCCGGTGCCAGGCGCTCCCTCGAACATCAGGTTGTGGGCGCCCGCGGCGGCGATCTGCAGCGCGAGCAACGGCGCGGCATGACCCCGAATGTCGATCAGGTCGGGCTCTGCAAGGCGATCCGATCGCCGCGCCGGCTTTTCCGGAGGGTCTGGAATCCGGCCGCCGGCGAGGACCTTCGCCGCTTCGCGCAGGCTGCGGACGCCGGCCACGGCGAGGCCACCGACAAGCGCCGCCTCACGCGCTCTCTCCCAGGGCACGATGAGGTGCGCGAGCCCCGCTCGCCGCGCCCCCTCCGCGACCGCGAGGGCCCCCGGCGAGTCGCGGAGCTCGCCGCTCAGCGACAGCTCGCCGAACACGGCGTATGACGCAAGCGCCTCCGGCGGCAGCTGTCCGCTTGCGGCGAGCAGCGCCAGTGCGATCGCGGCGTCGAACCCAGGGCCCACTTTGCGCAGGAACGCCGGGGCGAGGTTGGCGGTGATCCGGCGCTCCGGAAACTCGAAGTCGGAGTTGAGAATGGCCGCCTTGATCCGGTCCCGGGACTCCCGCACCGCGGTGTCGCCGAGGCCCACGATCGTGAATGCCGGCAGCCCGGAACGGATGTCGACCTCGACCCAGACATGTCGAGGATCGACGCCGTCGATTGCGAATGTCGCCACTCGTGCGAGCACACCTCGAAGCTACGCGGAAAGGTGTGACGCGTGGGTCACGCGATGTGCCAATTCAGCGCAAGCTCAGCGCGAGGCTTGCGCGGAATTGTCACGCTCCGCACGCCACGTGTAACGGTTTTGCGCGTAGCTTCGAGCGCCGTGTCCAGCAAGCAGCTCGGCCAGCACGGCGAGGACCTGGCGACCGAGCATCTCAGCCGTCGCGGCTTCCTGATCCTCGAGCGCAACTACCGCACACGCTGGGGCGAGCTGGACATCGTCGCGTTCGACGGCCGCGTGCTCGCGTTCTGCGAGGTCAAGACTCGCCGCGCCACGAGTCGCAGTCCACTCGAGTCGATTCGCGGCCACAAGCGCTCGCAGATCCGCAGGATGGCCGGTCAGTGGCTGGCGGAGCGGACGGACCGCCCGTATGCCGACGTGCTGCGCTTCGACGCGATCGGCGTCAATCTCGACGCGGCGGGGCAGCTAGTCGCGCTTGAGCATTTGGAGGGCGCGTTCTAGGGGGCTGCTGCTTCGCAGCAGCGTCCATGGGGCCGGGCGGGCCCGTCCGGACCACTACTTGTGCTGCCGCCAGACGCTGTGGCGGTGCCAGCCCCGTCCGTGCCCATTCCACCGGCCATCCCTGGCCGGCGGGGAATGGGATCCCACCCGGGCGGGACTTCATACAACACCCCGCTCCCGCTGAAGCACGAAAAGGGAGGGCCGAACGTCCATAACGTGACAATTCGACTCCGCGGGAGGGCAACGGTCTACGAAATGGACGCTGACGCTGGGACGTCCATAACGTTCACCGTTGCCGTCAGTGGCGAGCGCTTTGTTACGAAATGGACGCTGCGAGGCGCTCCGTCCCCTCTTCGATAGCCCCATACCGGGCAGAACAAGTCACGAGGCCGCCGGCCGAAGCCCGGGAAGCGTGGCGCCAGGCGACAAAGCACCGACCAAGGCAGCCTGGACGGGCCCGCACGGGTGGGCGGGACCCCAATCCCCGGCGCGCACGCGCCCCCCCTCCTATCCCTCGAGCGCGAGCTGCTGGTACGCCGCGGACTGGAACGAGAGGCGGTGAAGCGGCGAGACGCCGAGGCGCTCGATCGCCTCGCGGTGCTCGGGTGTCGCGTAGCCGACGTGCTGGGCGAACTCCCATCCCGGATGCTTGCCGTCCGCGCGACGCATGTAGCGATCGCGGGTCTCCTTTGCCAGGACCGAGGCGGCGGCGATCGCGGCGCTCTTGGCATCGCCGCCGATGACGGCGCGCTGCGCGAAGCCGGTCGGGCCGACGGGGAAGCCGTCGCTGAGACAGATGCAGTCCTCGCACGCTACGCGGGAGAGCGCGTCGCGCAGGGCGGCCAGATTGGTCACGTGCAGGCCGCGAGCGTCGATCCCGGGCGCGCACCGCGAGACGATTGCCACCTTGGCCGCGACCCGGAGGATCACCGGGAACAGCTCCGCGCGGCCCTCGGGCGTCTGCTGCTTGGAGTCGTTCAGGGCGCCGAGAGCTCGGACGTCACCCGGTCCGACTCGCCGCAGATCGAATAGCACGGCGGCGGCGACGAGCGGACCGGCCAGGCAGCCGCGGCCGGCCTCGTCGGCGCCGGCGACGAAGCGCACGCCGAGCGAGCGGTCGAATCCGAACAGCCTCCGACCCATCCGTTTGGACTTAGAGGAAGCCGATCCGGTCCGGCGGCCAGTAGGTGAAGAACGCGATTCCGATGACCCATTTGTCGGGGACAGGTCCCCAGAAACGGCTGTCGTCGGAGGCGCCACGGTTGTCCCCCATCATGAAGTAATCCCCGGGCGGAATCACGATCGGCGTCCGGAAATTGCAGGAGCTATCTGAGCCGCACGGCACGATGTAGGAGTCCTTCTCGCGCACGCCGTTGCGGATCACGTGCCCGTTGACGATCGAGATTGTGTCTCCCGGACCCCCCACAACTCGCTTGATGAACGTCTGGCTCGACTCCGCCGACGTCGGGGTGTCGCAGGCCTGGTCGTGGCCGCCACCCTGGTTGGGATTTCCACAGATCGGGGTCGCGGGGTCGGCGCCCTGGGGCGGGTGGAAGACGACGATGTCGCCGACGCTGGGCTTGTCGATCAACCGGTTGGCCAGGATCCGCTGGCCGACTTTCAGCGTCGGGACCATCGAGGGCGTGGGGATCCGGTAGGGCTTGACGATGAACGCCTGGATCAGCAGCGCGAGGCCGACCGCGACCGCGACCGTGACAACGAGCTCCAGCAGCGATTTGAGCCCCGACTTCTTCTGCTTACCGGCTCGAGTGTCTGCCACGGTGGATTCCTACAGGAAACCGATCCGGTCGGGAGGCCAATAGGTAAAGAATGCCTTGCCGATTATCCACTTCCGCGGGACCGGCCCCCAAAAGCGACTGTCGTCGGACGCGCCTCGATTATCGCCCATCATGTAGTAGTCGCCTTTCGGCACGGTGATCGTGCCGGGAAAATCGCAGGCGCCCCCGCCGTCGCAGGGATCGATGTAGGAATCCTTCTCGCGCACGCCGTTTCGGATCACGTGGCCGCCCACGATCGATAGGCGATCTCCAGAAACGCCGACTACGCGCTTGATGAAGGTCTCCGAGGACTCCTGCGTCTGCGCCACGTCGCAGGGCTTGGCGTCGTTCTGGCCGTCCTGGTTCTCGCCTTGGTTGGGATCTGCGCAGCCCTGGTCGTAGTTCTTGGGCGGGTGAAAGACGATGATGTCCCCGAGGTGGGGCGAGGAGAAGTGCATGCCGATGCGGTCGACCAGGACCCGCTGATTGATGTGCAGCGTCGGCAGCATCGAGCCGCTCGGGATCCGGTACGGCTTGACGACAAAGGCCTGGATCGCAAGCGCCAGCCCGAGCGCGACCGCCACGATCATCACGAGCTCGAAGATTGAGCTCGTCAGGGACTTCTTTGTCTTGGTCACACCTACGCTTCGCCGTCGGACGCCTGGGCGGCCGCCGCTCCGGCGTCCTCCGCCGCGGTCGAGGGGGCAGGCTCGTTCGACTCCTGAGCGCCGGAATCTTCGGCGCTAGCTGCTTGCGTTGCAGTGGTGTCGTGCGCCGCCTCGTTCGCGGACGTACCCGTCTCGTCGGGCTCGGGGGCCTCGACCTCGGGTTCGGGGGCGTGAAGCAGCTCCCGCTCGACGTGCTGCTCGGGTCCTACGGAGCGCCGTTCCCGGACACGGGCGCGCTTACCGACACGCCCCCGCAGGTAGTAGAGCTTCGCGCGGCGGACGTCGCCGCGGGCCGCGACCTCGATCCGTTCGATCTTCGGCGAGTGGAGCGGGAATGTGCGTTCGACGCCCACGCCGAAGGACTGCTTGCGAACGGTGAACGTCTCCCGGGCTCCGTGGCCCTGCCGCTTGATCACGACCCCCTCGAAGACCTGCGTGCGCCTGCGGGTCCCCTCGATGACTTGGAAGTGGACGCGCAGCCGGTCGCCGGCGTCAAACGCCGGTACACGACGGAGCTGGGCGCGCTCCAAGCTGTCGATCACGGTGCTCATGGCAAATACAAGCGCCGGCAGCACCGGCGATGGCCGCTAGGGATTGTGGCGCAAACGCAGACACCCACGTTCGCGCGGCGGCGGCCTATGGTAGCGGACCGGTGATGGGGTGACGCGCGCCTTGCCCGCCTGAGCCCGGGAGGGCGGCCCGCAGCCGGCTCTGCTCGCGGCGCCATTCCTCGATCTTCGCGTGGTGCCCGGAGAGCAGGACCTCCGGCACGCGCCAACCCCGGTACTCCGCGGGACGCGTGTAGTGGGGGTACTCGGGCCCGCCCTCGAGCGCGGCGCTGAACGACTCCTCCAGCGCGGAGTGCTCGTGGCCGAGCGACCCCGGCAGCTTGCGCAGGACCGTGTCGCAGACGACCATGGCTGCGAGCTCGCCGCCGGCCAGCACATAGCGGCCGATCGAGATCTGGTCGGAGGCGAAATGCTCGAGCACGCGCTCGTCGAAGCCCTCGTATCGGCCTGAGAGCAGCGTCAACGCCGGCTCGGCGGCGAGCTCGTCGACCAGCGCGTCGTCGAGCACGCGCCCGGCGGGCGCGAGCGCGACCACCCGGCGCTGAGATTGGAGCTCGACCGGGTCGCGCTCGTAGCGGGCCCGGAGCGCCGCCTCGACCACGTCGACTCGCAGGACCATCCCTGCCCCGCCCCCGAACGGCGTGTCATCGACCTGGCCGGCATTCAGCGGCGTATGGTCGCGGTAGTTGACGTAGCCGAGACGGTTGCCACGGGCGATCGCATTGGCCACGTGGCGCTGGCGCTCGAACCACGCGAACGCCTCCGGAAACAGCGTGAAGACGTCGATCTCCATCGCGCTAGTCCTCGCCGAGGAACTTCAAGTCGATCTCGATCCGCTTGCGCTCAATGTCTACCTCGCGCACCGCGTCGCTGATGAGCGGCACCAGCACGTCTCCGTGGCCTTCGCCGCGCGCGACCTCGAGCACCTCGCAGGAAGGCAGCGCAAGAACGCGCTTGACGACCCCAACTTCGCGGCCTGCGTCATGGACCCGGCAGCCCTCGAGATCATCGGCCCACCATTCGTCTTGGTCGAGCTGTGGAGCGAGCTCGCGTGCTACGAGCAGGTCCTCGCCGCGGAGCGCCTGCACATCCGCGCGATCTTCGTGCCCCTCCAGGCGAATGATCACGTTCGTGTCGGTGCCGGCGCGGCGCACGATCCGGCGCTCCTGACCGTGGATCGTGAGGGCAGCTCCCTCACCGAGGAGTGCCGGCGTCGGCTGCGTGACATGGAAGCTGCCGTCGAGTCCGTGGGGACGCCCGACGCGGCCGGCTCGTAGCCATCCGCCGTCGGCCGCCGCCATCAATCGTCGACGATGTCGACGAACACGCGGCGCCCGTCCCTAACGGCCGCGGTCTTGACGACGGTGCGCAGCGCGCCGGCGGTGCGTCCCCCCCGCCCGATCACGTTGCCGTAGTCATCCTCGTCCACGGACAACTCGAGCACGATCGTGCCGTCGCTCTCCTCCACCTCCCGGACTTCAACATCCTCGGGACGGTTCACCAAGCCCCGAGCCAGATACTCGAGCAGCTCTTTCACGGGCGGATGTGGGTGGGTGGGTGGGGTGGGTGGGGCCCCAAATTAATTAGCTGATGCCCTGGATGCGCAGGAGCTTGCGGACCGTCTCGGAGGGCTGGGCGCCGCGCGAGAGCCAGTCGCGGACGCGCTCCTCGTCGAGCACGATCGTGGAGGGATTCGTCTGCGCGTTGTAGTGGCCGACGGTCTCGATCACGCGACCGTCGCGCTTCGAGCGCTGATCGGCGACAACCACTCGCCAGATCGGGTTCTTGCGCCCGCCGATGCGGGTTAGTCTCAGTCTGACTGCCATGTCGGTGGATGAGGGTAGCGGGTTATCGACAGCGGGGGTCGATGGGGGCGCGCACGAGGTCCCGGTGGAGCGTGTAATAGATCGCCGAGCCGGCCCCGGTCGCCAGCGCCGCCCCCCGGGGCAGTGCGAGCGGCGCACGGGGCCGGCCGGTGACCGGATCAGCGCAATAGTTGTGTTCGGGCCCGCCGTCAGGCTCAGTCACCCACGGGATGCCGCCGAACACCTGCACCCTGAGAGCACCGGTGCCCGACACGACCGCCGCTCCCTGCGCCGGTTGCATCGTCGGCAACGCGATCCGCTCCACGTAGCCGCTCGGCCCCTCCCCCACGCTGACCCACACGCCGCCGTCGGCGATCCCGCCGAGCGCCACCAGGAGCCCGGCCGGAAAGCCGCTCGAGGCGGCGAGCAGTGCGCCGGTCCGCGGATCCCTGAGCTCCAACCGCGCCGAGGCCCGGGCATCGCCCACCACGAGGTGCCTGCCGTCGCTCGCGACCTGGATCCCCCGCGCACCCGGAACCCGGATCACCGCCCTGATCGCCCCCTTATCCGGCGCGACGCGGATCAGGTCATCGCCCGTCCCGACCCAGATCGATCCGCCGGCCGAGGCAAGCGAGCCGAGGTCTCCTTCGTAGTCACCTGAGCCCGGCAGCGTGACGGTCGGCGCAAGTAGATCGCCCGAGTTCGGGTCGATCTTCCACAGCTGTGGCAAGCCCCTGCCCGCCGTCGTGACCCATAACGCGCCGTACGCCGGCAGCACGTGCTCGACCTGCCCGGGAAAGCCCACCACGCAGATCACCTGTCCGGAGGCCGAGTCCCGGTGGACGAGGTTGGTTCCCGTGGTCGTGGACTGGCCAAGGTAGAGCGACCCCCCACCGACGAACAGAACCTGGGCATTGACGTTGCGCACGAGAACCACGGCTCCGGGAGGCGTTGTGGCCGTCCGCACGGTGACCGCCGTAGGCCGGTGCCCCGCAGTCGCGATCACCACGACCACGGCGACGACGACGGCAACGCCGGCGAGTACCGCCACGGCACCTCGGAGGTTCAGTTGCGGGCGGCGTCGCCGCCATCGCGCGTGAGCGGCCAGAAGCTCGCGCTCCAGTTGGGGCAGGACGCTCATGTCTCCTCCTTCATCTGACTGCGAAGCGATGCAAGGCCGCGGCTGACGCGCTTGCGGACCACCGACTGCGAGCAGCGCAGTTCCCGTGCGATCTCCTCGTACGGTCGTTCCTCGAGGATGCGGGCGCGGACGGCGTCGCGCTGACCGGCGGGCAAGGTCTCCAGGAGGTCGACGACTGGTGCCTGACTGCCGGCGCGCGCCTCGATCCGTTCGAGATCCTCGTCCTCGAGCTCGGTCGGCGCCATTCGCAGTCGCCTTCGCGCCCGGTCCTCGACCCGGCCGCGGCGCCGTGCGGATGCGAGCTTGTGGTGGGCGATCCCGAACAGCCAGGCGTGGGCCGGCGTCTTGCCGGGGCGATAGCGACCCGACGACACCAGCACCGCCGCGAACACCTCTGCGGTTAGGTCGGCGGCAAGTTCGGGGTCGCGCACGCGCCGCATGAAGAACGCGAGGATCGCGCCCTCGTAGCGACGGTAGAAGGCCGAGAACGCGGCGGCCTCACGGGACGCCGCGATCAGCAGGCTGTCGTCGCTTTCGAACTCCCAGCTCCCCATCTCTGTGGAGTTAACTCACGCCAGCCGCGGATCTGTGACCTAGGGGGGCCGAGAAAGCGGACTATATGGCCGGTTTCTCGGCCAGCCTTTCTCGTGGCCGGCCTTCCTCGCCGGCCGGCGTTCCTCTGCGGCCCGCCTGCGTCAGCGCGCTTGGCGCATCAGCGCACCCAGATCGGGCATCCGGCCCTGGGAGACCTGGCGCATCATCTTGCGCATCTGCTCGAACTGCTTGATCAGCTGCTTGACGGCCTGGACGTTGGTTCCCGAGCCGCGCGCGATGCGCAGCCGGCGAGAGCCGTTGATCATCTCGGGGTGACGGCGCTCGGCCGGGGTCATCGCGAGGATGATCGCCTGGAGGCGGTCGAACTCTCTCTCGTCGACCTTGACCCCGCGCAGCTCCTTGCCCATGCCGGGGATCATGCCGAGCAGGTTCTGTAGCGGTCCGAGGCGGCGGACCTGGCGCATCTGGTCCAGGAAGTCGTCGAGGCCGAACTCCTGCTTTCGGATCTTGCGCTCGAGCTCCGCGGCCTCCTGCTCATCGTAGGCGCCCTGCGCCTTCTCGATCAGCGTCATCACGTCGCCCATGCCGAGGATCCGCTGGGCCATGCGGTCGGGGTGGAAGCGCTCGAACTGGTCGAGCTTCTCGCCGGTGGAGGCGAACAGGATCGGCTGGCCGGTGACCGACTTGATCGACAGCGCGGCGCCGCCGCGGGCGTCGCCGTCGAGCTTGGTCATCACGACGCCGTCGAACTGGACCACGTCGGCGAACTGCTCGGCGACGTTGACCGCGTCCTGACCGGTCATCGCGTCGACGACGAGCAGCACGTCGTGCGGCTTGACAGCCTTCTTGATGTTGGCGAGCTCGGCCATCAGCTCCTTGTCGACGTGCAGCCGGCCGCTGGTGTCGATGATCAGCACGTCCTTGCCCTCGGACTGGGCCCGATCCCGGGCCCACGCAGCGATCTTGACCGGATCGCGATCGGTGCCCTGCTCGTAGACGTCGGCTCCCGCCTGCGCGCCGACCTTGATCAGCTGGTCGACGGCGGCGGGGCGGTACACATCGCACGCGGCGACCGCCACCGACGAGCCGTGCTCGGTCCGCAGGTAACGCGCGAGCTTTGCCGTGGCCGTCGTCTTGCCCGAACCCTGCAGACCGGCCATCACGATTACGGTCGGCGGGCGCGGCGAGAACGACAGGTCCCGCGCTGCTCCGCCCATCAACTCGGTGAGCTCGTCGGAGACGATCTTGATGACCTGCTGGCCGGGGTTGAGCTGGCCGATCACATCGGCGCCGAGCGCCCGCTCCTTGACGGCGTTCGTGAAGCTCTTGACGACCTTGAAGTTGACGTCCGCTTCGAGCAGCGCGAGCCGGATCTCGCGCATCGCGGCGTTGACGTCGGCCTCAGTCAGGGTGCCGCGGCCGCGGACGTCGGCGAGGGTCGCCTGGAGCTTTTCGGATAGGGATTCGAACATGCGGTGAGGCCCACCGCCGAGGCTAGCGCGGCGGCAACGCGTTGCCGCTGCCGGCGTGGGCGGCGAACGCCCTCGCGATGCCGCCGAACGCGTCGGCGAACTCCGAGGGGATCACGAACACCTTGTTGGCATCGCCCTGCGCCAGTTGCGGGAGCATCTGCAGGTACTGGTAGCTGAGCAGCGCCTGGTCGGGATTGCCCTCGTGGATCGCCTGGAAGACGGTGGCGATCGCCTTCGACTGGCCCTCGGCGCGCAGCACCGCTGCCTGCTTCTCGCCCTCGGCCGACAGCACCGCGGCCTGCTTCTGGCCCTCGGCGGTGAGGATCTGCGACTGCTTGATCCCCTCCGCGTTGAGGATCGCCGCGCGACGGTCGCGCTCGGCCCGCATCTGCTTCTCCATCGCCTCCTGGATGGTCCCCGGCGGGTCGATCGACTTGATCTCGACGCGGTTGACCCGGATTCCCCACTTGCCGGTGGCGTCGTCGAGCACGCCGCGCAGCTGCGCGTTGATGTGATCGCGGCTGGTGAGCGCGTCCTCGAGCGACAGAGACCCGATCACGTTGCGCAGCGTGGTGACCGTGATCTGCTCGATCGCCTGCAACGGGTTGGCGACCTCGTAGGTGGCCGACTTCGCGTCAATCACCGTGAAGTACAGGACGGTGTCGATCTGGACGACCAGGTTGTCCGACGTGATCACCGGCTGGGGTGGGAACGAGACGACCTGCTCGCGCAGGTCGATCAGCGGCTTCAGCCTGTCGACAAACGGCATCAGGAGGGTCATTCCCGGCGTCAGCGTCCGGTTGTAGCGGCCGAGCCGCTCGACGATTCCGGCCTTCGCCTGCGGGACGATCCGGACCGTCCGCGCGAACAGGATGATCAGAAATATGAGTACAACGGCCCCGACTATTGCTGCGGCCATGCCCCGTTCCTCCTCGTCATTTACTCGCTCACGAGCGCCGTGGCGCCCCTTATCTCGACGACCTGCACGCGCTTGCCACGCTCGATCACGTGATCGTCATCGTATGCACGCGCGGTCCACACCTCGCCATCGATCCTCACGGATCCTTCGGCGTCGTGATTGGAGATCCGCTCGAGCACAACCGCATCCTTACCGATCAGCGCCGCCGCACCGGTACGGATCGACGGCGGTACCTTCAGATGCGCCTTCGCGATCGGCCGCACGAACGCCAGCATCGCGAATGAGACCACGATGAACACGATCCACGCGGGCACGCCGCCGGCACCGGCGGCATCGGTCACCGCGGCGGCCGCTGCTCCCACCGAAAACGGAGCGAGGAAGAAGCTCGTGGTGAGCATCTCCCCGATTCCGAACGCTCCGGCGGCTATGACCCACAGCACCCATCCGGACATCTCAGGGCGAGCTTATCGCGCGCCGGAGCCTGGGATACTGCATCGATGCGGTTTCTCCGTTGTGGAGCCCTGGCCTGCGCCGCCGCAGCCGCTTCGTCGGCGGTCCTCGCCGCGGCCGCGGCAGGAGGCGACCCCGGGGTCTCGATCCGGCTGACACGAACGCTCCCCGACGTGATCAGGGTCAACCAGCGGGTGACCGTGGCGGGTCAGGTTCGTGGCGCGCAGCCCGGCGCGCAGGTGGCCGTCGAGCTCAAGCGCGACGCCGGATGGCGCCAGACCGCCGCGAAGAGTCTCGGCGCGAGCGGGCGATTCCAGCTCACCTGGACGGTCAGAGGCCGGGCGTACATCCAGGCCATGTGGCGCGTGATCGCCACCGGCCCCGGCACTTCGCCCGCGGCCACGCCACCGAGGAACGTCGCGATCGGGCCCGCCGCCGTCTACTGCAAAGCGCCTGTGCCCCCCGCCGTGGACATTCCGGTCGGTGACGGCTGGATCGTCGGCGGTCTGTACGGAGAGGGCGGTCCGTTCCCCGGCATCTATGCCTGCTCGAGCAGTCCGTACACGGTGACGGCGACCGACCGCGCAGGCCGTGCCGTCGCGGGCCAGCACGTCGCGGGGCTGCACAGCTACACGCTGGTCGTTCCCGCCGGCGCGTACACGCTCACGAGCAACGGCTGCCGAGGCACCGCCACCGTCAAGGCCGGCAAGCACACCAAGGCGAACACCTACTGCCTGTATCCGTAGGCGCTCTCAGCTGACGAGCGCGCGCGCAAACTCGGAGGCCTCGAACGGCCTCAGATCCTCGAGCTGCTCGCCCACGCCGATCAGCTTGACCGGAATCCCCAGCTCGTGCGCGATCGCCAGCGCGATCCCTCCCTTGGCCGTCCCGTCGAGCTTGGTCAACACCAGCCCGCTTACGTCGATCGCCTCCGAGAACAGCCGGGCCTGACGGAGCCCGTTCTGCCCGGTTGTTGCGTCCACCGTGAGCAGCGTCTCGTGAGGCGCCTCCGGGATCTGCTTGCCGATCACGCGGCGGACCTTGGTCAGCTCGGCCATCAGGTCCTCCTGGGTATGCAGGCGCCCGGCCGTGTCGATGATCACGACGTCGGCGGCGTCGTGGCGGGCCGAAGCGATCGCGTCGTAGGCGACCGCGCCGGGATCGGCGCCCGGCGGGCCCTTGACGAAGCCGACGCCGGCGCGCTGCGCCCACAGCTCGAGCTGCTCGACGCCGGCCGCCCGGAACGTGTCCGCAGCAGCGAGCACGACCGTCTGACCTAGCTCCTTGCTCAGGTGCCAGGCCAGCTTGCCCACGGTCGTCGTCTTGCCGGTGCCGTTGACGCCGGCGACGAGGATCACCGTGGGCTTGGCCGCGAGGCTGATCCGGTCCTCGCCGGTGTCGGCGATCTCGGCGAGCAGCTCGGTGAGCCGCTTCGTCAGCGCCTCACCGCCCGTGATGTCGCCTGACGTCGCCTCCTGCTCCAGCTGGCCGACGACCTGGGCGGTCGTTGAAGCACCGACATCCGCGTAGATCAAAGCCTCCTCGAGTCGCTCCCACGTCTCATCGTTCAGGTCCTCGAACAGCGTCGCCTGGATCTCGCTGGTGAGCGCCTGGCGGGTACGGCGAAGGTTCTCGCGCAGCCGGCGGAAGCGTCCCGTCCGCTTCTGCTCTTCCTGTGGCGCGCCCTCCCCGGGATCGCCTTCCGACGGGGAAGCTCCATTGACGATGAACAGATCACGCCAGTCTCGGGCCACGCGCCGACCTTACCAACGGTCGTGAACAATGCCGTTCATGGATGCATCTACCCCGCATCGCGGTGGACCGGCACCGTGGTTCCTGCGAGTACTGATCGCTGCGCTGATGGTGCTCGCCAGCGTCAACATCTTCACCGGCGCGCCGTTGCTGGCCCTGTGGGTGGGCGCCAAGATCGAAGGCAACGGGGATCTGACGATGGGAATCGTGTTCTCGGTGCTCGCAACGCTCGCGGTGGCGGTCGCGTTCCTGGGCTGGGCGCTGTCGCGGCTGGGCCGCGCCTATGACTCGCTCACCGGCCACGAGCCGGCGACGCGCCAGCGGGCGCCGTGGCTGCGCAGCATGCGCGATGAGCCCGAGCACAAGCGGACTCGGGCCGGCCACCTGACGGGCCTCGAGAAGACGCTGGTGGCGAGCGTCGTCATCGCGGTGCTGGCTTTTGAGGTGTGGTTCTTCTTCTTCGCAGGCTCGTCGCTGCCGAGCACGACCTGACGGACGCCGACCGTGAGACCCCTGAAGATTCCCCGAGCTGCTAGGCGGCTACGTCGGCCTGCGCCAGCCGCCGCGAAACGACCTTCGAGATCCCGTCGGCCCCCATCGACACGCCGTACAGGGAGTCGGCCGCTTCCATCGTTCGCTTCTGGTGGGTGACGACGATGAACTGAGCGCGCTTTGAGTACTGGCGCAGGAGATCCAGGAAGCGATCGATGTTGAGGTCGTCGAGCGCGGCCTCGACCTCGTCGAGGATGTAGAACGGACAGGGTCGGGCGAGGAACACCGCGAACAGGAAGGCAAGCGCAGTCATCGACTTCTCCCCGCCCGAGAGCAGCGAGAGCCGCTTCATCGACTTCCCCGCCGGGGTGATCTCGATTTCGACTCCGAGCACGTCCTCTTCGGGCGTCTCCTCGGCATCGGCCTCCTCGCTATCGCCATCGGCCCCGTCGGAGCCGTCGGCACCGTCCTCGGCCGGTTGCCCACCCAGTACGCGGGCCGGCGCATCACGCTCGGCCACCAGGCGCAGCCGACCCTTGCCACCCGGGAACAGCTGGCCGGCGAGCTCTTCGAAGTTGCGCGCGGCGGCGTCGAAGGTCTGCTCGAACGTCTCGCGGATCTGCCGGTCGGTCTCGGCGATCAGTTTTTCGAGCTCGCGCAGCGCCGTCTCGAGGTCGGTGCGCTGGCGCTCGAGCTCCTCGACGTGCTCGACCGCCTCGGCGTACTCCTGCTGCGCGAGCGGGTTCACCGGGCCAAGCTGCTCGCGCCGGCGCGCCAGCCGCTCACGACGGGCGCGCAGCGTCTCGCGCTCCTCCTCGCTGAGCGGCTGCTCGGCGGGCGTGGCCTCGAGCTCGAGCTGTGCCGCCAATCCGCGGAGCTCGGCTTCGATCTCGCTCACCTGATCGCGGACTCGCTGCAGGTGCACCTCGGTCTCGGTCAGCGACTCGCTCTCGCGGTGAAGCCTTGCGTGCAGCTCGGCCTCGCGCTGGGCGCACGAGCGCAGTTCGGCGGCGACGTGCTCGCCGGCCTCGCGGTCGGCCGCCAGGGAGGCCTCGAACGCGCTTCGCTGGGCGACGATCGCCTCGCCGGCGGCGGCGAGCGCCTCGAGGACCTGCGCGAGCGCCGGCAGCAGATCCTGGTCGCGCTCCAGGCCACGCTCAAGGCGCTCGATCCGTGCCTGCCGCTCGGCCCGCTCGCGAGCTGCACGCTCGACCATCTGGCGCTCTGCCGCGAGCTCGGCCCGCAGTTGCGAGTGGCGGCCGGCGTTCGGGCCATCGTCTGGCGCCGAGCGTCTACGCTCGATCAGCGCGGCGACGCGCCGTTCCTCCTCGGCCACCTCGTCGCGGGCGCGGACTGCTTCTCGATGCTCGGCGATCGCGGCCTCTCGGGCCAGCTCCAGTTCGCCGGCGCGAGCGAGCGCCTGCTCGAGCCCGGCCGCCGCGGCGAGCTCGGCCTGCGCGGCCGCCTCACTTGCCCGGATCAGCTCATCGCGCCGGTTGCGTTCGGAGAGCACGCGCTCCTCCCCGAGCGCCGGCGCTTGGCGCAGCTCACGGGTGCGCCCGGACCACACGCGCCCGGATCGGGTCACGGCCACGCCGTCGAAGCTCTCCGGCAGCTCGGCGAGCCCCGCGACGAGCCACGTGTCGCGCAGCAGCGCTCGCGCTAGCCTCGCCTCGTCGCTCTCGCCTCGGACGCGGTCGGACAGCCACTCGGCACCCGGCAGCGGCGGTTGCGAGGGAGCCTCGGCTTGAGAGACGCTTCTAGACCCGGCCGAGACGACGAGCGCCCTTCCCCCCTCCGATCCGGCGCGATCGAGCAGCTCCTCGCCCGCTGTGCGCTCGGCGACGACCGCGGCCCGCAGGCGGCCGTCGAGCGCGGCGGCGAGCGCAAGCTCGTAGCCGGGATCGACTTCGAGCGCGTCGGCGAGGACGCGGGCCCCACGGGGCGAAGCCGTCTGGCTGCGCAGGAACTGGTTGACGACCGCGAGCTCTGCTCCCACCCGGGCCGATTCGCGCCTGGTCGCCTCGACGCCGCGCTCCGCCTTCCGCACCTCCTCACGGGCGAGCTCGACGAGCTGCTCCGCGCGCCTGCGCTCCACCGCCAGCGAGCTCACGCCGTGCTCGCGCTCGGATACCTCGGCAGCGAGCGCTGTGCGACGCTGCTCGAGCTCGGCGAGCTGACGCGCGAGCTCGGCCTCGCGGTCTCGATCGAGCGCCGCGAGCTCGGTTTCCAGCGCCGCGATCCGCTCTGCCGCCCCGGTACCCGAGCCACCGGCGCGCTCGGCGGCGACCTCGGCCTCCAGTGCGTCAATTGCCGCCCGGCCTCGCGTGGCCCGGTTCTCGATCGAAGCCCTCGATGTCAGCACCGCCTCACTGCGGTAGCCGATGCGCTCGCCGGCCGACTGCGCGACGTAGCAGCGCCGGGAGAGCTCCTCGCGGTGGGCGCTGCGCCGCGCGAGCGCCCCCTCCGCGGTCTCGCGACGCTTGGCGACCTCCTCGAGTTCGCGCTCCACGGCTTCGCGGCGTGCGCGGCTCTCGGCGGCGGCGGTGCTCGCCTGCTGCTCGGCCTCGAGTCGTGTGCGGAGCTCATCCCGAGAGAGCTCCCAGCGAACCTCGATCGACTGGCGCTCGAGGCGCGCGTGCAGCTCGGCCGCCTCGGCCTGCCGCTTGAGCGGGCGCAGCCGGGAGCGAGCCTCGCGCTCGACGTCGAGTGCGCGATCAAGGTTGTCCTGCGTGCGGGCGAGCTTCAGCTGCGCGCGCCGGCGGCGCTTGCGGTGCTTGCCCAGCCCGGCTGCCTCCTCGATCAGCAGGCGCCGGTCTCGCGGCTTGGAGGTGACGATCGATTCGACCCGCCCCTGCGAGATGACCGAGTGCATCTCCTTGCCGAGCCCGGTGTCGGACAGCAGCTCGATCACGTCGACGAGCCGGCAGCGGGCGCCCGCTAGCCGGTATTCGCCCTCCCCCGTCCGGTCGAGGCGACGGACGATCGAGATCTCGGGCACCCCGAGGTTCAGCGAGCCGTCGCTGTCGTCGAGCACGAGTTCGACCTCGGCCGCCTTGCCTGCCTGACGTCCGGGAGCGCCCCCGAAGATCACGTCCTGCATCGATTGTCCCCGCACCGCGACCGGCGATTGCTCGCCAAGCGCCCAGAGGACGGCGTCGGTGACGTTCGACTTGCCGGACCCGTTCGGTCCGACGATCACACTGACACCCGGGCCGAACTCGAGGCGCGTGCGATCCGGGAACGACTTGAAGCCCTTCAGGGTGATCGACTTCAGGTACATCGCGCCGACTCCTCGATCAGTGGCATCACGCCTCCGCTTCGAGCGCCTCGAGCGCCGCCTGCGCTGCCTCCTGTTCGGCGTCCTTCTTGCTGCGCCCCGTACCGCGGCCGACTTCGGCGCCGCCGATCATCGCGCTGACCGAGAATGTGCGCTCGTGTGGCGGGCCCCGCTCGTCGACCACGTCGTAGATGACGAGCGCACCGCGGCGTGCCAGCAATTCCTGCAGCGCGGACTTGAAGTCGACCGGATGCTCGAGCGCGTCCTCGATCTCCGGCAGGAACGCGTCGACGACCGCCTCGGCGGTCCGCTCGTAGCCGAACCCCAGGTAGCACGCGCCGATCACCGCTTCGATCACCGAGGCCAGGACACGTTCGGTCGCGATCAGCGCCGGCAGGCTGGGGGCGGCGGCCGGAGGCGCCGCGGCGCGCAGCCGATCCTGAAGGCCGAGCCGCTCGGCCACGGCCCGGCAGGCGCGTCCTGACACGGCCTGGGCACGGATCTTGGTGAGCCTCCCGGCGCCGAAGCGCTCGGCCTCGAGCCGGGGATAGAGATACGCCGTGACCGCGAGCGCCAGCACGCTGTCGCCGAGGAACGCCAGCCGCTCGTAGGAGTCCGAGCGGCGGGTGGTCCACGAGGCGTGGGTGAGCATCGGCACGGCCAGCTCCTCGGGCAGCTGCTCGAGCAAGTCCGCGAGCAGCGCCCCAGGCTGTTTGCGGGCTTCGATCGACGGCTCGCCTTGAGGGGTCACTCAGCGTCAGAGCCCTGGCTCGCAGTCGCCGACGGGTGCGCGTTCGGAGACCCGCTTGCGAGCACAAAGTCGACCGCCTGACCAACGGTCAGGATCTTGGCCGCCTCTTCATCGGAGATCTTCACGCCGTAGCTGTCCTCGAGCTCCTGGA
This sequence comes from uncultured Solirubrobacterales bacterium, assembly GCA_963824755.1. Classification (GTDB taxonomy): domain Bacteria; phylum Actinomycetota; class Thermoleophilia; order Solirubrobacterales; family Solirubrobacteraceae; genus Palsa-465. The sequence goes on along the minus strand of CAWGQT010000002.1, from coordinate 217,017 downwards.
CAAGCGTGTACAGATCGAGCGAATCGGCTTCGAGGTCCTCCTTGAAGCGGGTCGATTCCTCGATCCGGCCCGGATCCACCTCCAGCTCGTCGGCGAGATGGGCACGGATTAGCGAGAAGATCTGCTCGCGGGTCATCGGCCCGAGACCGTAGCCGGAGGTTCGGACGGGGTTCCGCCCTCGGATTCCGCATGCGCCGAGCGCAGCGCGCCGGCGGTCTCGAGCGCTGCACGGGTGCGCCCGATCACGTCCTCCTGCGCGCCCCGCGCGGCAACCTCGATCGCACGGGCGAATCCCTTGCGGGTGAACCGTCCGTGCGCCACGACGCCGAGCTGGCGCAGACCCAGCATGTATGCGCCGCCGGGGCCCTCGGGGTCGATCTCCTCGCGCAGCTTGCGGACCGCGGGCTGCAGCAGCCACCCGCCGAGCTTGGCGCGCCACGAGCTCATCGCCGCCTCGCGGATCGCGCGCAGCGTCCGTCCGGAGACGCCCTCGATCAGCTTCAGCGTGATGTTGCCCGTGAACCCATCCATCACCACCACATCGGCGACGCCGCCGGTCACCTGGATTCCCTCGATGTTGCCGATGAAGTTCAGACCCTTGCCTCCGGGCCCTGCGAGCTGCTCGTGGACGCTGACGAGCTCTGGGGTTCCCTTGGCCGGTTCCTCACCGTTCGAAAGCAGCGCCACGCGCGGGGACGCGATGCCCATCATCGCCTGCGCGAACGCTGAGCCCATGTGCGCGAACTGGACGAGGTGCTCCGGGCGACAGCTGACGTTTGCGCCGACATCCAGTAGCAGCACGGGCGAGGCGCCCGGGACGGGTAAGGGGAGCGCTAGCGCCGGGCGATAGATGCCGCGGTCGCGCCGCATGTTGAAGAGCCCGGCGGCAAGGGCGGAACCGGTGGAGCCCCCTGACACGAGCGCCTGGGCGCGTCCGTCGGCGACGGCGCGAGCCGCCTGCACGATCGACGCCTCGGGGGTGGAGCGAACCGCGAAGGCGGGATCGGCTGCCTTGGCGATCGACACGGGCGCATCGACGACCTGGACACCGTCTCGGACGGTGCCGATCTCGTTGGCGGGGCCGAACAGCAGCACCCCGATGCCTTGGGACGCAGCCTGGGCCGCGCCCGCGGCAACTTCTCCAGGACCGAGATCAGCCCCGCCCGCGTCAACCGCGACGACCACCATGTCGCGCGGGTCAGGCGCCCTGGCCGCCGCTGTCGGCGGCGATCACCTCACGCCCCTTGTAGCTCCCGCAGACGGGGCAGACGCGGTGCGGAAGCCGCGGGCTGTGGCACGTAGGGCACGCGTTGACCGTCGGCGCGCTGATCTTGTGCTGGGCGCGCCGCTGCGTGGTGCGCGCGTGCGATTGCTTCTGCTTGGGGACCGCCATAGCAGTACGAGGCTATCAGGGCCGGCGGGCAGGGTCGGGTCAGCGCGCCGGAAGCTCACTCGAGTCGGAGCTCGGAGAGCTTGGCCCAGCGGGGGTCCGGCTCGCGCTCGTGGGTGTGGTCGGGCCCGGTCTCGTTGAGGTCGGCGCCGCAGACGGGGCAGAGGCCGGCACAGTCCGGCCGGCAGAGAAGCTTGGTCGGGAGCGCCAGCGCCAGCGCGTCGCGTGCCCACTGGCGCAGCTCGAGAACTCCGTGCTTCACGTACGGGGAGTCGAGCTCGTCGCCCGCTCCCGGCTGCGACACCTCCATGGCGTCGACCTCGTAGGCCGGGGCGGCCGGCTCGAGGCAGCGCATGCACGGCCCCGTGAGCGTGGCCTGGAAGCGCAGCCGCAGTGCGTAGCCCGAGCCGGTGGTGCGCGAGATGTCGAGGCGCACCGGCACCACCGTGGGCTCCACCGGGTAGCGCTCGCCGCCGAGCGTGAACGGGTCGATCGCGACGTACAGCTGCAGCCGCCGGCCCTCGCCCGTGCTCAGCCGCAAGCTCCCAAGGTCGAAAGTGTCGGTTCGCAGCGCCATGAGCCGAGCTTAGCTCGGCGCAGACGCCGCCCCGGCATGATTGCGGCGCGTGTCGAATTGGTTTCGCACCTACGGCTTCGACCGGGTCTTAGACGGTCTCGCGGTCGGCGCCTGCCCGCTTGACGAGGACGACGTGGCGACACTCCGCTGGGCCGGTATCCGGCGCATCCTGAACCTCGTCGAAGACAGCGAGTACCGGCCCGGAGAACGCGCCGCGGTCGAGCGCGCGCTCGCCGCGGCGGGCATCGAGGAGCACAGGCTCGGCATCGTCGACTACGGCGGATTGCCGCCGGAGGCGATCGAGGGCGCCGTGCAGACGGTCTGCTCGTGGCTCGAGGAGGGCAATCGTTGCTACGTCCACTGCCGGGCGGGATGGCAGCGCTCAGCCGCGATCGCCACGGCTGTCGTGGCGGTCAGGGAGGGTCTCGAGATCGGTGCGGCGCTCGAGCTCGTCCAGGAGCGCAAGGCCTCTGCCGACCCTCTCCCCCATCAACGCGAGGACGTGCGCCGATGGCTGGCGGCGCGCCGCGGGTGACGCGACTCGGCTGCCCGCGGCCGCCGTACGCGCCCCGGTGACGCTACTCGGCTGCCCGCAGCCGCCGTACGCGCCCCGGTGACGCTACTCGGCTGCCCGCAGCCGCCGTGCGCGCACCAGCTCCTCGCCGATCTGAAGCTGTTCCGGATCGCCGATCCCCGCGGCGCGGACGCCGCCCTCGGGTTCGACCGTCTGGACGCTGCGCGCCACCTGGGTCACCTGCTCGAGCTGCGGCAGCTCGCTCTCCTCGGCGACCGCGCCGTGGTCGGCGAACCGCCTCGCGCTCGGCATCACTCGAGCCTCGTAGGAGCCAACCGTCTCGTTGTAGGCGCGCACTGTGCTGTTCAGCCTCGTGCCGACGGTGGCGAGCATCCCCGACAACTTCACCAGGCGGCCGTACAGCTCGCGGCCCAAATCGGAGATCGCCTGCGCCGATTCCGCGACTCGCTCCTGCTGCCATCCATAGGCGACCGCCCTGAGCATCGCGAGCAACGTCGTTGGCGTGGCGATCAGCACGCGGCGCGCCATCGCGTCCTCGATCAGCGAGGGATCCGCCTCGAGCGCGGCCCCGTACAGGTGCTCGCCGGGCAGGAACATCACCACGAGGTCCGGCGCCGAATCGAGCCCATCCCAGTAAGCCTTGTCCGCCAGTGACTTGACGTGCTTGCGCAGCAGCCGGGCGTGATCGCGCAGGTGGCGGTCGCGTTCTTCCTCGTCGCGTGCCTCGTAGGCATCGAGTACTCCCTGCAGCGGCGCCTTTGCGTCGACCACGACGTGCTTGCCACCCGGGAGGTTGACGACGAGGTCCGGACGCAGCGAGGAGTCATCGCGTGCAAATGAAGCCTGCTCAACGAAGTCGCAGTGGCGCACCATGCCCGCGAGCTCGACGACGTTGCGCAGCTGCATCTGCCCCCACTGGCCGCGCGCGTTGGGCTTGCGCAGCGCGGTCACCAGCGCCCCGGTCTCGGTCCTGAGCTTCTCCCCCGCCTCCGCGAGCGAGCGCAGCTGGGACTCGAGCCGGCCGCGCGACTCGCGACGGTCCTGATCCAGCCTCTGCAGCTGGTTGTCGACCCGCCCGAGCTGCTCCTTCAGCGGCCCGACGAGCTGCTCGACGGCTTGCTGGCGTTTGTCGAGGTCGCCCTTCGCATGCGCCTGCGCGGCCTGCAGCTCTGAGCGCGCGAGCTGTGTGAGCTGGTTGACGCTTGCCTGCAGGGCGTCCGCGCTCAGTGCCTTGAACGTCGCCGACAGCCGCTCCTGGGCGTCGGTGATGCTGGCCAGGCGTTCGGCTGCGAGCTGGCGCTCATGCACGAGCCGCGACCGCATCGCGGCTGCCGCGACCGCGGCGCCGAGAAGAAATCCCGCAAGCAGCCACATTGCACTCATCGATTGAGGATGCCGCCGGGCGCGGACGGAACAGCCGCCCTGCAAGACTTCTTGCCGTGCAGCGGGATCTCGTTCGCAGCCGGGTGATCGTCTACGGACGTGTGCAGGGTGTCTTCTTCCGCGACTCGATGCGCGAGCGAGCGAGCGCGCACGGCGTCAGCGGGTGGGTCTCCAACCGCCCGGACGGCGGCGTCGAGGCGGTCCTGGAGGGGTCGCCGGACGCCGTCGAACGGGTCGTGCGGTTCGCGCAGACCGGACCGCCGAGGGCGCGCGTCGAGGAGCTTGAGGTGTTCGAGGAAGTGCCGGAGGGTCTGAGCGGCTTCGCGGTCCGCTGAGGGCTTTCGAGAACAACCACATCGCTCCAAAACGGCACACGCCACCGGCGTTTTGGCGCAACGTGGTCGCCGGAGCAACTGCAACCACATCGCTAACAAACGCCGCGGCTTGCCGGCGGTTTGGCGCAATGTGGTTGTTCGGGCCGCCGGCGAACCCGGGCCGCACCCCTCTTCCGACGGCCTATACGACCGCGCCACGGGAGCGTCACCGAGGCGCCACCCGCCACCCCAAGCCACCGAGAGCGCTCACCCCGCCAGCGCCCGCTCGAACGCCTCCCGCGCCACCTCGCCGCGCACCGCAAACACGACCCGCTCCAGCGACCCACCGCCGTCCAAGAACCGCCGCACCTCCTCGACCTCGATCGCGGCGGCCTCCGAGACCGGGAACCCGCCGACCCCGGTGCCGAACGCCACCAGCGCCAGCGACCGCGCCCCCAGCTGATCGGCTCGCCGCAGCGTCGAAACCGTCGCCGCACGGATTACCGAGGCGGATGTTGGCCTGGGGTGGGCGGGATCCAAATCCATCGTGGCTGCGTGGATCACCCACTTGCACGGCATCTCCCCGCCACTCGTTTCGACCGCCTCCCCCAGTCCGATCGGCGCCACCGCCCGGCTCTCCTCGAGAACCGCGGCACCGCCGGCCCGCGCGATCGCGCCGGCGACGCCGCCGCCGTGCATCAGCTGCGTGTTGGCCGCGTTGGCGATGGCGTCGACTTCCAGCGCGGTGATGTCCGTGTCGAGGACCTCCAGGGAGACCGCATCCGGCTCCGGGCCGCGCTTCGCTCCGCTCATTGCTTCCGAGAGACCACTCCGCTCGCGCGGCGGTCACCACGGCCGGGCATCCTGCCCGACCCTCAGGAAACCTCGGCGGGCTCTTCCTTGCCCGCCAGGCGATCGCGGCCGCGCTGCACCGCCGCGATGAACTTCGACAGGTTGACCTCGAGCGTGTTGAGGATCTCGTCGGCGTAGTCCTCGGCGCCGAGGCGGATCTCGCGCTCACGGGCGCGGGCGTCCTCGATGATGTCCTCGGCGGCGCGCTCGGCCTGCTTGGTGACCTCCTCCTCGGAGATCAGTCGCTCCTGGCGCTCGCGCGCTTCCTTGACGATCCGCTCCGCTTCGCGCTTGGCCTCGGCGAGCATCTCCTGGCGCTCCTTGACGATCCACCGCGCCTGCTTGATCTCCTCGGGGATCGTGGCGCGCATCTGGTCGAGGATGTCGTAGATCTCCTCCTTGTCCACGCGCACCTGGTCGGTCAGCGGGACCGGCTTGGCGTTGTGAACTAGATCATCAAGCTTGTCGATCAGTACCAGGACGTCCATCTTTGAACCTCTGTTTCGTCAGCGGGCGAGTCGTTCCTTCAAGGCCCTGGCGACCTCGCCGGGCACGAGGTCGTCGATGTTTCCTCCGAAGGTGGCGAGCTCTTTGACACCGCTCGATCGTAAGAAACTGTACTTGGCCGAGGCCATCAGGTAAACGGACTCGATGTCCGGGGCCTGGCGGTGGTTGAGCTGGTTCATCTCCAATTCGTACTCGAAATCGGAGATCGCGCGCAGCCCCTTGACGATTGCCATCGCCCCTCGCTCGTGCGCGAACTCCACCAGCAGCGTGCTGAACGGCTCGACCAGGATGTTCGGGAGCTCACTTGTCGCGTTCTCGATGAACTGCACTCGCTCCTCCGCAGTGAACAGCGTCCCGCCCTTGCGCCACGGCAAGTTCACGACCGCGATGATCACCTGGTCGAACATCGCCGAGGCTCGGCCGATCACGTCGAGATGGCCGTAGGTGATGGGATCGAAAGTCCCGGGACACATTGCGATGCGATTGTCAGGGGCCATAAATGCGGATCAGCGTGTCGCCGTAGCGGCGCTCGTCGCGCAGTTGCGCATCGAGCTCTAGCGGCACCCGGCGGTCGCTTTCGGCAACCACGCGTGCGAGCGGCGCGAGCACCGGCGCCAGTGCGGTCCCGAGCTTCCCTCCAAGTGCCTCCGCTTGGCGATATGGGGGATCGAGGAATACGAGATCGTATTGACGTCCGCTGTTTCGTGCCGTCTCGAGGAACGAAAGCGCCCGCTGCCGGCGCACTTCTGCGTCGATTCCGAGCGCATCCAGGTTGCGGCGCACCGCGGCCACGGCGGCCGCGGAGGAGTCGACGAACGTCGCCACACGAGCCCCTCGCGACAGCGCCTCGATCCCGAGCGCCCCCGACCCGGCAAACAGGTCGAGGACGCGGGCCTCCGAAACCGGCCCCAGGATCGAGAACAGCGCCTCGCGCACGCGGTCCGCCGTCGGCCGTGTACCACCGCCCCGGGGCGCGACCAGGGAGCGGCCGCCATACACGCCGGCGACGACCCTCAAGCCCGGATCGGCGCCGCCGCCTCCGCCCCGTACGCGTCGCTCAACGCGACCGCCAGCAGCGCGTGCTCCGGCGACTCGAGCGACGGATCCTCGTCACAAATCCGCTCGGCGTGCATCCGCGCCCGCTCGAGCAGCTCCGCGTCGCGTGGCAGCTCGGCGACCCGAAACTGCGCCAGGCCATGCTGCCGCGTACCGACGAGCTCACCCTCGCCACGCAGCTCGAGGTCGATCTCGGCCAGCTTGAAGCCGTCGGCATACGAGGCCAGCGCCCTCAGCCGCGGAGATTCCTTGGGACCGAACAGCAGGCACAGGGAATCGTGCGCCCCGCGCCCGATCCGTCCCCGCAACTGGTGCAGCTGTGAGATGCCGTAGCGGTCGGCGTCCTCGACCAGCATCACGGTCGCGTTCGGAACGTCGATCCCGACTTCGATTACGGAGGTGGCCACGAGCACGTCGGCCGCCCCCGAGGCAAACGCCGCCATCGCTTCTTGCTTGCCCCGCGTGCGCATCTGCCCGTGCAGCAGCACGACCTCAAAGTCCCGCAGCTCCCCGGAGCGCAGGCGGTCGAACTCAGCCGTCGCGGCCCGGGCCTGCAGCAGATCCGACTCCTCCACCAGCGGACAGACCACGAACGCCTGGCGACCCGCGCGGAGCTCCTCGCTGATCCGGTCGTACGCGCGAGCGCGCTCACGATCGCTCGAGCACACGAATGTCCGGATCGGTCGCCGTCCACGCGGCAGCTCGCGTAGGACCGTGAAGTCGAGGTCGCCGTAGCCCGCGAGCGCGAGCGTGCGAGGGATCGGCGTCGCGGTCATGTGCAGGATATGGACCCCACCCACCCGCTCGCCCTCGGAAGCGCCAGCAGCCTTGGCGTCGAGCGCCGCCCGCTGGCGCACGCCGAAGCGGTGCTGCTCGTCGACGACGGCGACCGCGAGCCGCGTGAATAGAACCGCCTCCTCGATCAGCGCATGCGTGCCGACGATCAGCGACAGCTCGCCGGTCGCCAACTTCGCGAGCAGATCGGCACGCCGCCGCGCCGGCGTCGAGCCGGTGAGCAGGCCCGCGGTGACGAGCTCGCCGGGCAGCAGCGCCTGAATCGTCTGGAAGTGCTGCTCGGCGAGCGTCTCTGTCGGCGCCATCAGCGCCGCCTGGTAGCCGTGCTCGACCGCCCGCAGCAGCGCGTACAGCGCGACCACGGTCTTGCCCGACCCGACCTCCCCCATCAGCAGCCGCTGCATCGGGCGGGCGCGCGCCAGATCGGAGTCGATCGCGTCCAGCGCAGCGAGCTGATCGCCGGTCAACGGGAATGGCAGTAAGTTCGAGAGCCAGCGCGCGGTCAGCTCACGCTCGCCGTCGAGCACAAGCGCGGTGCTCGAGTCCCCTCGCATCCGCCGCCGGCGCAGCAGCGCCAGCTGGACCAGCAGCAGCTCGTCAAACGCGAGCCGCCGCCGCGCGGCCTCCTGCTCGCCTTCAAGCGACGGGAAATGAGCAGCGGCGAGCGCGCCCAATCGGTCAGGGAGACGCTCGCGCGTCCGCAACCGCCCCGGCAGCGGCTCGAGCACATCCGCAAAAGCGCCCTCGTATCGCCGCACCAGCGCCAGGATCTGGGTCGAGGAAAGCCCCTCGGTGGCCGGATAGTGCGCGACCGCGTCGGCTCCGGTCCGCGCCTCGGTCGTGATCGCATGACCCTGGACCCGAAATCTGTTGCGAGCCTCGTACTTGCCGTGCAACACGAGCCGCGTGCCCGGCACGTACTTCTGCACGAGCCACGGCTGGTTGAAGAAGGTCGCCTTCATCGCACCGGTGTCGTCGGCGACCGTCGCCTCGACCAGCGGGCGCATCCCGCGCCGGCGGACCGGACGCGAGGAGATGCTCCGGACCTGGACGACGACGGTGGCGGCCTCGCCCGCCGCCAAATCAGCCACCGCTCGAGCCTCGCGCCGGTCACGCGGTAGGTGCTCGAGCAGGTCGCCGATCGTATCCAGACCGAGCGCGTGAGCGGCGGCCTGCGCTTTCGGCCCGTCGACTTTCAGCGGCTTCTGAAGTGCCGACGGCCGCGGATAAAAAACGGGCGCGCTCTCCAGCTGATCGGGATCGATCGGCTCAGAGCTCGCGAACGAGGTGAAGGACATCCCGGCCATGATGACCGGCGCAGCGGCGCTACTCAGCCGACAGCAGCCACCAGTAGCTCGATTGGCCGCCGTTGGAGAGCTCGAACTCCACCTCTCCGGCGGCCAGCGCGTGCACGGTCTCGTCGTCGAGCGGCGCCTCCAGCCCACGCAGGCACGTGATCAGCTCCGCGTTCTCCGCGAGCCGCTCGAGCACGCCGCGCAGGGTTTCGCGTGGCCTGCCCCAGGCGACGATCTTCTCCTCGACGAACCCGACCGCGTCGCCCTCGCGGAAGCGCCCCTGCGCGTCGTCGCGGGCGGCGGGCGCCACGGCGCCGGTCCGGATCCGCTCGAGCGTCTGACTCATCGCCTTCGCGTTGCGCTCCGCCGAGCCGTTCGGATCGAGGCTCACGGCCGCGGCGAGCCCCGCCTGCTGCGAGCGGGAGAGCACCACCAGGACGTGCTTTTCGGAGAGCTCGGCTGCGCGTTCGGCGGCCATCACGACGTTTGGGCTGTTCGGTAGCACGACGACCTCCTCGGCCGGCACGGCGTGAATCGCGGCGAGCAGGTCGTAGGTCGACGGGTTGAGCGTTGGGCCACCATCGAGCACGCGGACGCCAAGGCTCTCGAACAGCGAGCACATGCCGTCGCCGCTGACGACCGCGAGTGCCCCGCACACGGACCTCGCCGCGGCCAGCCGCTCGTCACGGCGCTCGACCTGCTCGTGCATGTCGGCGACGTCGAGGTGCGAGACGGACCCGGCATCCGCGAATAGCGCAGTCGCCGCGTTGGGATCGTCGGTGTGCACGTGGACCTTGAGCGTCGTCTGGTCGCCCACGACCAGCACCGAGTCGCCGATCTGCTCCAGCGAGAAGATGTAGCGCCGTGGCTCGAGCAGCTTGCCGGTGACCGCGAAGTTCGTGCAATAGCGGTACATGCTGGAGGAGTGCTGCGGATGCGTGACGCGCGCCGCGGCCTGATGCTCGAGGTCCGGCGGGTCGCTGCCGCGCAGTGCGCCGATGATCCCCGCCAACAGCACGGTCAGCGCGTACCCTCCGGCGTCGACCACGCCCGCCTCGCGCAGCACCGGCAGCAGGTCGGGACCGCGCTTGACCGACTCCTGCCCGGCCTCGAGCGCACGCTCGACCGCATCCGCGATCACCACGTTCTGTTCCTCGGCGGTCGAATCGGGACCGAGCCTGGCGACGTTCATGTGGGCCAGGTCAGAGGCGACGCGGACCGCCATCTCGCGGACGACGGTGAGGATCGTGCCCTCCGCGGGCTCCCGGACCGACCCGTAGGCCTGGTCGGCCGCGCGGGCCATCGCGGCGCTGATCAGCACCGGATCCACCAGCTCGCCGGGCCTCGAAGCGAGCTCCTCGGCGGCCCCGCGGATCAGCTGGGAGAGGATCACGCCGGAGTTGCCGCGGGCTCCGAGCAATGCCGCGCGCGCGACGGAGGCGACGATCTCGTCGCGGCCGATGTCATCGATCGTCCGGTCCTCGGAGGCGCTCGCCAGGCGATCCAGCTCCTGCAGCACGGCGCGGAGCGTCAGCACCATGTTGTCTCCCGTGTCGCCGTCCGCGACCGGGAACACGTTGAGGTCGTTGACCTCGTCGCGGCGAGCCTCGAGCGCCGCCAGACCCGCTTCAACCACCGCGCGAAAGCGAACGAGACTAGGGTCGGAGACCCCGATTACCGGTCCAAGGCCTTTGTCGGGCACTTGCTATCGCGCTTTGGTGACTTTGCCAGCCTTCAGGCAGCGCGTGCAGACGTAGACCCGGCGGGGCGTTCCGCCGTCGTCGATTCTGACGCGCTGGAGATTCGGGTCGAAGCGCCGCTTGGTCGCGACCATCGAGTGGCTTCGGCTGTGGCCGAACGCAGGACCCTTTGCGCATACGTGACACACCTTCGGCATCGCGGGCGAGTATAGAGAGCCACGAGGGGTACGGAACGCTCGGCGCGGGTAACCAACACTTGCGATGCTCACCGCGGGTGCCAATTTCCCCTGCAATGTCGAGCTGCCGAAGCGCTACGAGGCGATGCGATGGATCGCCGACGGAGGCATGGCATCGGTGTGGTGCGTGCACGATCACGTGCTCGGCAGGCGCGTCGCGATCAAGCTGCTGGCTGATCGCTTTGCGCACAACGACCGTGCGATCCGGAGGTTCATGCGCGAGGCACGGACCGCCGCGCAGCTGTCGGGCCATCCGCACGTGGTCTCGATCCACGACATCGGCGAGGCCGTCGTGCGCGATGCGGAAGAAGCCGCACGCCCCTTCATCGTGATGGACTACCTCGCCGGCGGAACCGTGGCCGGCGCACTGCGCCATCAGCAGATCGACCGCGAGCTCGCGCTGCGCTGGCTCGGCGAGGCCGCCTCGGCGCTCGACTACGCGCACACCAGGGGCGTCGTTCACCGCGACATCAAGCCGGGCAACCTGCTGCTCGACCGCGATCGGCTGCTGTACGTCGGTGACTTCGGGATCGCGCGGCTTGGCAGTGAGGAGACGATCACGCAGGCCGATCAGGTGCTCGGCACCGCGGCCTACATCTCGCCCGAGCAGGCGCTCGGCGGGTCGGGCGGGCCCGTATCGGAAGCGAGCGACCGATACTCACTTGCGATCGTTGCCTATGAGCTGCTCGCGGGCGAGCGGCCATTCACGGCCCAGCCCGTGATGGCGCAGGCCCGCCAGCACATCGAGGAGGACCCGCCAAGGGCAAGCCGGCGCAACCCGGCGCTGCCCGGAGCCGTTGACGCGGTGCTAGCCAGGGGGATGGCCACGCGGCCGGAGGATCGCTTCGAGACCGCGGCCGCGTTCGTCGCTGCGCTCGAGCGGGCTGCGGCGCTCCGGCCCCAGACCGTCATCGTCAGCCCCAACCGCCGCCGCGGCGCTGTGCTCGCCAGCCTGGCTGCGGCCGCATTCGTCGTCGGCGTCGTGGCCGGCGCGGCGAGCGATCCGGGAACGCCCCGCGCGCGAGCGAGCGCACACGTCACGAGCCCCGTCCACCACAGCGCGGTTCGCCCCCGTCCGGCACCGGCCAAGCGCAAGCACCACGCGCAGTCCACGACGACGGACACCGCCACGAGCACGCCGACCGCCGAGACCACAACGCCGACAACGTCGACCACCGCCGCCCCGAGCGCCGAGACGCTCCTCGCCAGCGCCAACCAGCTGATCGGCGCCGACAACCCGGCCGCGGCGGTTCCGATCTTGCGCCAGGTGATGGCGGCCGCAGGCCCCGGCACTCCCACGTACCTAGATGCCGTGCGCGCGCTGGTGCTCGCGCTGCGGGAGGCGGCCCAGCAGCGGCTGCCGCCGACCGGCGGCGCCTCGCCGGCCGGCCTCCCACCGGGCAAGTTCAAACCTGGGAAGGGCCCCGACGGACAGGGACCGCCGGGCCACGACCATTAGCCGGCCGCCAGCTGCTCCTTGATCGCGAGCGACGCCAGCACCGCCTGCACCGCGTGCGCACCGGTGTCGCGCTTTGAGCCGCCGGCGACCCGGTCGAACGCCTGCTGCATCGTGTCGACCGTCAATACGCCGAAGCCGCACGGGACGCCGGTCTCGAGCTGGACCTGCTGGATCCCCCGGGCCGACTCACCGCATACGTAGTCGTAGTGGTCGGTCTCGCCGCGAATCACCGCGCCCAGGCACACGACCGCGCAGTAGCGACCCGAGCGCGCCGCGTACGAGGCCACCACAGGCAGCTCGAACGCGCCAGGCACCTCGAACCGGTCGACGTCGGTGACTCCCGCCCGCGTCAGCTCTTCCCGAGCACCCGCCTCGAGCTTCTCAGCCAGCTCCGTGTAGAAGGTCGCGACGCACAGCGCGATGCGTCTCACGAAACCTCTCGGCGCCGGTCGAGCTCGTGCTCCTCGTGGATCATCTCCTCGTCGAGCGCGAGACCCTGGTGGTGCAGCGTATGTCCCATCTTCTCGCGCTTGGCCCGCAGGTAGGCCTCGTTGTGCGGATTGGGAAGGTGCTGGATCGGAATCTGGTCGGTGACCGACAGGCCGTAGCCGGCCATGCCGGAGATCTTCTTGGGGTTATTGGTGAGGATTCGGATGCTCGTCAGGCCGAGGTCGACGAGGATCTGGGCGCCGATCCCGTAGTCACGCAGGTCGGCGGGCAGGCCCAGACGCAGGTTGGCGTCGACGGTGTCCAGCCCCTCCTCCTGGAGCTTGTAGGCGCGCAGCTTGTTGAGCAGGCCGATGCCCCGACCCTCCTGCGAGAGATACAGCAACACCCCGCTCCCCTCGCGCTCGATCATCGCCAGTGCCGACTCCAGCTGCTCGCCACAGTCGCAGCGAAGCGAGTGGAACACATCGCCGGTCAGGCACTCCGAGTGCACCCGGACGAGCACATCGTCGGCGCCGGCGACGTCGCCCTTCACAAGCGCCACGTGGTGCTTGTTGTCGACCAGCGATCGGTAGCCGACCGCGACGAAATCGCCGAACGCGGTCGGCAGCCTGGTCGAGACGACTCGCTCGACGAGCTTCTCGTGCTGGCGGCGATACGCGACCAGGTCGGCGACCGTGACCATCTTCAGAGCGTGACGCTCGCAGTACCGCGTCAGGTCCTTGACGCGCGCCATCGTCCCGTCGTCGTTCATGATCTCGCAGATCACGCCGGCCGGTATCAGCCCCGCCAGACGCGTGAGATCGACCGCCGCCTCGGTCTGCCCGACGCGCTCGAGCACCCCGCCCGCGCGCGCCTTGAGCGGAAACACGTGACCGGGTTGAACGAGCTCGCGCGGGCTGGTCTTGGGGTCGATCGCGACCTGGACCGTGCGCGCGCGATCCGCGGCGGAGATCCCGGTGCTGACGCCCGAGCGGGCTTCGATCGACACCGTGAACGCGGTCTCGAACGCCGACTCGTTCTTGGCAGCCATCAGATCGAGACCGAGCTCGTCGCAGCGCTCGGGAGTGAGCGCGAGGCAGATCAGCCCTCGTCCCTCCTTGGCCATGAAGTTGATCGCCTCGGGCGTGACGAACTGAGCGGCCATCGTCAGGTCGCCCTCGTTCTCGCGGTTCTCGTCGTCGACGACGACGACCATCTTGCCCTGGCGGATGTCCTCGATCGCCTCCTCGATCGTCGCGAATGGGGTCTTCAGCGAGGTCATGCCCGCGCCCCCAAAAGCCGTTCCACGTACTTGGCCAACACGTCGACCTCCAAGTTCACTGTCGTTCCGGGCTCGGCTGCGCCGAGAGTCGTGCGCTGCAGGGTCTCTGGTATCAGAGACACGGTAAAGGAATCGTTATCCAGCTCCGCGATCGTCAACGACACGCCGTCGACCGCGATCGAGCCCTTCTCGACGACGTAGCGCAGCAGCTCCCGCGGTGGCTCGATCCGAACCCGCCGCGCGAACCCATCCTGCTCGACATCGGAGATGTTGCCCATCCCGTCGACGTGCCCCTGCATGATGTGGCCGCCAAGGCGATCAGATGCGCGCAGCGGCAGCTCGAGATTGACCGCATCGCCCGGCTCGAGCTCCGCCAGCGAGGTGCGTACGAGCGTCTCGTTCATCACCTCGGCCTCGAATGACGCGTCGCCGGCGCGAGTGGCAGTCAGGCAGACGCCGCTGACCGCGACTGAGTCGCCTTCCTGAAGCTCATCGGCCAGCCCGCTGTCGATCGCGATCCGCACTCCGTCCTGGGTGAGCTCGACGTCGTCGACAGTGCCGAGATCCTGCACCAGCCCGGTGAACACTCACCACTCCTTCATCCGAGCCGAGACCAGCAGGTCGTCTCCGACCTGCTCGCAGTCGAGCGTCAGCGCGCGAACGGCGTCCGCGATCATGTCCACGCCCTCGCCCTCGAGCGGGTCCCGCGCGGTCCGGCCGCCCAGCACGATCGGCGCGAGGAACAGCCTGACCTCGTCGACCTCGCCCGCGTCCAGGAACGCCCCGGCCAGATGCGGGCCGCCCTCGAGCAGGATCGAGCTGATGCCGGTCGCGCCGAGCTGGTCCAGCGCCGAGCGCACGCGCGCCGGCTCGTTCTCGCCGGTCGCCACGATCACGTCCGCGCCGTGGGTGGCCAGCGCGTCGGTTGCCGCGCGCGGGGCGGCGCGCGAGACGACGACCGTGAGCGGGATCCGGGGCGCATCCCGAACGAGCTTCGCGCCGAGCGGCAGCCTTGCCTCCGAGTCGAACACCACCCGTCTGGGTTGCCGCGCTACGCCACCGAAGCGTGCCGTCAGCTCGGGGTCGTCGGCGAGCGCGGTGCCGATCCCGACCACCACCGCATCGCACTGGGCGCGCCAGTGGTGCGCGCGATCGCGGCTCGATTCGCCGGAGATCCACTTCGAGTCCCCGCTGCGGGTGGCGACCTTGCCGTCGAGCGTCATCGCGGATTTGAACAGGACCCAGGGGCGCCCCGTGCGCGCGTACTTGCGAAACGGCTGGTTGAGCAGACGGGCCTTGGCCGCCAGCTCCCCGTCGGCGACGACTACCTCGATTCCCTCGTCGCGCAGGATTCCCAGGCCGCGGCCGCTGGCATGCTCGGATGGGTCGTCCGAGGCGACGACGACGCGGCCGATTCCCGCCTGCCTGATCGCCTCGGTGCACGGGGGCGTCTTGCCCTGGTGGCAGCACGGCTCGAGCGACACGTACATGGTGGCGTCCGTCAGATCACAATCGCCGGCCGCCTCGAGCGCTTCGACCTCGGCATGCGGGCCTCCGAACACACCGTGAAAGCCCTCCCCGATCACCTCCTCGTCGCGTCCGATGACCGCGCCCACCAGCGGGTTCGGAGAGACCCTGCCGCTCCCCATTCGCGCGAGCTCGATTGCACGAGCGAGATGGCGCGCGTCGGTTTCGGTTTTGAGAGGCATGGTCTGTAATTGCAGGATAGGGGGCCTCGCTGCGCTCGGCGTCCGTGGGGCCGGGCGGGCCCGTCCGGACGGCTTTTGTCGGGTGTCGTCGGCAGCGTCTGTCGCTTCGGGCGATGGCTTTGGGGATGCCGGCTCCGTCCGTGCCCATTCGGCCGGCCATCCATGGCCGGCGGGCGACGAGCTCTCGCAGCCACCAACCTCCCGCTGAAGCACGAGTTGTGAGGGGCGAACGTCCATTTCGTGACAAAACGACTCCGCCGGCGGGCAACGATCTACGAAATGGACGCTGACGCTGGGACGTCCATAACGTTCATCGTTGCCGTCAGTGGCGAGCGCTTTGTTACGAAATGGACGTTCGGCCAGCCCGCCCACCAAGACGGTCTGGACGGGCCCTCGCGGCCCCATGGATGCTGCGAAGCAGCCCCTAACCCTTCCCGCACTTGCCGCCGGTCAGCCGGTAGACGCTCATCTCGGGCCCGGGGAGGCGGTACTGCGAGGGGTAGTAGTCGATCGACCAGTCGAAGCTGAAGGGCACGGGGTGATCGCCCTTGGTGAACGGGCTGACGTGGTACATCAGCTTGGAGCGCTGGGCGAGCGCGCCGTAATAGGCGACCGACGAGGGCGCTGCTTGTGGGGCGGCGAACGCGCGCCCGGCCTGGAGCGAGCCGACCACGAGCCAGCAGTAGCCGCCGCTGGCGTACTGGTCGAGCAGGGCGGGTCTGAGCGTGCGCTCGTATTGGTCGACGAGCACGTAGCGGCGCTCGCCGTAGGGCAGCAGGTTGCCGTTGTTGTCGACGTCGCTCATCCAGGTCGGATAGCGCCACCAGCGCTCGCCGCTCGGGGTCCAGGCCAGCGACCTGCCGACGTCGGTGGTCCAGTCATCCGGCACGACCGGTTCGACGACGACCTTCGCCCCCGCGGGGACGTGGGCCACCATCCAGGCCCGGGTCAGGTTGCGGGTGTCGGGGCGCGAGAGCACTAGGTCGTTGTGGATGACAGCGACGAGGCTCTGCGTGAGCAGCACGACGGCCACCACGCCGCCGGCCACCAGCGGCGGCAGCCGCCGCGCCCGCACGAGCCAGCGCACGAGCTCGACCACGCTGTACGCGCCGACGATCACGACGATCGGGAAGATCGGCATCAGCCAGCGCCCGAAGAAACGCTGCTGCTGACCCATGAACACGATGAACACGATCGGCGCCGGCAGCAGAACGACCGCCATCGCGAGCCTGCGCCGCGCGATCAGGAGCACGCCGCCGCCGATCGCCGCCAGCGTCGGACCCCACCCCAGCCCCCAGGTGAACGTCCACAGGTAGTAGAGGATGCCGCTGCCCGCCGTGGTCCCCAGCTTGACCGGGTCCTGCCCGGCGGCGAGCGACGCCTGCGAGTTGACGCCATCGATGAACGACTTGAAATCGAGCACCGAGAACGGATTGGCGACCACGAAGGCGATCGCCGCGACCAGCACCGCGACGATGCAACGCTTGATCGCGGTGCGCATCGTCGAGCCCGCGGCGTCGGTCAACACCGCGCCGAGCAGGCACAGCAGCGTGATCAGACCGGTGTACTTGGTGGCTCCCGCGAGGCCGATCCCGACGCCCGCGACTAGGTAGTCGCGCCAGCGCCCGCGGCGCATCACGCCCGCGATCCCGTACAGCGACAGCGCCACCGGCGCCATCGTCGGCACGTCGTTCAGCGCCAGGTGGCTGTAGAAGACCGGCAGAAACGCGACGCTCAGCATCGCGGCCGCAGCGAGCCCCACGGTGCGATTGAAGAACCGCGCTCCGGCCAGGTAGGTGAGCCAAACCGAGATCGTCCCGAGCACGGCAGCGACGAGGCGGGCGACGACGAACACCTCGGTCGGGTTCGTGGTGTATGCGCGCCTGACGGCGTCGGCCGAGCCGAACCAGAGCTCGAAGACGATGTGCAGCAGGTATGAGTACGCGGGCGGGTTGAGGAAGTACCGCGGATTGAGGTCGTGCGAGAAGAAGTCGATCGCGCGGGGGACGAAGTGGGTCGCCTCGTCGGCGTTGTAGCTGTACGGCAGGCCCTGCTTGATGCCCCACACCCGCAGCACGAAAGTCCCGATCAGCAGCACCGCGAGCGTGGGGCGCTGCCACTCGCGGCGCCCGCGCCGCTGCTGCGCAGGCTTGCGGGGAGCCTCGGGGCGCTCTGCCGGCGCCGGATGGGCCCTCAGCGCAGCTGCATGGCGCGCTCGGCTGACCGCTGGCGAGCGGGCCGCCGACAGGGTGGCTGTCTGGGTTGCAGTGGGGGTGGGTGGGTGCGATCCCCTGGCCATGTCGTCGGGGGAGTATCCCGCTACCGTGTTGTTAAAGGCGCTACCGGGTGTATCGCCAATGATGGACTCGCCGGTGTCCGCGGGAAAATGCGAGTCCCGCCCACCCCGGCTCGACTTCATGAAGCTCATCATTCAGATTCCCTGTTTCAACGAGGAAGCGCAGCTGCCGCTGACCCTCGGCCATTTGCCGAGAGAGGTGCCCGGGATCGACGTCGTCGAGTGGCTGGTGATCGACGACGGCTCCAGCGACCGAACGATCGAGGTCGCCCGCGAGCGCGGGGTCGATCACATCGTCCGCCTGACCAATCACAAGGGTCTCGCCGCTGCCTTCCAGGCCGGCTTGGACGCCGGGCTGAAGCTCGGGGCGGATGTGATCGTGAACACCGATGCGGACAATCAATACGAGGGCGCGGACATTCCGAAGCTGGTGGCCCCGATTCTGCGCGGTGAGGCGGACATGGTCGTCGGGGACCGGCAGATCGGGACGATCGAGCACTTCTCGGCTCCCAAGAAGCTGCTGCAGCGGCTGGGCTCGTGGGTCGTGCGGCACGCCTCCTCGACGGAGCTGCCCGACACCACCTCCGGCTTCCGCGCCTACAACCGCGAGGCCGCGCTGCAGATGCAGGCCGTCTCGAAGTTCACCTACACGCTCGAGACGATCATCCAGGCGGGGAAGCTGACGGTCGCGGTCGATCACGTGCCGATCCGCACGAACGCGAAGACGCGCGAGTCGCGGCTGTTCCCCTCCACCGCCGCATATGTGCGCCGCAACGCGCTCTCGATCTTCAGGATCTATTCGCAATACCAGCCCCTGAAGGTGTTCTGGAGCGGCGCGATCGTGATGGGCCTCGCGTCGCTGGCGATCTTCGTGCGCTTCCTGGTGTTCTTCATCGAGAACCCGCACACCGCAAAGGGCCACGTCCAGTCGCTGATCGCCGGTGCCGTCCTTTTCAACGCGGCCATGCTGCTGGGTTCGCTCGGCGTGATCGGAGACCTGCTCGACGCTCAGCGCACCCTGTCTCAACGCACCTTCGAGCGGGTCAGGCGGATCGAGCTGCAACTCGGGGTCGAGCCCTCCCACTACGAGCCTGGCGCAGCTCCGGGAGGCGGGTCGGCGGCGACCGGGACCCCTGGCAGCAAACCCGATCAAGACCAGCCGGACCGCGAAGCGCTTGGCGTATGAGCACCAGCCCCACGGCGGTCCCGACCGGCAACACCTACGACAAATACGGCTCGACTAATCCGGTCGTACGCCGGTTGATGGCGGGGTTCGAGGGGACGCTCGCGGAGCTGTTCGAGCAGGCGGCTCCCGGCTCGGTGCTCGACGTGGGTTGCGGCGAGGGAGTATTGACCGAGCGCTGGGCCTCGCGCCTGCGAACCGGGCGGGTCGTCGGCCTGGACCTCGAAGACCCCAAGCTGCAGTCCGAGTGGGCGTCGCGCCAGCGGGAGAATCTCGAATTTCGCAGCGGTTCGGCCGACGCGCTGCCGTTCGAGAATGACGCTTTCGAGTTGGTGGCGGCGATCGAGGCCCTGGAGCACATCCCTGATCCCGTGCGGACCGTTGGCGAGATGGCCCGCGTGGCCTCGCGTCACCTGCTGGTTTCGGTGCCGCGCGAGCCGCTGTGGCGGATGTTGAACGTCGCTCGCGGTGCGTACGTGCGCGAACTTGGGAACACTCCGGGTCATGTCAATCACTGGTCGAAGCGGAGTTTCGTCGCAATGCTCGAACAGTTCGGCAGCGTGGTCGAGGCGCGTTCCCCGTTTCCCTGGACGATGTTGCTCGTTAGGGTGAGCTGATGGCCAACCAGGCGACCGCGCCGCTGGAATCCGAACAGCAGCCGCCGCAGTTCGGCGGCAACGGCGCCGGGCAGCCGCCGGACGGAAACAAGTCGTCGTACGCGTCGGGGGCGCGCGTGCTGTCGATCGGGATCGCCTCCACCGGGCTGTTCACGTTCGCCTACCTGGCGACGGCGAGCCACGTCCTCAGCCCTCCCGCCTACAGCCGCGTGTCGCTGTGCTGGGCGATCATGTTCGTCGTCCTGTCGGTGATCTACCGGCCGATCGAGCAGTTGCTCTCGCGGATGATCGCGGACCGCCGGGCGCGCGGCCTGCACGGCCACCCGCTGCGGATCCCGGCGCTGATTCAGACCGGCTTTGCGCTGCTGTGGCTGGTTGGAGCGCTGGCGTTCCGCGACCAGATCGAGCAGGGGATGTTCGACGGCTCGGCCGCCCTGTATTGGATTTTGGTGATCGGGGTGCTGGCGTACGCGGCGAGCTATTTCGCGCGCGGGTGGCTTGCCGGCCACGAGCGCTTCGCGCTGTACGGCGCGCTCGTGTTCCTGGAATCGACCTCGCGCTTCATGTTCGCACTGGCGGCCGCGGTCGGGATCGCATCGGGACAGGGGTTCGTCGCCTTGGGGATGGCGGTCGCGCCATTCGCGTCGCTGTGCGTGCTCCCGTTCGCGTTCTCGCACCTGCGGCTGCGGGGGCCCCGCGGCCTTCCGGCCGCCGACGCCGCCCGCGAGGGGCCCGCACACGCCCAGCTCGAGGAGGCGGCCACCGACCTGACGCTCTCGACCGGCGCGGGCTTTGCGTTCGCGGTCGTGGGGATCATGCTCGCCGAGCAGACGCTGATGAACGGCGGCGTGCTGATCGTCGCGGCGAACTCCCACGGTGCGGCGCTGACGCTGGGGCTGACGGGCTTCGTGTTCAACGTGATGTTGATCGTGCGCGCGCCGCTGCAGCTCTTCCAGGCGATCCAGACCTCGATCCTGCCCCACCTCGCAGGGCTGGAGGCGCGCGAGAGCAAGGAGGAGTTCCATCGCGCGATCCGCACCACGATCCTCGTGATCGCCGCGTTCGCCGGCGCCGTGGCGCTGGGGCTGCTGATCATCGGTCCGTTCGTGATGAAGACGCTGCTCGGAGACAAGGGCTTCTCCTACGGGCGCTGGGGCCTTGCGCTCGTCGGGCTCGGGATGGGCCTGCACCTGATCGCCGGAACGCTGAATCAGGCGGCTCTGGCGCGCGGCCGGGCGCGGATCGCGTCGATCGCCTGGCTGTTCTCGGCGGGGCTGTTCGTGCTGTTCGTGGCATTCCCGACGATCAGCAACGAGGTGACGAGGGTAGAGGTCGGCTACTTCGGCGCCGCGCTACTGCTGAGCTCACTGCTGTGGCTGGTGTACCGAAAGGGGCCGAGCCACCACCCCGTCCCGGCGCGCGCCTGAGGGTGGCCGGGGGCGGGTGGGTGGGAGGCTGCGGGCGGGCGGGTGGGTGGGATCCTTAGACGGCCCCGGCCGCTTCGACGAGCGCCAGGTAGGCCGCGCCCGGGTCATCGGCGGTGAACACCGCCGAGCCCGTCACGAGCACGTTCGCGCCGGCACTGACGACCTGCGGGGCGGTCTGCTCGTGGACACCGCCGTCGACCTCGAGCGCGACATTCTCGGGCAGGGCGCGGCGCATCCGGGCGAGCTTGGGAATCGAGTGCGGGATGAACTCCTGACCGCCCCACCCCGGGTTGACGCTCATGCACAGCGCCATGTCGAGCGAGTCCTGCGCGACGTCGGTGAGCGCCTCGGCGGGCGTCGCCGGCGTCAGCGCCGCGCTGGCGGCACAGCCGGCGTCACGAATCGCGCCGAGCGCGTAGTGCAGGTGGGGTGTGGCCTCGACGTGCACGGTGATGCTGTCCGCGCCGGCCTTCGCGAAGTCGGCCACGTGCTGCTCGGGACGCTCGATCATCAGGTGGACGTCGATCAGACCGCCGGCCTCGTGGACCTGGTCGGCGAGGGAGCCGACGATCAGCGCGCCGAAGGTGATCGGAGGCACGAAGTGGCCGTCCATCACGTCGCAGTGGATCACTCTCGCGCCGGCCGCCAGCACCTCTGCGACCTGCGCGTCGAGGCGGGCGAAGTCCGCCGACAGAATCGACGGGGCGACGCGGCGGTCGCGGAGCAGGTTTAGGGCCACGGCGCGATCACACAGCCTGGAGCATGCTGCCGTGGCAATGGTTGCATTCCACGATCGCGGTGCTCGACATCCGCACGATCGTCGAATGCTCGCCGCAGTTCGGGCACACCGAGACGAGCTCGTAGCGCTGCAAGCAGTACACGCAGCGATAGCGTCCGGGGACCGCCGTTGGGCGCAGCCAGGGCTCGCCGCACCCGGGGCACTCCGGACCGAGCTTGGTCTGAACGTCGGTCACGGTCACAGACAAGGGTAACGAGCACCGGGGACCTTGCCCCGACGGTCGCGGTCGTGTTGCGGCGATGAATGGCGATTCACTTCCGTCATCCCGAAGTGAATCGCCATTCACCGCGTGCGGCTCAGCCGGGCGATGAAGAAGCCATCGGTACCGTCTCTGTCCGGGCGCAGCTGGACGGGTTGCGCGTCGAGCGCGAAGTCCTGATGCTCGGCAAGGAAGCGCTCGACGACGTCGCCCGACTCGGCCCGTGAGATCGTGCAAACCGAGTAGACGAGTACGCCGCCCGGTCTCAGCGCCGCCGCGGCCGCCTGCAGGATCCGCGCCTGCAGCTCCGCGAGCTCGGCGATCGAGTCCGGGTTGGTCCGCCAGCGCAGGTCGGGACGCGACTGGAGCGTTCCGAGCCCGCTGCAGGGCGGGTCGACGAGCACGCGGTCGAATTGCGAGTCGGTTGCGAACGCGGCGGCGTCGCCGACCTCCACGCGGACGATCTCCGCTCCCATCCGCCGGCAGGTCCTCGAGAGCGCCGCCGCGCGGCCGGCATGGCGCTCAACCGCCACCACCTCGCCCCGGTCATCCATCAGCGCCGCGATGTGCGTGGTCTTGCCTCCCGGGGCGGCGCACAGGTCGAGCACCCGCTCGCCGGGTTGCGGGCCTAGCACTCGCGAGACGAACATCGAGCCGCGCGACTGGGGCATGATGGCGCCGCGCTCGAACAGCTCCGAGCCGTGCACATCGAACGGGGCGTCCAGCACGATGCCCTCCGGCAAGCCGGCGGCGGCGTGGGCTGCGAGCGGCAGCCCCGTCAGGACGTCGCCCGGGCGCGCCACGAGCGTGTTGGCGCGGATCGCCGCCTCGGCCGGTTCGTTGATGCACTCGAGCAGCGCGCGCGCTCCGTCGGCGCCGAGCTCCGAGAACCAGAGCTGGGCGAGCCACGCCGGCACCGATCGCAGGATCGCGGCGGACTCCGGCGTCGCGTCGTCGAGCTCGGCGAGGATCGCGCGGCCCTCCCTCGCGGCTCGCCGCAGCACGGCGTTGACCAGCCCGGCGCCACCCCGGTTCGACCGTTTCGCGAGCTCGACGCTCTCGTTGACTGCGGCGTGCTCGGCGATGCCATCCATGAACAGCAGCTGGAGCAGTCCCAGCCGCGCAGCGGCCAGGATCGGGGCATCGAGACTTGACGGGAGCCGGCCGGCGAGCCGCTCCAGCACGTAGTCGAGCGTCGCGCACCGCTGCACGGTGCCGTAGGCGATCGCGGTCGCGAGCGCGCGGTCGCGCGCCTGCAGCCCCGCGGCCTCGGAGCGCAGCGCGCGATCGGCGTACGCCCCCTGCTCGAACACGCGGCGCACGACGGCGAACGCCGCCGCGCGGGCCGGTGAGACGCTCGGCGCGGCGGGCCGGATCACCGGCGGTAGCCGCGCAGGAAGTCCTCGGCCGGCATCGCGCGGCGGCCCGGCGGCTGCACGACGAGCAGCTCGAGCGCCCCCTCGGCGCACCCCAGCACCGGCCGCGGGCCGGCCAGCGAGAGCTCGCCCTGCGGTGGGCCGCCGTCGGCAAGCACGCGCGCTTCGCGCACGCCAAGCCGCTCGCCGTCCGCAAGCTCGACGTGGGCTCCGATGTGCGGCGTCAGGGCGCGCACGACGCGCTCGAGCTCGGCGGCCGGCCGGGCTGGATCTAGCACCCGATCCTCGGCGGTCAGCTTGTCGGCGTACGTGGCGCCATCTTCGTCCTGCGGGATGCACGCCGGCGACTCGTCCAGCACCCGCACCAGGAGCTGTCCGCCGAGCGCCTGCAGCCGCGCGGCGAGCGTTGCGTAGGTGTCCGTGGGCCCGATCGGCTCCGAGGCCTGCAGGCACACCGGCCCGCTGTCGAGCCCGGCCGTGAGCTCCATGATCGAGACGCCCGTGTGCTCGTCGCCGGCGATGATCGCCCGCTCGATCGGGGCAGCGCCGCGCCAGCGCGGCAGCAGGGAAGGGTGCACGTTGAGGATCCGGTGATCGGAGAGCAGCGGATCCTTGATCAGCGCGCCGAACGCGCAGACGAGCACAGCGTCGGGCCGTTGATCGGCGATTCGCCGGCGCACCTGCTCGTCGTTGACCGACACCGGTTGGTCGACCTCGATCCCCAGCTCACGTGCCTTCAGCGCGACCGGCGGCGAGGCGAGCTGCCGCCCGCGGCCGCGGCGACGGTCGGGACGCGTGACGACGAGCGTCGGCCGGTGATGAGAGCTCGCCAGGCGTTCGAGGATCGCAGCGGCGAACTCCGAGGTTCCGAGGAAAACGGTCCGCACGGCCTGGTGCGGCTAGGCGGCTTGCTGAGCTTCGCGCAGCGCCCGCATTGCCTCTTTGCGCTGCTCCCGGGACGTGCGGTCGAGGATCAGCACGCCGTCGAGATGGTCGATCTCGTGCTGGATCACGCGCGCCTCGAGCCCGGTGGCCTCGATGAGGATCGGATCGCCGTCCTCGTTGAGCGCGCGCACGCGGACGTGGACGGGCCGCTCGACGTCGACGAGCACGGCGGGCAGGCTCAGGCAGCCCTCCTCGGCCGTCTCCTGGTCCTTGCCCGACCATTCGATCTCCGGATTGATCAGGGCCGCCACCGGAGCCTGCTGCTGCACCCGGTAGACCAGCAGGCGATGCAGAACGCCGACCTGGGTGGCGGCGAGCCCGACGCCGAGCGCGTCGTTCATGAGCTCGCCCATCCGCGCGATCTCGGAGCGCAGCGAGTCGTCGAAGCGGTCGACCGGCCGCGCCTTCGTGCGCAGTACCGGATCGCCGAATTTCCGCACGTGCGCGAGCGCCGCGGCGCGGCGCGCCGCGACCTCGGGATCGAGCTCGGGCTCGTCGTGCTCCCGGTCCTCTTCGGGCTCGACCTCGACGGCCTCGGCGGGATCGAGCTGTGCTGACTCGTCGGCCACGGAAGTGAGTGTAGAAGCGTGGGTAGGTGCGGGTCCTACTGCGGGTCGACGTCGACACTGATGTTCACGTCCTTGCCGGCGCGGGAGCGCGCGAGCTCGTCGACGGCGGCGCCGACCGCGCCGATCGCCGCGGCTCGATCGCCGGCCTTGACCACGAGCTGGCGCCGCGCACGGCCGCGCAGCGCGAACAGTGGCGCGGGACCGAGCACGTTCGGGGTGGGCGGGATCAAATCCACGATGCGCTCGCGCAGCGCCCCGGCCGCGCTCGCCGCATCGGCGGCTTCTGTCGCCGAGCAGACGATCCGGATCAGCGAGGTGAACGGCGGATAACCGAGCGCCCGGCGGCGGACCAGCTCGCCCTCGAGGAAGCCGTCGCTGTCGTGGTGCGCGGCGAGCACGATCGAGCGGGCCTCGGGCGCGAGCGTCTGGACCAGTACCTGGCCCGGTGGCCGAGTCATATCTCCACGGCCCGCACGCCCCGCCAGCTGCGTGACGAGCGCGAACGTCCGCTCCTCGGCGCGGAAGTCCGGGAACCGCAGCGTCTGGTCGGCGTCGAGCACGACGCCCAGCGAGACATCCGGAAAGTCATGCCCCTTGGCCACCATCTGGGTCCCCACGAGCAGGCCTGCGGGCGCCGCCTGGAAGCGCTCGAGGATCTCCGCCCGGCGGGCGAGGCCGCTCGAGTCGGAGTCGAGCCGGAACACCGGAAAGCGCTCGTCGCCGAGCGCCTCTCGCAGCTCGTGCTCGATCCGCTCCGTTCCCGCGCCATGCCGCGCGACCGCGACCGACGCACATGCCGGGCAGCGATGCGGGACCCGCTCCCGATGGCCGCAGTGGTGGCAGGCGACCAGCTTCGCGCTCCGGTGAAGGACCAGCGCTACCTCGCAGTTGGGACACATCCAGACGCGGCCACACGACCTGCAGGAGAGAAAGTTCGACCACCCGCGCCGATTGAGCAGCAGGATCGCCTTGCCGCCCTGATGGCGTACGTCGGCGAGCGCCAGCCGCGTCTGGGGATGCAACGGGTGGTGATGGCCCCGCATGTCGAGAATCTCGACCGGCGGGAGCGGCCGCCCGTCGATCCTTGTGCTCAACCGCAGCCGCGGCAGCGAGTGCGCGCTCTCCGGCCGCGGTGTGGCGCTGCCCACCACCAGTACCGCTCCGTGGTCGCCGGCGCGTCGCTCGGCCACCAGGCGCGCGTCGTAGCGCGGATCGCCCTCGTTCTTGTAGGACCCCTCGTGCTCCTCGTCGATGACGATCAGGCCGATGTTCGAAAGCGGCGCGAATACGGCGGAGCGAGGCCCCACGCAGACTCGCGCGTCGCCCATCGCGAGGCGCCGCCACTCGTCGGCGCGCGCGCCTGCGCCAAGACCGGAGTGCAGCACGGCAACAACTTCTCCGAACCTCGCTTCGAAGCGGTTCAATGCCTGCGGGGTGAGCGCGATCTCGGGCACGAGCACGATCGCGCTCCGCCCGGCGGCGAGCACCGCCTCCACGGCCTGCAGGTAAACCTCGGTCTTGCCCGAACCCGTCACGCCCTGCAACAGGAAGCGACCCTCGCCGCCGACCAGCGCCTTGAGGATCGGTGACAGGGCGCGCTCCTGCTCGGCGGTGAGCGACGGCCGGCCGAGGGCGCTGGCGGCGCCGATCTGGTGCCGCGCGGGGCGCCGGAGCTCCGTCCGGAGGCCGACCGAGACGAGTCCGCGGCGCTCGAGCCTGCGCGCCATGCCTGCACCGAGCTCGGCGACGCGTGACTGGCCTTCGTGCCGCAGGCGCTCGATCGTGTCGCGCTGGCGGGCAGTCAGCAGCGTGTCGTCGTGGAGTGCGGCGAGCCCCGCGGGGGTCAGCTCGGCCACGAGCACCCGCTTCTGATTGGCTCCGTTGGCTGCGCCGGGTGGCAGCAGCAGGCCGAGTGCCCGTGCCGGGGTCGAGCAGTACTCCCGCGCCATCCACGACGCGAGCGCGACCAGGTCCGCCGGCAGCGCGGCAGGCAGTACAGCCACCGGCTCGAGCAGCCGGTCTTGGGGAACATCGGAGTGCTCGGCGAGCGCCACGACCACCCCGAGCGGCCGCTGGGCTCCGAACGGCACGCGCAGCAGCGAACCGACACGAACCCCGCCATGGTCACTACCGAGGCGATAGTCGAACGGGCCGCGCACCGCGCGCGTCAGGGTGAGCGGCTCGACGCGGGCGATCACGCTTGCCGGTTTACGTAAATCGAAGGCTCCATACCGCGGGCGGAGGGTAGAGTGCGTGCACGATGGCCACCGGGGAACGGCTCGTGTCGGAGTCGGACGGATACCCGCCGACGGTCTTGCCGCTCGCTTCGCTGCTCGCGATTTGCGATCGGGCGCTCGATGAGATCGGCCGCCGACGGCACATGTTCGCTTGGCTGCGCGACCCCGAGGCAGGGTCCGGGCAATGGCTCCCGGTCGATGCCTACTACCCGGGCAACCGTGTCGTGGTCCTCTCTGCAGAAACCGCCGCCGGCCACGAGGATCTCTACACCGAGCTGATTCCGGCCCACGGACTGAAGCTCTTGGTGCTGGACGCGGCCGAGCTCGGGGGCGACCCTCCGGCCGCGAAGGAGGCGCTCGAGGGGATGATCGCGTCGCTCGAGCTACCCGAACGCCACGCGGGACGAGATCCGGAGCCGCCGCGCGAGAATCCCGTCGGCAAGGCGCTTCAGTCGCTCGTAGCGCCGCCCCCGCCGCCGCCGGTGGAGCGCCGCCGGCCACCGCCCTCGCAGGCGGCCGCGGCGGAGCGCGGGGCACGGTTCGCCGACGCGCACAAGGCGGACCTCGCTCGAGCGCAGCGTTCGATCGAGGCGTCGCGACCGCATGTGCCATCGCGCCCGCCGGCTCCCACGCGCCCGCAGCCGGCGCCACGGGGGGCGTGGCGGCCGACCGAGCAGCTCCACCCAACCCCGCGGCAGGGCAGCCCGGAAGGCCGGTCGGCGATCGCCCCGCTCGACGCGCTCGGACTGCTGATGGGTTCGGTGCTGTTCGCCGCCCTGTGCGGGGAGGTCTACCTCGCCGTGGCCGTGACATGGCTGCACGGTGACGGGGGGCTGATGGGGTTCGGCATCCTGCTCGACGCCTGCTCCCGGCTGCTGGGAACGATCGCGGCCGGTCGCGTCGGCAGCAGAGGCTGGGCCTGGGCATGCCTGATCGGCGGAACGCCGGTCGTGCTCTGGTTCGCTTTCTTCCAGCGCTCAGGGCCGGTTCTGCGGGCTCCGGCGCCACTGGCGGGACTGTTCGGACTGCTTGCGGTCGCGCTGGTCGCGCTCGGGCTCGTGCTCTGAGCCCTCCTGGGCGACCGGTACGCTGCACGCATGGATCCAGAACCCGGCGAGGAGTTCTTCTTCCAGGGTCATCCGTCGTGGCGATCGATCATCGACTTCTACATCAAGGGCCTGCTCGCCGCGGTCCTGGCCGGCGTGATCGCCGGGATCGTGACCCGGATAAGCGGCAAGAGCGTCGACGTCGCCTGGGTGATCCCGGCGGTGATCGTGGTGTTCATCGTCGTGCTGATCTGGGGTTTCCTGAAGCGCATTCGCACCACCTACGCGATCAGCAACCAGCGGCTGACGATCAACATCGGCCTGCTGTCGCGCGACATGCACCAGGCGCGGCTCGAGCGGGTGCAGAACGTCAACGCAAATCAGTCGATGCTCGAGCGGATGCTCGGCATCGGAGACGTCAACTTCGACACCGCCGGCAGCGCGGAGTTCAATTTCGCGTTCGAGGGCGTGGCGCACCCCCAGCGGATCGTGCGCACGGTTGACCGCGCGATCCGCGAGATGCAGGAGGCACACCCCCATCCGGGGTTGTGAGGTGGCTCAGGCGGCTGCCGTGAGGCCTGCGGCCGCGCTCAGCTCGGCCGCCTTGTCGGTGCGCTCCCACGTGAAGTCGTGGTCCTCGCGCCCGAAGTGCCCGTAGGCCGCGGTCTTCTGGTAGATCGGGCGATGCAGCCGGAGGTAGTGCCGGAACGCGCCCGGACGCAGATCGAAATGCTCACGGATCAGCTGCAGGATCTCGGTGCGCCCGATCTTCTCGGTCCCGAAGGTCTCGACCATCACCGACACGGGATGGGCGACGCCGATCGCATACGCGACCTGCACCTCGGCTCGATCGGCGAGCCCGGCCGCGACGATGTTCTTGGCGACGTACCGGGCGGCGTAGGCGGCGCTGCGGTCGACCTTCGACGGGTCCTTGCCGCTGAACGCGCCGCCGCCGTGCCGGGCCATGCCGCCGTACGTGTCGACGATGATCTTGCGGCCGGTCAGCCCGCAGTCACCCATCGGGCCGCCGATCACGAACCGGCCGGTCGGGTTCACGAGCAGGTTCTTGCGCAGCCGCTGCGGGTCATACAGCTCCACGGGCAGCACGGGCACGACCACGTGCTCCCACAGGTCTTCCCTGATCAGCGACTCGGCGCCGTCGCGGTGCTGTGAGGAGATCAGAACCTTGACGACCTCCGCCGGGCGCCCGTTCACGTAGCGGACCGTGACCTGCGTCTTTCCGTCCGGGCGCAGGTACGGGACGATCTCGGCCTTGCGCACGTCGGCGAGGCGCTTGGCGAGCTTGTGCGCGAGCGAGATCGGCAGCGGCATCAACTCGTCGGTCTCGTTGGTGGCGTAGCCGAACATCATGCCCTGGTCGCCGGCTCCCGCGACGTCGAGCTCGTCATCGTCGCCGGGATCCATCCTGGCCTCAAAGGCCTGGTCCACACCCTGCGCGATGTCGGGCGACTGCTTGTCGATCGCGTTGATGACGGCGCACGTGTTGTAGTCGAATCCGTACTCGGCGTCGATGTACCCGATCCGCTTGATCGTCGAGCGCGCGATGTCCTGGATGTCGACGTACGTGGTCGTCGTGATCTCGCCGGAGACGACCACGAGTCCGGTGTTCACGAGCGTCTCGCAGGCGACGCGGCCGGTCGGGTCGTCGCGCATCACGGCATCGAGGACGCCGTCGGAGATTTGATCGGCGATCTTGTCCGGATGGCCCTCGGTGACCGATTCGGACGTGAACAGGAACTCGTTGTCGGAAATCGTGCTCATGGAATCTGGAGGAACAGCTCCGCGGTAGTGTCGGCCTCCCCAGTTGTCGAGTCCAGGCCAATCGCGCGGATCCTCAAGAGATCTGCGCGGAGAGTCTGGAACCGCGAGCTCTGCAACAGGCCCGTTTGCTCGCCAAGGCTGAGGAGCTGGCTGAAGTTGAGAAAGAGTAGCGACCTCGTGTTCTGAGGGGCCTCGGCGAGAGCGGCGTGGAACTCGGGATCGTCGGCGACCGAACGTGCGTGGCTGGCGATCGCTCCGACCGCGTCGAGGCTCGTGCCGACCACGACCAGCCCGTTGAAGACGCCATAGTCGAGCTGCAAGCCCGGTGCGAGCGCGAACTCGTGCACGGTGACGCCGTCGATCGTGCGGTCGACCCAGAGGGATGCCTGCCCGGGACCCGAGACGGGAGTCGGGAACAGCTGCTCGAACGGCAGCTCGAGCGCCGCCAGCTGCTGGCGCGTGCGCGCCTCGTTGCTGGTGCGCGCGACGAGTGCCAGCGCGGGCTCACCCCCACCGGCCGCCGGGACCACCGCCAGGGCCGACTCTCCGTCGAACAGCGACAGGATGCTCGGCACGCTCACGCCTTCGGCCTTCAGCGCCGAGCCGAGTCGCGCGAGCAGCGGCCCGAGTCGTCCCGCGACGCCTGCGGCGGCGCCGGCACCCAGGATGCGGGGAGCGAGCTGGTCAAGTCCGGTCGTGTCGAGGACGAGCGGCGCGCCCGACGGGATCGCCTTCAGCAGAGATGGGGCGATGTCGCTGTCGGTGCCGGAGAGCTTGGCGGCGGGATCGAGCGCGGTGTGGATGCGCACGCGGGCGCCGGCGCCCGCCGGGGAGACGGAGATCGCCGTCCCGGTCAGCCCAGGCGCGTCCAGCAGCGCGCCGAGCGCGCCGATCACGCCGTGTTGCGGGGCGAGCAGCCGCCTGACGCCCGCTGCCGATGCATACGCGTCAATGACCCTGTCGGCGGGCTCCCCGGCGGCGGCGCGCTGGTAGCCCCGGTTCGCCTGCAGCGACGGCGAGCGACCGTGCACGACGTCGATCGCGGCGCGCACGCTCGCGTCCTGACCGAGCACCAGATAGTGGGCGAGGAACGCCAGCTCGGTGCCTGAGCGGTAGCTCAGCATCTGCACCCCTTCGTAGGCGCCGAGTGATTGCGCGCCGGCCCGGCGCACGAATTGCCGCGCGAGGACACCGTTGCGGACGTCCAGCACGATCAGCGATCCCGCGCTCGAGGAAGCGGTGTTCAGCAGGGCGAACGCCGCCTCCTTACCCAGCCACGGCCGGATGTCGGTGGCGAAGTCGATGGAGCTCCCACCGCCGGCGATCGCGGCGAGACGGGCGAGCACCGCGGCACCGATCGGAGAGGAATCAGTCCCGCCCGCGCCCAGCCGTGCGAAGAGCTTGAGCCCGCTCTGGACCGCGGGTCGTCCGGGGTCGGTCGAGACATGGACGTACGCCAGCGCGTCAGCCGGGACCACGGCCGCGGCGCCGGTGGCCGGCGGAGCAGCGCCGGAGGCGCCGGAGCGCAGCAGCACCGCCAGGATCGCTGCCGCGATCACGACGAGCGCCAGGATCGCGTTCAGCAGTCGGTGATTGCCACGCGGGCGCCGCTGCGCGCGCCCAGTGACGGCCGTCCCTGCCTGCTCCCGCTCCGGCGACACCGTTGCCATTGCGCAGCGCAGTCAAGCACGCCGCGACAGCGCTTGCGCCGGTCCCCTCCGTTCACTTCGCTCGACGAAATCGATGATCAGCGGGACCCCCTCCAGGCGGTAGCGCTCGCGCAGGCGGTTCTCCAGGTAGTAGGCGTAGTCACGGGTCACGCGGGGGCGCGAGTTGACCTGCACCGAGAAGCGCGGAGGTCGCTCGGCGGTCTGTGTCATGAACAGCAGTTTGAGACGGTGCCCGCGGGGTCCGCTGCCAGACGGCGGCTGGCGCACTGCGACGATGTCCGACAGGAACCGGTTCAGCTGCGAGGTGGGGATGCGCGTCCCCGCACGGTCGGCCAGCGCAACCGCCTCGACGAGCAGCCGCTCGATGTTGCGTCCGGTCTTAGCGCTCGCGGTGAGAACTCGAGGGCGCAGGCGCAGCTTCTGCGCGACGCGCGCGCGTTCGTGATCGAGGTCGAGATCCTCGTTGATGTCCCACTTGTTCAGGACCAGGGCGGTCGCGCAGCCGCTCTTCATCGCGAGCTCGGCCACGCGCAGGTCCTGGGCAGTCACGCCCTCGGTCGCGTCGCAGACGACGAGCGCGACGTCGGCCCGCTCGGCGGCGCGGCGCGACCGCAGCGCCGTGTAGTACTCGATCGACTCCCCCACCCTGGCCTGGCGCCGCAGGCCCGCGGTGTCGATCAAGACGAGATTGCGTCCCTCGAAGCTCATCGGCAGGTCGATCGCGTCGCGCGTCGTCCCCCCGACCGGAGAGACGATCACTCGCTCCGCGCCTAGGAACCGGTTTACCAGCGAGGACTTGCCGACGTTCGGGCGGCCGATCACGGCGAGCCGCACGACCTCGTCTGCCGGGCCCTCCTGCGCCGACTCGGGCGGCGCGACCTCGACGATCCGGTCGAGCAGGTCGCCGGTCCCCAGGCCCTGGGCGGCGGAGACCGGGATCGGCTCGCCAAGCCCGAGTGAGTGAAACTCGGCCGACAGCGGGATGTCCTTCGCCGTGTCGACCTTGTTGGCAGCCACGAGCACGGGGACGGTTGCGCGGCGCAGCAGCTCGGCTATTTCGAGGTCCCCGGGGCGCAGGCCCGACTTTGCGTCGACCACGAGCACCGCAGCGTCGGCATCCGCGAGCGCCGCGCGCGCCTGCTCCTGGATCTGGCGAGCCAGCTCGTCGCGGTCCTCCAGATCGACGCCACCCGTATCGATCAGCGTCAACGCGCGGCCGTTCCACTCCGTGTGCAGCTCCTTGCGGTCGCGCGTGACCCCAGGTCGCTCGTGCACGACCGCCTCGCGCGACTCGGTTAGCCGGTTGACCAGCGAGGACTTGCCGACGTTCGGGTAACCGACGATCGCGACCTTCATGACGGGCCCGAGGCTAGCGTGCGCCCCGGGCCCGTCATTTCAGGCGGAAGGTCAGCCGGTCGGGAGGTCGGTCCCGGCGCCGGCGCAGTAGCCGGCCCCGGCGGCGGACTCGTTGCTCCAAAGCGACTGCACCGCGAACGTTCCGCCCGCGTTGCCCTTGATGTCGCCCATCGCGCCCGGGACCGGCAGCGGGCTCGGGGCGCCCGGCACGCCGCCGACTAGCGGCTCGCCGACCCACGCGCACTTGTCGCCGTCCTCGTTGGCGTCGGCCGGGTCATACCAGCCGCCCAGGTAGGTCTGCTTGTTCAACCCGCTGCCGCCGAGGATGTCCTCGGCGCCTGGGTCGGTGACCGTCTCCTCGATCTCGTGCCCGAGCACGATCGAGAAGCCGTCGTCCTTCCCGGCAGCGCCGCTGTTGACCGCGTTCTCGCCGCACGCGTTCGCGCCACCTGAGTTGATCGCCAGCGCGTAGGGCATGTTCGTGTACGAGATCCCGGTCTGGATCCCGTTGTAGATCCCGCCCTCGACACCCGGCTCGGTGTAGTCGTGGAACGCGCAGTAACCGGACGACAGCGCGTTCGGGTCGCTGAAGTTCGGCGGCTGCGCGACCACGATGTTCGCGTTGGAGAGGTCGGTGATGCCGAAGTGCGCGATCGCCTTCGCGGCCTCAGCGGCCAGATCCGTGTACGTGTTGGTCGAGCCGGGAGGGTTGCTCGACGACGTGTGCGCGAGCGCCGAGGCGCCGTCGTTGTCGTCGACCCAGATGGCGGCGAGCTGGTCTGTCGGGTTGGTGATGAACTGCTTGGCGCCCGAGGAATCCGTCTGGTAGTACTGGCTCTGGACGCCGGCCCACTGCGTGCCGCCGAGCTGGTTGACGAAGTCGGCCATGTGCTGGCCGGCGCCGTCCGGGTCGCATTGCAGCGTGGCGCTGATCGAGCCCTCGGTCAGCGTCTCGGGGCTGCAGGTCTGA
The DNA here is from genome assembly GCA_963824755.1 of uncultured Solirubrobacterales bacterium. Lineage (GTDB taxonomy): Bacteria > Actinomycetota > Thermoleophilia > Solirubrobacterales > Solirubrobacteraceae > Palsa-465. The sequence goes on along the minus strand of CAWGQT010000002.1, from coordinate 183,026 downwards.
GTCGCCGGGAACGCGCCCGGATCGCCCCAGCCCCAGAACACGATGTAAACCTTCGGCGCGGTCTGGACGTGGCCGCCCCAGTAGGACATGTTGCCGGGGAACGGCAGCGTCGTCGCCGGCAGCTCAGGCAGGCCGCAGTTCGAGAGCGGCGAGGGCAGCAGGCCGTTCTCCGGGCACGGAGGCGCCGGGGGCGTGATCGGCCCGAGTGGCGCGAGCAGGTGTGCGCTGAGCAGCGCCTTCTCCTGCTGAACCTCCTTCTGTAGGGTCGGCATCAAGATCGGCTTGGCTGACGCAGCAGCCGCCCCGACGCCGCACACAGCACCGCATGCGAGCGTCGCCGATGCGGCATGCAACCAACGTTTGGTCATGTGTCTCCCCCTGCCAGGGACTGAATCGAGTTGTGCTCGGCCCCCGAGCAGGGCCGGCGCGGACGCTCCTCCGCCCGCACTGAAAAATGGTACGGCAGCGGATTCAGCCCAGTCAACTGAGAGCCGTCGCCAGCGCGGCGACCTCGCTCACGACCTGCTCGAGCGTGAGCCCGGTCGTGTCGAGGATCGTCGCGCCGGCGGCCGGCTCCAGCGGCGAGTGCGAGCGCTGCTGGTCGCGCTGATCGCGGATCGTCTGCTCGGCTAACACGGTGTCCAGATCGGCGCCGATCTGAGCCGCGCGACGCCGGGCGCGCTCGCGTGGATCGGCCGTCAGGAACACCTTGACCTCCGCGCCGGGCGCGACCACGGTCCCGATGTCGCGGCCCTCCGCGACCCAGTCGCCGTGCTGCAACAGCCGTCGCTGCTGGGAGACCATCGCATGTCGCACCTCCGGGTCGGCCGCGACCTTGGAGGCCATCTCCGACACCGCCGGCGTACGGATCGCATCGGTCACGTCTTGGCCATCGAGCAACACGCGGTCTCCCAGCTCGATTCCCAGCTCGCCGGCGATCTCCGGTGGCGGGGTGTCACGCTGCAGCGAGGCCAGCGCGACGCACCGATACATCGCGCCCGAGTCCAGGTAGGTGAAGCCAAGGCGCTGGGCGACCGCTCGAGCGACGCTCGATTTCCCTGCGCCCGCCGGCCCGTCGATCGCCACGACCACCGCCGCTATGCCCCCGTGAGCGCCTGGATGTCGGACGTGAATCCCGGATAGGAGATTCCGGCGGCCTCCATGCCGATCACCTCGACGCCCTGCTCAGAGGCCAGCCCGGCGACGGCGCCCAGCAGCGCGAGCCGGTGGTCGCCGGCCGCGTCGAGCACTCCTCCCCGCAGACCGCCGGAGCCCTGCACGACGAATCCGTCGGCGAGCGCCTCGATCTCGGCCCCCAAGCCCCTCAGCCCCTCGACAACGGTCGCGATCCGATCCGACTCCTTGACGCGCAGCTCGGCCGCACCCCTCACGATCGTCTCGCCGTCCGCGAAGCACCCCAGCAGCGCGATCAGCGGAAGCTCGTCGATCGCGAGCGGCACCTCGTCGGCCTCGACCGTCGTCCCCTCGATCGGGCCGCTGGAGACGTCCAGGTCGGAGACGGGCTCGTGCGCGTCGAACGTGCCGACCGGCTCGGTCTCGCCGAGGACGATCGCCCCCATTCGCTCGAGGATCCTCAGGAACCCGGTGCGGGTCCAGTTGACGCCGACCCCCTCGAGCAGCAGCCGCGAGCCCGAGACAAGCACGCCGGCAGCGATCAGGAATGCGGCCGAGGAGGGATCTCCGGGGACGTCGATCGACTCGAGTTCTAGCTCGTCGGCGTTGCCGACGGTGGTCTTCAGCGTCCCCCGCGCATCGACCGTGCGCTCGACCGGGGCGCCGGCACGGTGAAGCAGCCGCTCGGTGTGATCGCGGCTTGGCACCGGCTCGATCACGCTCGTGGAATCGGTCACCACGCCCGCCAGCAGCACGCACGACTTCACCTGGGCGCTGGCGACCGGCAGCTCGTAGTCGATCGGCGAGAGTGCCGCGCCGTGCACGGTGAACGGCGGGAAGCGGCCTTCTCGCGCTTCGACCCCGGCGCCCATCAGACGCAACGGCGCGGCGATCCGGTCCACTGGACGTTTTCTGATCGAGGCGTCTCCATCGACGGTGAAGCTGGCGCCCTCCTGGAACGAGAGCCAGCCCGGCAGCAGCCGCATCAGCGTGCCGGCATTGCCGACGTCGATCGGAGCGGAAGGGACCTGGGCGTTGCGAAGGCCGCACCCGCGGATCAGCACGTCCTCCTCGCGCCGCTCGACGATCGCGCCGAGCTCGCCCACCGCGGACAGCGTCGAGAGCGTGTCTGCGGCCTCCAGGTAGTCGTGGACGCGCACCGGCTCCGAGGCCATCGCGCCGATGATCGCGGCGCGGTGCGAGATCGATTTGTCGGCGGGGACCCGCAGGCGACCCCGGAGCGGTCCCGATGGCTCGAATCGCACGTTCATGCCCGCGCCACCGGAAATCCGAGACCGGAGACCAGTTCCTGGGCGCGATCTGCTGCGTGCTCGCCGGCGATCCACAGGGCGACCACGCCCTCGCTCATGTCGGCGGCCGGGTACAGGGCCATGTCGGTGATGTTGACCCCCGCGCGGCCCAGCGCCAGTGCCAGCTCGGCGATCACGCCCGGCCGGTTCGGCACCGAGGCCCGCAGCTGATAAAGCGTGCCCCCGGCCAGCTGCGCCTCGAGCAGGCGCCGGCGGTCGCTCGCCGCAGCGTCGTTCCAGGCGGCGATCCGCTCGGCGTCTGCCGAGATGAGCATCTCGCGAAAGGCCGTCAGGCCCGCGATCGTGTCATCGAGCTGGGCCGCGAGCGCGTCACGGTTCGAGAGGTAGATGTCGGTCCACAGCTTGGTGGGCGCGCCGGCGACGCGCGTGGCATCCCGGAAGCTCGGGCCGGTCGCGGGCAGCCGTTCGCGGCCGGCGGCCAGCGTACCGGCGGCTTGCGAGACGAGCACGTTGGCGAACACGTGCGGGAGATGGGAGACCGCGGCGAGCACGGTGTCGTGCGTGTCGGGGTCGATCGCCGCCGGTCTGGCGCCAATGCCGTGCAGCAGCCGGTACAGCCGCTCGTAGAGCATCCCCGACGTGCTCGAGGTGGGCGTCAGGTACCAGGTCGCCCCCTCGAACAGATCGCCGCGAGCATGCTCCACGCCGGAGGTCTCCGCGCCGGCCAGCGGATGGCCGCCGACGAAGCGGGGATCGGCGAACTCGCTGGCGATCGCCCGCTTGGTCGAGCCGACGTCGCTGACCACGCAGGCGCTCGGCGCGGCGGCCAGCACGTCCGCGACCGCCTCGCGCAGAGCTCCGACGGTCACCGCGATGAACGCGGCGTCGGCGTCCTTGACCGCCTCCGCGCTCGTTTCGCACGCGCGGTCGATCGCGCCGATTTCGTGCGCCCGGCGCGTAGCCTCGGCCGAGCGGTCGGTGCCGGACACCGTCGCCCCAAGCCGCTCGCGAGCGGCCAGGGCAATCGACCCGCCGATCAGACCGACGCCGATGACCGCGATTCGCATCCCGGGCTAGCCCGGCGTCCCGGCGCGGCGTTCGCGCACCGCGCGAGAGAGGTTCTCCAGCACCTCTACGGTCGTGTTCCAGTCGATGCATCCGTCTGTGATCGACTGCCCGTAGGTGAGCGCGGTCGGCTTGCCGAGCTCCTGCCGGCCCCCGACCAGGAAGGACTCGATCATCACACCCGCGATCGCGCGGTCGCCGCCGGCGATCTGACCGGCCACCTCCGCGACGACGGCCGGCTGGCGGTCAGCGTCCTTGCCGCTGTTGTCGTGGCTGACGTCGATCATCACGTGCTCGGCCAGCCCGGCCCCGCGCATCAACTCAACGGCGCCGGCGACGTGCTCCGCGGCGTAGTTCGGAGCGCCCTTGCCGCCGCGCAGGATGATGTGGCAGTCCTCGTTACCCGAGGTGTAAAGGATCGCCGAGGCGCCGTTCTCGTCGATCCCGGCGAACGCGTGCGAGACCGCGGCAGCGCGGACCGCGTCGACCGCGACCTGCACGTTGCCGTCGGTCCGGTTCTTGAAGCCCACCGGCATCGACAGCCCCGAGCCGAGCTGCCGGTGGATCTGGCTTTCGGTCGTCCTCGCGCCGATCGCGCCCCAGGAGACGGTGTCGGCGATGTACTGCGGCGTGATCGGGTCCAGGAACTCACAGCCGACCGGGAGGCCCAGCGAGAGGATGTCGAGCAGCAGCCGCCTGGCGGTCCGCAGTCCCGCGTTCACGTCGAACGAGCCGTTGAGGTACGGGTCGTTGATCAGCCCCTTCCAGCCGGTGGTGGTCCGTGGCTTCTCGAAGTACACGCGCATCGCCACGCACAGCTCGGCCTTGAGCGCGGCCGCCTCTGCGCGCAGGCGCTGGGCGTATTCGACTGTCGCCTCGACGTCGTGCACGCTGCAGGGCCCGACCACCACCAGCAGGCGGTCGTCGGCACCGCTGAGGATCGCGTGAACCTCGGAGCGGCCCGCGACCACCACCTGCGCCTGCTCGTCCGCGAGCGGCAGCTCATCGAGCAGCTGCGCCGGTGAGACGAGCGGCACGACCCGTTCGATCCGGCGATCGCGGACGTAGTCGGCCCGCCTCGAGGTCGTGGACGCGAGCGGGCGCATCAGGCGGCCGTCACCAACCTGTTTCCGGCGAGCTGTGCGGCAGCGCTGACACGTGCCACATAGTCTGCGACGTCGGCCGTCGCGAGTGATTGCGGCCCGTCACAGATCGCCTCATCCGGGTTTGGATGAACCTCGACGATGATCCCGTCGGCCCCTGCCGCAGCGGCCGCCAGCGACAAGGGCAGGACAAGGTCCCGCCGACCTGCCGCGTGGCTCGGATCGACGATCACCGGAAGATGACTGAGCTCCTTGAGCACCGGCACCGCCAGCAGATCGAGCGTGTACCTGTAGGCGTTCTCGAACGTCCTGATGCCGCGTTCGCAGAGCATCACCTGCTCGTTGCCCTCCTTGAGGACGTACTCGCTGGCCATCAGCAGCTCCTCGATCGTGCTCGACGGCCCGCGCTTGAGCAGCACCGGGCGTCCCGATCGGCCCGCCTCCGTGAGCAGCGGGTAGTTCTGCATGTTGCGCGCGCCGATCTGGAGCACGTCGGCGACCTCCAGCACCTGGTCGAGGTCACGCGCGTCCATCACCTCGGTGACGACCGGCAGGCCGGTCTGGGCCTTGGCCTCCGCCAGCAGCCACAGGCCCTCCTGCCCGAGCCCCTGGAAGGAGTACGGCGAGGTCCGCGGCTTGTAGGCGCCGCCGCGGAACAGCGTCGCGCCCGCATCGCGCACCGCGCGCGCGGTCTGGAGCGTCTGCCCGCGGGATTCGACGGTGCAGGGACCGGCGATGATCGCGAAGTTGCCGGCGCCGACCCGCCGGCCGGCGACCTCGACCACCGACGGCTCCCCCCGCCGCGAAGCGAGCGGGTAGGGGTGAGGCTCGTCTTCTGCGTTTGCCGTCGCGGCTAACACACTCATCGTCTACTGGTTCCTTTCTACGCCTGGGAAGAGTACGGACTGGACGGTTTCCGGCGCCCGGCCTGGGGGCTGGCCCGCGACAGCATGCGGGCAGGGGTGTCAGGCCAAGCGCCTAGCTAAATCGCCAGGCGTAGAAGCGCGCGTAAAAGGACCAGCCGAGGGTGCGGGTGTCGGTTCGACCGGTCATACGCGTCGTGAGTGGTTGTACCAGATGCCCGGGGCGATGCCAAGGGGCCAGCGCTGGCGCGCCGGCATCCATGGGGCCACGAGGGCCCGTCCTGACCGCTGTGGCGGTTCGTGTTGGCTGGCGCCTTGGCGGCTGGGGTGGGCGCGCCGGCTGGCGCCTCCGCCGCTTCGGGCGGGCCTTGTCGGTTGTTCTCCCTCACTGCTGGGGAAGAGTGATGGGGCGCCTGGCTACGTCCATTTCGTAGCAAAGGTTCATGCCCGCCTGCGGGCGCCCCGGGGGATGAAAATGGCCCCGGCGCACCGTAAACCGGGGCAACCTTGTTTACGGGGTGCCACGGCTATTTTCTAACCAAGCGCCCGCCACCGACGGCGACGGTGAACGTTATGGACGTCCCAGCGTCAGCGTCCATTTCGTCGACCGTTGCCCTCCGGCGGAGTCGAATTGTCACGTTCTGGACTTCGCCCCTCCCTTTCTCGTGCTTCAGCGGGACGGAGGCTGTCTGTATTAGGTCCCGCCCACCCGGTCGCCCACCCGTCGCCCGCCGGCCACGGATGGCCGGCGGACTGGGCACGGACGGGGCCGGCACCGCCACAGCGTCCGGCGGCAGCATCAAACAAACCGCCCCCGCGGTCCGGACGGGGCCGCACGGGTGGGAGGGACCCCAATCCCCGGCGAGCGCAGCGAGGCCCCGTACTAGATCACTTCGCGCAGCGCACGCACGAAGCGGTCGTTCTCGGTATCGGTTCCGACGGTCACGCGGAGTGCCCCGGCCCGCCCCAGCGACCCGCCGGCGCGCACGAGCACGCCTCGATCCCGCAGGCCGCCGACCACGTCGCCCTCGCTCTCGGCATCGGGCAGATGCAGCCAGATGAAGTTCGCGTCGGACTCCGCGACCCAGGCGCCGAGTTCACGGACACCATCCTCGAGACCGGATCGAAGCGCCAGCGTCTGCACCACGCGCCGCTCGACCGTGTCCTGATGCTTCAGCGCCTCGATCGCCGCCGCCTGGGCCGCGATCTGCAGATAGAACGGCTGGCGGACCTGGTCGACGGCCGTCCTGAACTCCGGCGATCCGCACAGCGCATAGCCGACGCGCAGCCCCGCCAGTGCGTAGACCTTGCTGAAGGTCCGCAGCAGCACCAGGTTGGGGTAGCGGCGCAGCAGCTCCACCGACGCGTACGTGTCGCCGAGCGCCAGCGAGAACTCGCAGTAGGCCTCGTCGAGGATCACACACACGTGTCTGGGGACGCGTTCGAGGAACGCCTCGATCGCGTCGAGACCGACCGCCGTGGAGGTCGGGTTGTTCGGGTTGCAGATCATCACCAGCCGGGTCGCAACCGTGAGCTCGCTCGCGATCGCGTCCAGGTCGTGACGATCGTCTCTGTCCAGCGGGACCTCGATCGCCCGTGCCCCGGAAGCGGCGGCCAGGTGCGGGTAGACGCTGAACGCCGGCCACGCGTATACGACCTCCGCGCCCGGCTCGAGCAGCGCCTCGCCGGCGGCAAGCAGGATGTCGCAGGAGCCGTTGCCGAGCGCGATCCGCTCCGGCGGGATCCCGTAGCGGTCGGCCAGCGCGCGGCGCAGCGGCATGTAGGACGGATCGGGGTAGCGGTGCGCGCCGGCGATCACCCGCCGGGCGGCCTCGACGATCTCGGGCAGTGGCGCGAAGCAGGACTCGTTCGAGGCGAGCATCGCGATGTCGGTGCCCAGGTCATAGCCAGAAGCCACGGGGTAGACCGGGATCCGGCGGATGCGCTCCGCAAACTCGATCGGCATCGGCCTATTGTGCCGATTCGAGATCGGCCCGCAGCGAGCGCGCCTCGCCCAGATAGACGTGGCTCGGCACGTGATCATCCTCGGCGTAGTAATGGGCCAGCACGCGCACCACCCGAGGCAGGGAGCCCGGAACAGGGATCTCCCGGGCGCACAGCAGCGGCACGCGGTTGAACCCGAGCCGTCGGGCCGCGACCGCCGGAAACTCGGCATCGAGGTCGTTCGTCAGCGTGAAGATGCAGCTGACGAACGAATCGGGCTCGAGCGAGTTGTGCTCGATCAGCTCGCGCATCAACAGGTCGGTCGCGCTGAGGATCGCGCCGGCCTCGTTGCGCTCGACACTATTAGCCCCTCGTAGCGCGAACAGCCGCATTGGGCGGGGATTCTGCCAGAGCACCACCGGGCGCCGTCGGCGGATCCAGCTCGTACACGCTCGCGCAACCGAACTCGTCTGCGGAGGACGGAACGGCGACAGGATCGCCTGCATGTCCACAGCATCAGCGACCTGCACTCCGGCGGAGAGCGGGTACGCTTGGTTGCAGCGTGCGACAGGAGCAGGCAAAAGCGGGCGTGGTCTCGGTAGCCGATCCAGTACCCCACACCGCTGAAGACGGACAGGCCGACGTGCTGGTCTCGGTCGTGATTCCGTGCCTCAACGAGGAGCAGAACATCGACCGGTGCGTGCGGGCGGCGCAGCACGCACTGACCACTACGGGTCTGGGCGGCGAGGTGATCGTCGTCGACAATGACTCGGAGGACCGGAGTGCTGCGCTGGCCGCCACGGCTGGAGCGAGGGTGTTGCACGAGCCTCGTCGCGGGTATGGGAGTGCCTACCTGGCTGGTTTGGCCGCCGCTCGGGGTGACTACGTCGTGATGGCAGATGCTGATCTGACTTACGACTTTGCCGACATCCCGCGGTTCGTCGAGAAGCTGGCGGCGGGTGCCGACCTTGTGATGGGCGATCGCATGGACAACATCGAACCCGGCGCGATGCCGTGGCTGCATCGCTACATCGGCAATCCGCTGCTCACCGGCATCCTCAATCTGTTCTTCCGTACCGGGGTACGCGACGCACATTGCGGGATGCGGGCGCTCCGCCGCGATGCCATCGCGCGCCTTGGTTTGCGCACAACCGGAATGGAGTTTGCCTCGGAGATGGTCGTCCGCGCGGCCCGCGAGGGGCTGGTGATCGACGAAGTGCCGATCACCTACCACCCGCGGGGAGGCGAATCGAAACTGGCAAGTTTCCGCGACGGCTGGCGCCATCTGCGATATCTGCTCCTCCACAGTCCTCTGTACCTGTTCTTGTTGCCGGGCGCGCTGTTGGCTGTCCTCGGTCTTGTCTTGTCGATCACGGTGTTGGGAAACCTCAACGTTTTTGGACGGCAGTGGTATCTCGGTACGCAGATCGCCGGCATGCTGTTGCTGGTCGTTGGCGTCCAGGTGATCGCGATGGGGGTTTGTGCTCAGGCTTACGCGACGTACCACGTCGGTCACCATCAGCGCTGGTTCGACGCCTTCCGGTCCAGACTTCGCCTCGAGCATGGGCTGATGGCGGGAAGCCTGCTCGCGGTCGTTGGATTGGCCGGGGTCGCGGTGGTCGTCGTTCACTGGCTTGAACGCGACTTCGGCCCCTTCTCCCAATCGCGGCTCGCGCTGGTGAGCGTCACGCTGGTGATCATCGGCGTCCAAGTTTTCTTCACCTCGTTCCTTCTTTCGATCCTGGGGCTGCGCCGGAACGCTGAACGAGGCTGAACGCGACAGCGCAAGATTGCCGCCGCGTTAGCGGTCTCGGGTTCGGTGAAATTATCCGCCCGCCGGCGGGTATATGAGGCGTTGTTCGCGGCCGCAGATATCCTGGCCGGGCTGTCCGGCGCAAGCGAGAATCACCGTGACCACCAGAGAAGCTCGGACACCCAACGCGCAAGCATGCGGTCGAGGTCTCGGTTGTGATGCCATGCTTGCAAGAATGTCTCAGCCCGCTCGTCGCCGGGCCACAGGCGGCCGGGGCGGCGATCAAAAACCGTCCGCTGCTGGGGTCACCTCGAGGGCCGTGATGGGCGGATACCCCGGCGGCGGAGCGCCCGAATAGAGATGCCAGAGCCCTCGCTCCCGCGAGCGGCGGTCAGGATCCCGCCCGGGCGAGCGGACGCTGGCCCACCGCCTGACGCGCCTCTCCGGCCGGCCCAGCTGGGCCTCGCCCCCCGGAGCTTGCACGCTGCCCGCCGGCGGGTCGGGCCGATCCTCCGCCGCCATTGGCTGTTCGCCTCCTTCCTCGTTGCGGCCCTCGGGCTGAGGATCGTCGTCACGATCGCCTACTGGCCCGGACTCGAGCTGTTCACGGACTCCTACGACTACCTCTCCCTGGCGCATGCGGTCGTACCGGGGACCTGGCACCCTGCGGGCTACCCGCTGTTCCTGGTGCCGCTGTCGCTCACGGGACAGCTTGGCGCGGTGGTCGTGGTCCAGCACCTGATGGGCCTCGCGATGGGCTTCCTGATCTACGGGCTCGTGCTGCGCCTGGGCGCGCGGCGCTCCCTGGCCGCGCTGGCGGCGCTGCCGGTGTTGCTCGACGCCTACCAGCTGAACCTCGAGCAGTTCATCCTCGCGGAGACCTTGACGAGCTTCCTCTTGCTCGCCGGCCTGGTCGTCCTCTTGTGGCGGGAAACGGTCGACGCCCGGCGGGGGGCAATCGTGGGCCTGCTTCTGGCTGCGGCCACCCTCACGCGCACCTCGATTCTGCCGGTTATGGTCATCGTCGCGCTGTATTTGCTGCTCCGCGGCCGTCGGCACGCGCTGCTCGCCTACCTCGCCGTGGCCGTCGCGGCGCTGGGCAGCTACGGAGGGTGGTACGCCGCCGCCCACGGAAGCTTTGGGTTCGACGACTGGACCGGCGTTTACCTCTACGGTCGCGTCGCCCCCTTTGCCACCTGCGACTACGCGCTGCCCGCCAAAGAGGGTCGGCTGTGCCCGACGCAACCAGTGTCCCAGCGCACAAAGAACGGCGAGTTCTACTCCGACGACCGCGGCTCCCCGCTCTGGGCACCTGGCCTCGGTTCTCGCCATCAACGGAACTTGCTTGGCGAGCGGTTCGGAATAGCCGTGATCGAGCACCAGCCCCTCACCTACCTGAGCGCGGTGCTCGCCGATACCTGGCACTACTTCACCCCTGGGAGGTGGATGGCCACGGATCGCATCGACATGCAGCGCTGGAGGTTCCCGCCGCCGCACATCGATCCGAACCACGACAGCTACCACATCTATTTCGCCAATCAGGGATTCAACCGGCGGCGAATCACGCCGTCGCCCGACGCGGCGCTGATGGGTCCACTACGCACGTACCAATCGATCTTTTACACACCCGGACCGGCATTTCTCGCCTGTCTGATCGGAGCGCTCGCGGTGGCGTTCGGCTTGGTTCGGCGAGGCTCTGGGAGGCGTCAGGCCCGCTGGGCCTGCCTCGTGTTAGCGCTAAGCGCCATCTTGCTGGTCCTCGGCCCATCGCTGATCTGGGGGTTCAGCTACCGCTACGGAATCCCCTTGTTGGTCGTCTGCCCACCGGCCGGCGCGGTGGCGGCCGACCTCGCTCTCGACAGCTTGGCCCGCCGCCGCGGTGGCCGCGGCCCCGTCGGAGCGCGGGCTCGTCGAGAGGAGGAGCTCCGTCGCTCAACAGCTGCGCTCACACCACCGTCCGACAGGCCCGCGGCTACGATTCCGGCCGCGATGCAACCGGAAGCAGACTAGACATTCAGGGATTGGCGAACATACCCTCGTGCGCTGGAGGGTCGCGCGCGACCGAGGTCCCTGTCACGGTTGCTCCCGCCGCCGGCGATGACGAGGACAGCCGATGAAGCAGGGAGACGTGATCCTTCAGCGTTGGCGCATCAGGATGGCCGCACGGCACCTCCCCCAGGGAGCCCACGTGCTCGACATCGGCTGCAGCGATGGTGCTCTCTTCAACGCCCTCAAGGACAAGATCGCCTCCGGCGTCGGTGTCGACAGTGACTCGGTTCCCGAGGATTACGGTGAGTTCCGCTTCATCCGTGGACGCGCACCCGACGACCTGCCGTCCGGCGAGACCTTCGACGCCATCACCATGCTCGCCGTCCTCGAGCACATCCCCGCAAACGCGCAGCGCAGCCTCGCCGGCGACTGCTGGGCGCTGCTCAACGACAACGGGCGGGTGATCTGCACCGTACCCTCGCCGAGGGTGGACAGCCTCATCCACCTGGGGAAGCGCCTCAGAGTGCTCGATGGCATGCAGGAGCATGAGCACTACGGGTTCGAGCCGTCGCACACCGTGTCCACGTTCGTCGACCGCGGGTTCACGCTGCGCCACGCAGGCCACTTCCAGCTTGGGCTCAACAACCTCTTTGTCTTCGACAAGGTCTGAACCCGACATGAGGGGGAGTGGCTCGGCAGCACCTGGACTGAGGCTCAGGCACGGCTGTTAAGGTCATCGACAGTCGCGGCCCTCGCTCGTCCCGCTTAACCGGATGCTCAACCGGAAAGCGAGCGCCGCGAGCACCGACCCGGCACTATTTCTGACACATGCGACAGGAAGGCGTCCCGTCCATCCCCGCCGAAGCGGCGCCCGTACTCGCGACGAACACGGGTGGCGCCGGCGTGCTCGCCACGAGCGGCGCCGGCGCGGCTCAGGCCCAGGCCACCGTCGCGCTCCCCGGATTGCGGCTGCCCCGCGGCCGGGTCCTGTCCCTCCCCCGGGTGGTCTACGGGGCGATCGCGGGGCGCACGGCACTCGCGATGCTATTCCTCGGAACGCTGGCGCTGGTCGTGGTCGACGCTGCCGGCCCGGGCGTACTGGTACCGAAAAGCAGCGACGTGTTTCCGGGGTGGGAGGCGGGGCCGCTACACAGCCTGTTCGGAAGCCTCGGCGCCAGCGCGAACGCGCTCAACTGGGGCGCGAGCGGCCTGCTCATCGTGATGCTGCTCGCGTACGGCGTGGCGCTGGCGGCGGTGCGGAGCCTGTCGATGCGCACGATCGCGGTCTGCGTTGTCGCGCTGCACGCGATGCTCCTGCTGGCCCCCCCGTTCCAGCTCACCGACCTGTTCAACTATCTCGGCTACGCGCGGCTTGGGAGTCTGCATGGACTGAATCCCTACACGCACGTGATCGGCCAGGAGATGCACGACCCGGTCTATCACCTTGCGAACTGGAGCAACCTGCACAGCCCGTACGGCGAGCTGTTCACCGCGCTGAGCTACCCGCTGGCCTGGCTGCCACTGTCGGTGGCGTACTGGATCACGAAAGTGGCCACCGTCCTGATGAGCCTTGGGCTCATCGCGCTGGTGTGGGTCTGCGCGAGGCGCCTTGGACGAGACCCGCGGTTCGCGGTCGCGTTCGTTGCGCTGAACCCGGTCTACTTCGTTTACGCCATCGGCGGGTTCCATAACGACTTCTTCATGCTGGTGCCCTCGACTGCGGCGATCGCTCTACTACTGGCGCGGCGTGATCGCGCGGCCGGCAGCGCGGTGATGCTGGCCGTGGGGGTGAAGTTCATTGCAGTTCTGCTGCTGCCGTTCCTGCTGGTCGCGGCACGACCGTCCCGACGGCGCCGCGATCTGCTGGCGGGGGCGGCGCTGACCGCGGTTCCGCTGGTCGTGCTCAGCGTTGCCCTATTCGGGTTCTCGGTCCCCAATCTGTCTCAGCAGAGCAGCCTGCTCACCCCGTTCAGCATCCCGAACATCTTCGGTTATGTGATCGGAGTGGGCGGCGGGACGATGTTCATCCTCCGTCTCGCCGACGTCGCGCTCGTCGTGGCGATCGTCCTGCTGGTCCGCCGCCCGGGAGACTGGCTCTCCCACGCCGGCTGGGCGATCGTGGCGCTCATCGCCAGCTCGGCCTGGTTGATGCCCTGGTACGTGATCTGGGTGCTGCCGCTCGCCGCGCTCGCCTCGAGTGTGCGGCTGCGCCGCGTGGCCGGTGCGCTGACCGTGCTCGTGGTGCTGACGTTCATGCCGGTCAATGCGACGGTGTTCGGCTGGCTCAACTTCGTCCCAACGCGCGGGGCAGCGTGGCAGGCGTCGCAGACGCTACAGACTAAGCTCTACTCGTATCACTAGCGGGCGTGGTGCGCCGGGACACGGTGACGGCCCGCTGTGAGGGGGTATCGAGCGCGGTCGGCCCGTCAGGGTGTGCCGAGGCCACTGCCCTAAACCCACGCGGACGCTGACCGCGAACCTTCCGGCCTTATGCGGTGATTATGAACCTGGTGTTAGCGTCGCGCGCGCAAATGCGTCTCGAGGTCGAGCTGATACCGGGCGGCGCGAACGTCGCCGCCCCCGATCTACCACGCCTGCCGATCGCGCGTCGGCGCCGCCGACTGGACTGGTTCGAGGTGACCGCGCTGACGTTGTTCGGCCTGCTGTCGCTGTCGGTCCTGGCGCTGGACCTATGGCAAGTCGTCGCGCACGCCCGGGTGTGGACCGGCACCGACGGGGAGTACACCGTTGACCAGCTCCAATACCTGGCGTGGATCCGGGACACCGCGGCCCACTTCCTGGCGTCGAATCTGTTCGTCTTGCACTCGACGCCCGCGGACTACTTCCAGCCGGCGATCATGATCTCGGGCGGATTGACGGCACTCGGCGTGGCGCCGTGGCTGTCGCTGCTGTTGTGGAAGCCGGTGGCCGTGGTCGCCTTCTTCCTCGCGGTACGTGCGTACATAAACCGCAGCCTCCCCGGGCTCTGGCCGCGCCGCACGGCCCTCGTGCTGGCGCTGTTCTTCGGCTCGTTCTCCAGCGTGTACGGCGCGTTCAACGTGCTCGGGGACCTGTCTCCGGTGTTCCTCACATGGGGCTACGTGTTCGGGGTGCTGGCGCTGGCCGCGATGGTGGCGGCGCTGGTGGCCTACGCCGACGCTCGGGACAAGCACCGGCGGATCTGGCTGCCCGGCCTGCTCGGCGCGGTGGCGAGCTCGCTGCATCCGTGGAACGGCGAGCTGCTGATCACACTGATCATCGCCGCCGAGGCGGTGATGCTGCTCGGCGCGTGGCGCGGGCGCGAGCGGGTGGCGGGGCCCGAGGGTCGCCGGAACCGGCGCGAGGCGCGCCTAATCTGGCGCGAGCGGTTTTTGCGCCTTCGCCGCGGTGTCCGGCATCCGCGGTTGATCGTGCTGGCAGCGGCCGTCGGCGGGACGGCGCTCCCGCTCCTCTACTACGCCGTGCTGGTCAAGGCCGACATCTCGTGGAACCTCGCGCAGCAGGCCAGCAAGCACTCGTTCCCGTTCTGGTCGCTCGCGATCGCGATCGCGCCGCTGCTGGTGCCGGCGCTGGTGACGTACCGCCGGATGCCGGCCACATTCCTGGCCGCGGCCACGCGCGCCTGGCCGGTGGCGGCCTTCGGGATCTTCCTGCTGTCAGGGACAGGTCTCGGGGCCACGCCCCTGCACTCGTTCGAGGGAATTACGGTCCCGCTCGCGGTGCTGGCCGTCGAAGGCGTCCTGCTGCTTGGCTGGCGCCGGCTTCCCCGTCGCATGCTGATCGGCATCGGGCTGGTCGCCTTGTTCACGATCCCCGCGACGTATTACGAGATCAACGAAGCCCGGATCAATGTTGCGCCCACTCCCGGCGGCTCCAACTTCATCGCCAGGGACGAGCGCGCGGCGCTCGACTACCTGGCACGCGAGCGCAAGGCCGGCGGTGTGCTGACCAACTACCACCTCGGCGTCGTGGTGCCGGGCTTCACCGGCCGGCGAACCTACGTGGGCGATTGCCTGTGGTCGGAGCCGAACTGCTCGGAACGCGCCGTGAACGTGGGCTGGCTGTTCGGCGCAACGGCGACGCCGGCGGTCGCCCGGAGCTTCGTGCTGGGCACAGGGGCCCGGTTCGTGCTGGCCGACTGCGCGACGACCGCCAACATGAGCAAGCTGCTCGGGCCGATCGTCCGGTCCGAGCACCGGTTCGGGTGCGCTGCGGTGTATGAGGTGGGGGCGGACGGGACCGAACCGGCGCACGACGATGTAAGTTGAGCGCCCGCGCGAGCGGAGCGACGCGGGTCGAGTCCCTAACATGCCGCTTCGTGAGCGTCGGCACGCTTACCCGTGACCCGCGCCGCGGCGTGGCGGGCGTCGATCTGGAGCGCGCTCGCGCGACCCTCCGCAGCCCGGCCGCGGCGGCCGTCGCCGCGCTGACGGCGCTGGCGGCGGTGCTGCGCTTCACCAGAATCGGGCACCAGGGATTCTGGTTCGACGAGGCCAACACCGCGCTGCTGGTCCATTTCTCTCCGGGCAAGATGCTCGGGCTGATCCCGCAGACCGAGTCGACGCCGCCGCTGTACTACTGCGTGGCTTGGATCTGGGCGCGACTGTTTGGCTACGGCGAGACTTCGCTGCGCTCGCTGTCGGCGCTCGCCGGCGTGATCTTGATCCCCGTGGCCTACAGCACCGGGGCGAAGCTCGTTTCGCGCCGGGCCGGCGTGATCGTGGCGGCGCTTGCGGCGTGCAACCCATTGCTGATCTGGTACTCGCAGGAGACGCGTTCCTATTCACTCGCGGTGCTGCTGAGCGCGGTGTCGCTGATGGCGTTTGCGTACGCGCGGGGGAACCCGTCGCCGCGATTGCTCGCGGTGTGGACCGTGTGTGCCGGGCTCGCGCTCAGCACGCACTACTACGCGCTGCTGATCGTGGTGCCCGAGGCGCTGTGGCTGCTCCTGGAGCATCGCCACCGCCGCGCCCTGTGGTGGGCGCTCGGCGTGCTGGCGGTCTGGGCGGGCGCGCTGCTGGCGCTCGCGATCAGCCAGAACAGCACCGGCCATGCGAGCTGGATCGCGAGCGCTCCGCTGGGGCGCAGGGTCGCGCAGATCGTGCCCCAGTTCCTCGTCGGCTTCGGCTCGGTCGCGTACAACCCGCTGATCGGGATCTCGGTCGTGCTGTGCGTGGTGGCCCTCGTGATGCTCGCCACGGCGCCCAGCGGCGAGTTGCGCCGCAGGACGCTGATGCTCGGCGCGTTGGTGATCGTCGGGATGCTGATCAACCTCGCGCTGGTCGCGATCGGGGTCGACAACCTGCTGACGCGCAACACGCTCGCCCTCTGGCTGCCCGCGGCGCTGGTCGTCGCAGGTGGGCTGTGCCTGTCGCGTCGCGCGTGGGCCGGGATCGCGATCGCCGGCGCGCTGTGCGTGATCGGCGTGATCGCGGCAGTCTCGGTCGCGGTCGACCGAGATCTGCAGCGTCCTGACTGGCGCGGGGTGGCGCGGATACTGGGTCCCTACCCGCCCAGGCCGGCGCTCGCCGACGGAGCCGCCGGGCGCGCGATCGTCGTTCAGCACTACCGCGACCTGCTGCCGCTGTCCTTGTACCTCCCACGGCTGAGGTTCGTGCGGCGCGGCGGATCGGTGCGCGTCCGTGAGCTCGACGTGGTCTCGTTCACCTCGCCCAAGTCAGCCGGCTTCTGCTGGTGGGGCTCGGCCTGCAACCTGTGGCCCTCTCGTGCGCAACGCGTCTACCGGGTCGCCGGCTTCCACGAGGTCTCACGGCGGCGGATCTACCAGTTCACGGTCGTGCGGCTGCTCGCACCGCACCCGGTGACGCTGACGCCGGCGATCATCGCCCGCGCGCTGACGACTACGCGCTACCGCAACGACGAGTTCCTGATCCAGCCGCGCTGAGCGCCTCGATCTCGGCGCGAGTGAGTTCTCGGTGGGCGCCGGGCTTCAGCTCGCCGATCTTCAGTGGACCGAACGCAACCCGCTCGAGGCGTCTGACCGGATGCCCCACCGCCTCGCACATTCGCTTGACCTGGCGCTTACGGCCCTCGTGGATCGTGAGCTCGATCGTGTTTGCGGCGAGCCGGCGGACCTTCGCCGGCGCGGTCCGTCCATCGTCAAGCTGCACGCCATTCCGGAGCGCTTTGAGCTCCGCCTCTCGAACGGGTGCACCCGCCACCACCGCCCGGTAGGTCTTCTCGACCTCGAATCGCGGATGCGTGAGGCGATGCGCGAGCTCGCCGTCGTTCGTCAGCAGCAGCAAGCCCGTCGTGTCGATGTCGAGCCGTCCGACGGGATACAGGCGCAGGGCGCTGGGCACCAGCGAGACGACCGTCGGCCGGCCCTGCGGATCGCGCGCCGTTGAGACCACGCCCTGGGGCTTGTTTACCGCGTAGACGACCCGGGCGCTGTCGGCTTTGACCGGTTCGCCGTCGAGCCGGACCGCGTTCTCGGGTTCCACTTCTCGGGCGGGGTCGGTGACGGTCGCGCCGTCCACGCTCACGCGCCCTTCGCGAATGATCGCCTCAGCCGCCCGGCGCGAGGCGACTCCGGCGGTCGCCAGGTATTTGGCCAGTCGCATCGCTGGCTGACGCTACCGTCTGGGTTCGTGGATCTCGACCTGTTGAACGAGAGGCTTGCTGGGCTCGGAGAGCCGGCGTTCCGCGCCCGCCAGGTGTGGCGGTGGGCGGCGCGTGGCGCCCCCGGGTTCGCCGCGATGACCGACCTCTCCCTGGGGCTGCGCGGCGTGCTGGAGGAGACGGTGCCGTTCTCGACGCTGACCGTCGAGCAGGAGGCACATGCCCGAGACGGGACGGTCAAGGTGCTGTTCTCGACCCTTGACGGACGGCCCGTCGAGGCGGTCCTGATGCGCTATCGCGATGGGCGCCGGTCGCTGTGCCTCTCATCGCAGTCGGGCTGTCCGCTCACCTGCACCTTCTGCGCGACCGGCCAGATGCGCTTCGGCCGCAACCTCACCGGGTCGGAGATCGTTGATCAGGCACTGCATTTCCGTCGGCTCACGACCGTCGATCACGCGGTGTTCATGGGGATGGGCGAGCCGATGATGAACCTCGACAACGTGCTCCTGGCCTGCGAGCGCCTGCCGGACGTGGGAGTCACTCACCGGCGTACCGCGATCTCGACCGTGGGCTGGATACCCGGCATCGAGCGGCTCGCCGCCGACCCGCGACCGATCCGTCTGGCGCTTTCGCTGCATGCCGCCGATCAGGCGCTGCGATCCGAGCTGATGCCCGTCAACGACCGTTACCCGCTGGCCGACGTGCTCGCGGCGTGCCGGGATTACTACGCGCGCAAGCGGCGCAGGGTGTTCGTCGAGTACGTGATGCTCGCCGGCGTCAATGACTCGCACGTCCAGGCCGTACAGCTCGCGGAGGTGCTCGATCCTCGCGTCTTCAAGGTCAACCTGATGCCCTACAACCCGACGGGCTCACCGTTCGAGGGCTCGAGCCCGAAGGCGATCGAGGCGTTCCGCGCCGAGCTCGAGCGGCGCGGGGTCGGCGCAACCGTGCGGCTCACCCGGGGTCGCGAGATCGACGCTGCATGCGGGCAGCTGGCGGCGCGAGCGCCGGCCGGCCTGGCTCGGTGAGGGCCCCGAACGACTAGGACGCCTGAATGGGCACCGTGGTCGCGCTCAGGGAGAACGAGTCGATGCAGCCGCCGTACAGGGCGTCGGGGTCGCTGCTGGGACAGAACTGTCCGCTGTCGAAGCCGGCCGCGTATCCGATCGCATTCAGCTGCGCGCTCGGAAAGGCCGTCGCATCGGCGACATCGACGTCGAAGTACACGCCATCGATCTGCTTGCCGGCGCGGTTCAGATACCACGGGCCGACGTAGTACCGCCCCTGGATCGCGGTGTGGACGAAGTGGGCGGTGTCGGTGACGTACGCGAAGGCCTGATGCAGATCGAGCTCGCCGAGCACCTTCTCCTGCAGTGAGCCGCTCGGCGCGAGCAGCTTGTCGTTGGTGAAGTTCTTGGTGTTCGGGCTGTGCGCGATCGGGTCGACGGTGTAGGTGAAGTTCGCCGAGGTCAGCCGGTAATACGCGTGGCCATGGGCATAGCTGGTTCCCGCCCCGATCTTTGAGAAGTCGATGAACAGGCGCCGGCAACCGGTGCACAGCGGCGGCGTGCGGACCTCGATCTTCACGAGGCCGGTGGCGCTGCGCGGGAATCCCGATCGCCGGCAGGCGGGGTCCCGGCCGGTCGCCGTCGCTCCGCTCCCGCCCGGCGTGTACTGCGGCGTGTCGGGCTTGATGCAGAACGCGCTCGCCGGCTGATAGCTGCGCCACTGCGCGGTGACATCGCGGATCGGCCCCAGCGAGTCGTTCTGCGGCGCCGCGGCGGCATTGGCCGCCGCCGGGAGCGCCGCCAGCGCGACGGTCGTCGTGATTGCGATTGTCAGCTTCCTCATCGTCATTCCTTTCCGGGCTGGGCCACCCCTGCGCATGCATGAGGATGCGCGGCGCGGCCGCTGGCGCCGGTCGAGCGTGCACAACACCAGAAGCGCTGGCCTGATCGACTCGATCTCCCTGCCTCAGTTCTCCCGCCGGGTAGTGTGCCCGATTTGCCGGAATGAGGTGCCGGTTAGTCCTTGGGCCGCTGCCCGCGGGGGAAAAGGCTACCCCCACCCCGGCGCCTACAGCGTCCATTTCGTAGAAAAGCGCCCGCTCCCGACGGCGACGATGAACGTAATGGACGCCCCAGCGTCCATTACGTAGACCGTTGCCCTCCCGCCAAGTCGAATTGGACGTTCGCCCTCCCAACTCGTGCTTCAGCGGGAGGTTGGTGTTGTATGAAGTCCCGCGTGGGCGGGACCCCAATCCCGCCGGCCACGGATGGCCGGCGGAATGGGCATGGCCGGGGGTGGCACCGCGAAAGCCGTCGCCGCCGCCGACGGGGTCCGGATGGGCCCGCCCGGCCCCATGGACGCCGAGCGAAGCGAGGCCCCTTACTAGACGCCGGCTCGCGCCTCCCCCGCCCGCAGCAACCGCTCCCGCAGCTCCTCCTCGAGCTCCGGCGCCGGGTCGAACTCCGAGACGGGCGCCAGCTCGTCGAGCGAGCGCAGCCCGAACAGGCGCAGGAACAGCGCCGTCGTCCGGTACAGGACCGCGCCGAACTGCGAGCGGCCGCCCTCCTCGATCAGGCCTCGCTCGAGCAGCGTCGCGGTGGCCGACTCGGCGTTGACGCCGCGGATCCGCGCGATCTCCGGCCGCGAGACCGGTTGCAGGTAGGCGATGATCGCGAGCGTCTCGGCCTGCGCCGGCGTCAGCGGTGGCGTGCGTGGCTTGGCGAGCAGGCGCCGTGCGGCGGGCTCGGTTTCCGGATGCGATGACAGCGACCAGCCGCCTGCCACCTCGCGGAGCACCAAACCGCGGCGCTCGAACTCGTAGTGCTCGCGCAGACGCTCGAGCGCTGTCACCACCTCGTGCAGCTCGACACCGACCGCGTCGGCGAGGGCATCGGCGCCGACCGGCTCGGCGCTCAGGAACAGCAGCGCCTCAATCGTGCTCTCGAGCGGCAGGCTCACGCCGAGGCCCTCGTCAACGACTGCGATGCGATCGTGATCTCGCCGAACGGCTCGGGCTGGTCCCAGGTGAGCTCGCCCTGCTTGTAGAGCTCGAGCAACGCGTACAGCGTCACAGCGACCGTCACGCGGTCCGCTCGCGCCACCGCCTCGTCGAACGAGAAGCTTCCGCGCCGCAGCAGCGTGCGCAGATGGGCCAGGCGTTCGGCAACCGTCACCTTCGGATTGGTGATGTGCTGGACGTTGACCGGCTCGGGCTCGTGCAGGAGGTTGCCGATTGCCTGCGCGAGCAGCGCCGGCTGATAGACGGCGCTCGCGTCCTGCAGCGAGGCGCGCCGCAGCGACGGCGGCAGCGGTGCCGAGCGGAAGCGAAAACCGTCCTGCGCCTCGAGCCTCTCTCGCAGATGGGCGGCCGCGGCGCGGTAGCGATGCGCATCGAGCAGGCGCGCGAGCAGCTCCTCGGCGGCTTCGCCCGGATCCAGCTCGATCAGCTCCTGCTCCTCGCCGGGCAGCATCAGCCGCGACTTGAGCTCGAGCAGCGCTGCGATCAGCACCAGGAACTCGGTCGCGGCTTCCAGCTCGAGCTCGCCGCGACGCTCGAGGTGATCGATGTAGGAGATCACGATCTCGGCCAGATCGACCTCGAGCAGATCGATCTCCTCCTTGAGAATCAGCGTCAGGAGCAGGTCGAACGGACCCGCGAACACGTCGAGGTCGAGCTCGAGGTCTACGAGGCGCACGTCGTCAGGCTACTGCCCGGACCGGACCGGTCCGACACCCATCGCGCGGCGAACGTCGACCAGCGTATCCGAGGCGATCGCACGGGCCTTCTCGGCCCCCCCGGCCAGAATCCGCTCGAGCTCGACCGGGTCAGCACGCAGCGACTCGTAGCGCTCGCGGACCGGTGCCAGATACTCGACCACCGCGTCCGCGACCGCCTGCTTGAACCCGCCGTACCCAGAGCCGTCGAACTCCCGCTCGATCTCCTCCGGCGCGGTGCGCCGAACGACCGCAAGGATCTCGATCAGGTTCGAGACGCCAGCCTTCTCGGGCGCCCGCACGACCTCCGAACCCGAATCGGTCACGGCGCCACGGAACTTCTTGGCCACCGCGGCGGGCTCGTCGAGGATGTAGACCGTGCCCTGGGGGCTGTCGCTCGTGGTCGACATCTTGCGGTCAGGGAACTGCAGGTCCATGATCCGCGCCCCGACCTCGGGGATCCGGTGCTCGGGGACCACCAGGGTCTCGCCGAACCTGGCGTTGAACCGCTGTGCGACGTCGCGCATCAGCTCGACGTGTTGGCGCTGATCGTCGCCAACCGGGACCTCGTTGGCCCGGTAGGCGAGCACGTCGGCCGCCATCAGCACCGGATAGGTGAACAGGCCGGCGGTGACAAGCTCGCGCTGGGACGCCGACTTGTCCTTGAACTGGGTCATCCGGTTCAGCTCGCCGAACGAGCAGACGCTCGAGAGCAGCCAGGACAGCTCCGTGTGCTCGTGCACGTCGCTCTGGCGGAAGAAGATGCAGCGGTCGGGATCGATGCCCGCCGCAAGCAGGATCGCGGCGGTGTCGTACACCGATTCGCGCAGCGCGGCCGGCTCGTAGGCGACCGTGATCGCGTGGAGGTCGACGACGCAGTAGATCGCATCGGCTCGGTCCTGCCCCGCGACGTATTGCGTGATCGCGCCGATGTAGTTGCCGAGGTGCTTGCGACCGGTCGGCTGGATGCCGGAAAAGATTCGCACGATGAACGCCTGGAGGCTACTTGGAGGCGGTGAGAGCCTGCGTTCCCGGGTCGACCGGCGCCGAGGAGCGCTTGCGCTTGCCCGGCGCACGATCGGCCAGCACCCACGCCGCGACGACGCCACCGATCGCGCCACAGAGGTGGCCCTGCCACGAGATGCCCGTTTGCGGAACGAGGCTCGAGAGCAGCGCCCCGCCCCAGATCACGGCGACGATCACGCCAATCACGATCTCGAGCGCGCTGCGGTCGAAGATGCCTCTGGTCAGCAGGTACGCGGCGTAGCCGAACACCAGCCCGCTCGCGCCAACGGTCTGCGAGTTCCCCGGTGCGATCAACCACGTCCCCAGACCGCCGACGACGATCACGATCAGCGTCACGAGCACGACCCGCGAGGCGCCGGCCAGGGCGATGATCAGGCCGAGGAACAGCAACGGGATCGTGTTGTCGATCAGGTGCTGCCAGCCGAAATGCAGGAAGGGCGAGGTGAAGATCGCCCAGATCCGGGGGAAATCCCTCGGGATCAGGCTCCCGTCGTTGTCGAGCGCATAGTGGTCGAGCGAGTTGATCACCTCGACGATCCACATGACCGCGACGATCGCCAGCAGCAGCTCGATTCCCTGTCGCGCATCGCGTTTGGCGGCATCAGCCGGCGGGCGCTTGACGGGAACCGTTGCTTGCTCCATAGCAGCAAATATAGACAGCGCACCGCCGGAGTCAGCGGAGCACGGGCGCTACTGCGACGCGAATCCCAGCGCCTCGAAGGCGACCGCCAGCGCGACTTCGGCTCGCTCCCTCAGGGATTGGGCCAGCACGAACTCCTCGGGCGTGTGCGCGCCGCCGCCGCGCGGCCCCAGTCCGTCCACGGTCAAGGCGATCCCCGCTGCGGCGAAATGGCTCGCGTCGCTCGCTCCCCCGCGCGAGACGGCCGCGATCCGGCGGCCCAGCCGCCGGCCCGCGCGCCCGAGCAACGAGGCCGTCGCATCGGCGCAGTCCATCCCCGGCCACCTGCGCTCCATCCGCGCATACAGGCCGACGGCATCGAGCTCTTGCGGAACCGCGGCGAGGACGGGGTCGAAGGCGTCCAGCCGGGCCGCGCGGAGGTCGAAGATCAGCTCGCCTGCGGCCGGGACGACGTTGAACGCGTCGCCGCTGCGCAGGATCGTCGGCACCACGCTCAGTCGATCGTCCCCGGCGGGATCGTGGTGCTCGGCGATCTGGCGCGCCACCGCCGCAAGTGCCAGGAGGGCGTTGCGGCCCTTGTCCGGAGCGCTGCCCGAATGCGACGCGCGGCCGCTGGCGCTCACCTGAAGCGTGCCGGCCGCCTTGCGGCGAACGACGACGCCCTCCTCGCCGTCGGCTGTGCGCTCGCCGGCTTCAAAGCAAAGGCACGCGTCATAGGCGGCGAACGCAGGGCCGTGTACGAACTCCTGAGTGCGCCATTCCTCGTCGGTGACCAGCAGCAGCGACAGCTCACCGAACGCATCCGTCCTGCGTGCCAGCGCCCGCATGACGCCGAGCGACAGCACGACTCCGCCCTTCATGTCGGCGGTGCCGGGCCCGTACAACCGCGCTCCATCGCGTCGCAGCGGGGCGTGCGCATCGTGTCCGTGGACGGTGTCGAGGTGCCCGAGCAAGAGCATCCGCCCGCTGCCTCGTCCCTGCAGCCGAAGCACCAGATCCGGCGCGCTCCCCGGCGTCGAGCATGGGATCCGCTCGACCTGAGCCTCGGCCGGCGCGAGCGCGACGCACAGCGCGATCGCCTCCTCGGCGCCGTCGAGATCGCCGGACGGCGATGAAATGCCCACCAGGGCGTCAAGCTCGCGCTCGGCGTGGGCCCCTATCACGGCGGCGCCGTCTGCGATCAGCGCGTCCATGAGACCTCCTCCGAGCCCAGGCGCTCGAGCAGCTCCTGGACGGAGAGCCAGCCGGGGGCTCGCCCAGCCCGCGCACCCTCCCATGCCAGCGTCTGAAGCAGTTGGTTGACGGGCGTCGCGACGCCGTACATGCGCCCCAGCATCACGATCTCGCCGTTGAGGTAGTCGGTCTCGACGCGGGTGGGAGGGTTCCCGACGCCACGGGCCAGGCTCTGCCATGTCGAGGATCCTGCCCGTGGACGGCCGCCGATGTCGCGCACACCCCACCGCCGCCAGCGACCGCGGACGTCGTCCACCTCCGGCGCCGAGAACGCGATCCCCGCGGCCTCCAGCACCGCCCTGCCCTCCGCCCGCGCGCGGTCGATCAGCTGCCGGCACTCCGGGGAGTCCCCGTCGGTGATCGCGTGCGCTGCGTTTGCGAGGTTCGCGAGCAGCTTCGCGTACTTGAAGCGCATCGCGTCGGCCCGCGCCTCGGAGCTGAACCGTGCCGCACGCAGCAGCTCGCACAGCGCCTCCGCGCGGTCATCGATCCCGGTCGGGTAGCGGCCGATGTCGATCATGCCGGTGAGGTTCGTCGCATAGGCCTGAACCACGCCCGGTTCGAGGTGCGCCGCCGGCACCATCACCACCGCCGCGTACACGTCGTCGAACATCCGCAGCGCGATGCGCTCGTTCTCGACCCCGTTCTGCAGGCAGCAGACCGCCACCGCCGGCCCCGCGGCGTCGCGCAGCGCGGTGAGCGCGTTCAGCGAGTCCTGGCCCTTCATCGCGAGCATGACCACCTCTTCGCCGCTCCACTGCACCGCCGCTGGCGACTCGAACGCCTCGATCTCGTGAAGCGACTCACCGTCGGGCGTCTCGAGCCGCAGCCCTCGCGCGGCGATCGCCCGGTAGTGCTCGCCGCGCGCGATCAGGCACACGTCAGAGCCGGCCTGGCTCAGCCGCGCCCCGACCACGCCACCGATCGCGCCCGCGCCGAAGATCACCAACCGCATCCCGGTATCCAATCACCGCGGCGGAGCCCGCCGCTCAGGAGCCCGCTCGCGCGCGAAGTGGCTCGCCGGCGTTGGCGCTGAACCCGGCCTCGCGGTTCAAGGCGATCAACGCGTCGACGGCCACGCGCGTGAACTGGCGGTCGACCAGGCCAGAGCACTCCGCGAGCGCCTGTTCGGTGCTCTTCGGCACGCCGTACGGGCGGCTGACCGTCATCGCGTCCCAGGCGTCGGCGATCGCCAGCAGCGCCGCGCCTTCGGGGATCTCTGCTGCGCGCAGCCCGTGCGGATAACCGAGCCCGTCGGGTCGCTCGTGATGGCTGCGGATCCAGTCGACCTGCTCGGATGTCAGGACGTCCGCCGCAATCCGCGCGGACAGCTCGGCGTGCAGCCGCACTTGCTCCCACTCGGCCTCGGTCAGCGGCCCGAGCTTGCGCAACAGGTCCTCGGAAAGCCCCACCTTGCCGACGTCGTGGACGAGCGCGGCATCCGCGAGCAGACGGGCCCGTTCCGGCAACCAGCCGGCGTTGCGAGCGAGCTTGCCCACAAGCTCCGCCACCCGCTCGGAATGCCTGCCGGTGAGCGGGTCCTTCGCGTCGACGGCGCGCGCGAGCGCACGCACGCCGGCGAGTGCGTTCGAGCGCTGCAGCCGCTGCGCGCGCTCCTGCGCGGAGAGCTCGCCGACGATCTCCGGGTCGTAGATCCAGCATCGGTCGCGGCCGTTGGTCTTGCTCCAGTACAGCGCACCGTCGGCCAGTCGCAGCAGCTGCGCGGGGTCGGTGGAGACGCTCGTATCGCAGATACCCGCCGAGACCGTGATCCCGTACGGGTCGGCCAGCAGCTCCGCGATCACCCGCCGGGCCCGCTCCACGGCGATCAGCGCCTGCTCGCGTGCGGTCTCGGGCAGCACCCAGACGAACTCGTCGCCGCCGGTGCGCCCCAGCGTGTCCTCGGCGCGCGCGAACTTGCGCAGCGCGGCGGCCACCTTGATCAGCGTCGTGTCGCCGACCTCGTGCCCCGCGTTGTCGTTGATCTGCTTGAAGTGGTCGATGTCGATCACCGCCACCGACAGCGGCCGCTCGTGGCGGATCGAGCGGGCCACCTCCGAGGCGATGCGCTGCTGCAGCGTGCGGTGGTTCGCGAGTCCGGTCAACGGATCGCTCGAGGCCTCCCTCGCGAGCTTGGCACGGTCCTCGATGCTCGCGACCGCGGTCGCGAGCAGATCGCCGAAGGCCATCAGCCGCGCCTCATCCCGGGGGCTGAACGGTCGCGGGGAACTCGCCGCGAGCACGCCCCAGACCTGGCCACCCACGCTGATCGGCGCGACGACACTCGCCCCGTACCCGAGCTTTGCGACCGGGCTGTCCGCGGGGTGGTCATTGCTGCTCACTGGCCGGCCGGTCTGGCGGGCCAGCTCGATTTCGGCTCCGGAGCGCACGTCGACGGTGCTGCCGGGCAGGTAGCGACCGCCGGTGTGGTCAGCCCACGATCCCATCACCTTCGCGGTGTGCCGGGAGTCGAAGCGCAGGATTTCGGCCGCGGCGCCGTGAAGCAGCTCGGCGACCTCCAAAGCCACGAGCGCGTAGATGCGCTCCGCCGATTCACCGCCGACGACGGCGGTCGCGACCCTGCGCAGGGCGCTCTGCTCGGCGGCCAGCGTCTCGGCGCGGGTGCGTAGACGCAACATCTGCCTGCGGCCGCTGACGATTGCGCCGCCGAGCAAGAGGTAGGCGGTCGAGGCAATCACCAGCTCGGCCACGAACCCGTTGTGAAGCGCGCGCGGGTCGTACAGGAGCACGATGGCCTGCGTGATCGCGCATGCGGCCAGATACAGGAACGCGATCCGTTGCGCGAAGAAGTACGCCGCGAAGACGGCCGCGAGGAACATGTAGACCCACGCCGGCGAGCGCGAGCCGCCCGAGGACGCGGTGGCAAGGCCGACCAGTAGGATCGCGAGCCCGATCGCGACCTGAAGCAGCCACCGGGGGGCCCTGCTCCAATCGACCACCAGCAGCGCCAGCAAGCCGACCATCAGTCCGAATCCGGCGATCGCGAGCACCACGGCCTCGTGCTCGTGCGAGACGCCCGGCAGCAACATCAGCAGCGCGATCGTCAGCCCGCCGAAGCAGAACAGCACGCCAGCCACTACGCCGGCAAGCGTGAGCTCCTCCGGATGGAGGGCCGGGTCGATGCCTAGGGTTTTGATTCGTGTCCTGATGTCCTTCACCCAAAGTCCGGGACTTCGGGCGTTTATCGACGCGTGCGGCTGCCTTGCTTGAGACCGTCTGGACGTCTGGACGAGCGGTTGCAGGGTCCAGGCAAAACGCCCTCTACATCGGCTGGCGCACGACCGGATGCCGCGCCGCCGCCGCCTCGTCGAGCCTGCGCACCGGCGTCGTGTACGGGGCCCCGCGCGCCACCTCCGGGTCCTCGCGCGCCTCGTGCAGGATCTCTGCAAGCACCTCCGCGAAGCGGTCGAGCGTCTCCTTGGTCTCGGTCTCGGTCGGCTCGACGAGCAGCGCCTCATCGACGATCAGCGGGAAGTAGACGGTCGGCGGGTGAACGCCGTGGTCGAGCAGCCGCTTGGCGAGGTCGAGCGTCTTGATCTGCAGCTCGCGCTTCATCGGCGCCCCGGAGAGTACGAACTCGTGCATGCATAGGCGCTCGTACGCGGCCGGCAGGTACTCGAGCACGCCTTCACGGCGCAGCCGCGCCAGCAGGTAGTTGGCGTTCAGCACCGAGACCTCTGAGACCTCGCGCAGACCCGCCGCGCCGAGCGAGCGGATGTATGCGTAGGAGCGCACGAATACGCCGTAGTTGCCCTGGAAGCCGCGCAGCCGCCCGATCGACTTGGGGCGGTCGTAGTCGAGGTCGTAATGGAACCCACCCAGCCCACCCCCAACCACCCCGCTGGAGCCATTGTGCGCCTCGCGCCGCACCACCTGCGGCCTCGGCAGGAACGGCTCGATCCGCTCGGAGACCGCGATCGGCCCCGCCCCGGGTCCGCCGCCACCGTGCGGCTGGGTGAAGGTCTTGTGCAGGTTGAAGTGCACGATGTCGAAGCCCATGTCGCCAGGTCGCGTGATCCCCATGATCGCGTTGAGGTTGGCGCCGTCGTAGTACAGCGTCGCGCCGGCGCCGTGGACGATCCGGGCGATCTCCTCGATCCCGGACTCGAACAGCCCGAGCGTCGAGGGATTGGTCAGCATCAGGCACGCCACGTCGTCGTCCGCCTTCGCGCGCAGGTCGTCGAGGTCGACGTTGCCGTGCTCGTCGGTGGCGATCTTGACGACCTCGTATCCGGCCATCGTCACGGTGGCCGGATTGGTGCCGTGAGCCGACTCGGGCGTGAGCACCTTCGTGCGCTGCTCGCCGCGATCCTCGTGGTAGGCGCGCGTGAGCAGTACGCCGGCGAGCTCTCCGTGCGATCCGGCCGAGGGCTGCAGCGAGACGTACGGCAGCCCGGCGATCTCGGCGAGCGCCTCCTGCAGGCGCCACATCAGCTCGAGTGCACCCTGCGCGCGGCGCGGATCCTGGAGCGGGTGCAGCTTCGCGTGGCCGGGCAGCGCCGCGACTCGCTCGTGCAGCTTGGGGTTGTGCTTCATCGTGCAGGACCCCAGCGGATAGAAGCCGGTGTCGAGATCGAAGTTGCGCTTCGAGAGGCGGTTGTAGTGGCGGACGATCTCGGGCTCGGCGACCTCCGGTAGCCGCGGCGGCTCGGCGCGCCGCAGGGCCGCGGGGAGCAGCTCGTCAAGCGGCCGCTCAGGGACGTCCAGCTCGGGCGCGACAAACGCGCGGCGTCCGGGCTTCGAGCGCTCGTAGATCGTGAGCTCGTCGTCGGCGGCGCGGATCATGCCTTGACCTCGGTGTACGCCTCTTGCCCCTCCGACAGCGCGCCCTCGAGCACGCTCGCCAGCCGGTCGATGTCTGCGCGGGTGCGCCGCTCAGTGATCGCGACCAGCAGTCCATCGGCCAGCTCCGGGTAATCGCGAGCTAGCGCATACCCTGGGTTCACGCCCTGCTCGCGGCAGCGCGCGATCACCTTCTCGACCGGCGCGTCGAGCTTGATCGCGAACTCCCTCACCACGGGCTGGTCGTGAAGGAGCTCGACGCCGTCGATCGCGGCCAGCCGCTCGCGCGCGTAGGCGGTGCGCTGCAGCATCAACTCGCCCAGCTCGACGATCCCCTGGCGGCCGAGCCAGCTCATGTAGATCACGCCGGCGAGGGCGTTCAGCGCCTGGGCGGTGCAGATGTTCGAAGTCGCCTTCTCGCGGCGGATGTGCTGCTCGCGGGTCTGGAGCGTGAGCACGAAACCGCGGTTGCCGTCGACGTCGGTGGTCTCGCCGGCGATCCGGCCGGGCATCCGCCGCATCAGCGCCTCGGTCACGGCGAAGAAGCCGAACGAGGGCCCGCCGAAGTCGAGGCGGTTGCCGAGCGTCTGTCCCTCGCCGACCGCGATGTCGACGCCGCATTCGGCGGGGGTCTTCAGCAGCGCCAAGGGCAGCGGATCGCATGCGGAGATCGTCAGCGCACCGGCCTCACGCGCGGCCCCCGCGAGCGCCGAGAGGTCCTCGATCGCGCCGAGGAAGTTCGGCTGCTGCACGACGATCGCGCTGACGTTGCCGTCGAGCGCCGGAAGACGCGTGATGCCGTCGTGGAGCGGCGCCTCGACGATCTCCATGCCCCAGCCGTACGCCATCGTGGCCAGCGTCTCGCGCGAGTGCGGGTGGACGCCGCGGGAGACCACGAACCGTCCGCGTCCGTTTGCGAGCTTGGCGACGTATCCGGCCGCGCCGACGGCACTCGGACCTTCGTACACCGACGCGTTGGAGACCGGCAGGCCGGTCAGCTCGGAGATCGCGGTCTGGTACTCGAACATCGCCTGCAGCCCGCCCTGCGAGATCTCCGGCTGGTAGGGCGTGTAGGGAGTCAGGAACTCCGAGCGCAGGATGATCGAGTCGATCAGCGACGGGATGTAGTGGTCGTACATGCCCGCTCCCAGGAACGACAGCTCGTCCTCGGTCGAGATGTTCCTGGCCGCCAGCGCGCGGAGCTCTTCGTAGACCTCTTGCTCGGATAGGCCGGCGTCCAGCGCGAGCTCGCGCCGCAGTCGCAGACCCTCGGGGATGTCCGCGAACAGCTCCTCGATCGAGCTAACGCCGATCGTCGCGAGCATCTCGCGGCGATCGTCGTCGGTGGCCGAGACGTACGCCGTCACGACAGGCTTGCCTCGTAGGCCGCGGCGTCCATCAGCCCCTCGGTCTGGGACGGGTCTGACAGCTTCACCCTGACCAGCCACCCCTCCCCGTAGGGATCCTCGTTAATCGTCTCGGGCTTGTCGGACAGCGCCTCGTTGACCGCCACGACCTCTCCGGAGAGCGGCGCGATCACGTCCGAGACTGCCTTGACCGACTCGACCTCGGCGTAGGACTCGTTCTGCGTGAGCTGCGCGCCGAGCTCGGGCGGGTCGTAGAAGACGACCTCGCCGAGCGCGTCCTGCGCGTACCAGGTGATGCCGAAGGTCGCCTCCTCGCTGTTGATCCGGGCCCAATCGTGCTCGGAGTGGTACAGCAGGTCTTCGGGATAGCTCGCGTCCGCCATATCAGGATCCCTTTCGGTAAAGAGGCTTGCGCTCTACAACCGCGGGGCGCGTCGTGCCCCGCACGTCGATCTCGATCGGCGTGCCCGGCTCGGCACGCTCAGGGGAAACGTACGCCATCCCGATCCCGCGCTCCAGGCAGGGCGAGAAGCTCCCGCTGGTGACGACGCCGCCGCCGACCACGGGGTTGCCCTGGCGCGCGATTCCGCGGCCCTGGATCGCGAACGGAACGAGCTTCTCGCCCGGCCCCTCGCGGCGCGCAGCAGCAACGGCGTCTGAGCCGATGAACCCCGTCTGCTCCTTGCAGCACCAGCCGAGACCCGCTTCGATTGGCCCGCGGTCCTCGCTCAGGTCGTTGCCGTAGAGGTGAAAGCAGACCTCGAGGCGCAGCGTGTCGCGGGCGCCGAGGCCAACGGGGAGGGCCCCCTGCTCGAGCAGGCTGTCCCAAACGGCGGGCGCATCGGCGGGATCCATCAGCAGCTCGACCCCGTCCTCGCCCGTGTAGCCGGTCCCGCACACGAGCATCGCCGCGCTACCGACGACCCGTTCGCAGCAGTGCATCCGCGATGGCAGCGACCCGTCCGCGAGACGTCCGACCAGCGCCCGTGCGTTCGGACCCTGGACGGCGAGCATCGCGAAGTCGGCCGCCTTGTCGAGCACATCGACGTCGAATTCGCCTGCCTGCGACTGCATCCACGCGAGGTCCTTCTCGTGATTGGCGGCGTTGGTCACGGTGAGGAACACGCACTCAGCCAACCGGTAGGTGAACAGGTCATCAAGCACGCCGCCGTCCTCGCGACAGGCGACGCTGTATTGGGCGCCTCCCTCGGGCAGGCGGCGAAGGTCGTTCGAGAGCACGCGCTGGAGGAACTCGAGCGCCTGCGGACCTCGCGTCTCGACCTGTCCCATGTGCGAGACGTCGAACATCCCGACATCCGCGCGGACGGCGATGTGCTCGGCGCGGATGCCGCCGTACTCGACGGGCATCTCCCAGCCGGCGAATGGCACGAGCTTCGCGCCGGCGGCGACGTGGCGGTCGTGCAGAGCCGTCCGGCGAAGGGATGTCTCGGCGGGTGTGGACACTCTGAGAGGAGGCTAGCGAGGCCTGGGACGACCGGTCTGGATGCCACCGGCGCATGCGCCGGCGGGCGGGCGGGACCCATTCCCGATGCACCGCCGGCGGATCGGCGCATGCGCCGATCCGGAGGGGGCGCGCATGCGCGCCCCCAAGCAAACAACGAAAGGCCTAGCGGTCCTTCAGGAACGACGGGATGTCGATCTCGTCGTCGCGGATCTCGAGCGAGGAGCGCTGGCGGTCGTCCATCGTCACGTCCCGGTCGCGGCGCGCGCGACGGGTCGTCTCACGCGCGGTGGCGGGCCGGGCGCCGCCGCGGTCAAAGCCTGTGGCGATGACCGTGACCCGGACCTCTTCACCGAGCGAATCGTCGATCACCGCGCCGAAGATGATGTTCGAGTTGGTGTCCGCCGCGGTGTGGACGATCTCGGCAGCCTCGTTGACCTCGAACAGGCCGAGGTCGTGACCGCCGGTGATGTTCAGCAAGATCCCGGTCGCGCCCTCGACCGA
This sequence comes from uncultured Solirubrobacterales bacterium, assembly GCA_963824755.1. Taxonomy (GTDB): domain Bacteria; phylum Actinomycetota; class Thermoleophilia; order Solirubrobacterales; family Solirubrobacteraceae; genus Palsa-465. The sequence continues at coordinate 150,564 of CAWGQT010000002.1, read as the reverse complement.
TTCCTCGAGCAGCGGCGAGGAGATCGCGACCTTCGCAGCCTCCACGGCACGGTTCTCGCCGCCGGCCGAGCCGATACCCATCAGCGCGCTGCCGGCGTCGTGCATGATCGTGCGCACGTCGGCGAAGTCGAGGTTGATCAGACCGGGGATCGTGATCAGGTCGGTGATCCCCTGCACGCCCTGGCGCAGCACGTTGTCGGCCTCTCGGAACGCATCGAGGATCGAGGTCCGGCGCTCGACGATCGTCAGCAGCTTCTCGTTGGGGATCACGATCAGCGTGTCGACGTACTCGCGCAGCTTCTGGATCCCGTCCTGCGCCTGGCGCGCCCGCTGATTGCCCTCGAACATGAACGGGCGCGTGACCACGCCGACCGTCAGCGCGCCGATCTCGTTCTTGGCGATGTCCGCGATTACCGGCGCGGCGCCGGTTCCGGTGCCACCGCCCTCGCCGGCGGTGACGAACACCATGTCGGCGCCCTTCAGCGCCTCCTTGATGTCGTCGCGCGACTCGGCCGCGGCGCCCTGACCGATCTCTGGGTTGGCGCCGGCGCCGAGGCCCTTGGTGAGTTCGTGGCCGATGTTGAGCTTGATGTCGGCGTCACACATGGCCAGCGCCTGTGCGTCGGTGTTCGTCGCGATGAATTCGACCCCGCGTAGGCCCGCGTCAACCATGCGGTTGACCGCATTCGTGCCTCCGCCGCCGACGCCGACAACTTTGATGACTGCTAGGTAACTGCCGCTTTCCATGGTGACCGTCCGACCCTCGATGTAGCGTTGAGCGTTTGTCACTCTGTCGCTGATAGCGGGAGTTTTGCACGTTATGGCCTGAGGATGCGGGAAGTCAACGCAGCGACCCCTCCCGCAACGTTCGTTGCAGATCGCGCAATTCTCGACGAAGGCCAGAGAGTTAGCGATTTTCAACGTTGAACCTTAACTTGAGAGTTACCCTCCCGGTGAGGACCCTCCGGATGAACTTGTGCCGCTGCCGGCACCCGCCGCGGGCCGGGCCGGATCACTGACGTCGACGTAGGCGGCGCCCGCCGAACCCGGGTCGGCAAGCACCTCGGTGACCGACCTCCACTTCGCGCCAAGCCGAGTCGAGTCGCCGAAGTAGATCGCCGGTCCGCCACGCAGCTGTGCGACCAACCCGTGCGTCGAGCTGCTCGTCACCTGGCTCACGTGCGCGAGCATCCGGAAGGGCGCTGCGGCCAGCACGGCCACCGCTCCGAGTGCGCCCGGGTCGGTCAGCCGTGTGCCGCCGGGCGGGACGCGCAGCGGGATCGCGGGCAACGTCTGCCGCACGATCACGTCGTGCAGCAGCGTGCCATCGCCGGCCACCGCGATCGTATGGCCGCCAACGACCACTGCTCCGACCGGGTTCTGCTCGATCACCCTGATCCGCATCCCGTGCGGGAACTGCGTGGACACGCGCAAGTCCTTGACGGCGGGGTATGGCGCGACGGCGGTACGGAGCCGGCTCATCTGCACGTCGAGCGTGGTCATCGTCTTCGCCGCTGCGATCAGCGCCGATTGGATCTGGGCCGCGTCTGGACCGCTCTGACCCGTGACGCGTACCCGCTGGATGGCGACAAGCGAGGAGTCGCGCAGCCACAGCCACGCGCCGGCCAGCGCCGCGAGCACCAGCACCAGCGCGAGCAGCAGCCGCGGGCGCCACAGGCGAAAGCGTCGACTGCGGATCCGAAAGGCGGCGGCTTCCATCTGGGGCGGATTTCGACCCCTGACGATGGACCCCTTTCTAAGCCACCAGCGAGCGCCCCAGCGCGTCGATGTCGCCGGCGCCCATCATCAGCACGAGGTCGCCCGGCCGCAGGGTCGCGGCCAGGAATGCGCGCGCGTCGTCGAATCCCGGCAACCACGCGACCGGCCGCCCGCCCGCGGCGTCGCCGGCTTCCTGGGCGATCAGCCTTCCGTCGATTCCGGGGTAGTCCTCCGCCCGCTCGCGGGCCGGGTACACGTCGAGCACGGCGACGACGTCCGCGCTCGCCAGAGCCCTCCCGAAGGCGCTCGCGAGCGCCTTGGTGCGCGAGTAGAGGTGCGGCTGGAAGATCGCGATCAGGCGCTTGCGCGAGAGCGTGCGGGCGGCGGCGATCGCGGCGGCGACCTCGGTCGGGTGGTGTGCGTAGTCGTCGTAAACGGGAACGCCGCTGTCGGTGTTGCCGAGGCGCTCGAGTCGTCGCCGAGCGCCGCGGAAGTCGACCAGCGCGGCGGCGGCACGCTCGGGGTCGGCTCCGGCCAGCGCGGCGGCGGTCAGCGCCCCGGCCGCGTTGACCGCGTTGTGAGCCCCGGGCACGGTCAGCACGACCTCGATCCCGCGCCAGCGAAAGCGTGAGCCTTTCGCGCTCAGGTCCGGGTTGGGAGCGTCGTAGGAGTGCGCCTCGGGCGGGCAGAGGGCTCTGAGCTCCGGCCTGTCCCACACGACCGCGCCAGTTCCGGCTCGGGCCATGAACGTCCGGAAGGTGTCCTCGAGCTCCAGTCGCGAGCGGTAGGTGGAGTGGTGGTCGAGCTCGGCGTTGGTCAAGACCGCGACCTCGGGGTCGAGCTTGAGCAGCGAGCGATCGGACTCATCGGCCTCGATCACGATCCATTCCCCCTTCCCCCAGCCCGCGTTGGAGCCGGTCGCCCGGAGCTCGCCGCCGACCACGTATGCCGGGTCGAGATCACAGCCGCGCAGGGCGTGCACGACCATCGCGGCGGTTGTCGTCTTGCCGTGGGTCCCAGTCACCGCCAGACAGCGGCGAAGCGCCGCGAGCTGCGCCAGCAGATCGGCGCGATGCAGCTCGCGCCCGGAGGCGGCTTGCCGTTCGGGATTGGACGCCGGCACGGCGGTCGAGTACACAACCTCGGCTCCGGGCGGGACGTTCTCTGCGGCGTGGCCCAGCACCGGCTCGATCCCGTGCTCGCGCAGCCGCTCGGTATAGGAGGACTCGGCACGGTCAGAGCCCGTCACCTGGGCGCCCAGCTCCCGGGCCACCAAGGCAAGCCCGCTCATCCCGGCGCCACCGATGCCGACGAAGTGCAGCCGGCGAGAGGACCAGTCGTCGCTTGGCAAGTGGTGGGGCTAGCGTCAGGTGCGCTCGAGCACGACCACGGGGATCTCGCGGTCGGTCTTGCGCTGGTAGTCGTCGTACGCCGGCCAGCGTGAGGTCATGATCTTCCACAGCTCGGGCTGTTCCTCGGGCGTGGCGTCTCGGGCGCGGGCCTTGAAGCGCTCGCCCCGCACCTGCAGGGTCACCTCTGGGCGCTCGACGAGGTTCAGGTACCACGCGGGGTGCGCGGGCGCCCCGCCCTTGGAAGCCACGACCAGGTAGTCGTCGCCGTGCCGGCCGTAGATCAGCGGCGTCGAGCGCTCCTCTCCGGAATGCCTTCCCGTGGTGGTCAAGATCAGGACGCTCGCCCCCTGCCAGTCATGTCCCTCTGCGCCGTCGGTCTCGACATAGCGTTTGACGTGCTCTGCTCCGAACAGCATGCGAAGAGCCTAGCGCGCGTACTGCAGCACCTCTCGCGCGATCTGTTGTGCGGCGTCCGGCTTGGCGAGCGCGGCCGACGCCCGCGCCATGACCGCAAGCCGTCCCGGGTCGGCCAGCAGCCGCCCGACCTCCTGAGCAAGTCGGGGCGCCGTCAATTCCCCGTCGGGGATCACGATCGCGGCACCGGCCCGCTCCATGTACTCGGCGTTTGCGGTCTGGTGGTCGGCGGTCGCGTACGGATAGGGGATCAGCACGGCCGGCCGGCCATGAGCCGCGATCTCGAAGATCGAGCCGCCGGAGCGCGCCACGACCAGGTCAGAGGCCAGTAGCGCTTCCCGGAAGTTCGAGATGTAGCCGCGGATATCGTAGTGGGGGCCCGGGGCGACGAGATCCCGGAGGTCGCGCTCCCCGGCGGCGTGCAGGACGTGAAAGCGCGCCCCCGCAAACGCTTCGACGGCCGCGCGGTTGATCGTGCGGGCTCCCTGTGAGCCGCCGAATACGAGCACGCACGTCTCGCTGGGCTCGATCCCGAAGCGCTGGCGGGCCGCGTCGACGTCGGTCGCCGGCGCCGGCACCGGCCGGCCGGTGACGCGGTACTTGCGCCCCTCCCGGCCCTCGATCGGGAACGAGAGGCAGACGCGGCGCGCGAACGGCGCGAGCAGGCGGTTGGTCAGCCCGAGGTGGCTGTCGGCCTCCATCAGCACCAGCGGCAGGCGTCTCGTGACGGCGGCGAGGCCGACCGGACCGGCCACGTATCCGCCGGCTCCGATGACCGCGTCCGGGCGCAGAGAAGCCAGCAGCCCTCGGGCCTTCGGGACGGCGGCCGCGTCGATCCACGCCGAGCGGGCCGCCCTTAGCGGGTTGCCGCGATGCAGGGGCACGACGCTCAGCGTCTGCAGCTCGTAGCCGGCGGCCGGCACGAGCTCGAGCTCGGCTCGCTGGCCACCGATGAAGGCGACCTCCGCCCCCTCAGCCCGCAGCGCGTCGGCGACCGCCAGCGCTGGCACGACGTGCCCGGCGGTCCCGCCGGCGCCGATCACGATCCTCGGAGCGCTCACGCGCTGGCGCCTCTACGACCTGTAGGCGTCGCGCTCCGGGGCGAGAGATGTTGAGCAGCAGCCCGACGGCGGCGAGCATGATGCACAGGTTGGTCGGCGCATAGGAGATGAACGGGAGCGGGACGCCCGTCAGCGGCGCCAGCCCGAGCACGACGAAGATGTTCAGGATCCCTTGGCAAAGAATTAGTGACGTGAGCCCCGTCGCCAGCAGCTTGGCATACCGGCCAGCCGCCCGGCGCGCCGTGCGCAGTCCGGCGTAGGCGATCATCCCGTAGAGGAAGACCACGCCGAAGATGCCCATCACCCCGAGCTCCTCGCCGATCACGGCGAGAATGAAGTCGGTCTGCGCCTCGGGCAGGTAGAAGACCTTCTGGACCGAGCGGCCGAGCCCGACGCCCAGCAGCCCGCCCGACCCGAGCGCGATCTGCCCCTGCACCGCCTGGAAGCCCGCCGTCGACTTCGAGGACCAGGGATGAAGGAAGGACGTCAGCCGCGCCTGCTGGTAGGGCTGCGCGAGCACGAGCAGCACCGCGAGCGCGGCGGCGATCGCGGCGAGGCCGGCGAGGTAGCGCAGCGGCAGGCCTGCGGCGACGAGCAGCGCCGTGACTGTGAAGGCGACGACGAGCGTCGTGCCGAGGTCGGGCTCGACGACGATCAGCAGGCAGGCGGGCCCTGCCACGGCAGCGATCGGCGCGAGGGCCTGACGAAAGCCGCGCAGGCGCTTCGGGTGATCGGCGAGGTAGCGAGCCACGTAGAGCACGAGCGCGAGCTTCATCAGCTCGGAGGGCTGGAACTGGATCGGCCCCGCTGCAAACCACCGCCGTGCGCCGTTGACCTGAACCCCGAAGTGCGGGACAAGCACGAGCAGCAGCAGTGCGAAGGACACCATCAGCAGAAGGTTCGCGAGCCTGCGATTGAGCAGTGCCACGCCGCGCCGTTCGAGCACGTGCATCGCGGCCAGGCCGATCGCCGCGAACACCAGATAGCGCACGAACTCCGCCGTGCCGTTGCCCTGCCCGCCGAGCAGATCGCGCGGCGAGGAGGCGCTGTAGACCATGACGGCGCCGAACGCCAGCAGGCAGAGCGCGGCCGTCATCATGATCCGGTGCTCGAGCGGCGGCGGGACGCGCTTGGCGGAGGTCTGTGATTTGTTCGCGCTCTTGCGCTTGCGAAGGGCCATCAGCGGCCCTTCTCCACAAGAGAGCGAAAGTGCTCGCCTCGTGCTTCGAAGTCCGGGTACTGGTCGAAGCTCTTGCACGCCGGAGAGAGCAGAACGAGGTCGCCGGGCCGCGCGGCGGCGCGAGCCAGGCGGACGGCGTTTTCGAGCTCGCCCGCCTGAATGAGCGTCGCCTCGCTGGCCGCGAGCGCCTGCGCGATTTCAGCCGCCGTCTCGCCGATCAGGTAGACGGCCTTGCAGCGCTCCGCGACCGGTCCGGCGAGCGATGCGAAGTCCTGCCCCTTGCCGCGGCCGCCCGCGATCAGGTGAATGCCGCCCGGATATGCCTTGAGCGCGACGAGCGTGCTGGCGACGTTGGTCGCCTTTGAGTCGTTGACGTACTCGACGCCGTCCTGGGTGGCGACGAGCTCGAGCCGGTGCGCGACACCGGCGAAGGTATGCAGCCCAGCTCTCACCGCCTCGCGGTCGATCCCGCGCGCGAGGCACGCCGCCGCGGCGGCCATCGCGTTCTGGCGGTTGTGCTCTCCGCGCAGCGCGAGCTGCTCATGGGCGATCAGCGGCTCCTGGTCCGACCACAGATAGCCGGCGCAGTCGGCCAGCTCGGCCTCGGGGCTGCGGCCGAAAGGCACGCGGCGGGCGCAGCCGCCGAGATCCTCTATGTCGATGTCTTCGGGTGCGACGGCGATGTCGTCGTTGCCCTGGTTGATGAAGATCCGCAGCTTGGCTTGTACGTAGTTTTCGTAGCTCGAGTGCCGATCGAGGTGGTCGGGCGCCAGGTTCAGGAGCACCGCGGCCTCGGGGGCGAAGCTGAGCGTGTCCTCGAGCTGGAATGAGGAGGCCTCGCACACGACGGTGGCGTCGTCCGCGACCGCGCCGACGAGCGACGAGGCCGCCGTGCCGACGTTTCCGGCAACCGCCACCGGCAGCCCCGCCTCGCGGTGGATGTGGCCGATCCACTCGGTCGTGGTCGTCTTGCCGTTCGTCCCGGTCACGGCGATGAACTCGTTCGGGAGCAGTCGCCAGGCGAGCTCGAGCTCGCCGAGCACGAGCAGCCCCCGCTCTCGCGCCGCGAGGACCGCGGGCGCTTGTTGGGGGACGCCGGGGCTCTTGATGAGCGTCCGGGCGCGGGCGGCAAAGGCGTCGCCTGACGCATCCAGATGCACTTCGACGCCCGCCTGCGAAAGCCTTCCCGCGGTCCGCTCATCGATCGCGCCCGCATCGATGCCTATCACCTCCTCCCCGCGGGCGCGTAGCGCGAGCGCCGCCGCCGTGCCCGAGCGGGCCAGGCCAACGACCACGAACGGACCAGGCGGCACCGGCGGCCGGGGCTTCACCGGCACGCTTCCCCGAGCAAGGCTCTAGCCACGGATGCTTAGGCGGTACACCGTGAACGCGATCGCGGCGCACGCCGAGGCGACGATCCAGAAGCGCAGGATGATCTTCGTCTCCGACCATCCCTGGAGCTCGAAGTGGTGATGGATCGGCGCCATCAGGAACACGCGCTTTCGGAACGCTTGGAAGGAGAACACCTGGATCAGCACCGACAGCGCCTCGATCACGAACACGCCGGCCATCAGGACCAGCAGCAGCTCGGTCTTGGTCATGACCGCCAGCCCGGCGATCGCGCCGCCGATCCCCAGCGAGCCGGTGTCGCCCATGAAGATGCTCGCGGGGAAGCTGTTGAACCACAGAAAGCCGATGCACGCGCCGACCAGGCAGGCCGCGAGGATCGCCAGATCCGTCTGCCCGGCGATGAACGTGATCCCGATGTAGGCCAGCAGCACGATCGCCGCGCACCCCGCGGCGAGTCCGTCGAGGCCGTCGGTGAGGTTGACGGCGCTGGTCGAGCCGGCGACGACCAGGTAGATGAAGATCGGATACAGCGCGCCCAGATCCACGGTCACGTCGACGAACCGGAAGCGAACGGTCGGCGATAGGCCCGCCTTCTGCGTGGCCACCCACCACAGTCCAAGCGAGATCGCGATTGTCACCGCCAGCTTGGTGCGGGCCCGCAGGCCGAGCGAGCGGCGCCTGACGATCTTCGTGTAGTCGTCGGCGAAACCGAGCAGCGCGCAAGCGATCGCGGCTCCGAACACGCCCATCGCCCCCCAGCCACGCTTGGACAGGATCAGGAACGGGATCGCGAACGCGGTGAAGACGATGATCCCTCCCATCGTGGGCGTCCCGGCCTTGGTCTTGTGGCCGGCCGGTCCCTCCTCGCGGATGTTCTGCCCGAATTCGCGCCGGCGCAGGAACTCGATGAACCTGGGCGAGAGGAACAGGCACAGCAGCAGCGCGGCGGTGCCGGCGATCAGCACGCGGCCGGAGATCGAGCCGGTCACGCCTGCGCCCCCACCTGCAGCGACCGGCAGACGAGCTCGAGCCCCACTCCGCGTGAGGCCTTCACCAGCACCGCGTCGCCCGGCTCGAGCAGCTCGGGCAGGAGCGCCGCCGCCTCGCTCGCGTCGGCGACGGACTGGACGTCCGCGTTGAAGCGCTCGGCCATCGCGGCCGCGAGCGGGCCAACGGTGATCAGCAGATCAATCCCCGCTTTCTGTGCGTGCTCGCCCATCTGCTCGTGAAACCCGCGCTCGCCGGGCCCGAGCTCGAGCATGTCGCCGAGCACGGCCACGCGCCGGGAGCAGTGTTCGCGCGTGGCCGTGGCGGCCAGGTCGTCGAGGGCGGCTCGCATCGACATGGGGTTGGCGTTGTAGCAGTCATCGATCAGCATCACACCGCCGGGCAGCCGCAGACGCTGGCCGCGGCCGGGCGAGAGCACGAGCTCGACATGGCCCTGCGGAGTCACGCCGACGGCGCGTGCCGCAGCGACGGCCGCAAGCAGGTTGGTGCGCAAGTGCGCCTGGGTGAAGGGGACCTCGAGCGCGATCCGCTCGCCGTTTGCGTCGATTTCGAGCTCTTCGTCGCTGGCGCTTATCAGCCGCACATCGCCGTCTTCGCCTCCTCCGAAGGTGACCGTGTGGACGTCCGCTCTGATGTACGGCTGCAGCAGCGGCTCGTCGACCGGGATCACGGCCGTGCCGCCGGGCTGTAGCCCCGCGATCAGCTCCGCCTTGGTCTGCGCGATCGCTTCGATGGTGCCGAGCAGCTCGAGGTGGACGGGGCCGATGTTGACGATCACCGCGACATCGGGACGCGCGATCGCCGCCAACTCGGCGATCTGGCCCCGGCCCCGCATCGCCATCTCGAGCACGATCACCTCTGTCCCGCTCGGTGCGCTGAGGATCTCGAGCGGCAGGCCGATCTCGGTGTTGAAGTTCGCCCGCGAGGCGACCGTGCGCCGGTGCGGGCTCAGTAGTGCGTGCAGGATGTCCTTGGTCGAAGTCTTGCCGGTCGACCCGGTGACGCCGATCACCTTGGCATCGAGTTCCCTGCGCCATGCGGTGGCGAGGTTATGCAGCGCTTTGAGCGGGTCGTCGGCGGCGAGCAGCACTCCCGGCGCCGCGCACTTGGCGGCCTCCGCGTGCTCCGGCGTGGCGATGATTCCCCAGGCACCGTTTGCGAGCGCCTGGGGCGCGAATTTCCCGCCGTCGACGGTGGTACCGGGAAGGCCGACGAAGAGCGCTCCAGGACCGGACTCACGCGAGTCGATCACGATCCGCTCCGGTCCGGATGCGATCGGACTCGCCCCGGCGACCAGGCGCGCTGCGGCTGCGTCGGCGAGCTGCTGCGGCGTCCAGCTCCTCATCGTGTGCCGGCAGGTGACGCGCTGCGCAGCACCTCCTGCGCGACGGTCACGTCGTCGAACGGGATCTTGTGGCCGCCCGCGAACTCCTGCCCCTGCTCGTGACCCTTGCCGGCGATCACGACCACGTCGCCGGCGGCGGCCCCGGCGATCGCCGCCTCGATCGCCTCGCGACGGTCTGCGTTGTGCTCGACGTCGTGGCCGGAGCCGTCGAGGATCTCCTCGATGATCGCCTCGGGATCCTCGGAGCGGGGGTTGTCGGATGTCACGATCACCCGGTCGGAAAGCCGGCGTGCGATCTCGCCCATCATCGGCCGCTTGCCGCGATCGCGATCGCCGCCGCACCCGAACACGACGTGGACGCGGCCCTCGGCCAGCTCCCCGGCGGCACTCAGCACGTTCTCGAGCGAATCGGGGGTGTGGGCGTAGTCGACCAGGACCGCGAACGCCTGTCCCTCATCGACGGTCTGGAAACGACCGGGCACCTGTCCCGCGGTCTTGATCGCCTGAGCCGCTACCTCTGCCTCGACGCCCAGAACCCGGGCGGCCGCGAACGCGCCGAGCACGTTGTAGACGTTGAAGCGGCCCCGGAGCGGCGAGCTGAGCTCGATCGGGCCGTCGGGGGTCTGGACCGTGAAGCGCGAGCCGGTGAGGCCGGGGCGCACGTTCGTCGCTCGGTACACGGCCTGCGGGTTCTGGACTCCGAATGTGATCGGGTTCGTAAGGTCGTTCGCGATCCGCGTGCCGTATGAGTCGTCGATGTTGATCACAGCGTGGGCGGCGAGGCCCGGCGCGAACAGCCTTCGCTTGGCGTTGAAGTAGTCCTCCATCGTCGGATGGAAGTCGAGGTGGTCCTGGGTGAGGTTCGTGAAGATCGCCGCCGCGAAATGGATTGCATCCGCTCGGTGCAGCTCGAGCGCGTGCGAGGAGACCTCGAGGGCGCACGCCTGGTCGCCCGCGTCCAGCATCTCCCGCAAGGTGCGCTGCAGGTAGATCGCCTCGGGAGTGGTGCGCACAACCGGGTGCTCGTGACCCCCGATCACGCTCTTGACCGTGCCGAGCAGGCCGGTCCGACGACCGCCCGCCTCGAGCACGGCGCGCAGCAGAAACGCGGTCGTGGTCTTGCCGTTGGTGCCGGTCACGCCGACGGTTTGCAGGTCCCGTGTGGGGTCCCCGTAGAAGCGGGCGGCGGCGGGCGCCATCGCCTGCCGGACATCTGGGACCTGAATCTCGGGGACGCCCAGGTTCAGCGGACGCTCGACGACCAGCGCGATCGCGCCACGGCTTATGGCATCCGGCGCGAACTCATGGCCGTCACGCGTGAAGCCCGGGACGCAGAAGAACAGCGTCCCCGGCTTGGCGGCCCGGTTGTCGTACGCGAGGTCCGTGACTGGGATTCCCCGCGCGCCTTCCGGAGCGTCAGGGATCACCTCGTCCAGCCGCATCGCGCGCCGAGTGTAGTGATGGAGGCGGTCAGGACGTTCGCAGCCTGAAGGTCCCGATCTCTCCCGGGCGAAGCGTGAGATCGCCCTCAGCCATGCTTTCGTCCAGGCGGACACGCGACGCGCTCGGGCCCCCCTCAACGCGCAGCGTCGCCTCCCGGTCGGTGGGGTTGAACCACCGCAGGATCAGTCCGTCGCCGTCCTCGGCGCCCTTCAGGCACGAGAACACCGCGTCGGAGTCGATTTTCACTGGCGGATCCCAACGCTCGATCGCACCGGTCGTGACGAATCCGTAGCGATAGTCCTGTGAGGCGCGTGTGAGCGCGGCGTCGTCGAGCTCGTCGGCGCCGATCAAAAGGGCGTATTCGAGGTGGTGGCGGCCGAGGCACTGGCCCTCGGGGGTCGGCGTCTGAGGACCGGCGCCGAGTGGACGAGTCCTGATCGCGTCGGATGGCTGGGATATGAGGCCGACGCTCCGCACGAGCGTCAGGCACAGGTCGCCGTCTCGCGCCTCGTACTCGGGCAGGCCCTTCGTGAGCAGCGCGAGCGGTCCGAGCGCGACCGCGCCGAGCGTGTGCTGGGTGGGGTCGGGCGGCTCGACCCAGTCGGCCTTGGGCTGTTCGAGGGTCGTGGGCCGGTGGACGACGGCGAACTGACTCTCGGCACGCACCGTCCTCTCGCGTGTCGTTTCTGCGATCGGGAAGATCGCCCTGAGGCGGTGGTCGGCCTTGCCGTTCTCGAGCGTCGTTGCGAACTCGACGCGCCGGCTTCCCCGTGTGAGCCGCACGACGGTTGTGATCGCCAGCTGGTCGGCCTCGGTCTGTGTCTCGAGCTCCCAGACCGTGGGGCCGGCGGCGAGTACTCTCGCCGTGGCCGCTTGATTGCGCCAGATCGGTGCGCCGTCGACCGGGCAGAAGTTGTAGAGGTCGCCGACGTCCGGCTCGTCCTCCAGCCCGTGCAGGCCTTCGAACCGGCGTCCTGTGCGCTTGTCGGTGAGCGTGAGCGTCCCGTCGGGCGCCGCTTCGAGCTTCAGCTCATCATTTTCGATCGCGTTGGAGCTCGCGCTCGACTGTGGGGCGCGGTCTGGCTCGAGCTCGATCGTCGTCGCGGCGAACGGGCCCAGGCGGACCAGTGCCGGCGCGTACCCCGGGCGCTCGACGAGGCCGCTGCGCTCGTATGGCAGCGCGTTGATCACGCCGATCCCTTCATCTTCGCCCGCGAACGGCGCGAGCGCCCGCATCTGCAGGACATCGAGCATCCTGTGAAGCTGCTCGTAGCGGATCATCATGTCGCGGTGGACCTCGTCGCAGGAACAGCCGCAGATCGAGTCGTGCGGCTGGCACTTGAGCAGCTCGCGCCACGCGAGGCGGAAGTCTGAGACGGGGAACGGGGTGTTGGCCTGGAGCGCGCTGAGCGCCGCGAGCGTCTCGATCGACAGCAGCCGGCGCTCGGCGCGTTCGTTGGCGCGCTTGAGGTACAGCCGCGCCGAATTCACGCCGCGCAGCACGTTGTGCAGCCGGCTGCCCACGAGCTCGCCCCTCCAGCTCGGAGGAGCCGCTCCGGGCGTCGCCCTGTTGACGTAGGCGGCGTAGGTCCCGATCTCGAACGTGGATCCCGGGTTGCGCGCCTCGAGCTCCCTGCACAGCGCCGGCATCTCGGGCTGGATCGGGAGGTGGTCGGTCCCATTGCAGAGGAGCACTTCGTCGACGCCGGCCGCGTTGAGCAGCGGCCCGAAACGCTCCTTGATGCTGCGCGCCCGCTGATCGGCGTCATCGATCCCTCCGACCGCCGCGAAGTTGCCGTAGTCCGACAGCTGGTGAAACGCCAGCACCTCACTCCCCTCGGGCGCTCGCCAGCGGAATATCAGCCCCGTTTCGTCCAGCTGATCCCCCATCCCGCGGCTGAAGATGAAGGTCTTGATGCCGAACCCCGCGAGGATCTGCGGCAGCTGGAGCGGATGGCCGAAGCTGTCTGGCATGTACCCGACGGGCGTCGGTGTGGCGCCGAAGCGCTCACACACCTGGCGCCCGATCAACAGGTTGCGGACGAGCGATTCGGCGCCCACCAGGAACTCGTCCGGGAGCACATAGCTGGGTCCGGTCTCCAGCCGGTTGGCGGCGATCAGGGCGCGCAGCCGTGACTCGTTCTCGGGCCGGACATCGACGTAATCCTCGAGCAGGATCGCTTGCCCATCGAGCGTGAACGACGTGAAGCTTTCGTCGTTCTCGAGGGTGTCTAGGACTTGATCGACGACCCGGCCGAGCTCGAGCCGGAAGTGGTCGAAGGGCCTATACCACTCCCGATCCCAGTGGGTGTGCGGGACGACGGTGAAGCGGGTCACGGGCGTGAAGGATTACCGGTCTCGCGATGGGGTGTGGGGGCGGTGGGGGGCGGTGGCGGTGGGGGGCGGTGGCGGTTTGATGCACCCCCGCCCCGCCGCGGGCCCGCCCCACCGCGGGCCCGCCCCACCGCCGGCCCCCCCGCCGCCGGCCCCGGCCGGCCCCACCGCCGCGCCCCCCCGAGAAAACTCAAGAATCGCGGGCGGCGGCCCGATCGGTCCACGAAACTCGGCATATTCGCGAGAAACGTCAGGCACAACGCGGCGCGTACGCAGTTTTTGAGTTTTGTCGGGGTTGGCGGTGGGATGATCGGGCCGTGGAGGTCGTGGATCGCCCAAGCTCCGTCGATGCCCGGCTCGCCGAGCTGATCGACGGCTACGCGCGCCGGGTGTATCCGGCGGTTCTCGAGCAGCACGGCTCGGCGTCGGTCTGCTCGCCGCTCGGCGTGTGGCTGCTGCTGGCCGCGTGCGGGCCCGTGTCGGCCGGCGAGGACCGGGCCGCGCTCGAGCGCGTCCTCGGGTGCCCGGCCGAGGAGGCGGCACGGCTGCTCGAGGCGTTCATGGCCGCCCCGCCGCCGTCACTGAAGGCTGCGATCGCAATGTGGATCAGGCAAAGCGATTTCACGCCGGCGGTCTCGGACTGGATCGCGCGCCTACCGCCGCAGCTCGAGACCGGCGCAATTCCGACCCAGGCGCAGGCGGACGAGTGGGCGCGGCGGCACACGCTCGGGCTGATCGAGGCTTTCCCGCTGCCGGTCGACGAGAGAACGCGAATCGTCCTGGCCTCAGCGCTCGCGACGAAGGTCTCGTGGCCGAAACCGTTTGACCTCGTCCCGGCAGCCGAGCATCTGGCCGACGGCAGCCCGTGGCGCGGACAGGTGCAGCGGCTGCTGTGGGAAGAGGAGCCGTCCGCCGGCATCGTCCAGACGGAGGCCGCCGGGCTGGTCGCGTTCCATCGCGCGGTGGCCAAGGAGGAGCTGACGGTTATGTCGGTCTCGGCCGCCGCCGGCACGCCGCGCGCGGCCGTGCTCGACGCCGGACACGAGCTGATCCGCGACCGCCACCTTCCTGGCCAATCGCTGTTCGAACTGCCGCTGGGGAGCGGCCACTCATGGGTGATCGCCGAGCACGAGGTCGCGGCTGCCACTCCGGGCGAGCGCATTGAACGGATTGACGGCGCCAGCCTGCCGGCGTGGCGGGTCGAGGACGAGCTCGACCTCCTGCGGTCGGAGCTCTTCGGATCTCATCCCGCGCTCGAGACGATGCGCAAGCAGATCGGCCCGCGTCCTGACGATGCCTTCGGCGCAAAGCAGGCCGCCGTCGCGTCGTTCACCCGGTTCGGGTTCGAGGCCGCAGCTGTGACCGCACTTGCGATGGCCACCAGCGCCATGCCGCCGCCCCACAAAGGCCTGCTGCGGACCGCCACGCTCCGCTTCGACCACCCCTACGCGGTGGTCGCGGTCGCCGGCGATCCGCAACGGGCCTGCAGCTGGAGCGGCCTGCCGCTCTTCACCGCATGGGTGGACAGCCCCGAGGAGCCCGCCGACGACGCCCCGGCCTGAACCTCAACGGCCTCAACGACCTCAACGGCCGAACCCGTGGCGGCCGTTCGCCGACTCGCGCTGCTCGAGCACGCGGTCCACTAGCCCGTAGGCAAGCGCCTCCTCGCCGCTGAAGAAGCGGTCGCGCTCCATGTCGGCGTGCACGCGCTCGATCGACTGGCCCGTGTGCTTGGCGTAGATCTCATCGACGCGCGCACGGAGCGCCAGCACCTCGCGGGCGTGGATCTCGATGTCGGTCGACTGACCTTCGAATCCGCCGGACGGCTGGTGGATCAGGATCCTGCTGTTGGGGAGCGCCATCCGCTTGCCCGGGGCGCCGCCGGAGAGCAGCATCGAGCCCATCGACATCGCGATTCCGTAGCAGATCGTCGCCACGTCGGGCCGGATGAACTGCATCGCGTCGTAGATCGCGAGGCCGGCGTAGATCGAGCCGCCGGGGGAATTGATGTAGAGGTTGATGTCCTTGTCGGGGTCGTCCGACTCGAGATGAACGAGCTGCGCGACGATCAGGTTCGCCGTCTCCTCGTCGACGACCCCGCCGAGGAAAACGACGCGGTCGTTGAGCAGGCGCGAGTAGATGTCGAACGAGCGCTCGCCGCGGGCGGTCTGCTCGACGACCATCGGCACGAGTGGCATGGAGCCTCCTATCCGTGTGGTAACGTGCAACCTTCTGGTTGCGAGCAAACATAGCAGACGTGCAACTCAATGGTTGCGCATCACGCCAGGAGGAACCCAATGACCGAGCGGATCGAACGCGAGCTGTTGCTGGACGCCCCCGCCGAGGAGATCTGGAACGCGGTGACCGGCGACGGGTGGCTCGCCGACCATGTGGACTTCGACCTGCGCCCCGGCGGCGACGCGCACTTCCGCTCGGAGCGCTCCGAGAAGCACGGGTGGGTCGAGGAGGCCTCCGCGCCCGAGCGGCTGGCGTTCTGGTGGGCCGTGGACGGCGAGCCGGCCACCCGCGTCGAGCTGACGATCACCAAGAGCGGGGAGCTAACCCGCCTGCGCGTCATTGAGACTCGGCCGCTGGACGTCCTCGACCTGACCGGCACGCCGCTGCCGGGAATCGGCGGACGCTCGTTCGGTCCGGCCCTCGTGGCCGCCTGAGATGTCCGCCTCCAGCGACCGGACCGACGCCGTCTTCGGCGCACTCGCCGACCCGACGCGGCGATCGCTGCTCGTGGCGATCTCCCATCAGCCGTCGATGACCGCCACGGAGCTGGCCGCGGAGCTCCCGATCACGCGCCAGGCCGTGCTCAAGCATCTCACGTCGCTTGCCGATGCCGGGCTGCTCGACCGCGAGCGCTCCGGACGCGAGGTGCACTACCGGGTCACGCCGGAGCCGCTGTCAGACGCCGTCTCGTGGATGGCCGAGGTGGGTGGCCAGTGGGACGAGCGGCTCGCGACGCTCCAGCTTGCGCTCGCTCAGCGCGGCGAGATCCCCAGGTAGGGGACGGCCCATCCGACGATCTTCTGGAACGCCGGCGCGGCCACCGCGCCGCCGAAGATCGCGCCCTGGGGGCGATCAACCATGACCGCCACGAGCAGCTTGGGGTGAGTGGCGGGCACGAACCCGATGAACGAGGCTGCGTAGGCGCTGTTCGAGTACTGGCCGTTGACGACCTCGTTGGCGGTGCCGGTCTTGCCCGCAAGGTCATAGCCGGGGATCGCCGCGCCGGAGGCGGTGCCGCCATCCGCGAACACGCCGCGGAGCATGTAGCGCAGCTCCTCAGCCGCCGTCTGGGAGATCACCCTGTGGCCCGCCGGCAGCGGCGTCGGCTTACCGCCGATCGACTTGACGATGTGCGGCGGGCGCAGGATGCCGCCGTTGGCGATTGCCGCGTAAGCGGTGGCCATCTGCATCGGCGTCACAGACTCGCCCTGACCCATCGGGAGGTTGCCCATCGAGGAACCCGAGTACTGCTGCCAGTGCAGGACGATGCCGCGCTCGTCTCCCGGCAGGTCGATCCCCGTGTAGGAGCCGAAGCCGAACCGATGCACCCAGTAGTCGAATCGCTGGGGGCCGAGCTTCATCCCGATCTCGTCGGCACCGATGTTGCTGGAGATCCGGAGGATGTCTGCCACCGATAGCGTCTCGTCGCCGTGATCCTCGGCGTCGTGGATCGTCCGGTCCGCCACCTGCAGCTGCGACGGGATGTTGAACTCGGTCTCGGGCGTGACGACGTGGTCCTGCAACGCACCCGCGACCGTGATCGCCTTGAACGTCGAACCGGGCTCGTAGTCGAAGCCGACCGCCCGGTCCTCGCGCGCGTAGGCCGGGGCGCCGAACGGATCGTTGGCGTCGACGCGGGGCCAGTTCGCCAGCGCGAGAATCTCCCCGGTGTTGGGGTTCATCACGATCGCCGTTGCCCCGCGCGGCTGGTACTGCGCCCCGACGCCAGCCAGTACCTGCTCGACCTCGTCCTGGAGCGCTGAGTCGATCGTCAGCTGCACGGTCCTGCCGGGACGCGTGGCGCGGAGATCGTCGATCGAGATCGGCTGCCCGATCGCGTCGTTGACGATCCGGCGAACGCCGTCCTGACCGCGCAGCACGTTGTCGTACCGATACTCGATCCCGCTCAGACCGCGATCGCCCCAGCCCACCATGCCGAGGACCTGCGAGGCGGCCCAGTCGCGCGGGTACACGCGCGTTACCTGAGGGGTCAAGCTGATGCCGTCGATCCGCAGCTTCGAGATCTCATCCGCCGTGTCTGCCGGGAGCAGATGCGCGAGGTACACGAACCCGGTGTGCGGCTTGGTCAGGTCGGTCAGCACCGTGCTCACGGGCTTGCCGAGCAGCGGGGCCAGCTGTGTCGCGCTCGACTGCGGATTCTTGATCAGGTACGGATCGGCCGCGACGTCGTCGGCAGATTCGCTGATCGCGAGCTCCATGCCATTGCGATCCTCGATCGTGCCTCGAGGTGCCGGAACGACCTCCTTGGTGATCTGCTGCGTGGCGGCCACATGCTGCAGCGATCCGGCCCGGACGGACCCGAGATACGTGGCTCTCAGGAGTGCAATGCCGAGGAGCGCGAGGAACGCCAGGAACAGGAGCCCGATCCGGCGGTCGATCGTCGCCAACGCCTAGCCCCCGCCGGAGCCGCTCTGGGACTGCGAGGACGAGTCGGTACTGCTAGAGGACGTCGAAGTCGAGGACGTCTGGGTGGTGTCGGTCGGCGCGGTCCCGGTTGAGGCCATCGCGCTGGCCGCCGTCACCACGCCGGCGTTCGACTCAAAGTTGCCCGGATCCGGGGCTTGGATGTTCGCGATCGCGCGGCCCAGATTCTCGTTCGGTGCGCTGGCCAGGAAACCGACCTGGTCGGGGCCCGGCATGATCATGCCCATCTTTGCCGCCAGGCGCTCGATGCGCTGGTCATCGGCGAGGGCAGCGACGTTGGCCTGCAGTAGTTCGTTGCGGCCCTCGAGAGCGGTGCTGCGCTCGAGCGAGCGGCCGATGCTTGCGCCGAGCTTGAGCACTTCCACCTGCATTGCGACGATCCCCGCTAGGAGCACACCCAGCAGCGGGATCCAGGCGCGGCCGCGGACGATCCGATCGAGCAGGCTGTGGTCCGGAAGCGAGCGGATGAATGCCGCGCTACGGGCACCCACAGTGGCGCCTTGACGTGGGCTCGAGGCATGCCGCAGGCGGCGGCTGCGAGGCGCCGCGGTCGGCGCCGCCGGCGCGGACGTACGGGGAGCAGCCGTGCCACCCAGCCGTGCGCGCACGGGGTGGGCGGGTCCGGATACTCGGCGCGGGATCCGAGGCGCGGTCTGCTTCCGCGTCTTGCGGGTCGTGCTTGCACCCCGTCCGGCGGCGGTCATCGCAGGTGGTGTCATGTGCCTCCCTCCAGCTTTCGGGCGGCGCGCAGGTGCGCCGACTTGGACCGAGGATTGGCCGCGACCTCGCCGGGCGTGGGCGCGACCGCGCGACGCGTCAGGAGCTCCGCCTCGGGCTCTCGACCGCATACGCAGATCGGAATTTCCGGTGGGCACACGCAGCCACGAGCGCGCTCGGCGAGGAACCGCTTCACACGGCGATCCTCCAGCGAGTGGAACGAGATCGCGGCGAAACGGCCGGCGGGAGCGAGCAGCTCCCAGGCGAGCGGAAGCGCATCGTCGAGCTGGGTCAGCTCGTCGTTGACCGCGACGCGCAGGGCCTGGAACGTCCTGCGGGCGGGATGCCCTGAGGCGAACTGCGCCGGTACCGGAACGGCCGACTTGATCGCCTCGACGAGCTGCTGGGTCGAGCTCAGCTCCTCGCGCCGGCGGGCTCGAACGACGGCTCGCGCGATCTGCGATGCGTAGCGCTCCTCGCCGTATTCGCGAAGCAAACGCGCGAGCCGGCGCTCGTCCCAACCGTTGACGATCTCACGGGCCGTGAGGTCCTGATCGGGGTCCATGCGCATGTCCAGCGGCGCGTCGTACGCATAGGAGAAGCCGCGAGCCATCGTGTCGACCTGCATCGAGGACATCCCCAGGTCGAGGTAGACGAGGTCGGCACGCAGCTCCTCCTCGAGCAGCTGCCCGAGTCCGCTGGCGTAATCCGCGCGGATGAAGCGCGTCTCGCACGGAACCTCCGCGGAGAGCTCGGCGAAACGGTCCTCGGCTGCCGGATCGCGATCGATCGCGATCAGCGTCCCGGCCGGGCCGATGCGGTCGGCGATCAGGCGAGCGTGGCCGCCCCCGCCGAACGTGCAGTCGACCGCGATCTCGCCGGGCTGCGGGTCGAGCAGATCGATCAGCTCGCCGGCGAGGACCGGGATGTGCGTTTGGGACATGAGGATCAGTGTGGCGTTCATGAGGATTGCTCGCCGAGGCTCGCGGCGATGTCGGGTGCGCGGATCAGGACGTCCTCGCTGTAGCCGCCGTACTTGGCCCGGTCGAAGATCTCGAGGCACTCGCCCGAGCCCACGACAACGACGTCCTTGTCGAGGCCCGCGTAGTCCCTGAGCTTCTGGGGGATCCCCACGCGGTTGGCCGAGTCGAGCTCGGTGTCGTGGGAGAAGTTGAAGAAGAAGCGCTTGAGGTCACGCGCGTCAGGCGAGAGCGGGTTGAGTCCCTGGAGGGCCGCACTCGTGTAGGCGTCGTAGCCGTCGGCGGTCCAGATCGCGATCGATCGCGGGGCGCCCGGACCGGTCTCCGGGGATGCCGCCAGCACCGCGCCGCCCGACAGTGCCGCTCTGAACTTCGCCGGCACGGTGAGGCGGTGCTTGATGTCGAGCGCGTGTTCGAAGGTGCCACGGAAGAGGGTCAAGGGTTCTCATTCGTTCGGCCGAACGTCTGAACCCGGGTGGCCGGGTGGGAGGAGCCCTGCCACCCGGGTTCTCGCATGCGGCGGGCACTGTATCCCACTCTCTCCCACAATGCAACCCTTCTCTCACACTTTGCCCCACATCGGTGTTCGCGGGTCCCATCGGAGACGCAAAACGCCGCGCTGCCGGGCGATCAGCGACGGCCTCGGTGCCCCTGCGCCGGCGACCGCCGCTGCAAGGACGCATGCAGTCGCGCAAACTGCGAGCGGCGTTGCAGGAGGGGAGCGCTTACGTCCGCGGCGTGTGCTTCGGACGACGCCTGGGCGGCGTCGCGCCGCGGGTGGCGCCGCATTCAGCTCCCGGGCGCCAGCGACCGCTCGGCGCCGGGCACTCGTGGGAGCTCGAGCACGAGCCGGGCTCCGCGTTCAGAAGGCGCCGCGGAGAGCCTGCCGCCATGGGCCTTGGCGATCCCGGATGCGATCGCCAGCCCGCGCCCCCGTCTCCCCCGCCCGCGCCGCGCGCCGGCGGCGAGCGCCGCGACCGGCGCCGGAAGGCCCTGCCCGGCATCGCCGACCTCGACGCGCACCGCCACCCTATCGCCGTGCCCCCGAACCTCCACGGGCCCGGCGCCGTGCTCGATCGCATTGGCGATCAGGTTCCCGACCGCCTGCGCGAGTCGCACTCGCTCGCCGCGAACATAGGCAGGAGACCCGGACCAGCTCACGTGCACCTCGATTCCGCGGGAGATCGCGAGCGCCCGCCACGCCTCGGCGCTGTCCTCGAGCAGCTGCTCGACCTCGACCGGCGTCCAGAGCCGCCCGTGGATGCGAGCCGGCCCGAGGTCGTCGAGGGCCACAGAAGCCCGTTCCAGCTCGAGCTCGATCGCCCGCAGTCGCGACACCGACATCTCCCCACCCCGCACGCCGTGCTCCAGCCCCAGCCGCGCTGCGGTGATCGGGCCGCGCAGTTCGTGCGAGGCCCGGGCGACCGCCTCGAGCCGGATGCCGCTCGCCCGCCAGACCGCGGCCGCGAGCGCCAGCCCGACGATCGCCGCGAACCAGCCGGCGCCGGCCACCACCGCCTCGCTCAATCGAGGCTCCCGTCGACGAGCCGGTACCCGACACCCCACACGTTGATGACGAACTTGTCGCCCGCGCACGTCAGCTTGCGGCGCAACCGAGCGGCGTGTGAGTCGAGCGTGCGGGTCGTGCCGAGCGTGCGGAAGCCCCACACGCCCTTCAGCAGCTCCTCGCGCGTGAATACGCGGGTGGGCTCGGCCGCCAGCGCTCGCAACAGCGCGAATTCCTTCTTCGATAGATGCAGCCGCTCGCCCCGCAGCCAAACGCTGCGGCCAAGGGGATCGAGCTCGAGCGGCCCGACGCGCAGCCGTCCCGAGCCAGGGCGCCTGCGATTGCGGCGCAGCAGCGCGACGATCCGCGCGCGCAACTCGGCGTACGAAAACGGCTTGACCACATAGTCGTCGCACCCACGCTCGAACCCGCGCAGCCGCTCGAGCTCGCTCGAGCGTCCGGTCAGAACCAGGAATGGGAGGTCCGGGTCGAGGCGGCCGGCGATGCCGTCGGCGTCGCGGACCTCGCGCAGGAGGTCGAGACCATCGACGTCCGGGAGACCCAGATCGAGGATCGCCAGGTCCGGGTACTGGGTCTCCATCAGCACGCGCGCGTCGGCGGCGCAGTCGGCCTCGATCAGCTCGAACCCGTCGGCCGCGAGGTTGTCCGCCAGAAACGTGCGGGTCGCGCGGTGATCCTCGACCAGCAGGATCGTGGCAGACGCGACTTTCATGCCCACAAAGAGCCTTCGGGACGGTCTTTTCACCCCCCCGGTGCAAGACCGCTTGCAACATCGCCTTGAGGCCTGCGCCGAGGAAGGAATCCGAAATATGATGCCGACGCTGCTATGTACCGACGCGGGAATTACAGCTCCGGCGAAGACTTCGTGCTCGAATACGGCGAGCTTCGCTTCACCTTCAACGAGCGCGACTTCCGCGAGCGCTGTGAGCAGGCGGCCCGCAAGCTCGGGTTTCTGGGCACGTCGGTCGACGAGGATGAGGCCGAGGACCTGATCAACCTGGTCGTCAACGGCGAGGTCACCGACCCGGCCTCGGCGCTCGGCGAGCACGTCAATGATTGCTGGCCCGAGCTCGTCGGCCCTTCGGAGCGATCGCTGGTCCACTGGCTGCGTCGCCTGATCTTCCGCACGGCGTGGCTCGATCAGCGGGTCAAGGAAGGCGAGCTCGACGTGAGCTTCGACGAGGACTCGCACACATTCGTGTACATCCAGCCGGACCGCGGAGGGGAGCCGATCGAGCTCGCGCCCGAGCCGAGCTGGGGCCGCGTGGCCTACAACCGGCGATAGCGCGCCGGACGCCTAGAGTTGGGGGCTCTGCTTGCAGGGCCCGCGCAAGGTGCGCTGTGTATCGCCGGGGAGGCGGGCTGCGAGCTAGTCGCCGGACATCGACGATATCTGCTGATTGGAGGGCGCAGGGTTGTCGAGCAGCAGGCGCGGCACCGTCACGAGCTTGTAGCCCTGAGCGCGGAGGTCCTTGATGATCGTCGGCAGCGCGTCGACGGTCTCCTGGCGGTTGCCGCCGCCGTCGTGCATGAGGATGATCGCGCCTGGCTTGGCGCCGGAGACGGCGGTGTGCACGATCGAGTCGACGCCGGGCATCGTGTAGTCATTGGTGTCCACGCTCCACAAGACCATCAGCATCCGGTACTTGCGCAGCAGCGAGAGCGTGGTCGAGTTCCAGACGCCGTAGGGCGGGCGGAACAACCGGGGGAACGGCGCGCCGTAGCGGCCGATGTTCGCGGTCTCGTCGAGCAGCTGCCGGCGCTGATCCGCCTGCGAGAGCTGTGACATCTGCGGGTGCGTCTCGGTGTGATCGCCGATCACCCACCCGTGCGAGACGATCTCGCTTGTGCCCTGGTTGAAGTACTGCTCCTGCTCGCCGATCTCGAAGAACGTCGCCGGGACGCCGTACTTCGCGAGCACCGAGACGACCTCGGGTGTGTACGGCCCGGGGCCGTCGTCGAATGTGAGCGCAATCTCCCGGTGCTGGGCACCCGCCGCGATCACGGCCGGCGCGTAGGAGAGGGTGCGGTTGATCGCCTCGTTCTCGGCCACCCGCTCGGCGTAGCCGAACGAGCCCTTACCGGTGCCGCCCAGCGTCGCGATCCGCGTGAAGAAGCCATTCCTGACGACTGCGACGTGCGGACTGCTACCACCCCCGCCCGCCCCCGCGATCATCCCGGCGATCAGCGCGGCGAACGCAAGCAGCCCCAGCGCCGCGCGCCGGCGCCGGTGGTGGGCCTGCACCGGGCGCCGCGGCGTCCCGCCGTTGCGCTGTGAGCCGGAGCGCGCGGCGGGACGTTCGCGGAGTGCAGTCGTGCCGTTTGCCATCAGTGAACAGAGGCCTCAGATCTCATCATGCCTAGTGATTCGGTCGTCTGCACCGTAGCCCTGCGACGTTCGTGACTGAAGCGGCGCCTGACGTCTACGCTCCCGGTGCAATGGATGCGCAGGTTTGGCTTGTAATTCCCACGTACAACGAGGCCGAGAACGTCGAGCGTATCGTCCGCGCGGCTGCCGTGGTGCTCGACCAGGTCCTGGCGGGCGAGTGGGTGGATGGGTATCGCATCCTGATCGTCGACGACGGGTCGCCGGACGGAACCGGCGAGATCGCCGACTCGCTTGCGCGAGAGCTGCAAACGGTGGAGGTGCTCCATCGACGGGCCAAGGCGGGGCTCGGGCAGGCATATCTCGCGGGCTTCTCGCACGCGCTCGCGGGCGGTGCCCAGTTCGTGATCGAAATGGATGCCGATTTCTCGCACGACCCTCGGTATCTCGCCGACCTGCTCGAAGCCGCCAAAGACGCGGATCTCGTCCTCGGCTCCCGTTACGTGCCCGGCGGGGGCGTGCGCGACTGGGGCCTGATCCGCCGTGTGGTCAGCCGCGGCGGAGGCATCTATGCACGGCTGATCCTGCGCGTGAACGTCCACGACCTCACGGGCGGCTTCAAGTGCATCCGGCGTGAGGTGCTCGAGGCAATCGACCTCGAGAGCGTCCGCGCCGAGGGGTACGTTTTCCAGATCGAGGTTACGTACCGCGCCGTCCTTGCTGGATTCAGGGTGCGGGAGATACCGATCGTGTTTAGCGACCGCACAGCGGGTACGAGCAAGATGTCGACCCGCATCGCACTCGAGGCGATGTGGCTCGTCCCGCGCCTGCGAAAGAGCGCGAGAGCTGCGGTAACGCGCGCGGCGCGCAGCCGCGACGCTGTAGAAGCGCTCTGACCCTGCCTAACAAGATCTCAATGTTGCCAAAACCCCAGCCGATCGCCTGGCGGGCATTCTGCAGATGATGAGCGTGTCCGGTCCGCTCGGAGCCACCCCACAGAGCGGCGCCATCGACCTCGCCGCCCCTGCACTCGAAGCTCCGAGAGCATCAACGCAAGACCGCAAGGGTCTGGTTGCCCTTGGCGGCTTGCTGCTTGCCGGTCTGCTGATCTCGATCTCAGCGGCGCAGACCGACTCGCTGCTGCCGGAGTCCGTCCGGCCAGTCCCGAGTCCCCTCGCGGGCCCGTTCGGCACCGGCGGCCCAGACCTGCACGTCGCCGGTGTGTGCGCGGTGCTCGTGCTGATGCTCGTCTCCTACGTGATCGCCGTGCGGGCCGCCGATCGCCTGTCCGCGGCGGTCGTGCTGATGACGATCGCCGGACTGCATGCGCTTGTCCTGCTCGCGCCGCCGCTGCTGTCGACCGACGTGTTCAGCTACCAGGCGTACGCGCGGATGGGGGCGCTGTACGGCGCCAACCCGTTCTTGCACGGTCCGCACGCGATCGCGCTCGACCCTGTGTATCCCTACATCGGCGCGAAATGGGTCTCGACCCCGAGCGCCTACGGGCCGGTGTTCACGGTGATCAGCTACGTGCTCGCGCCGGCGTCGATCGCCGCGAGCGCGCTGGCATACAAGGCGATCGCCGCCGTCGCGAGCCTCGCGATCGTCGCCCTGGTGTGGAATGCGGCGCGGCTGCGCGGATTGAATCCGGTCAAGGCCGCAGCGCTGGTGGGACTCAATCCGCTCCTCGTCGTGTACGGCGTCGGTGGAGGCCACAACGACCTGCTGATGCTGCTGGCGGTCACCGCGGGCGTGTACGCGATGCTGATGCACCGCGGGCGGTCGGCGGGCGCGCTCGTGATGCTCGGCGCCGGGATCAAGCTGACGGCGGCGATGTACGCGCCGTTCGCGGCCGCAGCCGACCGCCGCAACAGGACACGAAATCCGGCGCGCGACGTCCTGGTCGGGGCGCTCGTCGGCGCAGCGCTGGTCGCGGCCCTGGGATTCTCGGTGTTCGGGAGCGGTCCGCTCCACCTGCTGGGGACGCTGCGCAAGAGCCAGAGCGAAGGCGACTGGCACAGCATCCCCGGGTTCATCTCGACCAGGCTCGGGCTCTCGCCGGTGGGGGCGATCGCGGGAATGGTCCTGGCGGTCGTGTTCGTGTGCGTCTTCTGCTGGCTTGTGCGCCGGGTATGGCGCGGCCAGATGGACTGGATCGACGGGGCGGGCTGGGCGACCGCTGCCCTGCTCGTGACCGCCAGCGCGCTGCTGCCGTGGTACGTCGCGTGGCTGATGCCGTTCGCGGCGCTGGCCTCCGACCGGCGCCTGTGGCGGACCGCGCTCATCATTACCTGCGTGGTGCAGGGAATTCAGATGCTCGGCTATATCCCGCACGGGAGCTCTCTGTTCGGCCTGTGACCCCTTCCGAGCCCTACCATACGAGCATGACCTCCGCCGAGGGCAACGGCTCGCGGCCGCTCGAGCTGCTGAGCGTCGTGGCGCCGATTTACAACGAGGAGGCGCTGATCGAGGAGTTCTACGGGCGGGTGTGCGCCGCGCTCGATGGGTTCCGGTTCGAGCTGGTGCTCGTCGACGACGGGTCGAGCGATCGCTCGGCCGAGATCCTCGAGCGGCTCGCCGACAGTGATCCGAGGGTCAGCCTCGTGTTCCTCTCGCGGAACTTCGGCCATCAGACAGCGCTCACCGCCGGCCTCGATCACGCACGCGGCGATGCGGTCGTGATGCTCGACGCAGACCTTCAGGATCCGCCCGAGCTGATCCCGACGATGCTCCAGCACTGGCGCGAGGGATGCGACGTCGTGTACGCGGTGCGCGAGCAGCGCGACGGAGAGTCGCGCTTCAAGCTCACGACCGCGCGGTGGTTCTACAAGGTGTTCGACAAGCTCGCGCAGGTCGAGCTCGAGCACAACGCGGGCGACTTCCGCCTGCTCGACCGTCGCGCCCTCGACGCGCTGCTCTCGATGCGCGAGCGCAATCGCTTCCTGCGCGGGATGACGGTCTGGGTCGGCTACCGCCAGGCAGCGGTCCCCTACCGGCGCGACCCTCGCTACGCCGGTGAGACGAAATACACGCTGTCGAAGATGATGCGCTTCTCGCTCGACGCGATGTCCTCGTTCTCGCACCGGCCGCTGCAGCTCGCGACGCTGTTTGGCTTCGTGATCTCCACGCTGGCGTTCATCGCGATCCCGGTCGTGATCGCGCTGCGGATCGTCGGCTCCTACCTCCCGGGGTTCTCGACGATCACGATCGCCGTGCTGCTGCTCGGAGGGATCCAGCTGATCGCGCTCGGAATCATCGGCGAGTACGTGGGTCGGATCTACGACGAGGTCAAGGGGCGACCGCTGTATCTGGTGAAAGCCGTGCGAAACATGCCTGCGCAGGATGCAGCTGCGGCGCCGCTGCCGCCAGTGGCCGAGCCGCAGCGCGTCGCGACCGCGGTCGCTAGCCGCCCGCGGGATTAGGGCCCGTCGAGCGGCCGGTTCGAACGTCCGGCTCGGGCGCCGGGCGCGCCGATGCCGGCCGGAGCGGCCTGACCTCGGCGCCCGGCTCGGTCTCGGTGAGCGCCTGCTCCACGGCCGAGATCCGACCGGCTAGCCCCTTGATCGCGTCGGCGATCGGGTCGGGGAGGTGGACCCAGTCGGCGTCGGGACCCTCGGGGCGCCGGCCCTCGATCCGTACCGGGTGACCCGGGTTGCCGACGACGGTCGAGTTTGCGGGGACGTCGTGAATGACCACGCTGTTGGCCCCGATCTTCGAGCCGTGGCCAACTGTGATCGGACCGAGCAGCTTCGCGCCCGACCCGATCGTGACGTTGTCCTGCACGGTCGGGTGCCGCTTGCCGGTGGCGAACCCGGTTCCGCCGAGCGTCACGCCCTGGTAGAGGGTGACGTCGTCGCCGATCTCCGCGGTCTCGCCGATCACAACACCCATCCCGTGGTCGATGAAGAACCGCGCCCCGATCGTCGCGGCGGGATGGATCTCGATGCCGGTGATCGACCGCGCGAGTGAGGCGATCACCCTCGGCAGCAGCGGCACCTTCACTTCATACAGGGCGTGCGCGATCCGATGGGCCAAGAGCGCGTGAACACCCGGCCAGGTGCCAAGGATCTCGAGCGTGCTGACGCCGCACGCGGCCGGGTCGCGGGCGCGCACCGCTGCGAGGTCACCGCGGACCTCCGTCGTGACGCGGCCGATCAGCCCCAGTCCGGACATTGACTAAGAGTAGCTAGGTGGGTCCGCCACGGCCCATGGGCGAACTTTGGCGTTTCTGTTCGGACTGTCCGAACATAGGAGACAAAGTTCGTCGTGGCCGGCGTCCTATGGGGCAAAGAAAGGCGTCGAGACATACCGCTCGCCGGAGTCCGGGAGGACGGTGACGATCCGGCTGCCGTGGAGCTCCGGCCGCGTCCCGAGCTGTAGCGCCGCCCACACGGCCGCGCCACCGGAGATGCCGGCGAGCACGCCTTCGCGCCGGGCGAGCGCTCGCGCGATCTCGATCGCGTCCTCGTCTTGGACCGCGATCACCTCGTCGAGCAGTTCGCGGTTGAGTACCTCCGGAATGAACCCGGCGCCGATGCCCTGGATCTTGTGGGGCCCCGGCCGTCCCCCGGACAGCACCGCCGAGGCACTCGGCTCGACCGCGACGACCCGGCAGTTCGGATTGCGCTCCTTGAGGAACTCGCCGGCACCGGTGATCGTACCGCCGGTCCCGACGCCGGCGACCAGCACGTCAACGCGCCCGTCCAGCGCCTCCCAGATCTCCGGCCCGGTCGTCTCGCGGTGGATCTGAGGATTGGCGGGGTTCGAGAACTGATCAGGGAGGAACACATCATCGCTGCGTGCCAGCGCCTGGGCCGCCTGGACGGCCTCGGTCATCCCGCCGAGCGATTCGGTGATGTCGACCCGCGCGCCATACAGACGGAGCAGCCCCTCGCGCTCGCGGCTCATTCCCTGCGGCAGCGTCAGCACCAGGTCGTAGCCCTTCGCCGCGCAGACGAACGCCAGCGCGATGCCGGTGTTGCCGCTGGTCGCCTCCACGATCGTCGAGCGGCCCGGCTCAATCAGCCCGTCGCGCTCGGCCGCCTCGATCATCGACACGCCGATCCGGTCCTTGACGCTGCCGCCGGGGTTGAACGCCTCCAGCTTCGCATACACCTCGACCTGGGCCTCACCGAGCAACCGGGTGAGCCTCACCATGGGCGTGCGGCCGACGTGAGCGGCAATGTTGGTCGGGATTCCTGCCATTGCTGGCAGAACCCTACGATAACCGCGTACCCACGAGCCCCCGGGGATCGGGCGTCGAGGCCCCAGGCGGGCTCGGATGCTGCCCAGGGGGCGCCAGCGGGCTCGGATGCTGCCCAGGGGGCGCCAGCGGGCTCAGATGCTGCCCAGTGGCCGCCAGCGGGCTCAGATGCTGCCCAGGATCTTCGCCTTCTGGCCTTCGAACTCGGCGTCGGTCAGCGCACCGGACAGCCGCAGGTCGTTGAGCTTCTTGATCCGGTCGAGCGGATCCTCCTCCGCCGCGCTCACCGCGCCGGCGGCGCCCGCGGCGCCGGCAGCGCCCGTCATCGCCGTGCCGGCGCTCATCGCCTTGGCGATCGCGTCCTGCATCTCAGCCTGCCCGGCCGGGTTCCCCGACTGCGTGTCCGCGACCGCCCTAAGAAACTCGTCGCGCAGGCCCGGCACGTTGCGGGCATCGATCACGGTCGCGCCGCCGGTGACGCTGACGGCGCCCGGGTTGATCGCGATCGCGGAACTGGCCTCGGCGTTCTTGGCCTCGTCAAACTCGACCGCGCTGGGGTCGGCAGGGTCGTAGCGCACCCATAGCGAGTCGCCGATCCTGGGGATCGCGATCCGCGACACGGTGACCTTCTTGGTCGCCTCGAACGGCACATCGCCGTCGGGCGTCACCTGAAGCGTCAGCTTCACACGCGGGTTGTTGTTGATCATCATCCCGGTGTCCTGCACGTTGGTGATCGTCGCTCGCGCCTGAATGCCGTTGGCCAGGATCTCCTTCTTCTTTTTGCCGAACACGGTCACTGCCCCTTTCGTTGGCGTGGTCTCCACGCTATCTGCGCACCGGGGCCTTGTCAGTGGCGGATCGGTCTCAAACCGGTATCGCCATGACTCCGCAGCGTCCGAGCTCACGGCCAAGCGAAAGAACCCACGCACCTCTCATCCGGCAGATTAGGTTGAATGCCCCATAGTCCACAGTGACTCGATCTACCAAGGAGGAGTAGTGATGCGTAGGTTTTTGCTCGGGAGCGTCACCGCCGTACTTGTTCTCGCTCCAGCGATGCTCGGGACCGCCGAGGCAACTGCCAGCACACGCGCCCATGCAGCCGCGCGCGGCGCCGCCGTGAGCTGGCCCGTCGTTCGACCGGGAACGAGGTCAGAGCGGGTGTGGGTGATCCAGTTCTTGCTGAACCAGCATGGCGTGCGCGTGGCCGTCGACGGCGTGTACGGCAGGTCCACCACGGCCGGCGTCAAGACCTTTCAGCGCTCGAAGCGTCTGACGGTCGACGGCATCGTCGGGTCCGCGACCTGGCAGAAGCTGATCATCACGATCAAACGGGGCAGCCGTGGCCTCGCAGTCCGGGCGCTTCAGCACCAGCTCCGCAACCAGTACGGCTACAGGTCGGTGGCCGTCGATGGCGTGTTCGGCCCCAGTACGGAGTCCGCCGTCAAGAACTTCCAGAGCAAGCGTCGACTGGCCGCCGACGGAATCGTCGGACCGGCGACCTGGAAGGCCCTGCAGACCTAGCGACGAAGAGGCAGCTGCGGCGCTCCCGGCCAGGGGAGCGCCGCAGTCCAGGTGCGTATCACCGAACCGACAGCAGACCCAGCCGATGGGCTGCTCCCGCCGCGTCAACGCGGCGCTTGGCGCCGAGCTTTCGCAGAATGTTCGAAACGTGCACGCCCGCGGTGCTGGTGCTGATGTAGAGCGACGAGGCGATCTCGCGATTGGTGGCGCCGTCGCTCAACAGCTCCAGCACGGCCAGCTCGCGTGGTGTCAGGACCGGCTCGGCTTCGCGCATGGCCGCGTCCGCGCCTTCCAGCGCATCGACCGCCGCGACCGCCCGTTCGACCGCGCGATCGGGGTCGCCACCCGATCCCTCCGCCCACGCCGCCTCGAACGCGGCCGCGCTCAGCTTGCGCCGCAGACGCTCGATCGCCGCATCGCGGTCGGGTGCCTCGGCTGGGGGTACAGGTGCACCGAGGCGGTCGCGCAGGCGCACCGCTGACGCGAGCAGCCCCACGGCCAGGCGCGGGTCCGGGCGTGCGATAGCGCCGCCGGCGATCTCCTCGAGCACGCTCGCCATGCGCCAAGTGTCTCCGAGCTGGTGGTGGACGAGCAGCGCGCGGCGCAGCATCGCGGCGTTCTGCAGCGCTGGGCGCCGCTGAAGCCGTCCGGCAATCGCAAGCTCGTGCAACGACCACGCGATCCCCTCCTGGAAGCCGAGCCGGCGCGAGATCTCGAGCGCCTGCTGCAAGCGCTCCTGGGCGAGCGGCAGCGCCCCGCCGTACAGCGCGCAGGCGCCAAGGTTGACGAGCGCCCCGGCGGCTTCCCTGAGGCGGTCATCGCGGCGGAATTGCGCGAGCGCCATCGCGCACAGCGATTCGCCGCCGGCAGCATCCCCCGCCAGCCAGGCGACGAACCCGAGATAGTCACGGCAGGCGGCGACGGCACGGTGATCGCCGAGCTTCTGGTAGATAGCGAGGCTCTGCTCGTGCAGAGAACGTGCGTCGTCGTAGCGTCCCTGCTCGCGCGCGATCGAGCCGAGCCGCTGGAGCGCGTCGGCGGCCGCGCGATCGTCACCCAGCTCGAGGGCGCGCTGGTGGGCACGGCGAAGATGCTCGCCGGCGATGTCGTACTCGCACTGCAGGAACGCGACCTGGCCCGCCCTCAGCAGCACCGCCGTACACGCCGTGGGTGTCAGCTCGCCCGCCCTCGCCAGAATCTCGCCGAACCACAGCCTGGCCTCGCCGTAGAAGCCGCGCTGATACCAGAAGGGCCACAGCGTGCATGCGAGCGCAGCGGCATCCTCGGGGCGGTCGAGCAGCCACTGGAGCGTGGCGGCGAGGTTGTCGTGCTCGAGCTCGAGCCGATCGAGCCACCTGATCTCCTCCTCACCGCCGGCCGGAACCATGCCTCGCCCGACGAGCGCCGCGAAGTACGAGGCGTGGCGATCGCAGATCCCCGCCTGCTCGCCGCTCTCCGCCAGCCTGGCCGCGGCGTACTGGCGCACCGTCCCCAACAGCCGATAGCGCCGCTCATCGCCGTGCTCGACGACCGCCACGAGCGACTGATCGATCAGCACGCTGAGCAGGTCGAGGACGATCTCCGGCGCGAGTGGATCGGCGCCGCACACCTCCTCGGCCGCCGGCAGCGAGAAGCTCCCCCGAAACACGGCCAGCCGGCGGAACATGCACTGCTCGTCCCCCTGCAGCAGTCGATGGCTCCACTCGAGCGCATCGGCCAGCGTTCGGTGGCGAGCAGGACCCCGGCGGCTCGCGCTGCTCAGGAACTCGCCGTCGGCCTCCAGCCGCCGAGCAATCTGCACGGCTCCCAGCACCGGGACCCGTGCCGCGGCGAGCTCGATCGCGAGCGGTATTCCGTCGAGCCAGCTGCAGATCCGTGTGATCGCGTCGCGCACGCCGGGCGCCTCGGGATCGAAGGTGCTCTGGGCCGATTGCGCCCGTTCGGTGAACAGCTCCACCGCGCCGTCGGCGGCGCCGGCCGGTGGCTGCGGCGGATCTTGACCGGGCGCGGGCGCCACTATGGGTAGCCCCGGTACTCGCCACACCTGCTCGCCGGGCACGCCGAGGGGCTGGCGAGAAGTGACGATCACGCGCAGCGACTGGCAGCGGCCGAGGAGTTCGCTCAGCAGCGATGCGCAGCCGTCAGCCACCTGCTCGCAGTTGTCGAGCACCAGCAGCGATGACTCGGAGAAGCGGCGGGCGATCGCCCCGCTCGGGTCGCCGGCCGGCTCGCTGGGCAGCAGCGTCGCGGCGATCGCCTGCGCGACGAGCGTTGACTCGAGCGTCGTCGAGAGATCGACCCACCAGGCGCCCCCGACGAAGTCCGCGCGCACGGCGTCGGCCAGCGCGATCGCCAGGCGGGTCTTCCCCGCCCCACCTGGGCCGCACAGACTCAACAGACGCGTACGCCAGACCAGCGAGCCGAGCTCGACCAGTGCCGGCTCGCGCCCGATCAACCGCGTCAGCGGCACCGGTACGTTCCCCAATTCCCCCTCCTCGTTGTGTTCCGGTTCGTCGTCTGAGCTCAAGCAGCCACCCTGTGGTTGAAGGTCCCGGGGGCTCCCCTACCGACCCGCCCTCGGCCGCCGCTGCCGTTGAAGTCTAAAGATGCGCCGGCCCGGGTAAAGAAGCCTGCGCGGGGCCTAAACAAACACTCATAGCCGTAAATCGCGGGCGGGGCAAACCGTACGGCCGCCCGATGTGCGGGCCGGGCTTTAGGCGCATGATCCTGCCGACGACTCCTCGTTCGCCCGTCCAACCACTGGAGGTTCCCCGATGAGATCACGCATCCCCTCGCCCGCGCTCGTGCTGAGCGCGATCGCCCTGTTCGCCGCCGTCGGCGGCGGCGCGGCGATCGCTGCCGGATGGAGCGGCAGCAAGCAGCAGGTCAAGCAGTTGATCGGCCAGACCGTCACCACGTCCGGCGGCGAGCACTTCTTCCGGATCGGTCACACCCAGAATCTCGGCACGATCGGTCACTTCACGTTCACGGCAACCTGCTCGAATCCCAGCCACCACCCCGGCGCGCAGCAGGTGACCTTCGACGTGACGGCCAACACGACCGCAGACCTCGACGGCAACGGCCCGATGGCCGCCGGGACCAAGATCAACATCCACACCGACAGCGACGCGCTGAACTCCACCTCGGGCAACCCCCTCAAGGCCGGCGACTTCACCCAGGTCGGCAGCGCCAGCTCCTCGACCGAGATCGCCGCAGACGGCGAGGAAGTCGACGTCTTCTACAACGACGGCGTCAACTGGCCGGCCGGCAACGGCTCGAAGGCGCATGATTGCTTCGCCGGCTACACCGGCGTGCGGGGCTTCGGCTTCCAGAGCTGATCCGCGCCCGACGCGCTTCAATTGCCGCGTCGCCGTGGGGCCTTCCGCTTCCAGGCGGGAGGCCCCGCTTCTATATGTGGTACATGGGCGCGCCGGCGGCCCTGATCTGCGCCTCCGCGGCGTCGGCGATCGTCGAGTCCGCCAGCACCGCTCGGGCCGCGTTCGCGGCGTCGGCGAAAACGCCGCTGGCGCCGCGGCCGAGCGGACCATCGAGCAACTCGACGATCTCGAGCACGGTCACCTGGTCGGGCGGGCGGCCGAACGAGTAGCCCCCCTTCACGCCGCGCTGGGAGCGCAGCACGCCGGCCCGGCGCAGGATCGCGAACAGCTGCTCGAGGAACTGGACCGGGATGTCCCCGCGGCGGGCGAGCTCGGCGATCGGGACCGGACCGTCGCCATGTCGGTAGAGCTCGACCATCGCGCGTAGTGCGTAAGGAGACTTGGTGGTGATCGAGATCATCGCGCGGGCTCGATGCTAGCCGGGCGCGCGCGATTGCGGGGCCGAGGCTAGATCCAGCCGCGCTCGGTTGCGATCAGCACGGCCTGGGCGCGGTCCATCGCTCCCAGCTTGCCGTAGACGTTGTGCAGGTGGGTGCGCACCGTGCTCGTCGAGAGCCCCAGCTCGCTTGCGATCTGCTTGTAGACCATTCCGCGGGCAAGACGGCGCAACACGTCGATCTCCCTGCTCGACATCGGGCAGGGGTCGATCTGCCGCGGGCGCCCGCCCGCGGCCTGCAGCGGCAGGTCGTACATGACGGCGCGCAGATCGGCGGGCTTCACGCCGACCACGCGGCCCACCGCGAGCAGCTCCGAGGGGGAGATCGAGCCGCCGAACACGTAGTGGGCGAGCATGTCGGCGAGCCGGACCAGCGCGGCCTCGTCCTCGCAGTCCTCGGCATGGTGGCGCTCGATCACGCTGGCGACCGACTTCGGCAGCCCCCAGCGGCGGGCGAGCACGCCCCCCACGAGCGCATGGTCGACGCCGAGCTCGCGGCGCTCGCGCTGGATGCGCTCCTCCGGCGTGCGGGCGTCGCCATGAACCTGGCGCGGATAGCCGGGATACGCGTGGACCAGCACTAGCTTGCCGATGTCGTGTAGCAGCGAGGTCACCATCAGCCGGTCGCGGGCCTCGTAGCCCAGCTCGCGGGCCAGGCGGTCAGCTGCGCGCTGCGTGGCGACGGCGTGCAGCCGGAAGCGCTCGGGGATGCCCTGCCAGACGGTCGTGCGCTCGAAAAAATCGAAGGTGCGCGCGCGGCTCGCGATCGCGTGCACGGTTCGCGGCGAGAGCACCTCGACCCCCTTCACCGCGCTCTCCACACGGCCGCGCATCCGCCCATCCACCTGGTTGGCGAGCCGCAGGACGGCAACCGCCAGCGCGACGTCGGCCTCGACAGCAGCCACCACGTCGGCGGTCGGCGGATCCCCCTCTTCGAACAGCCGCATCACGCGATTGCGCGACTCGGCCAGTACCGGGAACGCTTCGAGCGCCTCAAATGCCGCCGTCAGCCGGCGCCCGTGTCCCTCGTTGTGGTGGCGCTCGCGGGACGCGTACGGATCGGTGGGCGCGGGGTTGACCGCTGCAAGCTGTGTTGCCACTTGAGCTTCGCCAGCCTTGGTCGTTGACTCCGACACGAACGGGGAATTCTGGGGGTGCCCCAAAAATGGGGCCTGCCCCAATATCGGCAGATGTTCGATGCCGGTTTAGCGCGAATTTGGACGCGCGTCTGCCCCACGCTCCGATCGGGCCCGTCCTCAGCCCGAGTTCGAACGCGCTCTCGCCAGCGCCCGGTCGATCCGGGCGAGCGCCTCCTCGCGTCCGAGGAGCGCGACGGTCTCGAAGATGCCCGGCGAGACGGTCGTTCCCGCCAGCGCGACGCGCACCGGCTGGAACACCTTGCCCGGCTTGGTGTCCAGGCGCTCGACCACGCCGCGCAGCGCAGTCTCGATCGACTCCACCGTGAACGGCTGCGCCCCCGCGAGCGCCTCGCGCGCCGCCTGCAGGCTCTCAACGCCGCCGTCGGCACAGATCGTCTTCTCGAACGCCTTCGGGTCGTCCGCCGGACCATCGAACACGAACCCGACCAGCGGCCAGAAGTCGGCCAGGGTCTGGATCTTCTCGGCCGAGATCTGCACGGCATCGCGCAGCCCGGTCCGCCCTGTGTACTCCTCGAGCCGCTGTGTCAACTCCTCGACGCCCAGCTCCCGGATCCAGCGGCCGTTGAAATTGCGCAGCTTCTGCTCGTCGAACACGGCCGGGTTCTTGGAGACCCGCTCGAGGCGGAATCGCTCCGTCAGCTCCTGCAGATTGAAGTGCTCCTCGTCGGCGGCGAATCCGGCTCCCAGCAACGCGATGTAGTTGTCAACCGCCTCGGGCAGGTACCCCGCCGTGCGCAGCTCCTGGACCGACGCCGCCCCGTGCCGCTTGGACAGCTTGCGCCCGTCGGGGCCATGAAGTAAGGGCAGGTGGGCGTATCGCGGCGGGGTCGCGCCCAGCGCCTCGAACACGAGCAGCTGCTTGGGCGTGTTCGAGAGGTGGTCCTCGCCGCGCACGACGTGGGTGATGCCCGCGTCGAGGTCGTCGACCGCGACCGCGAAGTTGTAGAGGACCGACCCGTCGGCCCGTGCGATCACGGGGTCGTCCATGCTGGCGTTCGGAAACCGCGTCTGTCCGCGGATCACGTCATCGACGATCGACTCGCCCGTGTCGGGGACGTGGAGCCTGACCGCACCCGACGTGGACGGCTCTCCCCGGAAGCCGCGGTCGGCCCCGTGGAGCGCCTTGTACGCCCTGACGTCCTCGGCGGTGGCGTCGGAGTGGTACGCGTGGCCGCTGGCGAGCAGCTGGGCGAGCACCTCGGCGTGGCGCTCGGCGCGACGTGACTGGAAGATCGGGCCCTCGTCCCAGTCGAGCCGCAGCCAGCGCAGCGCGTCGAGGATCTGCTCGACGTTCTCGGGGGTCGATCGCTCGCGATCTGTATCTTCGATCCGCAGCACAAGCGTTCCATCCTGACCGCGTGCGAGCAGCCAGTTGTACAGCGCGGTTCTTGCGCCCCCGATGTGGAGCAGCCCCGTCGGGGATGGTGCGAAACGGACTCTCATAAAGGCCAGCTCCCATGCTAATCGGCGCACACGTATCGCAGTCAGGAGGTCTCGCCAAGGCGATCGAGCGCGGCACCGAGCGAGGCTGCGACGCGATCCAGATCTTCAACCAGTCGCCGCGCATGTGGCGGCCCACCGCATACACCGACGAGAACCTCGCGGAATTCCGCGAGGCGATGAAGGCGAGCGAGATCAAGGCCGTGCTGATCCACGCCGTGTACCTGCTCAACTGCGCCACCGAGGACAAGGAGATGCGCGCCAAGACGCTCGCCTCGCTCGTCCAGTCGCTGACGGTCGGGGCGGGCATCGGCGCCGCCGGAGTCGTGCTTCATCCGGGCTCGGCGAAGCAGGGCGACGTCCCCAAGGCGATCAAGCGCGCCGGCAAGGTGATCAAGGAGGCGCTGGCGCGGACCGATGGCTGCGAGCTCCACCTCGAGGACACCGCGGGCGCCGGCGGCACGCTGGGACGCTCGTTCGAAGAGCTGGCGCAGCTGCTCGACGCAAGTGGCTCGGGCGGCCGGCTCGCGGTCTGCCTGGACTCCTGCCACCTGCTCGCCTCCGGGTACGACATCCGCACGCCCGACGGGCTGCGCGACACGCTCAAGGAGTTCGACCGTGTCGTCGGGTCCCGGAGGCTCCATTCACTGCATGTCAACGACTCGATGACGCCGCTGGGGTCTAATCGGGACCGGCATGCGATCCTCGGCGAGGGCGAGTTCGGAGAGAAGGGAATCGCGGCGGTGCTCTCAGAGCCGCAGTTCGAGCGCCTGCCGTGCGTGCTCGAGACCGGGCGCGACGGCGGCGCGCCGGCGGCCGAGGACGTGGCGCTGGCAAAGAAGCTGCGAAAGCGGGGGCTGGCGGCGCGCAAGCGAGCATCGGGGACAAGGAAACGAACACCCGCCCACCACAAATGATTTGATCTCGCAATGAGCCACCACCCTGCCGATGCGCTGGTCGTGTTCGGGATCACGGGCGATCTCGCGCGCAAGATGACATTCCGCTCGCTGTACCGCCTCGAGCAGCGCGGGCTGCTGGACTGCCCGATCGTCGGGGTGGCGGCGGAGGACTGGACCGCGGATCAGCTGCGCGACCGCGCGCACGAGTCGATCCAGTCGACCGGCGAAAAGCTCGACCGAAGGGTGTTCAACCGCCTCGCCAAGCGGATGAGCTACGTCGGCGGCGACTTTCGCGACGACCAGCTGTACGCGAAACTGGCCGAGGCGCTGCGGGATTGCGCCAATCCGGTCTTCTACCTAGAGATCCCGCCGTCGCTGTTCGGGCTCGTCGTCGAGGGACTGGCGAAGGCGAACCTGGTCAACTCCGGCGAGCGCGTGGTCGTCGAGAAGCCGTTCGGCCACGATCTGCACTCGGCTCGAGCGTTGGCGGCCGAGCTGCACCGCTTCATCAACGAGTCGCAGCTCTACCGGATCGATCACTTCCTCGGCAAGATGGGACTCGAGGAAATCCTCTACCTGCGCTTCGCCAACACGATGCTCGAGCCGGTCTGGAACCGCAACTACTTGGCGTGCGTGCAGATCACGATGGCGGAGAGCTTCGGCGTCGAGGACCGGGGCCGGTTCTACGACCCGGTTGGGTCGCTGCGCGACGTGGTCGTCAACCACCTGATGCAGCTGCTTGCGATGGCTGCGATGGAGCCGCCGTCCGGGAGTGACGCGAACACGCTGCGAAACGCGAAGACCTCGGTGTTCAAGGCGATCCCGGGTGCCGACCCCGCCGAATGCGTCCGCGGCCAGTACCGCGGCTACCGGAGTACGAAGGGGGTCGCGCGCGACTCGCAGACCGAGACGTACGTCGCGCTGCGCCTCGACATCGACTGCTGGCGCTGGGCCGGCGTGCCGTTCTTCATCCGCACCGGCAAGCACCTGCCCGAGCGCCAGACCGAGCTTCGGCTGCTGTTCAAGCATCCGCCGAAGGTGCACTTCCTCAGCTACGCCCACCGGGCCCCGCAACCCAACCAGATCGTCTTCAGGATCGATCCTGCCACCGGGATCCGGATGGTCCTGGAGGGACACCGCGCCGACCACCCCGATCCGCGCGAGATCACGCTCGACATGGAGTTCTCCCAGGAAGGTGGCGAGGGCGCCACTCCGTACGAGGTGCTGCTGCATGCGGCGCTGGTCGGTGACGCCACGCACTTCACGCGCCAGGACAACATCGAGGAGACGTGGCGAATCGTGCAGCCGCTGCTCGACTCCCCTCCCCCAGTCCACCAGTACGCCAAGGGCACATGGGGGCCGGCCGAGGGCAAGCGCCTGGTCGCCGAGTTCGGGGGCTGGCACGGGCCGTGGGTGCCCGGAGACAGTCCCTGACGGAGGTCGTTTCCGGGGGCTCTACTTGTAGGGCCCGCGCAAGTGGCGCTGTGTATCGCCGGGACCCCGGGGCAGGTCGCAGTCCCTAGCCGACCGCGGGCGCCGGCTCTGCCGCCAGTGCCGGCGAACCGGCGAGGATCGCGCCGCCGAGCAGCGCGTCGAGCTCGGCGTGCAGACCAGCGCTGTGCTGCACGCGGAAGTCACGCCCGAGGCGCAGGCGCCGCGCGCCGCCGGCGGTGCTCAGCTCGATCACGACATCGGATTCGCCGGGGAAGCCCGCTAGCAGCTCCTTGAGCTCGCCGACGACGCTCGCAGGCAGCGCGCGGGCGTCGAGGCGGAGATGAAGTGCACTCGGTCCCACCGGCTTGCGGGTGGCCGCCTCGGCGGCTTCGCGCACCTCGTCCTCGGTGGGCTCGAAGCGGTCGATCTGCTGGGCGACGATGCACGTCTTGTCGCGGTCCTTGTGATCCACCCGGCCGCGCACGAGCACGATCGAATCGATGCTGACCGCATCGCCGGCGCTCGCCAGCGCGTTTCCGAACACGAGGACTTCGACGGAGGAGTCGAGGTCGTCGAGCGTGGCGAACATCATCGGATCGCCCTTCTTGGTGCGGATCCGCTTGGCCGCGGCGATCATGCCGCCGACGGTCACCCAATCGCCGTCACGACGGCCGGAGAGCTCGCCCAGCGGGCAGTCGACCTTCGCCTGCATCGCCGCGCGCACCTCCTTGAGCGGGTGGGCGGAGATGAACAGGCCGATCGCATCCTTCTCCGCGGCCAGCATCTCAGCGCGGTCGAACTCGCCGCCGGGGATCGGCGCGTGGCTCGGGGTCGCGACGCCGTTGGCGACCGAGCCGCCGTCTCCCGTGTCCATGCCGAGGGCGTCGAAGATCGAACCCTGGCCGATCAGCGCGTCCTGCTGGGCCTTCTGGCCGGCCGCCTGCGCCTGCTCGAGCACCAGCAGCATCCCCTTGCGGGAGTCGCCCGTGGACCCGAACGCGCCGCACTTGATCAGCGCCTCGATCGCCTTCTTATTGACCGCCCGACCGTCGACGCGGGTGCAGAAGTCCCACAGGTCGCGGAAGGGTTTGGCGGGGGCGCGGAGGGTGGGGCGGGCGGGGCTAGGGTGGGCGGGATCTTCATCCCCCCGAGCCCTCTTGATCGCCTCGACGGCGGCGAAGCCAACTCCCTTCACCGCGTCCAGCCCGAACCGGATGTTGCCGTCTACGACGACGAACTCGTGGTCTGAGAGATTGACGTCCGGCGGCAGGATCTGGATCCCCATCTGCTCAGCCTGCGCCACGAAGAACGGGACCTTGTCCTTGGTGTCCATCACCGAGGAGATCAATGCGGCCATGAACTCGGCCGGATAGTTGGCCTTCAGCCACGCCGTGCGGTAGGCGATCATCGCGTAGCAGGCAGAATGGCTCTTGTTGAAGCTGTAGTCCGCGGATCGCTCGTTGGTGGTCCACAGCTGCTCGATCACGTCCTCGCTGGTACCGGAGGCGCGGCAGCCCGCGATGAACTCCGGCTTGAGCTTCGCCATCGCCTCGCGGTTCTTCTTGCCGATCGCCTTGCGCAGGTCGTCCGCCTTGGCGCCGCTGAAGCCGGCGATCTCCTTCGCGATCTGCATCGCCTGCTCCTGGTAGACGATCACGCCGTTGGTCGACTCGAGGATCGGCCGCAACCGGTCGTCGGCATACGTGACGGCCTCCGGGTTGTGCTTGCCGCGCGTGTAGGTCGGGATGTTCTCCATCGGGCCCGGGCGGTACAGCGCATTGAGCGCAATCAGGTGCTCGAGCTCGCTCGGGCGCACCTTCTTGAGCGTCTCGCGCATCCCCTCGGACTCGAACTGGAACACGCCCACCGAGTCGCCGCGGGCCATCATCTCGTAGGTCTTCTCGTCGTCGAGCGGGAGCGCTGCCATGTTGGGGCGCTCGCCCGTGGAGCGCTCGATGATGTCCAGCGCGTCCTCGATCACGTCGAGGTTGCGCAGTCCCAGGAAGTCCATCTTCAACAGCCCCAGCTGCTCGACCGGCTTCATCGAGAACTGGGTGACGACACGGAACACCTTCTCGCCGCTCTCGTCGACACCGGCCTCGGCGATCTGCAGCGGGACGATGTCGGTCAGGGGGCGATCTGCGATCACGACCGCGGCGGCGTGGATCGAGGAATTGCGAACGATCCCCTCCAGCCCTTGCGCGACCTCGACAATCTGCTTGGCGGTGCCGTCGCGGTCGACCTCGGCGCGCAGCGGCTGGCCGAGCTTCAGGCAGTCCTCGAAGCTCGGCGGACGGCCCATGATGGGGTCGGGGATCAGCTTCGCGAGCCGGTCGCCGGCGCCGTAGTCGTGGCCGAGCACGCGGGCGGCGTCGCGCGTGGCCGCACGCGGAAACATCTTGCCGAAGGTCACGATCTGAGCGACCGACTCGCGGCCGTACTTGTCGGTCACGTAGCGGATCACGCGCTCTCGTCCGCGGACGGAGAAGTCGATGTCGATATCGGGCATCGACACCCGTTCGGGATTCAGGAAGCGCTCGAACAGCAGCTCGTAGCGCAGCGGATCGACATCGGTGATCTGCAGGCAATAGGCGACGATCGAGCCGGCCGCGGAGCCGCGTCCCGGCCCGACGGCGATCCCGGAGTCCTTGGCGTACTTGACGAAGTCCCAGACGATCAGGAAGTAACCGCTGAAACCCATCCGCTCGATCACGTCGAGCTCGTAGTCGGCGCGCTCGACCGCCTCGGCCGGAGGCGGATCGCCGTAGCGATGAGCGAGTCCCTCGAGCACCAGCGAGCGCAGGTACTCGCCCTCGCTCTCCCCGCCGGGGGTGGGATAGCGCGGGATCAGCTGCCGGCCGAGCTCCAGCTCGACATCGCAGCGCTCGGCGATCTCGAGCGTCGTCGCGACCGCCTCCGGGAACTCGCTGAACGCCTGCGCCATCTCCTCGCCCGAGCGCAGGTAGAACTCGTTGGTCTCGAAGCTGATCTTCGGCTGGCTCAGCGTCGACTTCGTCTGCACGCACAGCAGCGCGGCGTGGTGGCCGTAGTCCTCGCGGCGCAGGTAGTGGACGTCTCCCGTGCCGACCAGAGGGCGGCCGAGCTCGCGGGCGATGCGCACGATCCCTTCGTTGGCGCGCTCCTGCTCCGCCAGCCCGTTCTTCTGCACCTCGAAATAGACGTTCTCCGGGCCGAACGCGTTCAGCAGCTGATCGGCGTGCGCGCGCGCCTCCCTGGGGCGCCCGGCGAGCAGGTACTGGCAGAAGCGCGACTGCAGGCAGCCAGTCAGCGCGATCACGCCCTCGGCGTGCGCGGCGATCTGCGCGAGGTCGACCGACGGCTTGCCACGCTGGTAGCCCTCCAGAAAGCCCGCTGAGGACAGCTTGACGAGGTTGCGGTAACCGGTCGGGGTCGCCGCGATCAGCGTCAGGTGAAACCGATCGAGCCGGGATGGGCGGGACTTAATCTTCGGCGCGTGATCCTCGACCACGTACGCCTCGCAGCCGAGAATCGGCTTGATCCCGTGCTTGCGACAGGCCGTGAACAGCTCAACCGAGCCGTTCATCACGCCGTGGTCGGTCAGTGCCAGCGCGGGCTGGTCGAAGGACGCCGCCCGCGCCGCGAGCTGGTCGATCTTGCATGCGCCATCGAGCAACGAGTACTCGGAATGGACATGGAGGTGGGCGCAGGCGGAGCTCATCTAGGCATCTCCGAGCATAGGCATCGGGGCGGACGATTTCCGCCCCCCGGCGCCGTTTCAGCCGCTCTGTGCGCCGCCCTTGAGGCGTCGGAGCAGACGCCCGAACCACGTGCGCGGCTCGGCCTCGGCCTCGGGCGGGGTCTCGGTGCTCTGAGCCTCTCGCGGTGGCGTCGCTTGGCGCAGGCGCTCCAGCGCCAGTTCGAAGCGCTCGGCGTCAAGCGGAGGCTCGGAAGGAGGATCGACCGCAGGGGGCGATGCGGGGGGCGCCGCGACCGTCCCGATTTCGGACACGGAGCCGAGCTGCTCGCGCAGCACGGCGATCGCGTCGTAGGCGTCCGTGACCCGTCGCTCGGCCTCCGCGCGGCGGGCGCCCTCGGCAGCGATCGAGCCGCGAAGGGCGCGGAGCTGGTCGCGCAGGCCCACCAGCGGCGCGAGCGGTGAGCCCCGCGGGTCCGAGCGGCAGCGCGCCACCAGCCGGCGCTCGGCGTCGAGCACCCCCGGCGGCAACGTCACAGCCGCCGCCGGCGCTGCGTAGATCGGCGAGAGCGTCCTGCGCGCCGACTCGAGCTCCGCCCGCATCCGGGCCGCTCGCTCGCGGCCGACCGTGCGGCGGGTCATGCGCCGGCGCAACAGCGCCAGCTCGTCTTCGAGCTGCCCGATCCGGTCCTCCGCCTCGGTCAGCTGGCGCGCCGCGTGCTCGCGGGCCCCCACGCGCGCGAGCTCCTCCTCGAGCTCGGTGCGCACCGCCCGTTCGGCATGGGCGCGCTGCTCGGCGATCCGCCTGACGCGATTGCTGTTCGCGAGCTCCTGCTCCAAGCGCCTCAATTCGGCATCGACCGGGAGGTCCTGGGGCTCGGGCGCCGGCGCCGGCTCGGGCGCCGGCTCGGGCCGCGGTGGCTGTGCGGCACCCCCCGGCAGGGGCACGATGACCGACCCGAACTGAAGCCACACCCGGCCGCCGGACTGCGGCGCTAGCGCGGCGGGAACCGAGAAGCTGAACCGCCACGTGCCCGGCGCCGCGCCCGTAAGGCTCGGCGGCTCGGGCATCGCTGGGAAACGGTGACGTGTCGCGCCCGCGTCGATTACCAGCTGTGGCTGACCGCCCAACGAGGGCCGCCGGCGCCACCACCGGCCGATCACGCTGACCGTCAGCGAACCGCCGGCCTGCGCCGTCCACTGCACCGCCTCGATTCCCAGGGCAGACGGGATTGCCGACGGCTCGCTCATCTCGAGCGCCCGAAGTTAGGGGCAGCCGCGGACGGACCCGTGCCCCATCAGCGGTCCGGACGGGCCCGCGCGGCCCCAAGGATGCTGCGTAGCAGCCCCTACTCAGAATGTGAACGGCGCTGCGCCGTCGCCACAGCCGCCGCCGCGCCGGTAATCGTCAAGATCGCGGCGCCGATGACCGCGGCCTTCGGGGCCGTCCCCGAGAACCGCCGGCGCATGTACCACTTGCCGCCCTGCCAGACGGCGAAGCCAAGAACTCTGTAACCCATATGGGTTGGCTACCCATCCTGGCCATGTCTGACGCGCCACGCCATTCGGGACTGCAGCGACCACAGCTCGATGAAGCCGGGCGCCGATTCCTGGCTGAACAGGCCGCCCGACTGGTGGAAGGTCGCCAGCTCGGAGTCGTAGACGGCGTTCGGAGAGGACCGGGTCACGACCCGCACCGAGCCCTTGTAGAGCTTGAGTCCGATCGTGCCGGTGACGGCTTCGTTGGCGGCGTTCATGAACGCGTCGAGCTCGAGCCGCAGCGGCTCGTACCAGAGCCCGGCGTAGATCAAGAAGGCCCACCTCTGGTCGAGCATCGGCTTCAGCTGGTTCTGGTGGATCGTTCCCACGAGCTTCTCGAGCTCGGCATGTGCCGTGAGCACGATCGCAGCTGCGGGCACCTCGTAGATGTCGCGGACCTTCAGGCCGACGATCCGGTCTTCGATGTGGTCGACGATCCCCACGCCG
Organism: uncultured Solirubrobacterales bacterium; assembly: GCA_963824755.1. GTDB lineage: Bacteria > Actinomycetota > Thermoleophilia > Solirubrobacterales > Solirubrobacteraceae > Palsa-465. Next base: position 105,971 of record CAWGQT010000002.1, on the reverse strand, counting down.
TGGCGGGCCCCGACCGCGCCGGCGCGCTCCAGCAACTGCACGAGGCCCATCCGCTCGCCATTCAGCGCCACAGGCACGCCCCTTTCGAACTCGACCGTCACAGTCTCGCCCTCCTCCGGCGCCTCCTCCGGGCGGGTGACGAGCTGGAACACGTCGTCCTCGGGCGCGTGGTCGAGATCCTCGATCCAGCGGCCCTCGCTCGAGCGGCCCCACAGGTTGTCGTCGATCGAGTACGGCGCGATTTCGGTGCCGTGGGTGGGCGGGCCCTGTTTTATTGGGATGCCGTGCTCGCGCGCGTACGTGATCTCGGCCTCGCGGCCCATGCGCCAGCCGCGAACCGGCGCGATCACCTTCAGCTCCGGTGCGAGCGTCGCGATCGTCGCCTCGATCCGGACCTGATCGTTGCCCTTGCCGGTGCAGCCGTGGGCGATCGTGTCGCACCCTTCGCGGCGCGCGTGCTCGACCGCGAGCTTCGCGATCAGCGGCCGCCCCAGTGCGGTGAACAGCGGGTAGCCGAGACCGTAGATCGCGTTGGCCTTGATCGCGGGCAGGACGTACTCGTGGGCGAACTGCTCGCGCGCATCGACGACGTGGCACTCGACGGCTCCGATCTGCAGCGCCTTGCCCCTGATCACGTCGTAGTCCTCGCCGGGCTGGCCTAGGTTGACCGTCAGCGCCACCACCTCGGCCTTGTACTCCTCCTGGATCCACTTGAGCATCACGCTCGTGTCGAGCCCGCCGCTGTAGAGCAGCAGCACGCGATGGACGTCCTCGGGATCGGCCTCGAAGAATGGGTGATCAGGGCGAGCCATGGATGGCGAAGGGTATTGATGGGCGGGACTGGCCGTCCGTGTGACACCATCCGCAGGTAGGAATGAAAACTCGTCTGATGCCAGGGTTTGTGCTGGTAGTCGCAGCTCTTGCGCTCGCAGCGACGCCGGCGCTGGCCGCTGGGCTGACGGTCGGCCCCAACGCGAGCGTGGCGGCCGCCCGCATGGTGCCGCCTACGAACGTCAGCCCCACGACCGTGCGTCCGGATCAGGACATCATCATCAGCGCAACGGTAGCGAGACGCGCGCCCCGGGGCTGGTACTGGTGGTTCAGCGTGCTCTCCCTCAACAAGACGCAGCGCGGCTGCGCGACATTCGCTTTCAAGGTCTTCAACACGCGAGGGACCGTCGGTCAGATGCTACGCGCGAAGTTCGCGCCCGAGATGGATACGTTGCGTCACTCGCCGCGGAAATGGTGCAGTGGCAGAATGGTGGCCGAGGCGCAGATCGACAGCTACTCCGACCACAACTTCAAGCACTCGAAGCTGGTTGCCCTCCTTCGGTTGAGGATTTCGTAGTCGCCGGCGCCGCCAGGCGCCGCCGCACGTCCCACCACAGCGCCTGATACGCCAGCGCCGCCCGTGAGTGCGGCGCGAACGCCTCGACGACATCGCGCTCGACGCCCATCCGCTCGACCTCGTCGGCCACCGGGATCGCCGCGCCGAGCATCGCGAACCCGTAGCGGGAGCGGACCTGGGCCATCACCTCGCGATGATGTGACTTGCGAACCTCGAGCATCGAGAAGAAACCCAAGATTTGAGGCCCGGAGGCGGGAGCCTTTCCATGGATGATCTCCTCGAGCTGCTCGAACGTCCGCGAGGACAGCGCCGCCGGGATGATCGGCACGAGCAGCGCGTTGGCCGCCTCGAACACGCTCTCCGATACCAGCGAGATGCTCGGCGGGCAGTCGAGGAAGATGAAGTCGTATTCGGCCCGCAGCGGCCCCAGCACACGCGCGAAGCGCTTGGTCGGCCGCTTGAAGCCCTGCAGCGCGAGGTCCATGTGCCGGTATGAGAAGTCCGAGGGCAGCAGATCCAGACCCACATGATCGGTGCCCTTGATCAGCTCGCCGACGCGGGTGGTGCGGCGCAGCAGCCTGCGCCCGCCGCCGCGAACCTTCGGTCTGACCCGGAACAGGTAGGTCGACGCGCCCTGCGGGTCGAGGTCCCACAGCAGGACGCGGTGGCCATCGCGGGCGGCGAGATACGACAGATTGACGGCGGCCGAGGTCTTGCCCACGCCCCCTTTGATGTTGTACGTCGCCAGAACCTTGGTGTTGTCGCCGTGGCTCAACCGAACGTTTCCTTGACCAGCTTTCGCTGCGAGGGGGACGCGAACTCGGCGAACGTCTCGGCAAACTCGCCGCGGGCGGTCTGTTGGTCTCCGGCGAGCCGCTCGACCAGCACGCCCATCGCCATCAGCGCCTCGGCGCCGCCCGGGCGTGCGGAGACCTCGCCCGCGAGCGCGCGGACCATCGCGCACTGGATCTCCCGGTCCTGGTGGCGGCCGAGCACATCCTGCAGTGACTTCAGCGACTTGATCATCGGCTTGACGACCGGCGAGGGGTACAGCGGCGCCCCGAACAGCTCGAGCAGGTAGCGAAGCTCCTTGCCCGTCTTTCGCAGCTCGTGGTAGTCCTCCGAGGGGCTGCTCGAGTCGATCACGCGGCCCATCCGGACGATCCGCTTGTACACCTTCGAGATCCGCTCGCCGGCCACCTCGGCGATCGGCCGGGCCGCATCAGGGCGCTCGTCGGCGGGCCGGGAGACCAGCTGCCGGAGCAATGCCGCCCAGCCGGTCAGCAACTGGGTGGTGCGCTCGGAGCGCAGGGCTTGCACCATCGTGCGCCGAGCGCCGAGGCGCCGGCCGCGCAGCACCGCGAGCATCGGGCTGAGGTCGGAGCGCATCAGCTCAGGCACCATCGCCCGGTAGTCGTCGAACTCGAGCACGTACACGTCGAGGTCGCGGGAGTCGCCGGTGATCTCCTGCAGCCAGCGGAACTCGGCGCGGAAATGCGCGAGCTCGTCGGGCGGAAAGGTGCCTCTCAGCTCGCGCTGAACCGAGCGCGAGCGGCGGACCGCGACGCGGAAGTCGTGCAGAAACTCGCTGTCGATGTCCGCGATCGTGCCCTCGAAATTGGCGTCGATCACCTCGAGCAGCCGCCACAAGACCGCGACCGCCGCGGCATCGGCTCGCTCCCCGGCGTCGAGGTGCACGCTGATCTTGGAGGAGGTCCCCCCGGGCTTGCCACCCGACGCCCTGACCGCTTCGTCGACCAGCGGCTGATCGGCGGCGACATACCGGAGGTCGTGCTCGAGCTGGCTCTGTACGTCGGCCAGCGCCTTCTCATAGCCGCGCACGCCGGAGACCCTGACCCGTGGGCGCAGCATCGTCTCCCGGCCGCTGGAGGAGATCAGTGCCGGTTCCTCGAGCGTCACTCGAGCCACCGTCTTGCGCTCCTCGTCGACCACGCTGAGCGCGCGCAGGCGGCTGTGGACGTGAACGAGCGGCAGCAGCGCACGGACGGCGACGATCGGGGTCAGAGCGTCACGCAGTGCCCCGGGCTCGAGCTCGCGCGCCAGAAGAGGCGCAACCGGCTGGGCGATCTGCAGGCGGGCGCGCTCCTCCCCGGTCTCGTGCTCGACGAGCGCCAGATGTCCGTCTTCGTGGACGGCTGAGACACCGGCCGCGTGCAGCAGTCCGTCGAAGGTGTCGAAGAACGTCCGGTCGACTTCGCGCGCTCCGCCTTCTCGCATCGGCAGGTTGCTGAGAAGCGCCTCGGCCGCCCCTTCAAGTGTCAACTCGTCGGGCGGGAGGTAATCGCTCACGCAGCCAGCGCCCCCAGCCGGCGGATCGCTTCGTCGATCTCCTGCTCTGAGACGATCAGCGGTGGCTCGAAGCGGATCGTCGCGGGGCCGGTGGCGTTGAGGACCAGGCGCTGCTCGAGCAGCGCTCGCTGCGCCAGCTCTGGAGCCGGCGTGCCGTCGATGAGGTCGATCGCGAGCATCAGCCCCCTTCCGCGCACGGCCGCAGTGTATGGGAGCGAGGCGAGCCCGGCCGCGAGCCGCTCGCCGCGCGAGCGGACGTTTGCGAGCAACTGTGGATCCGAGCACAACTCGAGCGTTACAAGTGCAGCGGACGCGATCACGGGGCCGCCGGCGAAGGTCGATCCATGATCGCCCGGTTGCAAGACATCCGCAAGCCCGGGTCCGGTGACGAGGGCGCCGATCGGGAGGCCACCGCCCAGCGCCTTCGCGCTGGTCAGCGCATCCGGCTCGACGCCCGTCTGCTCGTAGGCCCAAAGCGTCCCGGTGCGTCCCATCCCGCACTGGATCTCGTCGAAGATCAAGGCGGCGCCGGTGCGGTCGCAGGCCTCACGCGCGCTGTGAAGGAGCTCGTCGCTCAGTACGTTGATGCCTGTCTCGCCCTGGATCGGCTCGACCAGCACCGCCGCGGTCCCCTCGTCGACTGCGTGGTCGAGCACGCGGGGATCCTTGGGGACGACCTTGAATCCGGGTACGAGCGGCGCGAACGGCGCCTGCTTCGATTCCTGCGGCGTCGCCGACAGCGCGCCGTAGGTGCGGCCATGGAACGCGTCCTGCACGACCACGATGTCGCCCATCGGTTTTCCTCGGCGTGCGAGTTTCAGCGCCGCCTCGATCGCCTCCGTGCCCGAGTTGGTGAGGAACACCTTGCCTTTCAACGAGCGCTCGGAGAGCAGCGCCGAAAGTCGCAGCGCGGGCTCCGTGTAGTAGAGGTTGGTGGCGTGCATCAGCTTGCCGGCCTGCTCGCGGACGGCCTGCACGACCTGTGGGTTGCAGTGGCCGACGTTATTGACGGAGATCCCGGCGAGGAAGTCCAGGTACTCGTTGCCCTCGGAGTCCCATAGCCGGCAGCCCGCGCCGCGCACGAACTGCACCGGGTTGCGCACGTAGGTGGGGATCGCGTAGCGGCGCTCGAGCTCCTGTAGCTGGGCGAGCGAAGTCCCGGTCATCCGCCCGGTCCGATCTTGGTGCCCTGGCCGGCGTCGGTGAACAGCTCGAGCAGCAGCGAGTGCGGTACGCGGCCGTCGACGATGTGTGCGTAGGAGACGCCGCCGTCGATCGCCTCCAGGCAGGCGGTGAGCTTCGGCCGCATCCCGCCGCCCACGCTGTTGAGCGTGGCCTCGATCTGGTGGGTCGTCGTCTCCGAGACGACGCTGCCGGGATCATTGGGATCGCGCAGCCAGCCGGCGACATCCGTCAGGAACATCAGCTTGTACGCGCGGAGCGCGCGAGCGACCGCGCCCGCCGCGTCGTCTGCGTTGATGTTGTAGGAGTTGCCGTCGCGGTCGGCGCCGATGCTCGCCACGACAGGGATGTAGTCCTGGGCGATGTGCTTGAGCACGTCGACGTTGACCTTGTCGATGCGGCCGACGAAGCCGATGTCCTTTCCGCTCGGCGCGGCTTGGCGAGTGGCGCGGAACAGCAGGCCGTCGTCGCCGCACAGCCCGACCGCCGGCTGACCGTGCCGGTTGATGCGCAGGACGATGTCCTTGTTCACCTTGCCGACTAGCACCATCTTCGCCACCTCGACGGTCTGCTCATCGGAGACCCGAAGGCCGTCGACGAACTCGACCGGGAGGTCGAGACGCTCCATGTAGGTGGTGATCTCGGGGCCGCCGCCGTGCACGACGACCGGATTCATCCCCACGTACTTGAGCAGCACCACGTCGCGCGCGAACTCCTCTTTGAGCTGCGCATCGATCATCGCGGCGCCTCCGTACTTGATCACGACCGTGCGGCCGTGGAACTCGCGGATGTACGGAAGCGCCTCGAGGAGCGTGCGTACATCTGGTGCCTCGGGGTCGGTGGGCGCGGTCAAGTCGTGTAGTCCGCGTTGATCGTGACGTACTCGTGGCCGAGGTCGGAGAAGAACACCTCGGTCTCCGCGCCCTCGCCCGGGAGCCCCACCTCGTACTCGACCTCGTCGCGCTGCACCGCCTGCGTGAGGGCCACGGCGTCGTGCGGCACGAACGAGCCCCGGGAGCAGACCTGCACCCCCTCGATCGCGATGTCCATCTGCAACGGAGCCATGCCGGGCATCGCCATCCCTATGGCCTGCGCGATGCGTCCCCAGTTGGGGTCGCCGCCGTACAGCGCGGTCTTGACCAGCGGCGAGTTGGCGATCGCGCGGGCCGTACGCCGGATGGCGTCGATCTCGCCGCCGCGGACGATCACGCGGCCGATGCGGCGGGCACCCTCGCCGTCGCGCACAACCAGCAGCGCGAGCTGGCGCAGCAGCGCGTCGAGCGCCTCCCCGAAGCGCAGCTCGTCGTCCGTCTCGGGTTCGATCTGGACGCCGGCGGCGCCGCTGCACTGCAGGATCACGGTGTCGCTGGTCGACAGCTGGCCGTCGACGGTGATCCGCTCGAACGAGCGCTTGACGGTCACGCCGAGCAGCAGATCTGCGGTCTCGGGCTCGAGGGCCGCGTCTGTCTGCACGAACACCAGCAGCGTCGCGAAGCCTGGGGAGATCATGCCGGCGCCCTTCGCCTGCGCGGTCAGGCGCACGGTCCCTCCCTGCAGGGCCACGTCGAGGCAGGCGTGCTTGGCGTAAGCGTCGGTCGTCCGGATCGCCTGGGCGAAGTCATGTTCGCCGTCGGGTCTTAGTTCTCGTGCGGCGGCGGCGATTCCGGATGCGATCGCCGCCATCGGCAGCGGCACGCCGATCACGCCGGTGGAGGCGACAGCCACCGCGGTCTCCGGGACACCCGCCGCGATCGCGGCCGCGCCCTGCATCTTGGCCGCGTCATCGAGTCCGCGGCGGCCGGTGGCCGCATTGGCGTTGCCCGAGTTGACGACGACCGCGTGGATCCCGTCGAGCCGGGCACGCTCGATTGTCAGCAGGACCGGCGCCGCGAGGGCACCGGATTTCGTAAACCGGGCCGCGCTGGTGGTCTGCGGTGCGGTTGAGACCAGCAGGCCCAGGTCGAGCGACCCGCTGGGCTTGATCCCGCAGGCGATGCCGGCGCCTTTGAACCCGTCCGGGAGCGTCCCTGGCTGGCGTTCTGTGACGTGCTCCGGTCGCTCGATCCAGCGGGAGGTGAAGAACGTTTGAGCGGTGCTCATCTGACACCGATCCCCTCGTCCTCCGGGAGCCCGAACATCACGTTGAGGTTCTGCACGGCCTGCGAGGCGGCCCCTTTCCACAGGTTGTCGATCGCCGAGAACACGATCACGCGGCCGGTGCGCTCGTCGCGGTGGACCGACACGCGGCAAAAGTTTGTCTCGCGGACGTCACGGACGCCGGGCGGCTTGTCCACGACTTCGACGAACGGCTCGCCCGCATAGGCCTCTTGATAGAGCGCTCTAACGTCGGGGGGCCCCCCACCATTAAGAGTCACGTAGCAGGAGACAAGCTCCCCCTGGTCGAGCGGCAGCAGGTGGGGCGTGAACGTGAGTGTGACCTCGGAGCCGAGGGCCGCGAGCTCTTGCTCGATCTCGGGCGTGTGCCGGTGGCGCGGGACGCCATACGCATTCACGTTCTCGTCGATCGTGACGAAGTGGGTCTGCTCGCTCGGGGCGCGGCCCGCGCCCGAGACTCCCGACTTGGCGTCGATCACAAGATCTTTGATCGCCCCGGCGCGCGCGAGCGGTGCCAGCCCGAGGATCGCCGCCGTCGGGTAGCAGCCGGGGTTCGCCACGAGGTCCGCCGCGGCGATCCGGTCGCGGTAAAGCTCCGGCATGCCGTAGACGGCGTCGTCGATCAGCTCCGGCGCTTCGTGCTGGCGGTACCAATCGGCGTAGACCTTGAGGTCGCGCAGCCGGAAGTCGGCGCTGAGGTCGACGACGCGGACGCCTCGCTCGCGGAGCTCGGACACGACCGGCGCGGCGGCCCCGTGCGGGTAGGCAACCACCGCCGCGTCAACGCGGGCGTGGCGGTCCAGATCGAGCTCCTCGAGCGTCAGCGGCACGCGATGGTAGGGATAGAGGTCGTCGAGCCGTCGGCCGACGTCCGAGCGGGCGGTGACGTGTAAGAGCTCGAACGTCGGATGCGCGTACAGGAGCCTCGCCGTGAGGGCGCCGGTGAAGCCGGCCGCGCCGAACACTGCAACGCTACGAGGCACGGATTCGCCCCTGTAGGTCTCTCTCGAGCGCTTTCACGATCTCGTCCCGCTTGGCCGCCACCTCATCGTCGGTGAGCGTGCGGTCGGGCGCCCGATACGTCAGGCGGATCGCAAGCGACACGCTGCCCTCGCCGATCCGCTCGGGGTCGCGGTAGACGTCGAACACCTCGGCGCGCGTGAGCAGCGGCGCGCCGGCGCTGCGGACAGTCTCGAGCACCTCCGCAGCGGGCGTCTGCTCGCCGACGATCACCGCCAGGTCCTCGCGCACCTCGGGGAAGCTCGTGACGTCCTCGTAGGTGGGCGTGTCGACGGCGTGCGCCGCGACGGGGCCGAAGTCGAGCTCGAACGCTGCGACCGTGCCCTCGAGGTCCCAGTGCTGCGCGACCAGCGGGTGGATCTCTCCGAGCCAGCCGGCGGCAACATCGGCGATCAGAATCGTTGCGGCTCTGCCCGGGTGCAGGAACGGCAGTTGCGCCGGCTCGACACTCCACGGAGCCCGGACCCCTTCCAGCAGCGCCGCCAGCACGCCCTTCGCGGCGAAGAAGTCGGCCTTGCCTGGCTCGGGATCGCGCCAGGTCGGCCGTCGCACGTCGCCGATCATCAGCGCAGCGATCCGGTAGGGCTCGATCGGAAGTTGCCGGCCCGGCTCTGGGAGGTAGACAGCGCCGGCCTCGAACAGCCGGATCGAGCCTGCGCCGCGTGCCCGGTTGCGCTGGGCGGTGTCGAGCAGCGAGCCGAGCAGCGTCGTGCGCAGCATCGACTGATCGCCGGACATCGGATTCTCGAGCTCGATCGAGGGCTGATCTGTGAGCCGCAGGCGCCTCGTGAGCTCCGGCCCGACGAAGCTCCAGCCGACGATCTCGTGGAACCCTTGGGCGGTCAGGGCATCGGCTCCCCGGCGGCGAAGCTGCTGTCCGCGGGTGAGGCGCGCGGACGCGCCGTGGCGGCTGGGGAGCGTGGCCGGGATGTTCTCGAGGCCGTTCAGGCGCGCCACCTCCTCGATCAGGTCCGCCTCGCGGGTGATGTCGCGGCGACGGAATGCGGGCGGTTTGACGTCGAGGCCGTCGGGTGCATCGGTGACCGTGAACTCGAGCGCCTCCAGGATCTCGCGGCAGCGCTCGAGCGGGATCGGGGCTCCGAGCAGGCTTGCGATCCGGGCCTCGCGCAGGCGGATCGTGTTCGGCTCGGGGCCCGGTCCGCCGACATCGATCGTGCCCGGCCGGAGCGTCGCGCCGGTCAGCTCGAGCATCAACTGGGTCGCGACGGCTTGCCCATCCATCGCCTGCTCGGGCTGGAGATGCTTCTCGAAGCGCCCGGAGGCCTCGCTTCTGAGCCCCAGCTTGAGCGAGGTCCGGTGGATGTTCGCGCCGTTCCAATTCGCCGCCTCCATCAAGACACGGGTGGTGTCGGCTGCGACCTCCGAACGGGCGCCGCCCATCACGCCCGCGATCGACGTCGGTCCGTCGGCATCCTCGATGAGCAACATCTCGGCGTCGAGCGTGCGGATCTGACCGTCGAGCGTCTCCACCTGCTCGCCTTCGCGCGCGCGGCGCACGGTCAGGCTCGCGCCGGCGACGCGGTCGAGATCGAACGCGTGCAGCGGTTGCCCGGTGAGCAGCATCACGTAGTTGGTGATGTCGACGACGTTCGAGATCGGGCGCTGACCAGCGGCCATCAGCCGGGCCTTCAGCCACGGCGGGCTGGGACCGATCTTGACGTTCTCGAACACGCGCGCGGTGAAGCGCGGGCACAGGCCTGGGTCCTCGACCCTGATCGTGACGCCCTCGACATCGCCGCCGGTGCCGGGATCATCTGACCAGGGCGGGGCGTTGAGCGGAGTCTTGGTGGCAGCGTGGACCTCGCGTGCCACGCCGTAGATCGCCAGGCAGTCGGGCCGGTTCGGCGTGACCTCGAGCACCAGCACCTCGGTCGCGATCGGCAGCACGTCCTCGAGCGGAGCGCCCGGTTTCAGGCCATCGGGATCGAGCACCATGATCCCGGCGTGCTCGGTCCCGATCGCGAGCTCGTCCTCGGCGAGGATCATCCCGTTCGATTCGATCCCGCGAAGCTTGGCCTTGCCGAGCGGCGTGCCATCGGGCATCACGGCTCCGGGCTTCGCAACGGCGACGGTCTGGCCGGCCTTGACGTTGGGCGCGCCGCAGACGATCTGCTGGGGCTCGGTGCCGCCCATGTCTACGAGGCAGACGCTGAGGCGGTCGGCATCGGGGTGCTGATTGGTTTCGAGCACGCGGCCCACGACGAAGTTCTCGAGCGCCGCCACGCCGTGGCGCTCCACGCGCTCGACCTCCGTGCCTGTCATCGCCAGGCGCTCGGCGAGCTGCTGCGCGTCGAGCGGCGGTGCGCAGTATTGGTGCAGCCATTCGAGCGGGACGCGCATCAGCCGAACTGCTCCAGGAAGCGGATGTCGTTCTCGTAGAAGAGCCGCAGATCGGGGACGCCGTGCTTGAGCATCGCGATCCGCTCGATTCCCATGCCGAACGCAAAGCCCTGGATCTGCTCGGGGTCGTATCCGTACTCGCGCACGTAATCGAACACGTTCGGGTCGACCATCCCCGAGCCGAGGATCTCGATCCACGCCGTGCCCTTGCATAGCGGGCAGCGCTCGCCGTCCGCCGTGATCCCGCCGGTGCAGTTGAAGCACGACACGTCGACCTCGACACTCGGCTCGGTGAACGGGAAGAAGTGTGGCCGCAGGCGCACCTCGCGCTCGTCGCCGAAGATCGCGCGCGCGAATCTCAAGAGCGTGCCCTGGAGGTCGCCAAGCGTGATGTCAGTGTCGACCGCCAGCCCCTCGATCTGGTGGAACTGCGGCGTGTGGGTCGCGTCGGAGTCCGGCCGGTACACCCGCCCTGGGACGATGATGTACAGCGGGGGCGGCTGCTGCTCCATCGCCCTGATCTGGACCGGTGAGGTGTGCGTGCGCAGCAGCACCTCGTCGTTGACGTAGAAGGTGTCGGTTCGGCCCCGCGCTGGATGCGTGATGTCGTGGTTGAGCGCGTCGAAGTTGTAGTAGACGGTCTCGACCTCGGGACCCTCGGCGACGTTGAAGCCAAGGCCGATGAACACATCCTCGATCTCGCGGCGCGTCTTCGTCATCAGGTGGAGCCGGCCGATCGCCGGTAGCGGGTCGGCGGGGAGCGTGACGTCGACGCGATCACGTTTCAGTTTTTCGTCCAGCTCGTGTGCGGCGAGCGACTGTGCGCGCTGATCGATGGCTGTCTCGAGCTGTTGGCGAGCTTCGTTGGCCGCCTTGCCGACCTTGCCGCGCTCCTCGGGCGGCAGCTGGGCGACGCCGCGCAGCATATTCGGCAGCTCGGCCTTGCGGCCGAGGTACTGGATTCTCGTCTCCTCGAGGGCATTCGTGGTCTGTGCGGCGTCGATCGCGGCTTGGGCCTCTGTTGCGAGCTGCTCGATCCGGTCGATCATGGCCGCGCCATCCTAGTTAGCTCGTAGAGGGCGACGGTCGCTGCCATCGCGGCGTTGAGCGAGTGGCTTTCGATTGGGATGTGGGCAGTGTGGTCGGCTTGCGCCACCACCGCCCCGGGCAGGCCGTCGCGCTCCGAACCGATCAGGAGGGTCGCCTCCGTGCGAACTTTGTCGTCTGTGTTCGGACCCTCCGAACAAATTCGCCATTGTTCAGCCAGAGGCACCCCCTCGCTAGCCACAAGGGCGATCCGTACACCGGGGAGCTCGGACAGATCAGAGCAGTGGGCCACCGGCACAGCGAACACAGACCCCATCGAGGCCCGCACGGCCTTGGGCCCGAACGGGTCGGCCGAGTTCGGGCCGAACGCCACCGACGAGGCCCCGAACGCCTCCGCGGACCGCAGCACCGCGCCCACATTTCCCGGGTCGTGAACGCCGAACAGTGCGACGCACAGCGGACCGACGGCCGTTGATGCCCACCGCTCCTCGTAGACGGCGAGCGTGCGCGTCCCGGAACCCAGCCCTGAGGCCGAGGCCAGCAGCGAAGGCTCGACCTCGACGCCCGGCAGCCCGCTTCCCGCGGCGCAGTAGCGCTCGACAGCGCTCCAGCCGTGAGCGTCGGCAGCCGCAAGCAGGTCCTCGCCCTCCGCCACGAACCGCCCCGCCAGCTCGCGCCACCGCTTCCGCTGCCGTAGCTTGCGGATCTCCTTGAGCCTCTGGTTGTGTGAGCTTGTGATCGTCATTTGATGGTGGCTGGGGGCGGGTGGGCGGTGGCTGGGGGCGGGTGGGCGGTGGCTGGGGGCGGGTGGGTGGGCCCTGAAAGCAAAAAAGGCGCCCTCCGAATCGGAGCGGCGCCCGGTGGCGATGCTGTCGGTCGGCGTGTTTGGCTCAGCCGGCCGCCAGCGCCTCGCGGGCGCGCTCGGCAAAGCGTCGGAAGGTGTCGGCGTCGCGAACGGCGATGTCCGCGAGGATCTTGCGGTCGAGCTCGATGCCCGCCTGCTGCGCGCCGTGCATGAACTGCGAGTACGACAGCCCGTTCTGCCGGGCGGCCGCGTTGATGCGGGTGATCCACAGCCGGCGGAAGTCGCGCTTGCGATTGCGGCGGTCGCGGTAGCGGTACTGGTCGGCCTTGAGCACGGCCTCCTTCGCGACCCGGTAGTGCCGGCTCGCGTCGCCCCGGTAGCCCTTCGCCAGTGCGAGCGTCGCGCGGCGCTTCTTCCGGGCGTGGGTCGACCGCTTGACGCGCGTCATTTCCCGCCCTTGTGGTGCGCGCCGAGCAGCGTCTTGACCCGGATCTCGTCCTGCTTGGCGATCACCGCCGGCCTCCCGAGACGCCGTTTGCGCTTGGGCGACTTCTTCTCGAGGATGTGGCTGGTGAACGCGCTGCGGCCGCGCACCTTGCCGGTGGCGGTGACCTTGAAGCGCTTCTTCGCGCCGGAGTGCGTCTTCATCTTGGGCATGGCCGGCTGCCTAGTAAAGCAGACGGCCGGCCGGCCGAAGTGCTCTAGACGGCGGCGTCGTCCGGCTGCGGGGTGCGCTCGGGCGCCGGCTCCTCGGGGCGGGCGCGGCCGTTGGCGCGAGCCGCACGCCCGGACTTGCCGCGGCTGTCCGGCCCGGGGCCGTCCTGCGCGGGCTTGTCGCGCTCGCCGGCGAGGACCGCCTTTGAGGGCGCAAGCATCATCGTCATGTTGCGCCCGTCCTGGAGTGGCGACTGCTCCACGACCCCGATCTCGGAGAGCTCGCCCGCAAGCCGGTCGAGCAGCGCGGTACCGCGCTCGGGGTGCGTGACCTCGCGCCCGCGGAACATGATCGTGATCTTGACCTTGTCCTTGCCCAGCAGGAAGCGGGTGATGTGCCCCTTCTTCGTGTCGTAGTCGTTCTGGGCGATCTTGGGGCGGAACTTGATCTCGCGGATCGTGATCTGCTGCTGGTGGCGGCGCGCGGCCTTCTGCTTCTGGGCCTGCTCGTACTTGTATTTGGAGTAGTCCAGGACGCGACACACCGGCGGCCGCGCCTCGGGAGCCACCTCGACCAGGTCGAGGTCGCGCTCCTGCGCGTACGCGAGCGCGTCGGAGGTCTGCACGATCCCGACCTGCTTTCCGTCGGCGCCGATCAGGCGAACCTCGGGCACGCGGATTCGGTCGTTGATCCGAGTCTGGTCCCGCTCCGGCGGGCGCCGGTCGAATTTTCTTGGGACCGGCACTAGCGAGTGTGGTGGCTGCGGAGCGTCAAGCGGCTCCGGGCCGTGTGTGGTGATGCAGTTGGATCAACGCCATCGAGTATAGCGGCGCAACTACCCAGTGGAGCGACTTTGAACCTCTTCTTTGAGGCGCTCGATCAGGTCATCGACAGTCATCGAACCGGTGTCTCCGCGACGGTGCTCGCGCAGCGACACCTCGCCCGATTCCTGCTCGCGATCGCCGACCACGAGCATGTAGGGGATCTTGCGCAGCTCGGCGTCGCGGATCTTGCGCCCCACCGACTCCGGCCGCTCGTCGAGCTCGGCCCTCAGGCCTGCCTCGCGAAGCCCACGCACGACGCTCGCGCCGTAGTTGGCGTGGCGATCGGCGATCGGGAGCACGATCGCCTGCACCGGTGCCAGCCACAGCGGGAACTCCCCCGCATAGTGCTCGATCAGGATCCCGATGATCCGCTCGAAGGAGCCAAACAGGGCCCGGTGGATCATCACCGGCTGGTGCTCGGCATTGTCCTCGCCGGTGTAGGTGATGCCGAAGCGCTCGGGCATCATGTAGTCGAGCTGGACGGTCCCGAGCTGCCACGCGCGGCCGATCGAGTCGGTCATGTGCAGGTCGATCTTCGGGCCGTAGAAGACGCCCTCCCCTTCTCCGATCTCGAACTCCAGTCCGCGGCGCCGAAGCGCCTGAGCCAGCGCCTCCTCGGCGTGATCCCAGGTCGCATCGCTGCCGAGCCGGACGTCGGGCCGCGTCGAGAGCTCGACGCGAGGCTCGAAGCCGAACAGCTCGTACAGATAGAAACCGAACTCCAGGCAGCGGAGCACCTCGTCCTCGATCTGGTCCTCAGTGCAGAAGATGTGGGCGTCGTCCTGCGAGAACTGGCGCACGCGCAGCAGCCCGTGCAGCGTCCCGCTGGGCTCATGGCGATGGACCAGGCCCTGCTCCGCAAAGCGGATCGGCAGGTCGCGGTATGAGCGGCGTTCCGATTTGTAGAGCTGCACGTGGGCGGGGCAGTTCATCGGCTTGAGCCCCATCGTGCGCCCTTCGACCTCGGTGAAGTACATGTTGTCCCGGTACTTGTCCCAGTGCCCCGACTGTTTCCACAGCTCGACGTCGTAGATGATCGGCGTGCGGACCTCGGTGTAGCCGCGGACGCTGTTCTGCTCCCGCCACAGCTCGCTCAGGGCGTTCCAGATGGCGGTGCCGCCGGGCTGCCAGAAGGGAGCGCCCGGCGAGAGCTCCGAGAACATGAACAGCCCCAGCTCCCGGCCCAGCTTGCGGTGGTCGCGAGCCCGCGCCTGCTCGAGCTGCTCCAGATACTCGTCGAGGTCCTTGGTCGAGAAGAACGCCGTTCCATACACGCGCGTGAGCATCGGCTTTGAGGAATCGCCCCGCCAGTAGGCGCCGGCGACCGATTGCAGCTTGAACGCCTTGATCCGCTTGGTGGAGGGCGCGTGAGGCCCGCGGCACAGATCGGTGAACGGACCGTTGGTGTAAAGGCTGACCGTGTGGACCGGATGGTCAGGATCCGCGTCCCGGACCAGGTCCTCGATCAGCTCAACCTTGTAGTCCTGTTTCTCTTCGAGGAAGCGCTCGAGCGCATCGCCGACCGCGACCTCGGCGCGCACGAACGGCTCGTCGGCGTCGATGTGCTCGCGCATCTTCGCCTCGATCTCCGGAAGCTCGGACTCCGAAAGGCTCACCCCGTCGGGAAAGTCGAAGTCGTAGTAAAAGCCGTTCTCGATCGGCGGCCCGATCGAGATCTTCACGCCCGGATAGAGCTCGAGCACCGCGGTCGCGAGCACGTGCGCCGCGTCGTGTCGGATCAGGTCGAGCGCCTCCTTGCCGCTGCGCTCGGTCAGGATCTCGAGGCGCCCGCCATTCTCGCCCGCAGGCAGCGCACGCGCGAGGTCGAGCACGGTGCCGTCGACCTTCGCCGCGAGCGCGGCTCGCGCCAGGCCGGGACCGATCGCAGCGGCCGCGTCGGCGCCGGTGGCGCCGTCGGGCAGGGTCAGCACAGTGCCGTCAGGAAGCGTGTAGTCCAAGGGGAGCGGAGGCTACACGCAGGGGCTCACAGCCTGGCGCTCAACCCGGTTGTGGTCCGCGTTGCCCGCCTGATCACGGGCCCGCACGACGAAGAACTCGCCGAGCCCGACGCTCGGGGTCTCGAACTGCGTAACACCTCGGAGCGCCCACTCTGGGCGCGCGAAGTTCTCGCCACCGGCGCGGGCAGCGGAATAGATCTCGTACATGATCCGCGAGCTGGGCGTGACGTTGTCCGTCGCGGCGTTCCACGACAGGTGGACGGGGATCCGCTCGTGTGGGCGCTCCGGGCCCGGCACGCACTGGATCGCGCTCTTCAGCCCGGCGAACCTCGGCGGCGTCGTGTCGGCCGTGGCGCCGCGGACCCGGAACGAGAACGTCCCGATCATCTTGATCGCGATGAATTGCGGGCAGAACGGGTGCGCACCGCCGCAGATCGGCCGCAGCCACTCCTCCACGCGCCCCGCGTAACTGCCAACGCACCAGCGACCCGCTCCAGGCGGAACCACCGCGTGCACGCGCGCGCCCTTGCGCGTCGGCGGCAGCGAGGTTCGGCCGCTGGAGTGGCAGCCGCTCGAGCCGCCCGCCGCCGAGACTTCGTAGTCTCGCGAGAGTCCGCCATGGTCACCGCTTCGGTCGGGGGCCCGGAAGGTCACCACGAACTCCGTCTTGGGCGTTCCTACCTTCGGCGCGACCGTCACTCCGGCGCTGGTCCCGCTGGCCAGCGCAACCGCCGCGGGCACCATGCACGCCACGGCCGAGACCACCAGCGCGCTCCGCCATCGCATCGTGCCGAGTCTACCGCGCTACATTTACAGGCCCTCTCAGGGCGATTAGCTCAGCTGGGAGAGCGCCGTCTCGACAAGGCGGAGGTCGCTGGTTCGAGCCCAGCATCGCCCATCGCAAGGAGACTCGCGAAACCCCTGTTAAATCGGGGGGTTTCGTTTTGTAGAGGAGCGTTGTAGTCAGCATGCCGTGCGCAGCGAGCCGGCCGGTTTTCCCACATACTTCCCACAACCGGGCGACCGCGCAGGCCGTTAGGCTCCGGTCGTTGATGTCCGAGGGAAAGTTCGACCCGTCCGAGCCGGATTGCCGAGAGCCTGGCGGACACGACTGGCGCTCGCTCGAGGATCTCGGCTTCAACGGGCCAAGCGTCATGCGGAGAGGTGATCGCGTCATCAGCACGTACGGCAGCAAGTGCGACTGCGGCGTGATGGCTTTCGTCACCGACTTCGACTCAGGCGAGCGCAAAGTGCGTTACGAGGGCGAGCGCTTCCGGCCGTAGACCGACCGTCACGAAGGGCAAGCAGTCTCGCTGTTAGGTCGACGTCCGCCACGCGGCTTACCTTGGGGTCGTTAGTTGCGCCTCGGGGCGGGGGTGCTGAAAGCGAGATGCCACCGAGGTGCCGGAGATGCCACAAGAAGATGCCACCACGCTCGACTCGCGCGCGCTGCGCTCTCCGGAGCCCTCGAGCCGGCGCGCGAGCGCCGCGCTCACATCCTCGCGGTGCTTGGCCGGGCGATCCCCACGTGTCGCGCTTTGGGATCGCCCGGCCTCGATCTTCGTCAACGGGGAACGTCACGGTCGCAGGCCGATCGTGGCCCGTCCGTGCCAGCTCGAGTGCCAGGACCAGGCTCAGGGCTCGATCGTGCAGAAGGTAAAGCGGGAGTCGGAAGGCACGGTGTATTGGCAGATGCCAGAGAGGTTGTGCGCCACGCCGGCAAGCGACGAGTTCGCCCCAGAGCGGCTCAGCAGACTCCCAAGCCCGCGGGCGAGAGCCGTGAGCTCTCCCCTATTCGGATCGAGGTGGGCGACCAGCTCGCTCAGCTGCGAATTGATGGCCCGCAGATTTCTGTTTGGCGCTCGCGTCGGTCACCTTCTGCACTGCCGCTGCAATCGCGTCAGCGCTCGCCTGCGAGTTGGCGGCCGATGTCGCAAGCGAACCCGACGACTCCGCCGAACGTGCCAGACGCAAGTGCGACCGCCGCGATCGTGCGTGACTTGGTCATGTCTGCTCCCCGTGTTTGCTCGTCCGGCCCCATTGGCGATTATCTCCCGGGCACCCAGTCGCTCGCAAGAAGCCGGCACGTCGGGCGGGATCGGGGTGGCGGGATGATGGGTCGGCGGGCTCGGTGATGTGGCCCCCGGGTCAACGCCAAGACAACGTCTACGGCCCCTTACCGCAACGGTCGACTCCCGGTCTTCTTGGATGCGCTGGGATCCTGGCTATGACCGAGCCTCGAAGGTGTCCGGGCTGTGGAGCCTCTCTCGTCGGACGTCGGTCTGACGCGGTGGCCTGCTCGCCCGCCTGCCGACGCGAGCTGGCACGTTTCCGCGCCATTGTGAGCGGCAGATCCGACGGACCCTACTCATCGCTCGACCAACTCCAGAGTCGCAGCCGTAGACGTGCAAAAGTGGCTCACACGTGCCGCGCGGAGGTACAATCCGAGCACAACGCAAAGCGCCCCGGCGGTGCGGCAAACACCCCGGGGCATGGACCATCAGGAGGTTCTGATGATCGTTTCGAATCGTAGGCCCACGCACGGGAACGGTGCGTGATGGCACAGGGAAGCATTCGGAAACGCGGTGATCGTTGAAACGCGGTGATCGTTATTACATCCGCACGCGCGTGCGCGAGGTCGATCCTGCAACCGGGAAGATGGTCTGGCGTCAGGTTGAGCGTAAGGCTGGGACGAGCTACCGAGCGGCCGAAACCAAACCGAAGACCCTGCAAGGCGCGATCGACGACAAACAGTTTGTCTCCTCTCGGGACACGGTCCTCGAACTCGGCCAGCGATGGCTCAGAGAGCACGTCCAGCCAAGTCTGAAGCCGTCCACGGCAGCGAACTACAAGGGCGTGTTCTACGCGCACATCGCGCCGTCACTCGGGGCGTTCCGAGTCGACGAGATCGACGCTGCAATGATCCGACGACTGCTCGAGCGGAAACGCACCGAGGGCCTGAGCGGTGAAACAGTCGCCAAGATTCGCAGGCACACGCACGCGCTGTTCTCCTTCGCCCGTGACGAGGGCCTGCTGGCGGTCAACCCCGCCGCAGAAATCGGTCGCGAGAGGGGTCGGAAGGCACAACGGCGGAAGTCGCGGGTACTGCCTTGACGCCGACCGAGACGGCGCGATTCCTCGATGCTTGCTCGCCACGCTGGCGTCTGTTCTTCCGCGTCGCTATCTCAACCGGCCTACGTCGAGGGGAGTTGATCGGACTGCGATGGGAGGACGTCAGCGTCAGCGAGCGCGTCCTGTATGTCAGGCGATCGATCTGCCCGTACGACGACCTCGAAGACGAGGAGTCGCTGACCACCAAGAGCGAGGCCGGGGAGAGGTTCGTTCCGCTGTTCCCGGACGCGCTCGACGCGCTCGAGGAGGTCTACCGTCAGGCCGTCGAGACGAACGGCTGGAGCCCGCCAGCCGACGAGTCGGCCGTGTTTGGGACGGTCGAGCCGAAGCCGGCCACTAGCCGGCATCGGGCGTCAACTCTCGGCGAGCCGCTGAGCCCGAGGATGGTTACTCGCGTTTTCCGCCGCTACGCCGCCCGGGCGGGGCTGCCAAAGAGGGTGACACTTCACGACCTGCGGCATTACGTGGACGGCTGGGTTATGTGGCCGGCTGGCGTGTTTCCCTTGCTGGGCGTGTCGCTGAGCCCGGTTCCGGCCACATAACGTGGGAGGCCGCCCGTTGATGCGGTGAGCCGGCGAAGAATCGCGCTCCTGTTCATCACGATCAGGAGGCGATTCTCATGCAGGCAATAGTGGTCCGTGACGCGTCGGTGCGGGTGATCGTTGCGTTGGAGGCGGCGGGTCGGTCGAGGGCGACGATCAAGCGTCATCAGGCGGAGTTCAATGCGTTCGCCGGGTTCCTCGAGGCTCGCGGCCGGTCGGTCCCGACCGAGGTGGACTGTCTCGATTTCATCGCCGAGCGGTCCGGGTCAAGGCTCGCGGGTCTGCGAGAGCCGACCGACGTCCGGCGGGCTCAGCTCGCGCGCCGGCCGTTGCTCTTGTTGATGGAGACGTTGGCTGGTGGCGTCCCGGAGGTGGGGCAGGCGACGACGCCGCCGGTTGAGCGCTGCCCGGCGCGTTTCCGTGCGGCCCGGGACGAGTACCTGTCGGCGTGCCGGCGGCGGGGGAACGCCGAAGCGACCGTCGTGACCAAGCAGCAAGCGGCGAACCAGTTCCTCGTCTATCTGGAGGAGGTCGGTCGGGAGACCCTGGAGGAGGTGCAGGCTCGGGACCTGGCCGGGTTCTGGGCCCGGCGTCATCGGCGGGGGTACGCCCCGAAGACGACCGGGTTGCTGCGTACGTCGTTGGGTGACTTCCTGCGCCACCTGCACGAGGGCGGACAGATCTGGGAGGACCTGGCCGGGCGGCTCCCGCCGCAGCGCTATCCGCGGCGCGGTCAGTCGGCTCCGCACCCGTGGACAGCGGGTGAGGTCCGTTTGGTGTTGGAGCAGATCGATCGGCAGTCCGCGATCGGGAAACGCGACTACGCGATGGTGTTGTTGACCGTCAGGCTCGGTGTGAGGGTCGGAGATCTGCGCCGCTTGGAGCTCGGTTGGTTCGACTGGCGGGCCAAGACGCTGGCGTTCAGACAGCACAAGACCGGCGTGCCGTTGACATTGTCGCTGCCGGGCGACGTCGGATGGGCGGTGATCGATTACATCCGGCACGGCCGGCCGGAGGCGGCCTGCCGGCAGGTCTTCGTGAAGCACCGCTACCCGTTCACCGCGTTCGGGTCCTCCACGTCGGCGGGCTCCCGGCTGAGCTATTACGCACGGCGCGCGGGGATCGCGTTCGCGGGCGGGCGCTCGCACGGCCTGCACTCGCTGCGCGGCGCGCTGGCGGTCGCGATGCTCCAGGACGACACGCCGCCGCCGGTCGTCACCGCGGTTCTGGGTCACGCCGTGGGCACGACGACCGCCGCGCATTACCTCAGGCTCGACACCGAGCACCTGCGTCGTTGCGCGCTTGACGTCGAAGATGTCCTCGACGCAGGGGAGCGGTCGTGACCGCGTCGACGTTGAGCGACCTGATCGCGACGCTGGTCGCGGCGCGCCGCGCCGGCGGGTTCCGGTATGACCGCCAAGCACGGGTGCTGGCGCAGTTCGCCGAGCACTGCCGCCGGGACGGCTACGCGGACGGGTCGATCATCCAAGAAGCCGTCGAGGGATTCCTCTACGACCGCCACCTCAAGGCGTCGACCATCCGCCGTGAGGAGATCATCCTGCGCGACCTGGCAGCACACGCCCGCCAGTTCGGCTGGCCGGCGTGGGCGCCGCCAACGCTGACACGCGTGAAGGCCCGGCACCGGCCGCCGCCCTATGTGTTCAGCGACGAGGAGATCCGCCGCCTGTTCCACGCGATCGACATCCAGCCGCTGTCGGAGGGGTCGAACCGGGTGCTGGTCGATCCGGTGCTGTTCCGGGTTCTCTACGCCACCGGGATGCGCATCTCAGAAGCGCTCAACCTGCAACTGCGCGACGTCGACCTGGCGCAGGCGACGCTCGAGGTGCGCGACAGCAAGAACCGCGAGAGCCGGGTCGTGCCGATCACGACGCGTCTCGCCGCCTCCGTGCAGGGCTATATCGCGGCGGCACACCCGAACCCGGAACCCGCGCACCACCTGTTCCACACCGGCGACCCGACCAAGCCGGCCCACCAATCCACGATCTACAACCGGTTGCGCCGCTACCTCGCCGATGCGGACATTCCGCATTTCCCGGGCGGCCCGCACATCCATTCGCTACGGCACGGCTTCGCCGTGCAGAACCTGCGGCGCTGGGCCGCTGACGGCAGCGACCTGGTCGTGATGCTGCCCTACCTGTCGGCGTACATGGGCCACACCGACCTGCGGGGAACGCAGTACTACCTCCAGCTGACCGCGGACGCCTACCCCCAGGTCGCCGCGATGGTCCAAGCCAGGTTCGGGTACGTCATCCCGAACCCGGAAGGAGCCGACCGGTGAGCCGCGTCACCCCAGACCGGGGGGATCTGGCCGGCCGCTGGCTGTCGAAGTTCCTCACCGACCACCTCGCCGGCGAGCGGGACCTGTCCCCGCAGACGATCGCGTCCTACCGAGACGCGATCAAACTGCTGCTCACCTGGTTCCGTGACGTGCAGGCAACCCCACCCGAGAAGCTGCGTCTCTCAGACCTCGATCGGGCGCAGGTGCTCGCGTTCCTGGACTGGCTGCAAACCGAGCGTGGCAATTCGCCGGCGACCCGCAATCAGCGCCTCGCGGTGATCAAGTCGCTCGCTCGGTACACCGCGGTCGAGCGGCCGGAGTTCCTGGACCAAGCCACCCAGATCCTCGCGATCAAGCAGAAGAAGACGCCGGCCACCGACATGGGCTACCTCACCGGCGATGAGGTCAAGGCGCTCCTGGCCGAACCCGACCCGACTACCCGGCGCGGGTTGCGTGACACCGTCCTGCTCTCGACGCTCTACGACACCGCCGCCCGCGTCCAAGAGATCTGCGACCTGAACACCGCCGATGTCCGCGCGGCCCGCCCGGTGCTCGTCACGCTGCACGGCAAAGGCTCCAAGATCAGGCGCGTCCCGCTGATGGACCCCACCGCCCGACTGCTGCAGGACTACCTGGACCGGCGGACCCGTCATCCCGGCGTCGGCGCAGACGCCGACCCGCTGTTCCAAGGGCCCCACCAGACTCGACTGACCCGCTGGGCCGTCACCAAACTCCTTGCCAAACACGTCCAATCCCTCCGCCGCCGCGACCCCGGCTACGCGCCCGGACTGGACGTCACTCCGCACGTGATCAGACGGACCCGGGCGATGCACCTGCTGAAAGCCGGAGTGAACGTGATCTACATCCGCGACCTGCTCGGCCATGCCGACGTCTCAACCACCGAGATCTACGCCCGCGCCGACCCAGAGACCAAACGCAAAGCCATCGAGAACGCCTACGCGTCGCTCACCCCCGAGCCCCTGCCCAGCTGGACAGCCGACCAAGATCTCCTCGAAAGGCTCGACCAGATCTGCCGATAACCGCCCGGATTATGTGGCCGGAACGGAAGCCCGCGACACGCCCAGCAAGGGAAACACGCCAGCCGGCCACATAACCCAGCCGTCCACGTAATGGCGCTTACGTGGAATTCCACGTAAGCGGCACACCACGGTCACGAGGCTGATCGAGCACGGCGCGAGCCTGCTGCTGATCTCCGCGATCGCGGGGCACAGCAAGACCTCGACGACGACCGATGTCTACGGGCACCTGTTGCGCCGGCACGTGCAGGACGCGGCCCTGCGCTTCGATCCGAGCCAGGCGCGACTCAGCTCGGACGCGGATCAAATGAGAGGGCCTGCCGCCACTCACCGGCATAGCGTCGCGGTCGGCTTACAACTTCTGTCGTACCCGGGTGGTTGAGGTCTCCATTCGGCTGCTGCTTGTAGCCCGAAGGAGTAGCGTGGGGCCTAGCGCGTACGTGCTCGTGTGATGCTGGGTTGACAACGATTGCTCCGGGTGGTTAGGGTCGCGCGTGAGGATTGGGGCTCGGGCTTGGAGTCGTCGCGTCCGTTGGAGGCATAGACAAGGAGGATGCAGTGGACCATCGTTTGCCTTGGCGCACGGTCGGCGTGTGCTGGCGGCGGACTCCGGAGTTTGGCCCGGCGCGTCACTGCATTGGTGATCTCAGTTAGGGAAAGGAGTCGCAATGTCGCAGCGTAAGCTGCTGATCGGTATCACCACCCTCGGACTCGTGGCCGGCGGTAGTGCCGTGGCGATGGCCGCGGGCAGCGCACCGAAGCACACCACGATTAACGCCGTGACCTCGGTCAAGTTCAAGATCAATCGCTATGCCCAGGATGGGACTCGCTGGCAGAATGACGTCTATACCGTCAAGTCTGGGGGGACGATCTCGATCGTCAATCTGGCTGCATCCGACGGGCCGCACACGTTCAGCGTCGTCACGAAGAGCCAGCGGCCGTTGACGACCAAGCAGATCGGGGCCTGCGATCAAGGCAGCGGCATCTGCCGAACAATCGCGGAGGAGTTCGGGGCCACTCCAGGAGCGAACAAGCCGCCGAAGTTCCTGTTCGTCAACAACGGAAAGGGAACCAACACGCCCCCGAATATCGACGGGCCCGGTGACATGGCCTTCATCGCACCGAAGCAAAAGGCGAAGGTAACGCTGAAGGTCACGGCGAAGCCGGGGACCACGCTCTACTTCATCTGCGCCGTCCATCCGTGGATGCAGGCGAAGCTCGTCGTTGTGAAGTAGGCGCGAGGGGTCGCCGCGGAAAGACGCTCAGCGAGGGCCTGGCCACTGCCGGGCCCTCGCTCTCGTGCAGTCGGGGATGGCGCAGGGGTCCGGCCACCAGGCTGCCGTTGCGAAGCCAGGCCGCCCAATCATCGACAGTGACAGCAGTCTCGAGCGCGACCATCGTGAGCACGATCACGGCCGGAGCGATGCGCTGTTGCTTGTAGCCCTGTCAACCCTTGGTGGGTACGTCGGTCGGCTTGCCGTCAAGCGCTGCGCGCTCTGCCCTGCGGGCAGCCTGCGGTGACGGCGGCGTCGAGCCGTCGCTGGGTGGCGGTGAGGTAGGCCCGGAGGGCCGACCTTGTGTCAGGTCGCCGCGATCAGTTTCTGTAGCGCGGTGTGGTTGGCGGGGTCGTAGGCGTCGTGGTCGTGCCAGAGCCGCCAGATGATCTGGCTCCAAGCGCGGCCGAGGATGCGGGTGGCGTGGGTGTGGCTAGCGCCGCGGGCTCGTGCCCGGTCATAGATGTCGGCGGCCCAGGGGTTGTGCCGGCGGCTTGAGTCCGCGAGGGTGCAGAACGCGGCGCGTAGCCGGTGATCGCATGCCCAGCGGAACTGGGCGTGTTTGGCTTTGCCGGACTCGACCGCGACGGGGGCCTGGCCGGCGTCGGCGGCCAGTGCGCGGTAGCTGGGGTAGCGCTCGCGGCAGTCGCCGATCTCGGCGATCATCGTCGCGGCGCACAGCCAGGAGTCCTGAGCGATGAACAGCGAGCGGAACGTGGGTCCGTCGGGGTGCTGATCGAGCGCGTGGCGGATCTCGATCGTCAGCTCGCTGATCCGCGCGACGATCGGCTCCAGCGCGGAGACGAGCGCCAGCACGATCTCGCGACGGGCTTGCATCTCTAGCTCGCCGGCGCGCCCCTCCGCGCCGTTGCGCAGGCGGGCGAGCAGCTCGCGAGCGGGCTTTCGGCCCGTGTAGCCGTTGCGCCTGAGAAACGCCTCCAGCCGCTGCTCACCCAGCCCGCGGGCATCCAGCGGCGAGGGATAGCGGCGCAGGAACGCCAGCGCGATCCGCGAGTCGACCGAGCAGAACACCTTCGCTGCACCGGGCCAGAAGGTGGCGAGCTGATCGCGCAGCTGGTTGGCCAGCCCGACACGGGTACGCACCAAGCCATCGCGCGCCCGCGTCATCGCCCGCAGCGCCTTGTCTGGTCGCCGTCAGGCTCAAGGACCCGGAAGCGGTGGCTGTCGGTCCGCGCGAGCTCAGCCAACACGAAGCTGTCAAAACTGTCTGACTTGCCGCCCGCCACACTGAACCGCGGCCGCATCGCCTTCACCTGGTTGGGATGCACCGCAACCACCGCCAACCCGGCGTCCAACAACCGCTCGACCAACAACCCGTCGGGTCGCTCGAGCGCGACCAGCGCCACCCGCAACCGGACCAGCCTGGCGCACAACGCCCGGATCCCCGGCTCGTTGTGCCGGTAGCGCCGGCCCTCCACGATCCGACCTCGCTCGTCGACCACGCACGCCGCGTGCTCCTCGCTGGCCCAGTCCACGCCAGCGAACCGCCCCTCACTGATCACCTTCACTCCCTTCATCCGACCTGGTTGACACGGGTCGGCGCGAGGTACCCTGGCGGTTGCTTACTGATGGCGCTCTAAGGGCGCGACCTCCTGTTGCCGCTCTATGGGCACCTCGACGGAACGTCGGGAAGGCGCTGGTCTAAAAGCGGCCCTCTGCACGGGCAAGCCCAAAGCGGCGCTCTTCCACCGGGAGTGTCCCAGGAAGTGTGTAGGCATGAACGAAAGACAGCGTCATGCCTTCAACCAAAGAAGTAGATCCTGTTTGTGTGTCTGTCTCGACACGGTCTGGCGGCGGCGGCGAGCCGCTAGGCGAGCCGCCGGCGCCCCCTTCTGAGATCCTGGGGGACGTGCCGCAGGACATTCGCCGCCAACTCCCCGACGAGGTGGTCGACGAGCTGCTCGCGGGGGCGAGGACCGAGGAGGAGATTTTCGGCCGTGGTGGCGTGTTCGGCGAGTTGACCAAGCGGTTGGTCGAGCGGGCGCTGGAGGTCGAGCTGACCGACCATCTCGGCTATGAGGCGCATCAGGAGCCGCCTGGCGGGACGGGGAACACGCGCAACGGGAAGGGCAAGCCGAAGACGCTCATAACCGAGCACGGGCCGGTGTCGATCAAGGCGCCTCGCGATCGCGATGGCAGCTTTGAGCCGCAACTGGTCAGAAAGCGTCAGCGGCGCTTTGAGGGGTTCGACGAGAAGATCCTCGCGCTCTACAGCCGTGGGCTCTCGACGCGGGATATCGAGCGCTACCTGCGCGAGCTCTACGGCGTCAACGTCGGCCGGGATCTGATCAGCCGCGTCACCGACGCCGTCATGGAAGACGCCCGCGCGTGGCAGCAGCGACCGCTCGACGACGTGTACCCGGTCGTGTTCCTCGACGCGTTCGTGCTCAAGGTCAAGGAGGGCGGCAGCGTGCAGCGCAAGGCGTGCTACCTCGCGCTCGGCGTCCGTGTCAGCGGCGAGCGCGACGTGCTCGGCATGTGGTTCCAAGAGACAGAGGGCGCGAAGTTCTGGATGCAAGTGCTCTCAGAACTCAAACACCGCGGCGTCAGAGACATCCTGATCTGCTGCGTCGACGGGCTGACCGGGTTTCCCGAAGCGATCGAGGCGATCTTCCCGCAGACCGTCGTGCAGACATGCATCGTGCATCTCATCCGACGGTCATTGCGCTACGTCCCGCGCCGCGAGTTCGACCAGGTCGCCAAGGACCTCAAGCCGATCTACACCGCGATCGACCAGGACGCTGCCTGGGCGGCGCTCGAGGCGTTCGATGAGAAGTGGGGCAAGCGGTTCCCGCCGATCGTTCAAGCCTGGCAGGACGCCTGGAGCACGTCACACCATTCCTTCAGTTCGAGCCTGAGGTCCGTCGCGTGATTTACACGACGAACGCGATCGAGGCGTTGAACCGACAACTACGCAAAGCGATCAAGACCAAAGGGCATTTCCCGACCGAGGACTCCGCCCGCAAGCTGATCTACCTCGCGATCCAGAACGCCGTCCCGCAATGGACCCGAACCCGGGCATGGATCAAGGCGCTGCTCGCCTTCAAGATCCAGTTCGGCGACCGGCTCCCCGACAATGCAATCTGACAACCACCACTAGACAACCCTCAACCCAAGGTTTAGAGTTAACACAGGTCAGCCGCCTACACACTTAATCGGACTCCTCTTCCGACATCCGCCGACCAGGGAAGCTTGACCAATAAGCCCAAATGAAGAGTCCGGCTCGCGTTGCGGGAACGCGCCTGTGCACGAGACTGTTAGGGCTGCTTGGCCGCCAGTTCCTGGGGGCTTAGGTTTGCCGATGGGCGCGTTGGGGGTTCGCCTTCTGCTGGTCGCGCCCGTCCGTCAGCTAGTGAGGAGGGTGTCGGGGATCGTTGGTTTGGGGCGCGTGCGGCGCTTGTTGGTGCTCGTGGGGCTGGTGTTTGTGGCGCTGCCGGCTGGGTCGGCGTTGGCGGATGTCACGATTGGTCAGACCGGAACCGACGGCGGCGGGTGCAGTCCGAATTCTCCTGGGGGCGTGCTTGCCGATACGAACTACGTAGTGCCGGCGGGCGGGGGGCGATCACGAGTTTCTCGTTCCACTCTAGTTCGTCCGACGACGGCGTTCAGATCGAGTTCCTGGCCCTGCGGCCCGTCTCAGGTACGACATATAAGGTCGTCGGTAAGACCGCGTTGGAGACGCTCGCGGGGACCGGGCTTGAGACGTTCTCGGCGAGCATTTCCGTTCAAGCCGGCGACATCATCGGATTCTGGTACCCCGAGCTGCTTTGGAACTGCCTGCACGACGCCGCGAGTGTCAGCGGCGATATTGGCGGTGGCGGCTTGGCCGAGCCGGCCGTCAACAGCACCGTCGACCTCCCTCCCTCGTTCCCAGGCAAGGACGTGAACGAGTCCGCGAACCTGGTCGCGCCTCCGTCGATCGCTAAGGCGTTCGCATCAGCGACGAGATCGACGCGCTCGAGGTGATGGGGCTCGACTCGCTCGTCTACCTCTCGACGACACGCCTGCTCGGCATGTGGCTGGTGCTGCCGTTCATTTACGCGATCGCGATCGCGATCGCGTTCATCGGCTCCTATGTTGCCGTCGTCCTCCAGGTCGCCACGACCTCCGCCGGGGGCTTCTTCGAGCTCTTCTGGAAGTTCCAGACGCCCTCCGACTACCTGTTCTCCGGAATCAAGGGCGTGGTGATGGCGACGTTCGTGGTGATCGTGGGCTGCTACTACGGCTATACGGTCAGGGGCGGACCGGTCGACGTGGGACGCGCCACGGCGAAGGCGATGATCGTCAACCTCGTCGGCGTCCACTTCATCGGCGTCCTCGGCAGCCAGCTGTTCTGGGGAGGAAGCCCACGACTGCCGATCGGCGGATGACGGCGACGCGCACGAGAACTGTCGCGATCGCGTTGCTCGCAACGACGATGCTCGCGGTGGCTGCGCTCACCGTTCTCAATACGAGCAGCGCCTACGCGCTGCACGTGCGCTTCCTCGACGCAGGCCAGCTCGTGGTCGGAGACCGGGTCGAAGTCGCGAGCGTCCCCGTGGGGACCGTGAGCGACATTGGCGTCACCCCCGATGGCCAGGCCGACGTCACCGTGTCGATCACCGACCGGCGGTACACGCCGCTGCACGCGGGCACCCGCGCACAGATCAGGGCGCCCGGACAGGCAGGCGTCGCCAACCGATATGTGGACCTGCAGCCCGGCCCCCTAACCGCCCCCCCGCTCCGCGACGGCGCGGTGCTCTCAACCCAGTTCACGGCCGGGATCGTCGACATCGACGAGCTGCTCGATTCCTTCGACCCGGCGACCCGGCGCGACCTGCAAAGCACGATCGGACACAGCTCGGAGATCTTCGCCGGCTCCGGCTCGCGGTACTTCAACCAGCTGCTGGGCGAGCTCTCGCCCGCACTCGCGCAAACGAGCGGGCTGACGGGGCAGCTCGACCAGGACCGGGTCAGGCTCTCAGAGCTCATCCGGACAGCCGACACCACCGCCAGCGCGCTCGCCTCGCGGCAGAGCGACCTGGAGGGGGCCCTCGTCAACACCGCACGGACGCTCCAGGCAGTCGCCCGTGAGCAGCAGCCGCTCGCCGACCTGCTCACACGGGCGCCCGGGGCGCTGCGCGCGAGCACGCACACGCTCTCGGACCTGCGCACCACGATCGCCACGGTGCGGCCGACGCTCCGCGCCGTGCCCGCCGCGGCGCGGCCGCTCGGCACCGTGCTCACGCAGCTCGTCCCGACAGCCCAGCAGGCGAATCCCGTACTGGCGCGCCTCGCAGGGCTGCTCCCGTCGCTGGGCTCGGCACTGCGTGGATTCGCCACGCTGAAGCCGGTCGCGCTGCCCGCGCTCGGCGCCGCGGGGACGGCGCTGCAGGACTCGCTGCAAATCCTCACCGGCCTGCGCTACTACGGGCCCGACTTCCTGCTCGGCGTGACCAACGGCCTGGGCGGAATCGCCGCCGGCAATTACGACGAGAACGGCCACTATGCACGGGTCGAGTTCGTCAACGCGCCGCAGACCGCCCTCTCCGGCCTGTTCGGCGCCCTGGTCCCGAGCGGAACGCTCGTGCCGGGCCAGTTCGGCGTGCGCGAGCACCTGACCGCGCGCTGCCCGGGCGGCGATGCCCCGCCCGCCCCCGATGGCTCCAACCCGTGGATCGTCGGCTCGTTCTGGTGCAAACCGGCCGACGACGTCCCGGGGAGCGTGGACCTGCCGTGAAGCGGCTGATCATCCTCCTCGCCGTGATCGGGGCGGTCCTGGCCGTGGTCGTGCTGACCCACCCGTTCAGCAGCCCCGGCTACCGGGTCGACGCGATCTTCGACACCGCCGACGGGATCAGCAGCGGAATGAATGTAGAAGTGGCGGGCGTACCGGAGGGCAGCGTCGACGGCGTTGCCCTCACGCACTCGCTGAAGGCGCGCTGGAGCTCCGGCTCGACAAGCGCTTCGCCCCGTTCCACACCGACGCGCGCTGCCAGATCCTGCCCGAAGGGATCATCAGCGAGAACTACGTGGAGTGCGACCCAGGGTCGCCGTCGGCTCCGGTGCTCACCGCCACCGACGGCGGGCAGCCGACGGTGCCGCTCACGCACGACACCACGCCGGTCTCCCTGCAGCAGTTCATCGACATCTTCAGCGTCCCCGTCGCCGACCGCCTGCAGCTGATGCTGAATGAGCTCGGCATCGCGACGGCCGGACGCGGCGAGGACATCAACAAGATCCTCGAGCGAGCGAACCCTTCGATCTCGCAGGCCAACTGGTTGCTGGCCACGATCGACGCACAGCGTGCCCAGCTCGCGGATGCGATCTCGCAGACCAATGAGGTGATATCGCAGCTCGCCACGGGCAAGGATTCGGTGCGGCGCTTCGTCGATGAGGCCGCGACGACGGCCGGCGTGACCGCGCAGCACCGAGGGGCGCTCGCCTCCGCGATCGACCGCCTTCCCGCGTTCCTCTCCGAGGCGACACGCACCTCGGACACGCTGCATCAACTGAGCGGCGGTGCGGTCCCGCTGCTGAGCGCGCTGCGCGCCGACGGCCCTGCCCTGACCCAGCTGACGAGCACCGTTCCAAGCTTCACGGCCGCAGCCCGGCCGGCGGTGCAGGAGCTTTCCTCGCTGTCGGACACGGGCCGCAGCGCGCTTGTCGCCTCCCGCCCGGCCGCGAGCGCGCTGCACACGTTCACCACCAGAGCGCCGAGCGCGATCACGCTGCTCGACCGGTTCCTCACCAACCTCCAGTCCCGGGGCGGGATCGAGTACGCCTATGAGCTTCTGTACGGACTGGCCACGGCACCCGCGCCGTTTGACGCCGTCTCGCACGTGATCGCGCTGAACGCGATCGTGACGCCGTGCCTGGCGAACCCGACCGCGGCCGGCTGCGACCGCGGATGGGGAACGACCCAGAGCCGGGATCCGGGCGTTTCGTCCGCCGCCGCCGCTCGAGCGCAACCCGCTCCGGGCCGTACGCGACGACAGCGCCGCTCGACTCAGCTCGGCATAGGTGGCACCCCGCCTGCGAGCACCCCGACGACCACCACGCCCACCACTGCCGCGACGACGAGCACGACCACGAGTGCCTCAAGCGCCTTAAGCCCGTCCAGCCCCTCCACCCCGCCATCCCCGACCGGAACCGCGCAGTCCCTGCTATCGCTGCTCGGTTACCTGACCAAGTGAGCCGCCGCCGCCCACACCGCTCGCCCCGCCGCGACAGCCTGCGGCTCTACGCGATCACCGGGGTCATCGGCATCGTCCTCGGGCTGGCGATCGTCTACATCTCCTACACGGCCAACGGGGGGCTGCCGTTCGCGCCGACATACCGCGTGTATGTCGAGTTGCCCAATGCGCAGCGCCTGCAGCGCGGCAGCGATGTGCGCATCGGCGGCATCCGGGTCGGACAGGTCCAAGCGGTCTCAGCGGCTCGCGAGCCCGGCCACGGTGGCGTGCTGTTCGCCAAGCTCGAGCTCTCGCTCTCGCCCTCGGTCGGTCGGATCCCGGTCGACAGCCACGTGCAGGAGCAGCCCGCCTCGATTCTCGGCGCGAGCTACCTCCAGCTGACGCTGGGCACGAGCCGCCGGCGGCTCGGCCCGGGCGGCACGCTCGCCCTATCGCAGTCCTCGCCGACCGTGCAGCTGACCGACCTGCTCGACATCTTCGACCGGGCCACCGCGCACAGCATCCAGAGCTCACTGGGCGATTTCTCGGGTGGGCTCGCGGGCCGCGGCGGCGACCTCAACGCGACGATCGCGTCCTTCTCGCAGCTGCTGCCGCCGCTCCAAGACGTGTCCCAGACGCTGGCCTCAGGACAGGCAGACCTCGGTCGCTTCATCGGCGGCCTCGATGCCACCTCGACGGCGCTGGCCCCGGTCGCCGGTTCCCTGCGGGCGCTGCTCGCCGCGGCCGCTGTGAGCTTCCGGGCATTCCGGGGCGACGGCGGGGCGCTTGGCGCCACACTCGACCAACTGCCCGGTACAGAGGAGGTGGCCACGACTGCGCTGGCACGGGTGGATCCGGCGGTCGCCGGCGCTGCCCAGCTCGCTGGCGAACTCGTTCCCGGCGCGCGCCTGGTCCGCACGGACGTCCCGGAGCTGACCTCGGCGCTGCGGGCGGGGTCGTCCCCGCTCGGCCGCGTCGGGCCGCTGATCGCGGACCTCCAGGAAACGCTGCGCGCTCTGCGGACGCTGAGCCGCGACCCCGCGACGACGGGGTCCCTGAAGGTGCTCGGGCAGGGCACCAGTGCGCTCGCAACCGCGCTCGAGGTAATCGCCCCCGCGCAGATCCAGTGCAACGTGATCCCGTTGTGGGGACGCAACGTCGCCGACTCGGTCCAGCAGGGGACGAGCGAGTTCCCGTTCGTCCCGCTCGGCGTGGTCGGGACCGGCGCCACCAACGAGTACGCCCAGCACGCGACCCCGTCGAACAACCTTCACGTCGACTATCTCCCCCACGAGAACTACCAGGAGTGCGAGTCGGGCAACGAGCCCTACAGCGCGAGCAGCCAGGATCTCACCAGCCCGCCGGGTAACCAGCCCAACCAAACGCAGATGACCGCGCCGCCAACCGAGGCCAGGACGCTCGCCGCGCGCGCCGGGCTGCTGGGGACAGTTGCAGCGCGATGAGGAGCCGCCGCTCACGACGCACCCCCCGCCAGGTGCATCGCCGCCGCGTCCGGCTTGGCTTGATCGCCGCCGCCCTGATCCTGTTCGGCACCGTCCTCACGTTCACCAAGCAGCTCCCGTTCCTCGGCTCGGGCTATGAGCTACAGGCCGTGTTCGCGTCTGCCAACCAGCTCAAGCCGGGCGACGAGGTCCGGGTGGCCGGACTGCCTGCGGGGAAGGTGACCGCGATCGACTCCGGACCGCACAACACCGCCGTGGTGACGATGGACATCACCTCCGCAGGCCGGCCCGTGCACGCCGACGCGACGCTCGCAATCGAGCCGCGGCTGTTCCTCGAGCGCAGCTTCTACGTCGCACTCGACGACGGGAGCCCGAGCGCTCCAGCGCTGAAGAGCGGAGCCACGATCCAGCTGAGGCAGACCCGGTTCCCGGTCCAGTACGACCAGTTTCTCGACGTCTTCGACACGCCCGTGCGCCAGGCGCTCAGGGGGACGCTCGGCCAGTTCGCAGCAGGCCTCGGGCCTGGAAGCGGTCCCAGCACCGCGACCGGCGAGACCGGCGCGGGCGCCCTGGGCGCAGCGGTGCGCGAGTTCGCCGGCGCACTCCCCAGCGCAACCCAGCTCGCGCAAGCCGCGCAGGGAGAACAGCCCGGTGACCTGACGAGGATGGTGACCGAGAGCGATGCGGTCACCCAGCAGCTCGCCCGTGATCCGGCGACGCTGCGGGGAATCGTCACCGACGCCGACCGCGTCGCCGCCTCTCTGTCGGCCGACACCACAGCGCTCGAGCGCACGATCGACGGCGTCGACACGCTCGCGCAGAGCGCACCGAGCGCGCTCTCGGTGGTCGATCGCACGCTGCCCACGGTGAATGCCTTCGCCCGCGACCTGCGCCCGGCGTTGCGCGCCGCGCCGGGGCCACTGCGCAAAGTCGGGGATCTGCTCGGCCAGCTCTCAGCGCTCGTGTCGCGCCCCGAGCTGGTGGGTCTGATCGATTCGCTGCAGCCGGTCATCACCGCGCTACCGCCACTCCAGGACCAGCTGAGCACCCTGTTCCCGCGTCTCACCGAGCTCGGGACTTGTGTGTCAACCCACATCGTTCCCGTGCTGAGCGAGAAGGTACGAGACGGCACGCTCTCCAAGGGCCGACCGGCCTGGCTCGAGCTCCTGCACTCCGGCACGGGGCTCTCGGGATTGAGCTCGGACTTCGACGCCAACGGGGTCGCTGTGCGCGCCGGCGTCACGGTCGGTGACCAGACCGTCACGGCAAATGTGCCCGGTCTAGGCAAGCTCGTCGGCAGCACCACCGGCGCGATCGAGGGCGTCGACCCGCAGTGGCTCGGACCGGACGTCGAACCCCCGTGGCGCCCTGACGAGTCGTTCGTGAAACAGGCGCTGCCGGACCTCATGGCCCGCCGGATCGCCAGCTCTGGCGGCTTGAAGATCGGGGGCGCGCGGTGAGCTGGCGCAAGCTCCGCCAGAACCTCCCGTTCCTGGTCGTCCTGGCGACGATCGCGGTGATCGGGACCGCGGCCGCTGTCGTCGTGCTGCTCGACGAGCGGCTGCCGAACCCATTCTCCGACACCTACGACGTCGGCGTAGAGCTGTCCGCCGCCAACGGCGTCGTCCCCGGCTACGGTCAGCCCGTCAACGTCGCCGGTGTTCCCGTCGGCGCGATCTCCGGGGCGCGCGTGCACGGCGGACAGGCGCTGATCACGATCGCGATCCAGCGCAGCAAGCTCCCCCATGTGTACCGCGACGCGACCGTCGCGCTTCAGCCCGTGACACCGCTCAAGGACATGGAGCTGGAGCTCGATCCGGGTCATCCGTCCGCGGGGCGGCTCGGAGCGGGCAGCACAATCCCGATTGCGGACAGCACCTCCCCCGGCGAGCTCGAGGACCTCCTGGGCGCCCTCGACGCCGACACCCGAAGCTTCCTGGCAACGCTCATCAGCTCCCTCGCGACCGGCACCGCCGGGCAGGGCCAGAACATGCGCCGCCTGCTCGTTGCCCTCGGCCCGACTGCGCACCAGACCAGGGAGATCAGCTCCGCGCTGGCCGCCCGGCGGGCTCAAATCGCCGAGCTCGTGCACAACCTGTCGGTCGTCACCCGCGCTGCCTCGCAGGACGGCAGGCTGGCTGAGGTCGTGCAGGCCGGCGACGCGACCCTTCACGCTGTCGCCACCCAGGACGCAGCGCTGCGCCGTTCGATCGCGCAGCTGCCGCACACGTTGAACTCGACCGGCCGCGCGCTCACCGATGTGAGCGAGATCGCGCACGCCGCCGAACCCGCCCTGACCGCGCTCACTCCGGCGGTGAAGGCTCTGCCGAGGACGCTGCAGACGCTCGGCCCCTTCTCGGAGAGCACCGCCACCGCGCTACGCACGCATGTGCGTCCGTTCGTCCAAGACGCCCAGCCCCCCTGCGCGAGCTGGCCCCCGCGGCCACCGAGCTTACGGCCCTGATCCCGCACCTCACGAGCATCACCAAGGTCCTGCAGTACGCGACCAACGAGCTCGCCTACAACCCGGGCGGCGGCGACCCCGGGATGCTGTTCTGGCTGGACTGGGCGGCGCACAACGTCGACTCGGCGACCGGCAACGAGGACGCCCAGGGGTCGATCGCCCGGACGCTCGTCCTGGCGAGCTGCCAGCAACTGACCTCGACCGAGAACGTCGGCGCGATCCTCGCTGAGCTGATCGGCGTCAAGAACATCTGCGAGCGCTGATGGAAACGCAGATACCCCGTCGTGGCAAGCTGATCGTGCCGGTCGCGTTCGCGATCGCGACCGTGATCGTCGCGACCTTCACGTGGATCAGCTTCGGCGGCAGCATCCCGTTCGCACCCGCCGGCTACCGGGTGTCGGCCGCGTTCCGACAGGCGTCGAACCTCTACGCGGGCGACGATGTCCGCATCGCCGGCGTCAATGTCGGGCAGGTGGTGGGCCTGCAGCGCGACGGCAATCGAGCCCGGGTGACCATGCAGCTGCAGCCGCGATTCGCGCCGCTGCACTCAGACGCTCGCGCGATCCTGCGCACCAAGACGCTGCTCGGTGAGGCCTATATCGAGATTGCCCCCGGCGACCGTCGGTCGGCCGCGATTCCCGACGGCGGCTCGATGTCGCCGCGCCAGATCGTCGCCTCCCAGCAGCTGAGCGACGTGCTCTCGACGTTCAACCCCCAGACCCGCCGCCAGCTGCAGCAGTTGCTGGCCGGCTTTGCGGCCGCCGTGAGGGGCCGCGGAGAAGACCTCAACCAGTCGATCGGATGGTCGGCCCCGGCGATGGCCAACTTCGGCGCGCTGCTGCAGACGCTCGACGGCCAGCGCGCCCAGCTCGCCCAGCTGATCGGCGGCGCCGGCGAGGTACTGACCGCGGTCGGCAACCGGCAGGGCGCGCTGCAGGCCGCTATCACCGCGGGCAATCGGGTCTTCCGGGTCATCGCGCAGCGCTCAGCGGGATTGCGTGCCACGGTCGACGCCTTCCCGGCCTTCCTGACGCAATTGCGCGGTACCGCGAACGACGCGCAGAACGCGGTCGGCGACCTCAATGGCGCGGTCGACGCCCTGCGGCCGGTGGCCCCGCTCGTGACCCCGGCGCTGACGGCGACGGCGACACTCTCGGCCCAGCTGAAGCCGCTATTCGGCGCGCTGCCCGCCCTGGAGGCCGACGGCAGGTACGGTCTGCCGGCAGGCACCGCGATCCTCCGGGCGGCCCGCCCCGCATTCGACCGCCTGCTGCCCGCGATCGAGCAGATCGTCCCGGTGCTCCAGCTCTCGGCGGCGGTGCGCGATTCGATCGTCGCTGCGTTCGCCAACGTGGCCTCGGTCGGCGAGGGGCAGATCGTGCAATCCAACAGCCCGCCCCACCACTTCCTCGCGGCCACCACGCTCGTCTGGAACGAGGCGATCGGTGGCTACCAGAAGCGGCTGCCGACCAACCGCCAGAACACCTATCCGGCACCGGACAGCGAGAACGACATAGCGCACGGCGGTCTGAAGGCCTACGACTGCCGCAACACCCACAACCCGCTGATCGTCCCGGTGATCCCGCCCGGCACGGGCGCGCCGCCGTGCGTCACGCAGGGCCCCTGGACGTTCAACGGGCTCTCGCGCTACTTCCCGCGGCTGCAGCCGGCGAAGCCGTGACGGACGTCAGCCCGAATGGGACCTCGAGGCGGCGCGGAGGCCCACGGCAAACGCGGCGAAGATGGCGAGTGCGATCAGCATCAGCGACCGACGATGGTCGCAGCGGCCAGCCCCGCGCTGTGTGAGCGTCCCCACACTCAGATTCGCGGCAGCGCGAGACTGAGAGGATGTGCGACATGGATCAGCCTGATCGTGTCGCCGTCGTCACGGGCGCAGGCTCTGGAGTCGGCCGTGCAGTCACCCACGCGCTTCTCGCAGCCGGCTATCGCGTCGTGCTGGCAGGCCGTCGCCTAGGCGCCCTGCGGGAGACGATCGCCGGCGCTCCACCCGGCGAAGCGCTCGCCGTGAGGACTGACGTCACCGATCCGAGCGCCGTCGAGAAACTGTTTGAACGCACCGCCGCGGAGTACGGGAGGGTCGACCTGCTGTTCAACAACGCGGGCGTGTTCGGCGCGCCAACACCGCTCGATGAGCTGGCCGTCGAGCAGTGGCGGACCGTCATCGACACGAACCTCACCGGCAGCTTCCTCTGCGCGCACGAGGCGTTCCGTGTGATGAAGGAGCAGAGCCCGCAGGGTGGGCGGATCATCAACAACGGCTCCATCTCGGCTCAGGTACCACGGCCGTACGCGATTGCGTACACCGCGAGCAAGCATGCGATCACCGGCCTGACCAAGGCGATCTCGCTCGAAGGGCGGCCCTTCAACATCGCCTGCGGACAGATCGACATCGGAAACGCCGCCACCGAGCTCAGCGCGGCGATTGGCCAAGGGACACCACAGGCCGATGGGTCGCTGCGGGCCGAGCCGATGATGGACGTCCGCCACACGGCGGACGCCGTCATGTATATGGCCGAGCTCCCGCTCGACGCGAATGTGCTGTTCCTGACGGTGATGGCGACGAACATGCCGTTCGTCGGGCGTGGCTGACGGCTCGGATCACCGGGCGACAGCTGAGGTACTACTCGGGCAGCATCACGGTCACGGCCGCTGAGTCGACGTACTCGTGGATCGACACGATCTTGCCGTCGCGGAACGCGAACGAAATACAGACGGGGGCGCGCATCGTCTGCTCGCCGACCTTGCCGTGCACGATGTGGCGCTGCATGGCGCCGCCCGGCCAGTGGCGCCGCTCGACGATCTCGTAGCGCCGTGGGGACACGGTCCGTACGTAATAACGAAGGATCGCGAGGCCCGTCTCCGCGTCGACCGACTGATCTGTGACGTTGTGCCAGACCTGGACCTGGGGGTGGAACATCTGCGCCACCGCGTCGAGGTCGCCCGCGGTGATCGCGGCGAAGAAGTGGTCGAGGAGCTGATCGGGGTCGTCCGTCATCGCAGTCGCCGTCGAGCGGAGAGTACGCGGTGCGCTGCTGTCGGGCGCACATGGAGCCCGACCATACTTTCCGGTATGCTTCGGTGCCGATGTCACTGCAGGCGCCGCCACCCGTAACCGCCAACCCAGTGAGGCTGATCTACCGCGATCTGCGCAACGAATGGCGGACGCCGGTGCCGTTCCCGCCGGGGGACACCAACTTCCGGCACGCACCCGCGCGGGCGGGCACGAT
Source organism: uncultured Solirubrobacterales bacterium (assembly GCA_963824755.1). Classification (GTDB taxonomy): domain Bacteria; phylum Actinomycetota; class Thermoleophilia; order Solirubrobacterales; family Solirubrobacteraceae; genus Palsa-465. Next base: position 67,712 of record CAWGQT010000002.1, on the reverse strand, counting down.
GCTGCGCGATCCGCTTTCGCTGCTGCTGGACCGTTATGCGCGGTATGGCCCCGTGTTCACGCTGCGCCTGCTGACCAGCAAGGTTGTCGTTCTGCTGGGGCCCGAGGCAAACCACCACCTGCTGGTCTCCAACCAGACCAACTTCAGCTGGCGGGAAGGGAGCATGGCCAACCTGATCCCGTTGCTCGGCGACGGGCTGCTGACAATCGACGGAGAATTCCACCGCCGCTCGCGCAGGATCATGCTCCCGGTGTTCCATCACGAGCACATCGCGGCCGCGCTGGACACGATGGTCTCAGAGACCGACCGGGCGATGGCGGGCTGGCGCGTCGGCGACCGGATCGACCTTTACGGCTGGACCCGGACGCTGGCCCTGCGGATCGCGATGCGCGCGCTGTTCGGCATCGACCCGGACGGTCCGACCGCGCGCTCGATGGATGCCGCGCGGCTGTTCAACGAGGCGCTCCACTTCTACTCCTACGACATGCCGGTGCAGTGGCTCCGCGGGCCGCGGACTCCCTGGCAGCGGATGCAGCGAGCTCGGCGCCAGCTGGACCGGCTGATCTACAACGAGATCACCACCCGCCGCCGCACCGGCGAGCGCGGGCTCGACCTCCTCAGCCTGCTGCTCGACGCGAGCGACGAGGATGGGACGCAGTTGAGCGACCGCCACGTGCGCGACGAGATGATGACGCTGCTGTTCGCAGGCCATGACACGACCACCTCGACGGTGGCGTTCATGTTCTACGAGCTGGCCGGCCACCCGGACGTGGTGGACCGGCTACTGGCCGAGCAGGAGGAGCTGATGCCCGACGGGCGCCCCAGCGCAAAGCAGCTAACGAGCGGGCAGCCCGCACAGCTCGAGATGGTGCTCGATGAAACGTTACGGCTGTATCCGCCGGCCTGGATCGGGCCACGACGCTCGATCAACCCGTTCGAGGTGTGCGGCGTCCACTGCCCGGGGGGCGCGCCCGTGTTCTACTCCTCGTGGGCAAGCCACCGGCTGCCCGACGTATGGGAGCGCCCGGACGACTTCCAGCCCGAGCGGTTCGCGCCCGAGCGCAAGAAGGCGCTGCCGAAGGGCGCCTACGTGCCGTTCGGCGCCGGGCCGCGCACGTGCATCGGGATGCGCTTCGGGCAGCTCGAGATCCGCACGATCGCCGCGGCGATGCTCGCTCGATTCGGGTATCAGCTCGCGCCTGGCTACCAGCTGCGCGTGCGCCAGCAGCCCACGATCGGGCCCGCCGCGGGACTGCCGCTGATCATCTGCGAACGGCGGCCGGCGCGGAGGACTGCTGGCGCAGCAGCCGCTTGACGACCTTTCCGGTCGGGTTGCGGGGCAGCTCCTGCAGGAAGGTGACCTGGCGCGGTACCTTGAACCGAGCGAGCCGCTCGGCGACGTAGGTCTTGACCTCTGCCTCGCTCAGTGGTCCGCGCGCGACCACGTATGCCGCGAGGCGCTGACCGAACCGTTCGTCCTCGACGCCGATCACCGCGGCTTCGACGATCGCCGGATGCGTGCCGAGCAACTCCTCCACCTCCTGCGGGAACACGTTCTCGCCGCCGGAGACGATCATCTCGTCGTCGCGCCCGTCGATAAAGAGCCGGCCCTCGGCGTCGAGGTGGCCGAGGTCCCCCGACGCCATCCATCCGCCGGGGAGCGTGCGCTTGGTCTCGCCGGTCGTGTAGCCGCCGAACGACAGCGGGCTCCGCACGAAGATCCGGCCGGTGACATCGACGGGCGCCTCGTGGTCGTGGTCGTCGATGATCCGCACAGCGGTCCCGTGCGGCGGAAGCCCGACGCAAATGGGGCGCGATGCTCAGGTCCTCTGGTGTGGCGACGCTCGCGACCGCCACCTCGGTCGAGCCGTACAGGTTGTAGATGACGGGGCCGAACTGCTCGGCCCCCCGGCGGGCTAGCTCCGCCCCGAGCTGAGATCCAGCGACTAGCACGATCCGCAGCGTGGAGAGGTCGCGCTCGGTGGCCGCGTCGAGCATCCGGCGAAGCATCACGGGCACGACGATCAAGGCGGATGCGCGGCGGCGGGCGACGTCGTCGAGCGCAAGTTCAGGGTCGAACCGTCTGCGCAGGATCACCGTGCTGCCCAGCGACACCGCGATCACCCCGTTCGCCAACCCCAGTGAATGAAACAGCGGCGCCGCGATCACGGTCGTCTCGCGCGCTCGGAACGGGATCTTGTCGAGCAGCGTCCCGGGCGCCGCCAGTGACCGCGATTCCTCGCGCGGGGCACCCTTCGGCTGTCCTGTCGTGCCGCTTGTGAGGATCACGATCCCGGCAGGGCTCTCGGGCGGCGGTGGTGGGACATCGTCACCGTCGCCGATCAGGCGCTCGAGCGTGTCCCGCGCGTCAGGCTCGTCAGCCCAAGCGATCACCCTGCCGAGTTCGGGCTCGAACTCGGGCAGCAGCCGCAGGTACTCCTGATCACAGATCAGCAGGCGGGTCCCCTCGCGGCGGGCGACCTCTTCGATCTGGGGCCCGGCGAAGTCGGTGTTGAGCAGCACGCAGCGAGCGCCCGCCTTGGCGCAGCCGAACAGCGCCTCGAGCAGCCCGCGGTGATTGCGGGCGAGGATCGCCACGCCATCGCCGGCTTGCAGGCCGCGCGCCATCAGGGCGTTCGCCAGGGCATTGGTCCGGGCGTCGAGCTGTGCATAGGTGATCCCGCCACGCTCGTCGACGATCGCCGTGCGCTCACCGTGGCGCAGCGCCGCCACGGCCGGAACCGCACCGATGCCGCCGTAGCGTCGCATCGCCCGGACGAACGCCACGCCGCGCCGAGGTGGCTCGATTCCGAGCAGTCCGGCGCGGCTGCATACCCGCAGGAAATGCAGCTCGTCGAGGAGTGCCGCCACGTTCATAACAATACCAAAAGGTATGGTAAGGTGCCTCCATGCAACTAGATGGAATCCACCACGTCACGTGCGTCACAGCCGACGCGCCCAGCAATGCCGACTTCTACGTGCGGGTGATGGGTCTGCGGATCGTCAAGAAGACGATCAACCAGACCGACATGACGACATACCACATCTTCTACGGTGACGAACAGGCCTCGTACGGCAACAACATCAGCTTCTTCGAATACCGTGGTCGACCGGATGGGCGCGCAGGGGCCGGGAACGTGCACCGGATCGCATGGCGCCTGGGTTCCGAGGATGCGCTCGATTTCTGGGAGCGTCGGATCGCCGACGAGGGGCTTGACACCGCCCGCGGCGACGACTGGCTGCGGTTTGCCGACCACGAGGGCCTCGAGCACCAGCTGGCGGTGGTCACCACGCCGGACCCGCCACTGACCGGCGAGGCGCCAGATATCCCTGCGGTGCACGCGATTCAGGGTCTGGACGGTTTCCATGCGTTCGCTCGTGATCAAGGGGCCAGCGAGCGCTTCCTCACCGAGTGCCTCGGCTTCAAGCCGATGGGGCTCGATCGCTTCGAGGCTCGGGGCGCCGAGCGCGGGGGTTGGTACCAGCTCGACCCGGCTCCGGCGGAGAAACGCCGCTTCGGCGGCGGCGTCGTCCAGCACGTCGCCTGGGGCTGCCGGCCTGAGGACATCGAGAGCTGGCACGAGCTGCTCGAGCAAGGAGGCGTCCAGCCGACCGAGGTCATCGATCGCCACTTCTTCCGGTCGGTGTATTTCACCGAGCCCGGCGGGATCCTGTTCGAGATCGCCGAGCGCGGCGGCCCGGGCTTCATCGTGGATGAGCCAGACGCCGCGCACATGGGCGACGACCTGAGGCTTCCCCCGTGGCTCGAGGAGCGCCGCAAGCTCTATGAGTACTCGCTGACGCCCGTGCCGACGACGGCCGAGATCCGTGCGCGGGCCAAGGCGACGGCCACCGTGCCGTGACCCGGCACCGGATCACGCGCGAGGCGTACGGCATCGCGTACGCCGAGCAGGCGGCCTTCAAAGACACGTATGGCGGCGTTGAGGGGATCGTGTTCCTCGAGTCCTACCGCCTGCGGCCGATCGACATCGCGTCCGATACGGTGCTCGTCTTCATGCACCCGGTCGGCGGCGGCGCGTATCTGCCGATGGTCACCGAGCTCGCCAAGCAGGGCAACCACGTGATCTATGCAGGCAGCCGCTATCGCGGCGTCGACTCCGCACTGATCATGGAGAAGGTCGTACTGGATCTGGCCGCGGCGATCCGCGACGCCAAAGAGCGGTTCGGATACGAGCGAATCGTGCTCGCGGGCTGGAGCGGCGGCGGCCCGCTGTCGCTGCTCTATCAGCAGCAGGCAACGCGGCCGAGCGTGTTCTGCACGCCGGCGGGCGACCCGCCGAACCTCACGGAGGCGGACCTGATCCCGGCCGACGCGATGCTGCTGCTCGCCGCCCATCCTAGCCGTCATCAGGTGCTGTGCGACTGCATCGATCCGGCGCTCCGCGATGAGCACGATCCGGAGCGACGCGATCCGAGCCTCGATCTCTACGACGAGCGCAACCAGCCCCCCTACAGCGCCACGTTCTTGGACGCCTACCGGGCCGCGCAACGTGCCCGCGTGAGGCGCATCACCGTGTCGGTCAAGCAACGTCTGGATGACCTGCGTGCTTCCGGGCGCCCTCACGAGGAGTTCGCTTTTGTCGTGCATGGCACGATGGCCGACCCACGTGCACTAGATCCGGCCGTGGACCCCAACGACCGTCAACCGGGCACCTCCTTCCTCGGCGACCCGCGGATCGTCAACAACTCGCCGATCGGGCTGGCGCGGTTTTCGACCTTGCGCAGCTGGCTGTCGCAGTGGTCGTTGGACGACGCCAACGCCGATGGGATCCGCGCCGCCGCGGACGTCGACGCTCCCGTGCTTCAGATCTACAACAGCGCCGACAACATCTGCACCCCGGGCTACGCCCACGCCGTGTACGACGCACTTGGGTCCCACGACAAAGAGACCCACCGCATCGAGGGAGCCAACCATTACTACATCGGCCGCGACCAGATCGAGTGCCTGCGTAAGGCGGCCGCCACCTGCACCGAATGGCTGGCCGCGCGCGGGCTCGCTCCCGCGCGCGTCGGCGTGTAGGGCCCTCCAGCCTGTTTAGCGACTCAGCAGAATCTCCAGGAACATCCGGCGCTCGCGCCGGCCGCGCGCAAGGTCGCGCTCACTGGTGACGTGAAGGAAACCGACGCCTGCGTAGAACAGCCCGCGAGCCCGGACCTCGGCATCGGCACCGCTGAAGCCTGCATCGCGAAACGCCTTCAGCACGGCCCGGTTCACCCAGCGATCGGACGCTCGCACGCGCTCGGCTACGTCCGCATCCGAGCGCGCCCACTCGCGCACCGCGCGCTCGAGTGTCCCCTGGCGGGGGTCGGCGAGGATCTCCATCATCTGGGCCAGGCGCTCCGCCGGCTCGAGATGCTCGAGCTCGCGAAACGACGCTCGCGCCGAGTCACGCACGTCTCCCCAGCGCTCGGCCATCGCTGCGAGGTAGGTGGAGAGGTCAGTGAAGTGCCAGTAGAAGCTTCCCTTCGTGACGCCCATGCGCGCACAGAGCCGATCGATCTTGATGCCCGAGAGTCCCTCCTCCGCGAGCAGCGTGAAGCCAAGCTCGATCCAGTCATCGACCGATAGCCTGCCGCTGGCAGGTCGTCGCGATCTGAGCGCGCTCACAGCTGTGCTCCGTCTGCCAAGCTCACCAGGCTCCCCATCGTAGGGTAGGCAATGGATACCCAAGGCTCACCATACTGTATAGTACGGATATGGCACGGGTACCGCGGGTTGTCGCCCGCTTCAATAAGCGCGTCACCAATCCGTTGCAGATGAACTGGGCGCCCTACCTGCCACCGTGGGCGGTGATCGAGCACGTCGGCCGCAGGTCTGGGCGCAGCTACCGGACGCCGGTGATCGCGGCCATCGACGGGAACACCGTGTACGTAGCCGTCCTCTACGGCGAGGAATCGGACTGGGTTCAGAACATCCTGCGCGCCGGCAGCGGAGGCGTCCGGCGCAGCGGTCGCCGCTACCGGCTCGAGCGGCCTGAGCTGCGGAGCGCCCGTCAGGCTCCCGGCTTGGCGGGCCAGATGCTGGGGCGCGTGTCCGGGCGCGTGCTGTGCGGCGAGCTCAGTCCGGCCTGAGAGCCCCGTACTGCTCGACCGCTTGTGCGAGCAGACCGCACGCCTCCAGCCGCTCGGCCGGTGCGCGGAACGTCACCTGGACCACGCCGGGATGACGGCCAATCTCGATCGCGCCAGAGATCGTGGCTCGATTCATGACCTCGGGTAGCGAGAGGCCGAGCAGGTCGGCCGCGCGGGCGAGACCGTTGTCGGTCGCGCTGTTGAGGTCCGGGCCGGTCCCGATCACCGAGATCGGTAGCGACTCCTCGAGCTCGTCGACGCCATATCGGCGGCCGAGCGCCAGCGCGCGCTTGTGTTCCTCGTCCGAGAGCGGCTTGGCCAGGTAGGGAAGATCCTCAGCGAGCGGGAACAGAACCGGCCCGTCGATCCCGAGTCCCTTCAGCACCTCGACCTGGAGCGTCACCGTGCCCGACACGTCGCACGTGTGCCCGGCGATCTCGCCGTCCCCCTGTAGCGCGTGCATGTCGCCCAGGTAGACGCCCCCGCCCTCGAGCTTTACCGGGCAGATCAGGACCGCGCCGGCACGGACCGCGTCCACGTCCATGTGCCCATCCGTCTTGTGCTCAGCCAGGTCCTCGGAGGTCAATGCGTAGCGGTGCGGGGCTCCGATCAGGAACGCGCCGAAGTCCCCCGCGTTGTGTGAGTCGGGAATCGTGGTCGACGGCGACGTGCCGAGCTGACCCATGAACGGCCGCAGCCGGGTGGCGAGCGCGACGATGTCATGGGGCGCGAACGTCAGGATCGGGTTCTGGATCGAGTTGTCAGGCAGCGCCGCGACCTGCTTGGCCCGCCTCGCGAAATCCTCGGCCGCTTTCTGGGGGACCGTGACGCCGACGCTGTGCAGCTCGTCGAAGGCGATCGTGTAGCCATTGGTGAACTTGAAAGGAGTTGCATCCGCGCTGCAGTTCGCGCATCGAATCGATTTCTGCCCGATGCCGTCGACGCGCGTCTCGGGCCAGCGGGCACCGCATACCTGGCAGATCGGCGCGCAGTATGGATCGCCGTTGAAGCGACCCTCTACCGGCTTGTCGTTGCCGGAAGCGGTCGCCATCGATGTCACCTCGATGCTCTTGATCCGAATCGCGATCGCGTCCCCGACCTCGGCACCGGCGACCGCGACCGGCTGGCTGACCTCGTGACCGCCGCGAATCGCCGGCGTGATCATCGGGCCCCAGCAGCCGGGCGTGGAGTTCCAGACGATGTGGCCACCGTCCGTGACCGGTCCGAGCATCTCGACCTCCGGCCCGAGCAGCCCGTTCGTGAACGTGTCGACGAACACGGTCTGGTGTGCCTGCCTGGTTGCGATCTCAGCGGGTTCGATGGCCATTGCTTGCCTTTCAGACTTGGATTGACGTCTCTCCCGCCCCTCAGCCCCCTGATATTGGCCTCAGGAACGCGAGCTCCTCGCCGTGCGTGAGTCGTCTCCCGCGGCCGACATGCGCGCCGCCGATGATCGGGACAGCCGACTGAAGCGCAGCGTCGAGTTCGGGGTTGCTCGCCGACAGGCGCCTGAACACATCATCCACGGTTGCGTCGCTCGGCAGTTCGAGCGTCAACATGGGGCCTGGCGCGAACCGCGCGATGCCGGTGCCAAAACGAATTCGAACCTCCACGACGAGCGCTCCGGTGGAGGCGATCTTAGTCCCTGCCTCGGGTGTCGGCAAAGCGCTCTGGATAGGCTGCATCCGCGATGGCGAGGCTGCTCGGAGGTGCGCATGCGGATCACGGACCCAGGCTGCGGCAGCTGCTGGACTCGGGCGAGATGGTGTTGGCCCCGGGCTGCTACGACGCACTGGGTGCGCGGCTGGTCGAGGACGCCGGATTCCCCGCCGTATACATGACCGGCTTTGGCAGCGCGGCGTCCCGTCTGGGACGACCCGATGTGGGGCTGATGGGGCTCTCGGAGATGGTCGACAACGCCAGGCGGATCGCCCAGGCCGTCGAGCTTCCGGTGATCGCTGACGCGGACACCGGCTACGGCAATGCGGTCAATGTGATTCGCACGGTGCGCGAATACGAGCTTGCGGGCGTCTCGGCGATTCACCTCGAGGACCAGGCGATGCCGAAGAAGTGCGGTCATATGGATGGTAAGCAGGTGGTGGCAGCTGACGAGATGGCCTCGAAGGTCGCCGCCGCTGTCGCCGCCCGGCGTTCTCGCGACTTCCTGATCATCGCCCGCACCGACGCCCGCGCGGTCGAGGGACTGGACGGAGCGCTCGAGCGTGCGCGTCTGTACCGGGAAGCGGGCGCCGACATCCTGTTCGTCGAGGCGCCGCAGTCGGTCGAAGAGATAAGGGCCGTCGCCCGCGCGTTTCCGGATGTGCCGTTGCTGTTCAACTACGCCGAGGGAGGCAAGACGCCGCCGGTCACGCATGAACTGCTGCGCGAGCTGGGCTTCAGGATCGTGATCTTCCCGATCACGACGCTGCTGGTCGCCACCTCGGCGATGCGAACGGCGCTTGCGCGGATCAAGGCCGACGGAAGCCCGGTCGAGCTACTCGGAGAGCTGCTCGGATTCGGGGAGTTTCTCGACTTCATCGGGCTACCGGAGATTCACGAGCTGGATCGGCGGTTCGGTACCGCTGGTCAGCGTCCAACAACCACGCGAAGTGAGGAGAGCCAGGATGAGTGACGTGTTCGAGAAGGCCAGCGTGAGCAGCGAGCTCGCGCATCGCATGATCGCCGCGGCCGAAGCGAAGGCCTCTGAGATCGGAGTGCCGATGGTGATCGCGGTGTGCGACGAGTCAGGCGTGCTCAAGGCCTTCAGCCGGATGGACGGAGCAGCGCTCCTGAGCGTGCAGATAGCGCAGGACAAGGCGTACACGGCGGTCGGCTTCGGCATGCCGACGGATGCCTGGCACCCGTTCATCAAGGACGATCCTCCGCTCGCGGAGGGAGCTGTCGGCGGCATCGACCGCCTGATCATCTTCGGCGGCGGCTATCCAATCCAGCTCGGCGGTGCAGTGAGCGGCGCAATTGGCGTCAGCGGGGGTCACTACAGCCAGGACATGGACGTCGCGCAGGCTGGGCTTGCAGCGCTCGGATGAGCGCCTTCGTGGCCGGCCGGTAGTCGCTCACACCCCCAGGGCGCATGTCACATCCGCGACCGTCGTCGTGTCTATCAAGCAACCGATGAAACAGATGCGCGGCATCGATCTTGATCAACGGAGCGGAAACAATGACTGCCAACAACCCTCATCACCCCCGTCGCTGGACGATCCTCGTGATACTCGCGATCGCCCAGCTGATGGTCGTCGTTGACGTGACGATCGTGAACATCGCGCTGCCCTCGGCGCAGCGCGCGCTGCATTTCGGCAACTCAGAGCGCCAGTGGGTTGTGACCGCCTACGCGCTGGCGTTCGGAAGCCTGCTGCTCCTCGGCGGGCGGATCTCGGACCTGGTGGGCCGCAAGTGGACGTTCATCGCGGGGCTGGCGGGATTCGCAACCGCGTCCGCTGTCGGCGGCGCCGCTCAATCGTTTGGGATGCTCGCCGTCGCCCGTGCGTTTCAAGGCGCGTTCGCGGCGCTGCTGGCGCCGGCCGCGCTCTCGCTGATGACAACCACGTTCACCGACCCGGTGGAGCGCAACAAGGCGTTCGGGATCTGGGGCGCGATCGCCGGTAGTGGCGGTGCGATCGGACTGATCCTCGGCGGGGTGCTGACCCAGACGCTCAGCTGGCGCTACAGCATGTACGTCAACCTCATATTCGCGACGATCGCGATCACCGGCGCGCTGGCGCTGCTGCACAACCAGGCTCCGGCGGTGAAGCCGAAGCTCGACCTGCCGGGCGTGCTGAGCGTCTCGGCCGGGCTGTTCTCGCTCGTGTACGGCTTCTCCCATGCCCAGACCACCAGCTGGGTCAACGCCACCACGATCGGTTTCCTTACCACCGGCGCGGTGCTCCTGGCGGTGTTCGCGGTGATCCAGTCCCGCAGCCGCAACCCGTTGCTGCCGCTTCGGGTGCTAACCGACCGCAACCGCGGCGCCTCGTTCTTGTCGATCGGGATCGCCGGCGCGGCGGTGTTCGCGGTGTTCCTGTTCCTGACCTATTACCTGCAGCAGGGTCGCGGCTACACGCCGATCAGGACGGGCATCTCGTTCCTGCCGATCAGCGCGGCGATCACGGTCTCCGCGATCATCGCCACCACCAAGCTGCGCCCGCGGGTCGGTCCGCGCCCCCTGATGGTGGCCGGGATGCTCTTTGGTGCCGGCGGAATGCTCTACCTCACCCGGCTGACCGCGGCCTCGAGCTACGCGACCGGCATCCTGCCCTCGCTGATCATGATCGGCGTCGGGCTGGGGCTGGTGTTCTCCACCTCGATCAACAGCGCCACGCTCGGCGTCGAGCCGGCGGATGCAGGGGTCGCGTCCGCGACGGTGTCAGCCTCCCAGCAGATCGGCGGGTCACTCGGCACCGCGCTGCTCTCGACGGTCGCAGCCAGCGCGGTGACCGGCTATCTCGCCAGCGCCCACACGCACCCGACCAGGATGCTGCTCGCGCACGCTGCGCTGCACGGCGACACGACCGCGTTCGCGTGGGCCGCCGCGTTCTTCGCGGCGGGCGCCGTGATCGCGGCAGCCCTGTTCGAGCGCGGCACCAAGGCCCTCAGGATCGACGCGGCTGGCGCGGCAGCGGCCGCCCACTGATGTCACAGACGGGACCCCCGTCCTGTCTTTAAGTGCGGATGCAGATGCAGATCGAGAGGAGCCAGTGATGAGAGTGTTCGTGGCAGGCGCAACTGGAGCGATCGGGAGACAGCTGGTGCCGCGTCTGGTTGCCGCGGGTCATGAGGTCCACGGGATGACGCGCAGCGAATCCAAGCGGGCGATGCTCTACGAGCTGGGCGCCGTACCGGTGATCGCGGATGCCCTAGATCCCGATCAACTCGCGGAAGCCGTGGCTCACGCGAGACCGGATGTGATCGTCCACCAGCTGACCGCGATCGGCGCAGTTGACATGCGTCACCTGGATCGCGATTTCGCGCCGACCAATCGGCTGCGGACTGAGGGGACGGACTACCTGCTTTCGGCGGGGCACGCCGTCGGGGTTCGACGATTCGTGGCACAGAGCGTGGCAGGGTTCGGCGCGTACGCGCGCACCGGCGGCCCGGTGAAGAGCGAGGAGGATCCGCTCGACCCGACGCCCGCACGAGAGATGCGATCAAACCTGGCCGCGATCCGCCACCTCGAGCAGGCGGTCCTCGGGGCGGAGTGGACGGAAGGAATCGTGCTGCGCTACGGGGCGTTCTACGGCCCGGGCACATCGCTGGCGCCGGGTGAGGAGCAGCTGGAGCTGATCCGCCGCCGCAAGTTCCCGGTTGTCGGAAGCGGCCGCGGCGTGTGGTCTTTCATCCATGTCGCCGACGCGGCTGAGGCGACCGTGGCGGCGGTCGAGCATGGCGGCCGAGGTGTCTACAACGTGGTCGACGATGACCCGGCCCCCGTCGCCGAGTGGCTGCCGGCGCTGGCGCACGAGCTCGGCGCCAAGAAACCGATGCGCGTGCCACGGTTCATCGGGCGGCTGTTCGCCGGCGAGGCCGGCGTGGTCATGATGACCGAGGTTCGCGGCGCGTCAAACGCGAAGGCCAAGCGCGAGCTTGCATGGGCGCCTGGGCACCCGAGCTGGCGAGCGGGATTCGTGCCGAGAGCCGGAGGACTAACGCGGCCTCGATCGGGCGAGCCCGGATCGCGAGCGGAGACCGCGGCGTGAGCGATCGCGAACGACTGCTCGACGAGCTGCGACCGGTCGCATTCTCGATCGCGTACCGGATGCTCGGGAGCGTCTCCGAGGCCGAGGACGTGGTGCAGGAGGCGCTGCTGCGGGTGCATCAGACGCTTGACGGCGGCGAGCGGATCGCATCGCCCCGGGCGTACGTCTCCACCGTGACCACCCGGCTGGCGATCAATGAGCTGCGCTCCGCCCGCGCCCGCCGCGAGCATTACGTCGGAGAGTGGCTGCCGGAGCCGATCATCACCGACGCGCGCGGTGATCCCGCACAGCACGCGGAGATGGCCGATTCGCTGTCGCTGGCGATGCTGGTGCTGCTCGAGAGTCTCTCGCCCGAGCAGCGTGCCGTCCTGCTGCTCCACGACGTGTTCGACTACGACCACGCGCAGATCGCGCGCGTGATCGGCAAGAACGAGGACAACGTGCGCCAGCTCGCCAGCCGCGCCACACGCCACGTCGAGCAGCACCGGAACGGACGGGTCCGCTTTCAGACCACGCGAGAGCAGCGCGACGAGCTGGCGCAGCGGTTCTTCGATGCCGTCGAGCAAGGCGATCTTGCGCGGCTCGAGGCGCTGCTCGCTTCAGACGTGCAGATGACCGGCGACGGCGGCGGCAAAGTCCCGGCACTCGCGCGGACGCTGCACGGGCGCAGCCGTGTGGCGAGCACGATCATCAACTGGCCGCGCGTCACCGATGTCCCGGGCGTGTCGCTGCGTCAGGTCGAGGTCAACGGCGGCTCGGGAGCGCTGTACCTCGACGCAGACCAGCGACTGCTCGCCGTAATTGCTCTGGATGTCGCCGGCGGCCAGATCCACGGCATCAACTCGATCGTCAACCCCGAGAAGCTGAGGCATCTGGGGCCGGTCGGCGACTTCGCCTCGCTGCTGAGGTCGGTGAGATGAGCGTGGCGGCCTGTCACGGAGCTTGTCGGCTCGATGCCCGGGCCACGACCGCCCACGTTGGATCCCAACCGATCGCTACGCAACCGATCAATTCGCTTGTGCGGAGCGCATAAGCTTCCGGCGCCCGCATCGAACGATTCCTCTCTGGTCGGCCGGTGCCGCGAGGCCGGTCATCCGGTGTGCTTTCCAGACAGCGAGCCGGGTGGTCGCCCCCCACGGGGCGCGACTCGTGCATGCGAGGCACTTCCACCCGTGCCTCGCATCACGGTCGGCGCTTGCGGCTCTCAGCGCGAGGAGACGAACTCCCGCAGCGCCTGCTTGCCCCCGCTCGCGACCGGGTCGCCGTGGGCGAGCAGAAGCCGGTCGAAGTCGAGCTCGAGCAATCGGGCGTACGCCTCGCGCAGATCCTGCTTGGTCTGCTCGGGATCGTCCATGAGAAAGTCTGGAACGAACCCCAGCCTGCCGGTGTCGCGGGCCCGGATGACGCCGTCGGCGCAGACGATCGCTTGATGAGCCGGTATGTGCAGCGCGGTCTCGTCCGGGCAGATCGCGTCCACCTCGTGCACCACGATCCCGCCGGGCAGCTCGTCCCCGAAGTCGAACGCCTCGACGGGGCCACGGCCGTCGAGCTCGTAGACACCGTTGCGGACACAGTGCACGGTGGCGCCGAACGCCTCGTGAAGCTGCCAGGCGTGGCGATCGTGGTGCCGGTTGGAGAGCACAACGTGCTCAGGTGCCCCGTGCTCCTCGAACCACCCGAGACCCTCCGCCGGCAGCAGCGCATCGAGTGCGACCCGCTCGCGTTCCAGGTAGTACGAGCTGACCTCACTGCGGATGTGCTCATGCCGGGCGGTCCAATGCCAAAGGCCCGGTGCGATCTCCTGCATCCGACGCGAACCCTACCCTTGGCTTTCCTTTGACTCGTCAACTATAATAAGGGTTGTGGAATTGCGCACTTCATCTCGACTGGACGGGTCGGCACTGGAAGCGTGGCGCAGCTACCTGCAGAGCCATGCGACCATCCTTCGCGTGCTCGACGCCGAGCTCGTGGCCGAGCATGGGATGACCACGCGCGACTACGAGGTGCTGCTGTACCTCTCGCAGGCGCCCGACCGCAAGCTGCCGATGTCGGCGCTGGCCGAGAGCACGATGCTGACCCGCTCGGGCATCACCCGGCTCTGCGACGGTCTCGTGGCGAGCGGGATGATCGAGCGGACCTCGTGCGAGTCCGACGCCCGCGTCTCCTACGCCCGGCTCACCGACGAGGGCTACGAGAAGCTCCGTAGCGCGGGCTGCACGCACGTGGCCAGCATCCAGCGGCTGTTCCTAGAGCATTTCTCCGAGGAGGAGATCGAGCAACTGGCCGGGATGCTCGGCAGGCTGCCAGGCGCCACTCACAGCGGCTCCTGCTCGGTCGAGTAGCCGGGCGTCCACGTTTGGGGGGTTCGACCGGTGCATGCACCGGTCGCGGGGTGGCGCATGCGCCACCCCGGGGAGGGGCGCATGCGCCCCTCCCACGGCGGGGTGCATGCACCCCGCCGCCGGCCGCGCATGCGCGGCCGGAACATCACTTGACGGCTCAATACTTGCGTGCGCAAGCAAAGCGTGCTACAGTGGTTGCACACTCAAGTACTTCAACTCCGAGGAGCCGAAATGTCAGTAACAGCAACCTCCGTCCCGACCGGGACCTACAACGTCGATCCGAGCCACTCGAGCGTGGGCTTCGAGGTCAAGCACATGGGAATCGCGACCGTCCGCGGCGCGTTCCGGCGATTTACGGGCACGATCGACGCGACCGGCGAGGCGCCCGTCCTGCGTGGCACCGTCGAGGTGGCGAGCATCGACACCGGCGACGACCAGCGCGACGCCCACCTGACGGCGCCCGACTTCTTCGACGTCGAGCAGCACCCCGAAATCAGTTTCCACACGACCGCGATCCAGGCGACCGATGACAGCCGCATCCGACTCGCGGGCGAGATCACGATGAAGGGCATCACCAAGCCGATCGAGCTGACGGGCACCGCCGCCGAGGGCGGCGCCGATCCGTGGGGCAACGAGCGCATTGGCTTCGAGGTCGAGGGCGTGATCGATCGCCGCGACTTCGAGCTGAAGTGGAATCAGACTCTGCCGAACGGCAACCTGCTCGTCTCCAACGAGGTCAAGCTGCTGATCAGCGTCTCAGCCGTGAAGGAGGCGTAGGCGAAATGAGGATCCTCGCGATCTCGGGCAGCCTGCGCGGCGCGTCGCACAACACGGCGCTCCTGCGCGCAGCCGCCGAACAGGCACCGGCCGGCGTCAGCGTCGAGCTGTACCACGGCCTCGATCGGCTTCCCCCCTACAACGAAGATCACGACACCGCTGAGGCGCCGTTCGAGGTCGCGCGGCTCCGTGACGCCATCGCTTCTGCGGACGCGGTCCTGTTCTCGACTCCAGAGTTCAACGGCACGCTGCCGGGCCAGCTCAAGCACGGCGTCGACTGGGCCTCGCGGCCGTACGGGCAGGGCGCCGCATTGTGGGGGAAGCCTGCGGCGGTGATCGGCGCCAGCGTGACCGACTACGGCGCGATCTGGGCGCAGGACCATCTGCGCAAGGCACTCGGGATCGCGGGGGCTCGCGTGCTCGACGTCGAGCTGCCCGTCAGCAAGGCGCCGGAGCGCTTCGACGAGGACGGCGTGCTCGTCGACCTCGAGCTGCGGGACCGTCTCGCGGAGATCGTCGGCGAGCTTGTCGCCGCGCGCGAGCAACTGGCGGCGGCGGCGTAAGCTCTCGATGAACATGGCAACCACTTCCGGCACGGCGGCTGCGGCGTCGATCCATCCAGACACGACGCTTGGCAGCGTCCACCTGACGGTCTCGGAGCTCGAGCGCTCGCGTCAGTTCTACGAGCGCGCGATCGGACTTTCGTCCGTGGAACTCGAGGGTGGAGCCGTCGGAGTCGGCGCTGCCGGCGCCGCCCCGCTGGTGGTACTGCACGGCGATCCGAGCGCGCCGCCCCTGAGCCGCCGCGCGACCGGTCTGTTCCACCTGGCGATCCTCGTGCCGAGTCGTGAGGATCTGGCGTTTGCGCTCGCGCGCCTGGCGGATGCCCGCTGGCCGCTCGACGGCGCCTCCGACCATCTGGTCAGCGAGGCGCTCTACCTCTCCGATCCTGACGGCAACGGGATCGAGATCTACCGCGACCGACCTCGCGAGGAGTGGCCCCGCCGCGGCGGCCAGCTCGAGATGGCGACGCTGCCACTCGACCTCGACGGCGTGATCGCCGAGCTCTCGGGGACCTCCGAGCTGCAGCAGTCCGTGCCCCTCGAGACGCGAATCGGCCACGTTCACCTCCAGGTCGCCGACCTTGCTCAGGCCGAGCAGTTCTACAGCGGGCTGCTCGGATTCGACGTGATGGTGCGCGGCTATCCGGGTGCGCTGTTCGTGTCCGCCGGCGGCTATCACCACCACCTTGGGCTCAACACCTGGAACAGCGCCGGCGCCTCTGCCCCAGTTGAAGGCTCGATCGGTCTGAGGTGGTTCGAGATCGAGCTGCCTTCAGCGGAGGAACTCGAGGCGGTGGCAGGTCGCCTGCGGGCCGCCGGTGTCGCCGTGACCGAGGACGGGCGCGGCATTCTGGTCCGCGATCCGTCGCGCATCGCGGTCCTGCTGCGCGCGCGGTAGGAACTGCCCGTCCCCCGCTACCCTTCGCAGCCCCAGGCGACGTGGCGGAGTGGCTACGCAGCGGCCTGCAAAGCCGTCTACACCGGTTCGATTCCGGTCGTCGCCTCTGCCGATTAGCAGGGGAAACAGTGGTTGTAACAGACCGCACAAGTCCCCGTTGTGTCCCCCGGATTGGCGGCTGGCCCGATGATTAGTGGGTCTCGCTGGACTCCGGGCTATCGGCGTGCTTATGACTCCTGGCACGCCATGCGTCGCCGCTGCGAGGACCCGACCCGCCCCGATTACCAGCACTACGGCGGCCGCGGAATCAGCGTCTGCGAGCGGTGGGCCACGTTCGCCGCATTCTTCGAGGACATGGGCGAGCGCCCCGAAGGGCGCTCGCTCGAGCGCATCGACAACGATGGCAACTACGAACCCGGCAACTGCCGGTGGGCGACGCGGAGCGAGCAGCGGCGGAATCGGCGCCCCTCAAGGCGCCAACAAATAGCAGCGCCAATCAAGACCCTCTGCAAGCGCGGCCACCCCCTCGACGGCGAGAATCTCTACATCACTCCGGACGGCAAGCGTCGGTGCCGCACGTGTCGCAGGGAGGCCAACAAGCGGTGGAGCGATGAGCACGACCGACAACCATCACGCGCATCACGACCTGGTTCATGGCACCCATGACGCGGCCGCTGACCGCCCCAACGATCGGCCGAGTGCGCCGAGTGCGGCACCACGGAGGACTTGACGATCGATCACATCGTTCCCTTGCTGCGCGGCGGGACGAGCGCTGAGGAGAACCTGCAGGTGCTCTGCCGGCCTCACAACTCGAAGAAAGGAGCCCGGCTCGCTGTCGGGGGCAATGGGGCGTTGCTGGCCGAACTCGAACGCGGACGGACGGGTCCGAAGTTAGCGGCAACGGCTGCCGATAATTTGGGCGGGGGGTGATGCGCACGGTGAGCGGCGCAACTTGTCGGGTAGATGGCGTAGAGACGTCCTGGTCGACCCCGCCTACACTCCCCAACACCGCAAAGCGCCGGCGCGACCGATGACACGGCCCGCCGGCATGGCACAGGAGGGATTAGCTCCCAATGCAGACTCACCGTACCGTCACCCTGACCCCCGAGCACGTCGCCGCGATCCGCCACCACATCGACTGCGGGCTGACCGCCGCCGGCGACCTGAAGTTCTATTTGCAAGGCGGCGACACGCCCGGCGCGCTGGCGTTGCTGCGTGCCCTGACCGCCGGCGTGCGGATCCTCGACCAGATCGGCCAACACGACGGCGACGGTTGCCGGCTCAGGCTGGATGACGAGACCGTCTGGTTCATGGAACGCATGGGCGACGCGTCCCGCGGGTGCCTCGAGCACAGCCGTCAGGCGCTCATCGCCCCGCCGCGCCCCGAGGAACCCGAGGGGTATCACGAGGAGCTGATCCGGGACGCCCGCCGGTTGATCGACATCGACCTTGACGCGATCGACGCCGCACGACTCGTCAGGGAGACTGTCAGCGCGTCGGCGTAGGCTTCCGCCCGTGACCACCGACTCGCCGACCACCACCCGGACAGCATCGAGCCTCGAAACGCTCGCGCAACGCGTCCGCCAGGTAGGCCGAGCGTGGGCCGCCGAGGACGAGACCGCGGCCAGAGCCGAACTGCGGATGCTCAGCGCCGAGGCGGGCCTGCTGGCCGCAATGGAGCCGCTGCCGATCGGCGCCACGGCAAGCCGCCGCCAACGGGCCGAGCTCCTCGAGCCACTTGCAGACCTTCCGCCCGGCGTCCGTCGATGATCTCGCGCCAAGATGCCAGACTTTTCAACGCGTTGAAAAGTTCATCCCGTGTGGGATGCGAACCCCGGGAGACCCCGGGATGACCGCCACCACCGTCCGCCGCAAACGCAGGCGCAAGCCGCCGGCGCGGCTCGGCCCGTATGCCGCCGGATCCCCCGAAGCTGTTCGCATCGTCCGTGGGTTCGTCACGCAGCAGGAGCGGGTTCGCGGGAGCGGCAGCGAGGTCGACGCCATGCTCCGCAGGCTTCAGCGACCCGGCCGCCGACGGTTCGTCTGATAACCCGGTTATCAGTCGCCCCCTGATCGTCCCTCATGGGCGGTTCACTACATGGCGTGGGCCTCCTCGCCATACACATCGACCCCGACCTAGCCGGCCATCTCGCGGTAGCCGTCCGCCGACACCGCGAAGTCTGCGACCGGCTCGGCTACGCGTACCCAACAGAGCTCGCCGAACTCGAGGAAACGCTCGCCGGGATCGCCCACGGCGGCCCTGAACGGCCCCGAATGGCCCCCGCTGGGAACAGTGCGAACGTACGGGGCGTGGATCACGACTGGTTTTCCCCCGCCGAGGCCGTGATTGCGACCGGCCTGTCGCCGAGAACGATCCGCCGGCGGATCGCCGACGGGTCACTGTCGAGCAGCAAGATCGGCCGGTGCCGCCGCATCGCCAGAGCCGACCTCGACGACTTCATGCGGTCCGAGCGGGTGGCGACATGAGCGACACAACCCCGCCCGAGCAGGGATTGTCGGTTCGGTGTCCGACGTGCGACGCCGAGCCCGGGCAGAACTGCCGGCAGCCGCTCCCAGCGCTGGCAGCAGGACCGCGCATCTCGTGCCCGCTCTGCCACGCTCCCGCAGGCCAGGAATGCCGCCAAAAGGCTGTCTGCCACATAGCGCGTGAGCACGACGCCGAACGAGCCGCCAAACGGAAAACCGGCACGAGCAGACCGAAAGCGAAGTCCGCCGACCCCCGTCGTAACGGGCGGTCGACACTCAAACCCGGCACGCTCGGACCCGTAAACCGCGGCTCCGCGCTCGGCCGCAAACCCCTACCGGCAACACCGGCGCTCGGACGGGCGGCCCGCCCCGACATCAAGCTGCAGGCGGACTCCTACAGCAAGCTCGTCGAGGTCACGCTCACCAGCCGCGCCACCGAAACGATCCTGCAGCACGCCAAAGCCGCCGGCGAGTTCGAAACAGGCGGCGTGCTGTGCGGCCTGCGCTCCTCACACGGCAGCAGGCTCATCACCGACGCGGGCTCACCCGGCGAGAAGGCGCAGGCGACCACACACTCCTACCAGGCCGACCCGTGGCACGACATGCGCCTCGTCGCCAGCCTGTACAGCGCCACCGGCGGCGAGATCACCGAGCTCGGGTGCTGGCACACCCACCCCGGCGGTCCGGAAACCCCATCCGGCCCAGACATGCAGCATCTCGTACGGATGCAAGAAACGCTCGGGATCGGCGCATACGTCGGGATCATCGTTGTGACCGGCGACTCCCAACCACCGGCGCTGCACGCGTGGGTATGCAGCGAACGCAACCCAGGGAACTGGCGGTGGTTTGTCTGCGAGCGAGTGAAACTCGACCGGGCCGGATGGTGACCAACCGTGGCTAACGATTCAGTCGTTCTAGTGCAGCTCAAGCTCCTAGGGGCGAGTGCCTTCTCGGCTGAGGGCCGGGCCGCGACCGCGACCCTCAAAGGGCTCGAAACCCAGGGCGCGGCGTCCGGGGTCGGCCTGGCGAGAACGGGGAGGGGCGCGACCGTCGCCGAATCCGGTCTCGGACGGATGAACGGTGCGGCGTCGAAGGGCGGCGGTGCCCTGTCGACGCTGAAGAACGCGGCTTCGGGCGCGTTCGGGATGATGACGAGACTGGCGGGGCCGGTCGTTGCGCTGGCGGGCGCGTTCGGGTTCTATTCGATGGTGAAGGGCGCGATCCAGTTCGACCAGGCGATGCGGTCGGTCAACTCGATTCTGAGGTTGAGCGACTCGCAGTTCCAAGCCCTTGAGCAGCAGGTGAACGCGCTCGCGAAAACGACATATCAGGCGCCGACCGCTCTCGCCGGTGGAATGCGACAGCTCGTGGAGGCGGGGTACAACGCGAGCCAGGCGATGACAATCCTCGCGTCGAGCGGCAAGGCGGCGTTCGCCGGCCAAACCGATGTCACGACCGCCACCAGCACCCTGATCAACGTGCTCGCCGCCTACCATCTGTCCGCGAGCGACGCGGCGGGCGTCACAGACACCCTGTTCAGGATCACGGAGCGCGGCCCGGTGACGTTCACGAACCTCGCGAGCTCGCTCGGGCAGGTGGTTGCGATCGCAAGCCCCGCGAACGTTTCGCTCGGGCAGGTCGGGGCGGCGATCGACACGCTCTCGAAGCAGATGGGTGCCCAGAAGGCGATCATGGGCCTGAAGAACGTTATGTCGGGGTTGCTGAAACCGACGGCCAACCTTCAGGCCGCGATCGACAAGACCGGGTACAGCAGCGGCACCGCGTTGCTGAAGGCTCAGGGGCTGCAGGGCGCCTTGCAACTTCTGTATGTGGCGGCCGGTGGCACCACGGCGGGGATGACGAAACTGTTCCCTGGCATCCGGACCGTCGCCGCCGCCTTGGGGTTGACAGGCAAGAACGCGCAGACAGCGAAGAACGACCTGAAGGCGTTCGGCGACACGAGCGGCGCGACCGCGTCGGCGATGGCGCAGATGGCGAAGACGCCAGCCGGGGCGTGGCAGCACTTCAAGTCGACGATGCAATCCCTCGGGAACGAGCTCGCGTTGAAGGTGCTGCCGACGATCACATCCGTCGCGAACGCGCTCACCGATCTTTTCAGCGGGAAGGGCAAGGTCGGTAAGGCCGCGTCGGGGTTCATGTCGGGGTTGACGAAGGGTGTGCCGCCGGCGACGGGGCAGGCCGCCCCGCCGATCGTCGGCCCGATGGACGCCTACGGCGGCCATCAGTTGGTCACCCAGCAGACGATGCCGAACATCAGCCAGGCGCAGAAGGTCGGGGCGGAGGTCCGCAAGATCTTTTCGGACATCGGGAAGGCGCTTGCGCCGGTCGCGAAGGCGGTCGGGGGTGTTGCCTCGAGCCTCGTCAAAGCGTTCAAGCCGCTGTTGCCGGTACTGGTGCCGATCGGAAGGATTCTGCTCACCGTGTTCGTGGTGGCGTTGCAGGCGGCTGCCGTGTATTTCACGGTCCTTGGGAAGGTGATCGGCTTTGTGATCAAGATCATCGGCGGTGCGCTCAAAGGGGTACTCACCGCGTTCAAAGCCGTCTGGACCGGCATCAGTTGGGCAGTGAACGCGGTGTCTAATGGGATCTCCTGGCTGTGGCATAACGTGCTGGCCCCCGTCGGAAAGTTCATCTCTGGCGCGTTCATCGTCGCGATCACCCCCCTCAAGTTGATTTGGGACGGGATCAAGGACGCGGTCAACGTTCTCTCCGGCGCGCTGTCGTGGCTGTGGCACAACGTGCTGGCGCCCTTGGCCGCGTTCATCGGCGGCACGCTGATGGCCCCGTTCAACGCACTACTCGGCGTTATAAACGCGGTCGGGAACGCCGCCCAATCCGCGTTCAACTGGGTATCGAAGGCGCTTGGCTCATCAGGCCCGACAATCAACCCGGTCAATCCGATCACCCAAACGCAAGCGCCATCCACAGGCGGCACCTACTACGGCGGGTCCGGCACCCCCAGCGGCGTGCCTGCCCTCCCCGGCATGGGCAGCGGCCCGGCTCAGGGTCACATGCTCGCCAGGTTCCCGGCCAACGCGGCGGCCGCCGCTCCAGCCAGGTTGATGTCGTCCCAGATCGTGATCCAGGATCACAGCCGCCATCACTTGTACATCGACGGCCGGGAGATACATGGCGTCGTCTACAAACACGAACGCCGGATGGCCGAAGCGTCATGAAACCCATCGTCATCGAAACTGGCGGCGACGTGACACAAACGCTCAACGGTCTTCTACGTCCGATCGCCGCCACCCTCCGCGACCAGCTCGACGACATAAGCGACACAGACTGGTGGGCGATCAGCGCCGCGCTCTGCGAAGCCGCCGAAGTGGGATTGCGTGTCGGCATCAGCGAGGTCGCCGGCGGTCTCGCACCACACGGAATTGACATCCACTCACATATTCACGAGGCGGTTTGACCTTTAGATCTTCTAACCGTGTCGCGGGTGCCGCAGACGAGCCGGCCAGCGCTCGCCTGCGCGCCATTGCTGGCCCGCGGCCACGCCGTCACCCTTGCCGCCCAGCCTCCTCGTGTCGTGGGGTTGGGCGGCAGGACGGCACCCCAAGTTTCGCGGAACCCCGGCGTCCACCCCAACGCGAGCGCCGCCTCCGCGAATTGGCGTCGCGCGCCTGTCCCGAGGAGTGGCACTGCCTCGGGGCAGGAGCGTGGCGCCCAACCGTCGGCCGAGAGTTCGGTGCCGTCGTGTTTCCCTGCAGCGTTCAGGCCATACCGCTCGCTGCGTTTGCCGGGAAAGGTTGCGATCAGGTCGCGCCACGACGGGCAACTGGCCAACGCGTTGGCCAGTTCGTCGCGCGTCGGGTACAAGGCGCGGAGCTGTTGGCGGTATTTCAACCCTTCGGAGGTGAACAATGGCCGTCTTCAAACCCTGTTCTGTTTGCGGCGTCAAATACCTACCGCACTCTCCGCATGACCGCGGTTGCAGCGAGCACTCAGGACGCGCCAACAGGTCGCCAAGCACCCAGGCGCAGGATCGTGAATACGCACGCAACCGCAAGGTCGTGTTGGCAGACGATCCGTTCTGCCGTTGGTGCGGTTCGCCGCATGCGACCACCGTCGACCACGTCGTTGCGGTTGCCAATGGCGGCACCAACGACATCTCGAACTTGGTCGCGTGCTGTGCGCGCTGCAACGCGAGCAAGAAGGACAACCCAGGGTGGAACCCACCCAACCCCAACCCGTCCCGTCAGACGGGCGCACAGAGCGTCACAGACCCGCGCACGCCGCCACTCGTCGCATAGTCGCGCTCTCAATGGGCAACTCCTCAGTCCCGAACTCCAACCTCGTCCCCACCAAAGCCCTTTCGGTGGGGACGGACTCTCGCTCCCGTGTCCGCTCCCGCGTTTACAAACAAAACAAAACAAAACGAAGTCGAAACAACCAGATTCCAACCCAGGGGGCAGGGATCAGCCATGCCACAAGCGCATCGGGGCGGCGTGCGCGCCCGCTAGCGGCGCGCCCCGTGCTCGTGCTTGTCCGCCCGCATCTGACGGCCTGTCAGATGCCCTGGCAATCTCGTCAATTGGAAAACGGTTATGCCAAGTTCAAGGGTGGTGCCGACGTCGGCACCACCCGTTTCGCTGATGCCAATACGAGATCCTGAGCGACGCCGGATCGCCGACCGCGACCGCAAGCGACGATCGCGACTCGCGGCAGGGCGCGCGAAGATGAACACGGCAAAGGTCGACGGCGTGTTGCCTGATCCACCAGGCGAGGACGAACTCCTGAAACTGGCTGGTGTCCTGGCACGGAACGGTTCGATCACCGCAACCAAACTACTGCTCGCACGGCACGACCAACAACAGGCAGGCATGCCAGTGTCAGGATCAGTGATCGCTGATCTCGCGGCAAGACGATCACGTCGCATCAACACGTGAACCACCATCGGGGTTCCAACATCGCCAGTCAAGAAACGTTGATCGGCATCAACGTTTCCGCCGACTACTTGAAGGTCGCACAAAGTAGAAGCGACTTCTACTTCGGAGAACGATTCAACGATTCAAAATCGTTTCAAATCAACGCCGACGATTTACTAAATAGTAGGGGGGCTAGTCCAGCTCCTGGAAAAAACACGATAGGGCGCCGTGCGCGCCCGAAATGCGCTGCTGCGAAACGTGGGCGAGATGCCGTGAACGCCGGCTTTGGGAGGATCAAGATCCCCATTCAAGCTAGAACTATTAGCTTGAAACGCCTCGCCACGAGCCGTAAGTTGTTGACACGTCAGCAACTTGCCCCTTATCAGGAAACCTCTCTGCGAACGCCATGCGATGGGTGAGCTCGGCGCCGCCGATATTGAACTCGCGATCACTGCCGCCCGCAGCCCCTTCGGTAGCTGCTTGCTGGGGGGTGTCCCGGGTAGGACGCCGCTCGGCGCTGTACGCTGACTCTGTTCGCGATGGTTCGTGAACATCTTCATATGCCGGTCGGCGCCGCTCTTTGGGGCGGCGTTGATCGTTCTGGGCGGGGTCCGTACCGCGCTTACGACGAGTGGCGGGAGCGTCAGGGCGAGGGTGTCGTCGCCCCTAGGTAGGGCGCTTCCGCTTTTCGGGGTGCCGGGTAGCAGTCGCGTCGTCCAGCGCGGGCTCTATAATGGTGCGCGTCGTCTGATCGACGCTTCGCAGTCTCATCACCTTCGAAGCATCGGGGTTCGCCTCCGGTAATTGCGCCGGGGGCGTTCTCTGTTCTGGGGAGTTCATCCGCCGGAGGCTCTATCTTCCCGTGGTGGTGAGATTGCCCGTTCGATCACGCGACGATGAACCGGTCTCCTAACCGGCAGGCCCAGTCCGATCACGTCCCGACGCTCGAGGAGCGGAACGCGATCGTCTGGAACGTGCGCCAGCTCCGTAGGGCGGGCTGGCCGCCGGTCGCGATCGTTCGGCTGCTCGGCCCGTGGGCTCGTCCTCACGTAGCGGGTCCACGGCCACGAGGCACCGGCAGGTTTCCCAGGGGTTACGCACCTACGTTCGTGGTGCCGGTTGGGTGTGCGCGCCGTCCGCGTGCTCGTGGCGCTGGCCGCCCGCGGGTTCGGGCTCGTCGCACGTCAGGGTGCAGGTCGCGCGACGGCCCCAGCCACTTATCCGACGATCCTGACCCAGAACCACCGCTAGCCGCAGGCGTGGCGCGATGATGCGCCACATCAGCGAGGCGCTCGCCGACTACTTGCAGGGCCTCGAGGTCCCTGTGAGCGGCGGCACGGCGGTGAGTTTGAGCGCCGAGCGGATCCGGCGGGCGTGCCGCCAGGACGATCTTTGGCGGGCGGGCGCGCCGGGCGAGCAGCTTGTGCTCGACTTCGGCGGCACGGCGGTGATGGTGTGAGCCGGCGAGCCCTGGGGCACGTGCCCGACCTGCCGCCGCTGGCCTGCCGGGTTTGCGGCAGCGAGGCGATGGATGGCTGGCGGCTATGCCGTCCCTGCTGGGATCAGCGGTGGAGGTCGGGTCCCGACGGGCTGCCGGTCGAACAGGAAGGCGTCGCGGTTCGGTTCGGGGAGCGCCCTGACGGCCAGATCTACGTCGAGGCGGGGACGGTGGCGGCGCGATGAGCGCCCAGCTCGACGCTGCGCTGCGCCAGCACGTGCGCCGGGGGGCGCGCCGATGAGGGCCGCCGAATATGTTGAGCTGCGCGAGGCTCACGGAGCCTCAGCGCGGCGCGTACACGACGGCTGGCTCGTCACCTGTCCGACCCACGAGGACCGAACCCCGTCACTCCACGTTTCCGAAGGCCAAGACGAGCGTGTGCTGCTGCACTGCCACGCCGGATGCCAGGCGAGCAACGTACTCGCCGCCGACGGGCTCGACTTTCCCGACCTGTTCAGTGAGAACGGCCGCAGTAACGGGCGCGTCGAGAGGGACGTTTATCGGTACGCCGACGAACACGGCCAAGTGCTGTACGAGGTCGTGCGCTTCGAGCCTAAGGACTTCCGCCAGCGGCGCCCAAATGGCGAGTGGAACGTCAGGGGCGTGCCTAAGGTGCTGTATCGGCTGCCCAGGGTGCTCGCCGCCGTCCAGGCAGGATCGCCCGTCTACGTCGCCGAGGGAGAGAAAGACGTTCACGCGCTCGAGCGCGCCGGTGTCGTAGCGACAACGAACAGCGGCGGCGCCGGGAAATGGCGGTCCTAATACGCCGAGTCCCTGCGCGACGCGAACGTGGTCGTGATCGCCGACAGCGACGAGCCGGGTCTGAAACACGCGCGGGACATCGTGGCGTCGCTGGAAGGTGTCGCCGCGAAGGTCGTGCTCGTCAGATGCCCGGGCGACCGTAAGGACGTGGCCGACCATCTCGCAGCCGGCGGCACACTCGCCGAGCTCGCACCGATCAAACCCTCCGACGAAGCTCCCGCACAGAAGGGTTCGGTCGTTGTGCGGGCGTCGGATGTGCGTAGCCGACGGGTGAAGTGGTGTTGGAAGGGGCGCTGGCCGATCGGCTATCTGTCGATCCAAACCGGGGAGGAGAAGCTCGGCAAGAGCCTCTTCTTCGCCTGGGCGGCGAGCGAGTTGACGAACGGGCGGCTCGCCGGCGAGTACTACGACCGCAAGGCCCCGATTCTGATCGCGGCAGTCGAGGACAGTCGCGAGGATATGTGGAAGCCGCGACTCAAGGCCGTCGGCGCCGACCTGGACCTGATCTCGTTTCTGACCATTCCCGACACGGGCTGGAACGTCCGGGATGGGGTGGGGCTTATCGAACAGGCGCTCGACGAGACCGGCGCGGTGCTGGTGTTCGTGGACGCCGTGATGGAGCACCTGCCTGACGCTCGAGGCGGCGAGAACGCCAACTCGACGACGTTTGTCCGCGGTTCGCTCCGGCCGCTCGCGGCGATGAGCGAAAGGCGACTGGTTGCGACCTTGATATCCACCCATCCGCCCAAAAGACACGCGGCGAACTTCGCCGACCTCTACCACGCCAGCCGCGCCTTCACACAGGTGTCGCGCTCACTGATGGTGCTCGGCGCGCACCCAGATGACGCCGCGCTGCCGTTCGAGGATCGCCGGCGGGTGCTGCTGAGAGTGCGGGGGAATGTCGGGCGCGACCCGGGGCCGCTCAGCTTCAAGATCACCGCGAAGGTGGAGGTTCTCGACGACGGCGACAGGGACGAGATCCCCTATGTCCGCGATGTCGAGAACTGCGACGTGACGATCCGAGATCTGCTTCGCGCCGACCGGCCAGCGGACCCCGAGCCTGAGCAGCGACCGCCAACGAAGCTCGAGCAGCTCAAGCGGATCGTCGGCGAGTACCTGGCCGACGGCGAATGGCATCCCTCGTGGCGCAAGAAGCTGGAAAGCGACGGCTG
Source organism: uncultured Solirubrobacterales bacterium (assembly GCA_963824755.1). Lineage (GTDB taxonomy): Bacteria > Actinomycetota > Thermoleophilia > Solirubrobacterales > Solirubrobacteraceae > Palsa-465. The sequence continues at coordinate 40,517 of CAWGQT010000002.1, read as the reverse complement.
GGCGCGCGGGACGATCGCGACCGCAGTGCTGCGCGTCGCCGAAACAAAAAAGGTAGGCGGTTCGATGGGGGCCGGCGAGATATGGCGGCTCAAGACGAGCGGTTCGTCGCACTCGACTGACTCTTTGACTCTTCGGGAGGATCGCGAGCCCGAAGAGCCGGCCATACGCGCGTGCGCGCGATGTCTGTCGCCGAAGTTGACTCATCTAGAAGAAGTACCCCAATCCCCAATAACGACGGAAGAGTCAAAGAGTCAACTAAGTGCAACGAGTGACTCTTCTTTAGGTACGGAAGAGTCAAAGAGTCAGCTTTCGACGGAGGCCACGCGCGTCGCGCGTGCGCGTGCGCGCGAGGCCATCTGCGGATACCCCGACCTTCACCGCGATCGCTGGGAGGCCCACCCCACCACCGACCGGCTCATCTGCCAGGTCTGCCATCCCATCCCGCCGTCCACCAATCCCGACCACCAAGGAGAACTAGATGACCACGTTCGATAACCACGCCGCCGCAGTCGCGCCGATGACCGTCACCGTCAAGGTGCTCGTCGTCTACGGCACGCGGCGGATGAGCCACAAGTTCTACGAGCAGATCCCGCACCGTGACGTGATCGACAAGGACACCGACCAGGTCCTCGACGGCGCCGAACTATGGGGGCAGGTCAGGCTGCCGCGCCGCGTAGACCGCGAACACGTCGAGATTGTCTGGGCGCTCGACGGCCGGCTCTATAAGGCCCGCTATGAGTGGTGGAGCTCCTACCCGGAGTACGACACCGCCGTCAGGCTGCGCGACGAGCTCCCGCAGCTGTTCGTAGGCGGCTGAGCGTGTACGCCAGTGGCGTGGAGCGCAGAGCGGTGATCTGGACTTCGGATAGGCGGAAGGGCACTCGCCCCTGGAGAAGCTCGCGGATGGGCACACAGCGTTTACGCCAACGTCAGAGAATGTCTCGGGACGCAGCGGCTGGTATCCGGGCGAGGCCGCGCTGGTCACGATCCGAAAGGAAGCCGGGTGAGATGACCCCCGGCTGCACCCCGACCAGCTCTCGCTGCTGCTGCTGCTCGAGGAAACACTCGCCGGCGGGCTTCACGACCGGCGGCGGATGCCGCAAGGCGATGGGCCAGCGCGCCTGCTGACGGCGCTCGTCCGGGGCGGCCTCGACCGCGAGCGCTGCTGCCGCGGCCGCGCTGGCGCTCGACTCGACCGCGCTCGACGGGAGGCGCCGTCAGTGTGAGCGTGCAACTGCTCACCGCCGAGGACGTAGCGGCCATGCTCGGGATGGGCACCGACTGGATCTACGCGCAGGTCCGAGCGAACCGGATCCCGCACGTCAAGCTCGGGCGCTACGTGCGGTTCCGCGCCGAGTCGATCGAACAGTGGCTCGGCGAACTCTAGCGCGGGGCTACGATGAACGTAGACAAGAAGCGCCGGGGCACGGCAGGAACCGCCCCCGGCATGGCACCGAAGGAGTAGCTCCGATGCGGCATCAGCCTAGCCGCCGGGTCACCGGCCACCTCAAGCTCATTCAGCGCGCCGGCGGCCCCGTCTGGTACGCGAAAACGCGCGTCCCCGGCCGCACCCCTGAGCAGACCACCCGGCGGATCGCGCCGGCGCATCTCGCCGACTGTCGACCACCCGCCTTCCACCTCACGCGCCGCCAGGCCGAAGACGCCCTCGCCGACCTGCTCGCCGAAGAGCGCCGCAAGGTCGGCCAGGCCGCCTACACGCACGTCCGGCGACGTTCGCCGACGCCGCCGCCGGATATCTGCATCACGTCGAGCACGTCCGCCGCCGTGAGCACTTCACCGTCAAATACTACCGCGGCTCTATCTAGAACTATCTGAACCCTCGCTTCGCTACCGTCCCGTCTACTCCATCACCCCCTAGGACGTCTAGCAACTCCGCTACTAGCTGATGCTCTACTACCTGTCTCCTCTTACTGTCTTCAGTCATCTCACCGTTTCTCTCTCCTTCTTCTAACACTCTATTCTCTAACTCTTAGTCACTCTCTACCCCGCCATCGCCTAGCTCTTATATCTTCTCTCCTTCCTTTACAGCATCTAGTTCTAAACTCTCTACTCCTAGCAGTTCTCTTCTCTCTTCCTAGTCTCCTCTAGCTAGCAGTACTCTTCTCTGTATCTCATCGCCTCTCTAATCTTGATGCGTCAAGGCGAGTTGAGGCGCTGCGCTGGTCGGACGTCTACTTCACCTCGCGGATCCACGTCCTACGTCTGCGATCGTCGGCTCTGCCGCTAAGCCCTGATCCACCGGGTCGGTAGGTCGGTTCTGTCCGGGCCGTAAAGAAGAATGACCTCCTGTGCAGAGCTTTTACGGCTGATAGCAGCAGCCGTGGCCTGCGATCAGGAGTCACCTTCGTGGTGCATGATTACGAGCCGGTCGGACTGGATGGTCTGCGGTCTGTTTCGACGATCAGCGAGCGGTCTCGGACGCTGGGGTGATGCTGGTCGCGACGCTCGCTAAGCGGTTGGGAATCGAGGCGTTGGCTAGTCGGCTGGTGCGGTTGCGTCCCGGTCGGCCGGGTGCGGCGAACGCGGGTCGCAAAGTGATGTCGCTGTTGTTCGCGATGGTGCTGGGCGCGGACAGCATCGATGACTGCGAGGTGCTCCGGGCCGGCCGAACGCGGCGTCTGTTGGGCGGCTGGATCCCGGCGCCGTCGACGCTGGGGACGTTTCTGCGCGCGTTCACGTTCGGTCATGTCCGCCAGCTCGATGCGCTGCTTGGAGAGGCGCTTGTGTGTGCGTGGCGGGCTGGTGCCGGTCCGGGTGAGCAGAGGTTGGTGATCGATGTCGACAGCTTCGTCGGGAGGTGTGCGGGCGGCTGAAGCAGGGTGCCGCCTACGGGTACACGAAGGTGCTGGGGTATCACCCGATCCTCGCGACCCGGTCAGACACGCGGGAGGTGTTGCACATCCGGCTGCGGAAGGGGTCGGCGAACACGCAGAAGGGGATGCTGCGGTTCTGTGACGAGTTGATCGCCCGCGTGAACCGTGCCGGCGCCAGCGGTATCAAGCTGTTGCGCGCCGACTCCGGCTTCTGGAACGTCAAGGTGTTCGGTCGGCTCGAGCAGGCCGGGTGGGAGTACTCGATCGGGGTGCGGATGACCAAGCACGTCCGGCATCCGCCGGGCAGATCGACGAGCAGGCTTGGCAGATGATCGACTACCCCCAGGAGGGCGAGGCGCAGATCGCCGAGACCACCCACGGCGGGCGGCGGCTGATCCTCAGACGCACCCGCCTGGTCGGAGCGCAAGCACAGCTATGGCCCGACTGGCGGTACTTCGCGTTCATCACCAACCGCAGCGGGGACATCGCCGTGGTCGAGGCAGAGCACCGTGACCACGCGGTCGTCGAGCAGGTCATCGCCGACCTCAAGGACCAAGCGCTTCAGCACTTTCCATCCGGCGAGTTCAACGCCAACGGCGCCTGGACCGTGCTCGGCGCGCTCGCGCACAACCTGCTCAGATGGACACAACAGATCGGACTACCCGACAGCACCGTCCGCGCCGCCCGCACGCTGCGCCGCCGACTGCTGCAGATCGCCGGCCGCTGACCCGCCACGGCCGTCAATGGACACTCCACCTCCCCGCCCGCTGGCCCTGGCATGGTGACTACATCACCGCGCTCGCGAGGATCCGCGCGCTTCCCGCCGCCTGACCGCCGGCGCCAGCAACCTCACCAGCGATCAGCAGGCCGCTCGCCGAGCGAGCACGAGCATCGCTGCCCAGAACATCGCTTAGCAGCTCCGCGGAACCAGCGCGCCATCGCCTCGCCCACCGATCGAGGCCCAACACCGACCCCACCAAGCCATGAGCACCTCGCGATCCACCTTCCAGCCGCTTCAACACAGCCGCTCGGTGGATCCGGGCTAAGACCAAGCCGCCGAAGTCTGGTCGTGTCCGATCCGTGCCGATGGCTCCGCGGGTGGCGGTGGCGCTCGCCCGCCTTGGCCAGCGCGAGCATTTCACCGGCGACGCGGATCTCGTGTTCGGAAACCAGCTCGGCGGGGTTGAGAACGACGAGCTCCTGCGGCGCCGATACCGACGAGCGCTAAGGGACGCCGGACTTCCGGCCATCCGGTTTCACGATTTGCGGCACATCTTCGGTTCGACCGCCGTGAAGGGCTTCCCGCTCTCGGACGTTCAGGCGATGCTCGGACACGCGCACATCACGACCACCCTCAGATATATCCACCACCGTCCCGGCGCTGAGGATGCGCGCCGGATCGGCGAGCTGTTCGCCGGCGCGCCGGTTGACGCCCTGACAATCGAGAACGTGTCCCGAAAAAAGTCCCCAACTCGGGACATCGAGGTCAACTCAGACCAACTCAACGAGGAGAAACACCCATGAAACAGGGGGGTCGCTCATGATTGCGAGGACTGCAAAGCCGTCTACACCGGTTCGATTCCGGTCGTCGCCTCTGATTTTGCCTGCAAATAGGCCGTTGTTGTGCGGGACGACCGCTGTTTCACCGTTAAGTCTCCCCAAATGCTTCCCAGGATCGAGTGCCAACGAGCCCTCATGGCTCTCGCCGAGGCGCCGCGGTGGCCGCCTCCAGTCGGTTGTCGATTCCTTCGACACTGCCGCTGATCTTCAGCCGTTCTGCTTCCTCGGGGTAAGCCTGGGCGAGCTTCGTGAGTTCTGCGCGTAGGAACTGCAGTCCGGCGTCGAGCTGTCGCTCGCCTGCATCCGCTCTCCGCGTGACGCCCATAGCGCGATTCACACGCGCCTGAGCCTGTGGCCACGTGTAGCCTGGATCGATCGCGCGCCGGAGCTCGGCCCACCGCCGGGCAAGTCGGTCGAGCGCCCGCCGTTTCGCATCAAGCCTACGATGCGCCGGGACCACGCTTGGCCTCTGCCGAGCCGTCACGGCATCGCTCGGCGGCGACGCTGCCCCCAGCCGCTCGCGCCGCACGAACTCGAGCACGGAACGAAGCGCGCGCTCAGTCTGCCCGAGTTCGCGCAATAGGCGCCGAGCGGCCTCAACCTCCTCACGGCGGTAGTGCATGCCCGCCACAATCATGCCGCCGGGCTGGACATCCGCGTCAAGTGGCTGGAAGTCGCGCCGCCGAGCAGCCGCTAGCGGTGGCTCGACCTCGAATGCCCGACCGACCTCATCGGTGACCTGCTGCCGCAGCTCGACCTCGACCCGCTCGGCGCACCCTTTGAGTGTCTCATCCGCCGGCAGGAACACCGTGGCTTCGAGATCGGACGGATCAGCCGTCCGCCGCCTTACGACCCGGCCGACCGCCTGCCGAAAGAAGAGGTCGGTCCGCTTGACCGTCGCATACGCGGCGACGACCAGCCGTGGGACGTCGACCCCTTCGCTGACCATGTTGACCGCCACGAGCCACCGTGGTGCGTCAGGGCCACCGCGCGCGAATTGCTCGATCCGGGCGTGCGCCCCCAGCTCGTCGCTCACGACAACCACAGGGCGCTCGCCGGCGATCGTCCGAAGTAATGTCGCCGTTGCGCGCGCATGCGCCCGGTCATCGCATAGCACCAGCCCACCGGCGTCGGGGACGACCCCTCGAGCTTTGCGCAGCAGCGCGTCGGCGTCGCGCAGCATCTGCGAAAGCAGCGGCGTGCTGGGGTCGATCGCGGTGCGCAGCCGCCGCGCGTCGTCCTGCGGCTCGAGTTCGTCGGCGAATGCGGCGATTACCTCCTGCGCGTCGACACGCCAGCGCAGAGTCGCATCCAAGAGCCTGAACGACAGCGGCCGGCAAACGGCGTCGGCAACTGCTTCTCCATAGCCGTACACGAAGTCCGGCACGCACCGACGGTCGTCGTCGTATCGGACGAAGGGGATTGCACGCGCATCCGATCGGAATGGCGTACCGGAAAGCGCCAAGCGGGCCGCCGCGCGATCGAAAGCAGTGCGAAGAGCTACGCCCCAGGTCGCGGCCTCGCCCACGTGGTGGATCTCGTCAAGCACCACGAATGTTGGGTGTGCAAGATGGTGCGCGAACAGGTCCGGGGCGGCGGCCACCTGCTGATAAGTCACGACGACACCGTCGACGTGCGGATTGATCGAGCCGTCGGCGTTCCGCCAGCGGGGATCGAGATGCAGCCCGAGCAGGTCCGCGGTGTCAGCCCACTGCGCCCTCAGCGCGGTCGTAGGGCAAACGACCACGACCTGCCCGCAGCCGCTCGCCTTCGCGGCATGACACGCGACGAGCGTCTTGCCCGAGCCAGGCGTCGCGACGAGAAGGCAGTCAGCGGGCCGGGTGGCCGCGTGCTGGGCGAGAAACGCCTCTTGCCACGACCTCAGCCGTCCCGTCACTCGGCCCGTCCACCTTTGCGCAGGTTGCAGTGAGGACACAGGGCCTGGCCGTTTGCCGGATGCGTCTCTCCCCCAGCCCGCACCGGGGTCACGTGGTCCGCATGCCAGCCGGGACGCAACGCAGCCCCGCACCCCGCGCATCGACCGCCAGCCGCAAGAAACAGAGCGACACGTGCAGCTCCGGGAAATCGGCGGGCCATCGAGGCGAAGTCTGACAAACCGCTCCGCCGTACCGGCACTGCGGCACTAACTTGACAGCTCGGAGCGGAGATCGAGTCCCGGACAGCCGATGAACACCGAGTCATGAGCAACCAGCGGAAGGTTCCAATGGAGGGCCGCTCCAGCGATCCAGAGATCCGCGTTGTGCCCGCGCTGGTGCAGCGCGTGACCAACCGAGCGGCACTCGTTCCGAAGGTCGGCGACAGCCTCGATGAGGTCGAGGTCAACCGGCAGGATCCGAACGCGCGCGACTGCCTGGGCCAACTCGGCAAGCCGTCGCGGACCCCAACTCGCCTTCAAGGCTCCGTAGCGAGCCTCGGCAACCGTTTGCGGGGCGACGGCGACGCGCCGACCAAGCGTGTGCTTGGTGTACTGCACCTCGAGCGGTCGATCCTTCCGCAGCCGAGCCGTAAACACGTTCGTGTCGACGACAACGATGGTGTCGCTCACTCGGCCTCGGCAAGCGCCGCCGCGAAGGCCTCCCGCTCCTCATCCGTAAGGTCAGGGATGTCGAGCTCGTCCCAGGACTTGATCGGCTCCACGCCGACCATCAGCTCGTCAAGAGTCGGCGACGGTCGGCGCAGCAGCGCATCCGCATGATCGATCGCGTCAGGTTTGTGGGCTCGGCTCTCCATCATTCGGCTCTGTCACTGGAGTCTACGAGCCGCCTCGGCGCGCGGCCCGAGGTCTCCCTAAAACTCTCCCCAAACTCACGAGTTCTCAGGGCACTGGACAGAACTCAGAACACCCCACAGAACGGAAACACCGCGCACGTAACCGAGCGCAGCCCGACTCGCCGCGCTGCAAAGCCGTCCACACCGGTTCGATTCCGGTCGTCGCCTCTGAGTGAAGGCCGTGCAAATCGGCCGGTGTGCGGGAGCCCTACGTTCGTCGACCCGGAACTCGCGAGGTGTCCCCGAACGGTCACTGGATTCGACGTGCGCCCAGCCGCTGCCGAACTTCGTCCTTCTCGTCGCCGTTGTGACGCCTACGGCTTGTCGGCCTTTTTGACGTCTGTGAACAGGGCGCCCTGACCGGCGCTGGAGCCGCTTAGTCTTTTTGTCTCTGTTTATGTGCTGGGGTTGTGGTCGATGACGCGCGATCGGTGAGCGGTACCGACTGTTGAACGCGCAGGGCGTGTTGGACGAACGGACGCGGCGGTTGTGGGCGGCGGCTGAGGCGCGCTCGGCTGGGTATGGGGGGCTCGCGGCGGTGGTGAGAGCGACGGGGATCTCGGAATCGACGGTGCTGCGCGGTCTGGCTGACTTGGACTCTGAGCAGCGGCCCGCGCCGGGGAACGTGCGCCGGCATCCTGGTCGCACGCCGATCCTTGAGCGCGAGCCTGGGCTGGCGGAGGATCTGGAGGCGCTCGTGGACCCGGTCACCAGGGGTGATCCGGAATCGCCGCTGCGGTGGACATCGAAGAGCGGCGCGAAGCTCGCCGAAGCACTGCGGGAGATGGGACACGATGTCGTTGAGCGGACTGTTCTGCGACTGTTGAAGGCCAAGGGGTACAGCCTGCAGGCGAACAAGAAGACGCGGGAGGGGGCGCAGCACCCGGACCGTGACGCGCAGTTTGAGCACATCGCCGAGACGGTCAGCGAGGCGCTCGCGGCGGGTGAGCCGGTGATCAGCGTGGACGCGAAGAAGCGCGAGCTGGTCGGCGATTTCAAGGCGGTCGGCCGCGAGTTTCAACCCAAGGGCCGGCCGGTCGAGGTCCGCGGTCACGACTTCAAGGACAAGCAGCTCGGACACGCGATCCCCTACGGCGTCTACGACCTCGCCGCCGACGAGGGATGGGTCAGCGTTGGGATCACCAGCGACACCGCCCAGTTCGCCGTCAGCACGATCATCAGCTGGTGGGAGCACCTCGGCAAGAACCGCTACCCGACCGCTGAGAGCTTGACGATCACCGCCGACTCCGGCGGGTCCAACAATCCCCGCACCCGGCTGTGGCGCCACGAGCTGCAACGCCTCGCGGACACGACCGGCCTGCAGATCCGCGTCTGCCACTTCCCGCCCGGCACCTCGAAGTGGAACAAGATCGAGCACCGGATGTTCAGCTTCGTCAGCCTCAACTGGCGCGGCAAGCCGCTGGAGAGCCTCGAGATCATCATCAACCTGATCGCGAACACGAGCACCAGCACCGGTCTGAAGCTCTACGCCCGACTCGACGAGGAAACCTACGAACGCGGCATCGACATCACCGACGAACAACTCGCCGCCGTCAACATCACCAGACACCCGTTCCACGGCGACTGGAACTACACCGTGATCCCTTCACACGCTCAGTCGTGAGCCCTTAGCCCGCCGCCGGGCCCACGTAGCACGAATGCGACGGCCACCGCTAGCGCGCCACCTACGATTGGCCCGGCGACGTAGACCCAGTAGTCAGTGAACTTCCCTCCGACGAGATCGGGGCCGAACGTTCGCGCCGGGTTCATCGAGGCTCCCGAGATCGGGCTCGCCCACAACCCGGCCAGGGCGATGTATGCGCCCACGCCCAACGCGGCGATGATCCCGATGTTCTGCGCGCCCGAAGCCGTCCCGAGGATCACGCTCAGCAGCCCGAAGGTCAGGAGCAGTTCCATCCAGAACCCCGTGCCGTCGCTGTAACCAGACGCGACGTAGTTCGAGCCGTGAACGGCCGAAACGTTGATTAGCGCGTGCAGGACCAGCGCAGCCAGCGTTGCGCCGATCAGCTGGACGATGATGTAGCCGGGCACTCGGCGCCACGGAAAGTCCCGGCGCAGCGCGAACGAGATGCTGACCGCTGGGTTCAAGTGGGCGCCCGAGACCTTTCCCATGAACATGATGATTGCCATCACCATCAGGCCGGGCGCGACGACCGCCGCGGTGCGAGTGATCGTGTTCGGAAACGCGGCGCCCATCATTCCCCCGCCGGCGGCAACCATCACAAGAAAGAATGTCCCCAGCAGCTCCGAGAACAGCCGGCGCCACTCCTGACCGGGATTCCGGAAGTCGGCAATCGGCTCGACGATGTTGTGTTGCACCTCTGCGGAGATCCAGTCTGTGATGCCGGCATCTCCAGTGGCCATTTGGTCTGTCACTAATGCGACCTCTATCTCGACGATCCGGCGCTGCTCAGGCTGGAGCCGCGCCTCGGCCGGGCAGCCCGATCACCACCCGAACGTATGGTGAAAGCCAAACAGATCCATCGCGACGAGCCATCATCCATATCGGGTGAGCAGGTCACAGGCCTGATCTGCGAGTTGACGGCACGACTTTCCACCTTGCTAGCGGCGGACGGATCGTCGCGGGTGGTTCACAGGCGCCACACTCAACGCGGCGCGATTCGAGCCGAGGTATGGACCTGGCTCAGCGCGGCAGGCCTGTCGTCGGCGACCAGTTGCGGACGGGTGGCGGCGCGTCCCGCTACTCGGCGCCGACCATGACATGCTCGACCGGGACGCTGAGCTCGCGCCGGAGGCGTTCGAGCTCGCCCTGCTCCTGCCAGGTCTCGCGCTCGCGCGGGTGGGTCACGACAAGGACCGCGTCGGCCCCGAAATCCCGCAGCTCGTCCTCGATCGCAGTCGTCGGATTGGGATCGCCGACTTCTCCACGCGCGACGAAGCCGCATTCCCGGGCCCAGGCAAGTGACTGGTCAAGCCGCTTGCGCGCTTCGGCGAACTCGGTGTCGATGTCCGATACGGCGTAGTGCAGATGCGAGGTGAGCACCGGAGCAAGCACGTCGAGCTCCAGGCCCTCGCCCATCTCCGTGAGCCGTTGGCGCAGCTCGCCGCCCGACAACGCCTGATTGGCGACAACTAAGACGTGGCGCGTGCCTCGCACGCCTCGGTGCGGATGAGGCCCTTGCTCGGCGTCCGTGAACGGCGTGTGATGATCCGGGTTGGGCGCCCGGAAGTAGGCAATGGCGCCGGCCACAAGCATCAACACGAAGCACACGACGCCAACCACCGGCGTCGTCAGCCAGCCCAACAGCACCGAGATGCCGACGACTGCGACGCCCGCGAAGACGAACCGCACCGCCTCAGTCTCTGATCTGATCGGCACGCGCATGGTGAACAACACGCTACGCCGCGCCCGCTGCCGCGTCATGCGGGAAAACTGCGGCCCCGAATACCGGCTTTTCGCGGACTATCCAAGCATCAACGTGTCGAGCCGGGAGCCCATTGGCGAGAGACAGGGCGCGACAGCCGATGATTGTTGGGTTTCGCACGGGTCTGAAGGGGAAACCCAGTGCCCCACACCAAAGGAGCGCCTAATGGACTGGACTCTTGAGGTCGTTGTCGTTCCCGTAAGCGATATCGATCGCTCGATCAGGTTTTACCGCGACCAGGTCGGCTTCCATCTCGACCATGACACACGCAACGAGCACATACACGTCGTCCAGCTGACCCCGCGGGGTTCTGGCTGCTCAATCGTCTTCGGCGATCTACCGCCTCAGAATCAGATGGAACCTGGTTCGATGAAAGCGCTCCAACTCGTGGTCTGCGACGCCGCGGCGGCACGCCAAGAACTATTGGATCGCGGCGTCGAGGTCAGCGATCTCATGGTTGTGGCCGAGAGCGACGGTGGGACGTTCTTCGGTTTCAGTGATCCGGACGGCAACTCCTGGGCAGTGCAGGAGATCAAAGCTCGAGCGACGAAGCCACTCCTCCCGACAGATCACACCGGACTCAGCGAATGGGCAGGACGATAGGCCGCGACCGAGACTCAGCACGGGAGCCGACAGCGCCTCCGAACTCACCTCCTGATGTGGCGCCGGCTCCCGCTGGCAACGCCCGACGAGGTTCCCCAGCATGTACTCGACGGCATCATCTGGCGATCGTTGTACGGGGCGAAGAGCACCTTCTCCCGGACCGGGCGCCGGCAAGGACCAGTAGCACGGACTCGGCCGAGGACGCAGAGCCGCCTGGTTCCTTCAAGTCCCTCGACGCCAATGATCGCGGTAGCCCGTAACTGCCGTCGGTTCATCGCCATCACTCCTTTCCCACAGCAGCCAGCACAGTGAGCGCCTGCTCCCGGGTCGCGCCCTCGAGCGCCTTGAACAACGCCATGTTCAGTGCGACGTCGGTCCCGTCGGGCATGTGGTTGATCAGGAACTCGTCGGTGTCGCTCGAGAGGAACACAACGAGCTCGGCGCCGCCGTCGCTGCTTGGCGCGTGCGTGCTGTTGACCGGCTCGTACGCGACGGCCTGTGCGGACAGCCGCAGCCGTTCGTACTCCCACTCGCCCGAGATCGTGTAGACGATCGCATGGCCCCTGTGGGTGTGCGGCGGTAGTGCGCAGCCGGGGTCGAACCGGAACTTGAACACAACCTGGCGACGCTCCGCAAGCGACCGCAGTCGTCAAGGCGACGACAGTGATCGTCGAGACCCGCTGATGCGGACGCCGCGGAGCCTCACGCTCGGCGAGGCGGCGCAGGCGCTAGGCGTGAGCATTGACACGCTGCGGCGATGGGATCGCAAAGGCAAGATCAAGACAGCGCGCGACGAGCGCAACCACCGGCGAATCCCATTCTCCGAGATCCTACGGCTCGACTGACGCTCGCGGGAGCGGCCCCAGGCACGCGAGCGCTCCTCAAGCAACCAATTCGGGGGCGTGATCCGTTCCGTCAAGGCCAACGATGTGATGGGGGTCGTGGAGATCGAAGCCGGACCATTTCTGATCGCCGCGGCGATTACGCGCGACGCGATCGATGAGCTTGAGCTGTCGCCAGGTGTCCTCGCGACGGCCGTGGTGCCACCCACGTCAGTGATCGTGGAACGCGCCGCGACGAGTCTGGAGCTCGGTCCCTAGGCCTGAGGGGCATGGCGGTCGGAGCGTTGCCTACCGCCGATCCGCGCAAGCGCAATCGACGGTCCGGTCGCATGCTGCTTGGTCCGCGTGACCTCGATCCGATCGACGTTCTTCACGCTGAGGAAGCAGTCCCACTCAGATAGCCCGACCAGTGAAAGTCGATCGTGACGGCGTCACCGCAGAGCGCGACGAGATCACGGCGCGCCAACGTATGCGGGTTGACCACCTCGCCCGTGATGGTGACCCGCGGCTGCGGGGGTTCCGAGCTCGCGACAGGTTCGCCTTCAGCCTGACTCGAACCGAGCGTCGGACCGAGTTTGATGCACACAGGCCGCCACGTCCTGCAACCAGCCGCCGCGCTCCGCATCGATCACGTCGAATTCCGGCACGTACGGCTTGATATCGAGCACGGGTGTCCCGTCGAGGAGATCCACCCCAGCGATCTTGAGCGTTGTGCCATCGATGGCAACCAGGCGAACGACTGTCAGGCCTATCGGATTGGGATGGCGCGGAGACCGTGTCGCGAAGACGCCGCGCGGCGTGTCATCTAGGAACGGGACGACGGTCAGCCCATTCGGTCGAGCCCGATGCAGATGAGTGAGGACATGCAGATGCGAGAACCCGTCGAGATCCGCCAGGCCGGCCGCGAAACGCTCGTAGACCTCGATGCGTCCGTGGACGGCAGTAGCGGCGACTGATTGCAGCGGCATCCCTTCCAGTTGCGTATGCGGCGATCGAACCGTCCCGATCGGCTCGTACGTGACGGTCAGCGATGACTCCATCACGCAGCGATCCTACCTCTGACCAATATCTGGACGTCCCGGTTATGGCGATCGGTCGCCAATCACGTGCTACGTCAGGGAGGGTCGTGTCCGGAGTTCTGGATAATCGCGGCCTTTTGGACCGTGTCGTCAGGGGCTGGCGGGTGTCGATTGACCCCAGAGCCCCGCCTGGAGCCGGGGCTTTGAGCACGCGTTTTTGGGATGTCGCCGAGCGGGTCAGTCGATGACCATGCAGTTATCGGACAGCTGCTGGTAGATGTTGGCCGCCTGGTTGTAGTAGCTGACTTCCGCTTCCGTATCGCCCGTCTGAGCAGCCTGGTCCCCATAGCTGACAGCGGTGTTGTTGTCTTGTGCCAGGCTCGCGCAGGTGGCGTCGTCGTAACCCGGGATGCCCGCGGAACCCGCTCCCTGCACGGGGCCTACGTGGGAGTAGGCGGTGGCAACGGGCTGATGGACGACGACGATCGGTGCATGCATGAGGGGCCCTTGTACGTTGGGGGCTGCTGAAGCAACGGATGTGCATCCGACGGCGGCTCCGACCGACGCGAGGGCGATGAGGATGCGGATGCGGTTGCGGTTGGTGATGGTAGACATGGCTGGCGCCTCCTTTCAGTTGTTTTCGGGCTTGGAAGCATCGTCACCCCGGATCACGTGTATGCACAGTCACCCCAGGGTTAGGGCTTGCACACCCTTGAGGGCTGGCTCACTCAGCGGCTTTACCCCGTGATCGCAGATCTCTGGACCCGGCCTATCTACAGCAGGAGCACAAGCCCTCGCCGCCGTACTTCGACTACCGAAACCCGCCACACCCGCCGGAGGGCCGTGTGTGATGGTGTTGGTCGGTGAGGTGCCCGTCCCGGGGCCGCTCGCTGACTATGCGACCGGGTTCGCCGGTTCCTGACCGAGCGCGGCTACGCTCCGGTGCCGGTCGCGCAGCACGACCCGCTCCGGCGTACCTGCGACTAGGTCTCGCTGCAGATCCCGCCCGACCGGCTCTGTATTCCGGTCACGCACCAGCCTGTCAATGTGTCGCGCTCCGGGTAGTGGTCGAGGCGCTTTGGCGGGAAGTTGAGATCGAAGAACTGCTCCTTATCCACGCCGAGTCCGGCAGGTGGCGGGTCGAATAGACGGTTCGTGACCGAGGCGTCGGGATACTTCATGACCCATGGGTCCGTGATGATGCCCTGGCCTTCGAGGTACCCGAGTGCGGTGATCTGCCACATTTCGCCGCCGATGTGCCAGGAGCCGCCCTCCCAACGCGCCGAGTGCGAGTACGTTGGCAGGTTGCGGTAGAGCGGCTTCGCCATCTGGGCGGAATCCGGCTCACCGCTGAACGGGTACCAGTGTGTTCCGGTGAACCTCGTCCAGCCGAAGAACTCCTGGTTGTCGTTGACCTTGGTGCGCCACCACGGCGGGAGCTGGTAGGCGTTGAAGCGCACCGGGAGCAGCTCGCCGTAGGCCCAGATCTGAGAGGCGGAGCGTACCGCCGCGGCGGCCACGTCCTGGTCGTTCTGGGTGAACTGCCAGTTGGAATGGTCAAACGGGCAGCCGGACCATACTTCGCGGTCCTTGGAGGCGCACGATCCTGCCGTCTTGAGCTTGAGGTAGTCCGCTGCGATTAGGTTTGGCAGCTGGCGGTCGAGTGTGTCCTGTGCGGCGACCATGCGATCGGCGAGCTTCACGCCAACCTCGTCGGCGCGTGCCTGGTAGTCGCTCTCCGCGGGCTCGTTGTTGATCTCGATGATCTGCATGATCATCTCGTACACCGTGTCGACGGCGTGCATCGCGTGGCCGATGTGTGCGACCGGAATGGCTGCGAGGGCGGAGCGGAAGGCGTCGAAGATCGCTCTGCCCGTGGCGTGGATCTTGGCGTCGCCGCTGACCTTGACCTGGTCGCGGATCGAGTTGGCGATCTGCTGCAAGTCGGCCCATTTCTGCAGCTGGTTGCCGAACGGTGCCGATAGCGCTGAGGTGTAGCGGTGCACGGATATGAGCCACCCGATCTCCTGCTGCAGCTCACTCTTTGCCCAGGTCAGATCGGCGGGACAGAAGCCGAGTTTGCCGGGACAGTCTTTCGCGTCGTTCTCGGGGTACTGGAGCTTTTCGATCTGGCCTGCCTTCTCCGTCCAGAACCCGAAGTCAAAGTCGCCGTTCTTGAGTAACGCGTGCGACCAGTACTGGCCGCGGACATCGGGGGTGTCGAGCTTCTCCTCGCCGATCCACGCGATCGCCGCCGTGCGGCCCGCGTTGCCGTGCTCGGGCCATTCGCTCGGGGACTGGAAAGCGACCTTCGTGAGCTCACGCGCGCCGGCCGCGGGGTCCGCACCCTCGCCGCCTTCAGCGCCGCCGACGGTTGGCGCGGCCTCGACTTGAAAGCCGTATTCCCGGCTGGTGCGCGCGAGCATTCCGGACATCGGGCGCGAATTGATCGCCCCGCCGACGCGATTGCCGATCGCCTCCTCGCCCCGCCCCGGCCCACTGTCCGCCGGTGCGATCAGCGTGTACGACTGCGTCTCTTTGTTCAGTCCGCCATCGAGCACCCTGTATGCGGCGTTGCGCGTGGCGCCAAGCGTCTCGAGATCGTCGACCACCTCGCTCATCAGCGTGTTGACCTTCTCATCGGGCTGGTTGGAGCGGTTGTTGTAGTAGGTCACGACCGAGTCGCCACAGCTGACGACGAACACCAACGGTGCCGGACCATTGGAGCTGGCCGCCCCCTCATGATTGGCGGCCGCGAGCACGCTGTGCATCCCCTCTAGCGCGGGGATGGTCTGGCTGCCATTGTTGGTTAAGAAGAAGTACGACTGTCCCTTCAGGGTGACCGGATTGACAACTACGACCTGGAAGCCACCTTCCTGGACGCTCGCCTTGAAACGCTCCTCGCCGATCTCGACGACGTTCTCCCCGGGGCTCCCGTGCGCCGCCGTGTCGAACGCAACTCGGTCGGAAGCCGCGTAAACGTAGTTAGGATCTTCGGTCGCACTTTCGCGGCGCTGGCGCATCAGCCAAAACTCCATCCTCCCCGCGCCGACCGGCCCGTGGTCCTCGGGCAGAGCAACATGCCAGCGCGCGGCGTTCTTGCCGGGGATGCCGACCGCCGAAAAGTCCCCCGCTCGAACATTCGGGTTGTTCGCGAACCGACGGTCGTTGCCCACGCCGATGCCCTCGAGCGCGTATTGCAGCGTGAACGGCGGCTGCCCACCGGGCTGGTTGGACGCGATCACCAGATCCTCGCTCGTCAGCGTGTTCACATCCTTGCGCAGCGCCGTCACGCAATCGAGCCGCTTGGTGTCGCCGTAGGGGTACGGACAGTCATAGGACTTGTTCGCCAGCGGTCCGGGGATCGGCTTGAGCGTCTTGCGGTCGAGGACCACCACCTGCACCCACCGCTGCGGGGTTGCGGGATAGAACGCACTGCCGACCCTAATCCCCTGCTCCTGACCTTGCCGCGCCATCGTATCCACGAACAGACCCGGCACCGGGTCGGTCCGCTCCTGCGTCGGGCGCCCTGCGCCGGACCCGGCGCCCGCGCTCGGCACGATCGTCGCCAGCAACACCACTGCGGCTGCGACGGATGTCGCGATCGAGGTACGTCGAGTCTGTGACAGGCGCATAGCGTTCTTCCCCTATATCTGATGTCCTCGCGGGTCGAGTCCGCTCGACACCGCACGCAGCTCATGAGTTGTAATCCTCATGAAGTTGCCGGCCCGCCGGCCACGATACTTGGTGGGCTGGCGAGTCGCAAGCATCGCGTTCGTGTCCGGCAATCGCGCTCGCGGCGGGTCAGGTTGCTCGGGTCCTCAGCACAAGCCCGCTGCAAAAAACCGTCTACACGCGCGGACGCTTTCGCACACCGATCAGCGCGGTGCTGCCAACTGCCACGCAGCGATCGACGGTCTTGCACCCGAAGGCCTTGATCGTGGGTGCCGCTCCCTCGATTCCCGCGATCTGGTCGTACGAGAAGTCGGCCCAGTTGTTCGTGGTCGACGCGATGACTGCATCCGGGCCGTGGATGCCGCCGGCAAGACAGACACCAACCGCGGGACAGGCGACACTTTTCAGGAGTGGCCGGTCTGCCACCGGGACGCGAGCGTTGGGGAGGACGAGCTCCGTCCAGTGCATCAAGTCGGTTCCGTGTGATGTCAGGACCTCGCCGCCTCCGCCCACCGCGGTGCACTGGCCGCCGGCGCTGCACCCGACTGCCTCAAGGCCCTCCGACGGATCGGCGTCGGTGGTGACCCAATGCCAATCGATCTGGCCAGCTCGCCGGGTCATCTTGCCGAGGACAAGGAAGTCGCGCGTCGTCGCCAAGCACACCGCCGGAGCCGTCCGCCCGGCGAGACAGGCCACCGACGTCGCCCTCTCAGGAAAAGCGTTTTGGGTCCAGCCCGTTACGGCGCCATCCAGCGTCGTGTAGACGACCCCTTCGTTGATCCCGACACAGAGCTTGGCAGTGATGCACGTCAGCGCATCGGTGCCCTTCGGGTCGCTCGTCGTGGGCTGTCGCGGAGCGAAGCTGTTGAGGTTGCTTGTAAACAAGGTCAGGCTCTTGCCCAGGAGCAGACACCTCGACGGACCCGTGCAGTTGACTGACTTGATGTTCAGGCCGGCGTATCCGGAGAGGGGCAGCGACCACAGCTCGCCTCCGGAACGCGACACGCCGAGGTCCTTCTCCCCCCCGGCAACACATGTCGGGCTCAACGCGGCGGAGCACTGGATCGCGTCGAACTTGCCGACCTCGTTGACGCGTGCCCAGTCAGCGCCGGAGTTGAGGCTTGCGAACCATGCGCCGGCCTTACCCACGGCTACGCACGCGGAGCGCGCACAGGTGATCTCGTCGAGGTTCAGGGTCCCCAATGGGCGACGGTGCCAGTCGCCGCTCGGTGACGACAGCGAGGTCGTTCTAAGCGCGATCCCGGAGGCGCCCAAGCCAACGCACACGTTCGCGACCGGGCACGCCAGCGCGGACACTGGAATCGCCTTGGGAAACAGCTTCGCCCGTCCCCAGCTCTTGGTGGGGATGGACAGCGACATGAAGTGGCCGAGGCCGTCGGTCGCGGTGCACCGCCTCGAGGTGTCGCAGGCGAGACCGAGCATGCCCTGGCCGACGGCCGGCGGGAGGGCGACTCTCGTGATCTTGGTGCCTACGATGACGGCGCTACTTCCGGCAGAATCGCCTCCTACGGCTACGCATGTTCCCGCCGCCGGGCAGGCCACCCTGCGATACGAACCCGGGGCCGCCGGAAGAGCCAGTGCACTCCACCTGCGGCCCTCGTCGAGCGAGCGCCAGACCCCGCCGCCCGGACCAACCGCATAGCACGCGTGCGCGGGGTCACACGCGAGGCTCAGAGCACTGCGCGTCTTGACCGTCCCGGCGGGCTCGAGAGCCGCGCCGGCCGACCATGTCGCCCCGCCGTCGGTGCTGCGGTAGACCTTGGAGACGAAGGTGGCAGCCGACGTGGCCGTGTTCGAGACGGCCAGGCAGAAGGTGCGCGTGCACGTGTCGCCCGTGAGCTCCGCGGGATAGGTGAGAAAGTCCCCCGACCAAGCCAGCGACCCCCCGCCGCGAGTGTTGCGCAGGACCACGCCGCGCTGACCAACGGCGACGCAGGCGCCCGGCGATGAGCAGGACACGGCGCGTAACGAGGGCCCGTAATCGGTCCACGTCCACGGGGACGGGATCTGTTTGGCAGCGTGGGCAGCCGGAACGACCGAGACCGAAACGATCGCGGCTAGCGTTGCCCCCAGTGCCCCTCTGAGTAGAGCCCGCATCCGTAGGATGATCCGTACGTTACGCTAGCCGCATGGATGGTGCAAAGGGGCGCGCCAGGAAGGCGAGCTGGTGGGTCCTCGGGGTGCTGGCTGCCGCGACCTTCTTTCTCCCTGCTGCGGCGGCTGCCCCAGCGGGACCCTTTGTGGTGGTCCGGGCGAGCCTCGAGCGCAGCGGAAGCGGCGCCGTCGTCGTCGGGCGAGTCATGTGGAACGGGGCTGCCGCTCGCCGGGCCCCGGATTACATGTCGGTCGGTGATCTCCGTCTTGTGGCGGTTAGTCAGCATGGTCATCGGCCGATATTGCTGGCCACGGCACGCTACGACGCGATCGCCCGCAACGCCACGCAGCGGGTGCGCTTGCGGATTCCCTCCGGGGACCTGCATGCAATACGGCCGGGCAATCGGGTCGTGCTGACCGCGAGCCAGCACGGCGTGGTCTCGCAGGGCACGCGGACAGTGCGGACCTACGTCACCGTCAAGCAACTGCAGCAGTTCGGAACCCCGCAGGATCGCATCGGGCGCCGCGACTGCTCCGGCGTGGCGATCGTGCGGGGCGCGGATCTGAATCGCTGCGACCTGGTTGGGGCGTTCCTCAACCGCGCTCTTGTGTCTGTGCGCCAGCCGGTGGCTACGAGGATGCTGTTGGCTGACCTGACGGGCGCGACGATGCGTGGTGCCGATCTCACCGGGCTGAGCGTCGCCGGTGGGCGGCTCAACGGCGCCGACGCAACGAGCGCCGTCCTCGACAACGTTTCGCTGGCCGGCGCCGAGGGAGTTGGCCTGATCGCCCGCGACGCTACCAGCGACCGACTCCAAGGGACGGCTGGAGCCAACATATTCGACGCGCGGCTGACCGGGAGCGACTTCCGCGGAGCGCTGCTCAACGGCGTGTCGCTGAATCACTCGCGCCTCGACGGCACGGACTTTCGCGGCGCCACATGGAACTCCGTCAACGCTGACACGGCAAGCTTCCGGGGGGCGGACCTTCGCGGGTTGAAGGGCCTCGGCTCAACGGTCTACTTCGCGGACTTCACAGATGCCAAGCTCCGGGGCGCACCTTTCTCGACGCTCGACCTCGCCTGGGCGACGCTCTGCCGTACGCAGATGCCCAGCGGCAAGCCTCCCCAGGGGGACGATCGAGACTGCCGAACCCGGACAGATCGAGGTCCGACGCCAGCAACCCACCCGTTTGTGATCGTGCACGCGGGCCTCCTGCGCCGGCAGAGCCGAGTCGAGATTCACGCCACGATCCAATGGAACCGGACGGCGATCGGCTTCGGCATGTCCGCCGGCGACATCCGCGCGATGGCCATCAATCGGTCGACGCGGCTACCGACCACGATCGGATCCGTCTCAATCCCCAGAGATCTGCGTGCCACCACGAGCTACGACCCGGTCATCACCGACCGTCGGCTGCTGGCGGCGCTGAGTCCCGGAAACCGCGTCGTGCTCACCGCCACGCAGCACCCACCGCTCCCGAGCCGAGTGAGCGATCAAACGACTGGCAGCTATGTCACGGTCCGTACCCTCCAGACTGGTCCCGGTCGCGGGCGTGTGGGCAGCCGCGATTGCTCGAACCGCGTGCTGAGCGCGAAGACACCAGCGCCCGGCGGTTACGACTTCTGCGACCTCCCCGGCGCGGTGCTGACCCAGGCAGCGTTGTCCGGTCCGATGCGCGAGGCCGACCTCACCGGCGCCAACCTGGCTGCCGGGGGCTTGAACGGCATGGTGTTCGACGGCGCTGCCTTGGGGGGGGCGGTCCTCAGCGGGGCCAACTTCAGCGGGGTATCCATGATCGCGGCGTCCGCACCGCGTCTGACGATCCCAAGAACCCTCATCCGCGGCGCCCAACTCCGTGCGGCTAGCCTGGACGATGCCGACTTCAGCGGAACGACGATCAGCGAAACCACGTTCGCGGCGTCATCCTTGCGCCGCGCAACATTCACCGGCGCAACCTTTGACCATGTCGATCTGGGCTTCACACGACTGGCCCAGGCAAAGCTCAACCGCGTCGCGGCGGTATCACCCGGTCATCGCCGCGGCAGCTCGCTATTTCTCGCCGACCTCACAGGAGCGACGCTTGCGGGCTCGCAATGGGATAACGACGAGGCGGGCGAGCGCCCCTGGCAGTGGGCGACGCTATGCCACACGACCCTCCCGGCCGGTGCCGCAGTGAGCGGGAACCGCGACTGCCCGCGCTGACCGGACGCGACACGCCGAAGGCCGCGGCAACTGCCGAGGGGCGCATCCGTGCTACGCGTATCGGAGCGCTTCGCCCGGCTTGAACCGCACGGCGCGGCGCAGCGGAATCTGCATCACCAGGAGCGCGAGGATGACTGTTCCGATCAATGCGATCGGGACGTTGAGGGCCGGGAACGTGAAGAGAATGTGTTCGTTGAAGACGTTCTCGGCCAGCGTGACGACCGCATGCGCGAGGCCGAAGCCAAGCGGGATGCCGATCAGCCAGCCGGCCAGCGCGACGGTCAGGCCTTCGGTGGCGAAGATCCGTCTGACGTCGCGGGCCCGGGCGCCGATGCACCGCAGGATGCCGATCTCGCGCGTGCGCTCGAGCACGACCATCGTGAGCGTGTTGATCAGCGCGACCAAGCTGATCGCGACGATCAGCAGGCCGAGCACGGTGATCGCTGTGGTCACGCCGCGGTAGGTGGCGCGGTCGTTTGCGGCGCCCACGTACTCCTTCTGCGTCGTCATTTGCAGGCCGTGCGCCGCGAACGCGTTTTCGAGCCGTGTGTTGGTCGCGTCTACCAGGTCGTGGTTAGCCGACGCGGTCTGGATCCAGTACTCGTTGACAGCGCCGGGAGTGTTCAGCACGGACTGCATCGCCGCCAGCGGGGCGAACAGGACGGTGCCGTTCATCTGCTGGTCTGAGACGATCCCGACCACCGTGAACGCCACCTGGCCGGCTGCGGTCCGCAGTGTGACGCGCTGCCCGAGGTGGGTGTTGCTGGCACGAGCGATGCTTTGCTCGATCACGGCCACGCGCACCTGCGCGCGCTGATCGGCGGGAGTCAGGAGGCGGCCCGAGACGAGATGGAAGCTGTACATCGGCCGGTCCGGCAGCGCCCAGACGTAGCCGTCCTGGCCGCCGACCTCGACGCTGTTGCTCAGCCACGGCTGGACGTGGATGACGCCCGGGATCGAGGCGATCAGCGTCCCGGCGCTGTGCGGGACTGCCTGGCCGTGGGTCGAACCTGCGGAGATGTTGTAGTGGTAGGAGTTCCAGGACTCATTGACGGTGTTGCCGACGCTGGTCATGAGCGAGAGGAATGCGAGCAGCGTGGCTACGGCAAGCGCGACCTGCAGAGTCGTCGCGATGCTGCGCCGCCGGCGGCGGGTGACGCTCCGCAGCCCGATCTGAGAGGTGCGTGGCAGGAACCGCGCGCGGCGCAGCAACCGGTCAAGCCGCCCTTCGGTGCCCGTTGTGCTCCCCGCGGCCTGTAGCGTCTCGGCCAAGGGCAGCCTGGCCGCGCGACGGACGGCGGGCAGCGCGGCCAGCGGCGGCCCGATCACGCCCAACGCCATGCTGGCTGCGACCACTGGCAAATCAACGCTGAACGGGGCGCCGATCGAGTACAGCGAGGAGGCGAAATACGACGTCAGTGCCCAGGAGAGCAGGATCCCGAGCACGGCGCCGGCGATCGCGCCGAGCCCACCGAGCAGCACCGCGGTGCGCAGGTACACGCTCCGGATCTGCCTGCCTCCAGCGCCGATCGCTTTCATCGTCGCGATCTCCGGCGTCTGCTCGCTGACGAGCGTGCTGATCGTGCTGGACAGCAACACCAGCGCGCCGAGCAGCGCAAGCAGCGTGACCACGTAGAGGACGCCGGTGATGTTGCTGAACGTGCTCTTGCCCGGCCAGTCTCCCGGGGATCGGATCTCGGGCAGGTCGCTGAAGCCCGTGAATCCGGGCACCGTTTGAAGGTATTGGCGGATCACCCTCACCGTGCTGCGGGCGGCAGCGGTTGACCCGTCGTGAAGGCGGAATTCAAGCTGCGTATAACCGGGCGTGCCGCTCAGAGCTGCGACCGACGGCACGGTGGCGTATAGCACCGCGACCGTGTTCTGTACGACGTCTTGCCCGCCATTCAGGTTCCGTCCCTGTCCGCTGACCGGCAGCGCCACCCAGTTCCCGTCGCCGGCGCGCAGGCGCACTGTCCCGCCGGTGGCCCCCACGCCGCGACCGCTAGCAGCGTTCTGCACGTCTGAGAGGACCGCGTTCGGTCCCGGCGCAGAGCCGCTCGTGACCGTGACTGCGTCAACTGTCTGGTGCGCGAACGAGACCTTGCCGATCAGAACCGTCCGCCAGCCCGCCCGATTCAGGGTCGAGAAGACCGCCTCCGGTTCGAACGCGGCGACGTTCGGTAGGTGTTCCAGCGCCCGCGCCTGCGCAGCGGTCAGTGGCAGCGGCTTGACTGTGATCGTCACGTCGGCGAGCTTGTTGGCGGCGATCTCGCCATTCATCGCGCGATTCATGAGCGTCGGCAGCGCCAACAGCCCGAAGCTCGCGATCGCGAGCGCGAGCGCGGCGACCGCGAAGAATGCGCGGCCGCGACGCCGCGTCAGGTCGCTGAGCGACTTGCGTGCAACGGCCGAAAGAGTCATGTCAGCCTCCCGCGACGGCGCCGTCCCGGATCGTCACCCGCCGGTGTGCGCGGTCCGCGAGCGACAGATCGTGAGTCACGTACAAGATCGTCTTGCCCTCATCGTTGAGGCTCGCCAGCACCTCGAACATCTCGGCCGCGGTGTGCGTGTCGAGGTTCCCCGTCAGCTCATCCCCGACGATCAGCTTCGGATCACACGCCAGCGAGCGTGCGATCGCGACCCGCTGCTGCTCACCGCCCGACAGCTCAGAGGGCAGATGGTTGAGCTTCTCGCCCAGCCCGACCAGCTCGAGGTTGCGCGCCGCCCGCTCGAACCGCTCGCGCTTGGAACCGCGATGCGAGAAATCGAGCGGCAGCACCGCGTTCTCCAAAGCCGTCAGTGTGGGCAACAGCTGGAAGAACTGGAACACGATCCCAACGTTCTCCCCACGCCACGACGCGAGCCTCTCCTCGCTCATCTGATCGATCCGCTCGCCGCCGACCGTCACCGCCCCGGCGGTCGGGCGATCGATGCCGGTGATCATGTTGATGATCGTCGACTTGCCGCTCCCCGAGGGGCCAACGATCGCAACCATCTCTCCGGCAGCAATGGATAGATCGACGCCCCGCAACGCCTGGTACTCGAGCTTCCCGGTGCGGTACACCTTCTCCACGCCGACGAGCTCGATCAACGTCGCCGTCACCGCAGCCGGTTCCGGCGGGTGCGTCACATACGTGGCCACGGCAAGACCTCCTGCGGATCACGGCGTGCGCCATCGCGCCAGCTGTCCGGCGATCATCCGCCCGGGGGTGGTAGCACCACATCGGTGCATCGGGGCAAACCGGCTGCAGATTTCTACTGATTCGGGGCTACGTGCCAACGGAGGTGATCGAGCGAGACTCGACATGCATACACTCCCGTTGCCCGGGAAGGAGAGGACCATGAAACTCAGTGCCAGAAACAAACTCGCGGGGAAAGTTGTCGCGATCAGGAGGGGTGAGGCGATCGCGAACGTCGAAGTCGATGTGGCGGGTCAGCGGCTCGTGTCGTCGATCACCGTTGAGGCCGTCGAGGAGCTTGGCCTCGAGCCAGGGTCGGAGATCGTCGCGGTGATCAAGGCCTCGGACGTGATGATCGCCACGCCGTAGTCGCGGCAGGCTCAGTTCGGCCGGATGCAGAAGCCGGTGGTGCTCCCATTGGCGCAGAGGAGGCCGCGGAGCGTCACGCCGTCCTCGTCGAGCACGATCAACCGCGGCTCGCGGCGACCTTCGAGCAGCGCCATCGCGTCGGTCATCGCAAGCGCCGGCGTCACGGTCAGCGGATCGGGCTCCAGATAGTCACGCGCGGGCGCGTCATCGGGCGCGTCGACGGGCAGCGCCTCCCGTTCAATCGCGCCGACGAAGCGCTCGCCGTCGGCGAGTAGGACGGTCCGGACCGAGGGACGCTCGAACGCCGTACGGACGTCTCTGACGCGGGCGTGGCGAGCGAGCGTCTTCGGGCGCGCGAGCATTACCTCGCCCACCGTCTTGTCGACCGCGTCCCCGATCGAAATCGTGCGGCTTGCATTCGTCGCCACGAGATCGGGATCTTACGGCTCGCCGCCAAGCGTGTCGATGAACCGGACGGCCCCGACCGGCTAGGGACGGTGCCGGCCGGTCGACCGGGCCATTCCCGGCGAGGTTGTCGATCGCGTGGCAGACCCACGGCCGGACCTTGCCGACCTCGCCGTCGCGTCTTGGGAGATACTCGGTCCAGCCGACGCACCTCATGCAGACCGAACAAGGAGAGAGGGATGGCGACGACTGAACTTGCCGAGCAGAAGCTGCTGATCGGCGGCAGCTGGACGGGCGCATCATCGGGGGCGACGTATGAACAGCCGTTCCCGTTCACGGGAGAGCCGGTAGGACGCGCGGCGGCGGCGAGCAGACAGGATGCGCGCGCCGCCGTCGATGCCGCGCACGAAGCGTTTGCAAGTTGGTCGCGCAGCGCGCCCGCCGAGCGGCGGGCGATCCTCAATAAGGCGGCCGACCTGCTGATGGAGCGCCAGGAGGAGATCGCCGGGATTGTCACCGAGGAGACCGGCGGCGTATTCGGGTGGGGTATGTTCAATGTCCGGCTAGCGGCCGGGATGTTGCAGGAGGCGGCGGCGCAGGCGTACGGGCTGGTCGGCGAGGTGATCCCGTCAGACGTCCCGGGCAAGCTCGCGATGGGCGTCCGCGCCCCCGCCGGGGTCGTCGTCGGGATCGCACCGTGGAACGCGCCGGTGATCCTCGGTGCGCGCGCTGTCGCGACCCCCTTGGCCTACGCCAACACCGTCGTGCTCAAGGCATCGGAGATCTGCCCGCGGACGCACGGCACGATCGTGCAGGCACTCGTCGACGCCGGCCTGCCAGATGGAGTCATCAACCTGATCACCAACGCCCATGCCGATGCCGCCGATGTTGTCGATGAGCTCATCGCTCATCCCAAGACTCGCAGGATCAACTTCACCGGATCGACGAAGGTGGGAAGGATCATCGCCGAGAAAGCGGGACGGAATCTGAAGCGGGTCCTGTTGGAGCTCGGCGGTAAGGCGCCGATGGTGGTGCTCGCCGACGCGGACCTCGATCGTGCAGCGGCCGCCGCGAGCTTCGGCGCGTTCTTCCACCAGGGCCAGATCTGCATGTCGACCGAGCGCGTCATCGTCGACCGAGGCGTGTCAGACGCACTCGCCGAGAAGCTCGCGGCTCGCGCCTCCGCGTTGCCAACCGGCGACCCGCGTGAGCCGACGACGGCGATCGGGCCGCTCGTCAACAGGGCCGCGATCGAACGCGTCGGCGGCCTCGTGCAGGACGCCGCCGCAAAGGGCGCGACGGTCCTCAGCGGAGGTCAGGCCGATGGGCCGTGCTTCCTCCCCACCGTGCTTGCCGGCGTGACGCCTGACATGCGCGTCTACTCAGAGGAATCGTTCGGCCCACTGCTCGCGATCGTTCCAGTGGACGGCCCCGATGAGGCGGTCCGCGTCGCCAACGACACCGAGTACGGTCTCAGCGCTTCGGTATTCAGCGAGAACGTCCCGGCCGCGCTGGAGCTCGCGCAACGGATCGAGAGCGGCATCTGCCACGTCAACGACACGACCGTCCACGACGAACCACAGATGCCGTTCGGCGGCGTCAAGGCCAGCGGCTACGGACGCTTCGGCGGACGCGCGGCACTGGAGGAGTTCACCGAGTTGCGCTGGATCTCGATTCAGGAGCTTCCTCGGCAGTATCCGATATAGCGCTCCCCCGCTCGCGCGGGAACCGCATGCTCGCCGGCTGGTGGCAGCAGCGCACCTCTGCGATCCTATGCGGCAGAAGATGGCGCCCGAAGAATCCGCGATCGAGGACCTCGTGAAGATCGGTACCGCGGCGACCGCACTGGGCGTCAGCGTCGACACGCTCCGGCGCTGGGAGCGAAGCGGCAAGATCACCTTCGAACGGCGTGATAACCGCCGCTATCTCTCATCAGCCGATCTGTCGCGCCTGCTCAGGGAACGAGCAACGACCGGAATCACGAGCGCGCGTAACCGGTTGCAAGGGATCGTCGTCGCCGTCAAGAGGGACGAGGTCATGGCACAGATCGACATGGTCTGCGGGCCTTACCGCGTGGTCTCGCTCATGTCCCGCGAGGCAGCGGACGAGCTCGACCTCCGGCCCGGCGCCCAAGCGACCGCGGTCGTCAAGGCGACGACAGTGATCATCGAGACCCGCTGACGCGGGAATCCCCAATCGCGTACTAGGTGCCGCCCGCGGCCGGCTAGCTCAGCAATCCCCCGTCCCGCAGGGTGCGCAGCGCGGCGGCGCGAAGGTCCGCCTCGCGAGCCGCGCAATCCGCCGCCCTGACAGGCCCGGCCACCACCGCGACACGGACCCCTTCCACCGTGACCTCTGCGATGCGGACAACAAGATCTGGCTCGATCCCGACCAGGCTCCTGACCGCCGCCTCGGTGTCCGCGCCCACCGGGAGCCAGACCGAGACCTCGGGGCGGATACGTTCATCGAGGATCGTGTCGTTCTCGAGGAGCTCCGACGCAAGTCGCTCGTTCGGGATCAGCAGCCGACGCCCTGCGGCCGTCCGAAGCACCGTGTAGTTCAAGCGCACATCCTCCACCACCCCGGCGTCATCGCGGATCTTGACCTGATCACCGATGCGGAGTGGCTGTGCGATCGTGAGCATCACACCCGCGATCAGGTTGGCCAAGGTCTGCCGCGCCGCAAATCCGACAATCGCCGCGATGATCGCGCTCGAGGCGAGCAGACCTGCCGCCAACCTGTGGAGCCCGGCGAACTCCGACAGGGCAAACAGCACCCCGACCACACAGATCGCAAGCGTCACCAGACGCCGCAGGAACCGCACGCGGGTGTCGACTGCGGGGTTCAGGTCAGCACGGGTCGCCCAGCGCGACAGCGCGCGATCCGCCAAGAAGGCGAACACGAACGTGAGTACCAGCGCGAGCACCGCCGTCAGCTGGTGCGAGGACTTCTGAAAAAAAGAAGTGCCCACGACGAGAGCACCGGTTGAGCGCATTGACAGCCAGCGTACGGTTCGCGTCGGTCGCCAAGGAGCGCCTCAGGGCCGCGCGCGCCGGCGGGCTCGGACCAATTCGGCGGCGATCACGAGCTGCTGGATCTGGCTGGTGCCTTCGTAGATTCGGAACAGGCGCGCATCGCGGTAGAAGTGTTCGACCGGAATGCCGCGCATGTAGCCCGCTCCGCCGTGGATCTGGACCGCCCGATCGGCGACGCGGCCGACCATCTCGCTCGCGAACAACTTCGCGCAAGCCGGACCGAGTCTCGTGTCGCGGCCGCTGTCATAGGCGCGCGCGGTCTCGAGCACCAGCGCCCGGCCGGCCATCAGCTCGGTCTGCGAGTCGGCGAGCATCGCGCCGACAAGCTGATGCTCAGCGATGGGCCGGCCGCCTTGGCGACGCGCGATCGCGCGATCCACAGACTCCTCGACGAGCCGGGCCGCGAGGCCGACACACAGTGCGGCGATGTGCAGCCGCCCATGGGCGAGGCACGCAAGGGCCGTGCGATAGCCGGTCCCCTCGGTTCCGCCGATCAACGCATCCGCGCCCACGTGGACACCGTCGAGGACCACGTCCGCCGTCCAGGCGCCGGCCTGTCCCATCTTGTGATCGCGCGGACCAACTATCAGCCCTGGCGTGTGCGAGGGGACCGCGAACGCCGAGATTCCGTCCGCCGAACCGGTCTCGCCGGAGCTTCGCGCAAACACCATGAACAGGTCCGCCAGCGGCGCGTTGGTGATGAAGCGCTTGGTCCCGTTCAGCACCCACCCGCCGGCCTCCTCGCGCGCGGTGCTCGTCAGATCGGCGGGACTGGAGCCGGCCTCCGGCTCAGTCAGCGCGAATGCGGCTGTCACCTCACCCGACGCCAGAGGCGGAAGCCATCTGCGTTGCTGGTCGGGTGTCCCGCCGAGCACCAGCACGTGTCCCCCGATCCCATTGTTGGTCCCCACCATCGACCGCAGCGCAGGGGTCGTCCACCCAAGCTCGAACACAAGCTGGACCTCTTGCTCGGCTGTCAGACCCACCCCGCCGTGCTCCGCCGGGAGCGCGAACCCGAACAGCCCGAGCTCGGCGGCTTGCGCACGGATCCGCTCGGGAATCTCGTCGGTCTCGTCGATCTGCGCCTCCAGCGGGACGACCTCGTTTCGCACGAACCGGCGAACCTCTCGCAGGATCACAGCGAACATGTCTGCGCTCGCTTGCTGCTGAGGACTCGTCATCGGAGCATCGTCGCAGCGCCGGCCGACACCGGCAAGCGACGCGCACGGAGCTTGGTCTAGGCGGCCGCCGTCGACCCGAGCGCCGCGGAGATCTCGTCGACTGCCGCCTGCTCGGGCGGGCTCACCGTCTGGCCATCCTCGCGGTGT
Source organism: uncultured Solirubrobacterales bacterium (assembly GCA_963824755.1). Lineage (GTDB taxonomy): Bacteria > Actinomycetota > Thermoleophilia > Solirubrobacterales > Solirubrobacteraceae > Palsa-465. Next base: position 11,151 of record CAWGQT010000002.1, on the reverse strand, counting down.
GCGCTGGCGACGTGCTCCACGAGTGCCAGCACGAACTTGCGGTAATCGTCGAGCTCTTGCGGCGACGCCTTGGTCTCGAGGAGCTGCACGGCGTCGCGCAGGTGCTGCAAGCCGTGTTGCTTGAGCTCGTCGTAGGAGCCGTAGCGCGTGTGATCGACGCCGGGTTTCGCGGACACGATGTCGTCGAGCAGCTCGCTCTCGCCATGCTGCTTGCGAGCCTCCGCGTACGCCTTGCCGATCGCCCAGATCTCTTTGATCGTCCCACCCCGGCCCGCCGTCACGACGATCATGCCGGCGCTCGGCGGGGCCTCCAGGACGACCTTCCACTCATCGGGCGTGAAGTCAGCCTTGCTGGTCATTCGATTCCTCTCTGGTGACGAAGGTGGGGCGCGTACTCGCCCCCCGAGAGCATTGCGCAGATCGCCCTTGAGGCGCTTTCTGCACCCGCTCCGGGTCTATACTCGTCCGCTCTCGCGGCTGTAGCTCAGTTGGCTAGAGCGTCTGCTTGCCATGCAGAAGGTCGAGGGTTCGAGTCCCTTCAGCCGCTTCAAGAAAGCCCCGCATCAGGCGGGGTTTTCTTATGCCCGGAAACTGGCGAGAACCAAATTCTGGACGCTCGGGTCAAGCCTAGGGTCAAGATCTTGCAGACCACAGGCGCGTGACCTGACCTGACAGCCCCCGACGTCGGACTCCCGCATTCGACGAGTGGCCGCTCAAGAGCTCTCAGCGGCGAGAGGCGCTGCGCCGTCTCTGTCCGTGACGGCTGCGAGCGTGTGAGCATGTCACGCCCCTCCTATCCCCGCCGCCAGCAGTATCGGCGGATGCACCGCGCCGTTGTCAGCGCGGCGGCGAGCGCCACGGCCGCAGGGCTGGCGTTGGTCGCCGCACGGACCGCAGCCCCAGGGGTGGCAGCAGCGCTCCTGCTGGTGACGGTCGCACTGCTGATCGATGCCCGCCGGTGGCTGCGTCTCGCCGGCCGGAGCCGGGTCGGCGCCCGCTCGGAGGACGAGGTGCAGCGAGCGCTCGCGCAGCTCGAGACGGAGGGCTGGCGGCTGCGCCACTCGCTGCCGTGGCGCGGGCGTGGGGACATCGACTCGGTCGCGATCGCTCCCACCGGCGTGGCATTCGCAATCGAAACAAAAACCAAAACCCTCGAGGACCGGCACGTTGCTCGTGTGCTCGAGCAGGCGGAATGGCTGACCCGTCGCCGGCGACGATGGTGCAGACGCGGTGCGCTGCCGGTCGTGTGCCTTGCTCGACGGCGTGGAGTCGAGCATGTCGAGGCCGGCGTGCTGGTGGTCTCGATCGACCGGCTTACGTCTGCCCTCGGCACCTTCGCCGGGCTGCGAGATCGTCCGGGCTTCCTCCGGTGACATCGCCCGGCTGCCGAGGTTGAACCTGTTGAGGGCGCGAACGCCCCGCCACCCCGCGGCGGGCGCTCAGTTGCGTGTCGAGCACCGCGGCGCCGATGAGCGTTTGTGCGGAGGATGCCACGCAACGCGGTGAAGTCTGCTCGATCGCGAATCACCCAACGTGTTCTGAGTTGAGAGCCCCGACGCTAGCTCAAGGGGATCGTGGCGATTCTTGCGTGACGCGGGGTTCCGCCGCTCCTCTGACGCGAAGGCGATCATCCGGCCCGACCGGCGCTGGTGAGCGCTCTCGTGGCAAGGGAGTCGCGAGCCCGAGGGGCCACTCAAGGGTCGCGTCCGCGAGATCGGGAAGCGCGGCCCGGATGGCGTCGTCGAGCTCTCCGGCTCGGCGATTGACGTAGAGCTGTGTCTGCAGCTGGCTGCCGGCGTAGGCGGCGCCGTCATCGCCGGTGCGCGCGGTCACGCCCGGGAGCACCTAGACGCGCTTCCGCGACGACGGTTCTGTCGTTGCGGCACGCCCTCGCTGCGGATCGGTCCCCGTCGGCTATGCGCCCCGCCCGCCGCCCGCCACTCTGAATCCACGGGCCAGATCCAAGCCCACCTCACATAGTTTCGAGCAAAGGAACAGACATGGAAGCCAGCGCCAAGAAGGACCCGAAGTACCAGATCGACATCGAGGGCGAGCTGTATCCGTGGGACGCCGCCACGATCACCGTCGAGCAGCTGCGCGAGCTCGCCGGCTACCCGCCGGGCACGGAGATGATCGAGGTCGATCTCGACACCAACACCGAGCGCACGCTCACCGACGGCGAGGTCATCACCGTCGAGCCCGGCAAGGGCTTCGGCAAGAAGATCTTGTTCAAGCGCGGATGAGCACCCGGATCGAGGAGGAGCTCGCGCTGCTCCACAACCGCTTCCCGGGGATGACGTTCCTGGCCGACGGCCTCTGGTGCCGCCTGCCCGCCTACGCCATCCCCGGGGAGGTCTGGGTACAGAAGACGGCCGACGTCGCTTTCCGCATCCCCGCGCTCATCCCCGGCCAGGACCCGTACGCCTTCTGGCTGTCGGGCGGGCTGACCCCGCGCACGCCCGGCGCGGCCATCACCAACTACACGTACCCGGTCCAGATCGGCTTCGGCGACGGCTGGGGGCAGTTCTCGTGGGCGCCCAACGGCTGGAACCCGGGCCCGACCGCGGCCGCCGGCGACAACATGGTGACGTGGGTCGGCACGTTCGCCCACCGCCTACTGGAGGGACCCTGATGCTTGCAATCACCGGCAGCGGCGATGTGATGACGGCCGCGAACCTCGACACCTCGATCTTCGAGGAGTCCGTCGCCTTCTTTTTGGCCGAGCCCATTCCCGAAGGGCTGCGGCTGGTGGACGTCCGGGCCATGGGCCCCGAGGACTTCGCAGCCCGCACCGAGGAGCACGTGGCGCTCGCCGACCACGTCCGGCCCGCGGTCATCGCCTGGGCGTCGGACGCGGGCCTGACGCTGGTGGAGGCGCACACCCACCCCGGCGGCGACCCCGTTTGCCTGTCCCCCACTGACGTCTCCGGTCTGGCCGAGTGGGTGCCGCACGTGCGCTGGCGCCTGCGCGGCCTTCCCTACGCCGCGCTCGTGCTCGGACCGACCACGATCGACGCCGTCGGCTGGAGCGGCAAGGGCAACTACCCGCAAGGCGTGGCCGCCCTTCACATCGACGGCCACCCGCCACAGCTGATGACCGGCCTCAGCCTGCCCTACGTCAAAGAAAGGATGAACTGAACATGGATGAACGCTACGTCCGCCATAAGGCCCTGTTCGGCGCCGCCGGACAGGAAAAGCTCGCGGCCACCCGCGTCGGCATCGCCGGCACGGGCGGCTTGGGCTGCTTCGTCGGGATGGAGCTCGGGTACCTCGGCGTGACCCTGCAGACGCTGGTGGACGCCGACCACGTCGAGCTGCGCAACCTCAACCGCCTGGTGTGGGCCACCCCCGCCGACATCGGGCGGCTGAAGGTGGAGGTGATGGCGGAGATGGTGTCGCGGATCCTGCCCGGCGCCGACCCTGTGAAGGTCCCCCACCCCTTGGAGCACGCTGACGCCCAGGCGGCCCTGCGGGAGGTAGACGTCATCTTCTCCTGCCTCGACGACGACCACGCGCGCCTGAACCTGATCGCGCTGGCGACGGCGGCCGGCATCCCCTTCTTCGACTTGGCCAGCGACGTCATCCCCGAGCCCGGCAAGGTGCCGACCTTCGGCGGCCGCGTCATCTTCTCCGGCATCGGCGAGCGCTGCGCCTACTGCACGCGCGAGCTCGACCAGGCGGAGATCCGGCGGGCGACCATGACGCCGGCGGAGCTGGAGATCGAGGCGAGCATCTACGGCGTGCCGGTCAGTGCCCTGACGAGGACGAGCGGGCCGAGCGTCGTCTCGATCAACGGCGTGGTCGCGTCGCTGGCGGTGACCGAGTTCATGAAGTTCATCACCGGCTTGCTGCCCCCCGCCCCGATGCTGCGCTACAACGGCAACACGACCTCGGTGCGCCGTGTCCTTGACGCGCCGTCGATCACCCCCTGCCCCTACTGCGCGGCCTGGGGCCGCGAGCAGGCCCATCAGCGGCGCGCCTGAGCCTGGCGCATCAGGCGGTCGGCCGCAACGAGCGCCGCGTCGGCGACGCGGAGCATCCCGCGCCAGGCGTTCTGGGAGCGGAGCTCCTGCGTCTTGAGCCGGCCGGGCGCGCACGCGAGGTAGGCGCGGTCCAGGCAGCTCCGCGGCCAGTCCTCCCGCGCTCGCTCGACCAGCGCCATCGCCTCGGGCAGGTCGCTCTCGCGGAAGCCGAGCAGCCGCCACGCCTCCATCCACGCGCCCTCGCCGACCTCGATCCGCAGGAGCGTCCGCTCCTTGTAGGCGTAACGAAACTCGACGTCCCAGGGCCCAAGGCTCCCGAGCCCGAACGCATCCGCGAGCTCACTCCCGACCCAGGGCACCTCGCGATACCCACGCCGGGCGAGCTCCTGCGGGGTCGGCGCCGCCCCGCCGCCGCCCGCTAGCCTCCCGGCGAAGACGAGCGCCCGCCCGCCGATGCGTTCGAGCGTGTGCATCAGGCTGTCGTCGTCGGCGGGGATCAACACCCCGGCCGACGAGCGCCGGCGCGTCTCGGGCGGGCCGAACGGCATCTCCCGCACCACGAGCGTGGACGGGAACCCCTTCTCCACATCGTGCTCGGTGATGCCGAATGGGTGCAGAAGCCGCCGAACCTCGGGACGGCCATGCAGCTTCCGCTGGATCTCACGGCGCATCCCCCAGAGCTCGTCCACGTGCGCCCCCAAGCTCGGGGGCAGCGATCGGCCGCGGGCGTCCGCGAAGGCCTGGATCCGGGCGTTGTCGGCGTTCGGCGCGCAGACGTCGTCGAGCGTGCCGATCAGCAACGGCATGGCGGTCGCGGTCGTGTGGCTGTCGACCGTCCCGAGCACCAGGCCGACGAACTGCATCGTGTGACGGGCGCCGGGGCGATGATCCATCCCCAGACCGTGGTGGTTGCGCGAGATGTCGGCCGGATGCGCGTACAGCTCCTCGAAGCGAACAGTGCGCCCGCGCAGGACCGTGGTCAGTCGCACGGCCAGCTGGCTCGTCAACTCCCAGCCCTCGGTGTACAGCTCCGGCAGATGGCCTCGGGACGTGCGCGTGGCCGCGCACGCGCTCGTCACCTGGATGCCGTCCGCGGCGCGCCCTGACGCGAGCTCCTCGACGAGGTAGCCAGTCAGCTGCGTGTACGGGAACGGGTCGATGTCCCCGATGATCGCCGCCGCCGCCCGGATCGCCTTCGTGGCGATGTCGACCGCCTGGCGACCGTCGACCTCCTCGAAGCTGACCGGTTGGCGGACCGGCTGCGGCTCCTTGTGGGCGGGCGCGGGCGACGAGCGCTCCGCGCCGGCTCGTCCGCCGGCGCCGGCCCCCGCGTCCTCCTCGCCGGGTCCCTGCTCGCGATCGTCCTTCGGCGTGGTCATCGTGTTCGTCTGCGTATTCCCGGTATCGGTCAACAGAGCTTCGGCGGCGGCCAGACCATTCTGCGGGCTCCGCAGGCGTCAGTGAGAAGCCGGAGCCGAAGTTGCCTCTTGCGCGACAAATAAGTGCGGATCGGTCCCCGATTGGTGCCCTCAGGCGCCGATCGGTCCCCTAATCCATCCGCAGACGCGTTGTTAGGTCGAAGATTGCGCATAACGGGGCGCAGCAGCGCCTCGTAATGTCCAAACCACGATTCGGAGGTGGGCCTCATGCCGCAGACTGAAAGCCGCTTGATTGGCGAATTCGGCGCCTCGGGTTTCGCCCACCGAGCATGAGTGCGTGGTCGATCGAACCGTCACCGCGGGGCGACGGTCCCTGGTTCGTCGTTGAGGATTCCAACTCGGTCCACGCGTTCGCGCCGCCCGGCGTGTGGCTGCCATGGCCGTCATCCGCACCGCGTGCTCAGCAGACTCGCGGCGGCTGGCGGCGTGCGTCGTGGCCGGCGGAGCCGGTGCCCGTCATCGACGCTGAGTTGCCGGGAGCGCTGCTGCAGGTGAGCACCACGCAGGTGTGCGAGTCGATGCCGATCGACATACGCGAGCAGGTCCGGGCGGTGATGGTCGATCAGCTTCACGCTGCGCTCAGCGTCGGTCGCGGGCGCAAAGGGCTTGTCGATGACGACACAGCCCGCGCTGGTGCGGTTGCCGCCGACTGGGTACTGAACGAACTTCGCTCCGCGTTCCCCGAAGAGCAATGGAAGCTGCCGGCTTCGATCGTGCAGCTCACCAACATTCCGCCAACCTCGGATGAGCTGCTGGACGCGCTGCCGGCACAGCGTGCCCATCACCCAGCGTCGCTGACGCCGGCTGGCCTCCGTGATCTGCCCGACTGGCTTCGGCGACTTGCCGAGGCGCTGCTGCGCTTGATTGCTGTGGCCTGCACCCGCCTCGCCGATTGGCTGAAGAGCCGGGCGCCAGTGGCGGACTTCGGGGACGACCGCTCCGAAGCCGAAGCGCCCGAAGAAGAGCTCGTCGGCGGTTGCTGAGCCCGGGTCGTCAGGCGGCCGCGAGGAGGCGCACCTCGCGCGCCGCCGGCCCGCGCTTGGTGTCGGCCCTGACGAACTCAACGGCGTCGTTGGCCGACAGCCGGCGGTCGCCGGTGAGCTTGAAGTAGCAACGCTCGCCGTCGGTGTCGTCGACGAGGAAGCCGAACCCGCGCTCTCCCCGGATGTGGTGGACCTTGCCGTGGTGACGACCGTCGCCCGAGGGTGACTCGACCGGCCCCGGAGTTGCGGTCTCTGGCGGTGGCCGCTCGGCGATGGCCGACTCCAGAGCGGCCTTGAGCTCGTCGTACTTCGGCGATGTCGCGACGTCACTGTCCTTGGCGGCCACCTTCAGCCAGCGCTGTGCGTCATCGAGGCAGTCAACTGCCAGCGCCACGCGCGCGGCCTTCCACGCTTGCCATCCGCGAACCCCTCGCACGCGCGTCAGACATTCGGTCGCCTCATCTGGCTTCCCGTCTTCTGCCAGTGCGGCCGCGTACTCCAGCTCGATGTACGCGCGGTTCGGCTTTATCCGACGTGCCCGCCCCAGAGCCTGGAGTGCTGCCTCGCGCTCGCCGAGTCGGCGGTAGGTCTTGCCTAGGAGATAGTGCTTGTCGTGGTCGCTGGGGTCGTGCTCGGCCGCCTGTTGCAGCGGCTCGATCGCGGCTCGCGGGTCACGGTCGGCAAGCAACTTGCCCAGCAGATACGACGCCTTGGCGAAGGTCTTCGCCTCACGTTGGCGCGCCGGCTCAGCGAGCGCGAACCAAGGCGCCGCACCTCCGCGGCCGCGCGCTGCGCGCGGACGAGCTCGCCCTGATGCCGACGAGACTGAGCCAGCCGGTAGAGGTTGCGGATGTGAGTGCGGTTGAGTCTGAAGGCCTCGACGAACCAGGGCACGGCCTCCACGTAGCGCTCCTGCACGTAGTACTGGTAGCCGGTCATGTGCTGCCAGAGGAAGTTGGCGGGCTCGCGCTCGCGCAAGACCGCGAGGGTGTTGCACGCCTCGTCGTATCTCTTCGCCCTGGAGAGGTAGAAGGCGCGCTTGTCGAGCACGCGCACCAGATCAGGCGCTCCGTCGAGGATGCTGATGGCCCGCTCCCATTCGTTCTTAGAAGCGGCCTGGTCTGCGTCCGCGAGGAGCTTCTCGATGTCCGGCTCGGGCGCTGGCGCGGTCATGTCAGGACCTTCGCGGTCGTCTTGAAGTGCAGCTTCGCCACTTCGGCAAGGGCCGCGCGCCCGCCCGATTTCGCCAGTCTCGCTCCGGCCTCCTCCACTCCGGGCCCGGCCCCCTTGGGCAGCGTCACCCCGAGCGTCGCCGACGTCCGAGTCAGCCACAGCAGGAACGCCTCGCGGGCAAGGATCGAGGCGGCGGCGACCGCGACGTTCGCCTCCGCCTTCGGAAACTGGAACACCTCCAGACCGCTCTCGCGCGTTTCCGCCAGCAGCCGCTCCTTGATGTAGCTGGCGTCGGCGAACTGATCGACGATCGCGAAGCGCGGCTTCAGCCCCGCGCTGAGCAGATCCTCGATTGACCGGGTGTGTCCCCACGCCAACAGCGCGTTGAGGTTCTTGCCCTCGGACTTGAACTGGTCGTAGAGCTCGTTGTAACGCGCGGGGTTGATCGGCGTGACCTTGAACCGGCCGCGGCCGACGACCTCACGCACGGTGGGCGCCAGGGCGAGCACGCGCTTGTCGGCGAGCTTTTTGAGTCCACGATGCCGGCGGCGGTGAACCTCGCGGCGACGTCGTCATCGACAAAGACGGCGGCACTGACCAGCGGGCCGAAGTAGTCGCCCTTGCCGGACTCATCCGTGCCGATCCACGGGCCCTCGGTCGAAGCTCGGCTGGGGTGTTGCCGCCGGCGGGCCCGCGCGTCTTCGGCGTCGGGGCGGCGTCGTTGCCGGCCAGCCCCTCGCTGGCGATTGCGATCGCGGCGAGAACCTCGTCGTAGGCCGGCGCGCTGCCGGTGAGGCGCCCGCTGCCCGTCGTCCAGAGCGTGACCTGCGCTGCGCTCGACTTACGCCGTAGGGCGAAGCGCATAAGCTCGCCGTTACCCTTGGCTTCCCGTTCCTGAGCGCCGGCGCTCTCAAGTTCCTTGCGCAGCCGGTCCTGTCGCCACGCCTCGCCGAGCATGAACGGGTGGTCGTTGCGCTCCTGGGGAGCCTCACCGATGAACACCTCGTCACGCAACTGGTTGACGCGATCCTTGGTCGGACCGTCGGGTCCACCGACGACGACCTTGCCGACTTGTAGACATCCAAGATCGACCGTCCGCTGGCGTCGGTGACCACGAACTGCCGCGAATGGGCTAAGGCTTTCTCGTCGATGATGGCCAGCCCGTATTGGTTGAGCGCCGAGCGCGCCATCCGCAGCCGGCCGTCGAACGTCATCTCATCGGCTGACGTGCTCTCCGCCAGGCGCTTCTGGATGTCGTCGATGTGATCGACAAACAGCAGCTGCACGTCATCCTCAACGCCGGCCGCCATCGCCTCCTCGTGGTTCTCGCGCGGCAGCAGAACCCGGCGATGCCGGCATCACGGGCGGCTCGCAGCTTGACGGCGACGCCTTCGACATGGCAGACGCGACCGTCGGCGGCCACCGCGCCCGTTGCGGCCAACAGTGGATCTGGGCGCACATTCTTGAAAGCAATCAGCGCCGCGAGGCGTAGCGCCAGTCCGATCGACTCGCCCTCATATCGCAGCGGCCATTCAAGGCTCCACCTGATGGCCGGATGCTGGGCCTCAAAGGCAGACAAGACGGTCGCGGCCTGCTTGTTCATCTCCACATCGACTTCGTCGATACCGTGGATGCCGGGCTTGTCTCCGTCGAGACGGCCGCCGCGCCAGACCGCGGCCTCGCGGTCGGAGGAAACGAGAAGCAGGCGGGCACCGAAGTCGGATGCCGATTTCGTCAGCGCATCCAGCACCTCGCGGATTTCGGGCCCCGACGCCCCGAGTCGCTCCCACGCCAGAGCATCGAGCAGGGCCTGCGCTGCCGCCGGGCGCGAGGCCGCGCCCGCGCGAACACCATCAAGCGCGCCGAGGTCCGCACCCAACAGGAGTTCCTCATCGACCTCGGGCGCGAGATGGTCGAAGACTGCGGCCGCGGGTGCGATGTCGTCGTCGCCTAAGACGTCGATCAGCGCCATCAGCGAACGCTTGCGAGCCAGCGGCTCGACGAGCTTCGGGGTGATCGACTTCCTGAAGCCCTCGGCATCGGCGCGGTCGGCAACGGTGACGACGCGGGCAAGGACGTCCGGTCGGCTCGGCGGATGTGTGAGTGCCTGGCTGAGTACACCCTGCGCCTTGCCGATGTCGTCGCCGCCGGTCTCCCAGTACTGGCGGATCTCGCGATTGAGCGCGTGCTCGTGACTCATGAGAGCACCTCGACGGCGAGGCTCTCGACGGCGTCGATGGGAACTTGGTCCGCGAGGTCAACACTCGCATCCTCGACGGGATCGAACGGACGACTCTCGTGCGTGCCGCCGAACGCGACGACGTGCAGTCGCACGCAATTGGCTTGCTTGAGTTCCACGCTCAGGACCACAAACGACAGCAGGCCCTTGGCAAAGTCCACGTGCAGCTTGCCCTTCAGCTTCAGACGCGGCGAGTCCAGCACCCACAACTCCTTGCGCGGCACCGCCGAGCTCGCCGCTGCCAACGCCAACTCGTGACGCCGCTCGAAGAACGGTTCAAGCGAGAAGATGTTGTCGGGGTGTGCCTGGGCTACGTCTGTGACGGAGGGTGCAGCCACCAGGTACGGCCCGCCGCTCAGCTCGCTCTCGTCTGCGAGTTCAGTCAGCAGCAACCATGGCGTACGAAGCCGCGCGAACCCCTCCTCGATGTCTGCGTCCAGAAACGCGCGGGGTCGCTTGGATGCTGGAGTGGAGGACCCCATCGGCGCTCATCGAGTTCGCCGGAGAAGGCAGCGGTAAGCACCATTTGCCCCGCCTCGCTGAGTGAGCCGACGCGGGTATCAAGCTGGTCGCGCGGGACCTTGCATTGCTGCGCGAAGAGAGCGCGCCATGGAGCGCCTAGCGAGTTCTCATACGAATAGAAGAGAACGTCTGTCTCGCTTGCCCGCTCGACATCCGACATGACCGGCACGACGTCGAGCCATTGCATGTCGTGGTGGGTGTTCGGATTGGTCACGACCAGCAAAAGCATGCGATCAACGCCCTGATAGCTGTAGGAAGGCACGGTCCCCACGGTGTTCGTGGGCACAGCAAAGCTGAAGTCCGACGACGAGAACCAGAACTCGGCAGCTACCGGCGCGACCGGACGGTCCTCATTCCAGACACCTTCTCGTCTCTCCCGATGAAGTCCTCCAGCCAGCTGCCATCGACGTAGGTGTTCAAAAGCGGGCTGACAGGCTGCGCGCGCAGCGAAGCGACGACTGACTGGCAGGGCAGGCAGCCTTCGAGATGGGACGTCAGGTCCGTCCCGGACGCTCACCGTCGAGGTAGTTGAGCCAATCAACGGAAAGGGCAGACAGACATCATCTGTCTGCGTTAAACAGAGATTCGATGACCTTCCCACTGATGTTCTCAGCGTCATCCTCATCAACTGCCTCCATTGCAACCTTGTAGAGGAGCCGATCGAGCGCGTGCTGTACCTGAGCTCTGCCGACTCCGGCAAGGTCCGCAGCCTTCGCAACATCCTCCGTCTCATTGAGCGCTGAGAGCAACGCCGTATCCCCCTTCTTGTCGTTCGCGCAACGATGCTCCGCGCGATGATGCGGCGGATCGCC
>CAWGQT010000001.1:0-94014 GCA_963824755.1 uncultured Solirubrobacterales bacterium | reverse complement strand
TCGAGCTGATCGCCCGTCGCTTTCATCTGCTCGCTGAACCGATGCGAATCAGGCTGCTCGATCACTTGCGCGACGGCGAGGCCACGGTGCAGGAGCTCGCGGACGAGCTTCATACCTCGCAGCAGGACGCATCCAAGCACCTCGTGCTGCTGGCCGCGGGCGGCGTGCTCGCCCGCCGCAAGGACCGCATGAGCGTCTACTACCGGATCGCCGACGACGACTTGCTCGGCCTCTGCGAGCAGGTGTGCGGCGCGGTCGAGCACCAGGCCCACGACCTCGCGGCGCTCGTCGGCGCGTGGCCAACCCAGCCCTCCCAGCAACCAGGAGCGATCAGCAAATGGACGTGACAACCGAGACCTTTCAACGCGATGTGATCGACCGCTCGCATGAGCTGCCGGTCGTCGTCGATTTTTGGGCCGCGTGGTGCGGTCCGTGCCGGACGCTCGGACCGGCGCTCGAAGCCGAGGCTGGCAGGCGCGCCGGCGAGCTCGAGCTTGCGAAGCTCGACGTCGAGGCCGAGCCCGAGATCGCCGCCGTGTACGGCGTGCAGAGCATCCCAACCGTCGCCGTGTTCCGCGACGGCCAACCGGTCACCGGGTTCCTCGGCGCGCACCCGGCGCGCGCGATCGGCCAGTTCCTCGACGAGCACGTCCTCGCCGGCGGGCAGCCCGGGCGCGACAGCCAGGGCGGCAGCGGCGGCGTAGGTGGTGTGCAGTGAGTGCAGGCGTTCGACCCAAGCAGTTCCGCTTCCCCGTCGACATCGACTGGGACAGCGGCCGGCGCACCAGGGCGCGCGTCGTGGGCAAGCAGCCGTTGGCGATCGCAACGCCGCCCGAGTTCCGCGGCGCCGACCCCGAGCTCTGGAGCCCCGAAGACGCGTTCGTCGCCGCCGCGGCCTCGTGCCTCGCGGTGACGATCGCGGCGTTCGCGGAACGCGACGAGCTGCCACTCAACCGTCTCGCGATCCACGCCGACGGTGTGGTGGGGCGCCGGGACGACGGTCGCTTCGGATTCGTCAGGATCGACCAGCTGGTCGAGCTCGAAACCGATGCCGGCCACGAGCAGGCAGCGCGGGCGCTGGTTACAAAGGCCGAAGAGGGTTGCCTGGTCTCGGTATCGCTCGACCTGCCGGTCGAAACGACCGTCGAGATCCGCACGCCACTGGCGGCGACATAGGAGATTGCCGTGACCGCCGGGACCCTCGATCGATCTGCCGGCGACGGGCTGGCGGCCGATGCCTTGGTGGCGCCTTGGTTCACGGCACTGCGGGAGCGGCTCGGCGACATTCGGATCTTCGACGCTCATACGCACCTCGGATGCGCGGACCCGGACGGCTCGTGCTTTGACGCCGGTGAACTGGAGGGAGCGCTCGGGGTCGTCGACGCGCGCGCGGTCGTGTTCTCGCTTGCAGAACCCGGGTCCTATCGTGCCGCCAACGATCGCGTGCTCGCCGCCGCGGAGGACAGCGGCGACCGGCTGGTGGCGTTCTGCCGGCTCGATCCCAACGACGGCGGTGTCGAGGAGGCGCAGCGGGCGGTTGGCCGCGGCGCGGCGGGCATCAAGCTCCATCCCCGCGCTGAGCGCTTTGCGCTATCCGATCCGGCGGTGCGCAGGGTCTTCGCGTTCGCGCAGGAGCGCCGGCTGCCGATCATCGTCCACGCTGGCCGCGGGATCCCGTCGCTCGGCGCCGACGCGCTCAAGCTGGCGCGGGCCTATGAACGCGTCCCGCTGATCCTCGCGCACGCCGCGATCTCCGACCTGGCATGGATCTGGCGAGAGGCCGCCGGGCAGCGCAACCTGTTCTTCGACACGGCGTGGTGGAACACTGCCGACCAGCTCGCGCTGTTCGCAACGATCCCTCCCGGCCAGATCCTGTTCGCATCCGATACCCCCTACGGGCGCACCGTCGCCGCCGCGGCGCTGGTGCTGCGCGTGGGGTTGGCGGCTGGTCTTGGCCCGGGCCAGCTCGCCGCGGTTGCCGGCGGGCAGCTCGAGCAGCTGCTCGCGGGTGACGATCCGCTCGATGTGGGCCCGGCGCCGACAGCCTCCTGGCCGCCGCCGGGCCCGCTGCTCGAGCGCGTGCACACGCTGCTGGTGGCCGCAGCAGCCCGGTTGACCGCCGGCTACCCCGCCGACGAGTACCTGGACCTTGCGCGCATGGCCTGCAAGCTCCCCGCCGAACATCCCGACGCCACCGCCGCAGCGTCGGTCCTCAGCCTGCTTGATCGCCATACAGCGTTTCTGGCCACGGACCCGCCGCGCCGCGGTCCCCGCGTCCCCGCCATCCATTTGATCTTCGTCGCCGCGGCCGTCGCCCGCACGCCCGGCCTGCCGCTCCCCAACCCGGAGAATCCATGACCGTTACGCCTGACCTTCGTTCGCTGGATCCGGCCGAGGCCGCGTTCCGGCGTGAGTACCCGTCGTTTCAGACGACGTCGGTCCTCGACGACCTTCGTCGCAGTGACTACGGCCGGCTGGATCGCGGCGGTCACGTGTACATGGACTACACCGGCGGCGGGATGTATGCGGAGTCACAGCTACGCGAGCACATGGGCCTGCTGCGCGAAGGCGTGTTCGGTAACCCTCACTCGATCAACCCGACGTCGGCGGCGAGCACGCGGTACGTCGACCGCGCCCGAGCCGACGTCCTGGACTTCTTCCGCGCTTCGCCGGACGAGTACGAGGCGATCTTCACGCCGAACGCGACCGGCGCGCTGCGCCTGGTCGGCGAGGCATATCCGTTTCACCCGGGCGACCGGTTCCTGCTCACATTCGACAACCACAACTCGGTCAACGGGATTCGCGAGTTCGCCCGCGCCCGCGGCGCGGAAACGACATACATCCCCAGCGTCGCGCCCGACCTCAGGGTGGACGAGTCACTGCTCCCGCGATACCTCACCGACACGCCGGGCGATCACCACAACCTGTTCGCCTATCCCGCACAGTCGAACTTCTCAGGCGCACAGCATCCACTCGAGTGGATCGAGCAAGCTCACGTCCACGGCTGGGACGTGCTGCTCGACGCCGCCGCCTACGTGCCTACCAACCGGCTCGACCTGAGCCGCTGGCATCCGGACTTCGTCGCGATCTCGTTCTACAAGATGTTCGGCTGGCCGACCGGCGTCGGCGGCCTGATCGCCCGGCGCGAAGCGCTCGCGAAGCTCGAGCGACCCTGGTTCTCGGGCGGCACGATCGTCGCCGCGTTCGTCCAGCGGCAGTACTACCAATCCGCGCCCGGCGCCGCGCATTTCGAGGACGGCACCGTCAACTACCTGAACCTGCCGGCGGTCGAAATCGGCCTGCGCCACCTCGACCGGATCGGCATCGAGACGATTCACGACCGCGTCGGGGCGCTCGGCGCATACCTGCTGAACAATCTCAGCTCGCTGAGGCACGGCAATGGCGCACCAGTCGCCAGCGTGTACGGCCCGCGGTCCTGGGACCGGCGCGGCGCGACGATCGCGTTCAACTTCCTGCACCCCGACGGCCGCGTCGTCGATGAGCGCTACGTCGACCGCATCGCCGCCGCGCAGAACATCTCGCTGCGGACCGGGTGCTTCTGCAATCCCGGCGCAGGCGAGGTCGCGTTCACGATCTCCTCAGAGACGCTCCTCGGCGGCGAGTTCGGCGAAGGGATGGTGCTCGAGGACTACATCGACGCGATCGGGCTCCCTTCCGGCGGCGCGATCCGCGCATCGCTCGGTGTCGCCTCGAACTTCTCCGACGTCAAGCGATTCATCGATTTCGCCGGCACGTTCGCCGACCTCGCCGCCGTCCCCGACGATCTGCCGCCGCGTACCGCATGCTGACCGGCACGCCCACTCGCGCCCCAGCGTTGCTCGGCCAGGCGCTCGGACTCCTACCGAAGCTCGTGGACATTGCGGCGATCTGGGGCGAACAGCGAGTCGACCCCAAGCTGCGCGAGCAGGTCATGCTCGCCGTCGCACAGGCCAACGCGTGCCGGCTTTGCACGATGGCGCACCGCCGTTGGGCGCTCGCCGAAGGAGTCACCGACGCCGAGCTCGCCGCTCTCGAGCAGCACGATCAAGCACGATTCGACCGCCGCACCTGGGCGGCGCTCGCGTGGGCCGACGCCCGCGCCCGCGCCGACCTCGGACCGGTAGCGGACGAGTTCGAGCGCGAGCTCGCGCGCTACTACAGCAAAGCTGAGCGCGACGATCTGGACGTGGTCACACGGGTGATGACGATCGCCAACCACTCGGCCAGCGCGTTCGACGCGCTGCGTGAGCGCCTGCGCGGCCGCCCCGTGCCCGGCAGCCGGCTGCCCGACGAACTGATAATCGGCACCTTCGTCGCAGCATCGATCCCACCCGTCGCGGGGTACCTGGCGCTCACGAGGCGACGGCGACGCCCCTAGAGGACTCACCTGCCTCCCCGGGAGCCGCGGCCGCGGGACGCATGAAGGCTCGTAGTTTGGCGATACGAGATCGGGGTTTGCGCGGATGCGTGGCTGCCCGAGGCGAGGATGATCGGCGGTAGCGACCAGATCGCCAGTCAAGGAGTACCGGGATGACAGCCTGTACACCCACCAACCCCCCGCTTGAGCGTGACGCGCAGGGATACCTAGTCAACACGGACGAATGGACCGAGCAGGTCGCGCAACAGATCGCCCGCGAGAACGGGATCAAGGAGTTGACGCCGCGCCACTGGCAAGTGATCACCGCGATGCGCACCGCGTACCTTGGTCGGGGCTCGCAGCCATGGCTCCGCACCCTCGCCAGGGTCTCCGGAGTGCCGATCAGAGAGCTCTACCGACTGTTCCCGAGAGGGCCGTCGAGGCTCGTCGCCAAGATCGGCGGGATGCCGAAGCGGCGCGTCTGCATCTAGCTCAATCGAGAGCCTCCGAAATCCCCAGGCGTTAGCGCTGACGGTTCACGCGGAGTCGTTGAAGCCGAGAAAAGGCGGTGCCGAGCGCTACCAGCTGGCCGACGCTCGATCGCCAGGGGTCTAACTGCGACTATGTGGTGTGGGCGACAGCGTGGAGCGCGATGAATCGGATTGAGCTCGAGCCGGTCGATCGGGTCAGGGTGACAGTGCTGATGGACAACCTGACCGACCCGCTGCTCGTCGATCAGGAGCGGATCACGCGGCTGAATTGGCCGAAGGCGCTCACCGGCGGCCTCCCGCGAGCAGACGCACGGATCAGCCCGGAGAGCGGCGTCCCGGACGCGCTGATCGCGGAACCCGGTTTCTCCGCACTGGTGCGAATCGAACGGGAGGGAAGCGAGCGCACTTTGCTATTCGATACCGGCGTCTCGCCCTACGGGATGGTCGAGAACATGCGCCGCCTCGGCACCTCCCCGTCCGACATCGAGGTGATCGTCCTCAGCCACGGTCACTGGGACCACATCACCGGGATGGAGGGGCTGGCACGGGCCCTGGGACCTACCGGCCTGCCGGTGATGATCCATCCCGAGTTCTGGAACAGGCGTCGCATCAAGTTCCCGGGCCTCGAGCCGGCGGAGCTGCCTGCCACCAGCCGCCCGGCGCTCGAGGGAATGGGATTCGAAATCGTCGAGGACCGGCAACCGTCGTTCCTGCTCGACCGCGCGACGCTGATCACCGGGGAGGTCGATCGAACGACAGCGTTCGAGACCGGCTTTCGGGGTCATGAGGCATTCCGTGGCGCCGAATGGCAGCCCGACCCGCTGATCCTCGACGATCAGGCGCTCGTGCTCCGGCTGCGCGACCGCGGCCTGGTGGTCCTGAGCGGCTGCGGTCACGCAGGCATCGTGAACACCGTCCGCTACGCACGCAAACTAACTGGAGAGAATGCGGTCGCGGCGATCATCGGAGGCTTTCACCTCAGCGGCCCGATGTTCGAGCCGATGATTGGGCCGACGGTCCAGGCGCTCGCCGAGCTCTCGCCCTCGCTTCTGGTCCCGGCACACTGCACCGGGTGGAAAGCGATGCACCAGCTTGCCACGCGGCTGCCGGACGCGTTCGTGATCAGCACCGTCGGCACGACGATCGACCTCTGATCCGCTCAGTCCGGTCTCGCCACAACGCGCTGTCCGTACCGAAGTGCCGAACTGCGCGACAATGGACTCGATGTCGTCGTCTGCTGTCCACCATCCGGTCTTCGCGCGGCTCTGGTCGCTGATGAGCCGGCACGAGCCTGCAGCGATCCGGCGCCACCGAGACGAGCTTCTGGCCGGGCTTTCGGGTCGCGTGATCGAGGTCGGCGCCGGCGCCGGCAGCAACTTCGCTCACTATCCCTCGACAGTCGAGGAGGTAGTGGCCGTGGAACCGGAGCCGTATCTGCGCGAACGTGCACGCGCCGCGGCTTGCAGCACAGCGGTTCGGATCGAAGTCCTCGACGGCGTCGCCGACCGGCTTCCGGCCCAGGATTCCTCGTTCGACGCCGCTGTTGCGTGTCTGGTGCTGTGCACCGTGCCTGACCAGGCACGGGCGCTCGCCGAACTGCGGCGCGTGCTGCGCCCCGGCGGTGAGCTGCGCTTCTACGAGCATGTGCTGTCCGACCGGCCGGCTGTCGCGCTCAGCCAGCGCGCTGTGGACCGGGTGTTCTGGCCGCGCGCGTTCGGCGGATGCCACACCGCTCGCGACACACCGGCCGCGATTGCGGCGGCCGGCTTCGACGTCGAGGATCAGCGCCGGATGTGGGTCAATCCAGTGCCGATCGCGTTCCCGGTCGCCTCGCACGCCATCGGCCGTGCCGTCCTCGCCGACGCTGATCGCGGTGAGTCTGCTCAGCTCGGGCGCTGAGTCTCGTCGCCGCCGTCGTCGCTCATCATCTCGCACAGGCCGGCGACGATCAGCGCAAGCCCAGCGATCTCGAACAGCACGACCAGCCGGCTCGGCGGTCTGAACCCTGAGCAGAGCAACGAGTCAACCACCGCGACGGTCCAACGCTGCCACCCGCCGGAGACCTGACAAAACCCGCATGTTGACTCACCGGATCGCGTTACCTGCTGATCAGCGGGCACACCCAGCTGTTCGCGTTACCCCACCTTGCGACCGCAGCGGTCGGCCTGCAGGACTGGCTCGCCGCCGGCGGTAGGGATCCCGGCTCACCTGCCTCATGCGACGCCGTCAAGCGCGCGCGGCGCGCCTCGGCTATGCGCAATCACCGGTTCGCCGCGGACATATCGCGCGGAGTTGACGATCACGTGCAAGAAGGCGCAGGTCGCTGATGCGACGCACCAGATGCAGATCGCGTGGATCACGCTCAGCTCGATGTACGTGAGCACCAAGGACACCGTGATCGCGAACACCGTGAACAGCATCCCGGCCGTCCGCGCCCGCTGACCCGGTAGGCATGCACTGATGAACAGCAGCGCGTAGCCGATCAGCCCGAACACCGGCAACGGAATGCCCGCGAGACTCGCGAACCGCGAATGCTGCACCGTCACGCAGCCGCCCGAGCCTGCGCACAACGGCGGGAGGTGCTGCATATACACCGTTGTCAAATAGGCCGCGATCGCGAAACCCGTGAGGCTCAGCGCACGAGACAGCCAGGTCAGCTTGTCCGTCCGCAGGACCCGCGCCCAGCTCAGATCGGTCCCGAGCACGGAGGAGACTGCGTCCGGACTGACGAGACTCACCTTTCACCCTCCACGGCGCCCACGACCAAGTGGGCACCAGCAATTCGTGCGAGACCTGGATCCTCGGCGTGATCCATCTGAGATAACCATCGTCTCGGCTGCTGCGATTGGCATCCGATCAAACCCGCCCCGAGCACTGCGGACAGGTACGGATGCGGGCCGCGACGTGGGACAAGGCCGACGCCCACGGCTGAAGCCGCGATGGAGCTAGGAACGCGATGCGCGCACGAGCGCGTCGAGAGCGATCCGGGTTTCGCCTGCCGTCTCGACGGGACGCTGAACGGTTTCCGCCCGCTCGATCCGCAAGCCTGTGCCGGCGAGATCTTCGGTCACGTCCTCGGCGGTGTAGAGCACCGCGGGATCCTGCGGACCCCCGTAGCCCTGTTCGATGTTGCGTTGGTCGTGCCCAACGAGCAGGAACGTGCCGCCCGGCGCGACGGCGTCTGCGGCCGCCCGCAGAATCGTCGTCCTCTGCCTGGCCGCTACCTGGAGGTAGAAGACGATCACGAGATCGAAGGACCGCGTTTCAGGACGGTACTCGAGGAGGTCCGCAACGACCCACTCAACCCGAACGCCGCGTGCGTCCTCGAGCTGTCTGGCCTTCTCGATGCCCACGCTCGAGAAGTCGACGCCGGTCACCTCCCAGCCGCGCTCGCACAGCCACACCGCATTGCGGCCCTCCCCGCACGCGAGATCGATGGCTCGCGCCGGTGCGAGCGAGCCGGTCTCGCTGACCAAGAAGCGGTTCGGCTCGGCCGTCCAGACCAGCTCGCGCCCTTGGTATCGCTGATCCCAGGCGATGCTGTCCATGCCTTCGGAGGCTATACGGCGGCGGCGCGCTCGATGACGTCGGCAAGCCGGCGGCGAACCTCGGTTGCCGTCGGCGCGGGCGCGTCGTTGCCGACGATCGAGAGCATCTGCTCGGCATCGACGGCGGCGATATGGGTCTTTCCCTGCTGCTGATAGACGACGACGTTGCAGGGCCGCAGCATGCCGAGCTCCGGCTCGGTTCCAGCGCCGCCTGCGCGAGCGGTGAGTTGTAAACGCCGAGGATCAGGTTGGGCTGCTCGACACCGGGCTTATGCTTCAGGGTCGCCCGCACGATCATCGGATATCGAACGGCCGCTTGCGTCCGCTCCAGTTCGATCTCGCCGGCCCCGTGGTGATCGGCACAGGATTCTCGAGAAACGCTCCCAGGCAATCGCTGCGCGTGACCGAGAATCAAGGGGCGAGGTCGCCCGTGAGTCACCGGCAACACATACTCACGCCTACGTCGACCAGCGCCATCCAGGCCCGTCCCGCCGCCGTCGCTCCAGCGCCGAGAGCGCAGAGCCGACCCGCGCCGCTACGCCGCCGCAGAACCTAACCGCCTCGAGCTGCTGCGTACGCGTCAACACGCCGCCGGGCCGGCCGTGCGCCGCCGATCCGCCGTACCGGCTCTGACGATCTTCTACGCTGGACTGATCTCGAAGAGCGTGGAGTCGTAGCGATGACTGAGCCCAACCCGATCGACGGCGGCCGAACGAGCGGTGAGCCTCCCATCGTTCGCAGCGGCCGCCGCGATCGCGCGCAGGTCATCGCGGCAGCGATCGTCGGTGCGCTGGTTGCCGTGTTCGCAGTGCTCAACCTCAACGACGTGAAGGTCCACTGGCTGGTCACCACGAGCCAGACACCCCTGATCCTCGTTGTCTTGCTGGCGTTCGTCTTGGGAATCGTGGGCGACCGGTTGCTGGTCATCCGCGCCAGGCGAAGGGATCGCGCCGGATCCAACAGCCGCTGACGCTCCCGCTCTCGGCTTCGACGTACCGGCATCTGGACGGCTGCCGGACGGTGCGCTGCGCTCTGGCTAAGCCGTCCATCGACGCAGAAGATCCGCCCAGACCGCATGCTTTCTACCGCGCCCGCTCTCGCCGCAGCGGTCGCGCCGCGGCCACAAGCCCCCGATCGCCCGCCTCGACGAGCGAACCAACCTCTCGGAACTTACACCTAGACCGTCCGGCCTCTTGACACCGCGCACGGCGACCGGCGCTGGGGAGCGGCGAGGCATCGCCTGCGCGGCGGCGAGCGCGTGGCGGAACTCGAACTCCGTCCGGCGTCTCTGATCAGCAGGAGTTCACCGCGTGATCGAGGCTCGTCTTCGTCACCGAGATACAGTTGATGTGGTCGCCTACCGGACAGCTAGGGTGATGATCAGACTCGGATTCTTAGAGCTGAACGAGACGGGAAGTTCGAGCGCATCCGCGGTCGGGTCGAGCAACCTCGGGATTAGGCTTGCCGAGGAAGGAGATGTGGCGGGCGCACGAACCGCTTTCCAGCTCGCGATCGACTCAGGAGAAGTCGACGCCGCTCCGGCAGCCGCATACAACCTCGGGTTGATGCTCAGAGATCACGGCGATCTCGATGGTGCGTGCGCCGCGTTTGAGCGCGCGATGGCCGCAGGGGACGCCGCGCTGGCCGCGTGGGCGGCGAACACTCTCGGCATCGTGCTCGCCGAGCAAGATCAATCAGAAGGAGCCTGCGCGGCGTTTGAGCGTGCGATGGACTCGCCAGACGCGGCCCTCGCGGCGTGGGCGGCACATAACCTCGGGATCGTGTGCGGGGAACGGGGGGATGTTGAGCGTGCGCGCGCCGCCTTCCAGCGAGCGATCGACTCAGCGGACGCCGAGGTGGCGGCCTGGGCGCAGTACGACCTCGGGGACCTGCTCGAGGAGCACGGCGATCTCGAGGCCGCGCGTAGCGCCTACGAGCGTGTAGTCGAGTCAGGGCATTCGGACACAGCCTCGATGGCCGCTCGCCGCCTGAAGCGCATGCCCCATGCGCAGGGAGGTCGCCACAATCGCAAAGGGCGATCGCAGCGTCGGCGAAACCGCGGGTAGCACGGGCAGCGCTGCCGCGGCATGTCGACTCGCGGATCCGCGACGAGCTGCGGGTACTTCGTATGCGTGCGTCAGCGCTCTGAGTCTGGATCCCTTAAGGATTCTGATCCTCGCGAGCGACAAGGCGTATGCACGCGCCGGGTCGAAGTCCAACGTGGCGACCTTGGCATTACGTTGATCCCGTCCACGTCATCTGCGAGGCATCAGACGTTCGACCCGTGGGTCGCGTGCGCGATTGCTCGGGGCCGATTCGATAGCCGTGCCATCTGTACGATCGCGGGCTTAAGCCGGAGCTGATGTGACCGATCGGCAGCCTAGACCGACGCGGATGACGCCTCAAGCCGCGGAGCTCGACGAGTTGACGATCGATCGCATCGCCGACCGTCTCGCGGCACGGCTGCGCGAGGAGCTTCGGGTCATCGCACTCGAGTTTGCAAGGCACGAAGCCGCGGGGCCGCAGCTCACTGTTGCCGCGGTCGCCGACCGCCTCGGGGTGGCGCGCTCCACTGTCTATGCCCACTGGCGTCGAGCTTGACGAGTTCTGTGCCGGTCGTGGGCTGTGGCCGACCGAGCGCGAGTTTGCGCAGGCGGGAAAGCGGGCGCTCTACAGCGCGGCAAGCCGCAACGGTGGCGTCGCTTTTTGGGCTCAGCAGCTGGGACTGGAGCGGCGCCGCGTTCAGACTTGAGAAGGACGCTACCGCTCTTCGGTGGGTGTAGGGTGACGACGAGTCGGCGAAAGAGATCTAGGCGAAGAGGCGGCAATGAGCGGAATCGAACACGTCCACGCCCGGCAGATCCTCGACAGCAGGGGCAACCCGACGGTCGAGGTCGATGTTCGCCTTCAGTCCGGAGCTTTTGGTCGCGCCGCCGTTCCCTCGGGGGCGTCGACTGGGACCCGCGAGGCGCTTGAGCTCCGCGACGGCGAGGGCTCGTTCGGCGGCAAGGGAGTCGGGCGTGCGGTCTCGCACGTGAACGGAGAGATCGCGCAGGCCGTCCGCGGACGCGCCGCGGCCGACTTGCGTGGCCTTGACGCGGCGATGATCTCCCTTGACGGGACGCCGGGTAAGTCGCGCCTGGGCGCGAATGCGATCCTCGGGGTGTCGATGGCCGCCGCCCGCGCGGCGGCTGCAGACGAGGGCCAGCCGCTGTGGCGCTACATCGGTGGGTCGGAGGCGACGCTGCTGCCGGTGCCGTGCATGAACGTGCTCAACGGCGGCGTTCACGCCGATAATCCAGTCGACTTCCAGGAGTTCATGATCGCCGCGGTCGGCGCCGAGTCGTTCGCACACGCGGTGCAGATCGGCTCCGAGGTCTACCACGAACTGCAGCGCACGCTGAAGAGCCGGGGCCTTTCCACGGCGGTCGGCGATGAAGGCGGCTTCGCGCCGGTGCTCGAGTCAAACGAGGCGCCGATCGAGCTGCTGATGTCCGCCATCCAGAGCGCCGGCTACCGGCCGGGCGACGACGTTGCGCTGTGCCTGGACCCGGCCGCCAGCGAGTTCTTCAAGGACGGAAGCTACGTGCTCGCCGGGGAGGGTCGGTCGCTGTCCTCCGATGAGATGGTCGACTACTGGGCGACGATCCCCGGGCGTGTCCCGGTGCTGTTCCTCGAGGACGGGATGGCCGAGGGTGACTGGGAGGGCTGGCGAAAACTGACCGCTCGGATCGGCGGCGACGTGCAGCTGGTGGGCGACGACATCTTCGTCACCAATCCCGCGATTCTGCAAGAAGGGATCGAGAAGGGTGTCGCCAACTCGATCCTGATCAAGCTCAACCAGATCGGCACGGTCACGGAGACGCTCGACACGATCAAGCTTGCGCGCGAAGCCGGCTACCGCGCGGTCGTCTCACACCGCTCCGGCGAGACGGAGGACACGTTCATCGCTGATTTCGTCGTGGCCACCGGCGTCGGGCAGATCAAGACTGGAGCGCCGGCCCGCTCCGAGCGGGTCGCCAAGTACAACCAGCTGATGCGGATCGAGGAGGAGCTCGGCGAGAAAGCCCGGTATGCCGGTGCCGAGATCAAGGTCTGAAGTCCCGCCGATATCCTTCTTGCAGGCGATGAAGCTCGCCTTCATGCGCGCCTCCTGGCGCTGATGGCTTCTACAACGTGCCGCGCGTACGCGCCGGCTGCAATCGCATCCAGGAGGTGAGCAGCACGCAGACGCGAAGCGAACCGCATGACGGTTTGAGCGCTGCCCTCGAGGAGGGCCCGCGGCACCGTGGGTCCCGCCAGCTCCGTTCGGAGTTCGAGCATCAGTTGACCAAGGGTGGGTGCCCCGCGTGCGGCTATATCGAAGAAGCTGGGGAGATCTTCTTCTCGTGGTTTGAGATCGAGAGCTTCAGCGCGACCGAGGTGAAGGCGCGGCTGCGCGCGGCGATGGGCATGTGCCCGGCCCACGCGCGCCGCCTAATCGAGCAGATCGGCGGCGGCCACATCATGACCACCGTGATGCGCGAGGCGCTGGCGGGCGCCCGGGAGTGCGTCAGTGGTGTCGCCTCGCGGGCCCGCTGTCCCGCCTGCGAGGCTGATGCGCTCGCCACTGAGCGGGCAACCCACATCGTCACCGATGCCCTGCGCGATGCCGGACTTCGTCGGATGTACGGGGAGCACGCCGGAATCTGCCTCCCGCACCTCGTGCACGCGACTCTGGTCGCCGAGCCCACCACGCTGACATTCCTCGCCGAGCAGCTGGACGAGAGCCTTGCCCATCCCGAGCGCAGCTGCCTTGTGCAGCTCCTGGCGGGACGCGATCGAGACGCCCTCCGCCGGCGGAGCTGGCGCGAGCAGCTTCCTGCCGCACCGGCGAGCGACTCGACGATCGGGAACTTGCGCGGCCGCTTGGAGATTGAGGCCTGCCCGGTCTGCCTGGCGAGCGGGTGGGGCGAGGAGCGCTACCTGCAGTGGTTCGTCGGTCAGACCCACGCGGGTGATCCCTCGATCGAAAACGATCCCGGTGAGCTTTGCTCCGTGCATCTTCATGATGCGTTCCTCGCCGATGAGGCGCTGGCAGCGCACGCCGCCACCCACAAGCGCCGCGCGAGGCGCACCGAGCTGCGGCGGCTGCTCGAGGGCATCGCGCAGGCACCCGCCGCCCCCCGCCGTGGCCGACGCGGCCGGGAGGGTGCCCTTGAGAGGTCGCGTGCCCAGTTCGTAACTCGGCCGTACTGTTCCGCGTGTCACGCGCACGCGGAAATCGAACGGAGCCAACTGTCACTGGTCGCTGCCGCCGTGAAGCTGGGGCCGGTGCGGGGGCGCTATGAGCAACGGCACGGGTTGTGTGCGCACCATGTGCTGCAGCTCGGGGCTAACGCTTCTGCCGACGTGCTACGTCCCCATGCCGAGGCCCGCCTGGCAGTCCTGGCCTGGGAGGTTGACGAAGTAGCTCGCAAGTACGCGTGGGCATGCCGACATGAGCCGCGCGGTCCTGAGCAGGACGCTTGGGTGCGGGCGATGGCGCAGCTCGACGGGCGCGTGTTCGAGGGGGCTCCTCCCCCGCGTGGGGAGTCGCAATGACAGACATCTTCAGAGAAATGACGCTTGAGGACGTCGCCAGCCGCTCCCGGCGCGTCTTGGATGAGATCGAGCGAGCAGTGGTTGGCAAACGCGAGGCGCTCGAGCTCGGCCTATGCGCGATGCTCGCCGACGGTCACATCCTGATCGAGGACTATCCGGGACTGGCCAAGACGCTGATCGCCCGCTCGTTCGCCACCGTCACCGGCACGCGGTTTGCGCGCGTGCAGTTCACTCCCGACCTGATGCCCTCCGATGTCACCGGCGCATCGATCTTCAATCAGCGCACCGCGGAGTTCGAGTTCCGCCCCGGGCCGGTGTTCACGAACGTGCTGCTGGCCGACGAGATCAACCGGGCGCCGCCGAAAACCCAGGCGGCGCTGCTGGAGGCGATGCAGGAACGACAGGTCACAACCGAGGATCAAACGCGCCCGCTCGAGCTGCCGTTCCTTGTGCTTGCCACCCAGAATCCGATCGAGTACGAGGGCACGTACCCCCCTGCCCGAGGCGCAGTTGGACCGCTTCTTGATCCGCATGCGGGTGGGCTACCCGTCGCCCGATGAGGAGTGGGAGATGCTCGGGCGCCGTATCGAGCGGAGGGAGGATGAGTCGCAGCTGGTGGCAGTGATCGATCGAGACGAGCTGATCGCGATGCAACGTGCGATCGAGGAGGTGCACGTCTCCGAGAGCATTGGCCGCTATATCGTCGCGCTGGTCGGCGCGACTCGACAGAGTGCGAGCGTTCAGGTCGGCGCCAGCCCGCGCGGCACGCTGGCGCTGATGAAGCTCTGCCGAGTGAGGGCCGCGCTTGATCGTCGCGACTTCGTGGTACCCGACGACGTCAAGACGGTCGCGGTGCCGACACTGGCGCATCGGCTCGCGCTCCGCCCCGAGCTGTGGGTCCAGCAGGTGCAGGCCGAGGACGTTGTGCAGGAATGCCTCGCGAACGTGCCGGTGCCGGCCCCCGACGGGGAGTCGTCTTGAGCGCATCGACACAACCGCGATCGGAGCCGTGGACTGAGGTGCGTGTGCGCCGCGAGTTAGAGGAGTTCCTGGCCGCCGCGCAGGAGTGGCCGTCCTACCGAGACTTCCAACGGAACGGCCGTCAGACGCTGCGAAACCAAGTCACCCGCTTGGGGGGTGCGCGCCTTTGGGCGAAGCGGCTCGGCCTACCTTACCCCGAGCGCAAGCCGGGCTATGCGCCCCGCTGGACAGAGAACCGCGTCCGCGCGGACCTCACGGAGTTTCTGCGCGGACGCGAGTCCTGGCCGAGTCGACTTGAGTTTGAGCGCGCAGGCCGCAAGCCCTTACGCGACGCTGTCCTGCGGCTCGGCGGCCCGGAGCGGTGGGCCGCCGAGTTCGAGCTGCCGCTACGCGACCTCAAGTCCGGCTCGAAGCGCGCGTGGACCGACGAGCGGATCGAGCTCGAGCTTCGCCGGGTCCTTGACGGGCGTGACGCCTGGCCGGGCCGGCGCGAGCTTGAGGCGAAGGGGAGATGGGGGCTCGCGGATGCCGTCTCCCACGGCGCCGGCGCCGCCTACTGGGCCCGCCGACTCGGGGTAAGTAGGACGCGCCGTACCGTACGGCCGGGCCCGCGCGTCTGGACGCAGGAGCGGATTCGCGAGGAGCTTCAGCGGTTCTGCAAGCGCCGCAAGACGTGGCCGACCGAGCGCGAGTTCCTGGCAGCCGGGAAATCAGCGCTCTACGACGCCGCCTGCCGCCACGGCGGAGCGGCGTACTGGGCGGCGGAGCTGGGACTGACCCGCAGCCGACGCCACGGTCCGGCGCCCCGCTCCTCCCGGCCCGCGGCGTAGCCGCGATGGGAGAACGTGAGCGCGGGTAGACTCGCGGTGAGCGATGAGGCTCGCTTGCCACGGATGATGTGGAAACTGCGGCTTTCCGCTGATGGCCTCTGCCGTCCCACCAATCGAGACTTGGAGGTCCCGCGTTGAGACTTCGCCTTCGATCACGAGCGGGGAATGGTTCGGCTGACGGCGGCCTGAGGCGTCGCCCGGTCGAGCGCCGATCGCCGCCGAGCGTGCTCACGACATGGCTGCGCCAGGGATTGCGCAGCGGGATGTGCCCTCTCTGCCGGGTCGCGCACAAGGCCGACCGCGAGTACATGTGGCACTTCTTCGACGAGGGCGCCGATCAGGGCGAGTCGATTGACGCGGTCCGCCACGCGTTCGGGTTCTGCGATCAGCACATCGAGATGCTGCGGCGGATCGAGCTCGACGGGATGAGGTCGACGCTCGCGATCAGCACGATGTTCGCCGACACGTTCGCCGGGATCGTCGCCGACCTGGAGTCGCTGGCGCCCAACGCGCCGTTTCACCGCGCGCCGTGCCCGGGGTGCGCGAACCGCGACAAGCTCGTCGAGGCCAACGGGCACTACCTGCTCGACGAGCTCGCGACCAGCCCCGGCGATCGCGAGGACTATGAGTCCTCACCGGGCCTGTGCTTTGCCCACTTCGAGCTGGTGTGGCGGCTCGCGCAGACCCGCGAAGAGCGCGAGCTGCTGCTAGCCGTCCAGCGCAAGTCGGCCCGCTGTCTGCTCAACGACCTCCGCGAGCATGTGCGCAAACACGACGACAAGTTCCGTCACGAACCCAAGGGCGCCGAGCGCGATTCCTGGCAGCGCGCGATCTTCTTGACCGCCGGCTGGCCTCCCCCGGCCCAGTCTGCGGCCGAGCCGGAGCGCCGCCGGTGAGGGTCAAGGTGCGCGCGGTGATCATGCGCGACGACAAGCTGGCGGTCTCGCGCGAGCGCCGCCGCGGTCGCGAGCACGTGCTGCTGCCCGGAGGCCGGGTCCAGGACCGTGAGTCGATCACCGACACGCTGGTCCGCGAGGTCGCCGAGGAGACCGGCCTTGACGTCGTCCCGCAGCGGTTGCTCTATATCGCCGAGGTCGTCGGCAGCTATGGCGTGCACGACGTCAACCTGGTGTGGCTCGCGGACCTTCGCGATCCGCACGCAGCAGTCGACGAGCGTATGTTTGTAGCGCTCGACTCCCAGTTGGCCCACTCGATGATGCCGCCGATCGTCGAGCAGATCGCCGACGACGCAACAAACGGGTGGCCGCAGCATCCGCGCTGGCTCGGGAACGTCCGCCGCCCATTGCGAGCGTGAGCGGCGAAGCATCGTTGACTGCCGAGGAGAGATGATTGACGATCCGGCGGGCCAGCGAGGAGACGCGATGCAACTGAAGCGGGAGCTCCTAATCGCGGAGATGATCGACGCCAGAAGCGGCGAGGTGATGCGGACCACGATTGAGGTGCGGTTCGATCCGCTGACCGGCCACAGCTCTCGCATTCTTCCCGAGCGGGGGTTGATGCCAGCGAGCGACTTCGACCTCGAGCGATTCGCCGAAGACAACCAGCCACGCTGCCCGTTCTGTGGGGACGGCATCTTCGAGCTGACTCCCCTGCTGCCGGCAAGCATCAGTCCCGAGGGTCGCATCGTTTGCGGCGAGGCGGTCTTGTTCCCCAATCTCCACGCCTACTCGTCACACAGCTGTGTGTCGGTGTACTCACCGCACTTGCACTACCTGCCCCTCTCTCACATGACGGAGCGGCTGCTCGCTGACAACCTGACGACGCAGGTGGCGTATGCGAGGGCGGTGATGGCGACCGATCCGCAGTCCCGCTGGGCGTCGATCAACGCCAATCACATGCTGCCATCGGGGAGCTCCCTTTTTCATCCGCACCTACAGGGGATCGTCGATTCCGAGCCCACGACGTTCCAACGCCTCCTGGCGGACGTGCCCCCGGAGCGGTTCGGTGCCTATCTCGAGGCAGAGCGCCGTAGCGGTGAGCGCTACCTGGGACGGACTGGGCGCATCGATTGGCTCGCGAGCTTCGCCCCCATCGCTCCCGCTGAGCTGAGGGCGTTCGTCTCCAACGTCTCCTCTACCGTCGAGCTCGACATGGAGCTGATCGGCGAGCTTGCGCACGGGCTCGCGCTCGCGCTCGACGCTTATGCAGAGATGGGTTTCGAGAGCTTCAATTTGGCGATCTACGGGGCCCCACCTGACACCTCGGGCTACCCGCTGAACCTGCGTATGGCCTGTCGCTCCAATCTGAGGGCGTTCTATCGCTCGGACTCCACGTTCTTGGAGCGGCTGCATTGGGAGGGCGCGGTTGATCTCACGCCGGAGAGCGTCGCTGAGCGGATCGGCGACCGGTTTCGCTCCTGACGGATTCGGCTATCCGTCGCGAAGCGCCGCCGCGGCCGCCGCGATCTCCGCCTGGTCGGCGAACGCATGGCCGACCGGCGGGCGAGTTGGATCGCTCCCGGCGACCGGGATCACGTGGACGTGGAAATGCATCACCACCTGGCCAGCTGCCTGGCCACAGGAATTCCACAGGACCACTCGCTCGGCGCCCAACCGATCTGTCATCTGCCCGGCAACCCGCTGTGCTGCGGCGAATGTCTTGGTGAGGGCCTCGGGTTCGATCTCGAGCAGGTTCTCGTAGTGGTCCCGAGGCACAACTAGTGCGTGCCCTGGCCGCCACGGGTTGATGTCCATAAACGCCACTGTGTCGGCGTCCTGATCGATGATCATTGCCGGGACTTCGCCGGTGACGATCGCGCAGAAGATGCAGTCCGGCATTAGCAAGAAGCCTAGCGCTGCGGGCACGTGGCCCGGGGGATTAACCTGACCCTGGATTACCGCTCGTTCGCCGCCGCGACTCGATCCAGCGACGATATCCTGAGCCATGCGAGAGCCGCGATTCACCGGCTGGCGCTGGTCATTCAGGAGCCGTCCGCTGCTCATTCACGGGGCCCTTCGACGATCACGTATCGGTCGTGCCGCTCGACGACCCTCTCTTCCGGCAGGTCATGGCTTGGAGCATTAGAAGCCGCCGCGGCCTCGAGCGCACACGCTCAAACTCGCTAGCGGTGAGTTCTCTCGCGCGGATGCACCGTAGGCGGCTGCATTCGCAGTGAAAGGCGAGCGAAGCGTCGTGTTCGGCGTCCTGCCCACGTCCGCGCGCTCGGAAGCTCTGCCGCAGGAGCGCTTCGTTGCGAGTGATCCGTCCCTCCTGCGCCGCCTCCATGAAGCCAATCGTCCCATGCCGGTATCCACGTGTGGTCCCGGTGCGCACGTCACGTCGGTCCTCTCAATCGGCGCCGAGCCGTGAACTACGCGCCGTCGTCGTCCTTTGCCGTAGGTGTCGCAGCGAGTTTCAGCTGTGGGTGACCCTCGGTGGCGAACGCGTGCATCGCCGGGACCAGTTCGTTGGTGATCAGGCCGGCCTCGCTAGTTGCCTGGTCGATAATCGGCCACCACCGCCGCATGTTCGAGGGCGTATCGACCACGACTACGTGAACGGGCACGTTGCGGCTCAGCGAGAACAGCCGGTCGGCAAACGGCTCGTGGTCGGCGTAGAAGCCGCGCACGCCGCGCAGCACGGTCGCTCCGGCCGCGCCGGCTTCTCGTAGCCGGCGGACCAGCACGCGGTGAAGCGGATGCCCGCCGACCTTGGCCTGCTCCTCGGCGTGGACCATCAGCTTCTGCCAGACCGCCAGCCCGGATGGGTCTTTCTCAGCAACGAAGGCCGGCGCAGAGAAGGTCGTGCCGTCTGACTTGCAGATCTGTACGCGCTCCACGGTCGCGACGGCGTCGTCGAGCAGGCTCGCGATGCGGGGCATGGCCTTGGTAAGCGTCGTGCCGTCGCCCATCGCGAGCAGCATCAGCGGGACGTTCGCGTTGCGGGCGAAGAAGCGTGCGCGCTGTCGCTCGCCGTGAAGCGTTCCGTCGACGGCGAGCAGGACCGAGGCGCCGGCTGCTCCTGATTGCCGCAGCACGTCGACCGCGGCGACATAGCCGGCCTGTCCGTCCGCCCTGACCGACCGTCCGCCGTAGACGGTGAGCTTGATCGCACGGCTGTCGCCGTCTGGCAGCTCGAGGCGGTTCAGATCTCCGCGGCTGACCAGTTGCGCGCGCTCGAGGCTGATCAGGCCGTGGTTGGTCACCTTGAGCACCTCGGGCACCGCGTGCTCGATGCGCTCGCGCGTGTCGATCGCGATCGACACGGCGGGCAGGTTCTCCGACAGGGTGAGCAGGCGGTCGGTCTGGATCGCGTGGTGCTGACCGAACCCCTCCACCCCTCTGAGCAGGACGCTGGTATGGATCTGGTGGTGCTCGTAGACCTCAAACAGGGCGTCGGCGAGGAACCGCTCGCCGACGCGGTCGCGCTCGCTGAAGTAGGTCGTCAGCTTGATCCCCGGTTCGTTCACAGCAGGCCGCCGATTGCTCTGCCGAGGGCTACCGCGGCGAGCCCGAAGGCGAGGCTCACGATCACGTTCTGGCTCGCCAGGCGGCGTTCGCCGTCCTCGGCTGGGCGATGAGTTTCGAGCATCCAGGTCGAGAACGTGGTGTAGGAGCCGATCGTCGCTGTTCCCAAGATCAACATCGTGTCATGCGCGAGATGAAGGCCGGCGAGCAGGCCGAGCACGAACGCTCCTCCGAGGTTCACGACAAGCGTGCCGAGCGGCCACTCCCCGAGCCGTCGGGATTGCACGAGCCCGTCGACCACGAACCGGGCGACCGCGCCGGTGCCGCCGCAGACCAGCACCAGCAACGTCGTGATCACCACGTGAGCTTGGCCCGGCGGACGATTGCGGTGGCGAGCGCGACACCAAGGAGACCGACGAACACGCTGGCTGCTGCGTAAAGCAACGCGAGCCCGGCGTCGCCTCGGTCGAGCATCCGCAGCAGCTCGAGCTGGAACGTCGAGAACGTGGTGAGCCCGCCGCAGATGCCGGTGCCGAGCAGCGGCCTGCGATAAGCGGTGATCGGGAGTCGTTCCTGCAGCCGAGTCACGAAGTATCCGAGCAGGAAGCAGCCGACCAGGTTGACCGCGAACGTTGCCCACGGCCACTGTCCGGTGTGTGTTGGCGCCAGGTCGGCGAGGCCGGTCCGCAGACCTCCCCCGAGCGCACCGCCGGCGAAGATCGCAATCAGTTCACGATGGTCGTATCCCCGCAAGCTCTGCTCTTCCCTCCTCTCGGGCTGTATCGAACCGACGTCGCATCGATCGGCGCCGGCGTGGTGCCGAGGCTACGAGATCAGGCCTGCTGGCTGCCGAACAGCAACCTGGCGCCCGAGTGATGGCCCTCCGCCAGAAACCGACCAGTCGCGCGATTCAGAGCGAAAGTGATCCTGTCACCGTCCTCCGTGAGCACACGCAGGCGATGCAGGTCCTCGTCGACGTGCTCGATGACGCCGTCCGCACGTGTCGCCAGGAAGAGGACGGTGACGTGGTCGCCGACATGGGGCATTGCTCGTATGCGCATGCGCCGACGGAGATCGTTGTCGCTCACGATCGTGGCAACCGTCGGATCGCGTCGAGGAGCGCGTCGCGGGTCGCGTCAAGCGCCTGCGGCATCACGCGGGTGTCGGCGAGCGTCGGCATGAAGTTCGTGTCCCCCTGCCATCGCGGCACGATGTGCAGGTGAAGGTGATCGGCGATCCCGGCGCCGGCGACCTCGCCGAGGTTCAGGCCGACGTTGAAGCCCGCCGGATTCATCACCGCCCTGAGCACAGCGATCGCGCGACTGGTCAGGCGCATCAGGTCGTGCGTCTCTTCCTCCGTCAAGGCCTCGAGCTGATCGACATGACGGTGGGGTGCGACCATCAGGTGTCCGGAGGCGTACGGGAAGGCGTTGAGCATCGTCAGGCAGGACTCGCCGCGTTCGATGACCAGGCTCTTCTCGGGCGCGGGGGTCCGGGCGGCGACGCAGAACACGCACTCGCCGCCCTTCGGAGCGGTGATGTACTCGATCCGCCAAGGCGCCCACAGCGGCCGCTCGCTCATCAGTCAGCCATTCTGCTTCACAGATGAGCCGCCGGCCATCGCGCCGGTTCCGAGCGTCGTTGCCGACGCGATGATCATCCAACCCGCCGCGTACAGGAACCCGGCGGTTGGGGACACGGTCGTCCAGAGCACGCCAACGGCGGCCGAGGACGCGAAGTCGCCGAAGGACTGAACGCCGCCGAGGATTCCGAAGCCGCTGCCGCGTAGGGCGTCGGGGAGCAGGCGGGCCACGAGTGCGGACTCTGCGGTCTCGGCGAGGCCGATTCCGCTTCCGGCGAGCAGGAAGGCGATCACAAGGAGGAGCCAGCCGCTGCCGGCGACGGCGAAGAGGACGTAGGAAAGGATGTAGAGGGAGGCGGCGGAGGCGAATGCAATGCGGGGGCCGGCGCGGTCGATCCAGTGGCCGCCGACTGCGGCGACGATCGCTGCGAATAGGTTGTGGCCGGCGTAGATCAGCACCGCCAGGGAGGTGGCGGCGGCGATCGAGCGGCCCGGCACGTGCAGCAGCGTCGTCGCTCGGAGGATGAGCAGCGTCGTCGCCATGTTGCCCAGCTCGAACGCGGCGATCGGCAGCAGCGGGCGGAGCAGACCCGCTTCGCGCAGTCCGGAGCACTCGAGGCTGAATCGCCGCTTCACCGGGTCGTGTCGTCTGCGCGCTTCGGTTGCGGCGAGGATGATCGCGAGTGCTGCGAACAGGCCGGGGATCGCGGCCAGGTACATCGTGGGACGGATTCCGAGCGAGGCGACCAGCGCGGCCGCGAGCAGCGGGCCGACGACAGCGCCGAGGTTGTCGCCGGCTCGCTCGAGTCCGAACGCCCGCCCGTATGCCTCCGGGGGCGCGAGCGAGGCGAGCATCGCGTCGCGTGCGGGGGATCTGACGCCGCGCGCCAGCCAGGCGGTCGCGCGAAGTGCGCCCGCCTGCCAGATCGTGGTGGCAAGGCCGATCGCGCCGGTAGCGGCGGCGGTGACGAGGTAGCCGCCGGACGCCATCCGCAGACGACGATCCTCGTCGTTGGCCAGGGGCCCCGCAATCAGCTTCGCAACGCCGGTCAAGGCGTCGCTGACCCCCTCGATTATGCCCAGCACGCTTGCCGATGCTCGGAGCGTGACCGTCAGAAACGCCGGCAGAACCGATGTTGTGATCTCGTGGCCGGAGTCGCTGAAGAAGCTGGCGAGACCCACGCCCGCAACGCCACGGGTAAGCCATCGCGTATGCGGGCGCGCATCGTCCATCGGCGTCACCCTAGCCGCGGTGCGACGACCAGCAGCACGACGAATGCGAGCATCAGATAGAGCAGGTAGAGCCCGAGTGGGCCTGCCTGGATGTTGCGCAGCAGGTCGGCGACGCGGGTGAAGGCCGAGGTGATCGGCCGGTACAGCCAGCCGGGGTCGAAGATCCGCGGTTCGGCGCGGAGCATGCTGAGCCGCTCGGGGAAGCGCTGGTCGCCGACGCTCCGCAGCTGGGTCTTGACCCGGTAGACGACGTTGAAGATCACCCTGACCATGTTCGCGTAGCCGATCGGCGTGTACTGCGCGCGGCGGCCGGAGACGGTGACGCCGGAAGCCCAGACCGGAACGCGGCGGGCGCGGCGCAAGCTTGCCAGATAACGAAGTGCTGCAGCGCCGAGCGCGAACCCGGTCAGCGCGAGCGCGATCACGGTCGGGCTGATGCTCGCGAACTTCGGGTATCCGGGCTCGATCAGCCACCCCAGCTGGCTGATATGCCCGATCGCGGCACCGCCGCCTACCGGAAGGGTGCCGTGCTCGAGCACCTTGACCACCCACGGCGCCGCGACCCCGATCGCAAGCGATGCGAACGCGAGCAATGCCATACCGATCCGTGGCCGCAACCGCTCGCGGGACGGGGCGATCGCGGGATCGCGCGGCATCCCCATGAACGTCATGCCCGTCGCTCGCACGAACGCCAGCGCCGCCAACCCCGCGGTCAGCGCGATCAGCGCCCCTGCCAACGCCATCGCCAGGTGTGAGCCGGTCCCGCCGACGCGGAACCCCTGCATGAGCCCCTCGAGCCCCAGCCATTCGGAGACGAACCCGCTGAACGGCGGCAGCGCGGCGAGCGCCGCCCCGCCGCACAGCGTGGCAATGGCAGCGAGCGGCAGCCGGCGGTGGAGCCCTCCGAGTCGTTCCATGTCGCTGGTCCCGGTGCTGTGCTCGACCGTCGCCACCGCCGCGAACAGCCCGGCCTTGGCGAAGCTGTGCGCGACGATCTGGAACGTCGCCGCTATCAGCCCAAGGCCGAGCAGACCCGGCTGGTGCTGGGCCTTACCCATCAGCGCCAGCCCGAGATCGGCGACGATCAGCCCGGCGTTCTCGATCGACGAGTAGGCGATGAACACGCGCAGCTCGCGCTGCAGCACCCCGCCGAGAATGCCGATCAGGGCGGTGAGCGCGCCGACCAACAGCGCCACGACCGCCCACCACACCGCCGGGTGGCCGAGGAACCCGAACCACATCCGCAGCATCGCGTAGAAGGCGACGTTCAGCGACACGGCGGCGACGAACGCGGAGCTGTCGGCGTCGGCCTCGGCGTATGCGCCCGGAAGCCAGGTCTGCAGCGGGATCAGGGCGGCTTTGACCGCGAAACCCGCGAACAGAAGCGCGAAGCAGACGCCTCGAGCGGCGGTGGACAGCTGCGGCCCGGCATGGGCAAGCTGCTCGAACGAGTAGCTGCCGGCCTGCACCCCGAGCAGCACGAGCCCGGCGAGAACCGCGGCGCCGCCGAGCTTCGCAAGCGTCAGCGTCAGAGACGCCGCGCGCTCGGCGCGGGGATCGTCGCGGTGGAGACAGATCAGCGCATAGATGACGACGACCGTCAGCTCGTAGACGATCAGGAACTCGAACACGTTGTCGACCACGACCACGCCGACGACGCACAGCACCAGCGCAGGACGAAACACGAACGCCAACCGCGGCGCTCGTCGTCGGGCCGTGATGAACAGCGGCGCCGATACGAGTCCCGTGATGATCAGGAACAGGCCGGCGAGCTGGTCGACGTGGACACCACCATGACCCAGCCCGAACCAGGAGAACGGCTGCCAGACGAGCTGCTCGTCGAACACCGCGACGACGCCAGCGGCGGCAAGCACCAGCGACGCCGCCGCACCCACTGGCGCCTGCGCACGGGTAAGCAACGCCGCGACCGCCACGCCAGCGCTTGCGATGATCATAAGTACCGCCAGCGTGCTCATGCGGCATGCTCCCGGCGCAGTCGAGGCGAGGGCGCTTCGCTGACGCGTCCGCCGGCGAGAAGCAGCCCGTGCAGCAGCGCGATCGGACTGGGTGGGTCGCCGGGCACGTACACGTCGACGGGCAACACACGGTCAACACCGCCGAGCACCTCGGGGCCGGTCCAGATGCTCCCGCTGCACGCATCCGTCCCCGCCGCGATCACCACCCGCGGCTCGGGCATCGCCTCGTAGGTCCGCCGCAGCGGCTGCTCCATCGGCGCGGTGACCGGACCGGTGACCAGCAGGATGTCCGCGTGGCGAGGACTCGCGGTGAAGAACAGACCCAAGCGCTGCATGTCGTAGTACGGGTTCAGCAGCGCGGCGATCTCCTGCTCGACCGCGCCGTCCGAGCCCGTGTCGACGTGGCGGATGTGCAGCGAGCGACGAAACGCACCCGTCAACCTCGGCGCTTTGAGGTCCGCCTCGGCACCGTCGTCGGCGGAGACGACCAGTCGCTCGCGACCGGTCGTGGCGAGCTCGTAGCCGGCATCCATCTCGAGCCCCTCCTCCTCGCCGCAGGCCTCGACACACAAGCCGCACGCGATGCACCGGCCGGCGTCCAGCGTCAGACGACCTCGTTCGCCGACCGTCAGCGCCTCGGGAAGGCAGACCGCCGCACTGCGCGCTGCTGCCTCGCCGCTGAGGGCCCACGGATCGAGTAGCGCCCGCGCCCTGAACCGCGGCGGTGGTGGCTCCCCCCCGCGCGGGTAGCGGGTCGTGACGCGCCGGTGGGAAACACCGCGTAGGAACCATCTGATCATGCGTCGCACCCCGCTGGCGAGAGGCCGAGGCTGTGCTCGATGAACGAGAAATCGGTCAGCACCTGCGAGTCGAACACCCGGTTGAAGACCCCGAAGTTCACAAACGACGCGGCGCGCAGCTTGCAGAACCGCAGCTCGTATGCGCCTCCCGCCTGCAGCAAGTACAGGGTCTCCCCGCGCGCGGACTCCGCGGCGCCAAGCGCACCCTCCTCGACGAGCGGACCGACCTCGCTGCGCACTGGTCCGTCCCGGAGCGAGGCGAGCGCCTCGCGGATCAACCGCAACGAGCAGTGCACCTCCTGGAAGCGAACCTCCATGCGCGCCATCGCGTCGCCATCGGCGTGACGGGCGACCTCGAACGACGGGTAGCCGTCGTATGGGAGATCGCGCCTTGTGTCGAGATCGAGGCCCGACCCCCGCGCGACCGGACCGACGCACGCGAAGTCGCGAGCGTCCTCGAGCGACAGCGGCCCCGCGCTGACCAGCCGGTCGAGGAAAGAATCGGTGCGCAACAAGACCGACAGGACGCGCTGCCAGTCGCGCTCCCACTCCTCAAGCGTCCGTGAGATCAGGTCGACAACCGAGCTCTCCAGATCGATGCGGACTCCGCCGGGCACGACCGCCCCGCGCAGATAGCGGTTCCCGACCACCGTCCCCACGAGCCTATGCAGCCGCTCCTTGAGCGCCGCGAACTGCGCCTGCGCGACCGAGAGCGAGGCGTCCTCGCACTCGCGGACGGTCGCCTCGAGATGGTTGTACAGGCGCTCGAGCTCGGCCAGCACCCGCCTGATCGCCTGCGCCCGCGGCGGCACCTCGGTGTGGGCAAGCGTCTCCACGGCGTGCGAGAACGCGAGCGCGTGCGCGACGCTCGAGGTGCCCGACACGCGCTCGGCGACGAGCACCGCCAAATCGAGCGGCACCTCGCAGATCCGGCGCTCCGCGCCGCGTCGTTTGAAGAACAAGCGCTGCGCGCAGTAGGCGACGTCCTCCCCGCCCGTCTGCACCAGGAACTGCGCCGCCTCGAATACCCCCGAGCGCACGGGCCCGTACGGGAACACGAACACCCCGGGGCCAGACAGTCGCTCCGCGCCGCGATGCTCACCCCTGACCTCGCCGTTGGCGGGCAGCGGCACCTCCGACTGCTCGGGCCCATGACGCACCAGCGGCTCGAGCCGCGGGTGGCCGTCGGGCACGACCCCCCATAGATCGTGGATCTCGCGCTCGAACCAGTGGGCGGCGGCGACCTTTGGCGTGACCGCGGGATACCAATCGCCGCTGAGCGTCGACTGCAGCCGCACCACTTCCTGGCCGGCACGGACGATCGCGGACAGCTCCCGTCCCTGCTCACCGTCCGCTGAAACGAACAGCATCATCAGCCGGCCGCCGGTCTTCTCGAGCTCCGTCGCGAGTTCGTCTTGATCGCAGCGGCGCTCCAGCAGCGAGATCATGTTCTTCCGCCGATCACCGTCACGGCGCTGTGCAGCAGCCGGTCAAACGGTCCGGGGATCCACAGGCCGAGCACCAGCACGACTGCCAGGCTCACGACCATCGCCACGGCCATCAGCGGCTGCTCGGAGCGACGAACCCGGGCAGGGTCGCGACCGGCCTCGTTGCCTTTCGAGAGGACCATGCGATGGAAGGTCTGATACAGGCCGACGAACGCGACGTTCGCAAACAGGATCAGCAACCCGGCGAGCGCGTACTTCGAGTACGAAAACCCGCCAGTGACGATCAGCAGCTCCGAGCGGAAGATCCCGAACGGCGGCACCCCCGCGATCGCCAGGGCGCCGAGCAGCACCATCGTGCCCGTGAACGGAGCCACCCGCATCACGCTGCGGACCTCCCCGGCCTCTCGGCTCTCGTAGCGGCTGAGGAGATCTCCCGCGCCGAAGAACGCGAGCGTCTTGCCGGCGGCATGCACGGCAACGTGAAAGAACGCGCCATACGCCGCGATCGGCCCGCCGATCCCGATCCCGAGCGAGACGATCCCCATATGCTCGATCGACGAGTAGGCAAGCAGCCGCTTGTAGTTGCTCTGCCGCAGCGCGAAGAACCCGGCAAGCACCAGCGACAGCGCGCCGAACACCAGCAGCAGCACATGCACGTAGTTCGCGCCAACCGACCGCTGCGCGATCGCACCGAACCGCAGCACCGCGTACAGCGCCCCAGCCAGAAGGGCTCCGGAGAGCATCGCGCTGATCGGACTCGGGCCCTCCGAGTGAGCATCCGGAAGCCAAGCGTGCATTGGCACAAGCCCGACCTTGGTGCCGAACCCGACGAGGACGAACGCGAACCCAGCGCGCACCAGGGAATGGTTCAGATGCGGTCCGGCGCTTGCGAGCGTGGTGTAGGTCGGCGTGTAATGGTCGCCGAGGCTCGGGACGCCGGCGGCGTAGATCACGACTATGCCCAGCAGCCCGACCGCCAGGCCGGCGGAGCCGATCACGATGTACTTCCACCCGGCCTCGAGTGACGCGTCAGACCCCTCCGCCGTCACGAGCAGCGCGCTGACAACGGTCGTCAACTCGACCGCTACCCACAGCACGCCCAGGTTCGCGACGATCGGCGTCGCCAGCAGCGCCAACCCGAACAGGTTCAGCAGCGGCCAGTACACCCGCCGCCGGCGGATGTGGCCAATCCCGGGTCGCAGATAACCGATCGAGTACACCGCCACCACCGCGTACACGAACGCAACCGAGATCAAGAACACCCCGCTCAGCCCGTCAAGATAGAGCGCTCCGCCTAGCGCATGGCGGCCCCGACCGATGTCGTAGGCGAACACCGCAACGAGCACCGCGGCGAAAGCCCCTCCCGCGGCGGCCGCGGTGATCCAGCCGCTCACGGATCGATCGCCGGCGAGGAACGTCGCGACGGCGGCGCCGAACGACAGACCGAGCGCGATCAGCAGCCAGGCCGCCATCAGCCGCGCAGCACCGCCATGTCCTCGATGCTCGTCGTCTTCGCCCGCGCCGCGATCAGCCGCGCGAACACCCCGTAGAACACGACCGCCGGAAGTAGGTCGAGCAGCAGCAGGAACCCGATCGCGAACGGAAGCCCCGGTGCGATCGCGACCGTGGCGAGGAACACCCCGTTCTCGACCGTCAGCAGCCCGACGATCTGGCTGATCACGTTCTGCCGCGTGATCATGAAGAACAACCCGACCAGCACGAGCGAGATCGGCATCCCCAGAGCCGGTGTCGGCAGCAGGGCGCCATGAATCGGCAGCGCAGCCGCCGACCAATACGCGAGCCCGGTGAGCGTCACTCCGATCAGCAGCGACATCGGCACCTGCACGACCAGCGGCACCTCATGCTCTGAGACCTGGCGGGTAACCGCGCGGTCGATCGACACCGGAATCACGACCACCTTGATCACCGCCGTCCACACCGCGAGCACGATCAGCGCTATGTCAGCGCGATCGATCCCGACCAGCAGCGTGTAGCCGGCAGCGAAAAACGACAGCACCGAGTACACGCGGACCTGCTCATGCACCTGCTTGACCGCCAGCAACGCCAGGCCGCTCAGCAACGCGGCAATCGCAATCAGCGCCGCAGTCGCGTGCGCAAAGTCATAGTGG
The DNA here is from genome assembly GCA_963824755.1 of uncultured Solirubrobacterales bacterium. GTDB lineage: Bacteria > Actinomycetota > Thermoleophilia > Solirubrobacterales > Solirubrobacteraceae > Palsa-465. Next base: position 64,629 of record CAWGQT010000001.1, on the reverse strand, counting down.
GGAGCCGCGTGCATTCGCTAGCCGTTCGCCAGGTAGAACACGAGGATCGCCAGCACCGAGAGCACGAACCCCGCGCCCATGAAGTCAGGGATCCGGAACAGCCTGAGCTTCGCGAAGCTCGACTCGATCACGACCATCACCAACCCCAAACCGATCATCTTCACCAGCAACCACCCGAGGCCGACCGCCAGCGACCCGACCGTCCGGTTACTCGCAAGCCCCCAGGGCATCGCGAGAACGTTCAGGAACACGACGTACAGCAGAAACTGCTTCATCGTCGACGCCCAGCGGAACAGCGCCAACGCCGGACCGGAGTGCTCGAACAGCCGCGCGTCATCGATCATCCCGAACTCGAGCGTCGAGCCCTGGCTCTCAATCGGGACCCGGCCGGTATCGACCAGCAGCATCGCGAAGAACGCCGCCGTCGCCAGCAAGTGACTCGGGCGGAAGTACTCCGAGCTCGAGTGCGCGAGCGTCGCGTTCAGCGCATACGGCAGGTCGGTGCCCGTTACCAGCGCAACCGTGAAGAACACGAAGATCAGCGTCGGCTCGACCAGCGTGGCGACCGACTGCGTCCGGCTCGAGCCGAGCGCCGCGTACACCGAACCCGAATCCACGCCGGCCAGCGCCGTCACGAACCCCGCAAGGCCGAACAGCAGCGCGCCGCCGAGAATGTCACCAGCCGTGCCGAGCGGCAGCGGGAAGCTCGTCAACACCGGGATCAGCAGCGCGATCGTGCAATAGCTCGCAAACGCGATCAACGGAGCAAGCTCGAAGAACGGCGAAGCGGAAGACGGCCGCAGCGACTCCTTGCGAAAGAACTTCGCGATGTCGTAGTACGGCTGGAAGACCGACGGCCCCGTGCGCCACTGGACCCGCGCCTCGGCCTTCGCGATCACGCCACTGATCAGCGGCGCGAACACGACCAGCGCGACAACCTGGCAGACCTGCACTCCCCATGGCGGCAGCATGATTTCCCTGAACTAGAGGCTCCTACGGCGTACGAGATTCGTCGCAGGAGCTATCAGCACGGAGGCGGTTCGGCCACTGGCCAGGCGAACTCCATCGCCACATCAACTGCGCCGGGGAATATACCGGGGACCGCGGTCGGGGTCGCTGCCAGTGGCGCCTTGGACGGATGCGGCTTGTATGCTCGCCGCCGAGCGATGAGGCTCGCTCAAACCGCAGCCTTGGCTGCTGATGGCCTCTACCCCAGACGAACCCGATCTCGCCTGAGGTGTCGATGCAGTCAGTCCGGCGTTCTCGCCGTACCCGCGGACAAGCACGGTCGGTCCGAGCAGTCGCCGTCCTCGCGACGTTGCTGCTGATCGCGGCATGCGGCGGCGGCAGTAGCTCGTCCCAGCGCACCACACAATCGACTCCGGAGACGACGATCTCGATCCCGAGCGTGCACGTGCGGCCCCCCGCCTCGCGACCGAACATCGTGTTCGTGCTGACCGACGACCTCTCGATGGACCTGTTGCGGTTCAGCCGCACGTTCAGGCGATGGAGCGCGAGGGCCTGACGTTCAGTAACTACTACGTCTCCGATTCGCTGTGCTGTCCATCACGTTCGTCGATCTTCACCGGGAATTTTCCGCACGACACCGGCGTGTACAGCAACTTCGGTGCAAGCGGCGGATTCCAGGTCTTCTACGACCGAGGCGAGGAGCGACGGGCGTTCGCGGTCGCGCTCAAGCGTGTCGGCTAGACGGCGCTGATGGGCAAGTACCTCAATGGCTACATGCAGGCAACCGCTCGCGTCGCGGATGGCGCCACGACGAACGTCCCCGATACGTACGTGCCGCCTGGCTGGAGCCAGTGGGATGGGGCAGGCTTCGGCTACCCAGAGTTCAACTACACGATCAACAGCGACGGAATCGTGCAGGCCTTCGGCAGGCGGCGGTCGGACTACCTGACAGATGTGCTCGCTCGCAAGGGAGTCGGATTCATCGCTCGAGCGGCGCAGTTGGGAAGTCCGTTCTTCCTCGAGCTGGCTACCTTCGCTCCATATCAGCCTTATGTGCCGGCACCCCGCAACGCCCACGACTTTCCCGGGCTCACGGCCCCCCGCCCGCCCAACTTCGATGTGCTGCCAACGCACGCGCCGCGGTGGCTCGCTGGCCACCCACCGCTGACCCGCGCGCAGATCCGCGTTATCAACCGAGCGTTCCGCCGGCGAGCGCAGTCGGTCGAGGCGATCGACCAGATGATCGGTGACGTGGAAGCCGCGCTGAAGGCCTACGGCCTGAATCGCAACACGTACGTCGTGTTCAGCTCTGACAACGGCCTGCACACGGGCGAATATCGCCTGACCCCTGGGAAACTCACTGCGTTCCACACCGACATCCACGTCCCACTGATCATCACCGGCCCGCACGTGCCGGCGGGCCAGACCACCGGCGAGATAGCCGAGAACATCGACCTCGCCAAGACGTTCGCGGCGATCGGCGGCACGACCCTCCCCAACGACGGCCACAGCCTGCTGCGGCTGCTGCAGGGAAAGCCGACGCCTGGCTGGCGGAACGCGATCCTCGTCGAGCATCGCGGTCCGCGCATGTCGATCTACGACCCGGACTTTCAGCAGCCGGCCAGTGGCAACCCAACCACCTACGAGGCAATGCGCACCGCGACGTTCCTTTACGTTGAGTACGCCGACGGAGAGCGCGAGTTCTGCGACCTGCGCCGAGACCCGTTCGAGCTGCACAACATCTACGACAGGCTGAGTCGGATACGGCGGGCCCGCTTGCACGCCGAGATGCGTGCGATGGAGCGCTGCCACAGCGGTCGAGCCTGTTGGCAAGCCATGCACGTGTAGGCCGGCGCCCGATCGGCGCGAGGACAGGCGTTTGCCGGGTGGCCGGCCGAGCTGGCTGGTTAGACTTCTCGACGAGCGATGAGGCTCGCTCCAACCGCGGTCCTGCCGGCCCGCTAACGGTCTCTACCACCCGGTTTCAACGCATTGCAGCCTGGTTGTGGTCGAACCGTTTCACTCATCGCTCCTTGCACCAGCGCCCCGACGGCCGCACGTGGCAGCTCAACAGCGGGATGACGTGTGACTCGCCCTGCGGCTTGGGATGAGTCGCCCGAAGGCGCGTCTCCCGGAAATGGCGACGCCCTGGCTGAGTATCGGCGACGCAAGCTGGAGCTCGCGGAGCTGATACGTGCCGGGATGACGATCGCGCAGGAGCGTCGCGACGGCGAGCGCGAGTACGAAGCGCGTGGCCTGCTCGCCCGGCTGGCTGAGGACCGCTTCCAGCTGGCGGTCGTCGGGCAGTTCAGCCGAGGCAAGAGCACACTGATGAACGCGATCCTGGGCCAGGCCTACCTCCCGACCGGCGCCTTGCCGATGACCTCGGTCGTGACCACCGTGAGCTACGGCAGCGCGCCGCGCGTCGAAGTGCGACGAGCGGGCGGCAAGGTCCCGATCGAAACATCGCTCGATCAGCTCGTGCGGTTCGTCGCGCAAGCGAGCCACGAGCGTGAGGAGCAGCGTGTGGTCTCGGCAGAGGTCGAGGTGCCGGCAGCGATCCTGCGCCTGGGCTTCTCGTTCGTAGACACCCCAGGGATCGGGTCGGCGATCACCGCCAACACCGCGACGACCGAGCACTACCTCCCCGACGCGGATGCGGTGGTGTTCGTGACAAGCTTCGACGCCCCTCAGCGAGGCCGAGCTGGGGTTCCTCGCCCAGGTTCGCCGGCACGTGGAGAAGCTCTTCCTGGTGATCAACAAGCTCGACCTGGTGGCCGCGCCGGAAGCGGAGACTGTGACCCGCTACGTCCGTGAACGGCTCGGTGAAGCCACGGGGAACGCCGAGATCCGGACGTTCGCAACATCCGCGCGGCTGGCGCTCGAGTCGCTCGCAATGGGCGATCAGGCGGGGCTCGCGATCAGCGGCGTGCCATCGCTCGAGCAGGAATTGGTGCACTTCCTGACCGCCGAGAAGGCTCGCGTGTTCCTGCGCCAGACCGCTGGGCGCGCCACGCGCCTGCTCGCCCGCCAGAGCGTCGATCTCCAGCTGGGACGCATGGCTCAGATCGCCGACAGCGATCGACACGAGCCGACCAGCGAGCGGCTGGAGGCGAGGCTCGCGAGCCGCCTCACAGAGGTGCGCGAGCTCGCCACCGAGCTCCGTGAGCGCGTCAGCAGCGTGCTGCCGAAGGCTCTGCCGGAGCATTTCGGCCCGCCGGCGACGGAGATGAACGGCATTTCGTTCGCCGAACTCGAGCGCCGGCTCCTGCCCCCGGACGCCCGAACAACGCACGCGGAGCTGCAGGAGAGCGCAATGAACGCCGTCCAAGTCGTTGCGGCACTCCTCGAGGGCTGGGACGAGCGCTGCGTCCGGGCACTGCGGAACCTGCTATTTCGAGCCGCCGGCGATCAGATCAAGGAGCTGCTCGAGCGCTCGCACACGGTCGAGCGACTTGCCGCCGAGACCTTCGAACTCTCGCCCGCGGGCGCCGACCTCGACTCACCTGGGTCCTCGCCGGCGGAGCTACCTGCACTTACCGCACCGCACGTCGTCTTCGACGCCCAGCTTGCGTTATCCCGGCGAGCATCATCGGCCGGAAGCGGGAGGCGCTGGGATAGATCCCGTCGCCGCTTGCTCGGCGAGGCCGAGCGAGCCGTCGCCGGCTATCTCCACGAGGCTCAGGATGCTCTCGAGCAGACCGCGTATGACTGGGTGAAGGAGTTAGGCGCATACGTCGGGCGGCAGGCACGGCGCTCCGCCGAGCAGGTGCTTGAGCGGATGCGCAACCCCGGCAGCGACCAACACGTCTCCCTCCTGGAGCACACCGCGCGGCGGTTGACCGCGTTCCGCGAGGAGCTACTGGCCTGGAATCCTGCCCCGATCGTCTCTGGGGAGCAGGCGTTGCTGGCGGTCATCCCAGAAAGGACGGCCGTTCCCGTCACCGCGCAGTGCGAGATCTGTCAGAAGATCGGTGGCATTCCGGTCGACTTTCTCGTCCACGCGCAATACCTGCTTGCAACCAGCGAGGAGAGCCGCGCCGAGCACGCGGCGAACGGCGGCTACTGCGCCCTGCACACCTGGCTATATGCGCAAGTGGCAGAACCGGTCGGAACCGCGCTCGCCTACGCGAAGCTGACCGAGGCAGCCGCCCGGCGCCTGCGAGCGGCCCGGGGCTCCCCATCCAGCGCGCAGGCCCTGATCGACGCCGTCGCGCACTTCCTACCGGACAGCGATCGCTGCCCGGTCTGCGTGGCGCTGGCCGCCGCGGAGCGCAGCGCGATTGACCGCGTCGTAGCCGGCCTCCCGGTAGACCCTGGTGACGACGCGCCTGTCCTTTGCCTTCCTCATGCCGCCGCGGTCCTGGCGGTCACTCCGGACGCCGCCCGCGGGAGCTGGCTTGTTGGCAGGTTGGCGGATTCCCTCGAGCGCATCGCAGAGGACACGCAAACGTTTGCCCTCAAGCGACAGTCGCTGCGCCGCAGTCTGCTCAGCGACGAGGAACTAAACGCATACCTACACGCGATCTCCCGCGTTGCTGGGAACCGCGAACTCGCTCGCCCGTGGCGGACTGATGAGGATGATCGACTGCAGTGGTGAGATCGCCCGCGAAGGCACGCGGGCGCCGGGCTGTGCCCGGCCCGAGGCTAGGGTCGCAGCGTCGCGGATAGCGCTCTTGCCTCGAGCAGCAGGTCGAGCGCGTCTGCCACTGACGCGCACACCACATCAGCAGCGCGCAGTGCGGCGGTAGCCGCACCCTCCGGTCCGATGACCGCGATACCGAGCGCGGCCGCCTCGAGTACGAGCGCGTCGTTTGCGCCGTTGCCGATCACCGCGCAACGGTCACCTCCGAGCTCATCGAGCACTCGCAGCTTCTCTTCACCCCTCGCCGCCCGCACCGCACCAACCTGCAATAGCTCGGCAATCGAATCGAGCGTCCCGAACGTGTCGGCGGACACCAACCGGACATCGATGTGGTCGCTCAGGCGCGCGATCCTGCCGGCAAGATTGCCGAGTAGCGTCCCGCGGTTGGTCAGTGTCCCGTTGACATCGACTAAAAGGTGCTTGAGCCACAGATCGGCGAGTCCTGGGATCGAGACGATCAGCATCAGGCGGATGCCTCCCACTTATCGGGATAGAACGCGGTGAGCCCGGCGAAACGTGCACTTGTTCCCAGCATCTCCTCGATGCGAAGCAAGCGGTTGTACTTCGCCACACGCTCCCGCGACGGGGCGCCCGCCTTGATCTGCACACATCCTGTTGCCACGGCTAGATCACAGATGCTCGTGTCCTCGGTCTCGCCCGAGCGCTGCGCGATCACGGCTGCGTACCCGCTCGCCTGCGCGAGCCCGATCGTCTCGAGCGTCTCGGTCAGCGTCCCGACCTGCTTGGGCTTGATCACGATCGCATTCGCCGCGCCGGCGGTTATCCCCTGTCGAAGCCGTGTGGCGCTGGTCACGAACAGGTCATCCCCGGCGAGCTCGAGCCGCCGACCGAGGTGGGCGGTCAGCTCGGTCCACCCGTCCCAATCGTCTTCGCTCATCCCGTCCTCGAGCAGCAGTAGCGGATAGCGATCAGTGAGTTCGTCGTAGTAGCCGGCAAGCTCGTGCGGCGAAAGCTGGCGCCCCTCATGAGCCAGCAAGTAACTACCGTCCTGTCGAAGCTGGCTCGCGGCGGCGTCGATGCCGATCCACACGTCCCAGCCGGGCTCGTAGCCGGCGGCATTGATCGCGGCCATCAGCGTCTCAAGCGCGCTCTCATTTGACTCGAGGTCCGGCGCGAAACCGCCGTCGCTTCCGGTCAGCACGCCGCGTCCGCGGGCCAGCAGCGTGTAGCGCAGCTCATGGAAGACCTCGACCCCGATTCGCAGTGCCTCCGAGAAGCTCTCAGCGCCGGCGGGAACGATCATGAACTCTTCGAAGTCCAATCGGCTCTCGGCGTGCACGCCGCCGTTGATCACGTCGAACAGTGGCACCGGTAGTTGGACCTCGCGCGCGCCGGCGAGGTACCTCCACAAGGCCTTCCTGGACTCGGTGGCGGCCGCCCGTGCCACTGCGAGCGACGTGGCGAGCAGCGCGTTCGCGCCGAGACGCGATTTCTCGGGCGTGCCGTCGAGCTCAATCATTATGCGGTCGACCGCCGCCTGGTCGTGTGGATCGCATCCGTGCAGTGCTGTGGCGATCTCGCCTTGGACCGCCTCCACCGCCGCGCCGACACCCATCGCCGACCATCGCTCACCCCCGTCGCGCAGCGCGACGGCTTCAAGCCGACCCGTCGAGGAACCGGCGGGGACAGCTGCGCGACCGAGGTGGCCGGAGTCGAGCGTCACCTCGACCTCGACCGTCGGGTACCCCCGACTGTCGAGAATCTGCCGCGCGTGCGTTGTCGCGATCACGCTCGTTCCGAGACTACCTGCAGGTCTGGCCGGCGCGGCTCCCCGGACGGCCACACGAACGTGAGGCACAGCAGCGCAATTGCCGTCAGTTCAGCCTCCCGGCGACGCTCGACCGCCTGCGCCGACTGTGCGCCAGCGATCGGGCTGCTTGTGTCTTCCGGATCGCGCGAGTGAGACTGCATCGAACCTCCACGTTGGATTCACACAGAGGCCATCAGCGGATCGCCGCGATCTGAGCGAGCCTCATCGCTCGTCCAAGACAATACTCCACGACGCTGCCTATAACTCGCTCGCTTTGAGAAACAACACAACGGAATGCGCGGGTCGACGCGACACACAACGGCCTCGACCGCGACGATTGGTCCGTGTCCGGGCGCACCGGTCGGATGGTCTGCGGCGGGCCGGTACATCCCGCTCCTGGAGCGCGTCACGATGAGCGCCGGCCAACCGGCTCCGGCAGAGCGCTGGACGATCTGCCCGCTCGATCACGTCCATTGGGGCGCGAACGGTGGCGCCGGGCTTCTACTCCGCTACGCGCCGGCTGGAGCCGACCCCGTCTACCTGTTGCTCCGCCGGTCGCGCCAGGTGGACGAGCCGGGGACTTGGGGGATCCCAGGCGGCGCGATCAGGGACGGCGAAACGCCGGAGATGGCGGCCCGCCGAGAGGTGATCGAGGAGATCGGCTCGCTGCCGGCCTATCGCCTCCAGCGACTCGAGCTGCAGGACTGCGGCGGCGGCTGGAACTTTCACATCTTCACCGCGGACGTCGATGAGCCCTTCGAGGCCTACGCCGCGCACGAGACCGACGCGACGGGCTGGTTCACCGAGCGGATGATGCGCAACCTCCCGCTGCACACCGGGTTGCGTCGGTGGCTCGAGGAGCGAGGTTCAAGTCCGGATTGATGGTCAAGTCCGGCGACCACATCGCGTTCTCACCGCCCCCTGCCTCCGTGCCTCGTTCAGGACAGCGCTCCCCGGGCCACTGTCTTGACCATGAACGAATCGCCGTGGGCGAGCTCCTCGAGCCAGGCTCGCAATTCGTCTCTGCCGGCGATTGCGATCGCGCTGCGAAGCGCCGCAACGGACAGGTACGGATCACGGTCCTCCTGAACGACAGCGCGAAGCGCCGGTAAGGCGGACCGGACTCCACGCACACCGAGCGTCTGCGCAGCGAGCACCGCCCGGTTGCCGTCGGGATGTCGCAATGCCCACACCAGGCGATCGTCGAACGAGAGGTCGGGCGGTCCCTGGATAGGACGACCGCAACGAGCGCATGCCCCGTGCGACTGTTGGTTCACCGCATAACAGGAAAAGCACCAGAACATGCCCGGTCCGCCTCTCAGCAGAAATCGCTAAACGGAAGCCTCGCAAATCGGTCCCAGCTCGCGTGAACAGACCGTTCTGATCCATGCTGCAGCGGTGGGCTGCGCCGCAACCGCGCACGGGCTCGGAGGCCAACGTGGCGGTCAGAGATGCGGATGCACTGCTGGTCATCCGCCGGACTCCCGTTGTGCCTGACCGAGCAGACACGCGGTGTGCAGGCCGAGCCAGGTGTCACGCAGCGTGGCGATCGCCCGATCGCGCGCACTGAGCCCGCCGCTTGCACCCTGCAGTCGGCCGATGCTTCGGCCGATCGCCTCCGGGTGGCGCAGCGGCAGCCCGAGAGTCCGAGCGATCATTACGCCCCCCCACAGGGCCCCGACCGAGGTGGTGGCCGCCGCCGTCGTGAGACGCAGGCCGAGCGGCTCGTCCTCGCAGCTGCGCAGGAACTCCTCGGACGCGGTCTCAATGTCGCTGGGAAGGTCTCCGAGCGCAATCAGCCGGAGCGCCACTGCCGTGGCCTCCAGGTCAGCCCCGGGCCGCGCCCAGCGTCCGGCTCTCCCGTCCGCGGCGACAGCAAGCAGCCGGGCGAGCGCTCCGCGCTGGTTGCGGTCGAGTTCCAGGCCAGCCAGCTGCCAGAGCTCCAGCAGCCGCAGTGCGCCGAGCAGCGCACCGCGCCACTCGCGGTCATTGCTTGATGCGAACGCCACGCGCGCCCAGCTCCGCAGCCAATCCGTCGGCGAGAGGTCCGGACCGAGCCCCAAAGCATCCAGTGCACGCAACGCGCCCCAGCCCGTCGTCAGCGTCGCATAACCCCCATCGGCCGACTGCAGCCGGCGCAACCAGCGAGCGGTCTCTGCCGGCGCGGGCACGGCCGCCCTCAGTAAGCGCAACGACTCGAGCGCCGCCAGCGTGTCCAGCGCATTGGCCTCTTCCACCCCCCACTCCGGGGTGCGATAGAAGCAATACCCTCCATCCACCGTCCGGCGACCTACGACGTAGCGGCGGGCCGCTTCTCGGTCGATCGGGCAGATCGTGGGGCTCCGGAACGACAGCGTTTCCCGATCGACTCGATCCATCAACGATCACCCTCGCGCCGGGGCTTCGAGCCGTTCGTAACCCGAGGTCAGGCACCGGCGCTCGAAGCGTGTCGATACGACCATCGAGCGCTGGGGTCCGAGCGCGACGGTCATGGCGCCGAGTCGGCCCCGCTCCCCGATGCCGCGTAGCTGCCGAAGATGCGGTGGTAGGAGTCCTGGCCGTGGCTGGTTGGGAGCGGTTCGCCTTCGCGTAGCTTGAAGGTGCGCGTTCCGTCCGGCTCGCGCCCCGCTCGGAGGAAGAGGTCGGCGTCGAGCCGCTGGGCGTGGAAGCCGTGCGCGAGGTCGTACATGTGCGTGACGAACAGCACTTTGACGTGCTTGTCGAGCATCGCGCGGATCACCCGACGGGCGATCTCGGAGCCTTCGCGCTCGTTGGTTGACGCGAACGACTCGTTGCAGAGCAGGATCGCTCCCGGGGTGATCTGGTCGGCGATCTCGCTCATCCTGCTGAGCTCTTCGTCGAGCTTGCCGCTCTCCATCGTCGCGTCTTCCTCGCGCTTGTAGTGCGTGAAGACGCCGGCGCAGACGTTGGCGCGGAACGACTCCGCGCCGACGAACATCCCGGCCTGCATCATCAGCTGCGCCAAGCCCAGGGCTCGCAGGAGCGTCGACTTTCCGCCCTGGTTCGCCCCCGTGATCATCACGAGCGACTTGCCGTCGGCGTTCACGGCATTCCCGACGACCCTGGTCTTGAGGTGAAGCGTCAGGCAGACGTCGTAGACGCCTTCTGCGCTGAGCGCAAGCTCACCCTCTGCCGACGGTTCCGGGAAACACGTCGGCTCTTGTTTCTGCTCGAGCCACGCGTGGAGGTTGAGACAGGCGAGGTAGAACGCGAGCTCGAGCCGGAGCATCGTGAAGAAGCTCTGAACGTGGTCGGCCGACTGCGCGACCGCGTCGGCGACATGGTTGATGCCGTGGCCCCGGATCCTCTGCAGGTAACGGCCGCCGGCCTCGTCGCGGGGATGAAGCTCGAAGCTGTACTCCTCCGGTCTTCGGGCTCCGATCAGCGGCAGTCGTTCCTTCCAGCTCTGCTCGCGCGGTGGTTGATGGACTATGTAGCCGCGGCCCTTGTCGCCTCTGCCCAGCTCGGCGCTCTCGACCATCCCCCGCTCGAGCTCGAGCTCGCGCAGGTAGTGGTCGACCGTCTCGAGGTAGTCGTCGGACAGCTCCTCGCGGAGCTTCGCCAAGAAGCGGGTGAACCCCTCCGAACGGAAACCGCCCGACCGCTCGTCGGCGATCTGCCGTAGTCGTCTGAGGATGTCCAGATACAGCTCGAGTAGCCGGACCGACCGGCGCAGGATGTAGCTGGAGCCCGCGTCGCGCCACAGCCCGCCGGCCAGCCGCTCGGCGGCGAGCGCTTCGACCGCGAGCTCGTATAACTCGCGGATCGTCGCGGGATGCTCGATGCAGTCCGCCAGCACCCGCTGGCGATACACGATCTCCTCGGGCTCTCGCAGGCTGGACAGGACGCAGCGCCTGGCCATCTCGAACAGGAACTCGTCCCCGCCGGCCATCGTGCTCCACAGCGTGCCGAGCTCGAGATCCTGCGCCAGCGCGTCGTCGCTGCTGGGTTGCGCCGGATCGCCGCGGCCGAAGGCTCTCTGGCGCTCGAGGTTGCGCCGGACGTTGGTGATCGCATACAGATTGCCGCTCGACATCGCCGCGAACACGGCGTCGCGCAGTCCAGGCTTGGGCTCGAAGTCTTTGTCGCGGTGCAGCAGGAAGACCTTCATGTGCCGATCCGCTCCATCAGCCGCTCGAACGTCAACCCGTACTCTCTGCGATCGCCCACGCGTACGCCAGCCCGTCGGCGGGCTTGCGCAGGACCTTGAACGTCCGCTGCGCCGGGTTCTCCGGCACGACCTCCGTGACCATGCTGACCGTCGCCTCGCTCAGCGAGGCGATCTCGTCGACAAATGTCACGTACACGCCGACGCACCCCAGCTCGAGGATCCGGCGCATCACCTCGGTGCCGACGAACAGCGCGTCGTTCAGCGTCGTCGAGTTAAAGCTCTCGTTCATCACGATCACGCTGCGCGACGTCGCCAGCTCGAGGATCTCGTGCACCCTCACGAGCTCGTCATCGAACTTGCCGCGCAACGTCTCGATGTCCTCCTCACGCTCGAAGTGCGTGAAGATCCGGTCAGCCAAGAGCAGCCTGGCTTCGCTTCCCGGAACCGGAAGGCCCAGGCTGGCAAGGTGATGCAGCTGGCCGAACATCCGCGCGAACGTCGTCTTGCCGCCGTTGTTAGGGCCACTGACCACAAGCATCCGCTCCGGCCCGCTGAGGCGGAGGTCGTTGCATACGACCTCCCGCTCCTCCCCCACGAGCTTGGTAGCCAGTGCGATGTCGAACGTATCTTCGGCCGCGATCTCCTTCGACCGCGCCGAGACGCGCGGGTAGCAGAACCGCAGCCCGGCCGCCCTCAACCGCCCGATTAGCTCCAGATAGCCGAGGTAGAACTGCACCTCCCGGTCGAACCTCGCGATCGTCTGATCCAGGAAGGCGCGGTGGCGCTCGCAGTAGTCGGCGCGCGCCCCGAACTCATCGGGATGCAGCCTGGCGACCAGTTCGAGGATCTGCGCCTCGACGTGATTCATCTCCACGTCGTCTGGAAGTGACACCAGATAGCCCCTCACCGCCCCCTGTCGAAACCGCCCGAAGGTCTCCAGCACCTGAACGCTGTAGTCCTCCTCGCCTTCGTACCTGCCGACCGTCACCCGCGGTCCCTGGATCCGCAGGCGGTAGCGGATCCCCCTTAGGGCCTCCTTCACCCTGCGCGCCTCCTCGACGAGCGCTGTCAAGCGCTCGGATCCGGCGTACTCGACGACGTAGTCTCGTAGACCCCGCAACCCCAGCGAGCCCAGCTGGAGCTCCGCCAGATCGCCCGCGAGCGTATGTACGGCCTCGCAGTAGATCCCAACTGCGTCGACGAACCAGGACTGCCGCTGAAGCTCGTAGTGGAGCTTCTCGCTCCGCGCCAGATGCTCGCGGGTCCGCCTCATCGTGTCGGCGAACCGCCTGACCGCCTCGAGCACCTCCACCCGCTCGAGGTCGCGCACGACCTCCTGCCGGTAGCGCACCGCCTCAGCGGCGAACAGCCGCGTGTAGAAGAACGGCTCGAGCGCGTACTCCTCTCTGCCCCCCGTCATCTCCGACAGCACCTGATCGAGGTTCAGATCGCCGAAGTAGTCGGGCTCCGTGAGCGTCAGGCCGTCATTGTCATGGGACCCCTCGAAGAGCACGCTGTGCACCGGCAGGCCGCTGGTCGCGTGGTTGCTCTTGGCTTGAGCGGAGCTGTTGCCCGCGGGATACGCCCTGTGAGATCCGGACCGTTCAGATGTGGCCATTGGCTTCCACCGTTTCCGACGCGGTAGAAGCCATTAGCCGTCCTCGGCAGTTCAGGCGGGCCTCATCGCCTATGAAGATCGTAGCGGTCGGTCCCGGCTGGGCAGGCGGAGTGCCGCATGGCCCGACCGAGCAGCCGAGTGCCTCGCCGAGAGAAACGTGACAATCGAACCCGGACACGCCCAATCCAGGCGTGCCGCCCGCGCTAACCTCGTGCGCCGAAGCGCTCGCGAAGTCGGCATGGCTGAGTCGAGGTCGTGGGGCGCCGAAGCGGGTTCGCCTCACGGCTCGGTATGGTGACTGCGAGCGCGATGAGGCTCCGCGCCAAACCGCCTTCGGGCTGATGGCCTCTGGTTGTGTGACTGTCCACGTCGACCGAGGACCTCGATGGAGCCGATCCGCTTTCGCACAGATGAGCACTTGCTCGCCGCCCGTGGGCTCGTCGGCGGAGCGCGCGAAACATGATCCGCAGGCGACTGTCAGGGTTCTCGCCGGCCGTCAAGTTCGTGCTGCTGGTCGGCGTGATGAGCTTCTTTGCCGACTTCACCTACGAGGGGTCGCGCAGCATCATCGGCCAGTACCTGGGGTTGCTCGGCGCCGGAGCACTGGCGATCGGCGTCGTCACCGGCTTCGGCGAGCTATTGGGGTATGGCCTGCGGCTCGTTTCCGGGCGCAGCGCCGACCGCACCGGCCTGTACTGGCCGATCACGATCGGCGGCTATGTGCTGCAGATGTCGGTGGTACCGCTGCTGGCGCTCGCCGGAAGCTGGCAGGTGGCGGCGATCCTGATCATTCTCGAGCGGGTCGGCAAGGCAACCCGCAACCCGCCGCGCGACGCGATGCTCTCGCACGCGGCCAAGGAGATGGGCTACGGGTGGGGATTTGGGGTCCACGAGGCGCTCGACCAGTTCGGCGCCTTGGCAGGCCCGCTCGTAATCGCCGTCGTGCTCGCGGCCAGCAACCATGACTACAAGACCGCGTTCGCCGCGCTGGCGGTCCCGGCGGTGATCATGCTCTCGCTGCTGGCGGTCGCGCGGCTGCTGTACCCGCGGCCGCAGGATCTCGAGGCGGGACCCGCGCACGTCAGCGCCGAAGGGCTCCCGCGGGTGTTCTGGATCTACCTCGCCGGCGCCGCACTAGTAGCCGTGGGCTTCGCCGACTTTCCGCTGATGGCCTACCACTTCCAGCGCGCGGGGACCGTGCACGCCGACCTCATCCCGGTGTTCTATGCGGCGGCAATGGCGGTCAGCGGGACCGGCTCGCTGGTGTTCGGGCGTCTGTTCGACCGCCACGGGATCGGGCTGCTCGTTCCCTTGACGGTGGTGGCGGCGCTGTATGCGCCGTTGGTGTTCCTGGGCGGGTTTTGGGCATGTCTCATCGGGGTGTGCCTGTGGGGCCTTGGCATGGGGGTGCACGAGTCGATCATCCCCGCCGCCGTCGCGCCGATGGTCTCGCCGCAGCGCCGCGCCTCGGCTTACGGACTGTTTACCGGCGCCTACGGCATCGCCTGGTTCCTCGGCAGCGTCGCGATCGGCGCGCTGTTCAACGTCTCGTTCGGGGTCGTGGTCGCATTTGCGCTGATCGCACAGCTCGCAGCGGTCCCCCTGATTCTGATCGTCCGGCGAGCGAGAGCCGGAGCCCAAACAGGTCAGCCTCCGGCGAGCGCATGACGAGCCGCGGCAGCTGGCCCTACCTGCCCGAACAGTGCCCCCACTGTCGCTATTTCCAGGCGGGCTCGCCCGCATTCGTGGACGACTCTGGCTACGAGATCCCCGGGTTCTGCCGCCACCCGCGGATCGCGATGGAGCTGTTCGCGGTCAAGCAGCTCGATCTGGCCCACGTGGAGCGCTGCCGGTTGTTCGTGCCCACACGCCGAGCCACTTGATCGGCCACGCGAGCAGCACTCGAGCTCGCCCTTTGAGCGAGCGCTACGGCACCTCGTGGTGCCCACCCGGCGTGCCGTCCTCACCCCGATGTGGGCTACGAGCATCTTCAGCTCGGCGCCGGGCCAGCACGACGATCACGGCAAACGCGGCCACGGTCGCGAGCGACCCCAAGGCTGTCAGCGCAATCGACCGTCCCGGGGCGATCGTCACGGCAATCGCCGCGATCGCCGCCGCGCATGCACCGACGGCCGCCAGCAGACCGGCGGCGACCAGCCGCGCGCCGATCACGCCAGCTCCGACACGTGCGGGACCGCGCAGCTCGAGCGAGCGCCGCGCCAGCTCCCCGACGAGCAGCAGGCACGCGCCATAGACCGGCGCCAGCAACAGGTGCTCGGAGCGGCGCAGCAGCAGCAGCGAGCCCATCAGAGCCAGCGACACTTGGATCACCGCCGAGGGGCCGCGCCACAGCCCCACCCCCAGGATCAGCATGCACAGCAGCGTCCCGCACCACGCCGCGGCCGGCGTGCGGGTATCGGTTGCGACCAGCGCGCCGAGCGCCGCCTCGAGCGTCAGCGCCGCCGCCGCGACCGCTACACGCGGACGGCGCGCCGAACCGAACGGTGAAATCTGTTCACCTCCTCAAGCGATGGCCCGAGCGGTTCGGCATCCTCCCACAGCGCCACGCCGATCCCGAGCCCCCGCAACCGGGTACGCAGCGCCTCCCGCTGCAAGCGCCACAGCCTGTAGGCGAGCTCGTCGGACCTAAACGAGCCGGGTGCAGCGTGTGGGAGCGGCGAGACTTCGACGACCGCGAAGTCGACGCCTCGCGTCCGCAGATCTGTGATCAGGCGCAGCGAGCGTTCATCGAGCAACGGGCTGACGGCGAGAACGAGGCCGCCGGGAGGCAGCACCCTGCGGGGAATGCTCTCCACCGCCCGCCACGCGTAGCTGAAGGCGATCTCGCTGGCGATCAACGCATCGACGATCCGGTAGAGCTGAATCGTTCCAAACGCGGGCTCGAGCCAGTGCAAGGTGCCGCCGAAGTCCACCAGCCCGACGCGGTCGCGGCGTGCGAGGTGCGCCCTGGCGAGCGACGCGGTCGCCCGGACCGCCGCGTCGAGCGTCCCGCTGGCGCCCTCGCGGGCCTCAGCGAACGTGTCGAGCAGCAGCACGACGTCGCTGGCATGCTCGGGGTGGCGTTCGGTCACGTGCAGCGCCCCGCGCCTGGCTGTCGCCCGCCAGTTGACCTGCCGGGCCCGGTCGCCGACCGCAAACGGCCGGATGTCGGCGAACTCGATCCCTTCCGCGCGCATCCGGGCTACATGCGTTCCGAGAAACGGCTGCGTGTGCAGCGGGGCGACCAGCTCGCGCAACCGCTGCTCGCTGGGGAACGCGCGCAGCGCAACGCGACGATTGAGCACCCGGTCCCGCGTCGCGATCCCGAGCGGGTCTCGTACTCGCACGACCAGCGGACCGACCTCGTGCGCTCCCCATCGCCGGGGTCGTGTAACGAACTGGACCGACATCTCGGCGCCCGGAGCGAGCCGGACGAGCAGCGGGCCGACGGGCTCGAGCGCCAGCTGCCCGCTCGTGAGAAGCTCGAGCTCCGCCTCGATCGCGCCGCCTTCGTTGCGCAGCGTGACCGTCGCCTGCGCCTGCTCGCCCTCGAGCACACGGGCGCGCTCGAGCACAAGCGCCGCGTGCAGCTGCGGCTCACGCGCCAGTGCCAGCGCAACCGCGACGAAGATGAGGAACGGCGCGGCGAGCACCACCAGCTCGGCGCGGCCGCCGGCCATCCCGCCGACCACGGCGATCCCTGCGAGCACGAGCAGTCCGGCGACCCTCGGGGACAGCAACGCGCTCACAGCCGCTCGAGCGCGTCGAGCATCGCGGCGAGCTCCCGCCTAGAGACCCCAGGCGAATAGCGGTCCTGCGGGAATGGCCGCTCGGGGCGCACCAGCTCCCACAGCTGCTCGCCCAGCAGCGATCGGCCGGCGGAATCCGGCATCGTCTCCAGCGATCGCCCGTGGCCGGCCAGCCGCTGCGACGCTATCTCGGCGAGCAGCGGCCGCAGGTAGGCGTGCGCGTGCAAGGCACTCGTTGCCGCAGAGCTGACCAGCAGCTCGATCGATGTCAGCTGCCTGGGCCTCGACGCCCGTGGCCTCACCGCCGCTCGGCGCGGAGCGCTCTGGCGATCTGGCAACAGCGCGATGCACACCACCACTGCGGCCGCCGCCAGCACGATCAGGCCAATCTCGGCGTACAGCGTCATTGCGCGGCGCCGACCTCCAGCCGTGAGTGCAACGAGTTCAGCGCGGACAGCGCAAGCTCGCGGACGCGCTCGGGGATCGGGTGCGTGCTGAACCGGGCCTCCTCGAACAGCCCAGTCAGCGTCCTCGCATCCCGGTCGGCGCCGACGCTTTCAGCCAGCACGCGTCCCAGGTACTCGCGCGGCGCCTCCGCCGGCAAGCGGACGATTCCATGTGCCCCCAGCTCCTCCTGCATCGCCACGTACGCCGCGATCACCGCGCGGCGAGGATCACTCACACTGTCGAGCGCTCCGATTGCCGCCCGCACCGCCGCCCGGGCCCCGATCCGCTGAGGCGACTGGTCATCGATCGCTGACGTGCGGCGCGCGAGCAGCACCGCCACAACGGCGATGCCCACGAGCACGATCGCAAGGACCGTCCACGGTAGCCAGGTGGGTATGGCATAACCGCTACGGCCGCCAGGCGGGTGCGTCGGGGCGACGGGAGCCAGTCCGCGCCCCAAGCCACCCGGCCGCGGCGTGGGCGTCGTCGTCCGCACGCCCAATGCGGCGGCCGCGATCAGCGCCGCGCCGAGCAATAGCGGCACGACGAGCGCCACCAGCTTCCACAGCCAATGCACCGGCACCGGCTCGGCGCGAGGCTGGGGCTCGTCGGGTCCCTTGCGGCGGCGAGCGGGCAAGATCAGCGCCACCAGTGCGGCGAGCCCCAGCACCGCGGCGCCGAGCAGCAGCATCACGAGGGCGGTGACAGGCGCGCGCGCCGAGACGCCGTTCACCGGGGTGGAGCGCGAGAGCGGCGCCCGGCTGGCGATCGCGATCAGCACGATCGCCGCCGTCACGCCGATGGTTGCGAACGCGGCGGCAGGCCAGCGACGGGGCACGCTCATGCGCGGACGGCTAGTCCATCGCGAGCGGGCCCTGCGACTCGCCCGACAGGAACTGGCGGATGAACGGGTTCTCGGAGTTGAGCATCGCCTCGGCCGGGCCGGCCTCGACGATCCGCCCCTTCCAGAGCACGTTGATGTAGTCGGCGACTCGCCGCGCACTCATGATGTCGTGAGTGATCACGCAGAAGGTCGGTAGGTGGGGCTTGTTCTTGGCCTTGGCCTCATCCATCGCGTCGCGGTGCACTTCGAGGATCAACTCGCCGAGCAGCGCCGTGCGCACCGGGTCAAGCCCAGAGTCCGGCTCATCGAACAGCACGATGTCGGGCTCGAGCACCAGCGCCCGGGCGAACCCGGCGCGCTTGCGCATCCCGCCGGAGAGCTCGTTGGGCATGTGGTTACGCGCGTCGGCGAGACCGACCTCGGTGAGGCGGCGCATGACGATGTGCTCGATCTCGTCCTCGCCCTTCTCGGTGTGCTGGCGCAGCGGGAACGCGGTGTTGTCAAAGACGCCCATCGACCCGAACAGCGCCCCGTCCTGGAACAAGAGGCCGAACTTCTTGCGCATCTCGAACAGCTGATCGTCTGACATGTTCGGGATCGACTCGCCGTGTACCAGCACGTCGCCCTCGTCGGGATACAGCAGCCCCACGATGTGCTTGATGCACACCGACTTGCCGGTCCCGGACGGGCCGAGGATCATCGACACCATGCCCTCCGGCAGGCCCATGTTCAAGCCGCGCAGGATCCGCGCACGGCCGAACGCCTTGTACACGTCGACGAACTCGATCGAGTCGGGACGGCCGGACGGATACACCCGGTAGCTGTGGTACTTGAACTCCTCCTCGGAGGCGCCGCGCGGTGGCGCCGGGCGCGGTGGCGGCTCGTCGATCACCGATACGCGCGAGGCATCCTCCGGCGAGGACGGCCCTTCGCCTTCGCGCTGACTCCCGGGCATCGGTGGGTCGCCGGCGGCTGGATCGGGCTCGGCGGGATGATCGTCGTCAAGCTCGCCTGTCACGGCAGGCTGCCGCGAGTCAGCCGGCTGCACTTCGCCGGAGGGTTCTGCCGAGCCGCCCCAATCGTCATCTGAGCCAGCCGCGGTCGGCTGCTGCCGAGCCTTCCCGCTGAACAGATCTCCAAAGCCTAGACGCCGCATTTGTGGCCTCCTGTTGATCCGGTTCTCCGCGCGGCCACGTAGACGCGCGGTCGAACATTTCGGGTAGAGGCCATCAGCGGCTGGGGCCGCGAGCTGAGCGAGCCTCATCGCTCTCCTGCGAGTGTAACCGAGGGTCGCGGGGCACGGGACAACAACCGGCGCCGCGCAGAACTGTCAGCGGCTCGAGGCCGAGCCCGGATCGACCGCCCTGGCGCGCAGCAAAGCTAGCGGCGTCGCGCGTCACGATCCTCGCGATCGCGAGCGGCGCCGGGAGTCATGTGTCCCAGGCCAATGCCACCCGCCTGCACGAGTCCCGCCGCGGCGAATGCGATCAGCACGAAGCCGAACACCTCCAGGCCGGCGCCGCCCACGGTAACGAGCGCCGCGCCACCCAAGCCCATCAGCACGGAGAATGCGCCGACGAGAAGCGCCAGGCGCACCCGTTCGTGTCTGCTCATCGCTGCGCGCTCATCCGTCCGCAGCTACAAACCCGCGTCCGCTTGCAAGCGATCACCCGTTCCGATGCCAAGTCAACCTCCACGAACAGCACGATCTGCTCATAGAGGCCATCAGCGGCTTGACCGCGGTCTGAGCGAGCCTCATCGCTCTCGGCGTCAGCCTACCGATCGGATCGACAAAGCGCCATCGATCGCACCTGTAACATCGGCGGTGGCGATGAGGCCCGCCTGAACCGCCACCGCGGCTGATGGCTTCTACCAAACGTGTAACGGTGGAAGCTGAAAATGTCCGGTGATTCTCGCGACTTGATGTCGCTGCTTGATCGCAGTTCCGCTCGCCCTCCCGTGGTGCCGGTTCGGAGATGACTGGGCGCGTGTCATTCCAAAGCATCCTTTTCGACCGTGACGTGGCGGTCAGCACGGAAGCCGATGAGCCCGCGTTCTTCGTCGATCTGCATCTCGATCAGACCCTCTCCTCGCTGCTCACGGGCCGCGAGGAGTATCAGCTTGAGCCGTTGTTCTACCACCCGCTGCGCGAGGTGGAGGCGGTCCGCTACCGCCATCACGTGCTGAGGGACTTAGAACAGCCGAGCGTGCTCGACACGGTTGGCGCATTCGCCCGCGGGATGCGCCGGATGCGTGAATGCCTCGTCCTCGTCGAGAAGCTCCACTACGCGAGGCAGCAACAGCGCTGGTTCCTGTCAGCGGTCAGCGTGTACTGCGACGCGGTTCGCTCGTTCGGCGCGCGGCTCGCTGAACTTGAGCTGTCATCGAGCGGATTCACGGCGCTGCGCGAATACCTGGCCGCCTATGCGAGCTCGAGCGCGTTCACGTCGCTAGCAGCTGAGACCAGGGGCCTCGAGGAGGAGCTAGCGGCGGTGCAGTACTCGGTCCACATCAAGAACACCCGCGTTCGGGTGAGCCGTTACGAGGGCGAGCCGGACATGAGCCAGGAGGTCGAACGCACATTCGCGAAGTTCAAGCGCGGCGCGGTCAAGGACTACCGGGTCGTCTTTCGCGAGGGGGCTCAGATGAACCATGTCGAGGCTCAGATCCTCGAGCTGGTGGCCAGGCTGCACCCGGAAACGTTCGCCAAGCTCGACGGTTTCTGCACTCGCCGCGGAGACTACCTCGACCAGACCGTCGGCCGCTTCGATCGCGAGATCCAGTTCTATCTCGCATACCTGGAGCACATCGAGCCGCTGAAGACAGTCGGGCTGGCGTTCTGCCATCCGCGTGTGTCGGCTCGCTCCAAGGATGAGCGCGTCGCCAAGGGCTTCGACCTGGCGTTGGCAGCAAAGCTACGGCGCGACGGCGGGTCGGTCGTGTGCAACGACTTCGAGCTGAGCGACCCCGAGCGGATCCTGGTTGTGAGCGGCCCCAACAACGGCGGCAAGACAACGTTTGCGCGGATGTTCGGCCAGCTGCACTACATCGCGAGCCTTGGCCTACCCGTTCCCGGGCACGAGGCGCGACTGTTTCTGCCCGACCAGATCTTCACGCACTTCGAGCGCGAGGAGGACATCGAGACACTGCGAGGCAAGTTCGAGGACGAGCTGTTTCGAATCCGCGAGATCCTGGAGCGGGCAACCGGCGACAGCGTGCTAGTCATGAACGAGAGCTTCGGCTCGACCACGCTGCGCGACGCGCGCCTCGTAGGGACCGAGGTGCTGAGGACGATCATCGACCTCGACGCGCTGTGCGTATTCGTCACGTTCGTCGACGAGCTCGCCTCCCTCGGCGAGAGCACCGTCAGCATGATGAGCACGGTCGCCGCCGAGGACCCTGCCGTGCGGACTTTCAAGGTTCTGCGAAAGCCAGCCGACGGGCTCGCCTACGCAGCGGCCATCGCCGAGAAGTACGGACTAACGTACGAGTCGTTGAGGAAGCGGATCGCGCGATGAAGGTGTTTCTGATGCATCGCGACCGCGACTTCGACCTCAACCAGGAGCTGCCGGCCAACGCGCAGACGCTCGCGCAGGATCTTGAGCTCGCGACGGTCTGGAACGCGATGGCGGCAGGCGATGAGCTCTTGCTGGAGGTCGCCAGGCGGGCGCTGCTCTCAAGCCTGCACGAGCCGGATGAGATCCTCTACCGCCAGCAGGTGCTGACCGACTGCCTGCAGAACGCGTCGGTCGCGCGGGAGCTGTACGCGCTCGCCGGCGAGGCGCTCAAGGCCGAGAAGAGCGTATGGGGTGGCCTGTACAGGGACGCGCCGAGCACTCTGCTGTCGACCTCGGTGCGAAAGATGGAGGTGCTGGTCGAGTTCCTTAAGCGGATCCGCGCACTGATCGACGAGCACGGCTCGCGCCTTCGCTCAGAAGGATTCAAGAGGTTCTGTGCGATGGTCGCCGAGGAGCTCGACGAACAGTACTTCGAGCTGCTCGACACCGAGCTCAAGGAGCTCAACTTCCACGGCGGGACGTCGCTCAGCGCACAACTCGCCGCCGGCAATAGGGGCACGGGCTACATGCTGCGGCGAGTGCCGGAGCGGAGCTGGCTCGGTCGCGTGTTCGACCGCTCGGGCTATAGCTTCACGATCCCCGACCGCGACGACAACGGCTTCAGAGCACTGGGCGAGCTCCAGGACAAGGGTGTCAATCTCGTCGCCAACGCGCTTGCGCAGTCGGTTGAGCACGTCCGCAGCTTCTTCACCCTGCTGCGAATCGAGATCGGGTTCTACGTGACGTGCGTGAACCTCCACCAGCGCATCGGGAACGCGGGCGAGCCGACATGTCTGCCGGACCCGCTTTCCCGCGATCAGCTTGCGCTGTCGACGCGGGCGATCTACGACCCATCGCTGGCGTTAACCCTCGAGCAGCACGTCGTCGGCAATGACGTGGACGCGCACGGTAAGTCGCTGGTGATGATCACCGGCGCAAATCAGGGTGGGAAGTCCACGCTTCTACGGGCCTTGGGGTTGGCGCAACTGATGATGCAATGCGGAATGTTTGTGGCAGCCGGATCGTTCCGGGCGAGCGTGTGCGACGGACTCTTCAGCCACTACAAGCGCGAAGAGGATCTGGCGATGGAGAGCGGCAAGCTCGACGAGGAGCTCCGCAGGATGTCCGAGATCGCCGATCGCATCACCCCGGGGTCGATCCTGCTCTGCAACGAGTCCTTTGCCTCGACCAACGAGCGGGAAGGATCGGAGATCGCCCGACAGGTCGTCCGCGCGCTGCTCGAGCAAGGCGTGAAGGTGTACTTCGTCACCCACATGTTCGATCTCGCCGACGGCTTCTACCGCCACGCGTCAGACGGGGGGTTATTCCTGCGCGCCGAGCGCGGAGCCGACGGCGCCCGCCCGTTCAAGCTCACGCCGGGGAGACCGCTGCCGACCAGCTACGGCGAAGACTCCTACAAGAAGGTCTTCGGCAAAAGCCCCGAGGTCGAGGCAGGCTCGCTGCTCGATAGCACCCGACCGTAGGCGCCGGAGCACACCCAGTGCGCGCACTCGTGGGGTCCTGCTCACGCGTCCCGATCGTCGCGGCAAGTGCGATCCTCGGCAGGCCAGCGATGCGGAGCGGCTCGAGCGGACAAGTGGAGCCGCCGGCGTGCCCCACAGCCTCGCCGAAACCACATTTCCCTACTTTCGCGAAGCCCAGCGGTCGCCGCTCATCCTCAACTTGCGACCGTTCGTCGTACCTGAGAGCCATTTGGCGATTGCCCGTTGTTTCGACTTCCGACCCAGCGCAGCTTGTCGCCGTTTTGATCACCTCAACTAGGAGGGGTTAGATGGAAGCTTCTTCAGCTGGTGCTGGCCGCGAAGCGGACATCGCGCCGGCGCCGGCCGCAACCGAGCCAACTGGCAGTCGGCTTGCCGGATGGACTCCGGCCGATCCGGGGCCGCTGGGATTGGCCGGGTTCGCGATGACGACGTTCGTGCTGAGCATGTACAACGCGGACCTGATCAACGCCGGCGGCCTGCTCGTCGTGCTCTCGCTGGCGTTCGCCTATGGCGGCCTCGTCCAGTTGCTCGCCGGAATGTGGGAGTTCCGAACCGGTAACACGTTCGGAGCGGTTGCGTTCAGCTCGTACGGGGCGTTCTGGATCTCGTACTTCATCCTGGTCCGGCTCGTCATCGTCCCGAAGTTGATCGCTCCCAACGCGATCGACAATGCCGTCGCGGTCTATCTCTATGCGTGGGGCATCTTCACCGCCTACATGTTCATCGCATCGCTGCGAACGACCGGGGCCGTCGCCTTGGTGTTCCTGCTTCTGACGATCACGTTCTTCATCCTCGCGATCGGGAACGCGTCGCTATCTGGTTCGACCGCAACAACCAACGGCACGATCAAGCTCGGCGGATGGTTCGGGCTCGCGACAGCCGTCGCCGCCTGGTACGCGTCGTTCGCGGCCGTCACTAACTCGACCTGGGGCCGAGTCGTGCTACCAGTCATTCCGCTCAAGCGCTGAGCAAGCCCTCGATCACGAACACGTACTCCACAGCTGTACGCACAACGAGCGCCGGCAATCACGCCGGCGCTCGTTGCATCCTCGGCCCTCTCTCACGCTATGCTCTGCGGCGAGCGATGAGGCTCGCTCCGAGCGCGACCCCGGGTCGCTGATGGCCTCTACGAGACGTTTTCCAAGGTCTTTGTGGAGGTCAGGTGGAGCCGACAGTTCCGACTGATTCTGACGCGCCGGATTTCGCTCCCGCCGCTGGCGGCGCTCGTTCGGCGATGCTCGCGAGACTCGACGAGTTGCTGGCGCTGGGCGCTGGCCTGACAGCGGAGGGCGCACACCGCAACCTCGCAGCGGCAAGGGCACGCCTCGCCGAGGACCGCTTCAACCTAGTGGTGCTGGGCGAGTTCAAGCGGGGCAAGAGCACGCTGATCAACGCGCTGCTGGACCGCGAGCTCCTGCCGATCGGGGTGCTGCCGCTGACCTCGGTGATCACCGCGATCGGCGCCGGCGACCGCGACCGGCTGGTCGTGCGGTTCCTCGATGGCGACGAACGGGAGCAGCCGCTGGCGGACCTCGCACAGTACGTGACCGAAGCGCGCAACCCGGGGAACCAGCTCGGCGTCGAACTTGCACGCGTGGAGCTCGACCACGAGCTGTTGCGGGCAGGTCTGGAGTTCGTCGACACGCCGGGGATCGGCTCGATCCACAGCCACAACACCGCGGTTGCGCGGGAGTTCCTGCCGCGGGTGGACGCGGCGCTATGCGTGCTCGACGCAGGGCAACCGCTGTCCGAGACCGAGCGCGAGCTGTTCCGCGAGGCCCGGCTGCGGGTGCCGCGGCTGTTGATGGTCATCAACAAGATCGACCACCTCGAACCCGCCGACCGCGACGTTGCGGTGCAGTTCGTCCGCTCCGCCCTGCGAGATCTACTCGGGGACCGCGAACCAGAGCTGTTCGCCGTGAGCGCTCGCCGGCGCGAGGGCCTTCGCCCTTTGCGCGAGCGCCTGTGCAGGCTCGCCGGAGAAGAGCGTGAGGCGCTATTGATGCGATCGGTTGCGGGGCTTGCCCGCAGCTTCGCCGGCGATACTGCGCAGGCGGCTCGGTTTGCATCAAACGCGATCGAGCTGCCGCTGGAGGAGCTGTCCGCCCGCGCAGAAACGTTCGAGCAGCGCATCGGCGAGCTGCGCACGGCGAGCGCCGAGGCTGCCGACCTGCTCGAGCGTGGCGTGCAGCGCGCGCTCACCGAACAGGTCAATGAGCCGCTGCAGGAACACGCGCGCCGCGAGGCGGGAGGGTTGCGGGCTGCCCTTCACGAGCACGTCGACGAACTCTCAAGGTGCTCCCCGCGGGAGCTGTCGGTCGAGCTCGGAGCATGGATCGATCACACGGTACGCGCCGACTTCGAGCAGATGGTGCCTCGTTTCGAGGAGGCGATCGCGGCGCACTTGAGTCAGCTCGAGCGCCGCTACGCGGGCCGCGTGCAGCGGATCCTCGAACAGGTGCAGGAGGTGGCCGAGGATGTGTTCGGCACGCGCGCAAGCGACGTCCTCCCGGACACCGGGCTCAAGGCCCCCTCCCGGTTTTCCTTCAAGCTCAGGGATGCGGAGCACGCCCTGGACATCATCGTGGGCTTCGGACGGACGATCACCCCGGGCGCGCTTGGCCGCCGGATGGTGGTGCGCGACGCAGAACAGCGGCTGATCGAAATGACCGACCGGCACGCAGGTCGGCTGCGCTCGGAGCTGGCCGGCCGCGTCTCAGACGCAGCCCGCGCCTACCGGATCGAGCTCGCCGCGACCGTCGAAGAGGCGATCGATGCGATCCGAAGCGCTATCGAGCGCGCGACTGATGACAGGCGCCGCGGCGAGCAGCACACGAGGGCGCGCGTCGAGCAACTCGCGCTGATCGAGCTTCGCTCTCAGCAGCTGGCGCGAGAGCTGGGCAGTTGGCTCGACGAGAGTGCCACCGCCGCCGGGGACCGCCGATGAGAGTCAAGGTCAGGGCCGTGATCTTGATCGACGGCCGACTGGTGGTGGCCCGGCAGTCGCGTCGCGGTCGCCGGGAGCTCTCGCTACCCGGCGGACGCGTCAACGACAACGAGTCCGTAAACGAGGCCCTGCGGCGCGAGGTCGCAGAGGAAACGGGACTGCAGGTCGTGGTCGGTCCCCTGCTGTACGTGTTCGAGATGGTCGAGTCGGTCCGCTTGCATGACCTCGAGCTGATCTTTCTCGCGCACACCGCCGGGATCCCGGCCCTCGGCTCGGTCGAGGCGATCGACCTGGACGGCGTCGTGCGACCCCGGGTGCGCCCGCCGATCCTCGAACAGATCGCGCTCGACGCTGCCTCTGAGTGGCGCGGGACCCCGCGCTGGCTTGGCAACCAGGCGCCCAGCGCGCGCTGGCGGCGAACGGCGCGCGGCGGCTGAGTGGCGCAGGGTGTCACCCGGGTTGAACGGCCGGTGCATCCGCGGTTATGATCGATGGAGCTGACGCGATGAGGCCCGCGTAATTCCCACTCCGGGCAGACAGCCGGAAATGGGTGATGGCATCTATCTCCGTTTTCGAGATAGGAGTGCGTGGCCGGAGCGAATCGCGTGGCTGACGTCCTGCAGATCATCCAAAGCCTGGTGGTGCTGCTCGCAGCGCCGCTGTACGCGGGGGTGCTCGCCCGCGCGGAGGCGATCGTTCAGTGCAAGCGGGGCCCGAGTGTGCTGCAGCCCTACCGCGACCTGCACAAGCTGCTGCGCAAGGGCAGCGCGACGTCCAGCGAGGCGTCGTGGGTCTATCGCGGCGCGCCGTTCGTAGCGTTCGCGTGCTACCTGACGGTCTCGGTGATCGTTCCGATCATCACCGACGAGCCGCTGCCGCTCGCGTTCCTGGCGGACCTGATCGGCGGGGCGTT
Organism: uncultured Solirubrobacterales bacterium; assembly: GCA_963824755.1. GTDB lineage: Bacteria > Actinomycetota > Thermoleophilia > Solirubrobacterales > Solirubrobacteraceae > Palsa-465. Next base: position 37,532 of record CAWGQT010000001.1, on the reverse strand, counting down.
CGTGCTGAGCCTGGCGAGCTTCGCGATCTCGCTCGCCGCGCTGGACACCGCGAGCCCGCTCGGCGGGTTGGGCGCGAGCCGCACGACCTGGCTCGGCAGCTTCGCCGAGCCGGCGCTGATCCTCGTGTTCTTCACGGTCGGCGCGCTCTCGCGCTCGGACAACCCGTATCTGGAGAACCACGCGATCGCCCACTCCGCAGCCACCTACGTGCTGCCGACGCACATCCTCGGCGCGATCGCGTTCTTCATGCTGGTCCTGGCGGAGAACGGACGGATTCCGATCGACAACCCGAGCGGCACGATCGAGATCTCGATGATCGAGGAGAGCCGGGTGCTCGAGTACTCCGCGCGCGAGTACGCGCTGGTCAAGTGGGGCTCGTGGATGAAGCTGTTCCTGCTGTCCTCGATCTTCATGAACGTGTTCGTGATCCCCTGGGGGCTGGGAAACGGGACGGGCCTGGGACTCGGCCTGCTGGGGATCCTCGCGCTGTTCGGCAAGCTCGTCGTGTGCGGGGCGCTGATCGTGATCATCGACAGCTCGTTCGCGAAGCTGCGGTTCTTCCGGATCGCGGAGTACCTCGGCGCCGCGTTCCTGCTCGCGCTGATCGGGATCGCCACCTCCTACGTGCTGGGGACCTGAGGAGCCGCCCGTGACCCCACTCGCCGTCGTTGAGAGCCTCTCGGCCAGCTCCGCTGAGGGGGTGCTGCTCGACATCTGCGCGGTGCTGATCCTGCTGTGCGCGTTCGCGTGCCTGGGGTCGAAGCTGTTTGACCGCTACGTGATCTACTACGGCACGCAGTCGATCGTTCTGTCGTTCGCTGCGGCGGTCGTCGCGCTGCACCAACATAACGCCGGGCTGTGGGTGCTGGCGGCGCTGACGTTCCTGATCAAGGGCATCGGGATCCCCTACGGGACCCGACACTTCCTGATCGAGCGCTTCGCGCTCAAGCGCGACGTCGCCTTGTCGACGGGACTGTCGAGCTCGCTGATCTTCGGCGCGTTTCTCACCGCGTTCGCGTTTCTGGCGATCCGCCCCGGCACGATCCCCCACGGCCTCGCGGCCCAGGCGGTGGTGCCGATGTCGACCGCGGTGATCCTGCTCGGCGCGCTGTGCATGGTCGTGCGCCGGCACACGATCGCTCAGCTGATCGGCTGGCTGATCATCGAGAACGGCGTGTTCCTCGGCGCGATCGCGATCGTCGCGACGTTCCCGTTCATCGTCGAGGCCGGCGTCTTCCTCGACGTGGTGGCGGCCGTGCTAATCATGATCGCGTTCGTCTCCGGGCTCGCGCGCCAGCTCGCCGAGGCGAGCGCCCCCGAGCTGAGGCAGCTCAGCGAATGATCGCGCTGGCGCTGCTCGTCGTGCTGCTCCCGCTGACCACCGCGCTGGCGACGGCGCTGACACCGCGCGCGCGACCGCTGGGCGCGGTCGCTACCGCCTCGGGGCTCGCGACGCTCGCGGTCGCGATCGCGCTAGCGATCGACGTCGGCGGCGGGCACCGGATCCACGCCCTCAGCGGCTTTCTGTACCTCGACCCGCTGAGCGGCTTCTTCCTGGCCACGATCGCGCTCGTCGTCGCGCTGGCGAGCATCGGATCAGCCGCCTACATGCGCGCCGAGGAGCAGCGCCGTGAGCTACGAGGGCTGCAGATGCGGCTGTACTACATCTTCTTCGCGATCTTCGCGTCGATGATGCTGGCCTCGTTTGAGACCGGCAACCTCGGCCTGCTGTGGGTGCTGATCGAGGCCTCGACGCTCGCCAGCTGCGTGCTCGTCGGCCTGGAGGGCAAGTCCGTGTCGCTCGAGGCGGCGTGGAAATACATCATCATCAGCTCGTTCGGAGTCACGATCGCGCTGGTCGGGACGCTGTTTCTGTACTTCGCCGCGAGCAACCTGCCCGGCTCGCCGACCGAGCACCTCACCTGGTCGTACCTGTTCGCGCACGCCGGCGGGCTGAGCCCCGAGAGCCTGCGCCTCGCGTTCCTGCTCGCGCTGATCGGCTACGGCACGAAAGTCGGCCTGGTGCCGATGCACACCTGGCTTCCCGACGCCCACTCCGAGGCCCCGAGCCCCGCCAGCGCGATGCTCTCAGCGGCGCTCTTGAACACCGGCATGTACGCGATCATCCGCTTTCAGGCGCTCACGCATGCCGCGCTCGGCACCCACTACGCCGCACGCATCCTCCTGATCTTCGGGTTCGCGTCGGTGATCGTGGGGACGCTGTTCATCCTCCTGCGCGGCAACTACAAGCGGCTGTTCGCCTACTCCTCGGTCGAGCACATGGGGATCATCGCGATCGCGCTGGGGTTCGGCGGCGTGCTCGGCTTCTATGGCGCGCTGCTTCACACGCTCACCCACGCGATCGGCAAGGCCGTTCTGTTCCTGTGCAGCGGCGACCTGGTGCTGCGCTACCGCACGCGGCTGATCGACGAGGTCAAGGGGGTTCTGAGGCTCACGCCGCTCACCGGTGCGCTGCTGCTGTTGGCCGCCCTGGCGGTCGCCGGCTCGCCGCCGTTCGGCCTGTTCCTCAGCGAGTTCACGATCGTCCGTGCAGGCCTTCAGCGCTCGAGCATCGTGCTCGTCGCCGCGCTGCTGGTGCTGCTCGCGATCGTGTTCATCGCGCTGGTCGGCGCCGTCGCCGGAATGACGCTCGGCGGGTCGCCGGCGCGCCCGACCGCGGGGCCGGCCTACACCGAGCGCTCGAGCCGCGTGCTGGCGGCGGTGCCGCTGCTGGGCGGGCTCGCGGTGCTGCTGCTGCTCGGCCTGTGGATCCCCGACGGGCTAAACACCCTGATCATGCATTCGATCAACGCGATCTCATGAGCGCACCGGCACCGGACATAGGTGACCACGCGCTGGCGTTGCTGAATGGGTCCGGGCCTGTGACGGTTGCCCACGTCGAGGCCGGACAGCTCGGGGCGCTCAGCCACGAGCTCGCCAGCGAGCACGCCGCCAGGCTCGCCGACCTATTCGCCGACGAGCACCCCGACGGCCGGCTGACGCTTCGCGCCGTGTACGCGCTCGACAGCGAGCGCCGCTACCTGGTGCTCGAATGCGAGGTCGAAGGCGATCGCTTCCCCCAGCTCTCAGAGCTTGACCCGGCGGCGTTCGTCGAGGAGTGCGAGATCTACGAGCAGTACGGGATCCGCCCCGACCACGAGAAGCCGCTCAACCGGGTGCTGATGCCGCCCCACCGCGCCGACGCGTTCCCCCGCCTGACCCGTCGTGAGGGGATTCGGCTGGCCGCCGACTACGAACCCCATGTGGTCAGCGGCGAGGCGTTCGAGTTCCCGTTCGGGCCCGTGCGCGTCGCCGGCTGGGAGTCGCTGTACATGGGGCTGGTGACGACCGGCGAGGAGGTGCTCGACCTGTACCTGTTCCACTGGCACAAGCACCGGGGCGTCGAGCGCCGCCTGACCGGCCTTGACCCCGAGCGCGCCACCTTCTTCGTCGAGCGCGCGGACGGGCTCTCGGCGGTTGGCGACACGATCGCGTTCTGCCGGGCGCTCGAGGCGCTGACCGGCACGGAGGTGCCGGCCGAGGCCGCGCACACGCGGACGGTCGCGCTCGAGCTCGAGCGGATCTACAACCATGCCGCGGCGATCGCGGCGCTGTGCCAGACCACCGGTCTGTCGGTCGGGCAGGCGCGCAGCGAGATCGTGCTCGAGCGGCTCTTGCGCTGCAACCTTGCGGCGTTCGGCCACCGCTACCTGTTCGACGTGGTCTGCCCCGGCGGCGTCAACCGTCAGCCCGACACGGACGCGATCCGCGAGCTGCTGCCCGCGATCCTCGACGAGTTCCGCTACGTGGTGCGCGCTCTGCTCGTGACCAACTCGCACGTGGACCGCCTCGAGGCGACCGGCATCGTCAACGCCGAGGACGCCCGCCGGCTGTCGCTGGTGGGGCCGGTGGCGCGCGGCTCCGGCCAGGCGATCGACGTCCGCCGCGATCACCCGTGGGGAGTCACCGACGAGCCGTCGCCGCAGGTGCCGGTGCGCGAGACGGGCGACGTGCTCGCGCGGATGAACGTGATGATCGCGGAGGTCGAACAGTCCGTCGTGCTGATCGACGCGCACCTTGACGAGGCGGGTCCCGGCCGCGAGCGACTCGAGCCCCGCGACGGGGCCGCGCTCGGCTGGGCGGAGTCGCCGCGCGGCGAAGCGCTCGCGTGGGTTTCGCTCGACGGCGAGGGTCGCATCCGTCGCGCCCGCCTGCGACCGGCGTCGGTGCGCAACTGGCGGGCGTTCGACGACGCCGCCCGCGCCCAGAACGTGTTCACCGACGTCCCGATCATCGAGGCCAGCTTCTGGCTGACCGTCGCGGGGTTCGCACGCTGATGGCCTTCTGGTTCTACCGCGGTCTGCGCCGAGGGATCGTCACCAGCCGCTACCCGAAGGCCGTCGAGGACTGGGCAAGCGCCCTGCCGAGCCCACCCGCGTTTCACTCCACCGCGCTGACCACGGAGCTCGCCGACCGCCTGGTCGCCGCCTGCCGGTCGCAGGCGCTGCGGCGCGAGGACCACGTGCTCGCGCTCGACCTCGGACGCTGCAGCGCGTGTGGACGCTGCATCGAGCTGAGCGAGGGCGCGGCGCAGCCGAGCGGCGAGTTCCAGCTGGCCAGCGCCGACCGCGGGGCGCTGGTCAAACGGATCCCGATCCGCGGCGAGGTGAGCGACCGATGAGCGCCACCGACTCGCCGGGCACGACGGAGCTCGCGGACGAGCTGCGCCGCCGCGCGCTGGCGCTGTTCGGCCGCAGCCTGCACATCCGCACCGTCGACACCGGCTCCTGCGCGGTGTGCGAGTCGGAGATCAGGCTGCTCTCGGCTCCGCACTACGACCTGCACCGGCTGGGGTTCTTCTTCACCCCTGCACCCCGCCACGCCGACCTGCTGATGGTGACCGGCCCCGTCGTGCGGGCCGCCGACAACCTGCTGATCAAGGTCTACGACGCGACCCCCGACCCCAAGGCAGTGATCGCGGTCGGCGCGTGCGCGCTCGGCGGCGTCTACCCGCAGGACGAGCTGACCCACGGCGCCGTCGACCGCGTCGTGCCGGTTGACGTGTTCGTGCCGGGCTGCCCGCCGAGCCCGCTCGCGCTGCTGCACGGGCTACTGCTCGCCGTCGGGCGCCTCGAGGAGCGCGTGGAGGCGCTGTCGTTCGATCTCGACACGGGGAGCGCAACGTGAGACACGCGATCGGCGCGCTCACGATCGTCGCGGCTGGAGCATGGCTAGGTGCCGCGCTGGTCGCGATCGGCGCCGCGCGAGCGTTGTGGCTGCGCGCCGCGGCGGCTGTCTCGGGCGCGGGCGGCGCGGCGGCCTGCACCGCCGGCGTGCTGCTCGCCGTCCACGGCTCCGGCCCCACCCTGCGGCTCGGCGACGGCCCGGTCGGCGGTGCCAGCTTCCACATCGCGCCGCTCGCATCGCCGTTCATCGTGCTGCTCGGACTGGTCGCGATCGCGATCGCCCTGTACGGGCCGCGCTACCACGAGCCCGGACACGGCACCGCCACCTATCTGGCGGTCTACAACCTCGCGCTGTTGGCCTCTTTGGCAGTGCTCGTCGCCGGCAACGTGGTCGCGTTTCTCGTGGCGTGGGAGTCGATGGCGCTGTTCTGCTACCTGGTGATCCTGCGCCACCACGACCGCCCCGGCGTCGCCCAGGGCGCGTTCCTATTCATCGCGCTCAGCGAGATCGGGTTCGTGATGATCGTGCTCGCGTTCGCGATCCTCGCCACCCACACCGGCACGCTCGACCTCGTGCAGATCGCCCAGCGCTCCTCGCACGTGAGCCTCGGGTGGCGGACCGTCGCCTACGTGCTGGCGCTGTGCGGCTTTGGCTTCAAGGCCGGGCTGGTGCCGTTTCACATCTGGCTACCCGCCGCACACCCGGTCGCGCCCGCCGACGGCTCCGCCTTCCTGTCCGGCCTTGTGATCAAGCTCGGCGTCTACGGGATCGCGCTGTTCGGCATCATCCTGCTGCCCGGCGGCCCCGCGTGGTGGGGGATCGTGACGATGGGCTTCGGCGCCATCTCCGCCGTGCTCGGCATCCTCTACGCGCTGATGGAGCGCGATCTCAAGCGCTTCCTGGCGTTCTCGAGCATCGAGAACATCGGCATCATCATCACCGCGCTCGGCGCCGGAATGACATTCACCGCCTACGGCCAGCGCGCGATCGGCGCGTTCCTGCTGATCGTCGCCCTTTACCACACGCTCAACCACGGGGTCTACAAGACGCTCTTGTTCCTCGAGGCCGGCGTGATCGAGCACGCCACCGGCACGCGCGACCTCGACCGGCTCGGCGGGCTGATCCGCCGCCTGCCCCGCACCGCGGTGATCTTCCTGATCGGCACGGTCGCGATCGCCGCGCTGCCGCCGCTCAACGGGTTCGTCTCGGAGTGGATGCTGTTCCAGGGGCTGTTCCAGGGCTTTCGCATCTCGAGCCACACTGTGGGGATCCTGATCGTGGTCGCCGGTGCGCTGATCGCGCTGACCGGCGGCCTGGCGATCAACGCCTTCGCCCGCGCCTACGGGATCCCGTTCCTCGGCATGCCCAGAAGCGGCCAGGCCGCGCACGCCAGCGAGCACCGCCAGCCCGTGGCGGGTCCCGCGCTGCTCGCCGTCGCATGTGTGTTCCTCGGGATCGGCGCGCCGCTCGTGCTGACCGCGCTCGACCGGGTGGCACGCGCGACGGAGGGGATCGACATCCATTCGAAGCTGCTCATCCCGCAGCTGACCGTGATCCCCGCGCACACCGACTTCGCCGGCTTCTCGCCCACCTACCTCGCGGCCTGCCTGGTCGCGATGCTGGCGGTCCCGATCCTTATCTACCTCGCCGGACGCCCGCGCGCTCGCAGCCGCCGCCCGCCGGTGTGGGACGGCGGCATCCTCGCGTTCAAACCGCGCATGCAGTACACCGCCACGACCCACGCCAACCCGGTGCGCGTCACCTTTGAGCCGCTGTACCGGCCGAGCGTCCACGTCGAGCGAGCATCCGATGATCCGGCCGGACGTTCGGGGCCCGTGCACTACCGCTTCCGCGTCACCCCGATCTTCGACCGCTACCTTTACCGGCCGCTGGTCCGCCTCGCGCAAGCGCTCGCGAATTTGGCGCGGCCGATCCAGAACGGCGACGTCAACCTCTATCTGCTCTACGTATTCGTGGTTGTCGTGCTCGCCTACGCCCTGTACACGTCCTAGCCGGCGGCCGGGTGGCGCGCGAGCCAGTTCTCGGCGCTGCCGCGGACGTGTTTGTCATGGTCGTTGGCGAGTCGGCGAATTAACCCGTCGGGATCGCGCTGCAGCACGCCCGCGGTGTGGATCAGCGCCAGGCGAACGTCCGGGTCGGGGTCGCTCACGAGTCGCGCGACCTCCTCGCCCGACTCGAGCGCCTCGAGGCGCGCGAGCGCGTAGACGCTCGCACGTCGCCGCACCGGACGCTCGGAGCCCAGCTCGTGGGACAGACGCCTGATCGCGCCAGCTCGCTTGACGACATGCACCAGCGCGCGCAGCACCGCGGCGCGCACAACCGCGTCGGAATCATCCACGCCCGGGATCAGCACCTCGGCGATTCGCGGGTCGCCGAGGCTGCCAAGCGTCTGGGCGGCCGCTGTTCGCACATCGGCGCCGGGATCATCGACCAGCAGCATTGCGAGCAGCCCCACCTGCCGCATCCCGGCCGCCTTCGCCGCGGCCTCGCGGATCCGAAGGTCCTCATCGCCCAGCAGCGTCCGCGCGGCCTGCTCAGGCAACCCAGCGAGATGCCGCGCCACCTCGAGCCGCACCAAACGGTCGCCGTCCTGAGCGGCGCGGGCGAGCATCGCGCCGGGGCGGCGCGCGGTTCGTGCCACTGCTCGTACCGCCGAGATGCGGACGTGGGCTTCGCTATCCGACAGCAGCCGAGCACAATCGGCTGCGGCGTACGGGTCTGGCCCGATCGCGCCGAGCGCCGTGAGCGCCGCCGCACGCACTCCGGCGATCTCGTCGTGCAGCGCAGCTCGCAGAGGCTCTGCTGCCCTTGGGTCAGCCAGCGCACCGAGCGCGGTCGCCGCGGCGAGGCGGCGCGTGTACCGCTGCTCCCCGAGGCCGGCGAGCGCGAGGTCCACGGCAAGGTTGTCGCCGAGGCGCTTCAGCGTCGCCGCGATTTCCCGAACCAGTGACGGTTGAGCGTCGAGCAGGCGGGTGCGCAGCGCGGCCGCCGAGCGTCGCCCATCGACTTCGGCAAGACGTTTGACCGCCGCACGCGCGACTTCGGGGCTCGGATCGTCCAGAGATTCCGTCAGCTCATGCGCAGAATCACACACCAGTACAGCGCGCAGCCGCTCAGACGGGTCGCGGTCCTTGGACGCTCCGACCTTCCCGCCTGCATGCTTGCGGCGATCAGTCCGGTCGCGACCCCCAGATGCAGAGACCCGATTTGTTGGACCGATGTGCGTGCGCCTCACCTCCGTCTTCGTGTAGCTCGCCGAGCCCGGTCAACTCAGCTGTAGAAGCCATCAGCGCCACAGGGCGCGGTCGGAGGTGGGCTTCATCACCTAAGCGAAGAATACGCCGCCCGCCGTAGAGCTAGACACGGGACACCGACGATCAGCTGAACACCGACTCAGCGGATAGACAGCGGCGTCTCGCGGAGCGAGGCTTAGTGCGCATCTATATAAATAAGGCTACGTATTAGCGTCCGCCCCCGGCCATAGCGTGCGTGGCATCCTGTCGTCTCGTGAAGGGACGCTGATGCCTAGGCATAGCCCGTATCGGATCGAACTGACTGACGAGGAGCGCTTGGTGCTTGAGTCGTTGGCGCGCTCGTATACGTTGCCGTATTGGCAGGTCACGAGGGCGCAGATGGTGCTGATGGCCGCCGACGGGCTGCGTAACGACCAGATCGCAGCGCGGTTGCGCTGCGGGCGGGATGTCGTCTCGCAGTGGCGAAAGCGGTTCTTCGAGCAGCGTATGGCCGGCTTGGAGGACCGGCCACGGCGCGGCAGACCGCCGGCTTTTCCCCCCGCAGGTCCGCGCTGAGGTGGTCCGCCTGGCGTGCGAGCGTCCCGCCGATAGCGACGTGCCACTCGCGCGGTGGTCATCCTCAGAGCTCGCGCGCGAAGCGGTTGCGCGCGGGATCTGCGAGCAGATCTCCGGTGTCACGGTCTGGCGCTGGCTCTCTGAGGATGCGATCAAGCCGTGGCAGTACCGCTCCTGGATCTTCCCTCGCGATCCCGAGTTCACCGCCAAGGCCGGCCGGATCCTCGATCTCTACGCCGGCGTTGGGAGGGCGAGTTGCTGCACCCCGGCGACTACGTCGTCTGCTGCGATGAGAAACCCTCGATCCAGGCCAGGGCACGCAGGCACCCAACGCTGCCCGCCGCACGAGCGCTCAAGCGCGGTCAGCGCGTCGAGCACGAGTACGACAGGCGCGGCGCGCTCTGCTACCTCGCCGCGTGGGACGCTCGGCGCGCCAGGTTGTTTGACCGCTGCGCCCCCAAGGACGGGATCGTCCCGTTCGATCAGCTCGTCGAGCAGTTCATGTCGATCGAGCCCTACAGCAAAGCACAGCGCGTGTTCGTGATCGTCGACAACGGCTCCGCGCACCGCGGCCAGAAATCGATCGACCGACTCCAAGGCGCCTGGCCGAACCTGGTCCTCATCCACACCCCGATCCACGCCAGCTGGCTCAACCAGGCCGAGATCTACTTTACCGTCACCCAACGCAAGGTCCTCACCCCCAACAACTTCCCCGACCTCGACACGCTCGAGCGGCAGCTACTCGCCTTCGGCCGCCGCTACGAGCACATCGCCCAACCATTCGAGTGGAAGTTCACCCGCTCCGACCTCGACCGCCTCGCCCACAAGCTCGACCTACCCGCCGCCCAGGCCGCCTGACCCACGAATACGTCGGCGAACTTCCGAGCCAGAGCACTTAGGCGGGCGGAGGCGAGATCCGGCACAGGGTCCCTTTGGGGTCAGGCGAGCAGCTTTCTGCGAGCAGTACGATCGCCAGCGTGGTAAGCGCGAGGCCGGCGAGGCGTTCGGCGGCTTCTCGCAGTCGTTCGCTGAGGCGGTTGCCGAGCAGGAGCCCAAGCTGAGTGACGATGACTGCCTGGACAGCGATAAGCGCGATCACGAGCGCGGCGGGGAGCCGTAGCAGTCCGAGAGTGAAGCCGATCGCGAGCTCGTCGAGACTGATGCTGAGCCCGAGCAGCAGTACGCCCGGACCGCGAGCATCGGCGAGGCGCGCGATCGTACGCTCCTCGCGCTCCTCTGAGCCGACGAGCGTGTAGAGGCCGAACGCGAGAAGCACGCCGATCGCGATGTAGTCGGCCGAATCGCCGATCGCGTGACCGAGTGGCGCGCCGAGCGCCAGCCCGAGAAGCGGCATCGCCGCTTCAAAGGCGGGGAACAGGATCGAGATGCGCAACCGCGTTGCGGGGGTTGTACCCAGCATTCCTAGCGCCGCGGCGACGGCGAACGTGTCCAGACCAAGGGGGATCACAAGCGCGACCAGCGTTGGAGGCGCACGCCGAGGATAAGAAGGCGTTGATACCCACCCGGCAGAGTCAGAGGGCTCGCGCCAAGGATTCCTGCTCGGGGAGAGGATCCAGGCGGCCGCTTTGCACGCCCTTGGCAGCCGGAGCTGCGAAGTTCCGGCGGCGCCTCGCTGTCTTTGGGCCTCCCAGGATTGGTGTGAAGAAACACGGCCCGGCTCTATCGCAAGCTCAGACGCAAACCAGGGCCGGGTCGCTCCGGGGCCAAAATCCGTTTCAGATAGCCAGCTTCGCCTAGCGGAAACAGGACGACGCGCGCGCTAGGTGCTCCCGCGGCCGGTGGCGATGTCGGCCAAGACGCAGACGAAGAGGAGGTGGGTGAGGCAGTCGGCGATCGCTTGGGAGGCGGTGGGTGCGTCGCGGTCGAGCGCGCCGATCGCGAGCGCGGCCCAGCGGCCCGCTTGTTCGGCGTGCTCGATCAGCGACGGGGGCTGGGCGGTCGGCGAGGCTTGGCCGAGCTCTTCCGCGGTCTCGTCGTAGATGTACGGGAGCCACTCGTCGGCCGGGTAGCCGCGTGCGCGGCCGTCGGCCTCGAGCGCGAGGTGGCAGCGGCGGAGGCTGCCGGCGGCCGTTTCGTCGATCGTTGAGAAGAGCTGGGTGACAATCGCGGCACCCTGCGCGGCGCGATCGGTGCCGCTGGGGAGAACGTGGAGGACGTGGGCGGCGGCGGCGAGGCTGATCATCCGCGGGATCGCGGTCGTGAGCAGGCCGATCGGACGGTCGGGCAGCTGCTCGCCGGCTGGCAGGTCGGACTCGCCGCGCAGCGCCGCGGCGTCGTAGTGACGGGCGAGCTCGTCGGCCGACCAGGAACGGGCGACACTGCTGTAGGTCGAAGCGAGCGTGTGCAAGGACTGGACCACGTAGGGGCTGCCGGGGGTCGTGGGCACCCAAGCTTTTCAGACTTAGCGTGACGTTTTGCGTAGCGCGGCCGGTACCTACGGGCCATGGCTGTCAACCGGGCGATGGCGGCGGCCGCGGCAGCGGACGAGCCGGCTGGTCCGCACGGCAATAGGCTTCCTTCGTTTGCTATCGCCGCCGGCCCACCGGACGCACGGCGCCTGTGGCACGCGCAACGCTCTCTGGAGAAAGCGTCGAAGGGGCCGACGCGGCGCGCGCCTCACGCCACCGACGCAGCGAGCGCGCTAGGGACCTGGGTGGCGGAGGCGCAAGCGGCGCTCGGGGGACGGGTGTACCGGGTCCCAAGCGAGGCATTGGCACCACTGCAGCGACGGATCGAGGTGCTCGACCGCCGCGCCGGCAGGCTCGGCGTGGCGCCGATCCGGCTCCGGGACACTGGTGAGCGTGACGCGGAGGGGCACGCGTTCGTGGTCCTGCACGGAGCGGCCCCGGTGCTCGCCGGGTGGGAGCTGGCCGCAATCGTCGAGCACCGCAGCGGTCGGACGGCGCTGCGGCCGGTCGGCGAGCTCGGCTCGCGGCTTGATCCGCAGGCGTTTCAGGCTCCCTGGTGTGAGCGCTGCGGCTTGCGCCGGCGACGCAAAGCGACGTTCGTGGTCGCGCGCGTCGAGAGTGGCGAGCTCCGCCAGGTCGGATCAGGCTGCCTGCGCGACTTCGTGGGCGGCCACGACCCCGAGCGGGCCTGTCGGCAGGCCGAGTATCTCGCGCTCGCGCGAGGCGAACTAAACGGCGCAGAGGAAGCGGCTCGGCCATCCGAGCCAGGGCTCGAGGTGTTCGCCGCGCACGCCGCGCACGTTGTTCGCGCCCACGGGTTCATCTCGCGTGAGCAGGCGCAACGCAGCGGCCGGCCAGCGAGCGCCGACCTGGCGCTGCGGTCCCTGCAGGCCACGCCGGACGCACCGAATCCCAGAGACCAAGCGCTGGCCGCGGGCGCGCTGCGCTGGGCGCGGGCGCTGCCGACGCTGAAACGTGAACTCTCGCAGTTCGAGGCAGACGCGCGGGCGGCGATCGACTCCCGATCGGTGCAGACACGGCGCGAGCGTGGCCTGATCTGCGCGCTGATCGCCGCCTACCCGCAACGCCGCGCGCGGTCGCGGCACCTCGCCCAGCCCGGCGAGCGGCTCGACGAGACGGTGTTAATGGTCGAGCGTGTCACGCCGGTGCCCTCAGAGCGCCACGGCACCGTGCACCGCTGCGAGCTGATCGACGCAAAGGTCAACCGGCTGGCCTGGTGGCAGACCCGGGGACCACCACTGCGGGCCGGGGAGATCGTGAGCCTGGTCGGGAGAGTAGAGCGCCATTCGCGGTTCGGCTCAGGTGCGGTGACCGTGGTCAGCCACTGCAGGACGAAAAGGCTGGCGCGCTTGGAGTAGAGGGGGTTCGACCCATCGACGCTCACTCGCAGCTTGGCGGAGGTCGTCTGGCGCTAGCTCGCCGCGCGCTGACGCGGTGTCCCGGCCTGGGGCAGTTCAGCCGCCTCCGCCAGTTGGGCGAGAACCGTGCTTAGAAAACCTTACTCCACGTAGGCCCGCGCAATACGCACGTTGCTCCCGGCCTCGAGCGCTTCTCCCAGGGCGAGCACGCCAGCGTCGAAGCGCGCCCAGAGCTCGCGAGGCCCGCGACGCCCAGAGTCCGGGCGCAGCTCAGGAGGCGGCTGGACCGCCGCGTGCGCGCCGGGCACCGGACGAGTGCGGCCCCCGAAGCGCTCGATCAGCCGGTAAGTGCTGGCCTGCTCCTCCGCGGCCTCCGCCAGCTTCATCAACCGTGCGGAGAAGCCGGCGTCTGGAGGGGCCAGCTGGTGGGCGCGTACGGCCTCGAACCAATGTTTATGCGCACTGGCCTGTTGCGCCTGCACCTGCTGACGCGTGACGTCGCGCGGCTGGTCAGGGCTCGGCTCGGGCGATCGCGGCCCGTTCATTCCTCCGGCCACTCCGTACTGGTCGTGAATTCGTTGAGGTAGGCGTCGAGGTGCTCGGGTCCGACCGAGCCTTGGTGGGTGCCAAGCAGCCAGCGCTTGAGCAGGCTCGCGACGCGATGGACGCCCGGCATCAGGACGTGGGCAGGATCGTGCTCGCCGCGCATGATGGTCCGCTCGTGCTCGTAGCCGTGGTCGCTCACGGTCCAATACGCCTGCCACCCGTCGGTGTGGACAGTCGCTCCCGCCTCGACCGCGTTTTCGATGAACGGAATCAAGCTGTCCTTGGAGACGTCGTCGACGCGTTGCAGTCGAACCCGCCCGAAACCCTTGGGGTTCTTGATCTCGACCGCGATCGCGACGATCGCCTTCGTGTCGGTCTGCCGGCCGAACACGCCCCCTTCAACCCCGCCCAGGTATGCCTCGTCGACCTCGACCCAGCCAGCAAGGCGCTCACGGCCGGGACGGACCATCGCCTTGCGGTAGCGGTGCAGCATCGCCCACGCCGTCTGGTAGGAGCCAAGCCCCAGCGACCGCTGGATCCCGAGCGCCGAGACGCCGTGCTTCTGGCTGGTCATCTCCCACGCCGCCGCGAACCACAACCGCAGCGGCGTCCGAGTGCGGTGGAAGATCGTCCCCGCCGTCACCGACACCTGACGCCCGCACACCGCACACTCCCAACGACCGCTGCTCAATCGCCACCCAGCTCGCCCCACGCACCGCGGGCAGCGGAACCCGTCCGGCCAGCGCAGCCACTCAAGGTACTCCAGGCAGGCAGGCTCGTCCGGAAACCACGTCAAGAGCTCCGCGTACGAGCCCGGGTAGTCCTTGTCGGCCCGCGGCACATTCGTAGGCTACCTGAGTTAGATAGATACCCCCCTCAACGGAAAGCTCAAGCCGTCGAGATCTGATCTCCATATCCCTAGGACCACCTTCGACACTCCGGTTCGCATCGCCGCTGAGACATCCGCTCCGCCAGGCGATGGAGCGCTCCCCGAGATCAGTCATCACTAGTGCGTTCCTGGCGTTGCGGGCACCTCGATGGGTCCGATCCAGAGTTGCAGTTTGGACGACGTGCGGTAGCCAGACCGTCGGCATTGGTGGCGCTGTCGCTTGGCCGGAGGATTGCGAGAGTGGCCGCCGATCTGTCCGGCGCGGACGACGGCGCTTCCGCATCGAAATCGGGGAGCATCAGCGCCGGCGACCGTCACGCTGGCTGCCGCTGCGGACGAGCATCAGCCACGCAGCCTCGTTGCCGCTTCTCGGAAATGCGTCGGCGCGTCGGTCGGCGTGGCTCCTTCGACTCCTCTGGCCAGCCCTCAAAAGACGGGTTGGCGGTGCGGCCAGCTTGGCTGGCGCTAGAGCTCGACGGTAAATCCGTTCTGCTCTCAAAGGAGGGAGCCATGTCTTCTGTTCAGCCGCTCATCGATGCCGCCGGCCGCCGCCGCTCGCCGGCGGCGATGCCCGGATTCCGCACGGGCGAAGCACCACGCAACAAAGGCCAGCGATACCCCGCTGACCCTCCCACGGTCGAGGAGATCATCGCGGTCATGCGCGAAGCTCAACAAGCTCGCTACGGTCACCGCCTCAACGGCCTGATCGTCGTGCTCTGGCGCGCCGGGCTGCGGATCAGCGAGGCCCTGTCGCTGACTGAAACCGACCTCGACGAGCGCCGCGGGTCAATTCTGGTCAGGCACGGAAAGAACGATCGCCGGCGCGAGGTCGGTATGGACCCGTGGGGGTGGTCGGCGTTGCAGCCCTGGCTGCACGAGCGGGCCAAACTCCCCGTCGGACCGCTGTTTTGCGTGATCGTCGGACCCACCCGCGGCCACGCGTGGTCGGCCACCGCCGCCCGGCTTGAGCTGCACCGCACGGCTATTGAGGCGGGGGTGCGCCGGCGCCTGGCCCCGCACCAGCTCCGGCATGCCCACGCTGTGGAGCTGCTGCACGAGGGGATCCCACTGCCGTTGATCCAGCGCCAGCTTGGCCACGCCTACCTGTCGACGACCGGCACCTACCTGCAAGGCATCTCGTCTGAGGAGATCATCTCGACGGTCCACGCGCGGCGAGCACCAATGATGCACGCCAGCGCGGGTCTGGCCTTGTAGGCGACCTGCGGAAGCCCACGGATGGGCTCCCGCAGCCGATCGCAACACCCTGCCGCCTAGCACGTAGCCACCGCCGCCACACAAGAGACTCGGAGCGCTACCGCTCCGCTTGGAAGGAGTAGCGAGGCTCCGTGACTCGTGCTCGTCCGACGCGATAACGCTCGTACCGACGAGCTGCGCGCTCGCAGTGCCTGACAAGCATCCGCGCCGGCTCGAGGGCGGCTCGTGGCTGCTTCTGGGCGGGAGCGCAAGCGAGGAACGGGTGAGGGTCGGACAAGTCCGGACGCGTGCTTTCTGTGAGAGCAGGAGCGGCGTGCGCGACCGGGTTCGCGATCTCCGCGCGTGAGTCGCCGGCGCATGCTTCCGCGATAGCGAGCGCGCAGTTCTCGTCGCGCTCGCGATCGCTGAAGCCATGGCTGCGTAGGCATTGCCAGGCACGGGAAGTCGCATTCCATGGCCGGTGCCGACCCTCCTCTCCGCGCAAACCAGGGGTGCGCCACGAGGCGCCATATGACCGGGTGGGATGAAAGGACCCACCTCCGGCCGCCGTAACGGTCGGTTGAAGCTGAGGGGCAGTCCGAGACCAGAGGTGTGGTGGAGGGCGGGAGCAGCCCCTGACGATCGAGCAACGGCTTGCCGCCAGCGGGCCGTGTGCGGTAGCGAGGCAGAAAGGTGTAGGCGACGAACCAGTGTTAGAAGCCCCGAGACAGCGCAGCAGCCCGGAAACTGGCGGCTATGGGCTGTGGAGGTATGCGGTCGTGGTACTTGCTCGGGACCGTCTCGTCTGCCCGGTCCCTGTTCGGGCGGGCGAGGTCGCGTGCCGTGTTGCGGTAGCGCGTGACGAGGCCTCCGGGGTAGAGCTGGGCGCCGACCCTGCCGACCGGTCTGTGGTGAACGTGGGAAGCGTCCCGGCGGTGCCCGCCGACCCCTTTGGGGTTGGGGCAGGTGCACCGTCCGCTGTTGCCGCCGGGGCGTGGCGGAGGACCCGTAGTAGTCCGAGGTCGGGAAAGCCGGCCACATGGCGAAGGGGTCCAGTGAGTACGCAGCACGATTGGACGGAAGGAGGTCGCCGGTGAACACGGGCGCGCCGTTTCCTGAGCTCGTTGCGGCTCAGGGGCGGGTACTTCACTTCCAGCGCAAGCTGCACGAGTGGGCATCTGCGGATGCCGAGCGCAGGTTCCACGATCTGTGGAACCTGGTCTGCGACCCGGCCACGCTGGTGGTGGCTTGGTCGCGGGTGAGTCGCAACCGAGGGTCACGGACAGCCGGGATCGACGCCGACACCCGCCGCCACATCGAAGCGCGTGGCGTCGAGCTGCTCCTCGCGGAGATTCGCGAGGACTTGAAGGCAGGCACATTCCGGCCGCTGCCCGTCCGGGAGCGGTTGATCCCCAAACGCGATGGCCGCAAGCGTCGCCTAGGGATACCAACGCTCAAGGACAGGGTGGTGCAGATGGCCCTCAAGCTCGTGATCGAGCCGATCTTCGAGACCGGCTTCTATCAATCGAGCTACGCCTACCGGCCTGGTCGCCGGTGCCATGACGCGATCGCTGAGATCTACCACTTCGCGATGCACTCCTACGAGTGGATCGTGGAAACGGACGTCGAGGCGTGCTTGGATCAGCTCCCGCACGGCCTCATCACCGATGAGGTCCGGCGGCGCGTTGTCGATAAGCGCGTGCTGGCGCTGATTCGCGCCTTCCTGAAGGCGGGCGTGATGACCGAGACCGGTCGTCTGCAGCGAACGATCACGGGAACGCCGCAAGGCGGGATCGCCTCGCCGCTGCTGGCGAACATCGCCCTATCTGCGCTGGACCGCCAATACGAGGCGGACTGGCAACAGATGAGCAGCTACCAGGGCAAACGCCAGGATCTGCGTCGCAAAGGTCTGCCGACCTATCGGCTCTGCCGGTACGCCGACGACCTTGTCCTCATGGTGATGGGGACACGCGAGCAGGCCCACGCGTTGCTCGGGCAGCTCTCCGGGCGAGTCCAGGTGCTCGGCCTGAAGCTCAAGGCCGAGAAGACCGCGGTCACCCATATCAACAAGGGGTTCGTGTTCCTCGGCCAGCGGCTCGTCCGCTTGGACTACGGGCACAAATGCCACGTCTACACCTTCGTGCCCAACGAGGCGCTCGCCTCGATCAAGCACAAGGTGAAGGCCCTGACAGGACGGTCCACGACCTCGCTCGCGTTGTCGGAGTTGATCGCCGCGCTCAATCCGGTCCTTCGGGGCTGGACGACCTACTACCAGCACGTCTCGGCTAAACGCACCTTCGGCTACCCGGACTACTACGTCTGGTGGCGCGTCGGGCGCTGGCTTCGCAAGAAGCACCCGGGACTGACCTGGAAGCAGATCAACCGGCGCTACCTCAACGACGACTACACCTACGAGGACGCCGGGCTCGCGCTCTACAAACCGGCGCGGTCGCCGATCACGCGATACCGCTACCGGGGAGCGCGAATCCCGACGCCGTGGACCCCGACGCCAGCTGACCCTCCCAGGTGGCACGCACAGCGCGCCAACCTCCAGGAACAACTGACGCTCGAGGTCGTTCAGCAGGCGCTCGCATGAAACAGACGCCCCTCCGTGTGCTCATGGAGAGCCGGATGCGGTGAGAATCGCACGTCCGGTTCGGCGGGCGGCGGCGAGGAAACCACCGGCCGAAAGGCCGACCAGGCGCCTCGCCGCCGACCCAACCGCGCAGGCCTGTTCCCTGGTATGCCGGCAACTCAGGGCAGACGCCTGAGACCTGCATCGGCGGGATTGCGCGTCCGATGCTTCGTGACTGCGTGTGTCCGAAGGGAGTTGTCCAGGTGATGCCGCCGAGACTGCTGCGCTCGTGCTTGCCATCGAGGAGTTCGTGGCTAGCGGTGGAGGGTGGCCGTCATGTCGGCGCCGGGGGAGTGCTGCATCGCCGGGGCGGACGGGCAGTCGTGGCCATGTCGGTCGGCGTGGCTGGTGGCGTTCGGAAGCGGGAGCCTCGTCGAGCTCGAATGGCTCGATGAGGTCGTCGCATGTAGCCGAGGCTGTTTCGCAAACGTTCGGCGCTGTGGGCGACGATGGCCGTGGTGGTGGCGTCGTTGGTGACGTGCCCGCTGTAGGGGGCGTTGTCACCGGGTGGGGGCTGTTTTAGGCCGCCAGAGCGGCTATTTGGTGGTTGTAGAGCTTGGTGAGGTTGTTGGTCATCATGTGTAACCGCCACTCGGTGCGCACTTTGACCCTGCCTCTTCTGAGGAACCTGGTGACACCTTTGTTGTGTTTTGTGTGGCCGAACACGGGCTCGACGGTCTGCCTTCGTTTTCGGTATAGCTCCCCGCCCTGTTCTGAGCCCAGCACGGCTCGCATCCAGTCATAACGCCCGCCCGTCCAGGTCTTGCGCGGGGTGCCGCGGCTGCCTTTGTCGGGGGCGACGAGCACCTGGATGTGCTTGTTGGCCACGATCTCGTCGATGTGCTGCTCGTTCCAATAGCCGGCGTCGGCGGCGATCACCTCAGGCCGCTGCGGGACGCCAGCTCGTTCCAGTTCCTGGAGGGTGGCGGTGACCATCGGGTCCAGCTGGGAGAAGTCAGTCGAGCTGTTGGTGATCTCGGCCGCGAGCACGATCTGCTGCTCATTGACCGCAGCCTGCGCGTTGTAGCCCTGCACGAAGAACATTCCGTCAGGGATGACCTTGGAGTCGGGGTCGGTGATGTTGACCTTGCCTGCTGGCACCTCGGGCGGCTGATACGGCTTCGGTGGGCTGGGGAGCCGCCGGCCATCCTTCGTGCGGCCCTGCACTCGATACTGCTCATAGGCCTCGTTGCCCACCCGCTCGGCGCCCAGCTCATCCTCGAGCCGCTCGGCCGCCAACAGCAATCGCTCCTCTCGCGAGCTCGGGACCGGATCGGGATCCTCCCAGCGCTGGCGCTCGAGCTGACGATGCGCCTCGCGCCGCCACCCCTCCCGCCCCTGCGTCCGGGCGACGATCCGATCGGCGTCAAACTCATACTCCCGCTCGCGCTCGGACTCGGGCTCGGCCTGCTGCTCTCCCTCATCGCCCGGCTCCGGCCCGCCATCGCCCTTGAGCTTCTTGCGCGCCTGGCGAAAAAACTCGCGACGCCCTTCCGGGGTGCGCAACTGCTCGGGCAGCTCATCGCCGCGCGCCTGGCCGAACTCCTCATCCTCGGCCTCATCAGTCGCCTTGAGCTGCTCAACGATCTCCATCGCGATCTGCCCAAACTCCTGGTTGCGCTCCCGGCTGGCGTTGGCCGCGATCCGGGTGCCATCGATCGACACCACCCCAGAGTCCACCAACCCCGCCTCAGCGCACAACCCCAGCACCTGGCTAAACAGACCCGCCAGCGCCTCCCCGTGACGGCAAACGAACCTGGAGATCGTCACATGATCCGGAACCAAGTTGCCCGTGATCACCCGGTAGGCCACATGCTCACGACAGTGACGCTCGATCGCCCTCGAGGACTCAACCTGGAACCACCGAGTAACGTGCCCGGTTCCGTCCGGGCTTGGGTCTTAAATGTCCTCCTGAGCAGGGCTTTTGTAGCAGTCGTATCGGGCGGCTGCGGCCCTGTCAGGAGGTCACCAATATGGTGCATGACGGTGCGGACGTTCCGGTGGGGCCGGCGAGTCTGGATTCGGTGAGGGTCGAGTTCAACGATCAGCGGCTGATCAGTGACGCCGGGTTGCTGGTGACGGCCACATTGGCGGAGCGGTTGGGGATCGAGGAGACGGTGAATGAGTCGGTGTGGCTTGACCCTCGCGCTCCGGGCGCGGCGCTGCCCGGCCGCAAGGTCATGACGCTGGTGCACGGGATGATCGCCGGGGCGGACAGCATCGATGACATGAACGTGCTGCGCGCCGGCTCGAGCGGTCTGATCCTGGGGCACCGGGTGATGGCACCCTCGACGCTCGGGACGTTCTTGCGCGCGTTCACGTTCGGGCACGTCCGCCAGCTCGACCGCGTTCTGGATGTCACGCTCGCGCGGGCGTGGCAGGCTGGCGCGGGTCCGGGCGATGGGCCGCTGGTGATCGATCTGGACAGCTTCATCGGCGAGGTCTACGGGTATGAGAAGCAGGGCGCCGCCTACGGGTACACGCGCATCTACGGGTATCACCCAATCATCGCCACCCGCTCCGATACCGGCGAGGTCATCCACATCCGCAACCGCAAGGGCAAGGCCAACACGCAGCGCGGCGCCGAGCGGTTCGTTGACGAGCTGCTCGCGCGCGTGCGCCGCGCCGGCCATGGCGGCCTGATCGTGTTGCGGGCGGACTCCGGGTTTGAGAACCACAAGCTGATGCGCGCGCTCGACCGCCAAGGCGTCGAGTTCTCGATCGGCATCAAGCAGCGCAAGCAGATCAGGGCACTGATCGCCGAGATCCCCGAGGCCGACTGGATCACGCTCCCGGACTACCCCGACACCGGGGAGGCGCAGGTCGTCGAGACGAAGCTCGGGAGCTTCAGACTGATCGTGCGCCGCACCCGCCTGGTCGGCACGCAGGCCGAGCTATTCCCCGACTGGCGCTACCACGCCTTCGCGACCAACCGCACCGTCCCGACACTCGTTGCCGATATCGATCACCGCGACCACGCTCAGATCGAGCTGGTGATCCGCGACCTCAAAGACCAGGCGCTCTGCCACTTCCCCTCCGGCCGCTTTCACGCCAACATGGCGTGGACCGTGATCGCCGCCCTGGCGCACAACCTCGCGCGCTGGACAACCCTGATCGGCCGGCCCACCGCGCCCGTCCAAACCGCCCACTCCCGCCGGCGCCATCTGCTGGCGATCCCCGGCCGGCTGACGCGCACCAGCCGCCAATGGACCCTCAGGCTCCCAGCCCGCTGGCCATGGAAGACCGACTTCACCACCGTGCTCGACGCGATCCGGACGCTCCCCGCCCGAACCTGACCAGGCTCGTCCCGAACCCCTCACCACCCAGCCGACCCCGCGGCCGCCAGCGGCCCCATCGGCCTGCACGAAAACGCCGCCAAACGTCCCCGCAGGAACAGCCACACCCCCATCAAAGCCAGCCGACCCGCAGCCAACAACCACCAACACGCTCACACACCGCTCACAACCCCCCGCGCACACTCACTACCCCACATCCGCGTCACAAGCGGCCCGAATCGGTGGTTTCAGGCTCAACCTGTTGAGCGACACGCTGGGTGGTGACGGCGGGGGCGGTCAGCGACAGCCAGCGTGGTGATGGGGGAACGCTCGGCGGGCGGTCCGACGACAGGATGCTGGTGGTCCTGTTCATGTTGGGCTCCCTCGCCGAAACCTTGACGGGGCGAGACGAGGGAGCCCGTGACGCCGTTGGAGGTCGTCGTGCTCATCGTCTCAGACGATCGTGCTGTGGTCGAGGCGGATCTCGCTGCCGGCCGGTTGGTCTGCCCGCGTTGCCGGGCGGGCGTGTTGGGAGGCTGGGGCTGCTCGCGGTTGCGGGAGGTCCGGATGGGGTCGGGGGTGCGGCGGTTGCGGCCACGTCGCGGCCGTTGCCGGGAGCGGTCGTGCCGGGCGACGCATGTGCTGCTGCCGGATGTCTGCCTGGCGCGCCGGCGGTACGTCGCGGAGATGATCGGCGCGGCGCTGTTCTCGATCGGTCGGGAGGGGTACCGGCGTTGCGGCGAGCGGATCGGGGTGCCGGGTGAGACGGTCCGTGATTGGCGGCGGCGGTTCCTGTCGCTGGCGGGACTGATCGCCGCGCACTTTCTGCGGTGGGCGCGGGCGTTAGACGCCTCGTTTGATCCGCCGGCCGGCCGGGGGTCGCGGGGCGCTGACGCCATCGAAGCGATCGGCAGGTGCACCAGGGTGGCGTCGCTGCGATTCGGGCGCCGCTCGCCGTGGTTGTGGGTATCGGCGTTGACCGCGGGCGGGTTGCTGGAGGTCAACACGTGCACGCCTTGGCCTGTGCCTGAGTGACCGTGATCCTGGCCGGTCGTTGCTGTCAACGACGGGTCAGGAGGCAAGAGGTGGACAGGGCGCAGGAGATCGGGTTGTTCCGCTGGCAGATCGTCGGCGAGGCGGCGGACATGTCACTGTCGGCGCGGGAGCGCGGACGGCTGGTCCGCGCGTTGGCCGAGCGTGAGCACTTGGCCCCGGACGGGAGCCGGGTCAGGGTCACTCGGACGACGCTGGATCGGTGGATCCGCGCGTATCGTGAGGGCGGGTTCGACGGGCTGGTTCCGGCACCGCGCAGGGTCGCGAACGGCACGCCCGAGCGGGTGTTGGAGTTGGCGGTTGCGTTGCGGCGTGAGCAGCCGGCCCGGACGGCTGCGCAGATCCACAGGATCATCGTGGAGGCCGAGGGTGCGGCGCCATCAGCGCGCACGATCCAACGTCATTTGGTGGCGGCGGGGCTGCCGTGGAAGGGCAGCCAGATCGCGCGTGCGCTCGGGCGGTTCGAGGCCGAGTCGCGCAACGAGTTGTGGACTGGGGATGCGTTGCACGGCCCGCTGATCGATGGTCGTCGCGTGTTCCTGTTCTGCTTCATCGACGATCACAGCCGGCTTTTGGCCGGCTACCGGTGGGCTGCCCGGGAGGACGTGCTGAACGCCTCCCGCGCGCTGCGGGCCGGGATCGCCGCCCGCGGCCGGCCGCGAGCCGTCTACGTCGACAACGGATCGCCGTTCGTGTCCGGGCAGCTGCTGCGGGCGTGCGCGGTGCTCGGGATCCGACTGATCCACTCCACGCCCGGACGGCCGGAAGGACGCGGGAAGATCGAGCGCGTCTTCAGGACCGTTCGCGAGCAGCTGCTGATCGAGCTCGAGGACCGACCGCCCGCGAGCCTTCAAGAGCTCAACCGGATCTTCCAGGCGTGGGTTGAGCAGGTCTACCACCGCCGGGTTCACTCAGAGACGGAGCAGACACCATTGGAGCGGTTTCTTGCACCGGGCCCGCCAACATTGCCGAGCGAGCATGCGCTGACCGAGGCGTTCCGCTGGTCTGAGCGTCGGACGGTGTCAAAGACCGGCACCGTGGGGATGCACGGCAACACCTACGAGGTCGACGCCGAGCTCGCCGGCCGCCAGGTCGATCTTGTCTTCGATCCGTTCGAGCTGGCCGACGTCGCCGTGCAGATCGATGGCCGGCACGTCGGGCTGGCGATCGCGCTGAAGATCAAACGGCACGTCCACCCACGCGCGCAGCCGCCGGTGACGCCGGCTGAGCCGACCGGGGTCAACTACCTCGACCTGATCGAGAAACGACACGACCAGCAACAGCAGCAACGGATCGACTATCGCAACCTGCCAGGCCCACCAGCCGACGGCGCCGCCACCAACGACGACGACGAGAACGACAACAACGAGGAGATGACGGCATGAGTATCGATCGGCTGCGGGCGCACTGGGGGCTGTCGCGCACACCGTTTACGAAGGAGCTGGCGACCTCGATGTTGTTCGCCTCAGCCGCTCACCAGGAAGCGGTCGCCCGGGTCGGGTGGATCATCAGCGAGCGAGCATTGGGCGTGGTCTGCGGCGAGGTCGGCGCCGGCAAGACTGTCGCGGCCCGCGCCGCGAGCTCGAGTCTTGACTCGAGCCGGCACACAATCGTCTATCTCCCGAATCCGGCGATCGGAGCGCGCGGCATCTACACACAGATCGTCACCGCGTTGGGTGCGACACCGCGGTTCTATCGAGCGACGCTGATCCCGCAGGCGACCGATCTGATCGCTGCCGAGGCCGCCGAGCGAGGCAAGACCGTCGTGCTGATCCTCGACGAGGCGCACCTGCTCTCCGCCGAGCAGCTCGAGGAGCTGCGGATGCTGACCAACGCCGAGATGGACTCGCGCGCGACGTTCGCGTGCCTGCTGCTCGGCCAGCCGACGCTGCGTCGCAAGCTCAGGCAGGGCACCTTCGCCGCGCTCGATCAGCGGATTGCGCTGCGCTGCACGATCGACGGGATGGATCGCAAAGAGACAGGCGAATACATCGCTCACCACGTCAAGCTCGCCGGCCGCTCCGACACGATCTTCAGTGATGATGCGGTCGCGCTGATCCACGACGCCTCCCGCGGGCTGCCCCGCGCGGTGAACAACCTTGCGACGCAGACGCTGATCGCCGCCTACGCGAGCAACAAGTCGATCTGCGACGAGAGCTCCGCCCGCGCCGCGCTCACCGAGATCACCGCCGAATGACCGGCGAGCTGATCTCCCTGTTCGACGAGCCGTCGGCACGGGCCGGTCACGCGCTCACGCTGCCGCCACCACCGGCCGACTGGCCCGCGCCGCCCGACCCGGCCGTCTACCACGGACTGTCCGGCCAGATCGTGACCAGGATCGCGCCGCACACCGAGGCCGACCCGATCGCGATCCTCACCCAGCTGCTGGTCTGCTGCGGCGCGCTGATCGGCCGCGACGCGTACTTCCAAGTCGAGGCCACACGGCACCACCCCAACGAGTTCGTGGTGCTCGTCGGCGACAGCGCCAAGGCCCGGAAGGGCAGCAGCTTCGATCACGTCGCCCGCCTGCTCGCACACGCCGACCCGGCGTTCACCGCACGCCTGACGACCGGTCTCTCCAGCGGCGAGGGACTGATCTGGGCGGTCCGCGATCCGCAGGGCGCGGACCCTGCCTCGGTCGATAAGCGGCTGCTCGTGATCGAGCCCGAGTTCGCGACCGTGCTGAAATCCACCGGCCGCGAGCTATCGACACTGTCACCCACGCTGCGCTCCGCCTGGGACGGACGACCGCTCGCGCTGCTGACCCGCACCGCGCCAGCGCGCGCGACCGAGGCACACATCTCGATCATCGGGCACATCACCCAGACCGAACTGCGGCGCCACACCACCACCGTCGAGATCGCCAACGGGTTCCTGAACAGGTTCATCTTCGCGGCCGTCCGCCGCGTCCGGCTGCTACCCGAAGGCGGCAACCCGGACCCGCTCACAGGAACCGGCCTGGGCCGCTACCTCACCAGCGTGCTCAAGCATGCTCACACTGCCGGCAAAGTCACGCTCACCCCGGACGCGCGGGAGCTGTGGTGGCAGCTTTACCCGCAGCTCACCCAGCCCGCCGACGGTCTCCACGGCCAGCTCACCGCCCGCGCCGAAGCGCACGTGATCCGGCTCGCGCTGCTCTACGCGCTGCTCGACGGACAGAAGACGATCCAGCCAGAGCATCTCCACCCGGCGCTCGCGCTCTGGCACTACGCCGAACGCTCCGCCGCCTGGACGCTCGGACAAGCGACCGGCGATCCGCTCGCCGAGCACATCCACGCCGCGCTCGTCCGGTCACCCGACGGGCTCACGCGCACCCAGATCCGCGACCTCTGCCAACGCAACCTCCCCGCCGAGCGCGTCGAGCAAGCACTCCACGCGCTCGCCTCCGCCGGTCGCGCCCAGCAAGAACGAACCCTCACCGGCGGCCGCCCCGCCGAACTCTGGACCACCGCGCGGTCACCCAGCGCCTGACCCGCCGCAGCCACGCGCGAGTGGGTCGCATCGCTCGCCCAGCAACGCCCGCGCGGCGACAGCATCCTGCATCCCGCCACCACCTTCGTGGCGAGCGATCAACAGCGAAAGCGAAGCGGTCTCAACGCGCGACGAACAACCGCGCGCTCCCACCCGGCCCTCCTTCATTGCCAGCCGTTACCGCTTTCGACCCTTTGGTCGTTCGGTCGTTCGTCTACCCGATCACCATCCACGATGGCGTCGTCATCACCATCCAGCGTGTCCGTCAACAGCTCAACCCCGGTCGCGAACGCGTACAGGATCAGCGTCACCATCACCGAGAGCTCATACGCCGCCCGGCCGTGACCATCAGCCCGATAGGCCCCATAGAACGCATCAAGGTCCATCTCCTTGACCGCGTCGATCACAAACCACGCCAAATGATCACCCGGCACCCAATCCCGAAGGTCCGGCGGCAACAAAAACCCCTGCCCACGACGGCTCTCAATGAAGTTCTGCGGCATGCAGAAATTGTGTTAAACACCGCGGACAGACCCCCTTTGTGAAACAGCCTCAGCCCAGAGCGGCAGCCTGGATTCGCGAGGTGCTCATGGCTTGGTGGGGTCGGTGTTGGGCCTCGATCGGTGGGCGAGGCGATGGCGCGCTGGTTCCGCGGAGCTGCTAAGCGATGTTCTGGGCAGCGATGCTCGTGCTCGCTCGGCGAGCGGCCTGCTGATCGCTGGTGAGGTTGCTGGCGCCGGCGGTCAGGCGGCGGGAAGCGCGCGGATCCTCGCGAGCGCGGTGATGTAGTCACCATGCCAGGGCCAGCGGGCGGGGAGGTGGAGTGTCCATTGACGGCCGTGGCGGGTCAGCCGGCCGGCGATCTGCAGCAGTCGGCGGCGCAGCGTGCGGGCGGCGCGGACGGTGCTGTCGGGTAGTCCGATCTGTTGTGTCCATCTGAGCAGGTTGTGCGCGAGCGCGCCGAGCACGGTCCAGGCGCCGTTGGCGTTGAACTCGCCGGATGGAAAGTGCTGAAGCGCTTGGTCCTTGAGGTCGGCGATGACCTGCTCGACGACCGCGTGGTCACGGTGCTCTGCCTCGACCACGGCGATGTCCCCGCTGCGGTTGGTGATGAACGCGAAGTACCGCCAGTCGGGCCATAGCTGTGCTTGCGCTCCGACCAGGCGGGTGCGTCTGAGGATCAGCCGCCGCCCGCCGTGGGTGGTCTCGGCGATCTGCGCCTCGCCCTCCTGGGGGTAGTCGATCATCTGCCAAGCCTGCTCGTCGATCTGCCCGGCGGATGCCCGGACGTGCTTGGTCATCCGCACCCCGATCGAGTACTCCCACCCGGCCTGCTCGAGCCGACCGAACACCTTGACGTTCCAGAAGCCGGAGTCGGCGCGCAACAGCTTGATCCCGCTGGCGCCGGCACGGTTCACGCGGGCGATCAACTCGTCACAGAACCGCAGCATCCCCTTCTGCGTGTTCGCCGACCCCTTCCGCAGCCGGATGTGCAACACCTCCCGCGTGTCTGACCGGGTCGCGAGGATCGGGTGATACCCCAGCACCTTCGTGTACCCGTAGGCGGCACCCTGCTTCAGCCGCCCGCACACCTCCCCGACGAAGCTGTCGACATCGATCACCAACCTCTGCTCACCCGGACCGGCACCAGCCCGCCACGCACACACAAGCGCCTCTCCAAGCAGCGCATCGAGCTGGCGGACATGACCGAACGTGAACGCGCGCAGAAACGTCCCCAGCGTCGACGGCGCCGGGATCCAGCCGCCCAACAGACGCCGCGTTCGGCCGGCCCGGAGCACCTCGCAGTCATCGATGCTGTCCGCGCCCAGCACCATCGCGAACAACAGCGCCATCACCTTGCGACCCGCGTTCGCCGCACCCGGCCGACCGGGCCGCAACCGCACCAGCCGACCCGCCAACGCCTCGATTCCCAACCGCTTAGCGAGCGTCGCGACCAGCATCACCCCCGCGTCCGAGACCGCCCGCTGATCGTCGAAACAGACCCGCAGACCATCCAGTCCGACCGGCTCGTCATCATGCACCACGAAGGTGACCTCCTGACCGCAGGCCCCGGCTGCTGCTATCAGCCGTTAAAGCCCTGCACAGGAGGTCATTCTTCTTTCCGGCCCGGACGGAACCGACCTACCGACCCGGTGGATCAGGGCTAAGGGCCTATCTCAATAGGCAGGCGCTTGGGTGGCGACATGGGCTTTCTTGAACGCGATCAGCCCGCTGGCGAGCTGCAGTAGTGCGAGGTGGTTCTCGTCCTTCTTTGACCAGCGGATGAGGATCCCGCGATTGCGGTTCAGCCACGAGTGGCAGGCCTCGACCACCCACCGCCGGGGCTTCCACTCGGGATCGCGGATCTGCCCGGCGGTGTCTTCACCGCGGGCGCGGATGTGCGGCGTGAACCGCTGCGCGATCACCGACGCGCGCGTCGAGTCGTAGTCGTAGCCGCGGTCAAGGCACAGACCTTGCGGGTGCTCATCGGTGGGGATCGGACGTGCGATCGGGGTGGAGGCGATCGTGTCGTCCAGCAGCTTCATGTCATGGCGGTGCGCACCCTCGTGCGCGAGCCCGATCGGGACCCCTGCGGCGTCCGTGAGGACCGAGCGCTTGGCCCCCTTTTGGCTCTATCCGTAGGGTTTGGGCCGGTCTTCGGGCCGCCCAGCGGGGCCTTGGTCATCGCCCCGTCGGCGGCCAGGAACGACCAGTCGATTCCGATCTGCTCGTCGTACTCCAACAGCGCCTGGCGCCAGATCTCGTGGAACACGCCCGCCGCGCGCCACTCCTGAAAGCGCCGGTGCGCGGTCTTCGAGTTACAGATCCCGGTCGCGTCCAGCGCGTTCCACTGCATCCCCGTCCGCAGCACCATCAAGATCGCGTTCATCACGATCCGATCAGGCACCCGCGGACGACAGCAACCCAGCGGATGCGCCGGCGGCGGCGGGATCAGCGGCGCCAGCCGCTGCCACAACCAGTCCGGGATCCGCCATCCATCATCACCGCTCACCAACCCGCTAGAGCGAGCCACCTCGACCTCCTCGGCCGGTTCTTCCTCCCACGCCAAGGAGTTCGCGACGGTCTACATAACTCCTCTATTGAGATAGGCCCTAAATGCTGAGTACCTCGGTGACGATCACAGGTGCGGCTTGATACCGATCGCTGACTCGGACCCAACTTTTCGTTGTCAGAATCCAGTCCCCGATCATGGAGGGATGAGGTGAGCGAGGGCCCCGAGGATCGGCGCAATGACGCGACCGAGGCGACACGCGCGGCGAACGCAGCGCTGGCGGCATCACTGCCGTTTGAGGACCGCCGCGATTTCGAGGAGGCGGCGCGGGGTCTGATCGCGCCACTGCCCGACCGGGGCGTGATCCGCGCCGCGGACGGCCGCCCGGTGTGGGATCTGGCACGTTTCTCGTTCATCGCGCCGGGCTCGCCTGCTCCCGATACCGTCAACCCGAGCCTTTGGCGCCAGTCGCAGCTGGTCGTGCAGGGAGGGCTGTACGAGGTCGTGCCCGGCCTCTATCAGGTGCGCACCGCGGACGTATCGAACATCACGTTTGCTGAGGGCGAGGAGGGGGTCGTGGTGTTCGATCCGCTGATGAGCGAGGAGACCGCGGCAGCGGCGCTGGCGCTGTACTACGCGCACCGGCCGCGGCGACCGATCGTGGCGGTCGTGCACTCGCACAGTCATGTCGATCACTACGGCGGGATTCGCGGAGTCGTCGATGAGGACGACGTGCGCTCGGGGAAGGTGAAGATCATCGCCCCGGTCGGGTTCCTGGAGGCGGCGATCGCGGAGAACGTGCTGGCTGGAAACGTGATGGGACGCCGCACGACCTACATGTTCGGCAACCTGCTCCCGGCCGGTCCGAAGGGCCTTGTTGGCGTGGGCTTGGGGATGACGACGCCGTCGGGACGCTACAGCCTGATCGCGCCGACGGATCTCGTTACCGAGACCGGACAGCGAATGCTGATCGACGGGCTGGAGTTCGAGTTCATGCTCGCCCCCGACAGTGAGGCGCCGGCAGAAATGCATTGGTTCATCGAGAACTTCAAGGCGGTCACGGCCGCAGAAAACTGCTGCCACACGATGCACAACATCTACACGCTCCGGGGCACGAAGATCAGGGATCCGCTGGCGTGGTCGAAGTATCTGGAGCAGACGATCGAGCTGTGGGGCGACCGCGCGGAGGTGATGTACGGGATGCATCACTGGCCGGTGTGGGGTCGCGACCGGTTGCTCGAGATGCTGGAGAAGGGGCGCGACGGGTACCGGCTCATCAACGACGAGACGCTCCGTCTCGCTAACCACGGCTACACGCCGGTCGAGATCGCCGAGCTCGTCAAGTTCCCGGAGGAGCTCGATCGGCACTGGGCGATGCGCGGCTACTACGGCACGCTCAACCACAACGTCAAGGCCACGTACGTCCGCCACCTCGGCTGGTTCGACGGCAATCCGGCCACCCTTCACGCGCTCCCGCCGGTCGACGCCGCACGGCGCTATGTCGAGTACATGGGGGGTGCCGACGCCGTGCTCGAGCGGGCGCGCACGGCCTATGCGGATGGTGAGTACCGCTGGGTCGCGGAGGTCGTCAACCACGTCGTGTTCGCCGATCCAGACAACCTCGCCGCGCGCCGGCTACAGGCCGACGCGCTCGAGCAGCTGGGCTACCAATCTGAGTCCGGCGTGTGGCGCAACTTCTACCTGACTGCTGCCCAGGAGCTCCGCCATGGGGTTGCGGTACTCCCGACGCTGCACCCCGACAGTGTCAACACGCTCCGCGCGATGAGCTCAGAGCTCCTCTGGGACTTCCTCGCCGTGCGACTGAACGGCGCTAAGGCCTGCGCTCGGAGGATCACGATCAATGTGACCTTCCCCGACCTCGACCAGAGCTACTGCCTGATGCTCCGAAACGGTGCTCTCAGCCATCGCGCCGGACGTGCTGAGAACGCCGACGTGTCGCTCACGATCGACCGCCGCGACTTCGACAAAGTGCTGCTCGCCAAGGCCTCGCTCCAGGAGCTGATCGCCGGCGGGCGGGCGCGGCTCGATGGCGACGCAACCGCGCTCCAGGATTTCGTTGGGCTGCTGGATGACTTCGAGCTCTGGTTCAACATCGTCACTCCATGACGGCCACCCTCATCTGGCCCCCATTGGACCAGTATTCACCCGGCGGCCACAGACCGTGTCGAAGTCCGCAATCGGTGCCCGCCGGACGATGCGAGACTCAAACTTGCGCACAGTAGGAACTTTCCGCGCTCCTCAGCCTGCGCTGGCGGCCGCACCCGAATTGAATCTCAACCGGTGACGGTGGCGTCGCGCCCCCCCGGCCGCGCGCCTCGAGAGCCAGCATGAGGATCGCGTCCCAGACCGGCTCTCCGTAATGTCGCACCGGTCGCCTTAAGAGACGGTCGTCCACTCGCTCAAGGACCTTGCCCGAAGCCGATCGCAGACTCGGCATGCGCCGCAAGCGCATCCTCGCTCGCGGTTGCACGGCGACAAGCCGATGACGCGCGCCGGCGATTCAGGACGAATGCGATCCCACGCACTCAGCTGTCCTGCCGCCCGCCGCGGACGGCTGCATAGCCCGGATGATCCGCAAGCAGAACCGCGCGAGGTTCGACGTCAGCCGCCGCGCTGCTGCTGTCGCAGGGCATCAGGCTGCTGGTTCGCCACGCGCGCTCGTCCGCGATCGAATTGCCGCTCACGGAGCGAAGGAGCCATGACAGCAACGCCGAGATGCCCTCGCGGGCTGCTGAGTTCGGACAGGATGGATCGTGGAATCGCCCCGCCGTGTCGTGGCTGCTCTGGTGCGTTAGGAGGTCTGGCTTGTGCCGCTGGGCCGGTGATGCGCCGCTCACCGGCCCGCGATTGGTGCGGCTACGGTCGCAGACCGGCGCTGGCCGGGATGACCGGCGGGCGGCGATCGTGCACTGTGTCCACGATCTCGCGTGTGTCGATCCCTTGCAGGTAAATCGACGTGATTCCGAGGTGCGCATGCCCGAGCTGCCTCTGGATAATCGGCAGCGGGATCCCCTCGTGGGCCATCTCGATCGCGTGCGCATGCCGGAGCTGGTGCGGCGCGAACCGCCGGCGCACGCCGGCCTCGGCCGCAAGCCCCCGCAGCTCCGCGCGGGCGGCGGTGGCTGACCAACCCCGTCCACGGGTCGGGCCGGCGAGGATGCAGAACAACGGGCCGATCGGCAGCTGAACACGATGCTCGGTCCAACGCGCCACGTGCTCCCACGCCCAATCGTCCATCCCGACGATCCGACGCTTCCCGCCCTTCCCCACACGAACGAGCACAGACCCAGTCTTCGGATCCAGATCGGACTCGGTGAGCGCGAGCGCCTCGCTGATCCGCAACCCTGCGCGCCAGAGGATCGCGATCAGCGCCCGCGTCCGGTCGGCGTATTGGCCGGGTCCAGCCTGGCGCATCACGAGGATGATCTCCTCAACGCTCGGCGGATCAGCCGGATAGCGCTGACCCTTGTTCGGCGGTGCGATTCCCGCGGAATGACCGGGTGTTGCCGCAGGCGATCGCTGACGGCCGGTGATGTCCAGCAATCCTGGCTCGGACATGTGTCCTCCAATTCGATCCTGCCCGGCCCGGCGGCGCCCGTGAGCCGGACGCTTGCATGAGGACACGACCTTCCCATGTCGCGAGCTCCGGCGTCCTACGACCGGTTATCGCTCGACGCCTGGAGCGGCAGCGCTGGTGTCGACGCGGCCGTGACTCCTTTGGTGCTTGCAGCTTCTCGGCCGTCAGTTCGGCCCGAAGCATCGGTCGGACCGGACCGTCTGCGATGCCCAGCGTGCGCGCTTGTGGCGACGAGCGAGATCGCGCCCCAGCGTCCGTTGGGACCTGCATCGGTGTAGATGTGTAGACGGGTATTGAGCGCCATCGGCGTCGACGAGCTCGGGTGCTGTTTCGCGCTGGCACGTGGTCGCGTCGGGGTGGTGTTCCGGCACGCACGGCGGCGACAAACCCGTTGATCGTCGGGGGTCAGCGTTGGATTGGGCGCGGAGTTCGGCTTCGCTTGACGAGGAAGGCATCTGTGGGGACCGTGCTGACACCCGTTTCAGCTCACCCTGATCCCGACCTGGTTGTAGGTCGCCGGTGTCTGGCCGAAGCTGTCGATAGCTCGGGCGAGGACGCGGTAGGTCCCGTGGCGGAGGCGGCTCGGCAGCTTGAGGGACCACCGGGTGGTTCCTGTCGCGAATAGAAACGATGTCGGCCGGTTGCATGTCGGAAGCGGTATGAACATGTTCGTGGCGCTCATCTCGGTGCATCGCGAGCCGTTGCGGCGGACAACGGCAACCTGCACGAATGCGACCCCGTTGGCGCCCGAGGCAATGCCGCGAAGGACGATCCGCTTCGTGTGCGAGTAGAGCGCCCGTATCGATATAAGCTTGGCGTGCGGCGGTAGGTTCGCCTTCCCGGGCGGCGGTGCGGGCTGCCGCTTGGGGGCCGGTAGCGCACGGATCGGCGCGTCGTTCTGAATCTTTAGCCCGATGATCGGCACGCCGTCGCTCCAGGTGCCGATATAGCGGTTCTGCGGCGTCTGACCGAGTGCGTACTGGCAGTCGGTGCCGTAGAGCGCGCAGGTCCGCAGCGCGTCAAAACTCCTCCAGCAGAACCCCCAGTCATACGCGTCTACCGAGTACGGGCCTACGGGTGGTGTGCTGTCCGGAGCGCCGGGGCCGGCGCACACGCCGTGAATCGCTCTCAGGCTAGGTCGCCCGTGTGAGTCGTTGCTGGTCAACACGATGCTCTTGTTCGCAGCCGGGATCTGACCCAGCTTCGGGAACACCGCGTTGCAGCTGTCTTTGGGCGAGACGATGGATATGACGCCGGACGCGCCCGCGTGGCACACAAACCTCGCCGTCGACGGAATCCCGGCCAGCGACGCATCGAGCGCGACCTCGTAGTGCGGCGGAGGACCCCCGTCGTGCGGGTCATCCAGGAAGATCGCTCTTGGCTTGGGAAGGCGCAGCGCCTTCCAGCGATTCGTCATGTCCGCGGTGATGATCCCGCCGAACGAGAAGCCGAAGTAGCTCGTCTCATCCAAACGCGGCTGGGTTTCGCTGTGATGCGCGTGCAGGAAGGCGATCGCGTCGTGGATCGCCGTCGCAGCCGAGGTGATGCACGGCTCGATGTCGATCGGGCCGGGACACGGCGTGGCGATGCCGGTCTGCCAGCGCGGATAGATGACGACGTTCCCCTTGAGCGCGGTGTGTCGCGCGATTGCCCCGTTCACGCTGTAGCCCGAGAACTCGAAGTAACCGTGCATCAGGATCACCAGCGGCGCTGACGGCGGAGTCGGGCTGCTTGGCTCGAGGATCTCCCAGGCGTCGGAGCCGCTTCCGCCCTGGATGACCCGCGGGCCCCTAAACGGCGTGGCGCTGCCGCCCGGTCCTGCCTTCGGTTGGCGCGGCTGTCTGGCTGCCGCCTTCGCCCCCGAGACGCCGATCGCGCATGTCAGCGCCAGGCTCAGGCCGACAGTCACGACCGTGACGAACGCGGCCACCTGCGCTCGCCCGACCGTCGCGTCAAAGATGCTCCTGAGTCGCATGTAACTACCCGCTGTCACGATCATTTGACGGCCGAGCTCGCCGTTCGACGAGCACTCTTAGGGCCTATCTCAATAGAGGAGTTATGTAGACCGTCGCGAACTCCTTGGCGTGGGAGGAAGAACCGGCCGAGGAGGTCGAGGTGGCTCGCTCTAGCGGGTTGGTGAGCGGTGATGATGGATGGCGGATCCCGGACTGGTTGTGGCAGCGGCTGGCGCCGCTGATCCCGCCGCCGCCGGCGCATCCGCTGGGTTGCTGTCGTCCGCGGGTGCCTGATCGGATCGTGATGAACGCGATCTTGATGGTGCTGCGGACGGGGATGCAGTGGAACGCGCTGGACGCGACCGGGATCTGTAACTCGAAGACCGCGCACCGGCGCTTTCAGGAGTGGCGCGCGGCGGGCGTGTTCCACGAGATCTGGCGCCAGGCGCTGTTGGAGTACGACGAGCAGATCGGAATCGACTGGTCGTTCCTGGCCGCCGACGGGGCGATGACCAAGGCCCCGCTGGGCGGCCCGAAGACCGGCCCAAACCCTACGGATAGAGCCAAAAGGGGGCCAAGCGCTCGGTCCTCACGGACGCCGCAGGGGTCCCGATCGGGCTCGCGCACGAGGGTGCGCACCGCCATGACATGAAGCTGCTGGACGACACGATCGCCTCCACCCCGATCGCACGTCCGATCCCCACCGATGAGCACCCGCAAGGTCTGTGCCTTGACCGCGGCTACGACTACGACTCGACGCGCGCGTCGGTGATCGCGCAGCGGTTCACGCCGCACATCCGCGCCCGCGGTGAAGACACCGCCGGGCAGATCCGCGATCCCGAGTGGAAGCCCCGGCGGTGGGTGGTCGAGGCCTGCCACTCGTGGCTGAACCGCAATCGCGGGATCCTCATCCGCTGGTCAAAGAAGGACGAGAACCACCTCGCACTACTGCAGCTCGCCAGCGGGCTGATCGCGTTCAAGAAAGCCCATGTCGCCACCCAAGCGCCTGCCTATTGAGATAGGCCCTTAGAGGGTGTAGGTGATCAGTTTGCTGCGGGGTGTGCGGCCGAGCCGGAGGATCATCTCGGTGAAGGCGATCGCTTGGGCGCGCATGCGGTGGAAGTCGAGCTTGTCGGAGGTTGTGATGCCCCAGTTGAGGAGGTAGGTGGGGCCGGTGATGTAGTTGGCGTCGGCGAGTTTGCCGCGGGCGAAGAGGTATTGGCCCTCACCCGGCCATGCTGCGTCGTTGGGTCCGCCCGAAGCAGTCGGATTGAGCGGTTTGAGCACGCCACCAGGATGGTTGTCGGCGTCTTTGAGCATCGCGTAGCCGGCATCGACGAGCGCCTTCGAGCCAGGGGCGAAGATGCCGGCCGCTTCGTAGCGGCCGGTGAGGCCCATCCGGCCGGGCGAGATCTCGTTCCATTCCCTAGTGCCTAGGTGCTCAATGGTGATCGCCGCGTTGGTGCGCCTGACGAGATCGGTTGCGTGCTGGGCGCAAAAGGCGCGAGAGCCGTTGCCGCCGTGAAAATGCCCCGTCGTGAGCAGGATCATGATCGTGCGCGGCAGCGCATGCTCCGGCAGACGCGCGAGGTATTGGCTGATGGCAACGATCGTCGCCGGGCCGTTGTCCTCAATCGCGTTCGTGCCGTCGGTGTGACAATGCCGGGCCACGAGCTCACTAGATCGGCCGGGGACGAAGCCGATCAGATTGCGGCTCGCCGTCCGCGTGACCGCCGCCGGCAAGGTCAGCCGCGCGCGCACCCCCGCCCTGGCCTGCTGCTTGAGCTTCACCCCCGCGTAGCGGTCGACAAACAGGCCGGGCACACTACGGACAGTCCCGTCGTAGGGAAAGTAAGAGCCGCTAGCGGCACTGAACGGGTAGTCGAGAACGCAGACGACGGCGGCGGCGCCAGCGGCCTTGACCGCGTCGAGCACCGCGACGACGTTGCTGAGGTAGGGCCGCTTGTACGGCTTCGTCGGCGAGAACTCGTGGTGCGGGTCATACGTTGCGCCCGGGTATCCAAGCCCGGTGAAGAAGCTCTCCGGCACGACCTGAATCGTCACGTCGACCACCGCGACCTTGCCAGCCAGCGACCCGGGGGCCGGCGGGTTGGCGACGTCGACGTTGACGAGCGGTCCCGCGATGCCCTGAGCCGATGTCCGGCCCGAATACGGCACATAGGACGCCGTCTTGACCGGCCCGGCGCTTGGGCCATCCAGCAGCTGCAAAGCCCAACGCCCGGCAGTCCAGCGGGTCATCGGCACGCTGTCGAAGTGCAGACCCTTGACCCCCGCGCGGTCCAGAAGATTGTGCAGCTCGTCGATGTACCCCTCGTGCGCCGGAGTGCCCGTGGCACGCAGTCCCTTCTGATTGACAGGACCGAGGTGGTCCAAGGCGGCCGTCCAGGATCGGAACTGGCCCAACGGCATGAACTGGCTCTGCTTCACGCGGATCGCATCGCGCGCGCCGAGGCGACCATTCGGCCAGCGGGCGGACGCCAGCGCCGAGAGCGGATCGACCCACGGGCCGACCACGCCGGCCACCGCGACGGCCCCGCCCATCGCCAAGAACCTCCTGCGTGAGAACTGCCCCTCAGTGTCGAACAGCTCCGGCATCCCTCGCTCCTCTCAAGATGACACAGCAGAAACCGGTGCAGCTACGTCCAGAGTAGGCGCCTTCACCGCGCTCGCGACCTCCATCGCGACGCCACGGTCGGCAGTGCCGCCAGTTCCCGAGCAGCAGGCGTGAGCTGGATACGTGCGTTCTCTCGCGCGGCGGCGTGAGCAATGCGGCGCGGTCACGACTACCCAACGACGCACCACGAGATTAGTGAACCGGCAGGGTCGAAAAAGTGCGGTCCTGGTCCACGCGGGCGAGGCGAGCCATGCCGCCAGTGGTAGGTTTCACGTCGCCGCCCTGCACGATGCGCAAAGGGGCCACACGATGAACCAGGAACATAGGCGCAGCCGTTTTCGCAATGCCGGGATATCGCTCGTCGCGGTCGTGCTCATAGCTGGCGCTGGTGAGTTCGCGGGGGGCGTGCTTGCGGCTGCCAAGCCGGCGCCACTGTCTGCGC